>NZ_JBWDNJ010000001.1:0-1209335 GCF_056269135.1 Paenibacillus sp. J22FR21
CCAGTATGTAAGACCCCTGGAAGACGACCAGGTTGATAGGTTCGAGGTGGAAGTGCAGCAATGCATGCAGCTGACGAATACTAATCGGTCGAGGGCTTATCCTACGAACATTCGCTCGGATGTTCAACTTCGGACAACAATCAGCTAATGATGACCTTCGCAAAGGTTCGTATCCAGTTTTCAAGGCGCAATACGCCATACATAATGAACCGACCAGAAGCAACTGGTCGGTTTTTTGTTGTGCAAAAATGAAGGATATGGTACCTTGATCTTCGAATACATGACGTTATGGAGAACGCTTACAGACAATAGATCAAGGGGATGCTGCGTGTGTGGAGAAGGATTCAAGGGAATGCAAGAAACTGCTTGCTCTATGAGCCGCTGTTTCTGATCCCATTTAACATGTACATGACCTACGCCTCGATCTATATGCTTGAACTGGGGGTAAGCGAAACTCAGATTGGGCTCATTACATCAATCGGGATGACGATGCAAATCTTCACTTCTTTAATCAGCGGTCATTTGACTGACAAAATGGGCAGGCGGCGTGCGCTGCTCGTTTATGATGTCATTAGTTGGAGCGTCGCGACCTTGATCTGGGCAGTTTCACAGAATTTCTGGTTCTTCCTGGTGGCCGCGGTCGTGAACAGTTTTCAACGTGTGCCGACTACCGCTTGGTACTGTCTGCTCGTGGAAGATACCGATCCAAAGGATCGTTCCATCGTGTTTACCATTCTTATGTTTATCGGCGTTATTGGAGGGTTGTTCGCGCCGCTTGGCGGCTTGTTTGTGAGTCAATTCACATTAGTGCCGGCAATGCGCATTATGTATGTGATTGCTTTTGTAGGGATGACTATCATGATGATTGTCCGTCATTTAACTACGCATGAAACTGCAATAGGCATTAAGAAGATGGAAGAAAGCTCGACAGTCAGCCTTTCGGATACGATTACCGAATACAAAGATGTCATGAAGATGATCGTAGCGAATAAAGCACTGATGATTATTTTCGGCGTGTACATTCTATTCAATTTTCAAATGACTCTCCGGAATACGTACTTGTCTGTATATTGGGTGGATGCCCTGCATATCAATGATTCGGTGATCTCGATTTTCCCGGCGATTTCATCTGCTGCTATGATCTTATTCCTGATGGTGGTTACACCAAGACTTAAGGAGCGCCTCGCCAATCGATACATGATCGTGGGTTTTCTGATTTCAGCGGTGTCGTTCGTCATGCTGTTGACAACCGGGCCTGAGAACATTACGGCGACGATTATGAGTACGGTTCTGATGGCCATCGGCGGACTGCTGGCAAGCCCTTATTTGGAGTCTTCCATACAGAATGCGATCGATGACCATAACAGAGCGAAAGTCTTCTCCATTCTTGGTGTACTCATTCTGATTTTCACGTTTCCTGCAGGTATACTTGGCGGATGGACGTATACGATCAATGCAAAGTTTCCGCTAGTCTTTATCGTCGTGGCGTTTCTGGTTAGTGTAATTATGATGGTCCTTTATGCAAGAAGAACCTCGCGTACAGCCGTTCACAGCTCCATCTCTGGTTAGTAATATTTGTTAGTAAAAGGAAAAACCGTGCTGCTGATGAGGAGTCAGAGCATGGTTTTTTATGTTTTTGCGCGAACAGTGTCAATGTACAATTTGCGATATGAAGTAAAGAATGGAATATATAAACATCAAATGGCCGCCTCTATAATTAGCCTTGTAAGCACCACTACAAAGTAAAGGGGTAGGACATGAAACGGTATGCAAAGCTAGCAAAAGGCGTTACGCTCTCACTCGTCCTTGGCATGCTTCCAACGCTTGCTGCTTGTTCCGACAACAACAACAGCAATCAAGAAGCATCGAACACCAAAGCAACGGCGACGAACAATCAAGCTGCAAACAATGGTGCAGCAGCAACCGATGAGAAGCCGGCGGCTGATATTTGGAACCAGAAATTCGATCCTCCGATTACGATTACAACTGCGGTTGTAGATGATGGCGCTTCCAGGGGGAATGCCTTCAAGCCCGGAGAGTCGATGGAAGACAACGCTCATACCCGCTGGATGAAGGAAAACATGGGGATCGACATTAAGTTCGATTTTATCGTAACGAAACCGGAAGATTATGATACGAAAATTCGACTGCTGCTCTCCAGCAACGGCAAGCTGCCGGATGTATTCTCGGCACCAGGCGATTCGGTTCAGAATCTGATTTCTGCAGGTCGGGTAATGCCGCTTGATGAAGCGATAGAGAAATATGCGCATCCGGAATATAAGAAGATTCTTGAGAAATACAACTATGCACTGGGTGGAGTAAAACGTGACGGTAAGCTTTACGGACTCCCAAGCTTCTTCATGGGCGATGAAGGAACGGTCATGTGGGTGCGTAAAGATTGGCTGGATACACTTGGTTTGCAGCCGCCTAAAACGATCGCTGAACTTGAAAACGTTCTCAAACAATTCACCGAGAACGATCCGGACGGCAATGGCAAGGCGGATACATTCGGCTTGGCAGTACCGTTAAAAGAAGGTCCATGGACGTGGATGGGTCAAACGGACGCGATTGTCGGCGCATTTACGAAGCAAATGATCAATACGTACGACGTGACAAGCTACTGGAACTTAGGCGATGACGGTAAACTGAGCTACGGTGCGATTAATCCGGATGCGAAGAAGTACCTGACAACGATGAGAGATTGGATGAGCAAGGGCTACATGGATAAAGAAGCTGGGATCAAAGATCCAATGAAAGCTTCCGAGATGGCTGCAAGCGGCAAAGCAGGCGTAATGTTCGGACCGTTCTGGATGGGCGACTGGCCGCTTAGCGATGTAACCAAGCTGAATCCAAAAGCAGATTTCGAGCCATTCGAGCTTCCGGCCGGCGCTGACGGAACGGTTGGCCGCGCTGAGAAATCGATCACGGGCGGCTTCACGATGTTCAACAAAGACTTCAAAGATATCGAAGCATGGTTTGCATACTTCAACAAAATCTTCGCTAAAAACCTGGAGCAAGAAGGGGATCCGTACTTCGATCCACGCTTCAAGGACGGTTATCACGAAGGTTACGATTATGTGAATATGGACGGTAAAATCATCAAAGGCAACTACAAGGACGAAGGCGTTCCGGAAGACAAATGGCCGCTGAAAGACGGCAGCCGGATGGATATGCGTTTCATGATCGCAAGCATCATTGGCGGTACGACAACAATTCCGTTCTCCAATGACGCTCCGATCAAGAAATTCCTTGCAGATCCGAACGCAGAGCCTCTGACAACAAGAGAGTTCGACGTGAAACAGATGGCGAAGAAACAAATCGTTGCCGCAGGTGTCCGGATGAACCAAGGCATCGAAGAAGGTAAAAACTATTTCACCGGTCCGATGACAGCTACGATGAAATCCAAGGGCGAGCTGCTGAAGAAACTCGCTACGGAGAGCTACTTGAAAATTATTTACGGCGAGAAGCCGCTCGAGTTCTTCGATGAGTTCGCTAAGCAATGGCTGGACAATGGCGGCGAGAAGATTACCGAAGAAGTGAATGAATGGTACGCCGATAGTATCAAATAACGAGCATGAAGTGACAGAGTACAAACGGGGGAGAGGCTGCTGCAAGCTGTCGCCGATCCCCCGTTTTTCTATGGAAAGGAAGGATGCAGCGTGGCGTCATATTGGAGGAAGACATGGCCGTTTCATTTACTGGTGTTGCCTGCGTTAGTGTTATGTATCATTTTTAATTACATTCCGTTATTCGGCGTCATCATAGCCTTTGAAGACTATCAGCCATGGCTTGGCATCACCAAGTCGGCATGGGTCGGACTGGAGCATTTCCGCACCTTGTTTGAATATCCGGACAGTAAGCAGGTCATCTGGAACACGCTAATAATTGCATCGTTTAAACTAGTCATTAATTTGTTTATCCCGATTATTTTTGCGCTTCTGCTTAACGAAGTTGCCAAAACCTACTTCAAACGAATTCTACAGACACTTGTTTATTTGCCACACTTCCTATCTTGGGTAATTCTTGGCGGGATCATGATCGATATCCTATCTACGGATGGCGGGATCGTGAATAGGCTGATCGAAGCGTTTGGCGGCAAGAGCATATTCTTTCTAGGTAACGGCCAATGGTTTCGTTTTACGGTCATTGTAAGCGACGTGTGGAAGGAATTTGGCTTCTCGGCGATAATTTTCCTGGCTACGCTCGTTGGCATCAATCCGGCTTTATATGAAGCGGCAGAGATTGACGGGGCCACCCGTTGGCAGCAAGTCATTTACATATCCATACCACTCATACTGCCTATCGTTATCGTAGTAGCAACATTGTCCCTTGGGCGTATCTTGGATGCGGGATTCGATCAAATCTTAAATCTCTACAATCCGCTTGTATTCTCGCACGGTGACATTATTGATACGTTTGTGTATCGCGTTGGCTTGAACAATGGGCAATTCAGCTTTGGTACGGCCGTGGGGCTATTCAAGTCGGTGATCGGCTTCATCTTGATTATTGTCAGCTACAGATTGGCGTACAAGCTAGCCAACTACCGAATCTTCTAAAGGAGGCCCGTAATGAAATTTCGCTCCCGAGGTTACGCTGCGTTTGCGATTTCTAATAACATTCTGCTGAGTTTACTTGGCATTCTCTGTATTCTTCCATTGATCCACGTCTTTGCGGTGTCCTTCAGTTCTCGTGCAGCTGCTACAGCTAATATCGTCAACTTCTGGCCGATCGGCTTTACATTGGACGCTTATGCGAAGACATTGGCCAATGAGAAATTTCTATTGGCGATGTGGATCGGCGCAGAGCGTACGATACTGGGTACGGTCATTTCCATGGCTGTCATAACGATGGCGTCCTACAGTTTGTCGAAAACAAGCCTTCGCTTCCCCGGGCGTCAAGTGTACACGTGGATCTTCGTCTTCACGATGTTATTCTCAGGAGGCCTCATTCCTTCGTATATCGTCATCAGCAAGCTTCATCTGCTAGATAGCATCTGGGCGCTCGTATTGCCCGGAGCGGTAAGTGTGTGGAATATGATCCTCATGCTCAACTTCTTCCGAACCATTCCACAGGACCTTGAAGAAGCGGCCTATATCGATGGTGCAGGTCATTTACGCGTACTATGGAGTGTTTATTTACCGGTATCCATGCCATCTATCGCTACATTGTCACTGTTCACGATGGTATCGCACTGGAACTCTTGGTTTGATGGCATTATCTATATGTCGAAGCCGGATGGCTACCCGCTAGCCTCGTATCTGCATTCCATGATTGTCAGCGACAACTTATCCCGTATTGGCGTATCGACGGAGTCGATTGCCAACTTCTCGAACCGAACGGTCAAAGCAGCGCAAATCTTCATCGGCGCACTGCCGATTCTGATGGTGTATCCGTTCCTGCAGAAGTATTTTGTCAAAGGGATCGTGCTCGGTTCTGTAAAATCTTAATCGATATTCAGGCCAAAGAGGAACGGAATCGGACGGTGACCATGCATGATGCGATTCAGACGTGTCGTAGGCGGCAGAATTAATATTTTTACCAAGATTATGATCGTCATCGTGCTCCTGCTTGTACCGATCGTGATGATGTACAACTCCTCTAACAAAATAAGCACAGGCGTAGTGGAACGAGAGCTGCTTCAGGTTAACCTGAATCGGCTCCGTTTCTTTGTCGATCAGATGGATACGGAGGTAGATCGGCTGTGGAGGGCGGCATTCGTCATCGCCAGAGAACCGGATGTGGTTCAGTTGCAGTTCCGATCCTCAAACGTGCAAACCTATTCGAGGCTTGAAGCGAAGAAGCTGCTGCAGGAGAAGCTCGATATGCAATCGACCACCTTAGCCTGGACCAATAAACTGACTGTCTTCTCACCGCCGTCCGGTGTAGCAGTATCGACCAATTGGATGGAAGAGTACAATGAAGCTTATTTCGAGAATGCGGTTCAAGACTATTGGGATTATCGACTTATTGAAACGGAACGGGGAGAAGAGAAGGCGTTCGTGCGCCATTTGATATTGCCCTTTACCCCGCAGGGAAAACCCGAGAATCCGAATTTATATGTGGAAGTAACCTTCTCGACGGAGAATCTAGTCCACATGCTGGAGCGGTTCATGCAGGGCAGCGGCGGCAAGCCTTTCTTATATAATCCGTCATTCGAGACGATTCAAACGCATGATTCGGATAAGCAGTTGATCGGGGAGATGACTCGTCAATTCGCCGTCCTGAAACAGAATGCGCTGAATAAAGAAGGCTCCATCAAGATTACGTTTCACGATGAGCCATACCTGGTTAACTATGCGGCATCTGCTGCATTAGGCTGGTATTTGGTTGATTTTGTGCCGATGAAGAAGGTGCTGCAGCCGATTGATCAGAGCAAACGGATTTTCTATGGGGCAGGGCTGCTGCTTCTGGTGCTTGGTGTTGCAGCTGCGGCACTGCTGTATCGGAATGTACAAAGGCCGATCTATGAGTTAATTCGTGCGGTGAAGTCGCTGCGCCGTGGTGAATATGGTCATCGCATCGAACGCGAGCCGCAGAATGAATTCCATTATTTAATCGAGCAGTTTAACTTGATGTCAGACGATATCCAAACGTTAATTGATAAGGTTTATATCGAGGAGCTTCGCGCGAAGGAATCCTCGCTGAAACATCTGCAAGCGCAGATTAATCCGCATTTCTTATACAATAATTTCGCTTATATCCAAAGTATGGCGCAGCTGGACCGGACGAAAGCGATTGTCGCTTTCACTCAGCATCTAAGCCAATATTATCGCTATACGACGAAGACGGAGCAGCAGCTGACCTTCCTCGCGGAAGAGATGGATCTGCTTCGCAATTACTTGGAAATTCACCGGATGCAGTCGGAACGGCTTCGCTACGATGAACATATTGAAGAAGGCATGATGCAGCTGCTCCTGCCGCGGCTTCTCCTTCAGCCGCTTGTCGAGAATGCGATCGTGCATGGTATGGGTGGAAGGAAAGGCGAATGCCGGATTATCATCTCCGGCTATCGGACCGAGAACGGCTGCGAGCTTGCGGTTGAAGACAATGGAATCGGCATGAAGCAGGAGGCGATTGCGGCTCTCTGCAGCTCCCTTCAGCAATCCAGTGCGTTGCAGAGTCTCGGATTATGGAATGTGCATCAGCGATTGCGGCATTATTTTGGCCCACTATCGGGTTTGCATATCGATCACTCTGCTTTAGGCGGATTGCGTGCACGGCTCGTAATTATCAAAGAGGGAGGCGATTCCCATATTTGAAATACTGATCGTCGACGACATCCCTTCTCAGGTGGATAGCATCGCGGCAACGATACCGAAGGATGAGCTCGGTATTGTGCGTATTCATAAGGCGTTCTCAGGCGAAGAGGCGCTCGCGATATTCCGAGAGCATTCCATTCAGCTTGTCATTACGGATATTCGGATGCCGGAGATGAGTGGCGTTGAATTAATCCAAGAGATTAGAAGAACGAATCAGAAAGTGAAATTGATCGTTCTGTCGGGGTATGCGGATTTCGAATACGCGCAAAGTATCGTACCGTTTAACACTTCAGGCTACCTCATGAAGCCGGTTAACCCGGAACAGCTGCGCTCGAAGCTGGAAAAACTCGTAGACGAGATTGCGGACGAGCTGAAGGTGCATAATCAGCAGCAGCGCAGTGTGTATGCTTACAGAGAGAACCTGCCAACCTTACGCAGCGAGCTGCTGGGACGGTTATTAAGCGAGGGACGCGTAGCAGATGCGGAGCTTGAGCGGAAACTATCCATGTTGGAGCTGCCTTTCTCGACTCAACAGGATACCGGTATGTTCGTCGTACGACTGGAAGGGCGAATGCAGGACTATAAACGAATGGATCGAGCACTCATTGAATATGCGGTCATGAATATGGCGGAGGAAGTGTTTCATGATGCGTTCCATCTATGGTTCTGCTTGGATCAGAATGAATATCTTGTATGTATCGCCTCGCCAATCGGGAGCAGAGACGGCATATTCACAGGGATGGACCGCTCTGCACTCGATTGCCGAGCAGCCAAGCTGAAGAAGAAGGCGGAATCGCTGCTAAACAACAGCTTGTCCGTTGCGGTGGCCGTGAAAGGGACAGCCTTTCCGGAGGGATTGCCCAAGCAATACCGAATGATCGTGAACGGGATGAGGACAATTGAGAAGGATAGCCTGCAAAGTGTATTTCTGCGCGTGGATGATGGGCCGGAGACGCCCGCAATCGGGAATATGACTTCCCTGTATAAGCCGCCTCTGCTGCTGCATTTGCTCGATACCGGGAATTGGGCCGGAGCAGACAAGAAGCTGAATGAAATTTTCGATGAATTGAGAAGTGTTCATTACCCGCCGGAGTATGCGAATGAAGCGTATTTTACGATCGCAGGGGCTTATCAGTATATGGCGCATAAGAAGGGGAAGCTGCTGAGTGAGCTTGGCAGCTCTACCTTCGGCCTTATGCCTGCCGCTCCTTCCTTAGCGCAGCTGGAGAGGTGGGCTTACTTCCTCTTTCGAAGTATTCAAGAGCTGTTCGGCGATCAAGCAGATAAGCAGAAGGTCAGCCTGATGGATAAGGTACATCTTTATGTGGAGCAGAATATGAATGGCAGCCTGTCGCTGCAGTCGGTTGCGGCGCACATTGGCTTACATCCGGCCTACCTGTCACGAGCCTATCGGGCAGAAACCGGTACAAATCTAAGCGATTATATTCTAAAATATCGGATGGAGCTGGCAACCTACATGCTGCGCAGCAGCGATAAGAAAATTTACGAAATTGCGCAGACGCTCGGTTATCAAGCTGTGCCGCATTTTATCAAGCTGTTTAAGGCTCATTCCAATATGACCCCACAGGAGTATCGGGAACGGGCGGTACTATGATCGGATTTGCGGCACAAGGATCGATTTCATAGGAAAAAATGTGCTTATTAAAGGATTTTGCCATGACCCTCCCGAAGTTCTAGGTGTCAGGTTGTCGAATAGGTGGAGGGAAATGTGCATGACGATTGTCAAAGATTTACGAGATGGCGAAGAATTTATCGGTTTCTATCTCATTAAAGAGAGTGAAGTGAAACAAACCAATACGACGCCTCCTAAGGATTTCATGAATATTGTGCTTTCGGATGCCAGCGGTCATGTGGCCGGGAAGCTGTGGGACGCGACACCGTCGGATAAAGAAAACCTAGTACCGCTTACCCTTGTAAAGGTGCAAGGTATGGCTCAGCTCTACCGGGAGAAGCTGCAGGTGAAGATCGTTCGCATTCGTAAGACGACCGAAGCCGACGGCGTTCAGTTAACGGATTTCGTAAGATCGGCACCGGTTCAGCCGGAGGTGCTGCTTGCAGGTATTCATAAGGCCAAAGACAGCATAGCGGATACAGAGATTCGCGGCGTTGTAGACTATTGCTTGAACAAAGTCGGGGATAAGCTGCTTCATGCGCCTGCGGCCAAATCACATCACCACGCGTACTATGCCGGTCTTGTGTATCATATCTCACGGATGCTGGAGCTGGGAGAGTTCATCTGCATGCAGCGGCCGTTCTTGAATGCGGACCTGCTGAAGGCCGGCATCATTCTGCATGATATCGCGAAGCCGGTGGAGATGGTTTCTGAGCTTGGCATCGTGTCAGACTATAGTAATGCGGGCAAGCTGATCGGGCATATCTCGCAAGCCTCGCTGTGGGTAGCGGAAGCGGCAATGCGTCTCGCCATCGATCCGGATTCAGAGCGCATCATGGCTCTGCAGCACCTTGTGCTCTCCCATCATAATCTTGGTGAATGGGGAAGTCCTGTTCAGCCGCAGCTGGCAGAAGCGCTGGCACTGCATCATATCGATTCAATCGATGCGAAGCTGCAAATGATCGAGGATGCTTTCGACACTACAGGCAGCCATGAGGCATGGACGCCGCAAATTCGTGGCTTGGAGAATAAAGCCTTCTACCGGCTTACATTCTAAAAGCTACTTGCGAAGGATGGCGGCAGCCGATTCTTCTTGCTACAATAGAACGTATCACCTTTGTCGGAGGATTGTTATGATTAGATTTGGCGTTATTGGAACGAATTGGATTACGGATTCTATGATCGAAGCAGCAAGCGAAGTGGAAGGGTTCAGCCTAACCGCAGTTTATTCCAGAACCGAGGAGCGGGCGGAGGCGTACGCAGCCAAGCATAACATCCCATTCACATTCACGGATGCTGCGGAGATGGCGGCAAGCAGCGAGCTGGATGCGGTCTACATCGCCTCGCCAACATCGCTCCATGCCGAGCTGGCTATCTTGTTTATGAGCAAAGGGAAACATGTACTGTGCGAGAAACCGGCAGCATCGAATACGCGCGAGCTGCAGCTGATCGTTGATGCGGCGAAACAGTATGACGTTGTTTTCATGGAAGCGATGAAGAGCACGCAACTACCTGGTTTCACGTCGATCATCGAGCATCTGCCGAAGCTTGGGAAGGTCCGGCGGTATTTTGCAAGCTACTGTCAGTATTCTTCGCGCTACGATGCCTACAAAGCAGGACAAGTATTGAATGCGTTCAAACCTGAATACTCCAATGGGGCATTAATGGACCTGGGTGTATATTGCATCTATCCGCTTGTGGTTCTGTTCGGTCAACCGGAACAGATTCGGGCGAGCGGCTACCTGCTGGAATCAGGCGTAGATGGACAAGGAAGCTTGATTGCGAAGTACCCGGACATGGAAGCTTCCATTATGTATTCCAAAATCAGCAACTCCTCGCTGCTGGCGGAAATCCAAGGGGAGGAAGCGACTATGACGATCGACAGCATTAATTTGCCGATCCACATACGCATCCATTACCGGGACGGACGTGTGGAAGATGTGTCCAAACCGGTTGAACGCCACACGATGAGCTATGAGGTGGAAGCCTTTATCGAATTGGTTCAGAGCGGAGAACGGGAATCCAAGCTGAATTCGCATGCGAATTCCATAGCCG
The DNA here is from genome assembly GCF_056269135.1 of Paenibacillus sp. J22FR21. Taxonomy (NCBI): domain Bacteria; kingdom Bacillati; phylum Bacillota; class Bacilli; order Caryophanales; family Paenibacillaceae; genus Paenibacillus; species Paenibacillus sp. J22FR21. Next base: position 10,948 of record NZ_JBWDNJ010000001.1, read on the forward strand.
TTATGAACATCTTAGATGAGGCACGTCGTCAGCAAGGTTTGGTATATCCAGCTGATCTGAAATAAAAGGAAGAAGCTGCAGTCGCATGAGTTTGATACTCATAGGGCTGCAGTTTTTTTGTGCGCGCAATTAGGGACTTCGATCATCTACACGTTTATAATGTGCGGGGGTGCTGCCCGCCACTTTCTTGAACATGCGGTAAAAATGCGGCAGGCTCTCGAAGCCGCACATGGTTGCGATTTCAGCTACCGTATAATCGGTGTCAGCAAGCAGCTCCTTGGCATGCATGATTCGTTTGGCGATGACATATTCCGTTACATTTAGCCCGGTCATCTGTTTGAACATTCTGGAGAAATAGGAAGGACTGACGGCTGCGCGCGCCGCGAGTGCGGACAAGCTTAAGCTCTCTACCAGATGTGCGTCGATGTAGTTCAGCGCGGATTGCAGCCATACCGGTCGTGATCCGCCATGTTGCTGCTTAGGCTCACCGGGGTTCATTTTGCGATTCGTATGGAGAAGTACGGTCTGCAGCAGCAGCAGCACCGCTTGTCGGTAACCGGGCTTTCGCAGAAGGAACTCCTCGTTCATCTCGTCGATGATGGATTCGATCCGAATGCGTTCAGCCGGGAGCAGCTCAAGGCGGTAATTGCGTAGCGTCTTGGCCAAATCGAAACTGCGCAAGAAAGAGTACGAATCCTTGCCGATTGCGGTCGTTTGCACATATTGTCCGCTGAAGAACATAGCTGATGACGTGAGCGGTTCATCCGAATGAGGGAGTGTACGATGTATCGTATTGCCAGGGATCAGATAGAGATCTCCGGCCTGCATCTCATAGAAGGTATGATTGATAAAGAACGAGCCGGCGCCGCTGTGAACATAGATAATCTCATACCAATCATGAAGATGATCCGGCAGCTCCGACTGCAGATTCTTCGTACTGTGCAGGGCGAGCTCAATTGGCAGCGAGGAGTCGGGATCAAAATGTTTGCGAAGCGGGTTCAACGGATTGTCACCTCCAGGATGTGAATAGTGCAAAAAAAGGTATATTTTCAGCGATATTGATTATTTATATTCTGTTTCTTAGTTTCTATAATTGAACTATATCGAAGCTGAAGAAGATTGTCTATCATTCTGTAACACCGGAAGGCGGAGCTTACGTGGAACACCGTATTGAAACAGGCGCAGACGCATTGTACATGGACGAGCGCGATCATGTAGCAACAGCGCTTCGCGATATGAAAGCAGGAGAATCGATTCATTACCGCAATGCAGCCGAGCTGCAAATGATTACACTCGCAGAGGATATTCCTTTTGGCCATAAAGTGGCGATCTCGGACATTGCTTCCGGAGAAGACGTTCGCAAATACGGAGAAGTCATCGGACGGGCTGTGAAGCCGATTACGCTTGGCTGCCATGTGCATGTACACAATATTGAAGGCATCCGCGGCCGCGGGGACCTGGGGATGAAGGAGGCAGCGCAATGAGTAAGACATTCATGGCGTACGAACGCCCAAATGGAGATATCGGAATTCGCAATCATCTGCTGATCATCCCGACCGTTATTTGCTCGAATCAGGTATGCAGCCGGATTATGCAAATGGTACCAGGCAGCATTGCGATTCCGCATCAGCACGGATGCAGTCAAATCGGCGCAGATAAAGAGCGTACGTTCGATGTACTTGCCGGTACAGGCAAGAATCCTAACGTTGGCGCCGTTATCATCATCAGCTTAGGATGCGAGGTTGTAGACCCGATTGCATTAGCTGAGGAAATTCGCAAAACAGGCAAGCCTGTCGAGGTGTTCGACATTCAATCCGTCGGCGGTTCGGTTAAGGCGATTTCATATGGTACGGAATTGGCGAAACGGATGATGGCTGAGCTGGAGAAAGAAGAGAAGGTGCCGGTTCCGCTTAGCAAGCTTAAAGTAGCAGTCAAATGCGGCGGATCTGACGCCACTTCCGGACTTGCATCCAATCCGGCACTCGGTGCGGCTGCGGATTCGCTAATCGCTGAAGGCGGTTCTATCGTAATTGGCGAGACGACGGAAATTATCGGCGCTGAGCATTTGCTGGCTGAGCGCTGCGTAACGGAGGAGCTCTCTGACCGACTCTACTATATCGTTAGCCGCTTTGATAAAGAGGTTGAACGGATGGGCGCAGACATGCGCGGCGGTAACCCGAGCCCGGGCAACATTGCCGGCGGATTGTCTACGATCGAGGAGAAGTCGCTGGGTTGCATTAGCAAATGCGGCAAAGCGCCAATTAAAGGTATCATAGAATATGCGGAGTATATCCCTGAGAACGGGCTTTATTTTATGGATTCGCCGGGTAATGATATTGAATGCGTATCGGGTATGGCCGCCGGCGGTGTTCATATCGTCTGTTTCACAACAGGTCGCGGCACGCCGACAGGCGCTGCAGTCGTACCGGTCATTAAGATTACCGGTAACAAAATGATGTTCCAGCGGATGGAAGATAATATGGATATTGACGTCAGCGATATGCTGGACGGAACGGCCAGCCTAGAACAAGCGGGCGAGCGGATCTGGCAGGAAATCGTTGAGGTTGCGGAAGGCAAATGGACGAAAGCGGAAGTACTGGGTCATCAGGAGTTCAGTATTAACCGGATCGGACCAAGCTTGTAGAATGGATCGGAGGTGCGTAAGGCGTGAGTGCGATAAAAGAGAATTGGCTGGATCTAGAGTATCGCCCGGCCCTGCCTGCCAATAAGGAAATGGGCATCGGCATTATCGGTGCAGGTGAAATTGTGGATGCCTGCCACCTGCCGGCCTATCAAATGGGCGGTCTACGCGTTGTCGGCATATATGACGTGAATACGGAGCGGGCAGAGAAGCTTGCAGCTAAATTCGGCATTCCGAAAGTCTATAAGGAACTCGATGAGCTGCTTGCAGACCCGGAAGTTCGAATAGCGGATCTCGCAATCCCTGCGAAGATTCAACCGGAGATTGCGGAGCGGGCAGCAGCGGCAGGTAAACATATCCTTTGCCAGAAACCATTGGCAGAATCCTACCCTGAGGCTGTGCGAATTCAACAAGCATGCGAGCGTTATGGAGTCAAAGGTGCCGTCAACCAGCAGATGCGCTGGTCGCCAAGCATTCGCGCGAGCCATACGATCATTCAGCGCGGATGGCTCGGGGAGCTGCTGCAGGCTTCGATTCAAGTGAATGTGAAGCAGGACTTTGCCAACTGGGGCTGGCTGCGTGAAATGCCGACGCTGGAATTCATGTACCACAGCATTCACTACATGGATGCGATTCGTTTCTTGTTCGGTACGCCGGAGTATGTGTACGCCGATGGAGCACGTTTCCCGGGACAGCGCACGATCGGGGAGACGCGCACGCTGCTGCACATCAAGTTTCCGGGAGAAGCTCGCGGCATCATTCATGATAATCATAACCATATCGCTGATGAAGATGACTGGTATGCGACGTATCGCTTCGAAGGCACGGAGGGGATTATCAAAGGGACGAACGGATCGCTTTACAACTATCCGATTGGTCGTGAAGACACACTCAGCTTCTATACGAAAGCGATCCATGAGGATTACTGGTTCACGCCGAAGCTGCATGGCAAATGGTTCCCGCATGCCTTCATGGGGACGATGGGCGAGCTAATGCGTGCCGTGGAAGAAGAGCGCGAGCCAGAGAACAGCGTAGCGGATAATTTGAAGACGATGCAAATGGTGTTCGGGGCGTATTTGTCCATGAAAGAGAACCGTCCTGTGACGCTTCAAGAGATCGCGGATAACGTATAAGTTGGGAAGAGTCTTGTCATGTGCGATGACAAGGCTCTTTTTGTTGTGGCCGTACAGGCACGTATAGGCCGCCGCCTACATACACTGTAGAACAGTCTTCACTGTCGGTAATAGGAGAACGGCTTCGTTGTCTTCCTGTTAGAGGCGAAATTGTATGGAGGTGGCTTTTCGATGCCCGGATTGTTTGCGGCGATCGCATTGTTTATCAAACAGCTGTCGCTCCTTGTTTCTTACGTCAAGAACAACGCATTTCCTCAGCCGCTGCATGAAGAAGATGAGCTTAAGCACCTTCAGCTCATGGCGGAGGGAAATCAAGTTTCGCGCAATCTGCTCATTGAGCATAACCTTCGTTTGGTTGCCCATATCGTCAACACGTTGTGAACATAACCCAACGTCACTACCATACGGGAGGGATAGGAATGTCTGGATTGTTTGCTGCTATTGCGTTGTTCATTAAACAGTTATCGCTGCTTGTTTCCTATGTGAAAAATAATGCTTTTCCGCAGCCGTTGCAGGAGGAGGAAGAAGCGAGGCATATTCAGCTGATGGCAAACGGCGACCAAAAATCCCGGAACCTCCTGATTGAGCACAACTTGCGATTAGTCGCTCATGTCGTGAAGAAGTTCGACAACTCGAAGGAAGATACCGAGGATTTAATATCCATCGGCACGATCGGGCTGATTAAAGCGATTGAATCCTATTCGCCGGATAAGGGCACGAAGCTGGCTACATTCGCTGCGCGATGCATCGAGAATGAAATTCTCATGCATTTCCGTTCCAAGAAGAAATCCAGCAAAGATATCTCGCTGAATGATCCGATCGGCACGGATAAAGAAGGCAACGAAATCTCGTTAATCGATATTTTGGGAACGGAGCAAGACGAAGTGCTAGAGAAGGTGCAGCTGAGCATTGAGAAATCAAAGATCTATCGAAATCTCGATATACTGGATGCTCGGGAACGGGAAGTCGTTGTCGCGAGGTTCGGCTTGGAAACCGGCGGGGAGGAAAGAACGCAAAGGGAAATTGCTAAGGATTTGGGAATATCCAGGTCGTACGTATCTCGTATCGAGAAACGAGCTTTGATGAAGCTGTATCATGAATTTTATAAGGCGAAGCGATAATAGTCGGTTTAAGGCGGCGAGGGATTAATGAATCCCTTGCCGCCTTTCTGCTGGTAAAAGCTTATGCTCCCGATATACGCGGCATCGGCATCACTTCTTTACCTAGCTCCGCCCAAATGTACTTGAGCATCAGCTTGGATTTCAACGCTGCATATTCGGGATCGTCCCATAAGTTATTCAGTTCCTTCGGATCTTCCTGCAAATCGAAGATTTCACCATAGGTTTGATTGTAATAAACGGTGATTTTGTAACGCTTATCCACGTAAGTTTTCTGATGAATCGTCGTGGGCTCATGACGGAATTCGCAAATCGCATGATCTCTGGCGGAAGAAGCAGCTCCTCTCCATACCAGGCTTTGGTCTACGCCTGTCATCGCAGACGGAATCGGAATACCGCTTAGCGACAGGAACGTTGGCGCCAGGTCAACGAGCGACTGTATGGCATCGGATGTTGCCCCTGCGGGAACATGTCCCGGATAACTCACAATAAACGGGAGACGAATCAAGTCCTCGTAATGGAAGCCGCCTTTGGCCTGTAAGCCATGCTGGCCGAAGAAGTGACCATGATCGGTAGTAAATACGACAATCGTGTTGTCTGCGATTCCGAGCTCGACCAGTTTGTCCAGTATAGTACCGATATATTTGTCCATTAGGCTGATCATGCCATAGTAGACGGCAATAAGCTTCTTCTTGTCGTGTTCGGTCAGCTTCTTCCGCTCTCCGTATTCGTAATAATGATGCGAGCGGTAGCCGTGAATGCCTTTGCCGGTTTCAACCCAAGGCGAGAAGTCCGGAGCGTGTTCTTGGGTTAAGCCGAAATGAGGCGGGTTCTTCTCATGCTCGCCCGGCACGAGCGAAGGAACAGTGAGCGTGTCCGGGTCGTACATCGCATCCCATGGCTCCGGTGCCAAATATTCCGGATGCGGATCGAAGAAGCTGGACCACAGGAAGAATGGCTTGTCTTCCTCCTTGTACTGCTCCATAAGCGCATTCGTGCGCTCGGCAATCCATGTGTTGTAATGGTATTCTTCCGGGATGGGCCATTTGTACGTGATGGCAGGATCCATATTCCCGGTAGGGGGAAGGAAGTAGTCACGCCAATTGGTGCAGCCTTTCTCCTCTAACCATAAGGCATAGTGCTGACCGACATGTGCTTCGTTTGTATGGTTGCGCGTGAGCTCAACATGCTCGAAGCCATAGAAAGGTCCATGGAAGCTTTTCCATTTATCCAAATCCTGCAAAATCGGGTAAGCCTCCACCGAAGGGTATTGATCCGTTGACGAGAGAGGCTGAAAATGAGCTTTGCCAACAAGGGCTGTACGATAGCCGGCAGCGCTGAAGTCCTCTCCTACACAGTGACGGTCTTCCAATAGCTTCGTTCCAAGCGTCCATGCGCCGTGCTGGCTAGGGTATTGCCCCGTAATAATGGATGCCCGGCTTGGCGTACAAGTCGGATTCGGGCAGTAGGCTCTGGTAAACGTTGTGCCTGAACGAACAAGCCGATCTAGATTAGGTGTTCTTAATTCGCTATTGAAATAACCCAGCGTGTCCCAATGCTGTTGATCGCTTGTAATTAACAAAATGTTTGGTTTCGTCATGAATGATACACCTCCGTTAATAAATTGTATTGCAAAGCAAGAAGTTGTAAAATAGCGTCGTGTATGGTTTGCTTTATCAAATTGTCAGGTCGGAAGGCGGAGCAGAATGGATACTCTGGTAACAGGCGTCAATGAATCGGCTGCGTTTATCTATTACGCTTTGAATGAACTGGACAAGCAATGTTCCATCTGGCCGGTACGCGGCGGGATTACGGAGACGAAGCCTGGATACTACGTTGGACCCAAGCGAATCGAAAGCTATAGCTTGCACATCGTGAAGGAAGGCTTGCTTCGTGTAGATTGGGATGCCGGACACCACGTGACGTTATCGGAGGGCGATGTCTTTTGCTTATTCCCTATGCGTACTTATGCTTATTATTCGATCGAAGGCGAAGCGCCGCCGAAGATGAGTTGGATCGTGATTGACGGTCCGCGAGCTGCAGAAATGATAGCACTGACCGGGATCAAGAGCGAGTACCCTTTCCTGCATGGCAAATGGACTCAGGAAGCGGGGCTGGCGCTTCATGATCTTCTTAGTTTGATGCGTGAAGCCGAGAAGGAAAACGCCTTTGTGCGCTCGCTTGACATGCAAAGTTTGCTTTATCGTCTCTTTGCGGCACTATGCCGGACAATACCGAAATTAGCTGCAAGGGAGCCTGCGGATTGGGTTGAGCAAAGCATTTCCTATATCCGGCAGCACGCCTCGGAAGGCATTACCGTCGAACAAGCGGCAAGGGCGGCGGGGCTGAACCGCACCTATTACTCGGTCGCTTTCGCGAAGAAGGCGGGAATGCCGCCGAGCGATTTCATTACGCAAGTACGTATGGATGCAGCCAAGCGGCTCCTCGCAGAGACGGATGCCTCCATTACCGAAATCGCTTATACGACGGGGTATTCGTCCTTATACGCATTTACCAGAACATTTAAGAATCGTCTTTGCTTGTCGCCGACGTCCTATAGGGAAGCCGTAAGGAAAGGAATATAGGGTTTTTATTGAATCGGACTAAGTCAAGCCGCTTTTCGAATACATCAGTATTGAGGTGGTTAGATGGAGAAGACAGCCTATGTGTTCACCTATGTATCCATGGCCAACACTGAAGCAAATAAGAGGAGTACTGAATCATCGAGCGTCAATACAGCTGCGATTGAAGCCAAGTGGCGCGTCATTGACTACATTCTCAAGCAGTTCATCATCCAAACCTGCTGAAGTTCTTCAGTCGGTTTATTCTAGTAGGCATGATACCGGCGAAGGAGCCTCTGCAAGAAAGGAGGTCAATCAGATGTATACCGCTGTTTACGTGCGGGTGTCGACTGGCATGCAAGCGATGGAGGGAACGAGTTTAGACGGCCAAGTGGAGCTTTGTATCAAGAAAGCTAATGAGCTCAATGTAGCAGCTGCAGCTATTAAAGTGTATAAGGAAGAGGGGGTTAGCGGCGAGGATATCGATCGTCCGGCTATGAACCTGCTTAGACAAGATATTGGGGCAGGGCTGATTTCACAAATCATCATTACGCATCCGGACAGACTGTCGCGCGATCTAACCGACAAGTTGTTCATTTGCCGTGAGTTCGAGGCCAAGCATGTGCAATTGACGTTCGTGGACACTGAATATAAGAACACTCCGGAAGGGCAGCTCTTTTTTAACCTGATCAGTGTTATTGCGCAGTATGAGTTATCCCTGATTAAGAAGAGAACTGTTCGCGGACGGCTAAAGGCAGTCGAGAAGGATAAAAAGATCATGCCGATGCGAGTCCCGCCCTATGGGTATGATCGGATCGGAAGCAGTTTAGTGATAAATGAGAGCGAAGCAAGGTTTGTGAAGCTCATTTATCAATGGTATATCCATGACAATCTGACGATGAGGGCGATTGGAAATCGATTAGTCGAAATGGGAGCAGAACCGAAAAGGGCAGAAAGCAAAACATGGAATGCCAGTTCCATACACCGAATATTGAGAAGTGAAATTTATGTCGGGAAGTATTATTACAATCGCAGATGTACGCAGAAAGTCAAAGGGGAACGAACAACAAAGGGAGCACCTAAGAAGACCTATTCTTATCGCGACGAAAGTGACTGGATCCTTGTCGAGGTGCCGGCCATCATGGATGACCGTTTATTTCTGTTGGCGCAAGAGCAGCGCGTGAAGAACACCAGAAATGCAGGCAACCAGAAGCACGAGTTTTTACTTCGTTCGTTGTTAAGATGTGGACATTGTGGCCGTAAATGGGAGGGAACCACATATTCAGGACGAGTCAATAAGTCTACGGGGACTAAGGAGAAATACAAATGTTACCGGTGTCCGAACAGAAATCCAAGGAGGTTTGGCACATCGGTAAAGCTTTGCCCCGCTCCATCCATACGAGCTGAGCTGCTTGATGAATATGTCTGGGGTTTAGTGATGGAAGTGGTTGCCGATCCGGCGGAGTATAAGAAACGGTTAAATCAAAACAAAGAGTCCGTGATGGACGAGTTCGTTATGATGTCAGATTCCCTGCAGAAGCTGCATTCTACCAAGCAGAAACAAGCGGATAAAATCAAAATTATGTTTACAAAGGATCTCATCGATGAAGAGGAGATGGAGTCGGAGTTCCGATCGTTAAAGGCTGAGATGGCTGAATTACAGCAACGATATGCGTCATGCCAAGAGCAAATGCGATTATTGAAGCAGGAAGCATCATTAACACTAGAGAACCGATTGGTCTTAGATCAAATAAATGCGTTTATTGGGAGCAAAGGGGAACACTTAGCGTTTGAAGTGAAGAGACATATGCTCCACTTACTGGTTGATGAATTGATGATTAGCGTTGAGGATACGGCTATTCATATTACGGCTATCGGTCACTTAGACACACTCCTGTCCCCAAAAACGCCAATCCAATAGGACCGGCATGCACAGGACAAGAGTTGCACTTCGAAATGAGCACTGCTACTATAACGGGGATGCCTGGATAAGGCGTCCTCGTTTTTTTTGGACAAATCGATCTACTACTACTACATGTGAAATAGGTGACCCCTACATGACTCGTCTTTTTCGAATCCGCCATTATTTGCCCTTCACTTACAAAATGATGATCCCCTATTTGCTGCTCGTTCTCGTCACAGACCTTGTAATCGGTTACGTGTCTTACAGCATGCTTGTAAAGTCTCGCACGGAGGTGACCGAAACCGGAATTCAGGCGGCACTAGAACAAACGAGGAATAACGTGGATTATCGGATGACCGAAATCCAGCGTATATCCGATCAGTTATTTGGCAATTTGGCGTTTCAGAAGGCGCTGCAGAAGCACGGCGACCGGCTGGAAATCTACTACACCATGATCGACGATATTTTCCCGCAGTTGAGAGCTCCGCTGGATCTGTATGGGAGTCCGCTGCGGTTGACGTTATATGCCGTTAATCCGGATATCGGTGATGCAGGGAACTCCTACGATAATCTTGGTGCCTTCAAGAGCAGCGAATACTTCGTAATGCCCTACTCCCTTCTCGAAAGCCGACCGTGGTTCCAACAACTGAGAGAAGAGAAAGATACGAACATCTGGATCCAGGCCGACACGGATCATGAGCTCGGAAACGTATCCCATTTGCGAAAGCTGGTCTCGTTCGTCGATTATCAAACCGTCATTGCTTACATTCGGATTACGGTTAATTTCGATGATCTCTTGAGCAATCTAACGAAATATCCGGAAGAACTGGGAATAGGCATCCGTATTCTGGATCGGAACAGCAATAAAGTGATGTATTCGCGAGACCCAATCGGTACGGAGGAGGAAAATGACGAAGGGTTTCTGAATTTGCGCGAGGAACTGGATGAATCGCCATTCATTATCGAAATTCAAGTGCCTCATCATTATTTGAACAAAGATGCTAAACGACTTCAGGTCACGATCGGTTTAATTTGTGCTATAAGTTTCGTCGTCATGGGTGCAATCGGTCTCGTCGTGGCTGCATTATCAGGCAAACGAATGAAGCGAATCGTCTCCCATGTTCGATCCTTCCAAGATGGCAATCTGGAACGAAGGCTCGTTATGGGCGGCAACGACGAGTTTGTGCTGATCGCGCATTCCTTTAATACCATGGCTACAAGCATTCAGAGCTTGATTCAGGACGTATACATGCAGGGCATCCAGAGGAAGCAGGCGGAGCTTGAGGCGCTGCAAGCGCAGATCAATCCTCATTTCTTATACAACACCTTGTCTACGATTAGCAGCTTGAGCAATCTCGGCAAGACGAAACAGGTCACGGAGACCGTAAAGCAGCTGTCGCGGTTTTATCGATTGACGCTTAACAATGGGCAGGTGCTCATACCGCTATATAAAGAATTGGAACAGATCATGGCTTATTTGGACATCCAGAAAGTCAAGTATGCCGATTCGGTTCATGTCTATGTGGACGTGGATCCCGAAGTCCGTCATGCCGAGATTATCAAACTGCTCTACCAGCCTTTTGTCGAGAATGTCTTTAAACATGCCTGGTACGGCGAGACGATCGACATCCGTCTAACCGCTAAGCTCGTGGACAACAACAACCTGGAACTGAAAATTATCGACACGGGCATCGGCATGCGGCGCGAGACGATCGATCAAGTGCTTCGAAGTACTGCGCAGTCGAATTCGTACGGCTATAAGAATGTGGAAGAACGAATTAAACTCAGGTACGGCCCCGAATATGGCGTGCAAATCGCGAGCGTGTATGGCGGCGGTACCACGGTACGGATTCTGCTTCCCATGCAGATGGAAGGTCAGGAATCGATAGACGATGGCAAACCGCCTTGGGAGAAGGAGTAGAACGATGATGGAGATTACGATACTGCTTGTAGACGACGAAGCGATTGATTTGGAATGGCTGCAAGTCAGAGTCATCAATAGCGGAATTGCAGGTTTAAGTACGGTAAGAACGGCAAAGAGCGGATTCGCCGCGTTAGCGATATTAAAGCAGGAGAAAGTAGACATCATCTTGACGGATATCCAGATGCCCATTATGTCCGGACTCGAATTTGCGCGACAAGCAAAGGAGCTCCAGCCTGATGTCAGCATTGTAATCATCAGCGGCCACGAAGATTTCCACTATGCGAAGGAAGCGATTAAGCTCACAGCTTATGCCTATTTAATCAAGCCCGTGGATGATGGGGATCTGGTGGCAACCTTGTCCGGTTTATGCGAGAAGCTGTGGGAAGAGCGGCGCAAACGTTCCACCGTGATGGAGGCGCTCCCTTACGTACAACGGGAATTGCTTCTTCGCTGGTTTCGAGCGGTGTCTCCCGGAACGGCCGAGCGGCGGATAGCGGATTATCTTGCCCCTTATCTGGCCAAAGGGGTTTCTACCGCATTAATCGAATCGGATGAATTTGACCGCAATGCAAAGGATCTGACGATTGAACAGCGGCGGGAACTGTGGCAGAACGTGGAGGCATTCCTGAGATCCTTCGTTCAGGAAGAGGAGCTCGGTGAATTCATAACCGGATTCGATAACCGGTTCGTGCTGCTTACGCCAAATGAGGGGAATAACGATCTCGCGCTTGAACGATTGATTCAAGCGTTCCAAGCGGAATTCCCGTTTACGATTACGATCGGCACCGGAGACCGTGCATTTGGCGAGGAAGAACTCCATGATTCATATCGACAAGCCGAGGCGGCATTAAGCATTAAGTGGATCATGGGCAGAAATCGCGTCATCCGCAATGCATCGTCCATGTCGCCGGGCAAGCCGGCCGGCGCAAGCGTGGTCAAGCTTGTGGACGAGATGCTGCAAGCCATTCTAGACTACGATCTGGTGAAGATCGATGATTGCCTGCTTGCTCTATTCTGGCAGGACCATGGGCAGCTTCGCAAGAGCGAGGCGTATGACCTCATCGTACGCATAACGTCCAAGCTGCACAGCGATTTGCAGCTGCTCAATGAGAGTTTGTACGAGCTGCTAAACTGGGATGCCAACCAACCGAATGAATTATTCGAATTCGAGACGATGAACGATCTCGTATCGTGGTTGAGAAGGCGGTTCTTCGAGCTGTCCGAGCTGTTGGTTACGAAACGTCGGAAGCAAGATCGCAAGCTGATCGCGGATATTATCCGCTACATGGAGGAGCATCTGGTCAGCAAGGTCACGCTCAAGGAGGTTGCCGCACACTTTCATTTTACGCCGAACTATCTTGGCTTTCTCTTTAAAGCGGAGACCGGAATGGCATTTAGCGACTACCTGAACGATACCCGAATCAAGCAAGCTCGCATGATGTTAGGCGATCCGAAGCTGAAGGTGTATGAAATCGCAGAGCGGGTCGGGTACAAGAACGTCATCTATTTCAACCGCATGTTCAAACAAGCCTTCGGCATGACGCCGGGCGAATATCGGAAAATGATAAAAGTTTAGTCACGATCGTAGATTTGTATTAGTTTTAGTTGCACGGCTTGCTTATGTCGAATCCTGCGAATTTCTTATAATGGAGCCAGACATAAGAAAGGAGCAGAGCATAGTGGCAGAAAGAAGAACTACCTTCTGGCGCGACCTTGTGAAATACAGGATGTTGCTGTTCATGATAGCACCGACAGTACTGTTGTTTCTGTTATTCTCGTACGTGCCGATGGCGGGAATCATGATCGCGTTTAAACAGCTGAATTACACGGGCGGTGTGTTCGGAAGTCCGTGGGTCGGGTTCGATAACTTCAAATTTTTCTTCGAATCCGGAGATGCTTGGCGAGTAACCAGGAATACGGCCTTATACAACATTGGCTTTATGGCAATCGGTAATGTACTGCAGATGACGGCAGCCATCCTGTTGTTTGAGGTCGGAGGTAAATGGTTCCGGAAAATCATTCAATCGGCGCTTTTCCTGCCCTATTTCATTTCGTGGGTCGTCGTCGGTTCCATTGCTTACAATTTGTTCAGTTACGATTTCGGAACGATAAACAGCGTGCTGACTTCACTTGGATTGGAACGGATCGATATCTACAATACGCCGGTATATTGGTCGTATATCTTGTTATTCTTCCATACATGGAAAGTGCTTGGTTATGGAACGGTCATGTACTTGGCTGCGATTACAAGCATAGATACGGAGATGTACGAAGCGGCAGAAATCGATGGAGCTAACGTGTTCCAGCGGATTATGAAAGTGACGGTACCGAACTTGCTTCCGACTTTCATCATTCTCATGCTGCTCGCAGTAGGGAATATATTCCGCGGCGACTTTGGGATGTTCTACAACATGGTCGGGAATAATGGCATGTTATTCTCTGCAACGGACGTCATCGACACATTTGTCTTCCGTATGCTCATCAATACGAATGACTTCGGCATGTCTTCGGCAGCAGGCGTATACCAATCGGTGCTTGGATTTATCACGATCTTAGCGGTGAATTATGCCGTGCGCAAATATGACAAGGATCGTGCTTTATTCTAAATCGAGAGGAACTTGCCTTATGAAAGAGACAATCGTAAGTCGGGGCAGTCAGAAGGATCGGCTCCTTCTTGCCATCATCGCATTCGGATCATTGACGATCCTGGCACTGATTTGCATTCTGCCATTCGTGCTCGTGCTTTCATCATCTTTATCTGACGAAGACTCCATTCGCATGAATGGGTATACATTGATTCCGAAAGTGTTCTCCCTGGAAGCCTATCGCATCATCTTCGAATTTCCGGATGACATCATCAGGGCTTACGGCGTTACGCTTATTGTAACCATTATCGGTACGGCTCTAGGTTTGTTCTTGACCGCGATGACTGCTTATGTGCTCTGCCGCAAGGATTTCAAGTGGCGCAACTATTTCGCGTTTTACTTCTTCTTCACGACGCTGTTCAGCGGAGGGCTCGTCCCCTGGTACTTGTTAATCGTGAATTATCTGGACATGAAGAACACGCTCGCTGCATTGATCCTGCCGTCGCTCGTGAATGTCTTCTATATCATCGTCATGCGATCGTTCCTTTCAGGTATCCCCGATGCGATTACGGAATCCGCCAAAATCGACGGGGCCGGAGATTTCCGAATATTCACAACTTTCATTCTTCCTCTATCCAAACCGGCTCTGGCTACAGTAGGTCTATTCCTCGCGCTTGGCCACTGGAACGACTGGTATAGCGCGTTATTGTTCATCTCCGACGATAAGTTAATGCCGCTGCAATATTATCTGTATCAAATGCTCGGCAACCTTGAAGGCATGCGAACGGCCATGCTGGGAGCCGGCGGAGATATCGCAGTCGATATCCCGGGCGAAAGCTTGAAGATGGCGATGACTGTCGTGGCATGCGGTCCGATATTGTTCGCGTACCCGTTCATTCAGAAATATTTTGTGCAGGGTCTCACGATTGGCGCAGTCAAGGGATAAACACAGGAAATCCTGGTTTATTATAAAGCTTTCAATCATTCATACGAATTAGGGGGAAGGCACGAAGATGAAGAAACAGAACATGAAGAAAAAACTGAGTTTTACGTTGACCGGCGTATTAGCAGCTTCCATGATTTTAAGCGCATGCGGAAGCACGACCAACGATTCATCCACGAACACGGGGAATAACACTGGGAATAATGCAGGAGCGGGAAACACGGCAAGCAATAATGCCGGCAGCGATACGATCGACACAAGTGAGGCCGTCAAGCTGAATATGGTCATGCTCGGACCGAAACCGGCTGATTATGACCAAGTTTTCGGCGAGATTAACAAGCAGCTTGCGTCCAAAGTAAACGCGACAATCGATGCAGAGTTCCTTGACTGGTCGGACTGGTCTCAGAAATATCCGTTGAAATTCGCTGCGGGTGAAGATTTCGATCTTATCTATACCTCCAACTGGGCGCAGTACAATGCGCAAGCCGTTAAAGGCGGGTTCCTTGAACTGACGGACGAACTGTTGTCCAAATACATGCCTCTGACATCGGCTGCGATGCCGAAAGTCAAATGGGATCAAGCGCGCATTAACGGCAAGGTGTATATGGTACCGCAGAACCAAAGCAAAGAGTTTACGGATAAGCTGATTCTGTACCGTGAAGATCTTCTTGAGAAATATAAGCTTGCGCCAATTGACAGCCCGGAAACTTACAAGGCCTACTTGGAAACCATTGCTAAGAATGAAAAAGGAATGACGCCATATGGAGTGGAATCCAGCAACAGCAAACTCCATAATCTGGATACGCTCCTCCTGAAACAGAAGAATAACTGGAACATTCTCCAGGATCTGCCGCTTGCTTTCAAAGTGGATGATGTCAAAGGACAAGTCTTCAACGTTTACGATACGCCTGAGTTTAAGGATCTGCTGGCTTACTATAAGGATCTTGCCGACAACGGCGGTTGGTCGCGTAACGCACTGACGAACAAGAGCAGCACGACGGACGACTTCAAGTCAGGCAAAGTAGCATCGATGTCCCATAACGTTACTGCACTTGGCGGCATTATGGCTCAGGTTAATAAAGATCATCCGGATTGGAAAGTGGCGCTGGCAGATCTTTCTCCTGCTAGCAAAAAAACGGCCGCGATTTCCACGCAGAACGGTATTGCCGTTCATGCTTCTTCCAAACATCCGGAACGCGCGCTTATGGTGCTTGATTTGCTTCAGAACGATAAGACACTTCATGACTTGATCATGTATGGAATTGCCGGGACGAACTATGAGCCTAACGGCGATGACAAATTTACGAAGACAGATAAATACGGCAATTTCAACACGTTCTCGAACTGGGCATGGAATTCTCCGCTTAACCGTATTGACACGACTTACCCGCAAGCTGCACAAGATGTCGAGAACAAATGGATCGGTCAAGTATTCCACTACCCGCTCGAAACTTTCGTCTTCGACAACTCGAAGGTGCTGAACGAAGTCACGAACGTAGGAAATGTGATGCTGCGCTACGGAACACCACTTGAATACGGTCTCATCCAAGATACGGATAAAGGTCTTGCGAACTTGCAACAACAGCTGAAGGCAGCTGGCATCGATAAAATTCAAGCAGAACTGCAAAGTCAAATCGACGCTTTCTTGGCTGCACAGAGCCAAGGCTAGGATGATATTCAAACAGGATGCAGAGCGGATTGTGCTTTGCATCCTGTTTGAATTTTCGAAAAGACAGAGGAGTGGGAAGAGTTGCATTCTCATATACGCTGCAAGGGAGGAAGGATTGAGCATTGGCTAATTCACGATTTGTTCGAAAACGTCCGGTGGGCATGTCATGGGGGCAGGGGACCGGGATAATCTGGCATCCTGCCGAGGTAGAAACGCATTATGAGCATCCTTATCAGTCTTTCTGTTATTTCCGCAAAACCTTTGAGTTAGCAGAGGATAGCCTGACATCAGGTAAGCTGAAGATATTCGCAGATTCCAGATACATTCTTTATGTGAACGGCAGGTATGCGGGGAGAGGACCTTGCAGGAGCGATCCCCGCTGGCAGTATGTGGACGAAATCGAGGTATCGGGACTGCTCCGGAGCGGGCTTAACACCATTGCCGTCATGGTGTTGTATTATGGCTACGGTACCGGCCAGTCCATCGACCGTATTCCTGCCTTGGTGGCGGAGTTGCAGGTAGCTGCCAATGGGAAAGAGCCGTTGCTCATCGGGACAGATGCCACCTGGTCCTGCCGCAAATCCGATGCTTACGATAGCGGAGCTCCCCGAGTCAATGGCTGTCAAGGGCCGGTTGAGATCTTTGATGCCAGAGAAGAATTGCAAGGATGGCAGCTTCCGGATTTCATTGAAGAGGATTGGCAGCAAGCTAAGCAGCGGGGAATCGGACTATCGCCTTTCTGGAATTTTATCGAGCGACCCATACCGTTAATGGAAGAGAACGAAATCGATGCTCTCAGGTTGGTAAGCCGGGGCAGCGTCCGTAAGTCGGCCGAACCCTTGGAAAGACTGCACCTGACTATAATAGAAGAAACGAATGCCATTGAAGTGTCGGAAGTGACTTCTGAGCCGTTTGATATTTGGTCGCAGCCATCAGATCCGGATCATGCGGAGATCCTGACCTATGACTTCGGGCGGATAGAGCCGGGCTACTTGCAGCTTGACGTAACGGGAACTTCAGGTACCATCGTGGATGTTGTATATGCCGAAGAGTTGTGGAATGGCAAAGCCTATCTAAACGTCAATAATAACCGTTCCATGGATCGGTTTATTCTGCAGGAAGGCCGGCAACAAGTTGAGGTTCGCTTTGGCTGGAAGGCAGGCCGGTATATGCAATTGAGGATAAGGCATGCGGATGACCGCTCTATTATCCTGCACCGCGTCGGATTGCGGACTCGCAGATATCCGGTCGAACGTCCGGCTGCTTTCCGATGCAGCGATGAACGGCTGCAGCAGATATGGGACATTTCCGAGCATACGATTCGGATCTGCATGCAGGATGCTTTCGTCGATTCTCCAAGCCGCGAACAGCAGCAGTGGATGGGGGACGGGCGTTGGCAGGGCATTTATCAGACCTATTATTCCGGGGATGGAAGATTGCATCGCAAGCTGCTGGAGCAGATCGGCCAGTCGCAGGATTGGCAGGGGATGACCGCGCAGCGTTATCCGGACGGCCATCATAATTATCCGCCCATTCCATCCTTCTGTCTTCATTGGGTCAGCTCGTTTGGTGAGTACGTGTCCGCTTATGAAGATGATGGCCTGCTGGCCCAGTGGTGGCCTAACATCGTCCAGGCTCTCCGCTGGTTTTCCGGCTTCGAGAATGAAGAGGGTCTGCTCGAGAATGTACCGTACTGGGCTTATATCGACGCCGGCGAAGCCCCTCTTGGCCGATGGCCGGACGTAGAACGCGGAGGCATCGTATCGGCACTTAACCTTCTTTATTTAGAAGCCATTCAGCATATGGTAAACTACGCGGCACTTCTCGGAGATCATGAGGCGCTTGCGTATTACAGCGAAGCTGCCGGCCGACTGGCAGCAAGCATCCGGAATAAACTGTGGGTTCCTGAATGGAATGCCTACATGGAATGTCTGGTTGACGGACAACCAAGCAGCCAGTTCAGCGAATCAGCCAACGCATTGGCCATACTTGTACTGCATGAGGCCGGGGAAGAACGAAGCGAAGCGATTTACCGTAGTGTATTCGCGCCGGATGCTGAAGGAAAGGCCATTAAAGCGAGTCCTTTTTTTATGATGGTTGTCTACCGAGCTATGCTGAAGATGAAACGGGAAGATCGAATGCTGGAGCTTGTACGGGAGAGATACGGCAGCATGTTGGATGCCGGCGCGACTTCGGTCTGGGAATGGTGGGATCTATTCTATCGGGATGAACACTCCGCAGAGATCTCTTTTAGTTCCGCTTGCCATGCATGGGGCAGTATGCCGGTCATGTTGTTCCTTCATTCTATCGTTGGTATACAGCCTCTGGAAGCCCATAACCGGTCGGTTCGGATTCAGCCCCGTTTATTAGGCGAACTGAATTGGGCAGAAGGGTCCATTCCCACCTTAGGAGGTCCTTTGCAAGTACGAATAGAACGCCAACCGGAAATGCCGGAGGTCGCGCGTATAAATTTATCCGTACCGGAAGGAGTAACGGCTCTCTGCGGGGATTCATCGTATGGTCCCGGTGATCACGTCGTGCTGAATTGGCCGTTATACTAGCAACTAATGACATCCGGTTGCGTACACAACGTCAAGAAGTTCGACAACACCGGTGAAGATCTGGAAGACCTCATCTCGATCGGTACGATCGGGCTTATTAAAGCGATTGAAAGCTTCCAGACAGGAAAAGGGACGAAGCTCGCGACATTTGCGGCTCGTTGTATCGAGAATGAAATTTTGATGCATTTGCGGTCATTGAAGAAGACGCGTAAGGATGTGTCCCTCCACGATCCGATCGGAACGGATAAGGAAGGCAACGAAATCACCTTGATTGATATCCTCGGCACGGAAGCCGATGATGTTGCGGAGAAAGTGCAACTCAAAATCGAGAAGAGCAAGATTTATAAAAATTTAGATATATTGGATGACCGCGAGAAGGAAGTCGTCGTCGGCCGATTCGGCCTGATCGCAGGCGGCGAGGAACGGACGCAGCGGGAAATTGCGAAGGAGCTCGGCATCTCGCGTTCGTATGTGTCGCGCATCGAGAAGCGGGCGCTGATGAAGCTGTATCATGAGTTTTATAAGGCGAAGAAGTAATAAGGGATACAAGCACAAAAGATAAGGCGTTAATGCCAATATAAACAGCCACCGCTGAATGACTTATTCGGCGGTGGCTGTTTTGTTGTCCGGGAATCGCTGACAGGAAGTGCGGAAAAGTCAGTCAACGGATTACAGTAGTCGGGGCAGATGAAACGATTTTATAATGAACCTGACTCGGTGGTATGACATGCCGCCTTTTCTTTGTTTTCTTAGGACTGAATAATAGCTTAGGCAACATTTGTCGAATTAGCTTCGTTGAATAAATGAAAGTGCGATTAGTTGAATCACCTTTACATTGAACTACGGAGTTGATCCTATGTCATTAAAAACCAGATACATGGTGCTCACATCCCTGCTGCTGGGATTGACTGTTATTTGCTGTGTATTGATCATCCAAACCTATCATGCTCGCATGCCGCTGGTCGGACGATTGTTCTATGGAGCGGGGAGTGCCGCTGGTAACAGTGATTTAAGGCCGGGCCAGAATGAACCTCATGGCGAGTATTATAAGGATCGCGTGATTGTACTCATGTATCACGAAGTCATGAAGAATCCGCACAATGATGCCGGAGCGCTATCGATAAGCAAGTTTGAGCGCCAGCTTGAATTAATGAAGGCCAACAATTTTCACTGGATAACGATGGATCAGTACCGCGGATTTATTTTGCGGGGAGACCCGGTTCCGGATAATGCGGTACTGCTCACGTTCGACGACGGTTATGAATCCTTCTATCAGGATGTCTATCCGGTTCTGAGCAAGTATGAGGCACCGGCGACCAACTTTCTAATCGTCAACACGATTGGCAACCCTCGTCACGTCGGGGTTTCCAAGCTGAATTGGGACCAGGTAAAGGAGATGAGCCGGACCGGCATTTCATTTTACAGTCACTCGTTTGATTCTCATCGCTATGTGCCCACGGATGCGAAGGGCAAGCATCGGATTGCTGCGTTGACCGGACCTATTTACTTGAAAGATAAGGGCAGAAGGGAGACGAAGGAGGAATATAAGGAGCGGATAAAAGCCGATTTAGAGCAAGCGAATACCATATTGGAGCAGAAGCTTGGCACCTCGAACCATGTGCTCGCTTTCCCGTACGGAGCGTTCTCCAAGCCATTGCTCGATATTTGCGCGCAGCTGGGCATTGATGTGACGCTGACTGTAAAAGATGGTCTCGACAGCCCCCGCCAGAGCAACGGTTTCCGTCTTAACGCCGGAGGCGCGCAGAATGATCCCGATCTGCAGGTGGCGCTGATGAAGCAAGCGGAGCAGCGGCTTGGCCATGCCCACTTCGACCGCGCGCCGGAGCGTAAACGCGAGGCGTTATGGACATTGGCCGCGATGATGATCGTCGCCGCGTTGTTGGCGGAATCGGCGTTCAAGCTGCGGCAGGAGAAGAGGCGCATGAGCAATGGTTGGTGAGATGGACCGTACGGGAGCGAGTATGAGGTGGTGGCAAACATGGAAACCCGGTGTCGTGGATGAGGACGCGGTGGGAGATGCGAGCGGATGGAGGAGCTGGGCAAGCACCAGAGACATGATTTGCCCAATGCTGCATGCCGTAATAAGCATGTTCGAAATTCTAACGAATCGTACGGGCCTTATTTGGCCGGAATTCTGGGCTTTGAAATTCTAACGAACCACGGCGGCCTTATTTCAGGAAAATCGCTCAAAACGACCCATTCGCAGCCAGATAAGACCGCTACGGTTCGTTAGATTTATTTTGCTGGTGTTATCGTCAAAATAAGACCTGTACGGTTCGTTAGAGCGTTCTGTATGCCTGGTGCCGCTGCTACTCGTCTAGAACGAAACATACGCTTGCGTATTGCGAAGCAGGTACGAACGATCCCAAAGATACCGTTTATCCTCATTCTGCAATACAGCCGGTTCAGGATTCCCGTTCAGCTTCAATAGCGCTGATGCAACGAGCTCGGACCTTACGGGTCCCCAAGAATCCGTCTTGCTCTGAACGTAGCTGAAGCTCTCGAGCAACGTCTGCTCCTTCATCCGCTGAAGCGGGGAAGCCCACATGACCAAGTCACAATTGAGACTCTTGCGTGGGAGGGCAAACTCCGCCAGCCCGACTGCTCCCGTTGTCGTGGTAATCGCAACTAAACCACAGAAATAATCGCGGCCATGGCCGGGCTGCAGCTTCTCTGCAAGCTCGCTTTCGAATTGAAAACATTCAATACGGCTAATTTTGCACTGCTGCATAAACTCGAGCGAATAGCCAATGACCGAATTTCTCAAATTGAGCAAAGCAATCAGCTGGGGCAGCGTATCCCGTTGATACTCGGCCGATTCATCTATCGTCGTATGGTCAGGAATCGTGTTTAGCATCATGATCCTCCTTCGCAGATTGGTTTGCGTTCGAGCCAATGCTTCGAATGCAGCATTCTGCGTTACATAAGTGTTGTAGTTTATAGAAAACAAAAATGACCTCCTCTGGAATCAGAGAAGGTCATAGGAATGTAATGTCATTGATCCTCGCTCTTATCTCCCAGATTCGCTTAATTAAGCGTTCCGCAAGAATTAGCACCGTGCATCCCATTGATTATGACGATAAGCATTCGCCAGTTACAAAGGTTTGTCGGTTGCCGGGTATCATCGGGCTTGTCCCTCCACCTACTCTTGATAAGAAAAAACATATTAAATTTTTACCATTATGCTACATAAACAGGCTTGATGTCAAGGGATACTTCATTTGGCGGCGTCTCCATTTAAGGTATAATAAGTTAATAGACTCGTCATGAAGGAAGGGGCTCAGCAGCTATGAAATATCGTTATCTCGGAAGAAGCGGGCTGGAAGTATCCGTATTAGGATTGGGAACCAATGCATTCGGGAAACGTGCCGATCAGAATACATCGATACGGATTATCCATCACGCCATGGATAAGGGCATTAATTTTATAGATACGGCTAATATTTATGCAGGCACAGAATCGGAACGAATCATAGGGTTGGCATTAGAGGGGAAACGGGACCAAGCCGTGCTGGCTACGAAGGCGGGGTTAGTGAGTGGCGCAGGTCCGAATGCTAGAGGATCCTCTCGCCGCCACCTCATGCAAGAGCTGGAGAATAGCTTGAAACGTCTCCGAACCGACTACGTCGACCTGTATCAAATTCACACCTTCGATCCGAACACGCCGCTCGAAGAAACGTTAAGTGCGCTCGAAGATATGGTTCGTTCAGGGAAGGTTCGCTATATCGGCGCTTCCAACTATGCAGCATGGGAGCTGATGAAGGCGTTCGGGATTAGCGATTCTAAAGGAACTGCGCGGTTTGTTTCCACTCAGACCAGCTACTCCCTTGCAGATCGGACACCTGAGCAAGAGCTTGTCCCGGTGTGCTTGGATCAAGGCGTAGGCATCATTCCGTATTTCCCACTGGCGGGCGGTATTCTGACCGGCAAATATGGCTTAACGGCTGAAGAAGCACCGACAAGCTCCAGAGTGATTACGGACCCGAGCTTTATTCGCTTCTTAGACGAACGCCGAGTTACGTTGGGGCAACAGGTAAGCAGCCTCGCGGCTGACAGCGGACATAGTGCGAGTGCAATGTCGCTGGCTTGGCTTATGGATAAGCCCGCAATCTCGACTGTCATTGTCGGTGCGACACGAGTCGAGCAGCTCGAAGATAATTTGAACAGCGTAGAAATGAATCTCGGCTCGGAATTGACGGATACGCTGAATGAATGGAGTGACGCATTCCGTTACGGCAAACCGTTCGCGCTCTACCGATTACCTTAAGGAAAAGGACAGTCTCCAATCATCCGACGGATCTGGCGATACAGAGGCTGTCCTTCTTTGTCAATCTGCTATATCGTCCGCGACAGCTTCCTGAACTGCATGGCAGACATCCCTTCCCAGCGTCTGAAAATACGGCTGAAATAGTGGAAATCCTCATAGCCGACCGCCTCTGAAATCCACTCGATCGTCTGATCCGTTTCCCGCAGAAGCCGTTTGGCTTCCTGATGGCGCACCGTCTGCACGAATTTATTGGGACCGACACCCATCATCGCTTTAAACTGCCGGCTCATATAATCTTCGTGGACGAGCAGAAACTTCGCCATATCCGTGCTCGACCAGCGACGGCTGCAGTCGTTGCGAATCTCTTGTACCAGCTCGAGCAGACGCTTCTCATATTTCGGATGCGGCGTGCCTCGTCCTTCGTTCTGCTGACGGAGCAGCAATCCGATCAGTTGGATCATCAGCCCTTTGCACACACTGTCGTAATCCTGCTGCCGATCATTCCATTCTTGAATGACATTTTCAAACAGGGAGATGATTCTCGGCGACACGTTCGTCAGCAGTGATTCGGTTATGATCGGTCGATCTGCCCCCAAATAAGGCATGTCGCTGAATGCATCCGGGTCCGGATTGTACTCATCGGCGATGATGGTATGACTATTAGCCGCGCCATCGAAAAAGTCAAAATGGATGCCGAGCAGCTCCGCATGCGGCGCTGTCAGCACTTCAATTCGATGATGCTGCCAAGGTGCCAAGATGAGCAGACTGCCAGCACGAGCCTCTATGAGCTCACCTTCGATCGTAGCCCTGATCTCACCATGCTTCACATAAATGAGCTGAAAATCATAGATTCGACGGCTCCACCTGAAATCCGGAGTACGGCAATGCTGCCGCGCCCAATGAATAACAGGAGAAATGTCCCGCAAAGTGGTTTGCCTAATTCGAGGAAATAGAACGTTGTCCAATTGTTCAGCACCGCCTTGTACGCCGAGTTCGGAAAAGTCCAAAAAACGATCACCTTTATGTAAAGCCTTCCAGATACTGAAATGGTAACATGTAAGCGCATTCCTTAACAAGGATGAAAGGACCAGGTGATCTCCAGATGAATAGCAGCCATAGTCAATTATTTCAATTAACAGGTAAAGTTGCTTTACTTACAGGCGGGACCGGCGGACTTGGTATTGTGATGGCACAAACCTTGGCACAAGCAGGGGCAGCAGTCGTCATTACAAGTCGTTCGGAGGAGAAAGCAGCTGCGATTGCCAAGCAACTATCTATCGATACAGGCAGTGAAATCACAGGAATGGCAGCAGAGCTAACGGATGCCGACCAGGTAGAGCGGCTGGTGCAAGCCGTTAAGGAGCGCTTCGGACGCATCGATATTCTAATTAACAATGCCGGAGTCAACGTTCGCAAGCCGATCGAAAGCTACGACGAAACAAGCTGGGATCTGGTGATGGGCACCAATTTGAAAGCTCCGTACCTGTGCATCCGCGCCGTTACACCGCTCATGAAAGAGCAGCAATCCGGTCGCATTATTAACGTAGCCTCGATGCTGGGGATGGTTGGACTGCCGGAGAGAAGTGCCTACTGCGCGAGTAAGGGCGGCGTCATTCAGTTAACCAAGGTGCTGGCACTAGAGCTTGCCCCCTTCAACATTACCGTGAACGCGCTATGTCCCGGACCGATCGCGACCGAGCTCAACACGGTTGTGATGAACAATCCCGAGGCAAATCGTTTCTTTGTAGATCAAATTGCGCTGGGTCGGTGGGGGAGACCGGACGAAATTGCGGGTCCGACTTTATTCCTCGCCTCAGATGCATCCAGCTTCATGACAGGCTCTACGTTAACGGTCGACGGCGGTTGGACGGCCAAATAACCGGGCTTCATCTCCTAGCTGAATAGCTGGATACGAAAGGGTGATCGGGATGCGTTTTGGCTTATCTGTATTTGGCACGACTTATGCAATGGGATTGCACCCACGTGCAGGAAGGCCGAAGATTTCGGCGGAAGGGGTCATTAACCTAGCGCTGCAAAATGGCCTTCAAGGCGTCGAGCTGCCCCTCTCGATGCTGGCAGACTGCGACCACAGAGCTATAGCAAGCAAAGTCGAGGCGAATCAGCTTTATATCACGATCGCTTCTGATGGCTTCGACGCGGCACGGCTAGGTGAGGCTTTCGATACGGCAAAGTCCGTGGGAGCAAAAGTAGTACGAACGGTGGCAGGCGGAGCGAAGTTCGGCGGAGATCGCCGTCACTTAGTCGGGAAGTGGCAGTCATTCCTGGAGGAGGCACGCGCCGGTCTTACTGCAGCGACTGCTCTGGCGGAAGAAGCAGGCGTCATTCTGGCGCTGGAGAATCATCAGGATCTCTGCTCCGAAGAGCTGATTTGGCTGTGTGAGTCCATTGCATCGCCGAACTTCGGATTAACGCTGGATACCGGCAACCCGCTTGCTACCGCAGAGGAGCCGGTCGAATTTGCCAAACGAATCTCTCCTTATCTCAAACATGTCCACTTGAAGGATTATTGGATTTATCCGAGTGCGGAAGGCTACATGCTCGTCCGTTGTCCGATTGGACAGGGAGCGGTGGACTTTCCTGCGCTGATGGAGGTTTTTCGCGCCAGCCAAGCAGCGCAGACGCTGTGCATGTCCATCGAAATCGGAGCATTGGAAGCGAGGCATACCAGGGTCCTTGCGGATGATTATTGGCCGGAATACCCGAATCGATCCGCCAGAGAGCTGGCGGAGCTCCTTCGTTGTGTCCAGCGCAATGCCAGGCCGACAGCGGATTGGCGTACGCCGCATGAACGGGGCGAATCGGCGGCGATCATTGCAGCCTATGAGCAGTCACAGCTCATGTCGAGCATCGCATATGTACAGCAGCTGATGAACAGCTGGAACACTTCGAGACCAGAGGAGGAGGCATTCTCATGATCATCGATTTACAAGGAAAAGTAGCCATCGTTACCGGTGCGGGCAGAGGAATTGGACGTCATATCGCACTGACGCTTGCGAAGGAAGGCGTCATTACGATTGGAACAGATATTAAGCAAGAGCTGCTCGATGACCTGGCTCTGCAATTTGCGGAGGAACAGCTTAACGGAGCGCAATTCATCTGTGATGTGCGAGATTCGGCAAGAATCGCTGAGGTTGTGGAGGAGGTACGGAGCCGATTTGGGCGAATAGATATCTTAATCAACAATGCCGGAGTGGCCAGCGGCGGCACTGTTGAGCTGCTCAAGGAAGACATTTGGGACGCCAATATGGATATTAATTTGAAGGGCACCTTCCTGATGTGTCAAGCAGTAGTCCCGATTATGAAAGCACAAGGCTCAGGCCGCATCTTAAACGCTGCTTCCTTCGCTGCCATCGTACCGTCTTACGGCAGTGCTGCTTATGCATCATCCAAAGCGGCTGTAAAACAGTTCACACGGGTGCTTGCAGGCGAGCTTGGCCCTTACGACATTACCGTGAATTGTTATTCGCCGGGGATGATTCCGACGGAGATGAACCATTTTGCCGAGCAGCCGGAGGAGCGGCAGCAACGGCTCCTAGATACGCTAACACTTCGGCGCTGGGGCAGCAAGGAAGATGTTGCGAACCTGATCTGTTTCCTCGCCTCTAACCTTGCCGGTTACATTACCGGTACGATGATCGATGTGAGCGGCGGCAAATTCGCGACGCAGATTCCGAGTATCGCCTATGAGGCGGCGCGGAAGGATGCGCTGCGGACATGACGGCGCCGCTCATTACGTTTGAAGGGAAGACGGTCGTAGTCACAGGCGGGGCGAAAGGCATTGGCCGTGCGATAGTTAAGCGATTCCTAGCGTGTGGGGCAAGGGTCGTCATTGCCGATTACGACGAGAGCGGTGCAGAGACGGCGAGGCAGCTTGCGGATACGGGAGATGAGGTTCATTTTATCCGCTGCGATGTTTCCAAGCGGAGTGAAGTGCAGTCGCTCGTTGCCGAGTCGATCCGCCAATTCGGCGGTTCAATTGATGTGCTCGTCAACAATGCCGGGATTTTCCCAAGAGCAGATCTACTGGATACGGATGAAGCGTTCTGGGATAACGTGCTCGGCATTAATCTCAAAGGCGCCTATATGCTGTGCCAAGCCGTCGTGCCGGGCATGATCGAACGGGGCAGCGGCGTCATTATCAATATTGGCTCCAATCACGCGACAGCAGGCGAGCCGGCTACGATGGCTTATGCGGTTTCCAAAGGCGGCATCGTCACGTTGACGCGAAATCTCGCAAAGGCGTTTGTGAAGCACGGCATTCGAGTGAACTGTGTGCAGCCGGGCTGGGTGGCCTCGGAGGGCGAGGTCGCAAGGTGGAAAGCGAACGGAATGGATGAGGAGCAAATGGCCGCATTAGCCGGGCGATTGCAAACCGGCGAGGATATCGCGGATGCCGTCTTGTTTATGGCGTCCGGCATGAGCAAGCAGATTAACGGCCAAGTGCTCATTGTGGACGGTGGAATTACTTTAAAGTAACTTGTCGAGCATGCGGCTGGCCGAAAATGAATGCGGGGAGGAATTGAATTTATGCGTTATCGCAACATACCGGGAACACCTTTAAACGCTGCCGTCATCTGTATGGGGACAGCCGGATTTGGCGGCGGAATGCCGCGCGAGGATGCATTCCGCCTGTTTGATCTTTACGTCGAACAGGGCGGAAATTTTATTGATACAGCGCTTGTATATGACGACTGGCTCGGACGGGAGAGAAGCTTGACCGAAATCCGGATCGGTGAATGGCTGAAGGAACGAGGTCATCGCGAGCAGCTCATTCTGGCAACGAAAGGCGCGCATCCTGAGCTTGCAACGATGCACATCCCTAGGCTAGGACGAGCTGACATCGAAGCGGATATCGCCAGAAGCTTGCGCCAGCTGCAGACCGATTATATCGATCTCTATTGGCTTCATCGCGACGATGCGAGCGTCCCTGTTGATGAGATCATGGAGACGCTGCATGACGAAGTGAAAGCCGGCCGCATCCGCAGCATCGGTTGCTCCAACTGGACGGTGGAGCGGATCAAGCAAGCCCAAAGTTATGCTGCCGATCATGGCTTGACGCCATTTGCTGCAAGTCAGCCGCTCTGGAATTTAGCCGTATGCACGCCGGGCTCAGTCGGAGATCCGACACTCGTGGTGATGAGTGATGCGGATCGGAATTATTTTGCGGAGACGGGGATGACCGTAATTCCGTATTCTTCGCAAGCGAACGGCTTCTTCAGCGGTCGCTATGCACGGGGCAAGGATGCAGGCACGCAAGGCAGTGCGGCCGGCGTGCAGAAGATGTATTTCAACGACGCCAGCTTTGACCGGCTGGAGCGTGTACAGCAGCTGGCATCGGAGCTCGAAACGACCAGCACCGTTATAGCGCTGTCGTATTTGACCTCGCAGCCGTTCCCGGTGTTCCCGATTATCGGCGCTTCGAAGCCGGCATATGTGCTGGATAGCTGCGCTGCAAGCGAGGTTACGCTCACACCGGCGCAATTGCGATTCTTGGAGACGGGCTCCTACGTTTCCGTATAACAATGGAGAAAGGCTTGCACCCTACAGTACAGGGATGCAGGTCTTTCTTGCTTTTCACGCAACGCTGCGCTCGATATAATAGATTCATGTGTACTCGTGGAAGCGAAAGCGAAAGTGAAGGAGTGACTTACAGTATGACAGCATCGGCTTATTTGGAATCGGCGAATGGCGTTTTTCCATCGGTCTGCTCATTGGATTGTCCCGATCAGTGCGGACTTCTTGTTCATAAAGAGAACGGTCGAATTGTGAAGATAGAAGGTGATCCCGAGCATCCGGTTACGCAAGGGGCGATTTGTAATAAAGTTCGGAATATGACGGAACGCATCTACGATAAGGATCGTTTGCAATATCCGCTTAAGCGCGTCGGTCCCAAGGGGAGCGGGCAGTTTGAACGCATTACCTGGGAGGAAGCAATCGGTACCATAACGTCGCAGTGGAAGAATACGATTGCAGCCGAAGGGCCGGAAGCGATACTGCCTTATAGCTTCTATGGCAACATGGGCCGAATTGGAACAGAAGGTTTGGGCCGCCGATTCTTTAACCGGATGGGTGCGAGCAAGCTGATTTATTCGATCTGCGAGGCTGCTGGTACAGAGGGCTACGGCTATACGATGGGTGGCAGCTACGGTACAGATCCAGAGGAAACCGTCCATGCGAAGCTCATTATCATGTGGGGTATCAATGCGGTAAGCACGAATATGCATCAAGTGACGATTGCCGAGAAGGCGCGCAAGAACGGTGCGACTGTTGTCGTGATTGACGTACATCGCAATCGGACAGCGAAGTGGGCTGATTGGTTCATCCCGGTTATGCCGGGTACGGATGCTGCGCTGGCGCTGGGAATTATGCATATTTTGTTCGCTGAGAAGCTTACGGATGAGTCGTTCATGGAGCAGTTTACGATAGGCCATGAGCAGCTTCGTGAACATGTGCAAACGTACACGCCGGAGATCGTCTCCTCGATTACAGGCGTGCCGGTCGATGATCTCTATAAGCTGGCTCGGATGTATGGAGGCAGTGAAGCCGCGTTTATCCGTATCGGCAACGGTCCGCAGCATCATGATAACGGCGGCATGACAACTCGAGCGATTGCCTGTCTGCCTGCAGTAACAGGTCAATGGCTGAAGCGGGGCGGCGGCGCGATCAAAGGAAATGGCGGCTATCTGGCGCTGAATAAGTCCGCGCTCGAACGACCGGATCTGCGGGCTAACAGCGGGGCTCGCGAAGTGAATATGAATCTGCTGGGCAGCGTGCTGATGGATTCGGAACAGCCGCCGATCTCCTCTTTGTACGTGTTTAACTCGAATCCAGCTCTCGTTGCGCCGAGTGCAACCAAAGTAAGAGAAGGCCTCATGCGCGAGGATCTGTTTACGGTCGTGCATGATTTGTTCCTGACCGAGACGGCTGCTTATGCGGATATTGTGCTGCCGGCTACGTCCAACTTAGAGAATACCGATCTGTACCTGTCCTATTGGCATCATTATGTGCACCTGCAGCAGCCGGTTGCAGCGCCATATGGGGAAAGTAAGTCAAATTCCGAGGTGTTCCGGCTTCTTGCGGCGGCGATGGGATATGAAGAAGAAGCGCTTCAGGATTCGGATGAAGCCATGATCGAGCAGGCACTGAACAACCCGAATAATCCGAATTTGGCCGAAATTTCTCTGCAGAGACTACAGGAGCACGGTGCGATGAAAGCCAATGTAAAGCCGCTATTCCCGGGCAAGCTGCGGACGCCGAGCGGCCGGATCGAGCTCTACTCTGCGGCGATGGAACGCAAAGGCTACCCGCCAATGCCGACGTACACGCCGCTTGTAGAGGACGGTCCATACCCGTTCCTGTTCATACCGACGGCTAACCATAATTTCTTGAATTCGACGTTCTCCAATAACGAGAAACATATCGCGATGGAGAAGACACCTAAGCTCTACATGAACCGAGCGGATGCTGAAGCTCGGGGCATCGAAGACGGCGATGTGTTACGCGTCTGGAATGATCGCGCCAGCTGCGAGCTGACAGCGGCAGTAGGTGATGATGTGCTCGCAGGTGTCGTTGTCAGCCAGGGGTTATGGGCAGACGGGAGTGGTAGCGGCAAGGCAATGGTCAATGCACTGACCCCAGACCGGGTGGCAGATATGGGGAGAGGGGCAACCTTCTTCTCCGGACGTGTGCAAGTCGACAAACAGTAATGAGGTGGCAGGTGCATGAGCTTACGACTGGTGATGCAGGGGCAGAGCTTACGTCCGGAGCATGTTACGACTGATCGACAGCAAGGCCGTAAAGGGGTGTTAACGACAAGGCACCAACACCCGGTTTTTCATTTGATGTATATTACCGGGGGAGCGGGCAACTTCCTCGTTAACGACAGGAAGAGCCGGGCTTTGCCCGGCTTCTTGTATGTAATCAACCCGAATGAATGGCATCAATTTCATGCTGATGATGACATTGGACTACATAATTTGGAATGTACGTTTCTACTGCGTGATGAAGAGAGTAATGAGCCTGCACAAACGGTGAACTTATTCGATTGGATGGAAGAGCAGAGAGGTTATTTGCTGCCTGCCGTTTTTCGTAACGAGCCCATTCTCGTACCGCCTGCACTCAGGCCTTTTCTGCTTGAAGGATTTAATCGGCTGCTTGATCCCAGCAATCGATATTTCACAGCAGAGCATCTGTCACTGCTGGTGATCGAGTTAATGCTTCGCGTAGAACAAACGATAGGGAAGCTTAGTGAGCAGGTCGTCGATTCGACGTCGACGGAACGACAAGCCAGTGCTCTAACCGGTGCAATCAATGCGCTCCAGCAATATATGCGTGCACATATCGGAGAACAGCTCAAGCTGGAGGAGCTGGCCCACCATGTACATTGGACGCCGAATTACCTGTGCCGCGTATTTAAAGCGCATACATCGATGACGCCAATGGCATATCTGCAGCAATTGCGTATGATTGAGGCAGAGAAATTGCTGCTGTACACTGATTTTCCCGTATTCAGCATTGCTGAGATGCTCGGCTACGAGGATGCTTCTTATTTTGCCAGACTGTTCCGCAGACATCATGGGCGTGCACCTAGCGAATATCGGATAATATAGTCCGCATTCCGTGTGAGATTCTACCTTCCTATCAACTGGCGGCACCGCTATGATGAAGAAGAGAAGAACAATCCCAGATCAAAGGCGGTCGGTGGGCAAATGCGATTAACGCTTGAGCAAATGATCCGATATCAAACCGAAGGATATTTGATTGTGCCGAATGTTTTTACGGATGAGGAGCTGCAGCCCGTTATCGACGAGCTTTCGGCGGAGCTTGATGCAAGAGCCAGGCAGCTTCTGGCTGAGGGCAAGTTGACAGAGCTGCACGAGGATGAGCCTTTTGAGAAACGTTATACGAGGCTGTATGAGCAGAATAAGGAAATCAGCAGAGGTTTTGATATCAACGGCTATTTGGGTGAGGCCATCTTCCGGTTCATGGGCAGCGAGGGTCTGCTTGATCTCGTAGAATGCCTGTTGGGAACGGAGCTTAGCTGCAACCCGATTCAGCATATTCGCGCGAAGCATCCTGCGAAGTCGACACAGTCAGAACCGGATTATTTTCAAAATGTCCCTTGGCATCAGGATTGCGCCGTCACCTCGCCGGATTCGGAAGCGTCGGAGATTATTACGTTCTGGCTGCCGCTTGTGGATGCAACCGCCGAAACCGGCTGCATGGAGATTATGCCGCATGTATTCAAGCAAGGCTACATCAACCATCGCGCAGAAGGCGGCACAACGATCGTCCCGGAGAAGCTGCCTGCGGTAACGCCTGTGTTTGCGGAGTGCAAGAAGGGCGGCCTCGTCATCATGAACAAGTATACGCCGCATCGGGGCATCTCGAATCGTTCGGATATCATCCGCTGGTCGATCGATTTGCGCTATCATAAGACAGGCGCTCCGTCCGGACGTTCGATGCATCCTTCCTTCCCGGTTCGGAGTGCGTATGACCCGGCAAGCGTGCTTACAGATGTAACGGAGTGGCGCAAATTGTGGCTTGAGGTAAAAGAAGAGAAAGGGAAGAGCATGCACCGCGTGTAGCTTGTTTATTTTTGTCCGCACCGCGCGCGCCTCCCGGCGGGCAGTGCCATCCCGGCACGCGGTGCTCGGTCACACGTCGACGATACGAAACGGACCCCATTACGGGGGGCCGACAGTATGTCGGGAACCGCGTTGATACAACTTCGGTTGTTTCAACGCGATGCGTGCATGCTTTGTTGCATGCCAACTTTAACGGTTGTGAAAGTGGTTAAATGGCCTGAAATTACACTTTTTATTTTCTAACGGTTGCCAGCGAGCTTATTTGCACGTTTTCCACTGGGAATCGGTCGATTTGCTGCAAATAACGCCTGTCACAACCGTTAGCGTTTCAAACAGGCTTGTTTTCATGAAATAGCCACTCTGACAACCGTTAACATTTTATTCATGATGTCTAGACAACAAACTGGTTGTCTGTTGACTAGACTTTCTCGGACAGCCTGACGGCCTCATTATTGGGGTCGTTTTGCTTTGCGATAGGCCATCGGCACCATGCCTTTACGTTCACGGAAAATACGGACAAAGGTTTTGTAGGAGCCGAAGCCGACCTCAAGTGCGACATCGACGACGCTGTAATCGGTTGATACCAGCAAGCTGCTTGCATGCCGCAAACGCAAATCATGAACGAAATGAACGAAGGTTTGGCCGGTCGTTTCCTTAATCACCTCACTAATGCGAGAGACGCTCATACCGAAACGATCCGAAAGCTGCGATAATGTCAGCTCTTCGCGGTAGTTGCGGTGAATGTAGTGGATGATGGGCCAGATCGACGGGTTTGTTTTGGCTGTCGAGGTTATTGGAATGTTTTCCGGCTGATTGGCTCTGCGCTCTCGGTCAAAGCAAACGAGCAGCTCCTTCAATCTGGCCTGCAGCAATGTTTGCCGCCAAGGCTCGTTCCCGGCATACTCCGTCAGCATGTCTTCCATGAGAAAAAGCATTCTCTTCTGCTTCGAGCCGGCAAATGTCGTATATGGCTCTAGTAGGCTTGGTTCAATTAAGTCTGTGAGACCGTCGCCGTGTCCGGAATCGATGAGCAGATCCATGCTGAAATTGCAGTTATAGAGCACAAGCGTGCTTCCGGGTTCGGTGAAGATCTCGTGGACTTGATAAGGCTGCACGAACGTAAACGTGCCCGGGCGCATCTCATGTTTCTCGTCGTTGATGCTTTCCCAGCCTCGACCTTCTATGACATAAGAGAACTCAAGGAAATCGTGGCGATGCGCACGAAATCCTTGTTTGAGTGTGTTTAAGCTCATATGAAGCGGGAAAGCGGTATCCATATTCGGGTATGTTTTCAAGTAATCCGGAAAAAAGGTCATAGAATAGGAGGCCTCCGAAGAAATGGGACGTTTATCGAAATATAAGTCACGCTTTTTTCTCTGTACTACTTTATCATAGAAATGGTGGAAGTAGTGATGGATCCGAGGAGGCAGATGGATTAACATGGCGATTCGAATTGGTATTATTGGTGCAGGAAATATTGGAAGCGTTCACGCAGCACAATTCTCGCAGCTTGGCGAGCTCTGCCAAATAACCGCAATCACAGATGTGTTTCTGCCTTTGGCTGAGCAAAGGGCCAAGGAATACGGCATTGCCGAGGTGCTGGCATCGCCCGAAGCATTGATTCAAAGCGATAATGTGGATGCTGTTGTAATCGGCGTTCCCAACCAATATCATGCGGAGCTCGCGATTCAAGCGATTGAAGCCGGCAAGCATGTGCTGCTGGAGAAACCGATGGGGATCAATGCCGATGCAGCCAGACAAATTCTGAAAGCGAGCCGCTCCTCCGATCGTGTCGTCATGATCGCACATCAGATGCGCTGGGAGTCGGTTCCGATGCAAATCAAGGAACAGATCGACCGCGGCGAATTGGGGCATATTTATACAGCCAAAACAGGCTGGTATCGCCGCAAAGGTATACCCGGCTGGGGCACATGGTTTACGCGAACCGATCAATCCGGCGGCGGTCCTCTGATTGATATCGGTGTTCATATGCTGGATCTTGCGCTGTACCTCATGGGCAATCCGAAGCCGGTATCGGTCTATGGTGCCACCTATGCGGAGTTCGGTCCTAAGCGTAAAGGGATTGGTACGTGGGGCAAACCGAATTGGGACGGTATCTATGATGTCGAGGATCTGGCAACCGCTTTGATCAAAATGGATAACGGCAGCACGCTGTCCTTGGAAGTCAGCTGGGCCGTTCATATGGACACGGACAATACGCCATTCGTGCATTTGATGGGTACGGAAGGCGGGGCAAGCTACCGTGGTGCTAAGGGTAAGCTGCTCACGGAGAAGTTCAATCAGCCGATGGAAATTGCGCTCGGCAAACCGGAGAACGACGAGAATGAGCGCTTGCGTCTCAGCCGCCATTTCTTGAGCTGCATTAAAGAAGGCAAGCAGCCGATTACGTCTGCGCTGTCCGGGTTTACGAACAATCTGGTGTTGGATGCGATCTATGAATCCTCCCGCACAGGTAACGAAGTGAAGCTGGACTGGAATCTATAAAACAATTGGAGGATCATTCCTATGCTAAGAGGATTATCACATGCCGGACTCGGCAATATCGGAAGCGATGAGAATCTAATCGTCGCAGCAAGTCAGTACGGATTCCAAACCGTAGATATTAATGCGAAGGGACTTATTGAGCGCAATGGTTTGGAAGGCGCAAAGGCGCTTCTGGCGAAACATGAAGTTGCCATTGGTTCAATCGGCCTTTCCGTAGAATGGCGGGACTCGGAGGAGAAATTCCGTGAGGGACTCAGCAAGCTGGCCGAGGAAGCCGCAGCCGCAGCCGCTCTTGGCTGCACGCGCTGCTGCACGTATGTGCTGCCTGCTACGAACTTTAAAGCAGCGCATTTCACAGTGCTCGCAACGCGCAGACTGCGCACATGTGCACAAATTCTAGGTGCGTACGGCATTTCCTTGGGGCTCGAATTTGTTGGCCCGCATCATCTGCGCAGCGCGTGGACGAATTCGTTTCTATGGACGCTGGAGGAAACGCTCGATTGGATCGCCGCGATTGGCGAACCGAATGTCGGCCTGTTATTCGATGCGTATCACTGGTACACGAACGGCTTGAGCCTTGCCGATATCGAGGCGCTTACGCCGGATCAGATCGTTCATGTTCATATTAACGATGCGCCGGATCTGCCGGTAGAAGAGGTACGCGATAATGGCAGACTCTATCCGGGCGAGGGCGTAATTGACCTGGCCGGATTCCTTCGTGCGTTGAGTGCGATTGGCTATAAGGGTTCGGTAACGCAGGAGATCCTCACTGCTGAACCGCCTGCACAATCGCCGGAGGAGCTGCTTGCACGCTCCAAGGCAGGGTTCGATCGCGTGTATACTGCGGCTGGATTGGCATAATCGAGATAGAGAATCCCGCGGGGTCGGCTGTGGCAGCCGATTCTGACGGGATTTTTTTTGTCCGGAGGACCGCTACTAACAAATCGTACAGGGCTTATTTGCATCGGCGCGTTGTAGCTGGGAACTTCTTGCATGGCATCCGTGGATCAAATTCCGAGACGAAATATGCTACAATTATAGTATCACTTACTAGAATAGGAGACGGTCCATGAATATTCACGAGGCAATTCGAACTAGAAGAAGTATTGGCAAAGTAACGCAGGAGCCAATCGATAAAGCGGTTATCGAGCAGATCTTGGAAGCAGGCGTTTGGGCGCCGAATCATCGCTTAACAGAGCCTTGGCGGTTCTTCGTCCTTCGCGGGGACGGACGTAAGCAGCTCGGCGATGCACTTGCAAGTATAGCGCTTGTAGGCGAGGCTGATCCATCATCACCTGAGAATGCGCTCAAAGCAGAATCAGCGATCAAAAAAGCGTTCCGCGCACCTGTCATCATCGCGGTTGCCGTCTCGCCGGCTGAGAGGCACGATATTATCGAGCTCGAGGAATACGGAGCCGTAAATGCAGCCATCCAGAACATGCTGCTTACTATACACGCTCTCGGCCTTGGTGCTGTATGGCGCAGTGGAGAGCCATGCTACCACCCGCTGATGAATGAAAGTTTCGGCCTGCGTCCGCAGGATAAGATGCTCGGTTTCATCTATCTTGGTGTACCGGATATGGCTCCGCCGCAAGCGAAGCGGGCAGCAGCTGAGCTCAAGACGACCTGGATTGACGGCTAGATTAACGAGCAGCCAGCTGAGAACAACAAAAAAGAGATGGTTCCCGGATCAACCGGGAATCATCTCTTTTTTGTTCAGCGGCGGCTTGTCTTTATTAATTAAGAAACTAGCCGTTTCCAGCGCCAGCTCCGGTTGACCGGTTGTCATATAATAGTTGAATAACTCCTTCTCGCACCGTTCTACCAGCATCGCATCGCCATGTTTACGGATTACGGACAGCGCACTGTTGCGCAAATAACTATAATATTGCTCGTGCTGCTCTTCGATCTTATAGAGGAGGAGCTGAAACCGAATTTGCAGCATGTGGTCATGAATTTCTTTCGCGGAACGGAGTCCGCCTTCCGTAACTCGCAGCAGCTCTTCTTTGTCCAGTAGTTTCCCCTGCAGGGAACAGCGGATATAACCTTCGAGCGAGAGCAGGTACAGCATCGTCTTCGGGTTATTCAATGCCATCGAAGCTTGATAATTCTTAGCTGCCATCTCGTAATTGTTCTGTTCCAGATATTCATAGGCTAGATTATGCAAGGCAATCCGTTTACGCTCAGGCGTGTTACAGATGTCGCAGGACTTGATCAAATTCTCGAAACGCACGATAATATCCGCATGGTTACGATTCTCGTCGAACACAACTTGCAACAACAACAGCATCTCTGCATCGATGGTGCGCACGAAGTTCCGGCTGTCTTTGAAGAAACGCAGCGATTTCTCCCCGTAATAATAGGCCATCATGTGGGACCCGATCCAATGATAAGCCACAGCCATATGATAGTAATATTCCGGATTGTTATATTCCTCATCGTCAATTTGCTTCAAGGTATCAATTGCAGATCGATAGTCTTGTCTGGCCAGATAACAGATTCCCGTGATGTGAAGAAGCAGGTTGCTCTCGTAGGTTGGGAGTTTGGAGTGGCTGCGCTGCATCTTCTGAACGATGGCATAGGCAGGGTCCGACTGGGAATGAACCAGATAATAACGAGCCTGAATGAGCTGGTATAAGGCGGTGTAATCGGAAATTTGAATCAGCTGCTCATTCGCAAGCTCCAGCTTTATCGTTTCCATTTCATCCAGCAGCAGCATCACGATCGCCTCATGCCAGGCAAATAATCGCTTCTTAATGGTGTTTAGTTTAATGAGCTCATGGTCGAGGCGGATATTCAACCGTTCAGTGAGAAGTGCAATCACCTCAGGTGAGAAGTCCGTCGAGCCGCGCTCGATTTTACTGATATGCGTATCAGAGCAAATGCCTTTTCCCAGCTGTTCTTGGGTCATACGTGCTTGTTCGCGATAAAATTTGATAATTTTTCCTACATGCATGCGTGATTCCTCCAACTGCAACTTCGTTTCCATAACCTTACATTCCTGGTGGGACGAAGCCTAAGAATGATACGATTTCACCATTATAGCATGACCTTGAAGACGGTATGACAAAAAGAAAAGACAAGCAGGGAGTTCATTTTACTCCGGTCTGCTTGTCTTAGCCCTTAGCCCTTAGCCCCTATTAAAGGGAAACGTCGATTTGAACTTCATGCGGACGATAAACCGCAAGAAGTTTGCCGGCAGCATCAGCAGCGAACATCACAGTCCGCTCCTGTGGAAGTGTAAAGGCGTACACGGCGCCAGTCTGCGGATCGCGGACTTCAATAGCCGTATCGCAGCCGAATTCCGATACGAAGATATAAAGCGAGCCGGAAGCGAAGGCCATCTTACGGCCATAAACGCCAGGCAGCTCCCCGCCATGCAGCCATTCGAGCTCATCAGCCACGCCGGCTTGCGCCAATGCAGCACCGTACACCGCTTGCAGCGGCTCAAGGCGTTCATTCAGCTCAAGCGGAAGCGGGCACCACAGCAGGCGACCAGCGCCAAGCGCAATATCCGTTACTTTGGCTGGGCCTTTATCGGCGGAAGCGAGTACGCCTTTGTTGCTGTCCGTAATGCGATCGCCGCCGAAGGAAATCGGATGCAGCACACCATCGCCGAGCTCTAGCAGCTCTTCACGAAGCAAATTGCTGACTGCGTTCTGTCCCAGCTCGCCTGTCAAACGCTCAACCGGGCGCCAGTACTCGTCCAGCCCAAGCGGGCCGGTAAAGAGAAGCGTACCGCCATTGGTCTTCACGTGCGCGAGAAGCTGATCCAGTGCTTGGCTGCTGAAGTTATGCGCGCTTGGCACGATAATGAGCTTCGGCTTCGTAACCGCAAGCGAATCCAGCTGATATTCGCCAAGGCCGAATGCATGAACATTCATCGTGTAGGACAGTGTCCGAATCGCGCGAGTGGTTGCTCCATAGGCAAGCTTACGGTTCGAGAAGTCGTTGGAATAAGGGAAAATAACAGCAACCTCTTCCAGCTTGCGATCCACGAACAAGTCGCGAATTTGCTCCATGAATGCGCCGAAATCATACGATACATTGGCTTCGGGCTTCTCCGTACCATCTGCGCGCAGCGCTCCGATATGGGACTCATTGATATTGTTCATGTAGAAGTTAATGTTCCAGATCCACTGAACCGCACCGGCTCCGCCTGTAGAGAAGGCATAAGCATATTTGCGCTCCAAAATGTTGCGAAGCTCTTCCTCGCTGCGTTTAGCGCGACCGTCAGGCGTCTCTACATACATAATACCGGTCTCTTGAATGAGGTTCGGTTTATCCGGTGCTTTGGCGAAAATACCATCCCACACGAGATTGTCCATCAGCCACCACGAGTGAACCGTTGTATAATCGACCTCTTGCGCATAGAAGAACGGCGATGGACGCTGAGCGCCAAGCCCTTCATCCTGGCCGACGGTCACCAGCTGCTTCGGCTGGATCGCTCGAATCGTAGCAACTAACTGGGAAGCCCAGCGGTTATGCATATCCATTGTAAACAAGGTATAGTCAAGCCAAGGACCGCCAAGTTTCTTCAGCGTATTAGTCGTACCGAAGGCGATTTCGCTCTGCTCCGGCAGCTTCACGGATTCAAAGGAAGGCAGCTCCGAAGTTGTCATATTCCAGCGCTCTTGAAGCACGCGAATCGAGCCATGGCGCTCCCGCAGCCATTTGACATAATGTGTCTTCTCGAACTGATCGTGAGCGGATCGTGGTCCCGAGAAGATCCGTGTCGGATCGAACATGGATGGTTCATTGATCAAATCCCAATGGACATGCTTGGATTCAGCATGGCGGGACACGATTGCCGCGATGAAACGCTTCTGTGCTTCAACACTGCGCGGATCAAGGTAAGGGTTAACGCCTTCCCATGCTTCCGGTGTGAAAGCAAAGAAGTTAAACGTAACTTCAAGGTCATATCGCTTAGCTGTAAGGAAGAAGGCATCGATTGCGCGCAGCACTTCTTCATAGGGATGACCGTCTACAAACATGACACTGCGATACGCTGTCCAGATCCCGGTACGAATGGAGTTGATGCCCGCGCGTTTCATTTGGGCCATGTCGCGATCCCATACAGCAGCATTCGGCAGGAACAAATATTTACGCGCCACGTCGCTCGTCATGTAAGTCATGCCGACAATCGGAAGCGGACGGCCGTTCTTCCAGAAATAGTCCCGGTCGCAAGTAATCATCTCTCCGGAATTGAGCAGTGCCTCATCCATACCCCAGAAGCCTTGGCGGAGCAAGCGACGCTCGCCCGCAGGAGAAACAGCCTCGCATTCTACGATATAGAAGCCTGCTTCTACGTTAAACGGCAATACGATACGTTTAATGCTCAGCTCACGACCAATCGCAAGCTCTGCATCGCTGCGCCATACTTCTGTGAAATCCGCTTCCTCATAGACAAAAGAAGGAGTAGGCTCGCTGACCGTATTGCTGTTTGCTTTGCGCACGCGCATAGTAAACGACCATGCTGCCGCCGTGTGATTGCTTGTCCGCTCGTCACGAGCCAATTGCAGCTGTTGACCTTGCAGCATCAAGACCGGACGCTCGCCAAGCTCATACGAGCCGTAATTCGGCTTCAACCAGAGCTCTGTAACGCCTTGCGATGTGAAGCCCGCCCACTCGGAGAGTGCGGCAGCGCCATTGCCCGACCAGAACGAGCTGCGCAGCGGCTGATTGATAAGAATCCAGCGGCCGCCGCTGAAAGGACCTTTCGTGTGCTCAAGCAAGATAGCAGGCGCTGACAGCTCACGCGCAAGGCCGTCTCCGCTGATCCCGCGAAGCAGCGGGTAGATGTGAGCGTCGATTGGGCCGGCAGAGCCGCCTTCGCCCGGCGCGTCATCCGCTCTTGTGACATGCAGCGCAAGACCGAATGTGGACTCGATCGTAAACAACGATTCGTACCCTGCGAAGAGAGGAATATCGCGTAAATGCTGAAGTTTGGCAACGCCATCCACTGTAACCGGCAGAGCCTCATGGATATGCAGCTGTTGGTGATAAGCCGTTTGATCCGGTTCGAATTGCCACTCGCCGTTCTCTTCATATACAGGTGTTTTGAATGGTGCGCCGCCTGCTACAAGCAGCCCTTTACCTTCATTAGCATGCGCCAGAATGGCGGGCCAAGCTGATTTAGGGAAATAGGAACCGTGAAGATGCACATATGTAGAAGCGCCTGGCAAACGATCAGCAAGCTCAGCTGCTGTTACGATTTGGAAGCTTTCACGCAGCTTCGCCAGCGTCCCGGCATCCAGGCGATCTCCTGTATAGGGGAAACTTTCATCATAGAACAAAATAGTGCTGCTCATTCTCGTGTCACTGCCTCTCATTATTGGTTCGTCTTGTTCACATATTGTTAGGTTTGTTAGGTTGATTCACTCTTTATCCGGGGCCAACTTTAGAGGTAAACTAAAGAAAAGTCAATCGGAATTATAGCGAGTTCGAAGGGGTGAAGCAGCCGTGGCACAGAAAATATCGATGCAGCAATTAGCCGACCGTTTAGGTGTGTCCAAGTATACTGTCTCCCAAGCGCTTGCAGGCAAACCAGGCGTCAGTGAGTCGACCCGCAGGGAAGTAACAGCTCTGGCCGGCGCACTGGGGTACAAGATGCGTCCTGTACCTGCCGGGCCGGAAGATGAAGTACATGGGGCACGAATCGTTCATATCGGTTTAGATGAACATCATGCGAAGGAGCCGCATTTCTGGCAGCGCGTCAGAGAAGGGCTGGTGGCAGGCTGCCGGATGCATGGGCTAACGCCGAAGTTTTTTACATTCGGAATGGCGGGTAATCGGACTGCTAAAGATTGGCTGGAGCCAGAACGGGAGTCTGAGCATACAGCAGCCAGCACGGTGTCAGGGTTCATTATTGCCGGCAAATGCCCGCTGGACACGCTGCTCAAGCTGAAGCGCCTTGGACTTCCCATTGTGCTGGCTGATCACGAAGAGCCATTGATCGGGGCAGATGCCGTGCTCAATGCGAATACGGACGCGGGCCGAATGGCCTGCCATCATTTGTTGACGCAGGGCTGCAAATCCCTCGTTTTTGTCGGTCGTGACAGCTTTGCCGTAAGCTTCCGAGAGCGATGGTGGGGATGCAAGCTGGCGATGGACGAAGCAAAAGAAGGACGACGAGGCGGAGAACCTGAGAAAACAGTCGCTCAACTGAAGAAATGGACCGTTCCCTATGGAAGCGCGCAGTGGAGTTCGTGGCAAACTGCTCTTGTACGGCGATTAGATGCGATGTATAGCACAGTGATGGACGCAAAGGAAGGAACTTACCAGCCTGACGAACAGCCGGATGGATTCATTTGTGCGAACGATGATATCGCGTTATACCTGCTCCAGCTGCTGCATCAGAAAGGTGTCATGAAGAAAGTGAGAGTTGTCGGGATTGATAATACGGCTCCCGGGATGGATGCGGTTATTCCGCTGACAACAGTGGATCTGGCGAAGGAGTGGCTGGGAATACGAGCCGTGGAGCAATTTGCGCGCAAGCTGGCTCAGTCCGAGGCGCAGCAGGAGAAAATCATCCTTTCTGCCAGATTGGTGATGCGAAATTCAGGCTGATCTTTTTAATCACGGCTGGACAAATCTCGTATCCGCATTAGCCCGCATAAGATAGCGCAGAAGCCGTTTCAGGCGGAGAGGAGCCTCCCCACATGCAAATGGAGCAACATGCCCGTAGAGTCTCGATGCTGCTTGCGCTTGTGCTGTTCGTGCTGCTGGTTGTTTTGTTGTTTATCGCGTTTCTATAAGCTTCACTTCCGGACATTGCTGTGTAAACCTTTGGTTGCCATACCGAAGGTTTATTTGCATTGGACGGATTACCTGTCTCCTCTTCCAAATTCGGCATAATGGACGGCAATTTAACACATACTCCAGAAAGACGAACCCAAGGAGGCAACCATCATCGCAACGAAAAGCGCAGGACAAGGCAAATACCAAAAAATGTCGATGTCACCCAAAGAATATCAGGCCTATGCCAAAAAACGCGAGCCGGCTCGATCCGTACTGGCTAATTGCGTTCGGGCCTTCATTGTCGGTGGCTTTATATGTGTACTTGGACAAGCCATAACGGAAGTGTTCATATATGGGCTCCATATGTCCAAAGAAGATGCGGGCAATCCGACGGTAGCTGTACTCATTTTCATCTCTGTCATTCTGACTTGTCTTGGCGTATACGACAAGATTGCGCAGTGGGCAGGAGCGGGCACAGCGGTTCCCGTTACAGGCTTCGCGAATTCGATGTGCTCGGCGGCGCTTGAGCACCGCAGCGAAGGACTCGTTCTCGGCGTAGGCGCCAACATGTTCAAGCTCGCAGGCTCTGTCATTGTATTTGGCGTCGTTGCTGCATTTGTTGTCGGTATCGTCTACTTAGTGTTCGGAATCGAGGGGAGTTTCCATGCTACGCGGTAAACAAACATGGTGGTTTGATCAACGGCCGGTCATTATCGGCGCCGCAACGGTCGTCGGTCCGGACGAAGGCGAAGGACCGCTGGCAGCGGATTTCGATCTTGTTCATCCGGAGCTTGATATGCAGCAGAAGAGCTGGGAGAAGGCAGAGCGTCTGCTCCTGGAGCAAGCGTCTGAAATGGCGTTGAAATATGCCAAAGTAAACAAGCAGCAGCTGCAGTTCTACGTTGGCGGCGATTTGATGAACCAAATTATTAGCAACAGCTTCGCGGCCCGAACAATCGGTGCTCCTTATCTTGGGGTATTCGGGGCTTGCTCAACGTCGATGGAATCGCTCGCCATAGCATCGCTTATCGTCAATTCCGGCTCGGGCGAATATGTG
This sequence comes from Paenibacillus sp. J22FR21, assembly GCF_056269135.1. NCBI lineage: Bacteria > Bacillati > Bacillota > Bacilli > Caryophanales > Paenibacillaceae > Paenibacillus > Paenibacillus sp. J22FR21. Next base: position 55,184 of record NZ_JBWDNJ010000001.1, read on the forward strand.
CTTGCAGGTACTTGCAGCCATAACTGCACAGCGGAGAAACAATTCCGTTATCCAACGGAATACGGCTCCCAGAAGCCGCCGACGGCGCAATATACCGTAACCGGAGCAGGAGCGGTCGTTGTAGCCCCGTCGGGCGACGGTCCTATAGTGGAATGCGCGACAATCGGACGAATCGTTGATCTGGGCATTACGGATCCGTTTAATATGGGAGCGGCAATGGCTCCGGCTGCCGTTGACACCTTGAAGTCGCATTTTAACGATACGGGCAGGCAGCCGAAAGACTATGATTTGATCGTGACAGGGGATTTGGCAACGGTCGGTCATGGCATTGCGAAAGACTTGCTCAAGCGGGATGGCGTGCCGATGGAAGATACGGTATTCGGTGATTGCGGCTTAATGATCTACGATGTGCAGAAGCAGAAGGTACAAGCCGGGGGGAGCGGCTGCGGCTGCTCGGCAACGGTTACTTATGGCCATCTGCTCAAGCGGCTGAAACAAGGGGAGCTGAAACGAATTCTCGTCTGTGCGACAGGCGCGCTGCTCTCGCCGCTGTCGTTCCAACAAGGCGAATCGATCCCATGTATTGCGCACGCTGTGGCGCTTGAAAGTCCGATGCACAACTAATACGGAAGGAAAGGAGCAGAGCTTACATGATCTATTTATGGGCTTTTATCGTAGGCGGGGGTATTTGCGTTATTGGCCAGCTTATGTTTGATATCGCGAAGCTGACGCCTGCGCATACGATGGCAACGCTCGTTGTTGCAGGAGCAGTTGTGGACGGGGTCGGCTTGTACGAGCCGCTCGTCAAATTTGCCGGAGCAGGAGCAACAGTACCGATAACGAGCTTCGGCAACGCGTTAGTGCACGGCGCGGTAACCGAGTATCAGAAGGATGGCTATATCGGGATCATTACCGGTATATTCAGCATCACGAGCGCAGGGATTTCCGCCGCGATCATTTTCTCCTTTTTGGCAGCGCTGGCGGTTCGGCCTAAAGGGTAAACTAAGCTGATCACAACCCTGTGAATTAGCGGAAAATATAGACAGTTCTACTGAATTGGAGGGTCCCTGTGGGATTCTCCAATTTTTTTTGGCGGATATGTTGCTATACGAGTTGTTGTATTTTTTGTAAAATAATAGAATCACCACTCTCATATCCAACTATCATCATCCGGGAGGAATTGTCATGGACAATCGTACAACTGAGTATCGTTTATGTAAGGAAATTCGCCGTAATTTAGGCAGTTGTATATTGGGTAAAGATGTCGAAATCGAGAGATTGCTTACAGCGCTGCTTGCCGGCGGCCATGTTCTTATCGAGGATGTCCCGGGGACAGGCAAGACACAGCTTGTCAAAGCACTCTCCCGTACGATAGGCGGCCAATTCCGACGGATTCAATGTAATCCCGATCTGCTTCCAACTGATATAACCGGCGTTGCAATCTATCATCCCAAGAATGAAACTTTCATGTTCCGGCCCGGTCCGGTAATGACGAATTTGCTGCTCGTAGATGAGATAAACCGTGCCACCACGAAGACGCAATCGGCACTGCTGGAAGCGATGGAAGAGCATCATGTTACGGTAGATGGCGAATCTCATGAATTGCCGGTACCGTTCACGATGATTGCCACGCAGAACCCGATAGAATTCGATGGCACGTATACACTCCCAGAGGCACAGCTTGACCGGTTTATGATGAAGCTTACTCTAGGCTATCCGGATGCCGTGACGGAGAGACAAATGATTATATCTCCTAATGCTTCTTCGCCGGCGGATAAGCTGGAGCCTGTAGTAGATGTCGAGCAAATCGCCGTTATGATGGAAGCTGTTAAACGTGTACATCTCGACGAAGCGGTTGCCGATTATATCGTTCGAATCGTCCGTGCAACTCGTGCTCATAGCGGCGTGCAGCTGGGTGCGAGTCCGCGTGCTGCCATTTCGCTGACGGCAGCGGCCAGGGCCAATGCCTATCTGCAAGAACGTGATTATGTCATACCCGATGATGTGAAGCTGCTTGCTTCCTCGGTGCTTGCTCACCGGATTATTATGCATACGGAATCCAGAATGAACGGTTTGAAGCCCGAGGACGTGATACAGTCCGTCATCCGTGACACGAATGTCCCTGTCCGAATGGAGCGCTGACGCTTATGCTTACGGCTAAAGCGACAATGTTCAGGTGGCGTTTTATCGGCCTTGTCTACGTGATTTCGCTCTTATTTTTACTATTTCAAGGCGGCAAGACGTCTTTCATGTTGTTCTGTATCTTTAATGTCCTTCTTATTTATCTGGTCTTTGGCAGATGGAGCGGTATTGCGTCGGTGACCGGTGTTCGGAGGCTGAGCAATGGTACGAACTCGATTAGCGAGCAGTCGTTGTCCGCCGGAACCCGGCTTGAAGTCAGCTTAACCATGCAAATTCCTGGCGTCTGGCCCATCCCTTATGTACTCGTACGTGACCGTTTGAAGAGTATAAGCGGAACCGTGATTCCGATTGAAGCTTCCTTCGTGCCGAACTATCGCAGAAACGGCGTCGTTCAATATGTAACACCGCCGCTTGAACGCGGTGTTTATCGGTTCGATTCAACAGAATGCTCAACGCGGGATATATTCGGTTTATTCGAGCATAAGGGGTCGTTCGAATCGTCCGAGCCGTTCACGGTTTATCCCCGTATCGTCGAGATTCGGCAGTGGAAGCAGATGAAACGCGGTTCGAAAGGGCCGTATTCTACCTCAGCCTCCCGTTTATCAGCGAAAGAAACGACACAGATCAACGGTGTCCGCGAGTATATTTATGGTGATCGGCTGTCTAGGATTCATTGGAATGCTACGGCCAAGACGGGGCAATGGAAATCGAAGGAATTCGAGCGTGAATCGCTTCCGCGAACCGTCGTCATGTTGGACCGTTATGCCGGATCCTACGAGAACAAGGACCAATTTGAGCTGGCGGTTTCGGCTGCTGCCTCGCTGCTGGAATTCGGTCTTCGCAGAGCAACGGCCGTCGGGCTGATATCCGTCGGAGCGAAGAGTGACGGGTATACGCCCAAAGCGTCGGCTGAGCAACGCGAGCTGATGATGAACCATCTGGTCCGCGTGAAAGCGGACGGGGAACAGCCTCTTTATCGCGCAATCCGGCAGTCAGGGACACTTACAGCGGCTGGCTCCTTTGTAGTCATTGTCAGTCCCCAGGTTGGCGAAGAAACCATTCGTGCCATGGAATGGCTGAACCGAACAGGCGTCGTGCCTGTCCTCATTCATTTGCAGTCCAAAGCTGCTGCAGGAAGAACCATCGCCGGTGATATCCGCGGCAACGAATGGATGAAGCTGCTGCGTAAGAGCGGCTTCGCGGTGCATACGATCAGTTCGCTGCAAGAGCTGCCTGATGCCCTTGAAGGAGGTCAGCTGTAATGAGAACCTTCAATCGTGCGGCGATCAAATGGTTTTCCGCAGACGTTTATCGTAAACTATCGGCTATTTTCTCCGCACTTATTGTCTATCAATGGATTCGATGTCTGGGTGACTACTGGTGGTCAGAGACCTATACGATCGTCAATGGCATTCTGTTCGCGGCAGTTGCCGCTAATCTGCTCATTCCATCCAAGCTGCTTTCCGGCACCGTACAGCTCATTTCGCTGGTAGGCCTTAATGCAGCTTACTCCGGTTACATGTGGGTAGCATTCGAAGGAGATAAACGGTCCGCCGCGCAGTGGCTGGATTGGTTCAAGCTCCAGTACGACCAACTGACTCCATTTATCTGGATTAGCCTTGGCGTATGGGCAGTCTTCCATGCGATTGTGCTCCTGCGTCATAAACGTGCTTATATGATGATAATAGTGGGGCTTGCGATTCTTTCGCTGGCTGCAGCAGATTCCTTATTTACACCGATTCACTTGTGGGATGAGATCGCATGGCTTGTGTTCATCGGACTTGGCTGGCTGGTTGCGAGCCACTTCTCTCGATTCAAGGAACGTCATCCGGAGAATTGGGCGCAGCTGCTTGAATATCCGCTCAGTTTGTTTCTGCCGATGCTGCTTATTATTACGCTCGTTATGGGTGCCGGATTGTTTGTGCCGGCTGTTAAGCCGATCTTGACAGATCCCTATACGGCGTGGAAAGAAGCGCGTGGCGAGTCCATACCGAATTTGGTCGGCGACAAGGCGATCATTGTTCCTGCCGCCAAGAACAATGCAGATGGGAAATCCGGCTACAGTCGTGATGACAATGAACTCGGCAACGGATTTGAATTCGACTACACGCCGGTCATGACCGTCACGACCACCAAACGCAGCTATTGGCGCGGCGAAACCAAGTCGCTCTATAGCGGGAAGGGCTGGTCGGAAGCGCCGCAGGAGAAGAAAGAGAAGGCGCTCGGCTCCATCGAAAGCAAGCAGGAACTGGAGCCAAGCGGCATTGCCGAAACGACTAATACAGAAGTTGTCGATCAGACGGTAACGATGCTGAAGAAGGATAAGTATCCGGTCATATTCGGAGCAGGTCCGATATCATCTGTCATTGCGGTTAATGGGAAGAATACATCACTGCCTAAACTGAATTGGATGTCTGATTCCTGGGAGCTTCGGCTTTCTAAGTCGACCAGCTCGGCTAACTATCCGGAGAGCTACATTATTCAATCGAAGATTCCGATTCTTGATGTGGCTGCAATGGAATCCGGAGCACCGGCATCCCTAAGCAAGGACATCGATCCTATGTATTTGCAGCTGCCGGATACGTTGCCGCTTCGCGTAAAACAGCTCGCTCAGAATATAACGTCTACAGTGACAACGCCTTACGATAAAGTGAACTTATTGGTCTCCTACTTGCAGGCCACCTACTCTTATACCAATACACCGGACTTGTCGAAGCGAGTGAGCGATGATTTCGTCGATTCCTTCCTATTTGAAGTGCGCGAGGGCTACTGTGATTACTTCTCCACTTCGCTTGCCGTGATGTCACGCACACTTGGCATTCCTGCCAGATGGGTGAAGGGGTATTCTCCGGGCTCCAAGCCGGTTGATCCGGACATGCAGCGTCTCCAAGGGATGACGGGCATCGAACCGGAAGAGAGCGATGCGGGTACGTACACCGTGCGAAACGCAGATGCGCATTCTTGGGTTGAGATTTATTTTAATGGGTATGGCTGGCTGCCTTTCGAAGCGACTTCCGGATTCGCATTCCCTTATGCGGTACCGAAGGACGCGGCTGAACCCGTGCTTGCACCAGTTCCGGTTCCGGAGCTGGACAACGAAGCACAGCCTGCAGAAGATAATGGCTTTGAAGTGAAAGCTTGGATGTTCTGGACCGCTGCCTCTGTACTTGTGCTGTTGATCGGAGTGCTCGGCTTCCGTCCACTGCTAACGCAATTCAAGCGCTATCGCGGCGGCTCCGCCACGATTAATGAGCGCATTGTAAGAGAAACGAACCGTCTGATCAAGTATTGCCGCAAGAAGGGACTCGACTACAACGAGTATGAGACGGTCCGGGAAACGATGTCACGCTGGTCGGGAAGGCTCTCTTCGCTGCAGACGCATTTCCGTGATGTTCAAGTGGCATTCGAGCAAGCGATGTACAGCAATAAAACGATGACAAGAGAAGAAGCAGATCGTTTGTCGCTGACGATGAAACATATTCGTGAGCATTTGGGATAAATGAGCTTCATGAGCTTACAAGTCGCTAAAGATGTGAGTTTACGCATCTTTAGCGGCTTTTTTGCAACAAATTCACTAATTATGGTATAGTTTGCGTGATAGCGATAAGCAGGGGAGTCGAAACTATGTTTGAACGGCTGTTGCCGCACATGCGCGTCAATACCATTTATGATATCAATTTGCATGCCTTGAAAGAGCAAGGGATGAGAGGCATCATTACAGACCTCGACAACACACTCGTGGGAGCAAGAGAACCGCTGGCTACGCCGGAGCTTGTCCAATGGCTCGACGATGTGCGCGATAATCTTGGCTTCAAGGTTGTCATCGTATCCAACAATAATCAAACACGTGTCGGGAAGTTCGCGGATCCGCTGAATATTCCGTTCGTTCATGCTGCCCGGAAGCCGGCCGGAAGGGCGTTCACTCGCGCGCTTAATGAGCTTGGATTGTCTGCGGAGCAAACGGTCGTAATCGGTGATCAAATGATGACAGATGTGCTTGGCGGAAGAAGGATGGGATTGTTTACAATTCTCATTCGTCCAATCGCACCACATGATGAAGGAATCATGACCCGTTTCAATCGGTTTCTGGAACGCATTGCCCTGTCCCGTCTGCGGAAGAAAGGGCTATGGCCCGAGGAGGAACATAAGAAATCATGACTACTTACCATCAAGAAGACAAACTGGCTTGCGCGGGCTGCGGCGTTAAGCTGCAAACCGAATCATCGGACAAGCTGGGGTACATTCCGCAAGCAGCGCTTGCTAAGGATCCGGCCATCTGCCAAAGATGCTTCCGAATCAAGAACTATAATGAAGCAGCATCAATTGCCGTGGATCAAGACGACTTTCTGCGGCTGCTAAGCGGGATTGCGAATACGCAAAGCCTAGTTGTACATATTGTCGATTTGTTTGATTTTGAAGGCAGCTTGATCTCCGGCTTGCAACGATTCGTGGGCAACAATCCCGTATTGCTGGTCGTGAACAAGATTGACCTATTGCCGAAGAGTATCAACCCGAACCGTATTCTTAACTGGGTGCAGAAGCAAACGAAAGCGCAGGGCTTGAAGGTTGTCGATGTCGTGCTTTGCTCCGCGAAGCGCAATATCGGCTTTGAACGCGTTATCGAAGCCATCGGAACACATCGCGGGAAGCGGGATGTGTATGTTGTCGGCGCTACTAACGTAGGTAAGTCGACGCTAATCAATAGACTGATTCGCGACTACAGCGATCTGGAGCGAGAGCTGACAACATCCCGTTACCCGGGCACAACGCTTGATGCGGTTCATATCCCGCTGGATGACGGGAATGAAATTATTGATACACCGGGTATCGTATATTCGCACCGAATGACAGAGATCGTGCCGCGCGAGGTGCTTGGCGCTTTGCTGCCGGATAAACCGATTAAGCAGCTCGTTTACCAGTTGAATGCGGGACAGACCTTGTTTGTCGGCGCACTGGCGAGATTTGATTTCATAGAAGGGGATCGTCAATCCTTCTCCCTCTATGTCTCAAATGCGCTGCAGGTGCACCGGACGAAACTCGAGCGTGCAGACGAGCTGTACGAAACACATAAAGGCGAAATGCTCGCGCCTCCTTCTAAGGAGCAGCTAGAGGAAATGCCGGCGTGGACGCGTCATCGGTTGACGATCAAACGCGGCACGGATACGGATGTGTTTATCTCCGGTCTGGGCTGGATTCATATCAATGGCAGCAGCGGCGCATTGGTTGATGTATTCGCACCGAAGGGGATTCGAGTGCTGCAGCGTGATGCGCTGATCTAATCGAATAGGCCGATTCATCTTGCATGGGGAGAGTGAACAGAAGGATGGGCAACGCAGTGGACAGCCATACCGTGCTCTACAGTGTGATCGGGGATCCGATTCGGCATTCGAAATCGCCGATTATGATGAACAGGGCATTTCGTGAGACCGGAATCAATGGCATTTACACCGCTTTTCATATTACCGGTGACCGACTTGGCGATTTCGTAGCAGGGGTACGTGCGATGGGGATTCGGGGCGTTAACGTGACGATTCCGCATAAGCTTGATATTATGCCTCTGCTCGATGAAATCGACGAGAGCGCCAAGGCGATTGGTGCTGTGAACACGATCGTGAATACGGGCGGTCATCTGACAGGCTACAATACCGACGGTCTTGGTTATGTTCGGTCGCTTAAAGAAGAGGCGAAGTCGGATCTTACCGGCGCGAATGTGCTTATTATCGGTGCAGGCGGCGCTACACGAGGCATTCTGTATGCACTGGCCCGTGAAGGAGTCGGCTCCATCACGATCTCCAACCGTACGGTCGCTCGTGCCGAAGAGCTTGCAGCTGCATTCCGAGCATTGGTTCCTTCGATTCGCGCGATTGGACAGGATGAGTTGCAGGAAGCCTGCGGCTTGAATGATATCATTATTAATACGACTTCGCTTGGCATGTATCCGAATGTGGAGGCTACACCGATAGACAGTACTTGGCTGAAGCCGGATACGGTTGCGAGCGATTTGATTTATAACCCGCTGACGACGAGATTTCTCGCGGAAGCGCAAGAACGAGGCTGCCGCATTCACGGCGGGCTAGGGATGTTTATTTATCAAGGCGCATACGCCTTTGAATATTGGACGGGCCGTCCGGCTCCGGTTGCCGCGATGCGGGAGACCGTGCTGGAAGCGCTGCTCGAAATATAAGGAAGTATATCGTTTTTTATACTTCGCTTATATTTTTAACGAGAAGAAACTTACTGCGCCGCCAAAGTATGGCGACAGCCGTTTCTTCTTACTTCAAGCTAATTTGACGAGAGAAGGAATCACACATGCTAACAGGTAAACAAAAACGTCATTTGCGCTCGCTTGCGCATCATTTACAGCCGATTTTTCAAGTAGGCAAAGGCGGCACAAACGATCATCTCGTTCGCCACATCGAAGAAGCGATTGAGGTTCGTGAATTAATTAAAGTCTCTGTACTGAACAATTGTATGGATGACCCCAAAGAAGTAGGCCAATGGATCGCGGAAGAATCCGGCTCCGAGCTTGTTCAAGTCATCGGCAAAACAATCGTATTGTACAAAGAATCAAAAGATAACAAAACAATCGAGCTTCCTTAAGGGCAGGTTCGGCTAAGGCGAGAGGAGTCATGTCGTTGATTAAAGTGGGATTTATGGGCGGAACGTTCGACCCCATTCATTATGGCCATTTGCTTGCTGCCGAATCGGCACGTGAAGCTTGCGGACTGGACGAGGTATGGTTTATTCCTGCCGGTCATCCGCCTCTCAAAGAAAACGGACCTCTTGCTGACGGACAAACTAGGCTGGAAATGGTGTACCGTGCCATTGACTTCCAACCTCATTTCCGCGGGATGGACGTTGAGCTGGAGCGCGAAGGCACCAGTTACACGATCGATACCGTCAAATCGCTCATGGACCTGTATCCCGGCAGGGAGTTCAGCATTATCATCGGCTCGGACCGCGTCAATGACTTGCCGCAGTGGCATCAAATCGCAGAATTGGCAGCGCTGGTTCGCTTTATCGGTGTACGCAGAGCCGGTGAAGAGCTGAAGGCAGACGAACTTCCCGCGTTTCTGCAGGAGAGGCTGACTATGATTGAGATGCCGCAGATTGGTATCTCATCGACAGATATCCGGAATCGACGTGCGCAGGGTCGGTCGATTCGATTCCTTGTTCCGGAGAAGGTATATTCGTTCATCAGAAGGAACAATCTCTATGAATCGTGATGAGATGATTGCCAGGGTACAAGCCGAGATGCCGGAGCGGAGATGGACACACACAGTTGGCGTAATGGAGACTTCCGTTATACTTGCTGAGCGGTTTGGCGCCGATCCCATAAAGGCAGAGCAGGCAGCTATTCTGCATGATGTCGCCAAATATTGGGCCACCTCCCGCATGGAAGCGATCATTCGGGAAGAAGGACTTCCCGCAGATTTACTGGCGTTTGATAAAGAACTGTGGCATGCGCCTGTAGGAGCGTTCGTCGCCAAGCGCGATTATGGTGTCACAGACCTTGAAATTCTGGATGCGATTCGTTACCATACCTCCGGTCGCGAGGGGATGACTTCGCTGGATAAGGTCGTCTGTTTGGCTGACTATATGGAGCCGGGTCGCGATTTTCCCGCTGTGCAAGCCATTCGGGAATTAGCAGAGCATAGCGTGGAACGCGCGCTTGTTGCAGGTTTTGATTCAACGATTACGTATTTGCTGCAGCAGGGAAAACGGATTTATCCGCTGACAGTTGCTGCGCGCAATGATTTACTACTAAAGATACGGGAGGCGGGGCTATGACGGTTCATTCCGACGAGCTGCTCAAGCTTGTAGTTAAGGCTGCTGACGATAAGAAAGCGCAAAATGTAATCGCGCTTGACTTGAAGAACATCTCGCTTGTAGCGGACTATTTTGTTATCTGTCACGGGAATTCGGACGTGCAGGTGCAAGCCATTACAACGGAAATTCGCAAACAAGCGGAATCGCGCGGCGTACGTGTTCGCGGGATTGAAGGCGCGGATACAGGAAGATGGATATTGGTAGACATCGGTGATGTTGTCGTCCATGTGTTCCACCGCGAAGAACGCGAATATTACAATATCGAACGTCTATGGTCCGATGCGAAGGTCGTGGAATTCGCATGAGTTTAATAGCCGGTACTACGATGAAGCTTAAGCTGGCACGAGAAGTTTCGCCTTATGGTTATTTCATGACCGATGGCGAATCGGAAGTGCTGCTGCACTATACCGAGCTTGTCGGACATCGTCCGCAAATCGGACAGTCTTATGATGTATTTCTGTTCTTCGATTCGGAGGATCGCATTGCCGCAACGATGAAGACGCCTCTTATTCAGCTCGGCACCGTGGCGAGACTCGCGATAGCGGATATTCATCCGCGAATCGGTGCGTTTCTCGAGATGGGCCTTGGCCGTCAGCTTCTGCTGCCATTGTCTGAGCAGCCGGAACTAAAGGAGCTTCGACCGAAACGCGGTGACGAGGTTCACGTCATTCTTGCCCATGACAAAATCGGCCGTCTTGTTGCTAAGGTAGCCTTCGAGGAAGAACTCTCGGAGCTGGCCTTCCATGCGCCGCAAGCTTGGCATAACACCTGGGTTGAGGGTTGGGTAACGAAGACGCTTAAGATCGGCTCGTTCGTGATGATTGACGGCGGCGTTATCGGTTTTGGCGCATACGGCTTTATCCCTGCGGAAGAGCGTACTCGATTGCTTCGACTCGGCGAGCGTGTAAAAGCACGCGTCACTTTCGTTCGCGAGGATGGACGTGTGAATTTGTCCATGAATCAGCGTAAAGAAGTGGGTCGGGTTGAAGACTCGGAACGGATTCTTGCCTTCTTGAAGGAGCGTCCAAAAGGCGCAATGCCATATTCGGATGAAACGCAAGCCGAGATCATTAAGGAGAAATTCGGCATCAGCAAAGGTGCGTTCAAACGAGCGATCGGTAAGCTGATGCGCGAAGGACTCGTAGTCCAAGAGGGAAGCTGGACGAAGCTGACTGAACAAGCAGCGACGGCGGCGGTTACGACGCATTCTGCGGCAACCTCGGAAGACGCGGGGGAATAGAGATGGAAGCCTATCGGCATTTCGCCTCCGTATATGACAGGCTGATGGAAGAGATGCCGTATCCGCAGTGGTTGAAGTTTGCAGAGGATTGCTGGACGCGGTACGGAACGCCGAAGACCGTCGTTGATCTGGGATGCGGAACAGGAAGCATTGCGATTCCTCTGGCACGAAGCGGTCACCAAGTCTTCGCGATTGATCTTTCCTCCGATATGCTGACTATTGGGCAAAGCAAATGGGGGGATGAACCTTCACGCAGCGGCGGCACGATTACTTGGCTTCAGCAGGATATGACCGAGTGGGAGATTGGCGAACAGGTCGACTCCGTCATCTCATTCTGCGATTGTATCAACTATCTGACGGAGGAAGATGAAGTTCAAGCTGCTTTCCAAGCCACCTATGAGGGCTTGAAGACCGGGGGGTTGTTCCTCTTTGATGTTCATGCGCCGAAGACGTTAGCCAGGTATGCTGCGGAGCAGCCGTTTGTACTCGATGAACCGGATGTGGCTTACATCTGGACGTGCGAGCTTGATGAAGAGCGGGTAGAAATCGAGCATCGGCTTACGATATTTGCGCAGGAGAGCGGCTCGCGAGACAACAGTTATTCTCGCATCGAGGAGATACACGTCCAGCGGGCGTATGACGCGGAGTGGATTCGGGAATCACTGCTAATGGCAGGCTTCAGCCGTGTAGATCAATTTGCGGATTTTACGATGAATGAGGCTGATTCGGAATCAGAACGGCTGTTTTTTGCGGCAATCAAGTGAATATGACCGATTCCGGGCGTTCTATGCCTTGACATGACAGGATTCGCTTCATTATAATCGAACTATCTATTTAGGTGTTGAAGAGGAGCAGTAGCTTTAGCAGCGTTTGGAACAGAGAGCCGGCGGTAGGTGCAAGCCGGACCAACGTGAAGTGAACTCGCCTTGGAGCCGCGCGTGAACACGATTGCAGTGGTAAACGTGCCGTTTCGCCTGCGTTAAGGGCAAAGAGTGAGCAGCGACAAAGCATGTCGTTTGCTAACTAGGGTGGTACCACGGGAGAATAGTCTCCCGTCCCTAGCGTTGTCGCTAGGGACGGGAGTTTTTTTGTTTTCTGAGAAAGACTGGATTGGCATGGAAGAGAGAATAGGGAGGCAATTCGTATGACACAGGAACGCCAAGAGCAGGGGTATAACCCTTTAGTCATTGAACCGAAATGGCAGAAGCATTGGGATGAGAACAAGTCGTTTAAGACGACCGAGGATGCAGGGAAACCGAAATTCTACGCGCTTGATATGTTCCCTTATCCATCCGGAGCGGGACTTCATGTCGGCCATCCGGAAGGTTATACCGCAACAGATATCGTCTCGCGTTATAAGAGAATGCGAGGCTATAACGTGCTTCATCCGATGGGCTGGGATGCATTCGGCTTACCGGCTGAGCAGCATGCACTGGATACAGGTGAGCATCCGCGTGAGATTACGGTCAAGAACATCAACAATTTCCGCCGTCAAATTAAATCGCTTGGTTTCTCTTACGATTGGGACCGCGAGTTCAGCACAACAGATCCGGATTACTATAAGTGGACGCAATGGATCTTTATCCAGCTGTTCAATAAAGGGTTGGCGTATGTAGCTGAAGTGCCTGTTAACTGGTGTCCGGCGCTTGGAACGGTTCTTGCCAATGAGGAAGTGATCAACGGCCTCAGCGAGCGCGGCAACCATCCGGTTATTCGTAAGCCGATGCGCCAATGGGTGCTGCGGATTACGGAATATGCGGAACGTTTGCTTGAAGATTTGGAAGAGCTGGATTGGACCGAGAGCATTAAAGATATGCAGCGCAACTGGATTGGTAAATCCAAAGGTGCGGAAGTTACATTCGCGATCGACGGACATGATGCTTCGCTTGTCGTATTTACGACACGTCCCGATACCCTGTTCGGTGCGTCCTATTGCGTACTTGCACCGGAGCATGAGCTGGTAGATGTGATTACAACTTCTGCGCAGCAAGCTGCCGTGAAGAATTATCAAGAGACAGCCGCGCGCAAGAGCGATCTTGAACGTACGGATCTGAATAAAGACAAGAGCGGCGTATTCACGGGTGCTTATGCAGTCAATCCGGTGAACGGTGCGCTTGTTCCGATCTGGATTGCCGATTACGTCCTTGCCGGTTATGGCACGGGTGCAATTATGGCCGTTCCGGGACATGACCAACGCGACTGGGAATTCGCTAAGCAGTTCGATCTGCCGATTGTTGAAGTTGTTCAAGGCGGCGATGTGCTGGCTGAAGCTTATGCAGGCGACGGTCCGCATGTGAATTCCGGATTCCTGGACGGTCTCAGCAATGAAGCTGCGATTGCACGCGCTATCGAATGGCTTGAAGCCGAAGGAAAAGGTCAAGGAAAAGTGACGTACCGCCTTCGCGATTGGCTGTTCAGCCGTCAGCGCTACTGGGGCGAGCCGATTCCGATTCTGCATTTGGAAGACGGCACAATGAAGCCGGTACCGGATGATCAACTGCCGCTGCTGCTTCCTGATGTTGAAGCAATCAAGCCATCAGGTACAGGCGAATCTCCGCTTGCGAATGTTACGGAGTGGGTAGAAACAATCGATCCGGAAACGGGTTTGCGTGCCCGTCGCGAGACGAACACGATGCCGCAATGGGCCGGCAGCTGCTGGTACTACCTGCGCTTCATCGATCCGCATAACGATAAGGAACTGTGCTCCAAAGAGAAGCAAGCCGAGTGGCTTCCAGTCGATTTGTATATCGGCGGCGCTGAGCATGCCGTGCTTCACTTGCTGTATGCACGCTTCTGGCATAAAGTGCTCTACGATATCGGCGTAGTCGATACCAAAGAGCCGTTCCACAAGCTCGTCAACCAAGGGATGATCTTGGGCACCAACAATGAGAAAATGAGTAAATCACGCGGCAACGTAATCAATCCGGACGATATCGTAAACGTATACGGCGCAGACACCCTGCGCATGTACGAAATGTTCATGGGTCCGCTTGAAGCGACGAAGCCTTGGAACACGAACGGCGTAGAAGGCATGTACCGCTTCTTGGCTCGCGTATGGCGCTTGTTCGTAACGGATAGCGGCGAGCTTGCCGAGAAAGTCGGCGGCAGCGGTGAAGTTACCGAGGCGTTCAAACGTACTTGGCACCGTACCGTGAAGAAGATCACCGATGATTACGAGAACCTTCGCTTCAATACGGCGATCAGCCAGTTGATGATCTTCGTCAATGATGCTTACAAAGCGGAATCCTTGCCTCGTGAAGCCATGGAGAGCTTTGTTCAAATGCTTTCACCGCTGGCGCCGCATATTGCGGAAGAGCTGTGGTCGAAGCTGGGCCGTACGGATGTTTTGTCTTATGCGGCATGGCCGACTTTCGATGAAGCGTTGACGGTTGACCAAGAAGTCGAAATCGTCGTACAAGTGAACGGGAAGATCGTAGAGCGTATTTCTATTGCTGCGGATACAGAAGAAGCAGAGATGGAGCGAATCGCGAAGGAGTCCGAGAAGGTCGCGGAAGCAATCGCCGGGAAGACCGTTCGTAAGCTAATCGTCGTTAAAGGCAAGCTGGTTAATATCGTAGTAGGCTAATTAGGCGTGGGTTCTATCCGAATTCACTAATAATAAGAAAGAGGTGAGCGACCTCTTAACGCAAAGCATGCGTTAAGGGCCGTTCACCTCTTTGCCGTATAAGGATACTTTCACACGTTCTAAATCTTCGTTGTATTTGGCATGTGTTGCACGAATAAGTCGGTTGAACACGCCGTCCATCTCACGATTGAGCAGCGCGAGTGCTTGTGCGGTAATTCCGCCAGGCACGGATACACGCCGTTGCAGTTCCTCCGGAGACATACCGCCTGCCGTCAAGAGCTGGCCAGTACCTAAGAGCATTTCGCTGGCAACGATACGCGCCTCTTCACGCGGGATGTTGGTTTCCTCTACAGCTGCGTCGATGAAGCGCTGAAGGAGGTACGACATGATGGCTGGGCCGCAGCTGGATAAATCCGATACGATGCGCGTATGCTGCTCGCTGACCGGCATTGGCTCACTGATATAGGAGAGCAGATGATTTAAGCGATTCTTATCGGCATCGGTCATCCGGTCGCCGAACATACACAAGGATACACCGCTGCACATATAGTTTGTGATGCTCGGAATGACTTTCGCTATTTTGCAAGGAAGCGACTCTTCCAACTGCTCAATCATGACCGGGCTTGTGATCGAGATGATAATCTGCTGCGGCAAGATGACATCGCGAATTTGATCGATGACGTTCTTGAACTCCATAGGTTTGATACAAAGAAAAATCAGATCCTGATCGATGACGGCGTCGCGGTTCGAAGGGACAGCCTGAAGACCGGGATGGCGGTCAGCTAAGCAGATTGCTTTTGCTAGAGTGCGGTTGCTGGCTGTTATTTGCGACGGCTTCAAAGCTCCCGATCCGATAAACGTATCGATGAGCAAGCTGCCCATGCTTCCAATCCCGATAAATCCGACATTCATCGCAATCCCTCCTATGCGCTATAAGGCGATCAGCGCAGCTTTAACACAGTAATGGGTAAATGGCTCTATAAAGTCGTTGTGGTGCTCTTACTACGTTATGCCGGGAAGCAAGGCCATCATGACCAGCAATAACGTTAAAAATTACAAAGTTTTCTAAATCGGGGAGGGAGTATTGGTATGCTGCATACCAAATCAGGCCGATTGGATTGGCAAAAGCTGCTGATTCTCGTTTTGATTCTAGCCGCAATCCTATTGGCTGTGACAGCTATTTTACATCCGAAGGCTGAGGAGCCGCCGGGCTGGGTTTCGGTTAACGATGAGGTGGATTTGGCATTAAAGCCGCTTGAGCAACGAATAGCCGACAAGCAATTGCACAGTGTGAAGCCTGCACCTGAGGTGACAGCTCCACAACCAGTTAACTCGAATATTCGAGAGACAGTACCGGAAGCGGTATCTGCTGATGCAAAGCCGGCTGTTGTGGGTAAGGAGGAAGAGGTGCGTTCATCCGAGACGACTGGCGGGAAGATTGATATCAACCACGCGACGGTTGGCGAGCTGGATGCGATTCCGGGTATAGGGGCCGCCAAGGCCAAATCGATTATTGAGGACCGTGAGAAAAACGGATTGTATAGCAGCGCGGACGACCTGCTTCGCGTGAAAGGCATAGGCCCCAAGCTGCTTGAGAAAATGAAATCTTCCATTGTTCTCCATCCGTGATTATGCGACAATAAGAGAAATATCGGGAAGTTATTGCTATTATTGACGCACGAAGAAGGCAGTAAGTATTCGCTTATTAATGATCATACGTTCCCAAGCCCGTACTTGTGCCCCCGGAATGTATGAGAGGCATAGATGATATTTTGCATGATAGGAATCAGCGTGCAGCTTGCGGATGCAGATCGCATGGATGCACAAGGAGGAAGAGCTACAGAAATGGCAGAAGAGGTTCAAGACAGCGCCAGAAAAGACTGGGATACTTATTTTATGGATATTGCGTATATGGTTTCTACCCGCTCACGTTGTCCGCGCCGACATGTCGGTACTGTGTTGGTACAAGGAAAGAAGCTGCTTGGTACGGCTTATAACGGCGCGCCTATGGGGGTTGCGGACTGCTCAGAGGATGGCTGCATGATCGTTGAGGAGTTTGAGATGACGCAAGTCGGTGAGGTCGAGCAAATGGTGAAGAAGCAGCGCTGCATTCGTACGATTCATGCCGAGCAAAATTTGCTTCTCTTCACAGATCGGATTGACCGTGAGCGTTCGACCGTTTATGTGACGGATCAGCCTTGCTGGACTTGTGCGAATATGCTTGCTAACAGCGGTGTGCGCGAGATTGTATATCATCGTGCATATGCCAAGGACAGCGATAAGGTAGCTTCACTTATGAGTTTGAAAGGGATTGTATTTCGCAATCTTGCTGCTTATGAGCCGCCGGCTCAGGCAGGTATGAATGTGATTGGTTAATCAACAGCACAAGTGGGGAAGAACCTTCGAACTGTGCCTAAGGAAGAGAGCTGTGTGGTGGTCCTCTGTGGATGATCTTAATCGGCTGCTTTCGCGGGTATGGGCGGAGGTTTTTTGTTGTTTGCATGATGTGGAAGGGGGGATGGGCGGATGATGGCGCGAAGACCGCTCATCTGGTTTACGGTGTGTTGGGTGCTGGGAGCAAGTGCAGCTGCGGGATTAAAGGACAGCGGCGTTTATTTGACCGCTGCCGCGTTGCTTGCTGCCATGCTCGCGCTGGGGCTGCTGAAACGTGCATCATGGCCGCTTGCCGCAGCATGTTTGGCAGCTTATGTGGCTGCTGCAGGAGAGCGGATATGGATGGATTCGCGGAATGTCACTGCGCTGCCAGAACTGCAGGCTCTTGCTTATGAGGCTATTCCTGTGGGCTCCGCCATGTTCGGGGCGGAGATCAGAGGGATTATTAGTTCACCGGTGGAGATTGACGGTGATCAGGTTCGGTTCCGCGTTGCTGTGGATGAGGTTGTGCAGGGCGGCGGAGGAAACAGTCCTGTGCAGCTCGGCGGTGAAGGAATGCAGGTTCAAGTACGATTAGCGGCTGAGGCTGAGCTTGTTAAGGCAGCTTCGTGGAAGCGAGGGCAGCAAATGTCGGCTGCCGGTGAGCTGTCCGCGCCTATGGCTGCCACGAATTTCGGCGGCTTCGATTATCGCAGTTATATGAACAGCCAGCGCATCCACTGGCAGTTCAGCGTGGATGGGGCTGCCTCGGTGCAGATAAGCGCCGGACCACGCTGGTCGGCTGCTGCGCTGCTCCGTTATGTCGATGACGTGCGCGCCGCGCTTGGGGCGCAAATGGACAAGCTGTATCCGGACCTCCAGTCCGGTTACATGAAAGGCCTCGTCCTCGGCATAAGCGACGATCTCGATCCCACTGTGTACCGCCGGTTTGCGCAGCTGGGACTCACGCACATCCTGGCCATATCCGGCCTGCACGTCGCCGTGTTCCTCTATATGCTCGGCGGCCTGCTGCGCTTAGCGCGAATGACCCGGGAGCGTATGCTGCTGCTGCTCATGGCGGCGGTGCCGCTGTACGTGCTCCTCGCCGGAGCCTCGCCGTCGGTCGTACGCTCCGGCATTATGGCCGTGCTCGGCCTAGGTGCAGCCCGCCTGCACAAGCTCGGCGACGGGCTGCACCTCCTGGCCGCCGCCGCGCTGCTCATGCTCGCCTTCGACCCGTACATGCTCGGAAACGTCGGCTTTCAGCTGTCGTTTCTCGTAACGGCGGGTCTCATTCTCGGCGTGCCGCCTGTGCGCGGCTGCTTGCCTGCCGGGAAGCGCTGGTGGGCGCGCTCCCTACTTGATTTGCTCACGGTCACTGTGGTCGCACAGCTCGTTTCGCTGCCGGTCACCATCTACTATTTCAACGCGGTACATCTGCTCTCGATCGGCGCGAACCTAGTACTTGTTCCTTTCATCAGCTTCATCGTCATGCCGCTTGGCGGCGCTTCGATGCTGCTCGGTGCGTTATGGCATCCTGCCGGTTCGCTGCTGTCGCAGGTGACAGCCATTGGCAACGAATTGACGTTTGCATTTGTTACAAGGCTGAGCAGCTGGAACAGCTTTCGAATGATTTGGGCAACCCCGCCGCTCGGGTGGGTGGTAAGTTACTACGGCATGTTATGGATCTGTTTTGTATGGCTTGGCAGGTTGAAGCGGCGTCTTCAGCAGCCAGAGTCGGAAACAAGTTCGTCAACGGGTTTAGGATCGGATTCGGATAAGCTGGTAGAACTGCAAGCAATCCCGTTCATAGATATGTCTTCATTCGAATCGCCGCATTCTCACCGCAGAAGGTTCGTTCTGCTGTCTCTCACGGCCGCAGGCTTAAGTTTTCTTCTATTATGGGCCTATTTCCCTGATTTCAGAGACCGCCATGCGTATGTCGATTATATCGATGTCGGACAAGGCGATGCGATTTTGATTCGTACTGCGAAAGGAAAACATATTCTAATTGATGGGGGAGGAGCCGTTCAATTCGGCAATAAAGAGGCCTGGCGGATACGAAAAGATCCCTATGAGGTTGGCCGCAAGCTTCTCGTGCCGCTGCTGCAGAAACGAGGCGTGCACCAGCTGGATTTGCTCGTCCTATCGCATCTCGACAGCGACCATATTAAAGGACTGCAGGCGGTGATAAGCGAGATCAAAGTAAAGGCGATCATGTGGAACGGCACATTGAAAGCTTCCGAGGATGCGGTAACGCTGCTGCGGACAGCCTTGGAGGCGGACATTCCGCTCTACAAGAGTACGACGGGCTTGGAATGGCGGGTCGACTCCGGCACAACAATCCAAGTGCTCGGTTTGGCGTCAGGCTCCGACCAGGCTATCGTGGAGGAAGACGAGCAGAACGGGCAGAGCGCAGCTTTACTCATCGAACTGTACAACCGCAGGTTCCTGTTCGCAGGAGATGCCGACGTGCAAGAAGAGGAGCTGCTCTTGGAGCAGCTTCAATCCCATGATGTTGAATCGTCGTCGCCGCTTAATCCCTTCATAGACGTCATGAAAATCTCCCACCATGGCAGCAAAACTTCGACTTCCGAGCTGTGGCTGAACTATTGGAGGCCGAAGTGGGCAGTCGTCTCCGTCGGGAGAACCAACACCTACGGTCATCCGGCTCAAGTTGTGATGGATCGGCTGGCGAGTGCAAATATCCAAACAAGCCGCACGGATCGGAATGGCGAGATCCAATTTCGAATCAGCCCGGATCAAGCAATCACCCGAAGAGAAAAAATCCCCGACTCCTAGCAGACAAGCTGCAAGGCACCGGGGAAACGCATTTATTTTGTATTTAATTAGTCTTGTATCTATTTAACCGATTAGTGAAGCGATTTAATTTTCTTCGCCAAATCCATGCGCTGAAGCTTCAAGGTTCCGATCAGCTCGCGTATCGTGCTTTCTTCGGCGGGATCGCTGCTCTGCTTCATTTGTGCAAGCAGATCCATCATTTGATGGTTGATCGTATTGAACTTATGCCACAGCTCTTCTTTGGCACTTCGTACAGCCTCTTCGCGGTCCAATGCATCCTTGTGACGCATCGCTTCGAGCAGCTCTTCCTGCCACTGCTGATCGCCGAGCTGCTTGGCAAAGTTATAGAGGTCCAAATAATCGTCAAACCAATTGCTGGTCTTAGTCATCGTGGAGGACTCCTTTCGTGCGCTTGTCTACCTCATATTATACTGAGATTGGGCTGAGAATCAAACCTTCCCGAACTTTATCCGTTTGACATCGACTTCGGAGCGGTGGTAATCTGTGGCAAAGAACGGTTTGGGAAGGGGATCATCGCATGGGAACGATTGTGTCCGTACATCCTTTTGACGAAGTACAGGTGAAGGCCATACAACAGGCTTGTCCAAGTCTGGATTATTTATCAGTTAGCGGCTTAGACGCCGATGAAGCAAGAGCGGCTCTAATGAAGGCAGAAGTGATTTTGGGCTGGAATCGCGATGTGCTCAAAATCATTCATGCGGAGGACATTCCACTTCGGTGGCTGCAAAACTTAGGTGCGGGTGTCGACCACATCCCGCTGGATCGGCTCCAATCGCTCGGCGTCACATTGACGCAGGCTTCCGGTGTTCATCCGAACGGGATATCGGAATCGATCTTTGCCATGCTGCTCTCCCTGACAAGAAGCGTACATATCGCAATTCGCAACCAGCAAACGCAAACATGGAAACCGTCGAAGCGTATGGGGGAAGCACATGGGAAAACCATCGCTATACTCGGTACCGGCGCGATTGGACTTGAAACGGCTAAGCTGGCTCAGGCGTTCAGCATGAACGTGCTCGGTGTTCGCAAGTCTGGCGAACCGGCCGAATGGGTAGATCGTATGTACACCATCGAACAATTAAATGAAGTTCTCGCACAAAGCGATTACATCGTCAATTGCTTGCCGCTGACTTCGCAAACGAGGCATATCGTAGGCAAGGAACAGTTTGCGGTGATGAAGCCATCCGCGATTTACATTAATATTGGCAGAGGCGGCACAACGGATACAGCAGCCCTGGTTGATGCCTTACAGCTCGAACGGATCGCGGGAGCGGGACTTGATGTATTTGAGCAGGAGCCCTTGCCGCGGGAGCATCCGCTGTGGAACATGGAGAATGTTGTTCTAACCCCGCATGAAACAGGCAATACGCCTTATTATATGGATCGAGCATTATCGATCGTGCTCGATAACTTAAAGCACTACAGCGCTCATGGAAAACCTTGCCGAAACTTGGTTGACTGGCAAGCGCAATACTGATTTTCGTTACGTAGTCCTATAGCCGTACTCCCGCTGGTAATTTCTAGTAGGGTGTACGGTTGTTCTATTTTCTGCTATCATTTTGAATAGTATGTTTTCCTTCATGATTTCTCAAAAATTGAAGCGAAATGCATCGTTCTCCATGAATTCTCGTAGTAAGATGTGTGCCGATCGGCCCAGAAACGGCGATTATCCGCACTTTTTCGGCACTTGTCCATTTCATTTCATTTGGTTTTATGACAACAGCTTAAATTTTTATAAAGAATTGTTTAGGCTTGGTGCAACATTATAACGAACCTTTCCGTCTGAAAGGTTGCAAGGGGGGATCCTCCGTGGTAGAGCCAGGCCTTATTAAAGCCGCACAAGCCGGCGATGGCGACGCTCTTATTTCTCTATTGCGCGAGATTGAGAATCATGTTTACCGGACAGCCTATTATATTGTAGGCAATGAGCAGGATGCGATGGATGCGGCTCAAGAAGCACTTATTCGTATTTATACGAAAATCGGCAGCTATGAAGAGAAAGCCCAGTTTAAAACTTGGGTACAGCGGATTGTCACTAATATATGTATCGATAAGTTTCGTCGAACCAAACCGACTGTGTCCATTGACGAGCATGAAATGGTGTTCAAGGATAATCAATCGGTTGAGGAGGAAGTTCTTACTTCCTATGCTGTGCAGGATATCCGCAAAGCGATCGACAAACTGCCTGAGCATCATCGGGCCGTTGTTGTTCTTCGCTATTTGCAGGATTTCTCGTACAACGAAATCGCCGATTCACTTGATCTGCCGCTGAATACGGTCAAATCTTATTTATTCCGGGCAAGACAACAGCTGCAAACATACCTGCATGATTATCAGAGAGGGGGTGTCCGAGGATGAATTGTCAAGAGGTGATGGACTATATGCAAAGGCAGCTTGACGGCGATCTGGATGAGCAGGAAGCCGAATTCTTGATGACTCATACACGGCATTGCCCGGAATGTGCAGCCATGCTTGAACGGCTTGAATTGCTTTCCTCCGGACTAACCAACCTGCCGAGGGTCACGCCGAGCTACAGTTTAGTGGATGCGATACTGCCACGACTGGCAGAGCTTCAAGTCGCTCAAGATACCATTCAAGGCGATATTCCAATGCAAGACCGTGATGTGAACCAATCGGCAATGCCAAGACGAATTGCGCCAAGCACGGAGAAGAGAAGATGGACGGACCGATTCTCGATTCGTGCAATTGGCGGCATTATAGCAGCAGGTATCATAGCGGGACTGTTTATCGTCAACTACGACCCAAGCCGCTCGATGAACGATTCAGCAAAGGACATGGCCGCAGATTCTTCGAATACTTATGATACGGCTCAGAATACATCTTCAGCCGATTCTTCAGCCAGTATCAGTCAGTCGGAAGAGACGACGAACGATGCAGCTACAATCAATGAGATTACGACTGAAGCTGCCGCGCCGCTGGCTTCCGTGTCCGATGAGAAGCCGCTGATGAAGTCAGAGAGCCGCAACGTGGATCCGAATGGTGAAACGATGCCTCCGCTCACAACCGATACGGATGATGGAGCACCTGCTGTGAAGGGCCAGTCACCTAACTACGAGGTATCCGGTTCAAGTGATTCTGACTCGGGTTCCGGTTCCGGTAATACCGCTGCTACGGACAGTGCTGCCGAGGATCGGAGAGATAACAGCAAGTCGGATAATGCGAATACGTCGGCAAACAATAAGAGCACTGATTTTGGGGCTTCCAGCATGATCATGGCTTCGCCAATCTCGCCGGACGATATGTACCAAGCTTTTATTGTGGAGGATACCGTTCGCATTTACACCGTTCAAGACAGCTTAATGATTTTCCAAGGTGTGAAACGTACCGGCATTTCGAATTTGAAGTGGTCCGATGACAGTTCGGTGTTGACGTATGAGGCAGCGGACGCCGACGGGGTTAAACAGGTTTATGCCGTAGATCCCAAGAAAGCAACCGAGCAACAAGTACAATCTATTAAATAATATGGCGGTTGATTGCACACTTTACGGGATGTTCGCGTATGGTGTAGGGAGCAGGAAACCAGTCATAGGACGGCACCTTGACGTCGTATGACCATTCGCAGCCGGTACCATGGACCGTTTGCTAGCGAGTGTTTATATAGATGTTCGGGGACAAAGGGATGAGTCGCAAGCTGACTTCATCCCTTTGTTGCGTTTTTTGCAAAATGGCGCTATCGTAGGGTTGGTGGTTTAAAGGGGGACTTATGCCGTGGAAATGAAGGATGTCATGAAGGAACTGAAAGCGGGAACGATCCGCCCCGTCTATGTGCTGTACGGGAAAGACAGATATCGCATGCGGCAGTTTGTGTCGACCTTGACGGACAAGCTGCTGCCGGCTGAAGAGCGAGAGCTTGGTCTTGTTAAATTCGATACGTCGGAAACACCTATAGAAGAGGCTGTGGCAGAGGCCGAAACATTGCCTTTCTTCGCATCGCGCAAGCTGGTGCTTATTCGGGATTCCTCCGTTCTCGCTGCGGCTCAAGGCAAAGAAGGCAAGCTTGAGCATGGGACAGACGCGCTGATCGCTTATTTGAAGCAGCCCTGTGAGAGCAGTGTCATCGTGTTTCAGGTGATGGCCGAGAAGCTGGATGAACGTCGTAAGGTTGTGAAGCTGCTGAAGGAGCAGGATGCATTAATACCGTTCCAAGAGCTTCAAGAAAATGAGCTTCTGCAATGGACGGTTAAGCGAGCGGAGGAACAGGGTCGTGGCATGAGCCGTGATGCCGCACAGCTGCTTCTGGCGCGCACGGGGACCAATATGCAGCAGCTGGCGCATGAAGTGGACAAGCTCTGTTTACATGCCGGCAGCGGCGGCTCCATCAGCAGCAGTGATGTCGAGCAGTTGATTGCCTCGACGGTAGAAGAAGACGTCTTCGCGCTTATTGATGCTATGGCATCGCTGCAGGTGGACCGAGCGCTTAAATTATATGGAGAGCTGCTGCTGCGCCGTGAGGAGCCCATTAAGATCGCAGCGTTAATTGCGAGGCAATTTCGCATTATGCTGCAGGTGAAGGAGCTGGAGCAGCATAATTATTCTCCTCAGCAGATGGCAGGGCAGCTGGGCTTGCATCCTTACGTCGTCAAGTTAGCCGCTGAGAAGGCCAAACGGTTCTCCACTCAAACGCTCGGCAAACATCTGAACAAGCTGGCAGAGCTGGATTACGGCATGAAGACAGGTCGTATTGATAAGACGCTGGGTCTGGAGCTGTTCCTGCTCTCGCTTGCCGCATAAGAAGAACATAAAAAAAGTCCTGCTTTTACGCACAAGGCGTAAGAGCAGGACTTTCGTTTGATTGATTAGGCTTGTGCGCTAAGTGCGTTAAGCTTTTTAGCCAGGCGCGACTTCTTGCGAGCAGCTGCATTTTTATGAATCAGGCCTTTAGTTACAGCTTTATCCAGCTTTTTTGTAGCATTGATCAGAGCTGCTTTAGCAGCATCGACATCAGTAGCAACAACAGCTAGATCAGCAGTTTTAACGGCCGTGCGAAGAGCTGATTTTTGCGAAGCGTTCAAAGCGCGGCGTTTCTCGATCGTTTTAACGCGTTTGACTGCGGATTTAATGTTTGGCATTGCATTCACCTCCTGTAAAAAGGGACAATCCCTTTGTAACAACACAACTTGACATAGTGTATCACGGGCAAAACCAAAAAGCAATAGCTCGCGCATGACTGAATCCATGTATTCCGGGCCGTAACCGCATAATTAGAGGTTCTCTATCGCAAACTAGACACAAACGGATGGAAGGAGCGCCCTTATAACATGAGTGAGCTTGATCTGCAAGAGTTTAACGTGGGGATCGATTTGGCGCTTGAAGCGAAGGAATATGCAGAGGCAGCAGGGAACGGTCCGGTACCCGGTGTTCTCTCCGAAGTATCGGAGGATGACGGTATTACCATCACGAGACTTGAAGTAACAACTGAGGAAGGCTCCCGCATTATGGGCAAAATGATCGGTCACTACGTGACCTTCGAAGTGCCGGAGCTGCGCAAGCAGGACACCGTGCTGCAAGACCGCGTGGCTACGAAGCTGGCACAGGAATTTGCGGAGTTTCTTCTGCGGATTGGCATTAGTAAGACGGCGAACGTCTTAATCGTCGGACTTGGCAACTGGAATGTTACGCCGGATGCACTCGGTCCGATTGTGGTTGAGAATGCACTTGTGACTCGTCACTTCTTCGAGCTGATGCCTAATGAGGTCGCGCCTGGCTACCGAAATGTAAGCGCGGTTGCGCCTGGTGTGCTAGGGATAACCGGAATTGAGTCGAGTGACATCGTACAAGGAATCGTAGATCGCTCGAAGCCGGATCTGATCATTGCGATTGATGCGCTGGCGTCCAAAGCACTTGAGCGGGTTAACACGACGATTCAAATTGCGGATACCGGTATTCATCCCGGTTCAGGCATTGGGAACAAGCGGCGCGGCATTACGAAGGAAATTCTGGGAGTGCCGGTTGTGGCGATCGGTGTTCCGACCGTGCTGTATGCATCGACAATTGTCAGCAACAGCATTGATCTTATGCGGGAGCATTTGAAGAAACATGCGGCGGGCAAAGCGGACGGTTTCCTAGGTTTGCTGGATTCGATTGACGAGAATGAGCGGCTTCAGCTTGTCCGTGAAGCGCTCGGGCCTCTTGGCCATGATCTGCTCGTAACACCCAAGGAAATTGACCAGTTCATTGAGGATATCGCCAACATCGTTGCCAGCGGGCTCAATGCTGCACTGCACGAGGCAGTGGATAAGTCGAATGTAGCAGCTTATACACACTAAGTTATTGAATCGAGCCACTCGCGTTGCGTGAGAAGGGCACTCAGGTGCTCTTCTTTTTTTGTGGTCCGATGATCCTTCACCAACTCTATTCATTTGCTATCACTCTACTAATCTAGCAATGCTCCAAACTCTATTAAACTTTCGGTTCTATTAAATCGGCTTGCCTCATAAAGTGATACTAGCCTAGTGCGCGATGAACCAATGCCACAATTGGAACTGGGAGGAGTACACGGAATGAAACGATGGATTGTGACCCTGAACCTTGCTAAAGGCAGCATGCGTTTGCGTCAGCTGCTAGTAGCAGGCCGTACCTTTGCGTTGTTGTCATTGGGATCGATGATCCTTGTCCTTGTAGTAGGAATTGGTGCGATTGTGCATCAGAACGCCGCGTCATCGCCGGTATCGTCGATGAAAGGTTTCGCGGCAGCGGTATCCGGCGGATTATTCAAAGACATGCTGTCGATGGAATTGCCGGGCACAAGCGACGGTTCACCGAGAACAGCCATTAACGGCAGACAGATCAGTACGTTTCTGTTCCGGCTATTGACCGACATTAATCCGGAGGATCCGAGGAGCTTGCTGGCAAGCCAATATCCCGGAATGAGCGGCGACACGACAGTCATCCTGCGACCGGGAACAGGTACAGATGCAGTTGTTGAATCGGGAGATCACGATTCGATTCCGGGCCAAGAGGAAGTTACCGGTGAAGGATCGGGTCTGCCGGTTACGGATTCGGGCAGGCCGGATCATGAAACAGGCAACACGCAGCCCGATCAAACCGAACCTGATGACAGTGAGGCAGGAACAGGTGAACAGCCGACGACGCCTGTGAAGACGCCGGGTGATACGAAGCCGGATTCAGATCCGGAGCAAGTCGAGCCGGTTAATCCGGCAACTCCGACAACCGGGGGTAAGAAGGTCGTTTTTATCTACCATTCTCATAGCCGCGAATCCTGGTTTCCGGAAATCAGCAGCAAGAAATACGCCGAATCGCCCGTGAAGAACATTACGCTGCTGGGCAAACGTCTTGCTTTTCAACTGGAGAAAAGCGGCATTGGGGCACAACAATCTTCCACGGATTATGTAACGGCGATTAAAAATTACAATTGGCTCCTATCCTATAAGTATTCGAAGAAAACGGTCGTCGATGCGATGGCCAAAAATAACAATCTCCAATTCTTCTTCGATATTCACCGAGATTCCCTGCGACGGAAGAATACGACCATCACCATAAACGGTGAAACCTATGCAGAAGTTTTCTTCATCATCGGGCTGGCCAATCCCAATTGGAAGCAGAATGAAGCATTGGCGAACCGTATGCATGAAGCGCTGGAGAAGAAATATCCGGGACTGTCGCGCGGGATTTTGGGTAAAACGACTGCCAGCGGCAATGGGGAATATAATCAATCGCTCTCGCCGGACAGCGTTCTGATCGAAGTTGGCGGAGTCGACAACACGCTCAAGGAATCCTATCGGACCATTGATGTGCTTGCGAAGATCATCTCAGATATCTACTGGGATTCAGCGAAAGTGTCAGCGCCGCCGGTATCGAAATTGAACAAATAGTTTAATCATAGGGGAGAGAATCTAAATGCGTCGTCAATCGATGAAGATGGCTCTGGTTGGAGGAGCGGTTGCGCTCATCATTCTGTTTGGCATAGATATGGCCTCGAGCGGTATTGAACGTGTTTATGGTCCGGTTGAAGGAGGCGTTCAAGCTGTTAACCCTGCTGGTTACTCCTCTTCTATGCTGACCGACAGTGAAGATGAATCCAGTGTATCCGGTGTAACGGACACAACTAAAATCGACCAACTCCCTGAGAATCAAGTCGATCAAACTACACAACGACGCACCGTTGCGGATGCGCAGCATGGGAGAACAGAAGAGGAAATCCGTTTGGAATACGAGCGCAAACTCCAAGAAGAGCTTAATAAACGACTGACAGGCTTGCCTGATTTGCGCAGCGATGCGACGGTTAATAAAGTTGCAGACGGGACGGCAGGGGTGCTTCAAACGGTGTCTGCGAAGGGGATTCGAATGGTCGTTTCGTTTTTTGAATCGGTAACGGATTGATGGTGACCCCTCAAGCTGTTATACTTATAAGAATGATTAGCAATTAGGTACCTCTGGGGGTTTAGCATGGCGGACGTACGAGACAGACAAAAACGAATTCGCAACTTTTCAATTATCGCCCATATCGATCATGGGAAATCAACGCTGGCAGACCGGATTCTTGAATTTACCGGCGCGTTGTCATCAAGAGAAATGCAAGAACAAGTGCTTGATCAAATGGATCTGGAGCGCGAACGCGGCATCACCATAAAGCTGCAAGCCGTTAGACTCGGTTACAAAGCCGATGACGGTGTTGAATACATTTTGAATTTGATTGATACACCGGGACACGTAGACTTTACGTACGAGGTTTCGCGCAGCTTGGCTGCTTGTGAAGGCGCTTTGCTCGTTGTCGATGCCGCTCAAGGGATCGAAGCGCAAACGCTTGCCAACGTGTATTTGGCACTCGATAACAATTTGGAGATTATTCCTGTACTGAACAAAATCGACCTGCCAAGCGCAGAGCCAGACCGCGTCAAACAGGAAATTGAAGATGTTATAGGCCTTGACGCCAGCGAAGCTGTTCATGCTTCTGCGAAAGCGGGCATCGGCATTAAGGAAATATTGGAGCAGGTTGTCAGCAAAGTTCCGGCACCTACCGGTGACCCGGACGAGCCGCTTAAAGCGCTTATTTTCGACTCGCACTATGATCCTTATAAAGGGGTTATCGTTTATGTGCGCGTTATCGACGGCGTCATCAAAGCAGGCAAGAAGATTCGCTTCATGGCAACAGGAGCGGAGTTTGAAGTAATCGAAGTCGGAGCTTTCATGCCGCGTATGGGAATCGTTAATGAGCTGGCTGTTGGAGACGTTGGTTTCGTCGTAGCAGGCATTAAGAACGTGAAGGATACCCGTGTAGGGGATACCGTTACCGATGCTAAGAAACCAGCTCTGGAAGCACTGCCGGGTTACCGTAAGATCAATCCGATGGTATTCTGCGGCTTGTATCCGATCGAAACGCAGGATTATAACGATCTTCGCGATGCGCTCGAGAAATTGGAGCTTAACGATGCGTCGCTTCGTTATGAAGCGGAGTCGTCTACGGCGCTTGGCTTCGGTTACCGCTGCGGATTCTTGGGCTTGCTTCACATGGAAATCATCCAAGAGCGGATTGAGCGCGAGTTCAACATTCCGCTTATTACGACAGCGCCAAGCGTAGTTTATCGCGTCACATTGACAAACGGCGAAATCTTGGAGATCGACAACCCGTCTAATTATCCGGATGTCGGTAAGATTGAATATGTTGAAGAGCCATTCGTAAAAGCGGCTATCATTGTACCGAACGATTACGTTGGGGCGATTATGGAGCTTTGTCAGAACAAACGCGGTGAGTTCGTCAACATGGAGTATCTAGACACGAACCGTGTAACGATCACCTACGATATGCCTCTTTCTGAGATCGTTTATGATTTCTTTGATCAATTGAAATCAAGCACGAAGGGCTATGCTTCCTTCGACTACGAGCTGTCCGGCTATCGCCAGTCCAAGCTCGTGAAGATGGACATTATGCTTAACAACGAGCAGGTGGATGCCTTGTCCGTTATCGTCCATCGTGACCGCGCTTATCATCGCGGACGGATCATTTGCGAGAAACTCAAGGAACTGATCCCTCGTCAAATGTTCGAGGTGCCGATTCAAGCATCGATCGGAAACAAGGTTATCGCTCGTGAAACCGTTAAAGCGATGCGGAAGAACGTTCTTGCCAAGTGTTACGGCGGTGATATCAGCCGAAAGCGGAAGCTGCTTGATAAGCAGAAGGAAGGTAAGAAACGGATGAAGCAAGTCGGCAGTGTTGAGGTGCCGCAAGAGGCATTCATGGCCGTTCTTAAGATCGACGAGGATTAGAATCTTAGAGACGTTGTTCTGGGGAGGGAGCCATCGTGCTCCCTTTCTTTATTAGTGGAATAGGTTTCTCCTTGATCAAACGAAATTCCCGTACTATGGAGGTGACAATCGCTTATGTTTACCCACGCGCCGAAGGCGCTTTATATTCATATCCCGTTTTGCACGAACAAGTGCCACTATTGCGATTTTACGTCTTATGTCCTTCGCGGACAGCCTGTAGATGCCTATCTGGATGCGCTAGAGAGCGAGATGGCGCGGACTGTAGAGGCGCTTCCTCCGGAAGAAATCCTTACGGTATTCGTTGGTGGAGGAACGCCTACGGTGCTCACACCGCCGCAGATGGAGCGTTTTCTGACATCTGTTAAGAAATATTTCCCCATTCATCCGGATGCGGAATTTACGATGGAAGCTAACCCGGGGACAACGGATCTGGACAAGCTGACGGCTATGAAGGCAGGCGGCGTAAACCGGATCAGTTTTGGCGTACAGTCGTTTGATAACGGGCTGCTGGAGCGGATCGGCCGCATTCACAATGTCGAGGATGTCTACCGCAGCATCGAGAATGCACGTACGGCCGGCTTTAGTAATTTATCGATCGATTTGATGTTCGGACTCCCGGGACAGAGCGTAGAACAGCTTTCAGACAGCGTCAACCGTGCGCTGCAATTAGGGCTTCCGCATTACTCGCTCTATGGTCTTAAAGTTGAAGAGAACACGTTGTTCCACACATTATATGAACGCAATGAGCTGCCGCTTCCTCCGGAAGAGGATGAGCTTGCGATGTACATGCTGCTGATAGACAAGCTTAAAGCGGAGGGGTTTCATCATTATGAAATCAGCAACTTCGCGAAGCCCGGCCACGAAAGCAGACATAACATTACGTATTGGCGCAACGAGCCTTATTATGGGCTTGGTGCAGGCGCGCACGGTTATGCCAGAGGCGAGCGGCATGTCAATATCAAAGGGATTCAGCCTTACATTGATGCTGCGGCAGAGCGGCTTCCGCGCCTTGAAACGAACCCGGTTCCCGAGCATGAAGCGATGGAAGATTTCATGATGGTTGGACTTCGTATGCTCGAAGGTGTGAACAATGATCGTTTCTCGGCTCAATTTCCCGGTCAAACGATTGAAAGCGTGTTTGGTGAGGCGCTTCAAACGGTGCTCTCGCAAGGTCTGATTGAGCACACGGAAGGCAGTGGAGGCGGATATCGATTGTCTGAGAAAGGGATCCCGCTTGGCAATGAAGTATTCGGAGCCTTTATCAGCGGATAAGTCAGCAAATCCAGTCAAATTATTCTTGTGTTAACATTCACGATGTTGTATATTTATTCGTGTTAAAAGCAGTTTACTCTAGAGTTTATGGATGCGGAGGCGAGTGAGATGCAAGCGGTATGCAGAAAGGCGACCGAGAATGATATCGAAACATTAGTGGATTTAATAGCAGGGTACGCCGAGAAGGGAATTATGCTGCCGCGATCTCGCGATATGCTGAAGCGTCAAATTCATACATTCGTTGTGGCGGAGGTTTTGGGTGAAGTAGTCGGCTGCGGTTCGTTAACCCAGCTTGGCGCTGACCTCGTCGAAATCCGTTCGCTAGGCATATCGGAAGGCTATAAGGGTTTAGGCATCGGCAGTAAGCTTGTCGATCAGCTGCTTCATGAAGCGAAGGAACAGAACATCCCTAAAGTGATGGCGCTGACTTACGAAGTGAATTTCTTCGAGAAGAACGGCTTCACGATCGTGAACAAGGAGATTTTTCCCGAGAAGGTGTGGACGGACTGTATCCACTGTCCGAAGCAGCATGCATGTGACGAAATCGCCGTACTAAGAATGCTGAACTAATACAGCTATAATGAACAACCATAACTCGATGAATAGCTCCATATTTCTAATAAACCACTGCGCCTTTCGATAAGGTTGCAGTGGCTTTTTTGTTTCTTCCAGCACGTAATCAGCCATAATAATGACCTGAATGGGAACAATACAAGCTGTCAATGAGATGATCAGCAACCCTTACAGGAGGATACGCAAATCATGAAACGCTTACTGATCTTCATCTCCCTGGCTCTTATTCTGGCCTCTTGTTCGGCTAAAGAGAATGCGCATGTAGGGAAGAACAATGCAAGCGGCTCACTCGTCAATTTGCAAATACAAGGTCATCAAGGAACGGTAACGACCCCTTATAAGTTGAGAGATGGGAAGGTTTGGATTCCGGCGGATCAAGCGGCAGAGCTATTCGGGTATCGGTACGAAATGGAACCTGCAAACCAATCGGCATCGATGGGCTATACGGATCCCATCTATAGATTCAAGCTGAATGAGAAGCAGGCCCACGTCGGTGATGAGTCGGTTATGCTGCATGAGGCTCCTCAGCTCATGGATCGTAAGGTGTATTTGGAAATGAGCTCCTTGTCGCAGCTCTGGCAAACGCCTCTGGATTGGGATGCGAAGCTTAATTCAATCGTGGTGACCCCTCCTGCTGTAGAACAGCCCAATAGATTATCGGCAGCAAGCTTTCCCACAAGAAACGATTTTAGAGCAAAGGCGCTCGACACAGAAGACGGAAATGCGGAACCCGGAGCAGATGCGGAGAAGGTCATTTCTTATGCTAAACAGTTTATGGATATTCCTTACAAATTCGATGCAGCGCCGTATGCACAAAGCCGAAAGTTCGATTGTTCGTCGTTTGTGCAGCATGTATTTAATCATGTAGGCATTGACATGCCGCGTTCATCTAGAGCACAGTCAAATATTGGTAAATACCTGGCCCGGAAGGATTTCAAACCGGGAGACGTGGTGTTCTTCTATACACCGGGCAGATATAGCAGTAACAAAATCGTCGGACATGTAGGGATTTATATCGGGAACAACAAAGTCATTCATACGTTTGGAGATCCCGGCGTTACGATCTCCGAGCTGGATGGGATCTGGGAAGATCGGGTCTTGTGGGGAAGAAGAGTGCTTTAAATCTTAGCATATGATTCGTATGAAATGGCTGTCTCGAACGTGTGCAGACGCACACTGCTTTTGAGATGGCTTTTTCTTTGGGGACGCGATGGCGATGGGATGTGTTGTCTTCCGGCCCAAAATATCGAACTGACTTGACAATTGGCAAGCGATTTTGGTATTTTTGTAGTAATGATTAGCACTCACCGATAACGAGTGCTAACGGTTGAAGGATGACCGTAATAAAGGGAAGCAGCTTTAGCATGAAACGATCTTAAGAAACCGGGAGGGACTGCGATGTTAACTGAACGGCAGCGTATGATTCTGAATGTCATCATAGACGATTATATCCGCTCAGCAGAGCCAATTGGTTCACGCAGCATTTCGAAACGAAGCGATGTCAGCTTTAGCCCGGCAACCATTCGTAACGAGATGGCTGATTTGGAAGAGCTCGGATTTCTGGAGCAGCCTCATACCTCGGCAGGTCGTATTCCATCGATTAAAGGTTACCGCTATTACGTCGATCATCTTGTAAGACTGAGTCAAGTTAATGAACAGGATGCGCAAACGGTTCGGTCCTTCTTCACGGAGAAGGTGAACCAAATGGAACAGATTATTCAACATGCAGCCATGATATTGTCCAATCTGACGAATTACACGAGCATCGTGCTTGGGCCGGAGACGTTTACGAATTCGCTTAAGCATTTCCAGCTCGTTCCAATCAGTGATGACACGGCCGTAGCGATTATTGTTACCAACACCGGTCATGTTGAGAACCGTACGATTTCCTTGCCGGATGATATGAGCATGGAGGAAATGCAGCAGGCTGTTAACATTCTTAACAGCAAATTGATCGGAGTGCCGATTGCGCGCCTCAAATCAAAGCTGTATTCCGAGGTCGGTCAGGAGCTTGGCCGTTATGCGGACCAATGCGAGCGACTGCTCGGTGTACTCGACGACGCGCTAATGAGCGAAGACGATCACCGGGTGTTCTTAAGCGGTACGACGAACATGCTGACGCAGCCGGAGTTCAAGGATGTCGACAAAGTGAAGACGCTGCTCGACCTGCTAGACGAGACGCCGACCATTATGCAAATGTTCAGTACGCTGCCAAGCGGTATTCAAGTTCGAATCGGTACAGAAAATACGCATGAGGCGATTAACAATTGCAGTTTGATTACGGCGACTTATTCGGCACAAGGCAAACAGCTGGGCACGATTGGGATTTTGGGACCGACACGAATGGATTACGGTAAAGTAATCGGCTTGCTGGATTTACTGTCCAAAGATATGGCGGTTCTGCTGGGTCGATGGTACAAATGACGTTAAATTTGCATGGGTTAAGGCATTAGGGATTACTTTCAGGAGGTGTAAGCGCTCGTGTCTGTGAATGAACAGCATACAGATGAAGAACATAAACATGAAGAGAACCTTGCTGCTGAAGAAGCGCAGGAATCGGTGAACGAAGAATCGGCAGCTCCCCAAGAAGAAGGAAGCGCAGGAGATTCCCGCGTGGAAGCACTTGAGAAATTAGCCGAAGAGAACCAACAGCGCTACTTAAGAGCACAAGCCGACTTTGACAACTTCCGTCGCCGTACGATGAAAGAGAAGGAAGAGCTTGGGCAATATGCTTCTATGAAGCTAGTCGGGCAGCTTCTGCCGGTAGTGGATAACTTTGTCCGTGCCATTGAAGCTGCGAAGAACGGCGGCGATGGTGAATCGTTCTCCAAAGGCGTCGACATGATCTTCCGCCAGCTTGAGCAAGTGCTTGAAGCTGAAGGGCTGAAAGCGATGGATGCGGTTGGACAGCCGTTTAACCCGGATTTCCATCAAGCGATTATGCAAGTGGAATCCGATGAGCATGAAGAAGGCATTGTCGTTGAAGAAGTGCAAAAGGGCTATGTCCTGAAGGATAAAGTGCTGCGTCCCGCTATGGTGAAAGTCAGCGGTTAACGATCAGCTTGCCTATAGATGATTTCAATTATATCCCTTTGAGGAGGAACTTTAATTATGAGTAAAGTAATCGGTATCGACCTTGGTACAACAAACTCTTGCGTTGCGGTAATGGAAGGCGGCGAAGCTGTCGTAATCCCGAATCCGGAAGGCAACCGTACAACACCTTCTGTTGTTGGTTTCAAGAAAGACGGCGAGCGTATTGTCGGTGAATCGGCAAAACGTCAAGCAATCACAAACCCAGACCGTACAATCATGTCCATTAAACGTCACATGGGCTCCAGCCATAAAGAAGTTATTGATGGCAAAGATTTCTCCGCTCCTGAAATTTCCGCAATCATTCTGCAAAAGCTGAAATCAGATGCTGAGGCTTACCTTGGCCAAACCGTAACGCAAGCCGTAATCACAGTACCGGCTTACTTCAATGACAGCCAGCGTCAAGCGACTAAAGATGCAGGTAAGATCGCTGGTCTTGAAGTGCTGCGTATCGTCAACGAGCCGACAGCTGCAGCACTTGCTTACGGTCTTGAGAAAACAGAAGATCACACGATCCTCGTTTATGACCTTGGCGGCGGTACGTTCGACGTTTCCATCCTTGAGCTTGGCGATGGCTTCTTCGAAGTAAAAGCAACCAGCGGCGACAACCGTCTGGGCGGCGATGACTTCGACCAAGTGATCATCGACTACCTGGTATCCGAGTTCAAGAAAGAGCAAGGCGTTGATCTTTCCAAAGATAAAGCGGCTGTACAACGTTTGAAGGATGCTGCTGAGAAAGCGAAGAAAGAGCTTTCAGGCGTAGTAACTTCGACGATTTCCTTGCCGTTCATCACAATGGCAGACGGCGTTCCACAGCATTTGGAGCTTAGCCTGACTCGTGCAAAGTTTGAAGAATTGTCCCAAGCCCTTGTAGAGCGTACGCTTGGTCCTACTCGTCAAGCATTGAGCGATGCCGGCATGTCCCCAAGCGATATCGATAAAGTTGTTCTTGTCGGCGGATCGACTCGTATCCCGGCTGTTCAAGAAGCGGTTAAGAAATTGATCGGCAAAGATCCACACAAAGGCGTTAACCCGGATGAGGTTGTAGCTCTTGGTGCAGCGGTTCAAGCGGGCGTACTGACAGGCGATGTGAAAGACGTTGTATTGCTTGACGTAACTCCATTGTCCCTTGGTATCGAAACAGCTGGCGGTGTGTTCACGAAGATGATCGACCGTAATACAACAATTCCAACAAGCAAATCCCAAGTGTACTCCACTTATGCGGATAACCAACCAAGCGTTGAAATTCACGTGCTTCAAGGTGAGCGTCAAATGGCTGCAGGCAACAAAACACTGGGCCGCTTCACTCTTGGTGATATTCCACTGGCTCCGCGCGGCGTACCGCAAATCGAAGTTACCTTCGATATTGATGCCAATGGTATCGTAAACGTGTCTGCACTGGATAAAGGCACTGGCAAGAGCCACAAAATCACGATCACCTCTTCCGGCGGTTTGTCCGATGAAGAAATCGATCGCATGATGAAGGATGCGGAATTGAACGCAGAGGAAGATCGCAAACGTCGTGAGCTTGTTGAAGCGAAGAACGCGGCTGACCAACTGGTCTATTCCGTTGACAAAACAATTAAAGATCTTGGCGATAAAGTAGATGCAGGCGAAATCGCAAAAGCGAACGAAGCCAAAGAGAAAGTGACTGCAGCGCTGGCAACAGACGATGTAGAACAAATCAATGCAGCTGCAGAAGCGTTGACTGAAATCGTGCAACAGCTTTCCGTAAAGCTGTATGAGCAAGCACAAGCTGCAGGCGGCGCTGAAGGCGCTGGCCCTGAAGCAGGCGGCGAATCCTCCTCCAGAGGCAAAGATAACGTAGTCGATGCCGACTATGAAGTTGTAGACGACAAGAAGTAAGACTTGTTGTATAGTGATACGTAAACGGTGTGCCGTCCGAAAAAACTTTGGACGGCGCAGCCGTTTTTCGTGTGTCTGGATAGATAATGATTTTTGCAGCGTAAATAGGAGACGGGGTGACGGAGTTGGCTGACAAGCGGGACTATTATGAGGTGCTCGGCGTCGGGAAAGACGCAGGCGAGGACGAGATCAAGAAAGCGTATCGTAAAATGGCGCGCCAATACCATCCGGACGTAAACAAAGCGTCGGATGCGGAAGATAAATTTAAAGAAGTGAAGGAAGCTTACGACGTTCTTAGCGATGACGGAAAGCGTGCTACGTATGACCGACATGGTCACGTGGATCCGAACCAAGGCTTTGGCGGCGGTGCCGGTGATTTCGGCGGCGGCTTCGGCGATATCTTCGACATGTTCTTTGGCGGTGGCGGCGGTGGCGGACGACGTGATCCTAACGCTCCGCAGCGCGGTAACGACCTGCAGTACACGATGACAATCGAATTCAAGGAAGCGGTATTCGGTAAGGAAACGGAAATTACGATTCCTCGCACCGAAACTTGTGACACTTGTGTAGGTTCTGGAGCGAAACCGGGTACGAAACCGGAAACTTGTTCGGTTTGTCGTGGTACAGGTCAGCAAGAAGTGGTTCAAAATACACCGTTTGGCCGTATGGTGAACCGGAGAGCTTGTTCCAACTGTAATGGCGCAGGCAAAATCATCAAAGAAAAATGCACGACTTGCCACGGTGCAGGCAAAGTGAAGAAGCAGCGTAAGATCAATGTGAAAATTCCTGCCGGTGTCGATGAAGGCGCGCAAATCCGCTTAACCGGCGAAGGTGAAGGCGGATCACGCGGAGGCCCATCCGGGGACTTATATATCGTAATTCGAGTGAAGCCGCATGATTTCTTCGAGCGTGAGAATGATGATATCTACTGTGAAGTACCGCTAACGTTTGCGCAGGCGGCACTTGGCGACGAGGTCGAAATACCGACGCTGACTGAGAAAGTGAAGCTGAAGATTCCTGCAGGCACGCAAACCGGCACTTATTTCCGATTGAAGGGAAAAGGTGTTCCGCGCCTTCGCGGTTACGGTCAAGGGGACCAGCATGTTAAAGTAACGGTCGTAACGCCTACTGCCCTGAATGAAGAGCAGAAGGAATTGCTTCGTCAGTTCTCCGGTGTCGGAGTAGCAGGCGACAGCACGGATGGTGGGCAGCAAGAACACCATGAATCGATCTTCGAGAAGATGAAGAAAGCATTCCGCGGCGACTAATGGGTTTAAAGCATAAGATCGCAGCCACTTGTTTATGCTAACTTTCGTGTCCAAATCAATCTCTACATGAAGGAGCATAACCATGAGCGATCAAGACTTGGAGAAACAAAATTTCGCAGAGCTGCCGATCAGCAAAAATGAAGATGTTGAATTCTCAGAGGAGCTAGCTGACGAAGCGGATAAGAAGGCGATGCAGCGGGCCGCCGAGGCTGACGCCAGAGCGCAGAATAAATGACGAGTCTGTCTGCTGTATGACAGTCATTCATGCCACGTTTCAAGACAGGGATGGAGCACGTGAGGCGCAGCTTAAGCTGATGGCGCTGCGCGTGCTGCAAGTGGATGGCGGCGCCGACGGCGCATCGCTTACTGCCACTGTCGGGGATGAGCTCGTTGATCGTGCTCTTCATTTGATTGAACAAACCGGAGGAACAGCTGACTTGTGAAGCAAATGAGATTGAATTTGGGGATGCCATACCTGCAATGTACTATTGCGGTATGGTATCTTTTTTTTATCCTTGTGAAACGTTTCAACGTGTGGCAAAATTAACGTTAGTTTAACGTATTGCGAGGGGGATTTTCATGCCGGTTAATTTCAAGAGTGCAACGCAAGTGTATCCGGAGTGGAGTGAGCTTAGCCATTATGGTATTAATTATCTCAAAGTCGGTGATGTTGTTCAGCTGCATTATCATGATGCGAATGAATACTGGATTATTATAAGCGGCAAAGGAAATTGTACGACTGAAGGGGACGCCTACGAAATCGGTCCCGGAGATATGGTCCTTACGAAGCGAGGAGACGAGCACTCTCTTGTTGTTACGGAAGACATGATTGCTGTATATATTTATGGCATTATGCCAGAAGGCGGCCGAGTGGGTTACCTATTCAAGGATAAAGGAGATGCAGCACAATCATGACATTAAAAATCATTCAAGTCGGCCTAGGTATGCATGGGTTTGGCGTTGCGCTCCATTTCGTGAAGCAGTCCGTAGATTTCGCCTATGCAGGTGTAGTAGAAATCAATCCGGCTCGTCTGAAAGAATGTGCGGCAGAGCTTGGCGTTTCGGAAGAGAATTGTTACACGGATTATTTGGAAGCGTTCGCATCCTGTGAAGCGGATGCCGTGTTTGTGACAGCAGCTTCTCCCTATCATTATGCGATTTGCAAAGCTGCCTTGGAACAAGGCCTTCATGTACTGGTTGAGAAGCCATTCGTGCTCGATATCGGCGAAGCTTGCGAGCTGGTTGAGCTTGCTAAGCAGAAGCAGCTGATTCTGATGGTCAGTCAGAACTATCGCTATCAGAATCATGTCCTGTCGCTGAAGAAAGCCATCTCCGAAATGGGGAAACCGCTGTTTGTGCAGGCTCAGTTCTTCTATGATCATTTTGGCAAGGACTATCAGCAGGTAATGGAGAACTTCATGCTGCTTGAGATGGCTGTCCACCATGTGGACATGATTCGCTACTTACTGGAATCCGATATTCGGACCGTGTCGGGCAAAACGTGGAATATCGAAGGAAGCATGTACAAAGGACATCCGAACGTGCAGGCAAGTATGGAGCTGGACAACGGAATTCCTGTCTTCTACTTAGGCAGCCTCGTATCCAAAGGTCTATCAACACCTTGGGAAGGTGACTGGCGCATCCAATGCGAGAATGGCTCGATTCATCTGGATGATCTCGGTCAAGGTTATGGCGTGTATATCGTGGACCAAGAGCAGAACAAACGATTTATCTCGTATGCGGACGGTCCGCTGCCAGACGACAAACAAGGCATTCACAGCGTATTGTCCGAGTTTGCCGCACGAATAAAGGACGGTGCGGAGCCATCGATTTCGGGCCGCGATAATTTGCGTACCTTAGCTGCGCTTATCGCATTCAGTGATTCCTCGCGAACCGGTGAAGTCACCTATCCGAAAAGTTATATTGATTCGAAATAATGCCGTGATGACAAGTCTCTGCTGCCGATAGGCTGCGGGGGCTTGTTTTTTGTGTGCAGCCCTTATCTGGTGTAGAATAGACAAGATAGGTTAAAAATGACTACTAGAAATGATAACGCGATCAGGGGGATTTACAAAGTGAAATGGCATGAACTTACAATCTCGACAACCGAAGAAGCGATCGAGATGATTTCCAACTTCTTGCATGAAATGGATGCCGACGGCGTATCCATTGAAGAATCAGGTACGCTGAACAAACAGCGGGACACATCGCTCGGACAATGGTATGAGCATCCGCTTAACGATATTCCCGAAGGCCAAGCTGTTATTAAAGGCTACTTCTCGGAGCTGGATTCGGACATCGACGCACTCATGGCCATATTGCCTGAGCGTATCGATCAGCTTCGTGAATTCGATATTGATCCAGGTGACTACAAGATTACAAAAGCACTTGTAGACGAAGAAGACTGGGCTAACGCATGGAAGCAATATTTCAAACCGATCCGCGTGTCGGAGCGTTTGACGATTAAGCCGACTTGGGAGGAGTACACGCCTTCACCGGATGAGCGAATTATTGAGCTTGATCCAGGCATGGCATTCGGTACAGGTACGCACCCAACAACTGCGCTCTGCTTGCGTACACTGGAGACGGTTATCAAAGGCGATGAGGAAGTTATCGATGTAGGGACAGGTTCCGGCATATTGGCTATCGGCGCGATTCTTCTTGGCGCTCGCCGCGTGCTTGCACTTGATCTGGATCCGATTGCAGTTACCTCTGCTACGGAGAATACAAAACTTAACAAGCTGGAAAATGATATTCAAGTGCATCTGAGCGACCTGCTAGGAGTTTTGAATACAGAAGGCAATGCAACGGATAAGCCTCTGAACGTGACGGTACCGGTTGATGTAGTTGTAGCTAATATTTTGGCGGAAATCATCCTGCTGTTCATCGACGATGTTTACGCAGCGCTGAAGCCGGGCGGCACCTATATTGCATCGGGTATTTTTAAGAATAAAGAAGATGCCGTTGCGGAAGGTCTTGAGCAAGCCGGCTTTACGATTATCGATCGTCAGCGTGACCAAGACTGGCTCGCGTTCGTCGCGACGAAACCGGAGTAAGCTGAAGCTCCGCAAATATGCGTAGGAGGGTGAACGGTGTCGGACTTTTTGTGGTATCCGCTCAAAGATTTACCATTTATCTTTCTAGTACTAATGATTGCGTTCACGCTGCATGAGTTCGCGCATGCGTACAGCGCTTATAAGTTTGGAGATCGAACCGCATATGATGCCGGCAGGGTGACACTGAATCCTCGTGCCCATCTGGATGTAATGGGAACCATATTGCTGCTTGTAGCGGGTTTTGGCTGGGCCAGACCCGTTCCGGTTAACCGGAGCCGCTTCAAGTATCCTCGATTGATGGGTATCGTCGTTTCAGCTGTTGGTCCGCTTAGCAATTTGCTGCTGACCTTTATCGGCATTCTGGCCGTTTATGTGCTGAACCAGATTGGCTTACTCAACGCAGGCTCCTTTGGCGTACATAGTGCAATCGTTCATTTTCTTAACTACTTAATTACGCTGAATGTCATGCTGTTTATATTCAATCTTATCCCGGTACCGCCGCTTGACGGATACCGAATTATTCAGGATCTCGCCCCGACTCCGCTGCGTATGAAGATGGATCAATATGAGACTTGGGGGATGTTTCTCTTCCTGCTGATTGTATTTGTTCCGCCGCTTCGCGCAGCAACGCTCGATCCGCTGTTCGCCAACTCCGATGCGATTATTTCCGGCATTATGAAATTATGCGAATTGTTCTTTGACGATGTGGATTGGGCGCAGTTTGTAGCGGATTTCTACAGGTAAGCTTGGCTAGCGGTATCGCTTCTGGAAAATGTTTAACGACCCTAGCGGAGCGAGTGTAAACCGTGTATGATGTAGGTTGGAGTTTTGACACAGACCTTGTAGATGAGTGGGCCTGTGATTTGACTGGAAAGGTTCTACCTAAGATGCAACGATATTTTGTTACGTCCGAGCAGTTTACTGACAATTCGGTTGTTCTTACAGGCGACGATGCTCATCACGTAACGCGAGTGATGCGGATGGAAGCGGGAGATACCATTATTGTAAGTGACGGCCGCACGCGTGTCGCGGAAGCGACAATAAGCGCCTTATCACCGGGCAAAGTGGAAGCTGAAATTTCCGAATGGCTGACCATGAGCGGTGAACCGACTTGGTCGGTGACGGTAGCCCAAAGCTTGCCGAAGGGCGATAAAATGGAGATTGTCATCCAGAAGGGGACCGAGATCGGCGCAGCAAGCTTCGTGCCGTTCCAATCCCAGCGGATGATTGTTCAATATGATGACAAGAAAGAAGCCAAGCGACTTGACCGTTGGGGCAAGATTGCGAAGGAAGCTGCTGAGCAGGCACACCGCAGTCGTATTCCGGTTATTGAACCGGTTGCGTCATGGCGGGAACTGGTCAAACGCATTCCGGAGTACCACTTGGCGTTGTTTTGCTATGAGAAGGAAGGCGGTGGACTTGGTTTGCGTGATGCAATCCAGGCGCGCCGTGGAGCAGTAGAAGGCTGGAGCGACTATGAAGAGCCGCGCAATATTCTGCTCATCGTTGGACCAGAAGGCGGCTTCACTGAACGTGAAGCTGAGGAAGCAGAAGAGGCCGGTGCTGTCATTATCGGTCTTGGCAAGCGAATCTTACGCACGGAAACCGCTGCGATGGTTGGACTCGCCTGCCTCATGTATGAATCAGGAGAAATGGGAGGCGTTTAACAACTATGCCATCGGTTGCTTTTTACACATTAGGCTGCAAAGTTAACTTTTACGATACGGAAGCGATCTGGCAGCTGTTTAAGAAGGAAGGCTACGAGCAAGTCGACTTCGAAACAACTACTGCTGATGTCTATCTAATCAATACATGTACGGTAACGAATACAGGGGACAAGAAGAGCAGACAGATTATTCGTCGTGCGATTCGTCGTAACCCGGAAGCGGTTATCGCTGTAACGGGCTGTTATGCCCAAACTTCACCTGCCGAAATTCTGGCTATTGAAGGTGTCGATCTTGTCATCGGAACGCAGGATCGGGACAAGCTGATGAATTATGTTACGGATCTGCAAAATGAGCGTAAACCGGTTAACGCGGTTCGTAATATTATGAAAACACGTGAGTTCGAGGAACTGGATGTACCGGACTTTGCCGAGCGTACTCGTGCGTTCCTGAAGATTCAAGAAGGCTGCAACAACTTCTGCACCTTCTGTATTATTCCGTGGTCACGTGGATTGTCCCGCAGCCGTGAAGCAGAGAGCGTCATTAACCAAGCTCGCCAGCTGGTGGAATCCGGTTACAAAGAAATTGTACTGACAGGCATTCATACCGGCGGTTATGGTGATGATATGGAG
Source organism: Paenibacillus sp. J22FR21 (assembly GCF_056269135.1). Classification (NCBI taxonomy): domain Bacteria; kingdom Bacillati; phylum Bacillota; class Bacilli; order Caryophanales; family Paenibacillaceae; genus Paenibacillus; species Paenibacillus sp. J22FR21. Next base: position 98,844 of record NZ_JBWDNJ010000001.1, read on the forward strand.
AACTACCGTCTGTCTGACCTGCTGTGGGATCTGGATGCCATTGAAGGTCTTGAGCGGATTCGGATCAGCTCCATCGAAGCGAGTCAGATTGACGAAGCGATGATCGACGTGCTGAACCGTTCCAGCAAAATGTGCCGTCACCTTCATATTCCGCTGCAATCCGGCGATAACGACGTTCTGAAGCGGATGCGCCGCAAGTATACCGTGGAACAGTTTGCTGAGAAAATCAAGCTGCTGCACGAAGCGATGCCCGGTGTTGCGATTACAACGGATGTTATCGTTGGATTCCCCGGCGAAACGCAAGAGATGTTCGAGAACGGCTATGCGTTTATGGAACAAATGGGCTTTGCTGAAATGCATGTCTTCCCCTATTCCAAACGGACGGGTACGCCTGCCGCGCGCATGGAAGATCAGATCGACGATGAGCTGAAGAACGAGCGCGTTCATAAGCTGATTGACTTGTCTGAACGGATGCAATTGGACTATGCGAAGAAATATGTCGGTGAAGTGCTTGATATCATTCCAGAGCGTGAGCACAAAGGCTCAGAAGGCTCCGGCCTGATTATGGGCTACTCCGACAACTATATCCAAGTCGTATTCGAAGGTTCGGAATCGCTGATTGGCGAGCTGTGCAGAGTGAAAATCACGGAAGCCGGCGTCAATGAGTGCCGAGGACAGCTTGTACGCGTATTGGATAATAACCATACCGCGTCCACTGCCCGTATCGAAGCCGACTCACAGGCACAAGCGATGCAGGCATAAGCTTGTTCGAATTCAATAGCTTGAAGCGAGGATTCTAATGCGGCCGGGACAGGGCTGCAAGAGAGTCCTTGCTCTACATAAGAGCTTAGGTATCCAAGAAACGCGAAGGGGGAACGCAAAATGAAGGAGATTTCAGCAGGTGGCGTCGTGTTCCGTAAGGTTGGCAATGAGCTGCAGGTGCAGTTGATTCAAGACCGTTACGGCAAGATATCGCTGCCTAAAGGCAAAATGGAACCGGGCGAAACCATTGAGCAAACAGCCCTTCGCGAAATCGTCGAGGAGACGGGTATGGAAGGCGTCATCGTCTCACCGATTGATCAGATCAAATACAAATACAATCATGAGTCTAAAGGGCTAGTGGATAAGGAAGTTCACTACTATCTCGTGGAAGCAGTTGGCGGTAAGCTTCAGGCGCAGGTGGAGGAAATTCGCGGCGTGGAATGGTTTGAGCCGATGGAAGCATGGCGCAGGCAGAAGCAATCCGGCTACAACAACAATGATCGCATTCTAGCCGGAGCACTGCGCCTGCTTGGATTGAATGTACAGAGCAGCAGCTAATTCAAGTTGCCGACAGTTTCCTTAAACGTGGGAGATAACAAATCGGCAGGGCAATTAACGAGCACAGAACATTAAAGATCGTCTGAGCATGGGCAATTTGGCTGGCAGGCGATGAAGTTAATGAAGCCGCTATGGAGCCGAGTTCACCTGCGAATGGTGCAAATAAGGCAGCTCCGCCGACGTTAAGCAGCACGTGAGCCCAAGCGACGAAACGGCCGGATGGCGTTCCTCCAAGTGCTGCGAGTACGGCAGTAATGCATGTACCGACGTTAGCGCCGAGGACAATCGCGATGCCAACGTCCAGGGGCATGGCGCCGGACTGAGCGAGTCCCATAACGATGCCGATAACGGCGGCGCTGCTGTGCACGGCAGCAGTTAGCACGACGCCTGCTGCAAGTCCCCACAGTACGCTGTCTTCTGCACGGCTCATGAAGCCTTGGAAGAAAGGTGTAGCTTGTACGGCAGGTGCAACGGACTGCATGAGCCCAATTCCAATAAGCAGTAAGGAGAACCCTCCTGTAACGACGGTGCCGTTGCGGAATGGCCTCAGGAAACGGCTAACCTTCTGCCCTGCGCGCGTGCCGCTGCCAAGGCCGACCTCGCCGAAGAGGGCGGTCAGCAGCCAGATGGCGAGCGATAGCTTGAGCAAGGGCCAGCCGAGACTGCCTAGATTAAGGCCGATCAGCTCGGTCGTCAAGCAGGTGCCGATATTGGTGCCCAGAATAATGCCGAGCGTGCGCGGGAAGGTGAGCACACCGGCGTTGACCAGTCCTATTGCAATTACGGTAACGGCTGTGCTGCTCTGCAGCACAGCCGTTGTTGCTGTCCCCACGAGCAATCCGTGCAGCGGCGTAGCAGTGGATTTGCGCAGCACATCCTGCAGACGGTGGCCGACAGAACGATGCATGGCCAGCTCCATCGCCCTCATGCCGAGCATGAAGACGACAAACCCTCCGAGCACGCGGGCTACGATCATGATTAGCATGGCAGTACGCTCCTTTAACAAGAATAACGATACATATGCAACAGACCGGACGAGCATGACAAGTTCGGACCAGGTCAGCTAATGGAAAAGGATGAGGATGAACATGGAACGCGTGAAGGCGAAGGCGATATTGCAGCGTGACCGCAAGAAACGATTGGAGGCCGGGCACCCATGGGTGTTTGCAGGCGAAATTAACCGTATCGAAGGAGAGGCGACTCCCGGAGATCTGGTTGACTTAGTAACGCATCAAGGCAAGTATTTGGCAACAGGCTATTGGAACCCGAAGTCCCAAATTACGGTTCGGGTAACATCCTATAAACCGATCGAAGCCATGGATGAGGCGTTCTTCCGGGAACGTTTCATGCAGTGTGCACAACATCGGAGCCGGTTCGTGCAAGGGCATGATTGCCGGATGGTTTACGGCGAGGCTGATTTTCTGCCGGGACTTATCGTAGATCGTTTTGGAGCTGTGCTTGTTGTACAACTGCTGACGCTTGGCATGGAGGTTCGCCGTGAAGCGATTGTTGCCGCATTGGTTGCTGTATTTGCTCCTCAAGGCATTTACGAGCGCAGTGATGTATCCGTTCGTGAATTGGAAGGCGTCGAGCAGCGGACAGGGGTACTCTATGGGGAGTGTCCGCGTATCGTTGATATTTTGGAAAATGGCTTGCAGATGGAAGTGGATATCGTTGAAGGCCAGAAGACCGGCTACTTCTTCGATCAACGCGAGAACAGAGCTTCTATTGCACCTCTGATGCTCGGCTGGGGTACGCGCAGCGGCATTCAATTGAAGTCTGTCGCAGATGGCGAACCATCTTCGGCTCCGTCAGACGATACCGGCACATTGGCGGCTCTTAACGAAGAGAAGCTAGTCCCCGTCAATGCGAATGGCAAAGTAGTCACGTTCCCGTATTGGGATGGCGCTACAGTGCTTGAATGTTTCGCGCACACGGGCAGCTTCACGCTGCACGCCTGCAAATACGGTGCCAAGAAAGTAACCTGTCTCGATGTATCCGAGCATGCCATCGAAACCGCACGCCGCAATGTCGTTCGTAACGGCTTCGAGGAGCGAGTAGAGTTTGTCGTAGCGGATGCGTTCGAATATCTTCGCAGACAAGTGAAGGGAATCGAAGAGCGTCAAGAGCGCGGCAGTGCGAAGGCAGTGGATACCTCCAAGAAGATGGGGGAAGCAGGCCGTAAATGGGATGTGGTCATACTTGATCCGCCGGCGTTCACGAAGTCGAAGAACGCAATTGAAGGCGCGGTACGCGGCTATAAGGATATCAACCTTCATGGAATGAAGCTCGTGAATGAAGGCGGCTACCTGGTTACAGCCAGCTGCTCCTACCATATGCGTCCCGAGCTATTTCTCGAGACGATCCAAGCGGCTGCCATTGATGCAGGGAAGACACTTCGCTTAATCGATTGGCGCGCAGCGGGCAAGGATCATCCCCAAATCGTCGGCGTCAACGAAGGGCATTATTTGAAGTTTGGCATATTCGAAGTGCGAAGCCGCTAGCAGCATTTGATATTCGTTTTTAACGCTCCCTTACTTAAGTGATCGCTTAAGTAAAGGGGGCGTTTTTTATTGTTTATTAGGGTTGCTGAACCAACACCAACAAAACCGGTGTCATACCACCGCCACCGCCGTCGTGATGATCTCCGCCATGAACAATACTGCTCAAAATACAACATTTGCTCCATGCATCGGGTTGATAAAGAGATATGATGCCGAGAATGCAACATTTCAGCCAAAAGGGACAAAGAACAATTTACCTCCGCTCAAAACGAACAAATGTTTGTGTTTTCAGATGAAACAAGCTGGGGCGTATGGTAGAATAGGAGAATCGAATAACGAGAAGAGGTTGGCGGATTATGACGCTCCGATTTGTAATTGGCCGGTCAGGGTCGGGTAAGACCCATTATTGTTTGGATCAAATTCGCAGCAACGTGCTGGCACAGCCGGACGGGCCGCCGATTGTCATCTTGGTGCCGGAGCAGGCAACCTTCCAAACGGAATATGCATTACTGAACCATGCAGAGCTGAATGGTTCTATAAGGGCGCAGGCACTCAGCTTCCGCCGTCTTTCGTTCCGGATTATGCAGGAGACAGGCGGTACTGCACTGGTTCCTATTAGCGAGAACGGCAAGAATATGCTGCTTTACAAAATCGTCCACCGCCTTGAGGAGCAACTGCAGCTGTTTAAAGGCAGCGAGTCCCAGCATGGTTTCATCGAGCGTCTTGGCGAGCTGATGACGGAGTGGAAGCGGTACGGGATCGGTACAGATGAGCTTTCCACATTTGTCGAAAGCCGCATGCCTCAGAAGGGCAGCTCGCTGCTTGGGAGAAAGCTTCACGATCTGCAAATGATTTCCTCAGGCCTTGAACGTGAACTGGACGGGCTCTATGTCGATGCCGAGGATTATTTGAGCTGGCTTGTCAAGGGTTATCATCAAGCGCCTTCAATGGCAGATACAGAGATTTGGGTAGATGGGTTTCACGGCTTTACACCCAAAGAATTCGACGCGCTCGGCACCTTAATGAAGTACTCCAAAGGGATGACTGTAACGTTATGCCTGGACAAGCTTTACGAGCAAAGCGAACAGCCGCATGAGCTGGATCTATTCCGGCCGACTGCGGAGACCTATATGAAGCTACGTGATTTGGCAATCGAGAACGGTGTGGAGATCGAGGAGCCGGTATTCCTCGACGGAACGCCGTACAGGTTCAAGGAGAATCCGATGCTTGCGCATTTGGAACGCCACTACGGCGGAAGGAAGCCGATTCATCTAACGGAGACTGAACTGGCGCAAGGGGGCGTTTCGCTTCATGCTGCAGCCAATCGCCGGGCAGAAGTTGAGGCGGTCGCTCGCGATATTACGCGCCGAGTACGTGACGAAGAGCTGCGCTATCGGGATATGGCCGTTATGGTACGTAATGCGCCGGATTACAACGATTATATTAAAGCTGTATTCGCTGACTACGGCATCCCCTTTTTCCTCGATCAGAAGAATGGTGCGCTACATCATCCGTTCGTCGAGTTTATTCGTTCTGCGCTGGAGATCGCGACACACGGCTGGCGTTATGAAGCCGTATTCCGCTGCATTAAATCAGAGCTTCTCATCCCTGAGGACGGCAGTATAACGCGGGAAACGTTTGATTTGCTAGAAAACTATGCACTTGCATCAGGCATGAATGGCAACAGATGGACGACGCTCAGCCAGTGGAAGCCATTAATGCGTGATACGCTGGATGGCGATCCCGTTCAAGCAGGCGAGAATGAGCTGCGGGAATTTGAAGCCATTATGGCCGCAAGGGAAGCGGTTGTACCGATTCTGCGCAAATTCGGCAGAGAGATGAAGAAAGCCGGCAGCGTCAGACAAATGTGCGAGGCCATGTACAGACTGCTGGTTACCATTGAAGCGCCGGATCGTATGGAGCGCTGGAGCCGCAAAGCCATTGCGGAAGGCATTCCCCTTCGGGCGAGAGAGCATCGGCAGCTGTGGGACGGCGTTATGGATTTGCTCGATCAGCTGACCGAAATGACGGGAAGCGAAGCGATGCCGCTAGAGCTGTTCACAGGTATGGTAGAGACAGGTCTTGAGAGTTTGAAGCTAGCATCCGTTCCGCCTTCACTTGATCAAGTACTGATCGGAAGCATGGATCGTACGCGCTCCGGCCAGATCACAATCTGTTATTTGCTTGGCGCGAATGACGGCGTCATGCCGCAGCGCATGCAGGAAGACGGCGTATTGACCGAGCAAGAACGCGAAACGTTGGAATACGGCGGTCTTGTCATGGCGCCTGGAGTACGGCGCAAGCTGCTCGATGAGCGGTTCATGATCTACAATGCGCTTACGACACCGAGCGAGCATCTGTGGATAAGCTGGCCGCAATCGGATGAAGAAGGGAAGAGCTTGCTTCCTTCGGAAATTATCCGCCATATTAAAGGACTTTTCCCCGGCATGATGGAGAAAGGAATCGCAGGCGAGCCTGTCCCGGCTATGCCAGAGTCTGAGCAGCAATCGTTTATGGCACATCCGGAACGAACGCTCTCCTATCTGATTACGCAATTGCGGCTTTGGAAGCATGGAGGCGACATTGCTCCGCTATGGTGGGAAGCTTACAACTGGTTTGCCGTTCGGCCGCAGTGGCAGGACAAGCTGCAGCGTCTTGTATCTTCCTTGCAATATACCAATGAAGAAGTGAAGCTCTCGGCGGAAACCGCTGAGCGATTATATGGAACGCTGCTGCGAGGAAGCGTGTCGCGGATGGAACGATTCGTTTCGTGTCCGTTTCAACATTTTGCGATACATGGACTGCGTCTTCGTGAGAGAACCCTCTACAAACTAGCCGCGCCGGACATCGGACAGCTGTTCCATGCTGCTCTAAACCGGCTGACGGAATCGCTGGGCGACAGCTGGGCTTCGCTCACACCGGAGCAGCTGCGTGAGGCATCGACGGAAATCGTAAACGAGCTGGCTATGAGGCTGCAATCACAAATTCTATTCAGCAGCAACCGTCATCAATATGTAGCGCGCAAGCTGCGCGATATTATTAGCCAAGCTGCGGTTATTCTTGGCGAGCATGCGAGGCGAGCACAGTTTAAACCGGTTGGACTTGAGATCGGCTTCGGGCCGCAAGGTCCTCTGCCGCCGGTTACGATTCCGCTGTCTGATGGCAAAATGCTGGAGATGGTCGGTCGAATTGACCGCGTTGACGCCGCGCAGACAACAGATGGACTGCTGCTGCGAGTTATCGACTACAAGTCTAGCGCGAAACAGCTTCGCTTAGAGGAAGTTGCCTATGGCATGGCGCTGCAAATGCTAACTTACCTGGACGTTCTGCTTACGCATGCGCCGGAATGGCTTGGTCAGCCTGCGAAAGCAGCCGGTGCGTTGTATTTCCACGTGCATAATCCGATGCTTTCTACCTCTAACGGTATGCCCCCTGCAAAGGCGCGCACGGAAATATTGAAGCGGTTCAAGCTTAAAGGGCTGGTACTCGCAGATGAGGAAACGGTCAGAATGATGGACGGAGCGCTGTCGACCGGTTATTCCGAGCTGTTGCCGCTTGCGCTGAAGCGTGACGGCGGCTTCTACAGCAGCTCTTCGGTCGTATCTGATGAGCAGTGGGGAACACTGCGTCGTTCGGTTAGAGGAACACTTCGCCGAATCGGTGATCGAATCGCTGGTGGAGATGTTTCGATTACTCCGTATCGACTGGGCAATAAGACGCCATGTCAATTTTGCGCGTATAAGCCGGTGTGTCATTTCGACCCATTGGTAGAAGGCAATTGCTATACAAGGTTGAACAAGCCGGGTAAAGATGAAGTCTGGGAGCTGCTTGCGAGCGGTGAGGATGCAGGCGATAACATGGATGTGCAAGAGGATACAGGGAAGGAGCAAGAGTAATGACGACAACGTTACCCGAGGGTTCGACAATTCCGCCAAAACCGATTGGCAGCACATGGACGGATGATCAGTGGAGAGCTATTGTGACAGGCGGCAGTAATATTCTGGTAGCTGCGGCAGCGGGCTCAGGTAAAACGGCGGTTCTGGTCGAACGGATTATCCGCAAAATATCGGCTGATACCGATGTCGATCGGCTGCTTGTTGCTACCTTTACGAAAGCAGCGGCCGCAGAGATGAAAGAGCGTATTCGAATTGCGCTTGAGAAAGAGCTGGATCGACATCCGGGTTCTGATCATCTGCGCCGACAGCTTGCCTTAATGGGGCGTGCCTCCATTACGACGCTGCATTCCTTCTGCCTCGATGTCATACGTCGCTACTATTCGCTCATCGGGCTCGATCCCGGATTTCGCATCGCTAATGAGACAGAAGCGGAGCTGCTTCGCATTGACGTGCTTGATGCCATATTCGAGGAGCGTTATGGGGAGCCGGAATCAGAGGAAGGTCAAGCATTCCTTCAACTGGTAGACAAGTTTGGCGGGGAACGCGGCGATGAACCGCTCTACGCGCTAGTAATGAAGCTCTATCACTTCTCGCAGAGTCATCCTTGGCCGAAGGTATGGCTGGAGGAAACAGCGAATGCATTCCAAGTTCAGGATGCGGAAGAGCTCAGTCAAACCGAATGGGTGACGAGCTTGACGGATGCCGTATCGTTGTCTCTGCAAGGCGCAGTTAGCCTGCTGGAACAAGCAGAAGCTTTATCCTACCAGCCCGGAGGTCCCGATGCTTATGGAGAGACGTTTCGAGATGATTTAGCGCTTGTTCGCTCGCTTCTTCATCGTGTTGAAGGTCAGCCATGGACGACATGGCATGAGGGATTTACGGCTGCAAGCTTCGGGAAACTGAAGAGCCAGCGCGGAGATGCATGTGATAAGGCGCTGCAGGAGCAGGCCAAAGATTTGCGTGACCGGGCCAAAACCATTATCGCCGATTTAACAGACGAGCTGTTTACTCGCACGCCGGAGGAGTTTGCTGCGGAGCTGGCTGAGATGGCACCGCTCATGAAGACACTGGCTTCGCTGGCTGATCAGTTCGGCAGCAGGTTCGAAGCGGCGAAGCTGGAGAAAGGTCTAATTGATTTTGGCGATATGGAACACTATTGCCTGCGAATATTGCGGGATGCTGAATCCACCGCCACATCGTTAGTCCCATCAGCTGCGGCTTTAGAGTATCAGCAGCAGTTTCAAGAAATATTGCTCGATGAATATCAAGATACGAATATGGTTCAGGAAGCGATCGTATCGCTGATCTCGCGTTCAGGCAGAGGGAACCGATTCATGGTTGGCGACGTTAAACAGAGCATCTATCGATTCCGCTTGGCGGAACCGGGATTGTTTCTGCGTAAATATAAGAGTTATGGCATGGCTGGTGAAGTGGACGCTGCAGCTTCGGAGATTGTACCTGACGAGCAAAGCAGCGGAGAGTTTGGCGTTCGGATCGATTTGGCGCGGAATTTCCGCAGTCGGCAGGAAGTCGTGGACGGCGTTAACAATGTGTTTCGCGCCATCATGCGCGAGAAAGCAGCGGAAATGGACTACGACGCACGTGCAGAGCTGGTGTGCGGCGCCACGTATCCGTCATCAAGCGAAGGTGGCCCAGCGGAGCGGTATTCGGTAGAGCTTGCCGTACTGGACCGTGGCAAAGGGGAAACGGCAGACCATTCCGCTGAAGCGCAAGAAGAGACAGACTCAGAAGGCGAAGGAATGTCGGCGGCTGATTCTGCGGAAGATTTGCAAACCGTTCAGCTTGAGGCGCGTTATATTGCAAGTCAAATTGTTCGGCTGAGAGGCATGCAGGCAGATGCCGCAAACGCAGAACCGTTCGAGGTGTACGACGGCAAGAAGGGGCGCAAGCGGCCGCTAGCTTGGCGAGACATCGTTATTTTGCTGCGGGCAGATAAGCAGTGGGCGCCGGTCATCATCGAGGAGCTCCAACATCATGGCATTCCTGCCTATGCAGAGCTCAGCAGCGGTTACTTTGAGGCGACAGAAGTCGAGACGATGCTCTCGCTTCTGCGCGTCATAGACAATCCTTATCAAGATATTCCGCTTGCAGGTACGCTTCGTTCACCGCTTGTCGGGCTGACGGGGGAAGAGCTTGCACTTATTCGTATAGCAGCGGGTCGCGTTTCCTACTTTGAAGCGGTCAGGAATGCTGCGGATGATCCTAATATGCCTGAAGAAATGCAGCGGAAACTGCAAATTTTCTTAGCATCGCTTGAAGTGTGGCGGGGAGAGGCTCGGCAGGGATCACTGGCCGATTTACTATGGCGAATCTATCGCGAGACCGGCTATTACGACTTGGCAGGCGGCATGACAGGCGGCCTTCAGCGACAAGCGAATTTGCGCGCGCTTCACGACCGGGCCAGGCAGTATGAAGCGACAACGCTCAGAGGATTGTTCCGCTTTCTCAGATTTATTGATCGGATGCGCGAGAGCGGCGGTGACCTCGGAACGGCAAGAGCGCTCGGGGAGCAAGAAGATGTCGTGCGCATTATGTCTATCCACAAGAGTAAAGGGCTGGAGTTTCCGGTCGTCTTCGCCGCGGGTTTAGGCAAGCAGTTCAATAAACGTGATCTTAGCAGTCCGTTCCTCATGCACAAACAGCTGGGATTCGGGCCGCGTTATGTAGACACAGAGCTCAGAGTCAGTTATCCGACATTGCCGCAGCTGGCGATCAAACAGCGTCTGGCGATGGAAACGTTGGCAGAAGAGATGCGGATCCTGTATGTAGCCTTAACACGGCCAAAGGAGAAAATGTTCCTTGTCGGAACGGTCGCAGACGCATCGAAGCAGCTGCAGCGCTGGGAGTCAGCACTGGATGCGGACGGCGGATTGGCGGATTTCCGTATCGCCGGGGCGTCGAGGTTTCTGGATTGGCTCGGACCGCTTGCAATGGGAGCGGGAATTCCGACGGTTATGGTGAGCGAGAAGGATGATTCCCCAACTGATGAAGTCGTAGAAGATGATGCAAAGATTATCTCTTTCCGAGATTGGCGGACTGCTGTCGTTCCGGCTTCAGTGCTAGGGCTTGAAGCGGCGGCCGGTACAGTGGAAGAAACCGAAGAGGAAGCAGCATTCGCTGAGCGGATGCAGGCCGTTCAGGAGCTTGTTCCATTGCCTGAGTCGCCGGAGGCGGCAACCGAGATAGAAAGACGACTAGGCTGGCAGTATCCCTATACTGCGGCTACGATGACGGCAGCCAAAACATCCGTAACCGAGATGAAACGGCTGCATGCCGAAGCCGGCATGGATGAGGCGGCGTTTCTGCTGCCGGAGCTGGCGGGAGACGATGGCTTGGCCGGCTTTGGATCCGCGGAAGAAGCTGAACTTCATGAAGCCGTGTCTGAGGTCGAGGCGATACCATCACCACCTGGGATTGAGGAGCAGGTAGAGTTTCTTTTTGACTTGGAAACGGAAAGTTTGGTTCATGAAGAGCCGAAGGCAAGGCGTCAAGTAGATGAGACATTAGATAAGGGACAGCAAACCGGACATCGTGATTATACCTTCCGATTGCGCCGTCCGAAGTTCATGGAGGAAACGGCTTTAACGCCAGCCGAACGGGGGATGGTCAGCCATCTTGTCATGCAGCATATTCAGCTGGCGGATGAAATATCGGAAGATACGGTTCGTGATACGGTCGCAAGTCTTCGAGAACGAAATATGTTGTCTGCTCAGCAGGCGGCGGCTGTGGATATTACGGGTTCGGCGGCATTTTTTCTAAGTGATGTCGGCCTTAGACTGCTCCGGGCGCAATGGGTGCGACGTGAGACGCCGTTTAGCTGCACGTTTCCTGCGGATCGTGTGTATCCGAATGCATCTCATGTGCTGAGTGACGAACCGATCCTCATTCAAGGGGTTATCGACTGCTTGTTTCAAGATGAAGAAGGCAGACTTGTGCTGCTCGATTATAAGACAGACCGAATTACGATGAAACGATGGACGGAAGCGGCGGAGCGTCACCGTTTCCAGCTCACGCTGTATGCGGAAGCGATTCAGTCTATTATTGGACGCAAGATTGATGAATGTTATGTGTTTTTCTTCGATGGTGGAGAAGCGGTTAAATTGTTTTAAACAGAAGGGACGGGGAAACAAGCGATGCGTATACTGCATACGGCAGACTGGCACTTCGGGCGGTCGCTCGAAGGCCGCAGCCGACTAGAGGAACAAGCGGCTTTCGTTGATGAGCTTGCCTCTCTCGTCAAGGAAGAAGAGATTGATTTGGTGCTGCTTGCAGGTGATGTCTATGATTCAGTCAACCCGCCGGCAGCGGCGGAGCAGCTGTTCTACGAAGCGGTTGCCAGATTGGCCGAGGGTGGGAAGCGGACCGTTGCGGTTATCGCTGGCAATCACGATCATCCGGAGCGGGTGTCCGCATCTGCTCCGCTTGCAGCTCGAAGCGGCATTCGACTGGTCGGCATGCCGACAGACCAACCGATCATCGTCGATGTTGCCCGTACCGGGGAGCAAGCGGTTATTGCAGCATTGCCATATCCATCGGAATCCAGGCTGCGCGAGCTGCTAAGTGAAGCGACCGATGAGGCGCAGCTGCGCACGGCTTACTCGGAACGAGTAGGGCGACTAATGACGCAGCTTGGCGGTGCTTTTCGAAGCGACACGGTGAATTTGGCGATGAGCCACATCTATGTACTTGGCGGTTTGGAGACCGATTCCGAGCGTCCGATTCAAATCGGCGGTGCCTATACGGTTGATCCGTCCGCGCTCCGAATCGGCGCGCAATATGTAGCGCTTGGTCATTTGCATCGTCCACAGCGGGTAGCCGGGGATGAGACGATGCGTTACAGCGGTTCACCGCTTGCTTACAGCTTCTCAGAAGCAGGGCAAACGAAGTCGGTTACGGTATTCGATGCGGAGCCGGGTAAAGTGGTAGTGCCGCAGGAGATATTGCTTAGCTCAGGCAGACCGCTGGTGAGCTGGAACGCCAAGGGCGGTCTGGCCGAAGTGTACAGCTGGCTGGAAGAAGGACGCGATTCGCGTGCATGGATTGACCTTGATGTGTGGATGACCGAAGCGATGACGCTTCAGCATATCCAGCAGCTGCGTAAGCTGCATGACGGACTGATACATATTCGTCCCATCTATCCGGAGTCTGCCGAGGCGATGGAGTCAGGTGAGCGCTCACGTGAGCAATTGCCTGCCGAGGAGCTGTTCAGGCGATTTTTTGCCAAGCAGACCGGAGGCGGGGAGCCGGATGATCCAACCGTTCAGCTGTTCTTGGCACTTATTGCCGAAGAGGAAGATTTGCAGAGTGGCGCTATGCCGACAGATCTTGATGGAGGTGAGAGCGCATGAAGCCGATATCCCTTCGATTAAGCGGATTACAGAGTTATCGGGAACCGCAGGAGGTCGACTTCGAACGGCTGACCGAAGCCGGCGTCTTCGGTATCTTCGGTCCGACCGGCAGCGGGAAATCCAGCATTCTTGACGCGATTACGTTAGCGCTCTATGGCAAAGTTGAACGAGCTGCGAACGGAACACAAGGCATTATGAATCAAGCGGAGAAAACGCTCGCGGTGTCGTTCACGTTCGAGCTCTCCGGTGCCGGCGAGAAGAAGCGTTTCCGTGTTGAGCGGCAATTTAAGCGCGGCGGTGACGTGTCCGTCAGCAATACGGTCAGTCGTTTCGTGGAGATTACCGAAGCCGGCGATGTCGTTCTGGCGGATAAGCTCGTTGATGTTACGCGCTGCGTGGAAGCGCAGATTGGTCTTCATATGCAGGACTTCACGCGCGCGGTTGTTCTCCCGCAAGGGAAGTTCGCCGAGTTTCTGTCGCTGACCGGCAAGGACCGACGCTCGATGCTGCAGCGGCTGTTCCGCTTGGAGCGTTTCGGCGACGGGTTAGCGCTGAAGCTCAGCCAGCGCATGAAAGCGGCGGAAGCCGCGCTGAATGAGGCGGCGGCCGAGCAGCTGGGCCTCGGCGACGCCTCGGCCGAAGCGGTGGCTGCCGCGGAGGCTCGCTACCGCGAAGCGGCAGCCGCAGCTGCGGCGGCGCGCGCCGCGCTGGCGGAAGCGGAGCGGCTGCACGCGGAGCGGCTGCATGTGCGCGAGCGCCTCAGCGCGCTGCAAGACAAAGAGGCGCTGCAAGCGCAGCTGCTCGCGGAAGCGCCGCGCGTCGCGGAGCTCGAGCGCGAGCTTGCGCGCCTCGCCGCCGCGGAGCGGCTCGCGCCCGCGCTCGGCGCAGCCGCCGCGGCCGAGGCGGCGCTGCGCGCAGCCGCCTCGCGCCGCGAGGCCGCCGGGCTGGCGCACGCTGCCCGGCTGGAAGCGGCCACGGCCGCAGCCGCCGCGCGCTCGGCGGCAGCCGCCGCGGCCGCGGCGGGCGAGCCGCGCCTGGCGCAGCGGCTCGAGCAGCTCGCGCAGGCGCAGCGGCTCGAAGGCGAAGCCGCCGCTCTTGCGCGGAGCGTCGCGGCCGGCGAGCTGAGCGCCCGCGACGCGGAAGAGCGCAGCCGCAGCCATGGCGAGCAGGCTGCCAAAGCGCAGGAGATGCTCGGCAAGGCTGCGGCCAAGCAGGGCGAGCTGCGCCGGGAGCTGAAGGCGGTGGAGCTCACCGCCGAGGATCGGGATAAGCGTAATGCGCTGAGCAAGCGGCTGCAGCAGCACAACCACCTTGCTGTGCTAGCTTCGACTGCGCAAGATGAACGGAACGCAGCGGCGGAGCTGCACAATCAAGCGAAGCAACGGATGGAAACGGCGCAAGCGGAGCAGCGTCAAGCTGAGAAGGAGCTGCTTGGACAGCTTCAGCAGTTGAAGCCGGTACATGCTTCGTTGACAGGCTTGAACCGCGAGCTGAGCGAGTGGAGTCGTTCGCTGCCGCAATGGTTGGAGCGTGTCCGTAGTGAGCAGCGTGAACAACACCGGCTGCAGCTTGCCGCGCAATTACGGGAGGGATTAATCCAAGGGGAGCCATGTCCGGTGTGCGGATCATGCGTCCACCCCAGTAATCACGGGACTGCCACCGAGGATGAAAACTCCGCCGGTGATACGGTCATTGCTGCATGGGAGCTGGTGATTCAACAAGCGCAGCAGCTGCAGCTGCGATTATCGCCCCTGCAAACCAAGACTAGTTCAGCGATGGATAGATTGACGGATGCGATTGATTCCGGCTCGATGATGATAATGATGGATACGGCAATGCCAGAGGCTGCTGCTACAGCCGAGGTCACCGAAAGGCTTACATCGGATGCAACAGCAACAGCCTCAGCTGAAGCACTGGCCGCTCATCAATCGGCTTTTAAGGCAATTGCTGAGATGATAACCATGCATGAAAGCTGGCTTGCGAATGCGGAGAAAGGTTTTGCAAGCAGCCGATTGGGGTTTACAGATGCCAATCGCAGGAGTGAACAGATCTCCAACGACTACCGCACGCAAGCTGCACTCTCTGACCGCGCACAGGCTCAATATGTGCAATCCGCAAAGGAATTGATGCAGGAACAGGCTTTATGGCTGGAGCAGTTCGGAGCAGCATTGCAGCCGTCGCAAGGGGAAGAGCGTCTGCAAGAGCTGGAGCAGCGGGAAACGGCTGCCCTTGAATTGAGGAGCCGCCTCGAGCGGAGCGTCAGCTACATCGAGGAGACGACGAGGACCCAGCAAGAAAGCTCGAATCAGGCTCAGGCGGCACAGCTGGAATTCGCTGCTCTATCGGCAACGCTTGCTGGCCAACAGCAGCAGTTAGGAGAGAAGCGAAACCAACTGCAGGGGATAACCAACGGAGCTCCGGCGACTGGCTTAATTACGGAGGCAGAACAAGAACTGACTATGCTGCGCGCGAATCTTAAGCTGCTTACCGAGCGGCACGAAACCGCACAGGAAACGCTGTCGGAAGCGGCGCAGCAGCGAAGTGCTGCTGAAGAGGCGGAATTCGCGGCTGACAACAGAAATAAGGAAACGAGCACCGCTTGGCAGGAAGCCTTATCGGCCTCTCCGTTTGAGAGCAGCGAGGAAGTCACTGCTTTGCAGCCGATGCTTGTCCATCAAGCCCGAATCAAGGAAGATGTCGCTAAGTATCATGAAGCACAGCAGCAGCTTGCCGCGCAGGTTGAGCTGCTTCGGGATCAACTTCAGGGACGCAGCCAATCCGAAGAAGAGTGGGTAGAAGCGGTTACGCTGCTGGAGCAAGGCCGTTTGATGAATGAGAGCATGCTGCAAGCGGCAGCGAAAGCCGAACGGGATGTGGACGAGCTCAAAGCGAAACAGGAGCGGTGGAATGGCTTGGAAGCGAAACGTCTGGAGATGGAGCAGCTTTGCGGCAGGCTGAAGTCGCTGCAAACGGTGTTCCGCGGGAATGCATTCGTGGAGTATGTCGCAGAAGAGCAGCTGGTTCAAGTATGCCGAGCAGCTTCTGAACGGCTTAGCTTCTTGACGAAGCGCCGCTATGCGCTTGAAGTCGATTCCGGAGGCGGCTTTGTTATCCGAGATGATGCCAACGGCGGTATACGTCGACCGGTTTCGACGCTCTCCGGGGGTGAAACCTTCTTGGCCTCGCTGGCGTTGGCACTCGCATTGTCCGGTCAAATTCAGCTCCGCGGCAAATATCCGCTGCAGTTTTTCTTCCTGGACGAGGGATTCGGAACGCTGGATCCGGAGCTGCTGGATACGGTTATTACGGCGCTGGAGAAGCTGCAGAACGATACGCTGTCGGTAGGCGTAATCAGTCACGTACCGGAACTTCGGGCACGCTTGCCAAGAAGGCTTATCATTACGCCAGCCGAGCCTTCCGGCAGAGGCAGCAGCGTTGAACTCGAAACGATGTGACGGATCTGTTAACGTTGCTCCAATCCGGTTGCATTCCCATGCGGAAAACGCTAACTTAGTGGAGGGCCCTAACGAATAGGATAAACGTGGGCGCCAATCCTGATTTGAACAAACCTTTTGGAGGTAACACCGTGGAGGAGCACAAGCCCAAACGACCGATTTTTACGCCAGTCGTCCTTATCTTGCTTACATTTAGTTTAATTGGCAATGTGTTTCTATACAGCCGCACGATTCAACATGATAAGGATGCGCGCATCAGCCGTGGGACTTCGATTCTGCAGTCCGGCAATGACGCCAAGCTTTATTTTGATCAAGTGACGTCTGGAATTGAGGATTTGCTGAAGCATCAGGATATCCCGACCCGATTGGCGGCCAAGAGCTTGCTGATCGCCGCGTACCATAAGAGCTCTGCCATCGCGACCTTTATCAAAGAGGCGGAGACCGTGAACGGCACGCCGTTTCCTACGACCAACCGCAATGCGGCGACGTTCTTAGAACAATCGGAGAAGTCACTGCAGACGCTGGGCAATCACACGGGTCCGCTGACGGACGAGGAACGGATCTATTTGAAATCACTATTAGCCGTTAATCAAGCTTGCGCGGCCGAGATGGCAACTTTCAAGCATGATACGATCTCCGAAACGACCTCGCTGACGATTCTTGTCGATGATAAGTGGGTCAATTCGGCCAAGAAGCTGGTGGAATTTATGAACAAGCCGGCGAATGTGATGTTCGGCAAGTAGACGAAGCTTTCACGCCTGAAAGGCTGTTCCCCCAGTGCGGACAACGCACAGGAGGAGCAGCCTTTTTCCATCCATCTACAAAATTCCGGGTCATCACACAGATACCTTGGAGCTTTCCGTTTAGCAATAAGAGCATCATGGATTGGTTCGCATTCAAGTGATACCCGGTATATTTGCGGTTATTCATCAGTGCAACACCATCAATTTCAGAACGGGTTTCCTTCCACCATCTCGACACGTAATCGTCCGGTACTTGAAAAAACATGAAGAAGGTAACCGGAAGAATGACCGCCATTGCATTGCCATCTATCAACAGCACAACTCTGCCCTCCATCAAATGAGACACCGTCGTATCGGGGCGTTCAGAGTAAAGCGTTTGAGGGAAAAACGAGAATGCGCTGCTCTCTAGCATTTCTGTAATCTGTACGACAGACTTTACGAAATCAACCGAAATACCGGCAATTTTGGCCGCAATTTGCTCGACCACATTTGAGTCAGCCATCCCTTGCAGATAAAGGAGTGATACGTTCAGCGCGCTCTAGTAATATATGATAAATGACTAGGGTGAGACTCTATTAAAAGCCGTTTCAATTTCTAACGGTTGTCAGAGAGCCTATTTCATGCAAAAGTCGACTTTTGAATCGCTAACGGTTGTGACAGAGGCTATATACAATGAAAGACTAGATTTCGATTAGAAAATGGCCATTTAAGCTCTGTGGCAACCTTTAGGGCTTTTTAGGCAAAATAGCCGCTGGTACAACCGTTACATTTTATAGGTGGTTGTTGTTGAGTTCTTTGTCATGAGTTGGCTCAGCTATCGTCGCTACTGCCGATGCTAACAACGAAACGAGTTCGAAGCCAAAGCTTGCTCCTGAGCTGACTGCAGCAAACATACAAGGAGCCATTGAAGAATATATCAATTATCGATTATGGTTTTATCCAGGTACGGCAGCAGGGAATGATGCGATATTTGAACCGTATATAGGTAACTCCATTGATGCTGAAGTTCGTCAATATTCCAAAGATAACGATACCTTATACATTCAAACGAACATCGAAAATTGGCTCTTGAAAGTTAATGCGTCTCATGGCTTCGTCTATTGTGACGGGTTTGTCACGCAAGAAGCTGGAGGGAATTGGCCCAGTGGTACTTTTGAAGTAATTAACAAATTTTCAGTAGAAGTGCAGCAGCCTCGTAGACCAAACTACGGGACATCGCCACGTAAGGATAAGATGATCCAAGCAATAGCGGCCAACGTGCATGAAAACTGTGCTGACTACTGTACTGTTTATTCGAAATGATGGCTATGTATGGAACACAGGTTTCCAATTGATTGGTCAAGGAGAAGAGTTCGACACGCAAGAACTAATGGGATTTGAAATGAACACGAAAGAATTAAAAAACGATTATCGGATTAACAAACAAATGGGAGACGCGATCAAGGAAATGACGTGCAATCCATCATAAAAAAGATGACTCCGCAACTGGTTATTCAGTTGGAGTCATCTTTTTCGCTATTATAACACCTCTCTAAAGCTCCACAGCGTGTCTGCTTAGTCTTCGTTGCCTACACGTGCAATAACTCTTCTACCAGCCGCTCCGCTACCCGTCGACCGCTAGAGAAAGCCCGCTCGGCCAGCTCGCCTTTACCTTCGCAACCATCGCCGCAGAAATAGAAGGGCATACTTTCGATCCGGTTCGGCACCAGTCGGTTGCTTGCGATATTTTTTACGCTCTGTACCATTGCTTTCTTCGATACCCGTTTCACGGCAACGGCATCCCGCCAGTTCGGATAATGGCGATCGAATAAGGACTCCATCTGCTGCGTGCGCTCTTCCAAGTAAGCTTTACGGTCTTCATCGCCGCTGTTCTCATCGCTTAAGTAGGCAATGCCCTGCAGCAGCTGACCGCCCTCCGGCACGAGGGTGTAGTCTGTGGCAGATACATCGGAAATAAACAGCTTATGGTTCATATCGCTGATATAGCTGAACGGCCTCGCTACAACGTGTTCCAATCCAATGTCGTACACCATGACTTCGGTTGCCGTATTATGCTCATATGGCGCTAGGAACGGCTCCCAAGGCGTTCCGCGCAGCAGCTTGACGACCTGTTGAATCGGCATCGCGAATATGACGCGATCGAAGGTTTCTTCCCGTGCCTTAGTTTTCAGCACGTACTTGCCTTGCTCATAACGGATGCCGTCAACGCCTTCCTGAAGCGCAATTGACCAACGCTCGGACAAATTGACTTTGTCGCGCAGCTGATTCGTAATAACCGCCCAGCTGCCCAGCACGTAATTTACAGGTCTGTGCGACAGAAACAAATTATGATAATAGTCACTAATAACGGTACCCGGTACACGGCGCGCATCCTCAGGCGTAATGAAGAAATTGCTGCACACCAGATGCTCCCACAGTTCTTTCACATCTTCAGCGGCACCTGATTCGGCTAAGTAATCACCGAGCGTTGCGTAATGTTTAATTTGGTGGATATTTGCCATAATGGCAGTAATTTCACCGACGAATCTGACCTTCTGCATGGCTGTCAACAGATCTGTTTTTACTAAATTAACAAAATCAAGCGGAGCAGGTGTCAGATGCTCGCCTTTCTCATACATTACTTTGCGTTTGTCCACCTGTTTGCTGCTGAAATCCAATTTCAGCTCGCGTTCCATGACCGACAGCGTATGCCTGTCCAAGCCATAAATCGCATGTGCCCCATAATTTAGCGTGAAGCCGGCCTTCTCATACGTAAATGCACGTCCGCCAAGCTGCGGACTCCGCTCGAATAGTACACCTGTGACGCCGGACTGCTCTGATAAGTATGCGGCTGCGGTCAAACCCGCAAGTCCCCCGCCGATTATGGCAACCTTCATTTCCGATCTCCTCCTAGTGACAAGCGGCCGGGTTCTTGCATGCAAATGTGCAGCATGACGAGCAGCTCGTCCAATCCTTCCCTTGGCAACTTATGTTCTTGTACATTATACGCCGCTTGTTTGAGGCCGATCTATCTCATTTCTGACTGAAAGACTTGCCGAATCGGCATCGGTTTTCTAAGGGACTCCAGCCCATTTTTAGCATGCACAGGCGCCATTTGCCTACGGGCGAATATCATGGTAGGAGAATGAAGGAGGTCATGATCCGCATGGAAAAGAAAGTTTCAACGTCGCCGGTAGGGAAAACCCCTAACCAGCCGATGTCCAATAAGTCGATGTCAAACAAATCAATGCCTAACAAATCGATGCCAAACAAGTCGATGCCTAATCAGCCCATGCCCAAGCAGTCAACGGCTGTGATGCCGGCTCACCACGACAACAAGCCAATGGTCATGCATGACATGAAGAAAATGTGCCAAGATCATATGCATCGATACGTGTTTGTGCAAACGCACGACGGCTGGTGCTGCGATGGAATCGTTGAACATATCGACGACGAATGCGTGTGCATTGCTGTACCGTATTGCGGTCCGCATATGGACCGTGGGTTCTTCCCGGGAGGAGGAGGCGGTTTCTTTCCCGGAGGTGGATTCTTCCCCGGAGGCGGATTCTTTCCGCGCCGCCGGTTCGTTCGGCAAGTGTTTCCGCTTGGCGCACTGCTTGGCTTATCGCTGCTTCCGTATTATTGGTAAGCAGGAGAATTGTTCCGTTTCTGTTACAGCCGGCGTTCCACGGGGCGCTGGCTTTTTGCATGTTCAAACCGTTATTCTGAATTGGACTTGCCCTTTATTATTCGCTATGATGGACGAAGAATCGTAAACTCGTGAAAAGGAGCAGAGTCATGGACTGTATATTTTGCAAGATTATAGAAGGTACCATTCCTTCAAACAAAGTGTTCGAGAATGAGCGCATACTTGCTTTCCACGACATTCAGCCGCAAGCACCTGTACATACGCTGATTATTCCGAAGAAACATATCCCGACGATGAATGATGTTACGGATGAGGATGACGCAGTAATGGCGGAATTATTCGCGGTTGCACGCCAGCTTGCTAAGGAACAGGGGATTGCGGAATCCGGCTACAGAGTTGTCAATAACTGTAACGGGGACAGTGGACAAATCGTGTTTCACCTTCACCTTCACCTGCTCGGAGGAGAGAAATTAAAGCCTCTGGGTTAAGTGTATAAAAATAGCACAGTCTTTCAAGTTGACACTGCCTTTCCTTATAACATATAATTTAGTTTGATGAACCGTGTTAACTTTTACTGGACGGTCTGATTCGGAGGGAGGGAAAACTGGTGTCTGAAACAAAAGTTCGCAAAAACGAGACGATCGATGCTGCACTCCGCCGCTTCAAACGTACCATCGCAAAGGATGGCGTATTGGCCGAGGTGAAGAAACGCAAGCATTATGAGAAGCCTAGCGTAAAGCGTAAGTTGAAGTCCGAGGCTGCGCGTAAGAGAAAGTTTTAGGAGGATCCTTCCACAATGAACCTTAGCGAACGATTAAACGACGATATGAAGCAAGCGATGAAGAGTCAGGAGAAATTCAAGCTCACTACAATTCGAATGATACGAGCATCTATCAAGAATTTGGAGATTGACTTGAAACGTCCGCTTGAAGACGCTGAAGTGCTTGATATCTTAAGTCGTGAGATCAAACAACGTAAAGATTCCCTCCAAGAATTTCAAAAAGCCGGCCGCGACGATCTCACGAAAGATGTCGCAGCAGAAATTGAAATTATTAGTGTATACCTGCCTCAGCAGCTGACCGAAGAAGAGATCAAGTTGATTGTTCAGCAGACCATCCAGGAAACCGGTGCTTCTTCCAAAGCCGAGATGGGGAAAGTCATGAGCGCACTTTTGCCTAAAACAAAAGGGCGTGCTGATGGTAAACTAGTAAACACATTTGTGCAGCAATTTCTGCAATAAACATAGGCTGACAGCCAAGCACTCCCCTTACGGGGAGTGTTTTTTCGTTATATCTGGCCTTACTCCAATCAAGACCTATTGACCATTTGCCTAAACTAGCCCAAAATTGAGGCTAACCTATAGAAACGAGGCATACTGCAGCATGTTGCGTAATTGGAAAGAAATTTTGGTTTTAGCTATTCCATCGCTTGTCTCTTTTGCAAGTATGACGATGACCGGTACCATTAACTTGATTTTGGTCGGACAGCTTGGCGCACTCATCATTGCTATCGTTGGCGTGTCCAACATCATCATGTATAACGCTTTCGCGCTGTTCTCCGGTATCGGACACACCGTCAATTATTTAGTCGCACAGAATCACGGTGCAGGTGATATGAAGAAAGGCATTCAGCGTACGTACATTGCCATGTACATGTGTCTTATTTTTGCGGTGCTGATTGCTGTAGTCGGTTGGATCGGTGCAGATGATATTTTGCGCTGGACCGGCGGCTCCAAGGAACTCGTTGAAACCGGTGATTTCTATTTGGAGCTGCGGTTTTATGCCATGTCCTTCGGTATTGTCAATTTCGCGTTCCATGGTTTTCTACGCGGAATAGGCGCAACCAAATTGTCCATGGTCGTTTCGCTGCTCGTCAACGTACCGATTATTCTGCTCACGTACACGCTCACCTTCGGCCATTGGGGAATGCCCGACCTCGGATTAACGGGAGCCGGTATAGCCATATTAATCGGTGAAGGTTTGCAAACGCTTATTTGCGTCTTTATCTTCTTCATTGTGCTTCACAAGAAGTACCAAACTCGCAGCCGGATTGCTTTCGCGATCCAATGGGTGGAAATGAAGCTTCTTATGATCGAGAGTGGAAAGCTTGGCATTCAAGAATTTTCACTTAGCATCTCGATGTACATCTTTACCGCATTCGTGGCAAGGCTCGGCGATCATGCGCTGGCCGCCAATGAAGTGGCATTAAGCATCATGTCCTTTGGATTCATGCCTGCATTTGCGTTCGGCTCGACCGCGACCATTCTTGTCGGTCAGCATGTCGGCAAAGGCACGCCGCTCAAGGGACGCCGAGTCGGTACCGATACCGCGATATTAGGCTCGATCTTTCTTATATTGCTCGGCACGGTCGAATTTATTTTCGCCAAACAGATTACGCATCTCTACACGAGTGATCCCGAGGTCTATAAACTTGCAGCGTATTTGATTCAGGTGTCTGCATTCCTGCAAATCTTCGATGGACTTCTGAACTTCTATGCAGGCGGTCTTCGCGGAATTGGCGATACAACGTTCCTGCTTCGCGTATCCTTCGTCGTAAGTTGGTTTATTTTCGTTCCGCTTGCCTATGTGTTCATCTTCGTCTTTCACTGGGGCAGTATGGGGGCGTGGCTTGCACTCTACGCATTCCTCATGGTATTCGGCATAGCTGTGATGGTGAGGTTCTATCGAACAGATTGGACCGCTGTGCGCCTGAAGGAAGCCAGCCACTAATAACTGAAACGAATTGGTGTCATGTACGTAACATTAACTTAGGAATTAAGCTTGTTAATGTACAAGGAGGGACTGGCGTGCAGCAAGCCCATAGGTGGAGATTGAAATTGGTGCTGCCTGCTCTATTGGCGCTGCTTTACATGTTGGCGATGGCTATTCCGGCCTTTGCCGCAGCAGGGGACTCAGACAGCGCAACAGTAGGCTCAACCGTTTACGTCGTGAAAGTGAAGCAGACCGTTGAATCCGGATTGCAGAAGACACTTGAGCGGGCTTATCAAGAGGCTGAAGAAGCTAAGGCTAAACGCATGCTGCTCGTTCTCAATACACTTGGAGGGCGGCTGGACAGTGCTCTCGAGATCGGGGAACTAATCAGAACGAGTAAAGTGCCAACCACGGTATATGTGCAGGGGAAAGCCGTTTCGGCGGGGACATACATTGCACTAAACGCAGACCAGATTATCATGCAGCCCGGCAGTACGATTGGTGCGGCAGCGGTTGTTGATGAATCGGGTGAGTTGATCACGAATCCGAAGACGCTTTCCTTCTGGACCGAAGAGATGAAAGCGGCAGCACTGCTGAATGATCGCGATCCTAATATTGCGGCAGCTATGGTGAATCCGAATCTGGAGCTTGAATTAAGCTCTCTCGGGCGGACGAAAGCCAAGGGCGATATTCTTACGTTATCAGCCGGGGATGCGCTTAAAGTAGGCTATGCGGAGTATACAGCGGAGACAGTTGACGACGCGCTCGCGAAGTTGAACCTGCCGCAGCCGAACATTGTGAATTACGAAGTTAGTGCAATGGAGCGGGTCGGACAATTCTTAACCCTGCCAATCGTAATGACGCTGCTGCTTATTATTGGAATAGCAGGCGTTACGATTGAGCTGATGATGCCGGGGTTCGGAGCTCCGGGTATTATCGGAGTCATCGGTTTCGGATTGTATTTCTTCGGCCATTACATTGTCGGTTTTGCAGGACTTGAGGATGTGATCCTGTTTATCATCGGGATTTTGCTGCTTGTATCTGAACTGTTTGTACCGAGCTTCGGGATACTGGGCATACTTGGTTCCATATCGTTGATTGCCAGTGTGCTGATGGCAGCGCCGAATCCGAAGTCAGCCGGTTTATCGCTCATCGTGGCTGTCATCGTCGCAGGCATTATCGTGTACATCATGGCCAAACGATTTGCACATCGCGGAATATGGAATAAATTCATACTTCGCGATCAGCTGACAACGGCTGAAGGGTATGTCTCTACAGCAAGCAAAGTATCGTATCTGGGGATGAATGGCAAGACGCTTACACCACTGCGTCCTGCAGGAACCATTCGTATTGGCGACAGCCGGATTGACGTTGTCACATCAGGCGAATTCATTCCATCCGGTGCCGATGTCACGGTCATTAAAGTCGAAGGCGCGAGAGTTGTAGTCGCCCAGATTGATGAGAAGAACTAATTAATTGGAGGGGTTTACATGACACTGGATCCAACTGTAACGATTGTAATTATTGTAGTGCTTGCGGTCATCGCATTATCCGTATTTCTAACCTTCTTTCCAATTATGCTTTGGATCTCTGCACTTGCGTCTGGTGTGCGAGTCGGGATTATTACGCTCGTTGCGATGCGCTTGCGCCGCGTTGTCCCCAGCCGAATCGTCAACCCGTTAATTAAAGCGACGAAAGCCGGTCTTGGGCTTACGATTAATCAACTGGAGAGCCACTTCTTGGCGGGCGGTAATGTTGACCGTGTCGTCAACTCCTTGATTGCTGCACAACGCGCGAACATTGATCTGGAGTTTGAACGTGCTGCGGCAATTGACCTCGCAGGCCGTGATGTACTGCAAGCGGTTCAAATGAGCGTTAACCCACGTGTTATCGAGACGCCTACGGTTGCGGCAGTAGCTAAGAACGGGATTGAAGTGAAAGTTAAAGCGCGTGTTACGGTTCGTGCGAACATTGAGCGTTTGGTTGGCGGTGCCGGTGAAGAAACCATCATTGCGCGTGTCGGTGAAGGGATTGTAACAACAGTCGGTTCTTCTAACTCTCATAAGGACGTTCTGGAGAATCCGGATCTGATCTCGCGTACAGTACTTGGCAAAGGTCTTGATGCCGGAACGGCCTTCGAAATCTTGTCGATCGATATTGCGGATGTTGATGTAGGCAAGAACATCGGTGCGCATTTGCAAACGGAGCAAGCGGAAGCGGACAAACGGATTGCACAAGCGAAAGCCGAGGAGCGCAGAGCGATGGCTGTTGCGCATGAACAGGAAATGAAAGCGCGAGTTGTAGAAATGCGTGCACTCGTTGTGGAATCCGAGTCTCAAGTACCGCTAGCTATGGCTGAAGCGCTTAAGCAAGGCAAGATTGGCGTACTCGATTATATGAATTTCAAGAATATTGAAGCGGATACCAGCATGCGTAATTCAATTGGTAAAACAGACTCATCGTCGCCGGAAAAAGAAGAACGTTAATCGCTGACCCATTCTTGAGATGAAAACGATAATCTGAAGGGGGTGAGCGTTTGAATGAACTGATCAAGCTGTTGGTTTCCAACATCTACGTCGTCATTGTGCTCGTAGGTTTCCTGCTCACGCTCGTTAACAAAATGAGAAATAATAAGCCGGGCAATCCGACGACCAATCGAATGCCTACGTTTGGAGGAGAGCCTCCTCTAAGACGGCCGACTGCGCCTCCCGTGGTCACTCGGCCGGCGCAGCCGCAAAGACAGTCTGTCCAGCAGAGAGCCGTAGAGCCGCCTACTGAGCCGCGACAAGGCGTATATAAGTCGAAGTTCGATACAACCGGTGAAGAAGGCGTCAGTTCGGAATATGCGGATTCTGATTTGCTGCGGCGTACCGTGCCGCCGGTTCGCGGGAATGACAGAGCGCCGCTTCCGAAAGCCGCTCACATCGAGCAGAAGAAGCAAGCGGATACCTTCCGCGTTCCGCAAGGCGATGAGCTGCGCCGTGCATTTATATTGACAGAAGTGCTTGGTGAACCGCGTTCGAAACGGCCGCTGCGCAGATAACGGAATCGAAAGCAAATGGCTGTATGAAGCTGAATCAAGCAGAACCGACCCGATTGGGTCGGTTTTTTTGTGTTTGATCGGAGTGAACGGCGCCATATTCCTCATATTTGGGGCCGCTCTCGCATAATTTGGTACAGTACGGGAAGGGGGCTTCTGCCTGCATGCGCCGATTAAATCGCAAACTGCGTAAGATGGCTGCGGATCTGCTTGATCTGCCGCCGGATGTCGTAATGGATTTGCCACGATTAACGATGATCGGCGACCGCCAATTATACATCGAGAATCACCGCGGCGTACTGCATTTCTCCAGTGACAAGCTGAGGCTTGCGCTCAGCAAAGGAGAATTGGAAGTAACGGGCAGCGAGCTGGTTATTCGAACGATTTGGACAGAAGAAGTTTTCATAGAAGGGGTTATTAAACATATCGAAGTGCGAGAATAGGGGGCAATTGTAATGAAAGCGACATGGATGCAGTGGCTCCGCGGATTTGTGTCAATTCGCGTGCGCGGCGGGGCTATAGAAAACCTGGTGAATGCTGCGCTCGCGAAAGGGCTGCAATTGTGGTCCATTCGTCATACAAACGACCGCGAGCTCGTTTGCTATCTGCAGGTCAATGATTTCTTCCGGCTTCGCCCGATTCTGAAAGAGACAGGCTGTCGCATCCACGTCACTTCACGGCAAGGACTGCCTTTCTGGCTGCTGCGAGTACGGAGACGTGCTTTTTTTGCGGCGGGGCTCGTCCTTTTCTTCGTTGGGATGTATTTGCTCTCCTCGCTCGTCTGGTCGATTGATGTGAAGGGGAATGACCGCTTATCGGAGGAGCAGATTCTTCAGGTGGCCAAGCAGGAGGGGCTGTACCCGTTTCAGTGGTCGTTCCGGCTTGATGATGCCTCCGTATTGTCCAAGCGTCTCGCTCAGCAGCTGCCTGGGGCGGCTTGGGTTGGCGTAGAGAAGCGCGGGACCCGCATAACGATACAAGTGGTGGAAACTTCGATTCCATCGCCTAAAGTTGCTCAGAATCCACGGCATCTCGTCGCATCAACTGATGCGGTTGTCACCAAAATATTAGCGGAGACCGGGAAGCCGGTCGTGAAGCGTAATATGAGGGTGAAGCAAGGCGATATCCTGATCTCCGGCTTGTTGGGGGACGAGAATAATACCGCTTCTGTGGTCGCGAAAGGCGTCGTGAAGGGAGTCGTATGGCATGAATATGATATCGTTTCTCCGCTTGAGCGGAAGATGAAGGTATATACTGGTGAGAAGAAGATCGTCTGGTATGCTGTCGTAGCCGGAAGGGCGCTTAAGGTTAGCGGGTTTGGCAAACCGCCTTTTGCCATGTATGAGAGCATCAAGCAGGAAGAGAAGGCAGCTTGGCGGACGATGAATCTGCCGTTCGGCAGAATGAAAGAAACGATTATGGAAGTACGAATGGAGAACCAAACCGTCGGCGTGGAAGAGGCCAAAGCGGAAGGCATTCAGCAGGCGAGAGCGGATTTACTAGCGAAGGTAGGGCCTGATGCAGAGGTGCTTGCGGAAAACATTTTGCATGAAAAGACGGAGAATGGTAAAGTTTATATGAAAGTGCTTTTTGAGGTGGATCAGTCGATTGCGATAGAGAGACCGTTAGTTCAGATGCAAGGGGATTGAGTATTTTTGCAAAATGAATTCAAAGTAGCCAAAATTCCACTTGCAAACGCAGCGGAAGGACTAGCACTGCTTGGTCCGCAGGATAAATTTCTGCGATTAGTCCAGCAGCAGACATCAGCGGACATTATGTCTCGCGATGCGGAAATTTCCATTTCGGGGCCAACCTCCGAGGTGGATTCTATGGAACAGCTTTATACGGTTTTGCAGCAGCTTATAAGAGGCGGATATTCGCCGACAGAGCGCGACATCGCATACGCCTTGGATCTGTCCAAGACGATGCAGGCCGAGCAATTGCTAGACCTCTTCAAAGCGGAGATAACGACCACGTTTCGCGGTAAACCGATTCGGGTAAAAACGATTGGTCAACGCCATTACGTCAAAACGATCAAGAAGATGGATATCGTTTTCGGTATCGGTCCTGCAGGTACGGGCAAAACGTACTTGGCAGTCGTGCTTGCCGTAGCGGCATTGAAGGAAGGCTCGGTCAAGCGGATCGTGCTGACGCGTCCTGCCGTTGAAGCGGGCGAGAATCTCGGGTTCCTGCCGGGCGATTTGCAAGAGAAGGTTGATCCGTATTTGCGGCCGCTCTATGATGCGCTTCATGATGTGCTTGGTCCGGACCAAACGACCAAGGCGTTCGAACGTGGTCTCATTGAAGTGGCACCGCTCGCCTACATGCGCGGACGGACTCTTGAGGATTCATTTATAATTTTGGACGAAGCGCAGAACACGACACCGGAGCAGATGAAGATGTTTCTGACGAGGCTTGGGTTCGGCTCCAAGATGGTTATTACCGGAGATGTCACCCAAATCGACCTGCCGCGCGGCAAGCGCTCAGGACTCATCGAAGCACAGCGCATCTTAGCGAACATCCCGGAGATCGGCTTTATCTTATTCACAGAACAGGACGTAGTACGTCACAGCCTCGTCCAAAAAATCATAACAGCCTACAATATCGACGCTGAAGTGCAAACTAATGAATCAACAGGCAAACCTTATGACCGCAGGTCATAAAGCGTCACTCAGTAGGTAAGCCTGTGACCGCAGGTCACAAGCGACTCCCAGCACAACAGTAACGCTAATGCTAATCGCTCGAAAGCAGCAGCGTTCCACCCGGGGCACCAAGCCGGGTAAGAACGTCGCATGAAAAGTGTGTCCGCGCGTAAGCGGACGAAAGCGAGCCAACGTCGAAGTATGGTCGAAGACGGCCCAGGCGGCAGGCACGGTACATTCCGGGTCCAGGGACGGCGTCCCTGGGGTCCCCCTTGGATAAGGGGGAGTTAGGGGGATGTATCGGGGGATGTATCGGCATTTGAATTAAGATCCCATTGAAAGAATATCATCGTGCATATAGGGTCCAGGGACAGTGTCCATGGGGATCTCTTACTGTAAGGGTTCCAGGGACAAAGTCCCTGGATTTCTCCTTACGAAGGAGATCCAGGGGGATGTGTAGTTTCTAGGAGGATATCAACCATGGTAAATCAACAAGCCAACCCGGATGAGTCTAAGTGGACGTCATCATCGTCCTCCGGATGGAGTGGATGGAAGCACAGCTCGGCTGTTCGCTGGGTATTGCTGCTTCTGTTTGTTTTGCTATTTTATTTCTCTCTTGCCCCACACGTGCTCCCCAAGACGTACAATATCGAGTTAGGCAAAGCCAGTGACCGCGACATTGAAGCGCCGGTGGACATTAAGGATGAGAAGGCAACGCTTCAGGCGCAGGAGCTTGCTGCCGATCGAGTGGAGCCGATTTATTCGATTGTGGCCCTCCGCAGCGAAGCACTGCTGGAGCAGATTTTCGCGCGAATGGAGCAGCTGAATCAAGACGATCAAGTCACGTTGGAAAATAAGGTGTCCATCTATCGCAATGAAATTCCGCAATTATATACGGAATACGTCGATCAATTTGTTCAGAATAACAAAGGGAATGGCACCTATAACGATACATTGCTTGATGAAATGGCAGTTGTGGTGAAATCGCAGGCTTATCGGATTCCGGAGGAAACTTATTATAAACTGCCTTCGCTCTCCGCGATTCAACTGAGCGACATGCATCTGGTTGGCGTGAATATTGTCCGCAAGCTGATGAGCGATTCGCTCCGTGAAGCGGAGACGGCAAGAACGAAAGTTGCAGAGCTCGTCAATGCGAGTACGCTTACCGAACGCAAAACGAGGGAGATCGTGCAGGAGCTTGCCAGATACGCGATCATGCCGAATAAGTTTCTTGATACGCAAGCAACCAATGATGCGAAAGTGGCGGCCAAAGAAAATACGACTCCTGTTGTGGTAAAGCAAGGCGATATCATCGTTCATAAAGGTGAGATCATCTCGAAGGAACTCTATGACCGCCTTTCCTCTATCGGTGTGCTTCAAACGAAGAAGTCTTATTGGCCGCAGCTTGGCTTGCTGCTGCTATCTGTACTCTTTCTGATCGTGATCTACAGTTATCTGGAGCGAGCGGCCGGATTGAGCAGCGGATCGACGAATATGAAATACAGCAATGCTCAGCTCTCGATGCTGCTCTTGATCTTCTTGCTCAATATTCTCGCCATGCACATCGTGGAACTGACACAAACGCAGGAAATGCCGTATGTCGGCTACTTAGCGCCTACTGCGATGGGTGCCATGCTGATTGTGCTGCTGCTGGACATTCAGCTGGCTGTCGTGAGCTCGTTTCTATTTGCCATTATGGGCAGTGTTATTTTCAACATGGAATCGGGTCAGCTGTTTGACTTTAATTACGGATTCACGACTGCTGTCATTTCGTTCGCCGCTATCTTCGCGATCCATCGCGCAAGCCAGCGTTCGACGATTTTGAAGGCCGGTATTATGGTCAGCTTGTTCGGCTCGGCCTCTGTTCTGGCTATTCTATTGCTTGGTGAGCTTCCTCCCAAATCGGAAATTATCATGACGGTCGCTTTTGCGTTTGCCAGCGGGCTGTTGACGGCGATACTGGTAGTGGGATTAATGCCGTTCTTTGAAGTGACGTTCGGAATTCTGTCTGCCCTGAAGCTCGTGGAGCTGTCCAATCCGAACCATCCGCTTCTGCGTAAGCTGCTGACGGAGACGCCCGGAACGTACCATCACAGCGTGATGGTCGGCAATTTATCGGAAGCGGCGGCAGAGTCGATTGGCGCGAACGGTCTCTTATGCCGAGTAGGCTCGTTCTATCATGATATCGGAAAGACGAAGCGACCTAGTTATTTTATCGAAAATCAGACAAACTATGAAAATCCGCATGATTCCATTGAGCCTAAATTAAGTAAATCGATTATAATCGCCCATGCGCGCGACGGCGTGGAGATGCTTCGCAATCATAAGCTGCCGAAGCCGATCCGTGATATTGCCGAGCAGCACCACGGTACGACTTGTCTGAAATACTTTTATCACAAGGCTTACAAATTGTCTGAGGAAGCGGGTTTGGAGCCTGATTTTACAGAGGAAGACTTCAGGTATCCGGGGCCAAAAGCACAGTCGAAGGAAGCGGCGATCGTCGGCATCGCGGATTGCGTGGAAGCGGCAGTACGAAGCCTGCGAAGCCCAACCGTGGAGCAGGTAGAATCCATGATTCACAAGATTATTAAAAGCCGGCTGGACGATGATCAGTTCAATGAATGCGATTTGACGCTCAAGGAGCTGGAGAAGATCGCACAGACGTTGAAAGAAACAGTTATCGGGATTTTCCACTCGCGCATTGAATATCCGGAAGATGTTAAACAAAAGGAGCGTCTGGCATGAGCTTGAAGTTGGAATGGAGCAATGATCAAGAGAAAGTCGAAATTTCCGAATCCTTTATCGGGGTACTGGAGCAGCTGCTGCAGCTGGCTGCCGAAGCAGAGGGCATGACCGAAGGGGAAGTAACGCTCTCCATTGTGGATGATGAAGAAATTCATCAATTGAACCGTGAATATCGCAATATCGACCGTCCAACAGACGTGCTTTCCTTCGCCATGCAGGAGGAAACTGACGAAGAGCTTGAAATCATCTACGAGGTAGACGATGAGAGCGAGACGGTGCCGTTCGAAGGGATGCTTGGCGATATTATTATTTCGGCGGAACGGGCTAAACTACAAAGTGAAGAATATGGCCATTCCTTGGAGCGTGAGCTCGGATTTCTATTCGTGCATGGCTTCCTTCATTTGATTGGGTATGATCACCAAGATGAGGCAAGCGAAGCTGTTATGACGGAGAAGCAGGAAGCCGTCCTCCGCCAAGCAGGTCTGACTCGTTAATGAAACGACTGCTGCGCAGCTTCTATTATGCGGGTTCAGGTATCCTATCAGCAGTTCGCACCCAAGCCAATATGCAAATTCATGTGGTTTGCGCAATAGTTGTTAATGTGGCGGGACTGATGGTCGGACTGACTCGAATAGAATGGGTTGTTATTATTGCGGCCCAAGCTGTTGTAATGGCAGCCGAACTGATGAATACGGCAGTTGAGCATGTCGTTGACCTGGCTAGTCCTAGCCGGCATCCGCTTGCCAAGGCTGCCAAGGATACAGCAGCCGGCGGTGTGCTGGTTGCTGCAATTGGGGCCGTTATTATCGGCCTGTTTGTATTTATTCCGCATCTATGGCCTTAATGAGAGGAGCTTTAAGGATGACATCAACATCAATCGGGGAATTATCGCCGATTTGGCAGCAGCTCATGCAGCAAGCCATAGAAGCTCGCAGTCGGGCTTATGTGCCTTATTCTGGTTTTCAAGTCGGAGCGGCGCTGCTGGATGCCGAAGGCGGCGTGCATTTTGGCTGTAACGTAGAGAATGCGGCTTATAGTCCGACAAACTGCGCGGAACGTACGGCATTGTTTCGGGCTATTGCAGACGGGCATCAAGCTGGCTCATTCGAAGCGATTGCGGTCGTTGGAGATACGGATACACCAATTACGCCTTGCGGCGTGTGCAGACAAGTAATGGTGGAGCTTTGCCCGCCGGACATGCCTGTCATTATGAGCAATATGAAGGGAGAATGGCGTGTATCGACAGTAGCGGAGCTGCTGCCGGGTGCCTTCTCATCGGATGCATTAACGAAAGCGTAAGAATTCGCAACGTTCTGGAAGGGGATAAAGGTACAGCTTATGAATTCATCATCGTCAGGTTCAAAAGGATCTAAAGGATCCAAGGAGAAATACCATTCCGGGTTTGTCGCCATTATTGGAAGACCAAACGTCGGCAAATCGACCTTAATTAACGAGGTCATCGGCCAGAAAATCGCCATCATGTCAGACAAGCCGCAGACAACGCGGAACAAAATTCATGGCGTCTACACAAAGGACAATTCCCAAATTGTATTCCTGGATACGCCAGGGATACACAAACCGACTTCCAAGCTAGGGGACTTCATGGTGAAGTCCGCTGTAGGCACGCTTGGCGAGGTTGACGCAGCCCTATTCCTCATCGATGCTTCAGAGGGAATTGGAGGAGGAGACCGTTTCATTATTGAGGCACTTAAGAAAATTAAGACGCCGGTGTTCCTCATCATGAACAAAATTGACAAAATTGAGCCGGAAGCGCTGCTGCCGCTCATTGTGCAATATAAAGATCTGTATGATTTTGCAGAAATTATTCCGATCTCTGCGCTGAAAGGCAATAACGTGGATACTCTTCTTAGAGTGCTCAGCGGTTATTTGCCTGAAGGGCCACAATATTATCCTGCCGATCAAGTAACGGATCATCCGGAGCAATTCGTATGTGCGGAGCTTGTCCGTGAGAAAATTCTTCATCTGACGCGCGAAGAGGTACCGCATTCCATCGCCGTTGCGATTGAAACGATGAAGGTGCAAGAGAACGGCGTCGTAAATATCGGAGCTGTTATCTATGTCGAACGTGATTCTCAGAAGGGGATCGTCATCGGCAAGCAAGGCGCATTGCTCAAGCAAGTTGGCAAAGAAGCCCGCCGCGACATCGAAACGCTGCTCGGCTCACGCGTTTTTCTGGAGCTATGGGTGAAGGTGAAGAAAGATTGGCGTAACCAAGAGCGAGTGCTGAAGGATCTTGGTTTCAGAAACGATTAGCTATTTTCCTTTCTCCGGGAAAATGTCCGTAATTTGTCTGGCATAGCGTCATCATCTTCATCGCATCCTAATCCGTGAGCAACATTCTTGAGCGCGGAAAGGATGAATACGAATGCGAGACTTTTCGTGGAAGTATTTTACGCTGACCGGGGATGTGGAAGCTTTCATGCTTTACAGGGAGATGGACGAGCAGGCAGTTTCTCCGGAAGCTGTCGGCTGCGAGGAAGAGGGAGAACCAGCGCCCGAAACGGATTCCGTTTAGGACGCGCAGGTTGGGGGAGAAGCGATATGCAGTACCGAGTCGAAGGCATTGTCATCCGGAGCATGGACTATGGGGAAGGCAACAAAATTATCACGCTGCTGACGAACACGCACGGCAAGATCGGAATTGTCGTGCGTGGCGCCAAAAAACTAAAGAGCAGGCATGGATCGCTCGTGCAATTATTTACGCATGGCGAATATCTATTCTTCCGAAACAGCGGCCTGGGTACGTTAACGCATGGTGAGATTATTGAATCTCACCATGTTTTGCGTGAACAGCTGGATAAAACTGCCTATTCTTCTTATGCCGTGGAATTAGTAGATCGCGCGCTGCAGGAAGAGGACTTGGGTTCATTCATGTATGAGCAGTTAAAGGCTTGCCTGATAGCGATTGGCGAAGGGAAGGATTTACTGATTACGATCCAGCTCTTCGAGATGAAAATTCTTGCGGCAGCCGGATACGCTCCGGATCTTAGTGCATGTATCTCATGTGGTAATGAGAGCGGTCCCATGGCACTAAGTGTAAGAGGCGGAGGCATCATCTGCGGAAGATGCCGCTACAAAGACACTTCTGCAATCGAGCTTAGCGAAGGTGCTCTTAAGCTGCTGCGATTATTCTGGCAGCTCGATATGCGCAGACTTGGCAACATTCAAGTGAAGGACGAGACGAAGCAGCAATTGAAGCACATCATGCGTTCGCTAATGGACACTCATATTGGCTTGCAGCTGAAATCCCGCTCTTTTCTGGATCAAATGGATCGTTATTCGCTGTAATTAGGCAAATTAGGCAGGAG
This sequence comes from Paenibacillus sp. J22FR21, assembly GCF_056269135.1. NCBI lineage: Bacteria > Bacillati > Bacillota > Bacilli > Caryophanales > Paenibacillaceae > Paenibacillus > Paenibacillus sp. J22FR21. Next base: position 134,226 of record NZ_JBWDNJ010000001.1, read on the forward strand.
GTACAGTTTCGATATGGCTTCGCAGTCGACACCGAGAATTTGGTCGCTGACATGGCCGATTATGATTGAGATGATGCTGCAATTCATGCTCGGAACAGCAGACACCTTGATGGTTAGCCGAATATCGGATGATGCCGTCGCTGTTGTCGGGATATCGAATATGTTCTTTAATGCAGTCATTATTTTATTCACACTTGTGACGAGCGGGGCCGGCATTCTTATCGCACAGAAGCTGGGCGGGGGCAAGCCGGACGAAGCGCGCAAAATCGGCATTATGTCAGTTTCCATCACTGTATTATTGGGCATTATCATTAGTGTTTTACTTATTTATGGGACCCCGTTATTCACAACAGCCTTGCATGTGCCGGACAATTTGAAGGGTCTGTCTCATACCTACATGTCGATCGTCGGCGGCGGAATGGTCATCACTGCGCTGAATTTATCCATGAGCACTGCTGTCAGAAATACCGGAAATACCCGATCTCCCATGTATATTGCGCTTGGTATGAATGTCCTGCATGTTGTACTGAACTACGCATTTATATTCGGGGCGTTCGGTCTGCCGGAGCTTGGACTAATGGGGGTTGGAATTTCGACCGTTATTAGCCGAACGGTAGCCTTCTTCTTCCAGCAGCATTTGTTCCGGCATGCCTTTGGAGCACCGGTCTTGCTTCGTGAATTCGGCCGCTTTCATACGAAGCTGCTCAAAGAAGTCATTAAGATCGGCTGGCCAATCAGTGTGAACGGTGCTTCATGGACATTCTCGCAGGTTGTTATTTTCAGTATCATTGCCTCCATGGGTGAACAACCGCTTGCGGCTCGTACATATATGAACACCATGGAGTCATTCGCCTTCACATTCGGTTGGTCGCTCGCGCTTGCTGCCCAAATCCAAATCGCGCATTTGTATGGAGCGAAGAAACTAAGGCAAGCATACTATAGTGCATATCGAGCCTTAGGCTTCGGGGTTATCGTTGTCCTTGCGAATACAGCCCTTCTGCTGTTGTTCCGAACATCGATCATTTCCACATTTACCAAGGATCCTTGGATTATCGAAATGGCAGTGTCCCTCCTTTGGCTTAATTTAGCACTGCAGCCCGGCAAAATGCTGAATATGGCACTTGGTCAGTCACTTGGTGCTGTAGGCGACAGCCGTACGGTTATGACTTACTCGTTGCCGAGCATGTGGATCATTGCGGTTGGGGTTTCTTATATACTTGCAGTCCCGATGCAATGGGGGCTCTATGGCATTTATATAGGGATGATCAGCGACGAATATCTGCGCGGAGCGTTATGTTATTTGAGGTGGCGCAAGCATCGCAAGAAGCTGTTGTTTGCTGAAGCATTCCGTGAAGATAGGAAGCTCGGCACCGGCGGAAATAGCAGTGATGCTGTGCCGCTGTAGGTGAATAAAGTTTCTCGTTGACACAAGTGGTTAGAATTGCTAAGATAGGATATTATGAAATATGAACGATGATGGAGAAAGTAATCACGTACAGTCGTCAGACAAGCGAGCCGGGGGCAGTGGGAGCCTGGTCGGACGTTCGCGATGAAAGGCACTCCGGAGTTTATGCAAGCTTAGAAAAGAGGGTTTTCAAGCATCCGTGCGGATTAGCGCTTGAAGACCAAGTAGGGTGGAACCGCGGGAGCGTAATAGCTTTCGTCCCTATGTCTGATATCAGACGTAGAGGCGAAGGCTTTTTTATATGCCTTTACATACGTATCGTTCAGACGCCATGCACGGCAAACAATTCGATAGGAGATGAATGACATGAACTTTCAAAACATGATTCTGACGCTGCAGCAGTTCTGGGCGGAACAAAATTGCATTCTCGTTCAGCCATACGACACCGAGAAGGGTGCAGGCACGATGAACCCGATGACATTCCTTCGTTCGATCGGCCCTGAGCCATGGAACGTTGCGTATGTGGAGCCGTCCAGAAGACCGGCAGACGGCCGTTATGGCGAGAACCCGAACCGTCTATATCAACATCATCAGTTCCAAGTCATCCTTAAGCCATCCCCGGACAACATTCAAGAGCTGTATCTGGAAAGCTTGAAGCGCCTAGGCGTGGATCCGCTTCACCATGATATTCGTTTTGTTGAAGACAACTGGGAATCGCCTACACTTGGCGCTTGGGGTCTTGGCTGGGAAGTTTGGCTGAACGGCATGGAAATTACGCAGTTCACGTATTTCCAACAAGTCGGCGGCATTGATGCCAACCCGGTAGCGGTTGAAATCACGTACGGTATGGAGCGTCTGGCTTCGTACATTCAGGAGAAAGAAAATGTGTTCGATCTGGAGTGGGTAGACGGCGTAACCTATGGTGATGTCTTCCTGCAGCCGGAGTTCGAGCATTCGAAATATACATTCGAAACTTCCGACACGGCAATGCTCTTCTCGCTCTTCAACATGTACGAGGAAGAAGCGAAGAAAACGATGGAGCATAAGCTTGTTTTCCCGGCTTACGATTATGTGCTTAAATGCTCACATACATTCAACTTGCTTGATGCAAGAGGGGCAATCAGCGTAACGGAGCGGACCGGTTACATTATGCGCGTTCGTAACCTGGCACGTGCATGCGCGGCGACTTACCTGGAAGAACGCGAACGCCTCGGATTCCCGATGTTGAAGAAAGGAGTGAACGATAATGGCTAAAGACCTTTTGCTTGAAATCGGCTTAGAAGAGGTACCGGCACGTTTCGTCCGCGGTGCGATGAATCAATTGAAAGAAAAGATGGCCAAATGGCTGGAAACGTCCCGTATTGGTCATGGTGCTGTGGAAGCTTATGCGACTCCGCGCCGCCTTACCGTCCTCGTTCGCGATGTAGAAGAGAAGCAGGCGGACGTAAGTGAAGAAGTGAAAGGTCCTTCCCGCAAAATCGCACTGAACGAGCAGGGCGAATGGAGCAAAGCGGCACTGGGCTTCGCTCGCAGCCAAGGCGTGGCACCTGAGGATTTCTTCTTCAAGGAGCTTGCAGGCGTAGAGTATATCTACGCGAACAAGAGCAGCATCGGTACAGTAACAAGCGATGTGCTCCCGGAAGGTTTGGTTTCGCTTATCACCTCGATGTCATTCCCGAAGAACATGCGCTGGGGCAACTACGATCTTCGTTTCGTGCGTCCGATTCGCTGGCTGGTAGCATTATTCGGCGAGGATATCGTTCCGATCGAAATTACGGCTGTACAGAGCGGCAGAACGACTCGCGGCCATCGTTTCTTGGGCAGCGAAGCCGTCATTGCAGAGCCTTCGCAATATGTGGAGCGTCTGAGAGAGCAGCAGGTTCTCGTAGATACCGCTGAGCGTGAAGCGCTGATCGTTTCGCAAATAAATGCACTTGCAGCCGAGAAGGGTTGGCAAATTGGCATTAAAGAAGATTTACTCGAGGAAGTGGTATTCCTCGTTGAAACTCCGAATGTCTTGTTCGGTACGTTTGATCCGTCGTTCTTGAACATTCCACAGGAAGTGCTTATTACTTCGATGCGCGAGCATCAGCGTTACTTCCCGGTATTGGACGACAACGGCAAGCTGCTGCCATTCTTCGTAACGGTTCGCAACGGCGATCGCACTTCGATCGAAAATGTTGCTAAAGGAAATGAGAAGGTGCTGCGCGCACGTCTGTCGGATGCGAAGTTCTTCTATGCTGAAGATCAAAAGCTCGCCATCTCCGATGCGCTTGCGAAGCTTACATCGATCGTCTACCATGAGGAGCTAGGTACAGTTGCAGATAAAGTCGCTCGCATCGTAGCTACTACCGAGAAGCTATCGCAGGCACTGAGCACGGATGCTCAAACTGCAACGGATGCGGCTCGGACTGCAGCGATTTGCAAATTCGACTTGGTGACACAGATGGTCTACGAATTCCCTGAGCTTCAAGGCATCATGGGCGAAGATTATGCACGTAAAGCCGGTGAGAGCGAGTCGGTTGCCAGAGCGATTAATGAGCATTATCAGCCGCGTTTTGCCGGTGACAGAGCACCTGCTTCATTGGTAGGAGCGCTGGTGAGCCTCGCGGACAAAATCGATACCATTGTCGGCTGTTTCTCCATTGGAATCCTGCCAACAGGTTCGCAAGATCCCTATGCACTGCGTCGTCAAGCTGCCGGTATCGTCCAAATCGTGCTTGCTCACGGTCTGAAGCTGCCGCTTAGCACACTATTTGATCTGTCGCTTGAAGTTCATGCTGCGCGTTCGTTGAAACGTGATGCGGCTGAAATACGTAAAGACTTGTATGAATTTTTCTCGCTCCGCGTGAAGAACGTGCTGTCGGAGCAAAGCGTTCGGTACGACGTAGTCGATGCAATAATGGCGGTTGGTTACAATGATTTGCGTCAGACGGTTGACCGTGCAGCTGCTGTAATGGCTGCTGCTGCAGGAGATCGCCGCGAAGAGTTTAAAACTGTGGTTGATTCGCTTAACCGAGTTTGCAACCTTGCTGCGAAAGCAACGTCTAAGGAAATAAGTGAAAGCTTGTTCGTGGACGAGGCGGAAGGCGCTCTATATCGTGCTTGGTCAGAGGTTCGTGACGACATAGCCGTTCAGGTGGAAGAAGGTCGTACAGCAGAGGCGCTTGCAAAACTTGCCAGCCTGAAGACGCCGATCAACGTATACTTCGATAAAGTCATGGTAATGGCTGAGGACGAAGCTGTGCGGGCTAACCGTCTTGCAACACTTGCTGCCATTGCGAGCAGTGTCGTGAAAGTAGCGGATTTTTCGAAGCTTGTTTGGTAAGTGTTTTTCCGCAGGAAAAGACACTACTTTGGACTAACTTGTTTTTCCGCAGGAAAAGACACTACCTTGGACTAACTTGTTTTTCCGCAGAAAAGACTCGGGAGGGGAAGAAATGGCTACAGATTCGCAGCCTGAAGTGATTATTTACGTCGTTTCCGATTCCGCCGGTGACACCGGCGAGCTTGTCGTCCGGGCTGCGATAGCCCAATTTCATCCCATTAACGCCGATATCCGCAGAGCGCCGTTCGTCCATGACGAAGCGTCGCTCGAGCGGTTCGTGCTGCAAGCTAAGGAGCATGGTGCTATCATGCTCTATACGCTTGTGCTTCCGGGGCTGCGTGACCGAATGGTGGAGTTTGCCCGCATTCACGAGGTAACCGCCATCGATTTGCTTGGCTCGCTAATCACGAGTCTCGAAAGCAAAACAAACCGCAAATCTAGGCAAGAACCCGGACTCAATCATGTGCTCGACGAGGATTATTTCCGCAAAGTGGAAGCTGTTGAATTCGCCGTCAAGTACGATGATATGCGCGATACGACCGGTATTCTGAAGGCGGACATTGTGCTCGTCGGTGTTTCGCGCACATCCAAGACACCACTTTCTATGTATTTGGCGCATAAGCAGTTCAAGGTGGCTAATGTTCCGCTCATGCCGGAGCTTGACCCGCCTGATGAACTGTTCCAAATTCCCAAAGAGAAAGTAGTCGGTCTTACCATTGATATCAATTATTTGAATGGCATTCGCAAAGAACGATTGAAAGCATTGGGGTTGCCGGACAGCGCTGCATATGCAACGACAGCCCGGATCGAGCGAGAGCTGAAATATGCGGCGCAAATCACAGATCGCATCGGTTGTTTAGTCATTGATGTCTCCCATCGAGCTGTCGAAGAAACAGCAAGTCTGATTTTGGAATATATAGAATCCAATTGATGCAAGGGTGGGTGCAGGATTTTTTGGTTATTTGCCGTATATAATAGTACGGTAGTTACAAGAAGATGCGGTGATGCAACGAATGACAGCCATACCAACGATTGTAGTAGATGCTGATGCGTGTCCGGTTAAGCGGGAAATTGTCGAAGTGGCGCGAAAATTTGCGGTTCCTGTTCTGATGGTGGCTTCTCATGACCATCGGCTCCAAGAAGAAGAAGGTGTTGCGATTATGCAGGTCGATCGAAGTGACCAGTCTGTCGATTTGTATATCGTCAACCATATTCGGCGCGGCGATATTGTCGTCACGCAGGATTTTGGACTGGCTACCATTGTATTGTCGAGAGGCGCGATTGCACTATCTCCGCGCGGTCAACAATATGATGACAGCAACATCGATTATCTAATGGAGCGCAGGCACGAGCTGGCGAAGAGACGTCGAAGCGGCGGAAGAACGAAAGGGCCAAAGGCGATGTCTAACGATGACCGTGCTTATTTTCTGCAAAACCTGACAAAAGTTTTGCAAACTCGGCAGGAGAATGCCAAGCCGTAGCGAATAGTATTACTTGTCATTTAGGATGAAGGTGAAGGTGTATGGCTTACGGGAAAATACCGGATTCTGTCATTGAAGCGGTGCTTAAGCATCACGATATAGTAGAAACGGTAGGAAAGTACGTTCACCTCTCGAAGCACGGGAAATACATGAAGGGGCTTTGCCCGTTTCATTCAGAGAAATCCCCGTCGTTTACCGTCACCCCGGAGAAGGGTATTTTTTACTGCTACGGGTGCGGTAAAGGCGGCAACGCCATTAAGTTTATTGAGGAGATTGAGGAGTATTCGTTCCCGGAAGCTATTCGTGTAATGGCCGAGGAAGCGAATATACCCATCACCTGGTCAGGGTCGCAGGAACGTCAACAATCCGCTGATGGGGGAGATCGCGACACTCTGATTGAAGCGCATGAGCTGTCCGTTAAGTTGTATCATTATTTATTAATGAATACGACGCATGGGCAGACTGCTCTGCAATATTTACGCAATCGTGGGGTAACGGATAAGCAAATCGATCATTTTATGATTGGGTATGCGCCTCCGGAATGGGACACACTTACGCGTTTTCTCGAGAAGCGGGAATACGATCTCGCGCTGATGGAGAAAGGCGGACTGCTTATTGCCAAGCAGGACAAGAGCGGCTACATTGACCGGTTTCGTGATCGAATCATGTTTCCGATCTGGAACCGTGATGGCAAGGTTATCGCCTTGGCAGGCAGAATGCTCGGTGAAGGTCAACCGAAATATTTGAACTCACCGGAGACCATGCTGTTTAACAAGAGCCGTAACCTGTATAACTTCCATCATGCCCGAACAGCTATGCGTAAGAGCAGGCGAATTGTTCTGTTTGAAGGTTATATGGATGTCATCAAGGCGTGGAGCGCAGGCGTGCATAACGGTGTAGCCTCTATGGGTACGGCACTGACAGAAGAGCATGCCTCGATATTGCAGCGCAATGTTGAAGAGGCGGTGCTCTGTTATGATGGCGATAATGCTGGACAAGCTGCGGTGCTGAAGACAATCCCGCTTTTGGAGCGAGTGGGTTTGCGCGTTCAGGTTGCAATGCTGCCCAGAGGCATGGATCCGGATGAGTACATTGAGAAGCATGGAGCAGATGCGTTCATGCGAGAAACGATTGAACATCCGGTATCTGCAACGAAATTTAGACTACTATATGCTAAGAAAAACCATATACTCCTAGAAGAAGAGGGACAGAAGAACTACCTGCTCGAAGCGGTCGGCATCATTGCCGTGCTCGATTCTCCGACAGAGCGGGAGTTTTATTTGAAAGAGCTGTCCCGTGAGTTCGATATGTCTCTGGATTCATTGAAGCAGGACTGCTTTGATCGACGGCAGCAGCTGCAAAAAATGAAACCGCAAAGGGATAATAACGACAATTCGTGGAATAATGGTAGGAATGAAAACCGCGAGAACCGTCGTACGTCCTCTGCACCGCCTGTTTTGCCTGCTTATCAGGTCGCTGAACGCAAGCTGCTTGCGCAGATGCTGCAGGATGCTGATACAGCAAACACGGTGCATCAGAAGCTCGGAGAGGCTTTTAATGTAGAGGATCACGCAGCGCTTGCTGCTTACTTATATGCTTACTATGCGCAAGGACATGATCCGGATGTTAGTCGGTTTATCGCTTCGCTCCAAGATAGCCGACTTGAACGGACAGCTGCTTCAATATTGATGACGGACGATGATATTCCGTTCGATGAGCATTTGCTTGTTGATTATGTGAATGAAATCTTGAAGGTGCCAAAGTTTCGGGAAATCGAACAGCTGAAAGAAGCGATGGTACGCGCGGAACGTTCCGGGGACATGTTGAAAGCAGCACAAATTGCAATTGAAATGAATGCCCTAGAGAGACAGCTAAAAGGTCGGCAGGATGATCGTTTCTAGGGAGGAGGGAGTCGGATTATGGCGAATGATCAACATACTGAATTGGATACTGAACAGAAGCTGGAACTCGTCAAGGAACAGCTGATTGAACATGGGAAGAAAAGATCCTCCTTAACGTACAAAGAGATTATGGAGAAGCTCTCACCTTTCGATCAGGATCCGGAACAAATCGATGAGTTTTTCGAGCAACTCGATGATATCGGCATTGAAGTGGTGAATGAGAACGATGATCTTCCGATTAGCAATCGGGATGACCAAGAGCGTGAACATGACGACTTCAACTTCGATGATGATCTGGCGCTCCCGCCCGGCATCAAAATCAACGATCCGGTTCGCATGTATTTGAAAGAAATCGGACGTGTACCGCTGCTATCGGCAGATGATGAAGTCGAGCTCGCTAAGCGGATTGAGAATGGGGACGAAGAAGCGAAGCGCAGACTAGCTGAAGCGAACCTCAGACTCGTGGTCAGTATCGCCAAACGTTATGTTGGACGCGGCATGCTGTTTCTGGATCTCATTCAAGAAGGCAACATGGGTCTAATCAAAGCGGTTGAGAAGTTTGACCATACCAAGGGCTACAAGTTCAGTACTTATGCTACTTGGTGGATCAGACAAGCGATTACGCGTGCGATTGCAGACCAAGCACGTACGATCCGGATTCCGGTTCATATGGTCGAAACGATTAATAAACTTGTTCGGGTTTCCCGTCAGTTGCTGCAGGAACTTGGACGTGAGCCAAGCCCGGAAGAAATTGCGGCTGAAATGGATTTGAGCACCGAGAAAGTGCGTGAAATCATGAAGATCGCACAGGAGCCGGTATCGCTTGAAACGCCGATCGGGGAAGAAGATGATTCACATCTTGGCGACTTCATCGAGGATCAAGAGGCACTCGCGCCGGCAGATGCCGCGGCATACGAGCTGCTGAAGGAACAGCTGGAGGACGTGCTGGATACGCTCACGGAGCGTGAAGAGAACGTACTGAGACTTCGTTTCGGACTTGATGACGGTCGTACACGTACGCTGGAGGAAGTCGGCAAAGTATTCGGCGTTACACGTGAGCGGATTCGTCAGATTGAAGCGAAAGCACTTCGCAAGCTTCGTCATCCATCGAGAAGCAAACGTTTGAAAGATTTTCTCGAATAACAACCAGGACCTTTCTGCTTGAAGCAGCAAGGTCTTTTTTCCACCTTGTGAAATCGATAGGTGTCACTTCTAAGAATCCACCATGAGAGGAATCACTGTGACGTTATGGATCAAGAGCGCCGCAAGACTATCGTAAGAGAGATCGAGCATTGGCAGCGCAGTAAACTGCTTCCCGAGCAATATTGTGATTTTCTGCTCAACTTGTATTTGGAAGAAGGGGAGAAGCGCGCTCCGACTACCTTTGCGGGTCGAGCAGCGGTTGCGGTGAAAGGAGCGTCTGTTAAACAGTGGCTCCTGACATTTGGTATTTTTTCCTTGATCTGTTTTGTTTTTCTTTATTTTACTGTTTTTCATCCGCTATTGCAAATTGCGCTGTCGATTACCGGCGTCTACATCTTGCTCTTCATTGGACAACGATATCGTGCCAAAAACGAGTCTGTAGGAATAGGATTAATCGGGACCGGGATGCTGCTTATGTTGGGTGCAGGCTTATACATGCTGCAGTTACATGCGCTCGAAGCATGGGGATGGAAAGCTGGACTACTTGCTTTCTGTTCGTTATTTTGGATCGCATTTGGTATTGGAGGCCGAATTCCGCTGTTGCATTTATGCGGCTGGATGGCTTCCTTCCTCGTATATGCATGGCTGTTGTCAAACAATACGGAATCGCCCAAATGGTTCGAAATCCAGCTGTACTGGCTGCCGGCTTCGTTCGTATTTGGCTGGTGCAGCTGGTTCTTCCATCGCTGGTCAAGACCGGTGGCATCGATACTGTTTGTTGCCTGTGCGCTCGTCTGGTTCATGCCTGAGCTGTACGCTGCTGTGTTCGCAGATGCGGAGTTTGGATTACAGCTTCAATTAATGGTCAAAATTATGGCGGGGGGAGCACTGCTCTTCTCCCTTCGAAAACAATGGATTGCGTGGGTTGCATGAGATGATAAAGTTGTCTAAACGTTTACAGCAAATTGCAGATCTGGTCTCGGCACAAACACGAGTTGTAGATATTGGTTCCGACCATGCGCTGCTGCCGGTGTACCTGCTGCAAAGCGGTAAATGTCCATCCGCTATCGCGGGAGAGTTGAATACTGGGCCGTTTCAAGCTGCTAAGAGACAGGTAGCAGAAGCGGGTCTGACGAAGAAGATTGAGGTTCGACAAGGCGATGGACTAGCTGTTCTTGCCCCAGGAGAAGCAGACACGGTTACGATTGCCGGAATGGGCGGCAGCTTGATGGCAGACATCTTGGAGGCTGGTCGTCAGGCCGGCAAACTGGAAGGCGTTCGTGAGCTGGTGCTTCAGCCGAATGTCGGCGAAGAGATCGTTCGGAAGTGGCTCGTGCAGCACGGTTATGTCCTGCAGGATGAAATGATTCTGGAAGAGGATGGCCGTATCTATGAAGTACTGCATGCGCTGCATGAGCAACATAGCCCAACTTCGATTACTAATGAAGGCGTATATCATGCGTCGTTCCTGGAAATTCCGTCTATGACAGAGGCCGCGAAGCAGGAATGGCTCTACCGGATGGGTCCCTATTTGCTGCGACAGCCGAGCGATTGGCTTCACAACAAATGGCAGCATGAGCACGGGAAGCTCGATCGGATTTGCCGTCAATTGGGGCAGTCGGATCTCGCGGAATCGCGTGAGAAGGAAGCACAGCTGCGCGGTGAAATGAAAGGGATTGAGGAGGTGCTGTCATGTTTGCGAACGGCCAAACCGTCATCCAGCTAATCGAGCAGCTGGCTCCCAAACATATCGCAATGGAGAACGATAAGATCGGTCTTCAGCTCGGAACTCTGCAGAAGGTAGTCAGTAAGGTGCTTGTCGCACTCGATGTTACCGACGAGGTAGTGGATGAAGCCATTGCACTCGGCGCAGAACTGATCATCGCCCATCATGCGATAATTTATAGACCCCTTGCGAAGCTGGATACTTCAACTCCGGCAGGCAAGCTGTACGAGAAGCTAATCAAGAACGATATCGCCGTTTATATCGCGCATACCAATCTTGATGTAGCGGACGGCGGAATTAATGACTGGATGGCTGATCTGCTCGGATTGCCGGCCGAAGGCCGCGCTTCCCTTGAAGATGTTCATTCAGACAAGCTGTTCAAGCTGGTCGTCTTTGTTCCGAAAACGCATCACGAACAAGTGCTTCAAGCGATTTGGAATGCCGGGGCAGGAGAAATCGGCGGCTATAGCCAGTGCAGCTTTAATATCGAAGGCGTCGGCACCTTCCTGCCCGGTGATACTGCCGAACCGTTTATCGGGGAGAAGGGCAAGCTTGAGCGCGTACAGGAAATCCGCGTGGAAACGATTGTACCTGCAAGCGTGCAGCGTAAAGTTGTACAAGCCATGCTGAAGGCGCATCCCTACGAGGAAGTGGCTTATGATTTGTATCCAGTCGATATGAAAGGCCGCGTATTCGGACTCGGCCGCGTAGGCAAGCTGCCTGCGGCAGTGAAGCTTCGTGAGCTTGCTGAACGGGCAAAAGCCGTATTCGAGGTTCCGGCACTGCGCGTCGTCGGCGATCTGGATCGCGATGTACGCAAAGTGGCGGTACTTGGCGGCTCCGGTGCCAGATATGTACGCCATGCGTTGTTTGCCGGCGCTGATGTGCTTGTAACGGGTGATATGGATTACCATACAGCGCATGATGCAGCGATGGCAGGGCTGTCGATTATCGACCCCGGCCACAATATTGAGAAGCTGATGAAGCCTCGCGTTGCCGATTGGCTGCGCCGAGAGCTCCAGCAGCGGAAATATGCGACTGAGGCGATTGCCTCACAGGTGGAGACAGAACCGTTCCAATTCCTGTAATCATAAATCGTCGCCTGGATGGAAATGAATCAGACCTTGAGCTTTTCCTTCGATCAGCGTATACTGTGTTGTACACGGAAAGTTTGACAGACAATCGCTGGCGGCCTTGTTGCCGCGAGAGGAAAGTCCGGGCTCCGTAGGGCAAAGATGCTGGATAACGTCCAGTCGGCGCGAGCCGAAGGATAGTGCCACAGAAATGGACCGCCGATGGCCGGATGCAAATCCGGTACAGGTAAGGGTGGAACCGTGGTGTAAGAGACCACGAGCGCCATTGGTGACAATGGGGCTGGTAAACCCCATCTGGAGCAAGACCGAGAGAACGCAGCAGCCTAGAGCTGCACCTCTGCCCGGGGAGCGTTCGGGTTGGTCGCTTGAGCTGATTAGCAATGATCGGCCTAGATAGATGATTGTCGCTTCAAACGTGGGAGGGTAGTTCCCGTCACACCACAAGAGGCACAGAACCCGGCTTACGGCAAGCTTTCCACATGCTCAAGAAACCCGCAAGGCTTATGCCTTGCGGGCTTCTTCGTTTTCGACGAAGACCGTCTGACGCTAAACAGGTCAGACGGTTTTCATCCTATTTATTCATATTTGCTCGCGATCTGAGCCAAGCGCCGTTCAACCTGCTGCGGAAATTGCTGCAGCGATACTTTCGACTGCTGCGCGGCTTTCAGCGCATTGACGACGTCGATTTGGCCGTAGCCGAAGTACTTATCCTTGCCTTTGTCGCCGAGATCCTTGGCAGACTTTCGCATGATATCCATGACTTCAACATTGGTCAGATCCGGATTGATCGACCGAATGAGCCCGGCAAGTGCGGCTACATGCGGACTTGCCATTGAAGTGCCGGAGAGCGCAGCATATTGGCTGCCCGGATAGGTGCTGGCGATGCTGAAGCCCGGTGCGGCTACATCGATATAACTTCCGTAGTTGGAGAATGTCGAGCGTGTGCCGTCCGAATTTGTGGAAGCTACTGCGAACACCTCGGGATATGCAGCTGGATAGCCGGGGCGCTCCGTATTATCATTGCCGCTAGCCGCTATTAGCACAACACCTTTGTCATAGGCGTATTTGATCGCATCGTGCAGAAACTGAGCTTCTGCATAGTTGCCCAAACTCATATTAATGACTTTGGCCCCATGATCAGTTGCCCATATGACGCCTTCCGCGACCGTGTAGGTAGAGCCTGCGCCGCTGCTGTCCAGCACTTTGACCGGTAACACTTTGTTGTACCAGGTCATGCCCGCGACGCCTTCTCCGTTATTGACTGCGGCAGCGATGATCCCTGCGACATGTGTGCCGTGACCGACATCGTCATCCGGCGGCGCATCTGGGATGACCAGATTGGTGCCTTTTGCAAGCTTGCCTTTCAGATCGGGATGATCCATTTGCACGCCGGTATCCAGTACCGCAATAACGACATTATTGCTGCCTTTTGAAACATTCCAGCCTTTCTCCGTTTCGATGACAGGCAGATTCCATTGATATTCCGAATAAAGCGCATCGTTAGGGATAATATCCGATGCCTCATTAGTCATATATAAGTAGTGAGGCTCGGCATACACGACGTGCCAGCTCGTTTTGAAGTAACGCATCATCGATTCCGCATCCATCACTCTGGAGCGGAAAACATACGTATACCCAAGCTTTTTCATGGAGAGAGCGGTAATATCCTGTTTGATTTGAGCTAATTGATCTACCGTTGGTGGTTGACGGAACTTTACCACAACCTCGTTCATATGGTAGTGACTGGCATTGCCGTTGTCTTCACCGCTTCTAACCGTAATATCTTCCGTAGAGTTCGGTTTGACAGACTCGATCTTGTATTTGCCTTCAGCCGGATAAGGGACAAGCCGCAAATTGCGCTGTTGGTGGCCTTGTACTTTCGTTACGATGTCCTGCAGCAGAATAGCCGCAATGCCGTCTCCTCTGTGCAACGTATCAGGCTCACCGATGATCATGTATCGATGTCCGTTTAATTGAAGCGGAGAGGAGGAATAAGCCTTCCCTGCAATGACATGCTGCTTCGCTTTCATCATTTCTTCATTGAGCTGGGATAAAGCAGGTTTGCTGCCTTTCGTGATGGAATGACTTTGATGTCTCCACCAGACGTAAATCATCTGTTTATGCATCTTCATTAAGTGCGTGAGATGATGCTCATTCGTTGCTGCTGAGGCTTCATGCTTCATCAGCTTCTGGAAATTCTTCGCGCACTCCGCATGGCATAGAACTGCCGTAGCATCCATATCATGCTTTACCGTTGCCAGCTTGAGCTGACGCTCACGGTGCGCGGACATGGTGCGCATTTCGGGTTTCTTTTCTTTATTGTCGGGACTTGGCGAGCTGAACCAAGGTGTGAGCGGAATGAGCAATGCGGCAGCTGCCAGAATACAAAACCAGCCGACCCATTTGCGCCTCGTCATGGTGAATACCCCCTTGAATAACTGTACTTGCTAGGTTTGACTGGAAGCCCAATGGGCTGCTTGTCTTAGGGTGACGTCGTGCAGGTGAAAATATACGGGGGCGATTCGGCAATCCGGAGTACCATCTGTTTGCTATTTGTGGTACGATGTTGATGATTTAAGTATTGTTTGCGATGATGAAAGGGGATCTACCATAATGCCTTCGACTAACGTAAAAGCGATTAGCGAATCAACGAGAGACAAATTAAAACTTGCGGTCGGCCATTTGGAGACGTTTCTGAACCAGTATGCGCTTCCACAGCTAACAGAAGAAGATCAAGGAAGCGATTCCGAGCTTTTCTATAAAGGTTTGCTGGCAGACCTCAGACACATGCTTGTATTCTCCGAAGTTGCTTACGAAAAATTGGGTGTGGCGATAAGACGTCCTAATTTCGATATTGATTTTGCAGAACGTGGTCTATACGAAGCGTATCATCAATGTGTAAATGCATTTTTCTACCCTAAGAACGAATGTTATTCCGAGGATGGCCGTTACGCTTACACTGGACAAGATGCGATCCGTTTCCGTAAGAAGCCGGTACGTGCCGCTCGTGATATCGTACTTACTGTATCGAAAATTTATGAAGAGCTCCGCGATGATCTATCCTACTATGAGAGCGACTACATGACTCAGCGCCGTATGCAGGGTCAAAAATAAGGAAAGCATACATCACCCCCGGTACGGGCAACTTGATACCGGGGGTGATTTTTATGCCGAATGGCGTAAGCTGCAGTGTTGCCAACTGTTCGTTCTGGAAAGAAGGAAATCAGTGCAATGCCGCGAAAATTGAAATCGACATCGACAGTCATGCGAACAATCATTTCGGATCTGAATTTGCTGAAGAGGGCTTTGGAGGTAACCATCAGGATACCGCAACGAATCAGGCAGCTACCTGCTGCCATACCTTTAAAGCGAAGGAGTGAGGCTTGATGGAACGCGAATCAGAAGGGCAGTTCTCCCATAGCCCGCATGATGACTCATCGACTAATCCTTTGTATCATCCAGACATGAAGGCTTACAACGAAGAAATGTCTGCCGAAATTGCTGTACCGCGTCAGGCGATCCATTCCTATCCAACCCGCGAAAGCAATCATCTCACGAATGATGCAGTTCGTGAAACGAAGTCTGCCGGCCGTGCTACAGGCTGGGCAGCGCTTATATTAGCGGCATTGTCATGGGTGGTATGGCCTGTAGTGCTCGGTGCTACGGCAATCATTGTCGGTTTCATTGCTTACAGGCAGGGTGCTCGAGGTCTTGGCGTTTGGTCCATTACGCTCGGATTTATAGCCGCTGCTGCTTACTTGGTCCTTGTTCCCCTTTATTACGCGATAACCTAATGGATCTGAAGCCGGTCAGAGATTAATCTCTGCCGGCTTCTTTCATGAAAACACATCATAACTTAATAAACTGCTTTATATTAGCCGGGACTAATTGCTTACTGGCGGATCCTGCAAAAAAGTTGTAAAATAGTGTTATCTAATGTCGAATTGCCAAAGTGAATGTGGAGGTACACCATGAGCATTGATCCGCGAATAATGAAATCATTGCTGCAATTGCAGATGATGCCTAGTCTGGATCTGAACGGTAATGAGAATGTCCTATCTTCTGCGAGCGGCCAAGACGGTTCCTCCATGTTCGATTCATTGCTTCAGCAATACATGGCGGGCGGGACAGGCACTTCGGCGCTTGCTGACATGACTGCACAGCCAGGAATGATCTCACTCGAGGCGCTGAGCGGTTTAGTCCCTATGATTCAATCTGCAGCAGCTCAAAGCTCTACTGACGGCGACAGCAGACCATCAGAATTTGATGCCTATATTCATGCTGCCGCATCCAAATATGGTATTGATCCAACACTTATTAAAGCGGTCATACATACGGAATCCTCCTATAATCCAAACGCGGAATCCTCTGCCGGGGCGAAGGGGCTTATGCAGCTAATGGATGGCACCGCTCGTGGTCTTGGCGTTACGAATTCCTTTGATCCGCAGCAAAATATTGAAGGCGGAACTAAATTCCTTGCTTATCTCATGCGTAAGTATGAAGGTAATGAACAAACGGTCTTAGCTGCTTATAATGCCGGTCCGGGCAGAGTAGACCGTGCGGGAATTAAGAGCAATGAAGACTTTGCGGCGATGATGTCATTGCTGCCTCATGAGACACAGCGCTATGTAGCCAAAGTACAGCGCGCCAAAGATCAATACGACAGTTCCATTTAAGCATGCCGACGAAGCCGCAGAAGAACTTTAACGGCTGGAGAGAATAAGAGATCACGGAGATCGTTGTGATTAGGGACAAGAAGCCATGTACCCTTCACAGCATTTTCGCTGATCTTTTTCGTTTGTTGTCAGAAGGATGAGAGGAAGCTGGATAAGATGTATTATTTTGATCACTGTGCTTCTACGCCTCCGCATGAAGAAGTCATCAGAACGATGGCAGAAGTCATGGCGAAGCATTATGCGAATCCGTCGTCGCTTCACAGAAGCGGCCAGGAAGCGGGTAATTTGCTGGAACGTGCAAGAGGGGCGATTGCTTCGATATTTCCGGGTACGGAAACAAAGGAATGGATATTTACCTCAAGTGGTACGGAGAGCAATAATATGGCTATTATGGGAGCGGCGAGAAGCGGTAAGAAACGCGGCAATCATTTGATTACAACGGTTGTGGAGCATCCCTCTGTATATGAAGCATTCAAAGCGCTGGAGCGTGAAGGCTTTGAAGTGACGTATTTACCGGTGGATTCGTTTGGCGTTGTATCTGTATCCGACCTTGAAGCTGCATTGACGAAAGAGACCATACTGGTAAGCGTCATGCATGTAAATAATGAAGTAGGAGCGATTCAGCCGATCAGGGAAATCGGTGAGCTGCTGAAAGGACATAAAGGTGTTTGGTTCCACGTGGATGGGGTTCAAAGTGTCGGTAAACTTACGGTTGATCTTGTCGGCTCTGGCATTGATATGTTCTCGGCTTCGGCACATAAAGTGAATGGCCCACGAGGTGTTGGTTTATTATACGTCCGGCAAGTCGTGGCGTTAGAGCCTTTATTAAGAGGGGGCAGCCAGGAGCGCGACCTTCGTCCGGGTACGGAGAACGTTCCGGCAATTGTTGCTTCCGCAAAGGCGTTCCGCCTTGCCGTAGAGAGCAGCTCCGCAAGAGCAGGGCACATGTACAAGCTGAGGGAACGGCTTATTGCATCCATCAAGGAGATGCCAGAGCTGCTCATAAACGGCAGTACCGATTGTAAGCTTGGCAGCGGTGCAGCGCCGCATATCGTGCATTTCTCATACCCCGGCATGAAGCCGGAGGTTATCATTCATATGCTCGAGAAGCAGGAAATTATGGCATCGACCAAATCTGCGTGTTCATCCAAGAGCGATGAGCCAAGCCGCGTACTTCAGGCCATGCATACTTCATATGAACGAGCAGTGAGCGGAATTCGCATTAGTTTCGGGGATGAGCATGGCGAGAAAGAGCTGGATTGGCTCTGCCAGAAGCTGCGTTTGGTCGTTCAGCAGCTAAAGCCGCTCGAGAGGAAGGGGTAAACGCATCATGAATCCGGATATGATCCTAATTCGTTTCGGCGAATTTACGATGAAAGGGAAGAACCGCGACCGTTTCGATAAACGAATGGTTGAACAAGTAAGGCGAGCATTGGCAAGTTTTGTTCGTGCTGAAATTACGCGTACTTACGGAAGAATCTATATCACATTAAATGGCGAGCCTTATGAGGAAATGGCAGTAAAACTTAAAGATATTTTCGGAATTGCGACTTTCAGTCCTATTCGAAAGGTTGCGAATGAACTGGAGGCCATTCGTTCTGCCGCACTGGAAGTTATGGGGGCGCTTCCGTCGCAGCCCGCGACATTCAAAGTGTCGACAAAGCGGGTGGAGAAACAGTTTCCGCATGATACGCAAGAGATGAATCATTTGGTCGGCGGTCATGTGCTGCGTGAAACACCTGGGCTAAAGGTGAATGTTAAGGAACCTGAAGTTGAACTTCGCGTTGAAATTCAACCGGAAGGCACTTACGTCTTCAGCAGCGTCGTACAAGCCGCTGGAGGCTTCCCTTACGGCACGAACGGTAAAGCGATGCTGCTGCTCTCCGGCGGGATTGACAGCCCTGTAGCGGGCTATCTGGCGATGAGACAGGGTCTGGAGATCGAGGCGGTGCATTTTCACAGCTATCCGTTCACGAGCGATAAAGCGAAGGAGAAAGTAATTGACTTGGTCAGACGACTGTCACACTACAGCGGAGTGCCCATCAAGCTTCATTTGGTTTCGTTTACCGAGATTCAAACGGCACTGGCGCAGTCCGGACAAGATCCACTGATCATTACGCTGATGCGCCGCTCGATGCTCCGAATCGCGGAGTTGATCGCGGAACAGGTTGGTGGATTCGGTCTCGTGTCGGGAGACAGCTTAGGCCAAGTAGCTAGCCAGACGCTCGGCAGCATGAATGTTATCGGCCGTTCCACGCAGCTCCCGCTGCTTAGACCGCTCATTACGATGGATAAGAATGAAATCATTCGAATTGCCCGTAAGATTGATACGTTCGAGACATCGATTCTGCCTTATGAGGATTGTTGTACGTTGTTTGTTCCGAAATCACCAAGCACCAATCCGAATTTGGCCATAGTCGAGAAAACCGAGCAGGCGATTGCCGGGCTTGATGCGATGATTGCGGAGGCAGTTTCAAGCGTAGAAGTGATGCGTATTACGCCGGAGGTTCGGAATGCAGTTGAAACGGCAGGCGAGGATCGTTGGTTCTAAATAAAAAAGCGAGGAACCCCAGATTAATGGGATTCCCTGCTTTTTTCCATTCCGGTTTCCTGTTTGCGTGAAGCGTTCTTCCAAAGACCTGCTACGATAATAACGATGACGATCAATATCAGGAACGACCACTCAAAAGCGGGGTTATTCTTGAAGAATTCTTCGAGCTTAATTTCGTGCGTAATCATTTTGGCTGCCGTATAAGCCAACACTCCGGATCCTACGTAAACTATCCATGGGATCTTGTTGATCAGCTTAATAAACAGCGTACTGCCCCAAACTACGATTGGAATGCTGATGATAAGTCCAAGCAGAACCAGTAGTACACTGCCATGAGCCGCACCTGCGACCGCGATGACATTGTCTAAACCCATAGCAGCGTCGGCTATAATGATTGTACGTACAGATTGCCATAAGGTGTTGCCTGCCGTGATATTGTCATGTGCTTCATTATCAACCAGCAGCTTGTAAGCAATCCAGAGCAGCAAAATGCCGCCTGCCAGCATGAGCCACGGAACATTGAGCAAGTATACAACTAATGTGGTAGCGATGGCTCGAATACCGACGGCACCGACTGTCCCCCATATGACGGCTTTTTTTTGCTGTTCCTTAGGCAGTTTTCGAGCTGCAAGCCCGATTACGATGGCGTTATCGCCGGCAAGAATGAGGTCGATAAAGACGATGGTAACCAGTGCAGAAAGAAATTCAAGTGAGAAAAAGTCCATTGCCTTTCTGTCCTCCTTTTCTTTAGAGCGCTATGATGTTTATCGTTCTTACGTTTAAAAACAGAGAAGGATTCAAAAATTCATAAACATAAGCTGTCCACTTGGGACATACACGTCATAGACGAGTACTTTCCTAACGTAGGAAGAAGCTCCATCGCCAAAAGGACGGCCAAAGCCGTTTCTTCTTGAGGAGGCGTGATTTGTGGACAGCTTAATTATTTTCGTTCAAATTATGTTTATCAATTTGCTCTTGAGCGGTGATAATGCCGTAGTAATCGCTTTGGCGAGCCAGCAGCTTCCGAAAGCTCAGCGGCGCAAGGCCGTAACATGGGGTGCTGCTGCCGCCGTATTACTGCGCTGTTTGCTGACGCTAATTGCGCTGACGCTGCTGCAGGTACCGTACCTTCAGGCTGTCGGCAGCATCTTGTTGTTCATGATTGCCATCAAGCTGGTAACGGACGCATCGTCACATGCCGAGGAATTTCACAACATGCGCAAGGTAACCTCACTTTCCAGTGCAATCCGAACCATTGTGATCGCTGATTTTATTATGAGTTTGGACAATGTATTGGCCATTGCCGCTGTGGCAGAAGGGGAGCCCGTACTTATTGTACTCGGGATTGCCCTTAGCATACCTATGATTATTTGGGGGAGTCAGCTACTTAGTACCATGATTCGCAAATTTCCTTCTTTTGTTTACATCGGAGGGGGACTACTCGGTTATGCGGCAGGTGAAATGCTGGTGCACGATCCAGCGATTCACCCGTTATTCACGAATGAATTATCGGTTCTGTTAACGGCAATTCCGGTTCTTTGCATCCCTTTGGTCATTATTGTGGCATTGCTGCGAATAAAAAGATAAGGTAAACTATATTTTTAGAGTAAATGTAGCAGTAACACTGGTTTTTTGCCTGCTGTTCCAGTACACTAGTAGATGTTAAAAAAGTGCCAGAGAGAAAGGAACATAGGCATGTCGAAAAACCAATACACCATCGGTCTTTTGTTTTTGATCGCGGGTGCTGTTATTTTACTCGGAAAGCTTGGACTGTTTGGGTTTATCGGCACAAACTTCTGGCCGCTTTTCGTTCTGATTCCCGGCATATTGCTGCACGTGCTGTTTTTTGGACGACTGCTTCCTCCGATTGTTCTAATCCCGGGAGCGATTCTGACAATTAACGCCTTTATTTTTTTCTTTTGCATTGCGTTCGGATGGAGCAACATGCACTACTTATGGCCTTTATTCATTTTTGCGGTTTCCATCGGTTTATACGAATATCATTTGTTTGATACGTACCATCCGAAGTTTCCACGAACACTTGCCATTATCCTTGCTCTTGTTTCAGCGTCGTTTTTTGGCATCATGCTAGTGTGGGGCTGGGGCTTATACCTTATCGCCATCGCATTTCTCGCGCTTGGTGCTTGGCTCGTTGCGGGACGTAAAGCTCGCTGGTAAAGGTTCAATTGTTTAACACGTTTGTCGCAAGCCCGCACACAGCAGACTAATAAATAAAAAAAGTTGGAGTGGATTCTTAACATGCAAGCCAGAGAGAACATCAGGAATATCGCAATTATTGCGCACGTTGACCATGGTAAAACTACGCTAGTCGACAAATTGCTTCAACAATCCGGCACGTACCGTGACAATGAAACGGTTCAAGAACGCGCCATGGATTCCAATGATTTGGAACGGGAACGCGGCATTACCATCTTGGCTAAGAACACGGCAGTAAACTACAAGGAGTTTCTAATCAACATCGTGGATACTCCTGGACATGCCGATTTCGGCGGTGAAGTAGAGCGGATTATGAAGATGGTTGACGGCGTTCTTCTGGTCGTTGATGCATTCGAAGGCTGTATGCCGCAAACGAAATTCGTACTTCGTAAAGCACTGGAAAGCAATTTGACTCCGATTGTTGTTTTGAACAAAATCGACCGTCCGAATGCAAGCCCGGAGCAAGTCGTTGACGAAGTATTGGATCTGTTCATCGAGCTTGGTGCCAGTGATGAGCAGCTTGAATTCCCGGTTGTATACGCATCTGCATTGATGGGTACGGCTAGCTTGAAAGTTGACAAACAAGACGAGAACATGCAGGCGCTTTATGAGACAATCATCGAGCAAATTCCGGCTCCGACAGAAAGCGTAGACGAGCCGCTTCAATTCCTCGTTACGTTGCTTGATTACAACGAGTACCTGGGCCGTATCGCAGTTGGTCGTGTAAACCGCGGTATCATCCGTCAAGGCCAATCCGTAGCTGTTATCAACCGCGAAGGTGTGACGAAACAAGCGCGTATTGAGAAGCTGTTTGGTTTCCAAGGTCTGAAACGTGTTGAGGTTGAAGAAGCAGGCGCAGGCGATATCGTAGCCATTGCCGGTATTCGTGAAATCAACATCGGTGAAACCATTGCAGATCCTGCTAACCCAGAGGCGCTGCCGGTTCTGAAGATCGATGAGCCGACATTGCAAATGACATTCCTTGTTAACAATAGTCCATTCGCAGGTCGCGAAGGCAAATGGGTAACATCCCGTAAGTTGCGCGAGCGTCTGTTCAAAGAGCTTGAAACAGATGTGGCTCTTCGTGTAGAAGAAACAGACAGCCCGGATGCATTCGTTGTTTCCGGCCGTGGTGAGCTTCACTTGGGTATCTTGATCGAGAACATGCGTCGTGAAGGCTTCGAGCTTCAAGTTTCCAAACCTGAAGTTATTATCAAGGAAATTGACGGTCAGAAGAATGAGCCTTACGAGCGTTTGCTTATCGACGTACCGGAAGAAAGCACTGGCGCAGTTATGGAGAGCCTTGGTTCCCGTAAAGCCGAGATGGTTAACATGATCAATAACGGTACAGGTCAAGTACGTATTGAATTCATCATTCCTGCACGCGGTTTGATCGGATACCGTACGAACTTCTTGACACTGACTCGCGGTTACGGCATCATGAACCACGCATTCGATAGCTACGGTCCGCTTGCTGGCTCATCCGTCGGTGGACGTCATCAAGGTGTTCTTATTTCCAGTGAGAATGGCGTAACTACTTTCTATGGCATGATGGGCGTAGAAGATCGCGGCGTTCTGTTCATGGAGCCGGGTACTGATGTATATGAAGGTATGATTGTCGGCGAGCACAACCGCGATAACGACATCATCGTTAACATCTGTAAAGAAAAAGCACTGACAAACGTTCGTTCCGCTGGTAAAGACGACACCGTTCGTTTGAAAACACCAATCTTGTTCTCCCTTGAGCAAGCGCTGGAATATCTGAACGACGATGAATATTGCGAAGTAACGCCGAAGTCGATTCGTCTTCGTAAGAAGCTTCTCAATAAGAGCGAGCGCGAGCGCGCCGAGAAACAACGTAAGACAGCACAAGCTGGCGTTTAAGAGGTATACAATCGCCATTGATGGCACTAGATGACAGGCAGGGTTAGCAGCGCTCTCTTCATGCAGAAGAGTTCGTTGTTGCCCTGCCGTTTCTCGTCCGTGACCATATGGAAGTCATTTCAAGTCATTCGGGAGGTAGAAGCATCATGCAGAACTGGTTTCACGCTCATCCTATTTTGACCTATCTTATCATTCTGGCTTTGACCATTTATATTTTTAACGCTGTATTTCGTGTACAACGTTTGCCGATCCTCAAAGAAATACTCGTGCATCTCGTGATGGCGGGCGGATCGTTTGTGCTGTTCGTACTGCAATTCGATAAATTGCCAATTATCCAGTGCATGTCCGTTGCCGTGTTTATGATGGCTCTGCTTCGGGGTAGACAATTCTATGACAAGCTTAAAGGAAAACGCGGTGGAAGCAGCAGTTCGGATACGGGAGGGGCTTAACTTGCGGTTTGAGGATGCCTTGTTCAATTGGCTTCAAATTCAGCTGGTAGCAGAAGCAAGACCGGAAGACCGTGCTGCAATCGACACCCGAGATTTCTTCCTCGAGATTCTGACAGAGGATCACGGTATATCGAATCTGCACATACATACGGTAGATGATACGATGATCCATTTGAGGTTTGACAAGGATAATAAGAGCAAGCTGCAAATGTTTCCCCGAGAAGCCGGAGAACAGCTGCTTCAAGATATCAACGAGAATCCGAAATATAACTGACGAAGGTGGAAGTCATGACTAGGGGATCCGATTTGTCTCCACGTAAGGATAAGCGCAAGAAGAGATATTGGCTGCGCCGAGTGATGGTACTGTTTCTGGCCTTACTGATTGGCGTTGCAGGGTACCTGGGTTATTTGTATAAGGTTTCGAAGGATGTACTGGGTGAAATTACGACGGATGCCGATCCGGCCGTAACGGTTTCTGCGAACCAGTCGGTTAAGGTGAAGCCGGTATCGATTATGCTGCTAGGCGTAGATACGCGGAAGGAAACAGGCAGCCTGAATACGGATGTCATGATGATTGCGACGTTTAACCCGAATACGAAGTCCGCAGTCGTTGTGTCCATTCCTCGTGATTCCAAGATTGAACTCTCTGGCTACAATAGCCGTAAAGCAAATGCATATTATTCAAGATTCCTCGCAGGCGCAAGAAATGACGGCTTGAAGGGGAAAGACGCGGAGAGGCAAGCGAAGCAGGATTTGCGCAAAATGTTCAGCAAATATTTTGATATCCCGATTGACTATACGGCAACGATCAACTTTCAAGGCTTCGTCGATGTCGTAGACGCGCTTGGCGGCGTCGATGTTGATGTGGACATGGACATGCGTTACGTCGACAATGCGGATGGCACGAGCATTGATTTGAAGAAGGGCCCTCAGAAGCTTAAAGGTGATGATGCGCTTGATTTCGTCCGTTACCGCAAGTCCAATGACGGTACGAATATGTCGAGCGACTTTGACCGCAATCGCCGTGAAAGTCAAGTGCTTGGTGAAATCGCGGATAAGCTCAAATCCTTCTCCAGCGTACCCAAAATGGCTAATGTCATTAAGGCGGTAGGCAACAATATGCGTATGGATATTCCTAGTGACGAAGTAGAAAATATGATGAAAACGTACTTCGGCATAAGCAAAAGCGATATCACGTTTATCCCGCTCGAAGGGGAATGGCGCTCACCATATGTACATCTGAATGAAGCTAAACTTCAGGAAGCAAAATCGGCGCTGGCATCCAAATTGGCGGAATGAATGTGGTAGTACGACGTATGCTATGGTATAATAAAACCATCGAAGCACTTACACAATAGGCAAGGAGGACTGCGGATGACTGAACTTGTCACCGTACTTACTGACGAGTTGCTAAGTGGCCTGGAGAAAGAACCGTTTGTTCTGTTACACACAATTGATGCAGACAGCGGAGTTCCGACTTCCAGCGTAATATCGTGGATTTATGCGGTCAACCGTTCCACGCTGCGTTTTGCCATTGATGGTCGCTCGCGCCTAACGGTGAATATGACTTCGAAAGTGGATGTAAGCGTTACTGTGTTTGCGCCGGGTACTGTTCAAACGATCTACGGCACGGCACGGCTTGTAACGGAAGGTCTTGAGGACGTGCCATTCAAATTGGTATGTTTCGACATCGATATTGCTTCGGTACGCGATGCGATGTTTTACGGCGCACGCTTGTCCGCAAGACCCGAGTATGAGAAAACTTACGACAGAAGAGCTGCAGACAAACTGGATGGACAGGTGTTTGCTGCCATGAAGAAAGCCTAGTGAGGAATCACTAGGCTTTTTGTGTTCTTATACCGACTCTCACGGTGCCGGTGTCTTCGTAGGTCTAGAGCTTTTGTTTCATTTTTTGCTTATCCGTCTTAGCTGGATCCGGTTGCTCCGGTTGGATATCTCGCGGAACTTGAGGGACGATCCGCCCTATGATGTCGGCCATCTCTTCGGCAAATCCGGCAATGGGCCTGCCGCGCTTCATGTCGGCCTGTACTTCTTTAAGGCGGGTCCCAATGTCGATATCGGCGGTCACGATGGCATCAATGCCATAGGGGTCTTTGCGGAAAGCTTCTGCAACCGCATATTTGATCGTTCCAACACGGGATCGTTCCAAGTTTCCTGCTACATCAATGCCAACGATCGCTGTATTTTTAAACACGACACAGTGAGCGGCTTTCACGCCGGGTACATGCCGCGCCAGATCCTCTAAATGAGCTGCGACTTGTTTAGGGCTGCTGATTTGCTTCTTCTGCGGAGCGCTCTGCTGTGCACGAACGCGTTTATCATTCTGTGGAGAGGGTGATGTCTCATTGCGGGCGACAGTATTACAGCCTGTTGCCAGCAAGCAAAGGATCATAGCGGGCACCAGCCACTTTCTCATTTTCGCCACCTGACCTTTCTAGAGTCTGCAAAGTTTGTTCAAGCATAGTTTGCCTAGATGCAGGCCGCGCTATGTACGCCTTTGAATGAAATTCCAACGCCAGGAGGGCTCACGATGAAAAAGATATTCGTGCTCGACACCAATGTACTCTTACATGATCCGCAAGCGATCTTCGCTTTCGATGACAACGAGATCATTATACCCGCGGTGGTGTTGGAAGAAATTGATTCAAAGAAAAGATTGGCTGATGAGCTTGGCCGAAATGCACGGCATGTGTCCCGGCTGCTGGACCAAATGCGGATGACGGGACGATTGCACGAAGGAATTGAACTTGATAACGGGGGCGTTCTCAAGGTAGAACTGAATCATCGCAGCTTTATGCGTGTACAGGAAATGTTCGGTGAAATGTCTAACGACAATCGAATCCTTGCGGTGGCGCTCAATTATCATCTTGAAGAGCAGGACAAAGGAGACCCGCGTCCTGTTATCATTGTCAG
The DNA here is from genome assembly GCF_056269135.1 of Paenibacillus sp. J22FR21. NCBI lineage: Bacteria > Bacillati > Bacillota > Bacilli > Caryophanales > Paenibacillaceae > Paenibacillus > Paenibacillus sp. J22FR21. Next base: position 161,015 of record NZ_JBWDNJ010000001.1, read on the forward strand.
TAAAGATGTACTCGTCCGCATTAAAGCGGATGTATTGGGGCTTGAAGCTCAAGATTATTTATCCGATCAGGTGGTTGCACCATCGGATGTGTATGCAGGTTATTTAACGCTTAAAGTGCATCCTTCGGTAATTGATGAATTTTATACGTACCGGTTTCTTACGATCAAGAATCTTCTGCTCAATTCACGACTGCATCCGAATGAATTTGTCATCCTGCGAGATGAGATGGGGACGTCTAAATCCGCGCTGCTCAAAGTCAGCCAAGACGGTGCAAGACTGGAGCCGCTCTATCTAAGCAATGATCCGGTGTGGGGGATTACCGCCCGTAATGCGCAGCAGCGCATGGCACTGGAGCTATTGCTCAGTGACGACATTCCACTCGTGACGCTGACCGGTAAAGCCGGTACAGGCAAGACGCTCCTGGCGCTTGCTGCAGGTCTGATGAAGGTGGAGGATGAGCACAAATACAAGAAGCTGCTGATCGCAAGACCGGTCGTTCCAATGGGGAAGGATATCGGATATTTACCGGGTGAGAAGGAAGAGAAGCTGCGTCCGTGGATGCAGCCGATTTATGATAATTTGGAGTATTTGTTTGATACGAAGAAGTCGGGCGATATTGATAAAATATTAATGGGGCTCGGCAGCATTCAGGTAGAGGCGCTCACTTATATTCGGGGGCGTTCGATACCGGGGCAATTCATCATCATCGATGAAGCGCAAAACTTGACTAAGCATGAGGTCAAAACGATCGTTTCGCGTGTCGGGGAAGGAAGTAAAATCGTCCTGATGGGTGATCCGGAGCAGATCGACCATCCTTATCTGGATTCGATCAGCAATGGCCTCACGCATATTGTGGAACGCTTCAAGCAAGAGAGCGTCAGCGGTCATATGACGCTCGAGAAAGGGGAACGTTCGAGACTCGCCCAACTGGCGGCGGATCTGCTCTAGTCGGTCGCTTCCAGCACCGTTTCGGAGCTGCAGCGATAGGCTCGTGCAATCCCCTCCATAAGTGAAACCTGATGACGGTCAATGGCGAGCAGCCTGCGGCCGTCATTTTGTATGTGGGTGGCAATGGCATGCTCGTCCGCTTGTTCAGCGGCTGAAGCAAGCTCAGCGTCAGGAGAAGTGCCGGGGATTAAGCAAACGATAGATGCCAGCAGTAAATCGAGATATCGATTGCCAGATGGCGTAATGAGTCCATAGTCCGTGAAATTGCGGCTGTTAAGCGACCATGACTCTTCAAGCCGGACCCATTGTCCTTGCTCGCAATCAGCCTTATAGGAGTATGCGAATGCTTCAACAGCGTCCGCGTCTGCTTGGCTGTTAACGAAGAGCAAGGTGTCATCACGATCCAGCAAGGTGATCGTCGTGTCGGAAATGGCTAGCACCATTTGCTCGAAGTCGGTTGGCAGCATGTCCTTCGGTAATTGCAGGTCTACACTGTAAATCGGTTGCACGGATGCATCCTCCTCGCGAAGGTTAGTTTTCTCCAAGTATGACGGATTCTGTGGCGCGAAGCAATTTGCAAATGAGTCCATAGACGCAATTGACAGGCGACAAAAAAGCGCTTTCTTGCTAAAATAAAGATTAGCTAAAATTTATGTTAGCAGTGAGAGTTTGACTGCGTCAAACGTCAGAGGTGAGAGTTTGTCTACGACAAACTCCCTATTAGCATTAGAGGTGAGAGTTTGTCTCCAGACAAACTCCCTATCAGAGGAGGGACACGGTGTCACGCAGAAAATATGTCATGCTGCTGCTGAGCGTATTTACGATTTGCGCTGCGCTGCTTGTTCCCATGTTCGGTAAGCCGGGATCGCCGGTCACTCACTCCGATGACGGTCAATTATCGACCGACAAACCTCAGGTCGTTGACGGGGACGAGCAGGATCGAACGACACTTTCAATCGCAGTCTCGATGGACGAGACTGAATATCAATATTGGCTAGGTGAGAATGAGCGTTTTAAGCTGTCCCATCCTCGAATCAGTATTCAGATGACGAACATACATAACGAAGATGCTGATGAAGCAAGGAAGAAGGCATCGGAGAATGGCGAACCGTTCGATCTGATGCTGTTGGACAACGATCGCGTGCGGGAATTTGCCGTGCAAGGGTTTCTGCTCCCCGTTGATGACATTGTTTCGGGAGATACAGCTGCCGACCAAATGGAAGCGCTAACAAGTATTGTGAAATGGAATGGGTCGTTATGGGGAGTCCCGCTCGATTGTAATCCACTGCTTGTGGTTTGGCAGAAAAATGTCCTCAAGGATGCCGGTTTAAGTGCGCCGCCTAAGGATCTGGAAGCACTGAAGGCTGCCGTTGCGACAGTAGCGGCAACGAACCCTCAAATCAGTCCGTTTAATCTCAATACGGCTGATCCCAAGGAAATGGCGGCATGGATGGGCATGTTCAAGGAAAACAGCGAAGCGGCTGCTAATCTATCCCCGTTCACGATTACGCAGAAGGAACAGCTTTATTATGCCGCTGAATCTGCTGCCCAGATTTACAGGCTTGCGCCAGCTCAACAGAAGAATCAACTGCTAGGCGCATTTGGTGCCGGTACGCTCCTGTCCGCCATTATGCCGTGGACACTCTATAGATCCTTGACGAATGATGAGAGAGGACTGCTGACAATAGGTTCTACAGCCGGTCCTGTTGTTCGCGCCAATGGGAGAAGCTTCGTCATGCTGGCCGGGACGGAGAGACTGAGCGAAGCCAATGCGTACATTACAGAGATGACCTCTACAGAGGCGCAATTGGATCATTATCGGTCACTGGGGCGATTGCCTTCTCGAATATCGGCGATGACGAATGAATTCGAATATAACGATATCGAACAGCGACCACCGCATTTCCTTGTTGGCATGTTGAGCAGGGCTTCCGTAACGCCTGATCCTTCTTGGCGGGAAAGATGGGAACGCTGGTCGAAGCTGCTTGTTACGCTCGGAGGGAATCAGACTGCACTGGTGCCGGAGCTGGCGAGCACCTTTATATCACAGTGGAATGGCGTGCCGGAACAACCAATAGGCGATGCCGAAGCACCGCCTGAGGAGCCGTTAAAGACTGATGCTAAGCTTAATCAATAGCTTGCCGTCTTCAACGGTGACCGATTTGGTTTTGAGGAAGGATACGATTTTGGAAGGATAGAAGCCGAGGTCGAATTCTTTCTCAAGTGCCGTTCTTGTCGTGTCCGGAAGCTCCAGGCCGTTAAAAATTAACGAATCGACATGAAACAAGATGGAGCCGTCCTTCTCTAGCGAATAATGCCCCGTTAATTGCACTTCCATGTTGTCGCGTTTGCCGGTTACGATGACTTCGCCTGGTTTGAAGACGAAGGAGAAATTGTTGAACAGCTCGTTCTGCTCTCGGAGGAATGCGTTAAGTTTATCATCCGGGATGGAGAGGGAATAATTGAAGCCGTCAATATCGAGCATGTCTTTATTGTTTTGCACCCAAGCCGGCATTTTCTTCATCGCTTTGGACAAGGCGCTGAAATATCGTTTTACCTCTAACAAACCGACATTTTGCCAGAAGTCCGTAAATTCGGTGATAAGCAGCTTGAGATTGTCAGCATCAGACCGCCCGCTTAGCGAGGAGTCGACATCCTGCTGAAGCGCAATAACGCGGTTTCGCTGCGTAGTAAGGCGTTCTTCGACTTCGGCAAGCTGTTCAGACTGCGTATCGAGCTTGCTGATGTTTTTCTTCAGCTCTCGATATTGCTTCATGTAGGTGTTCAGCGTAAGCTTGTCATTAGATAAGATAAGATCAAAAAAATCAAGCAGCTGCAGCAGCTCCGATAAATTGTCCGAGGACACAAGAGCCGTCAGAAAAATATCTCGTTCACCGGTGTAGTAGGCGCGAAGTACTTTCCCCGCCTCTGCACGCTTCTTCTCGATCGTTTGTTCTTGGCTTGCCAGCTTCACTTTGGAATCATCCAGCTGCGCAAGGATGGTCTGCTGCTGCTCTTTCACGCGTGCAATTTCTTTGTCAATTTCAACGACGGAGAGGCTTTTCTCCAGTATCGCTCGGACCTCTTCATCTTTAGGAGTTGCCGGGTCGGCGAATACGGGGTAAATGGTCAGCCAAACTGCGAGCGCGCAAACGGCGAACGCCGCAATCCGGCGGCGTATCGTTCCTTTCACGAAGGGCTCCCCTTTCTTCACACTTTGCATGCACTACTATATGCATGTACCAATTCTATTATATCTGCAGGCATTAATTTTGTCCTTGATTTGGAGGGATTGCATGAACAGAAAGAGCCGACGAATATCCTTAAATATTGAGGAACAAATTGCACAAAGTCAGATGAAGGGCAGGGCTTCCTTACACAACGGGGAGAATGCTGAAGTCAGCTGCATTTCGTTTCACGATTATATGGCCATTTGTTTATATGACGAGAAGGAAGGCTATTATCGTTCCGGAGAGATACGAGTCGGCAAGAAAGGCGATTTCTATACGAGCTCTGCGATCGGCTCCATTATGGGAGAGAAGCTGGCAAGCTGTGCAGCCGAATTGGTGAACAGCCGGAAGGATTCATTGGTAATGATTGCGGAATGGGGAGCGGGTACGGGATTGCTCTCGCAGCAAATGATTGCGGCTTGGTCCGACGCTCGCCACTCGTGGTTGACACAAGCGCAGCATTACATCGTGGACAGCAACCCCGTGCATCTAGATGCGGCTCAGTCGAGGCTGGAGCTGGCGTTGGCTGATCTCGACAATGCAGCTGCACCGCGGCCTCAGCTGCAATTCTTGACGCCTGAAGAGGCGAAGAGCGTTATGAATGAGGCAAACCGCAGTAACGGAGCGACATCGGCGGCATGGCCGTATACAATCATTATTGCGAATGAGCTGCTGGATGCTTTTCCGGTGCATCGGGTCGTTATGAAAGAAGGTCAGCTGTGGGAGCTTTGCGTAGCAGGGAATGACGACGATGATGAAGAAGCTTTTCGCTACGTCTATACAGCCCTAACCGACGAACGGATTGCAAGGGTACTGAATCGGGATGGAATCGAGTTGCTGGAAGGGCAGATCACCGAGGTGAACCTTGCTGCCGAGCAGTGGATTACAGAGCTGGGACAGCTGGTTGAACATGGAGCATTATTGCTCGTGGATTATGGTCACGAGGTGCCGGAAATTACGGCATCGCATCGTATGCAAGGGACACTGCTATGTTATAAGGATCATATGGCGCATGACCGTCCATTCAGCCTTCCGGGAGAGCAGGACATGACCTCGCATATCAACTACACGGCTTGCAGACATGCAGCCGAACAGGCGGGCTGGCATGTGCAGTATTATGACACGCAGAAGCAATTCCTTCTTGATCAAGGCTTGCTGCAGGACCTAGTTGCCCATGACGGGACTAATCCATTCAGCGAAGCGGCAAGACGCAATCGATCCATTCGTCAGCTTCTGCTGAGCGATAATATGAGCGAGTCGTTTAAAGTGATGGTACTGGTCAAAGGTGAATAAAGCAGGGAAACGAAAAAAGGCTGTTCCGGAGATGGTCGTCCATCTTCTCGGAGCAGCCTTTTGGCTATTTGTGAATGTCGGAAGGTCCGTTTAATTAGAATGGGTTACCCATTACAAATACGGTCCAATACGTGAAGCTGACGAACGAGATAAACATGTATCCCCAGAACATCAACATATAGGTTCTTTCGGAAAAGTTCAAATAGCCTAACAGGACAAACACGACGGTTTGAATAAAGAACAAGAGTGCCATCTCGGTCATATGTCCTGCAAACGCCATTAGCGCGATTACAAGCGTCCAGAAACCGAGCACTCGGAACATGCGTGCCATGATTTCATCCCCCTTCTCGTCAATCTCGACCCAATTACTATTGCCCATTATAACGTTTCAGGTAACATGTGTAAACTGTTTCAATCGTGACGAATTGGCAAACTTTTTGCCTTCTTTTCACGCTCTGATACAAGTTTGCTTCAAATTGCAATAAAACATGTATGAGCCGTCAAAAAAATGGATATACAAATTAGTATCCGATAGATTCTATGAACTCTACCAAGGGCATAGAGATAAAGTAAGCGCCTAATGTTAGGAGGTTTTGGTTGCATGACAGCAGTCAGACAAGATGCCTGGAGCCCGGATGACGATCTCATCCTAGCCGAAGTTACGCTGCGGCATATCCGCGAGGGAAGCACGCAGTTGGCCGCTTTTGAGGAAGTAGGAGAGCGGATCGGCCGGACTTCGGCCGCATGCGGATTCCGCTGGAACAGTTGTGTCCGCAAACGCTATGAAGATGCCATACAAATTGCGAAGCAGCAGCGCCAGAAGCGGAACTATATGAAAAAACAAACGTACGTTGCAACACCTCATGTATCCGCAATCAGCATGATCGACACAGAAGAGCGTACATTCAAGAATGATCCGTTGACGGAAGAATCGCTATCAATTGATACCGTTATCCGATTTCTGCGGCAATGGAAAGGTACTTATCAAGAGCTTAATCGCCAGATCAAGACGCTTGAACGCGATCTGCGCGAGAAGGATGAAGAATTATTCACCTTACGTGAGTTGAATGAAAGGTTGTCGCTTGAAGTCAACAATGCCCAAACGGATTATCGCGCGGTCAATGACGACTACAAGACACTCATTCAAATTATGGACCGTGCACGCCGCTTGACCGTGCTGACAGAAGAAGATGAGGCTAAACCTCGCTTCAAGATGGATGCAAACGGTAACTTGGAACGAATCGAATAGCCGGCTTGCTTCATTGAAAGGCGGCTCTCCAAAATCTCTCCGAACCTGCTATAGGTGCGGCGGGATTTTTTAGTTTGCTTCTGTTACGATAAGTTTAATCAGGCAGAGGCAGAAATGAGGCAAACCAGTGAAGATGATCATCGTAGGAGCGGGGGCGCTCGGACTTTTATATGGGGCAAGGCTGGCGGAAGCCGGAATGGAAGTTGTCTTATTGACACGATCGGAAGAGCAAGCGAAGCTGCTGCGCGAGGAAGGGATCCGGTTGACCAAACGGGATGGCGTGCATAGCCAAGTGCGTGTACAGGCTTCTACGATTGATAGCTATGTTCCGGATGTACTGCGACAAGAGGATTGGATATGGCTCACCGTTAAGCAAGTGCATCTGAGTGATCAACTGCTTCATCAGCTAGGATATATGACAGCTCGGGGCTGTTCCGTGCTTGCGCTTCAGAATGGGATTGGGCACCTGGATTTGCTCAGCAAGGTATGTCCTAAGGAGCAGCTTCACGCCGCCATAACAACAGAAGGTGCGATGCGAATCGACGATTATTCTGTTCACCATACAGGAAGCGGGACGATTACGTTCGGTAGTTGGCCGAAAAACGAAGAAAAAGCGAGCAAACCTCAAAAAATGTTGTTAAAAGCGCTCTTTGGTGCAGGAATTGAAGGCAAACTGTCGAATGAGATGGATAATGTTGTTTACAAGAAATTACTGATCAATGCTGTCATCAATCCGCTGACAGGCATATTCGCGGTGAAGAACGGAGAGCTCCCTTCTGATCCAAACCGGTTGCGCTGGATGAAGGCGCTGCATGAAGAGAGCGAACGTATTCTCATTCTTGCCGGGATGAAGAAGGACTCGGCCAGCTGGGATCAGCTGCTCCGGATTTGCGAAGCGACCGCGGGGAATCAATCTTCCATGCTGCGAGATGTACAGGCAGGACGGATAACTGAGATCGATTGGATTAACGGCGGCATCGTGTCCTTGGCCGGGACAATGCAAGTATCTGCTCCGATGAATGAAGCGGTCCTGACACTAATTAAAACACTCCAGACGAACTAATAACCGTAGAGAGGGGCGAACCGAGGATGCAGTGGATTTGGGAAAGCATCAAGAATGTCTACGCTTTTCTTGCCGTTCTTCCGATAATACCGTTTCTTCTCGTTTATTTTGGTTATGGAGCTTTCACAGGAGATAAGAAGCGAGCATTTAGCACCGCTATGGATGTAACTACGGCACTTCTGATCGGCTGTGTGGCCGTATTGTTTAATAAAATATTTCACAGTTCATTTGGTATTTACGGGATCTTGCTCGTTCTTCTTCTGGGCGGCGGGCTGCTCGGTAACGTGCAGTACCGATTAAAGGGCAATATCAATATGCGCCGCATCATGCGCGCTATCTGGCGTCTCGGTTTCTTTCTCATGAGTCTTTGTTACGTCATACTGATGTGTATCGGCATCGGGAAGAGTTTTTTTAACGTGTAATCGTTGTCAGCTGATCAATAAGAGATTAGAGGACCGCTCTCCGTTTCAGGAGGGTGGTTTTTTTTGACGGTGCGCTTTACGTTGTGTACAATGAATGAGAAAAACCGGACTTATTAAGGTTGATATTTACGAGGGAGAAAGGTAGAGACTATCCATGATAATCGATACGGTTCAGCTGCCTTTCGGACAGCCTGTCACCGAAGCTTATATACATCGAAGCCACCCCGGCGTAGAGGCGTTGTTCGGCAGCCACGCGGCAGAAAATATGCACTGGAAACGCAGGATGAGTTGGCTCTCGGAGAATGGAGATAAGCGCACGAATGCCCGTCTTCTTGGGGATACGCTCCAAACGTACAATACACGCTACAACAACGAAGCTGCGGTCATGGCGAATATCGACGCGATCCGCTCGGGGGCGCCGGTCATTGTAACCGGTCAGCAAGCAGGCTTATGGACAGGTCCGCTGCTAGTCATTCATAAAGCGGTTACGGCGATCTCGGCTGCGAAGGAAGCTTCGGCACGGCTGGGTTCTGTTGTTGTGCCGGTGTTCTGGATTGCCGGTGAAGACCATGACTTCGATGAAGTCAATCATGCTTATGTGCGGGGAGAAGCTGCTGCACTGACCCGGTTGGCCGTCACACGACCGAAGGGTGCTCGCACTGCTGTCAGCAGGACGAAGATTACGCAGGATACGTTCACGGAAGCGGTCCAGCTCTTAAGTGCTTCATTGCCTGACGCGTCGTTTAAACCAGAGCTCCTTGAGAAGCTGGGCCAATTCGCGAAACAATCCGAGACGTTGTCCGATTTGTTCGCTTATTTGCTCGGGTGGCTGTTTGGCAGCCAGGGGCTTATTCTGCTCGATGCGGATGATGCTGCCATTCGGAAGCTGGAAGCGCCGATGTTCGGTCAAATGCTGGCACGTAACGATGAGCTCGAATCGGCTTACTTCCACAGCGCCAGCCAGCTTAGAGAGCATGGATTCTCGCCTGCAGCGGATGTTACGCAGGGCAGCGCGAATTTGTTTCTCTTCGACGAGGAAGAACGGATTCTGCTACATAAGCAGGAAGGTCAGTTTCGGAATCGTAAAGGCACCAAATCATGGCCAGTAGAGCAATTGCGTGAATGGGCAGAGCATGAACCTCAGCGCTTCAGCAACAATGTTCTGACAAGGCCGATCATGCAGGATTATGTGCTGCCTGTTCTGGCCGCGGTTCTTGGTCCTGGCGAGGTTGCTTATTGGTCGCTGACCGGTGAAGCCTTCAAGGTGTTAGGCATGGAGATGCCGATTATTGTGCCGCGGATGTCTTTTACGTTAGTAGAAGACAAAACGTCGAAGTATATGTCCAAATACGGATTGTCTTTCGAGGAAGTGGCTTTCCGATTTAAGACCTGTAGAGAAGCATGGCTTAAGGAGCGGGATGAAACCGGAATTGAAGCTGGTTTCGCTGCAGCCCTTTCAGGAATTGAAGCACTCTACGAGCCCATTAAGGCATTAACCGTTTCTGTTGAGAATGGCCTAGGGGAATTGACCGATCAGAATCTGCATCGCATCAAGGATCAAATCTCGTACCTTGAGAAGCGAACCATGGATGCGCATGCCAAGAAGTTCGGAGCCGCGCTTCGACAATTGGACTGGATCGCCTTGTCATTATGGCCGGAGGGCAAGCCTCAGGAACGCGTATTGAATATGATGGAATTCTATAATTTATATGGAAGATCATGGATCGACAAGCTGCTGGACATTCCTTATGATCAACAGAGCGGCCATCATTTGATTTCGATTTAATGCAAGGATCAACAACGAGAACGTAGATGAAAGGGTGCTGAAGAACAATGACCGTTAATGCGAAGCAAAACAGTATCGTACGTGATATGGCGCTTGCGCCGGAAGGACATTTGAAGATTGATTGGGTTGCAGCCCATATGCCTGTACTTAACCGAATCCGGGAGCAGTTCGAGAAGGAGCAGCCGTTTAAAGGACTGAAGGTTGCGATCTCCCTGCACTTGGAGGCCAAAACAGCCTATTTGGCTAAAGTCGTTCAAGCCGGCGGCGCAGAAGTCACGATTACAGGCAGCAACCCGTTGTCCACGCAAGACGATGTATGTGCGGCGCTCGTTGAAGACGGCATCACCGTGTTTGCCAAATACAATCCGGAGCCGGCAGAATACAAGTCTCTGCTAGTTAAGGCGCTTGAAACGAAACCAGATCTTATTATCGACGACGGCGGCGATTTCGTCTCGATCCTCCACGCCGAACGCCCTGACCTCATGGAGAATATTCGCGGCGGTGCGGAAGAAACAACGACAGGTATTCTGCGTCTTAAAGCGATGGAGAAGGATGGTTCGCTGAACTTCCCGATGGTTGCCGTTAATGATGCTTTCTGTAAATACTTGTTCGATAACCGTTATGGCACAGGCCAATCCGTATTCGACGGGATCAACCGGACGACAAACCTTGTCGTAGCCGGCAAAACAGTCGTTGTTGCAGGTTATGGCTGGTGCGGTAAAGGGGTAGCGATGCGGGCGAAAGGTCTTGGCGCGCAAGTTATCGTAACGGAGATCGATGCAATTCGTGCAGTAGAGGCTTACATGGATGGTTTCACTGTCCTTCCGATGATTGTAGCAGCTAAGCTAGGTGACTTCTTCGTTACGGTAACGGGTAACAAAGATGTCATTCGCGGCGAGCATTTCGAAGTGATGAAGAATGGCGCGCTTCTGTCCAACGCCGGTCACTTTGACGTTGAAGTGAACAAACCTGAGCTAGATGCACTTTCCAATGGCAAGCGTACAGTACGCCGTAACATTGAAGAGTACCAATTGAAAGACGGCCGCAGCATTTATTTGTTGGCGGAAGGTCGCTTGGTCAACCTGGCAGCAGGCGATGGTCACCCAGCCGAAATCATGGACATGACGTTTGCACTGCAAGCGATGTCGCTTAAATATGTGAATGACAACTATAACAGCATCGGCAAGAAAGTCGTAAACGTTCCTTACGCGCTGGATGAGCAAGTAGCCCGCTACAAACTTGAAGCGATCGGTACTGGCATCGACAAGCTATCCGATGAGCAGAAGGCATATCTGGACAGCTGGCAAGAGCATTAATTTAGCGCAGTAATAAAGTCATACAAAGGCGCATGAACATGAGTTCCAATCGGAACCGGTTCATGCGTCTTTTTTCTCCCACAATATGCAACTTCTGCCTTTCACCCAACGTTTGATAGGTAAGTCGATTATATGACAAAGAAAAGTGGGGGTTGTATCATGAACATGCTTTATGGCGGAGGCGCAACAAAAAAGAGAAGCGTCAGATGGTTGATGCTGGTTGGCATTGCAGTCATGGTATGGATGCTGGCGGGTTGCTCTGCGAGCAACAGCGATCAGAATTCAGCGAAGAGTGATGGGTATGCAGGCAGCAGTGCAACGACGAACAACGCTGCGGCGAGTACGGAGGCAGCGGCGCCAATGACAGACGGCGACACAGAAATGACCACGTCGTCTTCAAACTCCAGTGCAAATACAGCTGCAAGCGCCGAAGAGCAGCCTGCAGCCGGAATGAGCGACACGAGCAGCAACATACCGGATGGCGAGTCCAGCTTCACTCGGAAGATCATTTATAAAGCGAACGTGAACATGGAGGTTGAAGACTACGGCAAAGCTCAAACCTCGCTGCGCAATTTGATTCATTTGTCAGGCGGTTATCTGCTCTCTTTCTCGGATAAGAAAACAACCTCCGAGCTGGGCGGGACCTATACCATTAAGGTACCGGCTGCCGGCTTCGATACATTCATCAGCGAGCTGGAGAAGATTAAGCACGAAGGCTTCGAAAGCAGTGCGCAAGGAACGGATGTGACAGAGGAATACGTCGATATGGAGGCAAGGCTGAAGGCTCGTCAAGTGGTAGAGGCTCGGCTGACCGCATTCATGGAGAAGGCGACGAAGACGACGGATCTGCTGCAAATTTCGAACCAGCTCGGCGACGTGCAAACCGAGATCGAGCGGATTAAAGGCCGAATTCGGTACTTGGACAAAAACGTGGAATACTCCACCATAGATCTAAGGATGTATCAAGTGTTAGAACCTGTTACTGCGAAAGATGAAGAGGAACCCGGTTTCCTGACTCGGATTACGGATGCCATGTCAGGTAGCACGAATGTGGTTTACGCGTTCATACAAGGTGTATTTATCTTCCTTGCAGGGGCGTTACCGGTATTGGCATTGGTCGCAATCGTAGGTATTCCTTCTTATTTGGCTTACCGAAGCAATCGGCGTAAGCGTAGTTCACTTCAGGCAGCCAGCACACAAAAAGTCCCGGAGATTGAGGCTTTAGAACCAGCCAAAGAGGAATTAGAATAGTAGAAGACCTAAGTAGCAAATCAAAGAGCTGCATCACATGTCCCCGGCGACATGTGGTGTCAGCTCTTTTTGCCGTGTTTGACTGCCGCCGGTAGCATGCTGAAGGGCAACAGTTATGGCGGTTTTCCTAGCGATAACAGAGCGTTCCTCCTCGGAAGCTTCCAAGAAGATGGGGTTACGGAATAGAGCGGTCAGTGCTTCTTCGCTGGCAGCTGCTGCTTCTTCCTCACTGCGGAGTAAATAGTGTGTTACTTGATAGCAAAGCAGCTCGACCTTTCGAAGAAGGCTTATTTTATAGGTCAAGGCGGAAGTGCCGGTCACAGGCAGGCCCCCTTATGTATGATTCATCCAGCATTTCTTTTCTAGTGTACACGATCCAAAGCACTAAAAAGTTTCAAAATCGTTACAAGGTTAATCCCATAAATTATTTTATTAAATCCTGCTTAAGGAGCAGGATTTCAATTATTGGTGGCGAATAGTTCAACCTAAGTGGTGGAAAGTGGGGTTAAGTGGAGAATTTGGGGGAAGAGGTGGAGCGGTTCAATGTTTATGGGCGAACATCAGCATAGCATTGACGAGAAAGGCCGCATCATTATCCCGGCTAAATTCCGCGAACAACTCGGCGACCACTTTGTTGTCACACGAGGACTTGATAACTGTTTGTTTGTTTATCCGCAAAGCGAGTGGAGCTTGCTTGAACAGAAGCTGAAATCGCTGCCCATGATGAAGTCGGATGCACGTGCGTTCTCACGTTTTTTCTTCTCGGGGGCAACGGAATGCGAGCTCGACAAACAGGGAAGGGTAAACTTACCGAATACGCTGTGCGAATATGCCAAGCTAGACAAGGACTGCATTGTGCTGGGCGTTTCGAACCGCGTAGAGATCTGGAGCAAACCGATCTGGGAGAGCTATTTCAAGCAATCCGAAGAGACCTTCAATGATATTGCAGAGAAGCTTGTTGATTTTGATTTTAATTTTTAGCTCGCTTGCCCAATCAGTAAGGACGAGCGAGGGGTTTAAAGCAGGGAGGATTACAGCATGTTTCAACACATCACGGTATTGAAAGAAGAAGCAGTAGATGGACTTGCCATTAAACCGGACGGCATCTACGTGGATTGTACACTCGGAGGAGCAGGTCACAGCGAGCTTATCGCATCCAGGCTTGGACCTAAGGGACGACTTATTGCATTAGATCAGGACGACTGGGCGCTCGATAACGCGCGCGTCAGGCTGTCCGCTTACATGGATCGTGTCACGCTGGTCAAAAGTAACTTTCGTTATTTAGCGCATGTGCTGAAGGATTTGGGCATTTCCGGTGTAGACGGCGTATTGTTCGATCTTGGCGTTTCCAGCCCTCAGCTTGATGAAGGCGAACGCGGCTTTAGCTACAATCACGATGCGCCGCTTGATATGCGGATGGATCAAGACGGCATGCTGACGGCAGATGATATTGTCAATACATGGGACGAACGTGAAATCTCTCGTATCATTACGAACTACGGTGAAGAACGTTTTGCCAGATCAATCGCCCGTAAAATCATCGCGGCCAGAGAGCAGAAGCGAATCGAAACGACCGGCGAGCTGGTTGAGATCATTAAATCAGGCATACCTGCCGCTGCTAGGCGGACAGGCCCGCATCCTGCGAAGCGTACGTTTCAAGCGCTGCGCATTGCGGTTAACGATGAGCTTGGTGCAGAAGAGGAAGGTCTTGAACAGACGATAGACGTATTGAATGCCGGAGGACGAGCTTCCGTCATTACGTTTCATTCCCTGGAAGACCGGATTTGCAAGCAGCTGTTTGCGAAATTTGTTGAAAAATGCACCTGCCCAACCGACTTCCCGATGTGTGTTTGCGGCGGAGGCGGCAAGCTTAAGTTAGTGAATCGCAAGCCGATTCTTCCTAGTGAAGAGGAGCTGGAGCAGAATAAAAGATCACGTTCCGCAAAGCTGCGCGTTGCCGAGAAATTATAATCGCATAGAAGACAATACACCATAGATGAAGATGGAATAATAGCAGAGAAGGGGAGAGGGAACCGCAATGGCATATGTGAATGGGAATCTGGCGCTGCAGCCCAACCGAAAGCCGGAGCAGCGGCCGCAGTTCCGCGAGACCAAAAAAGTTGTCATCAAACGCAAGTCGCTGCCGGTGCAGGAGAAACTGCTGTATATGTTTACGATTCTCGTTTGTGTGGTTGTAGCTTTCGTCGTGATTTTCCGCTATGCGCAAATCTATCAGATGGAGCTTCAAATCAAGCAATTGACGAAGCAGCATGAGCAGTTGACCGAGCAGGTCGCCTTCTTGACATCTGAATACGAGAAAGCGAATGACCCGGCTAGTATTCGGAAGAAAGCGGCGGAACAGGGCTGGGAGCAGGATGAGAATCCGATCAAAGTCAGCGTGGCGGAACCAAAAGCAACGAATGCAAGTGGAAAGAAATAGGTGGCAGCCATGACAAAGCGAATACGAATACGGACATTGTTGGTCGGAGGGTTTATCACCCTCCTTTTTCTTTTATTGGTGGGCCGAATCTATTGGGTTCAAGTTGTGAATGCCGACTTCTGGTCGGATAAAGCTAGGGAAGTATGGTCGAAGTCGGAGAAGCTTATTCCGGTTCGCGGTACGATTTCAGATCGGGACGGTAATGTACTTGCAATGGATGTTGCGGCCTATACCGTCGCGGTTAATCCGAAGGTCATTCATGACCTGAAGCTGGAAAATGTCATCATTAACAAGCTTAGCGGCGTGCTTGGCAAATCGCAGATTACACTGCGTGAGATTGTCGAGGCCAAACAGAAGAACGGCGAATACTATCAGCAGCGTGAAGTGCGCAAAGAAGGCTGGAAGATTGACAAGTCGGTTGCGGATCGGATTCTTCGTTTCCGAGATCAGCTTGTCGAGGAAACCGGCCACAAGGATGTTGGTATCTACTTGATCGACCAACAGAAACGCTCCTATCCGAAAGGCAGCTTGGCCTCGCATATTCTCGGATATGAGAACAAGGAAGGCAAGGCTGTAATGGGGCTGGAAGCCTCGCTGAATGATCAGTTGAAAGGTACTGAGGGCGAAATTAAATACGAGCGGGACGGCAATGGTGTCATTCTGGAGGATGGGACCGTCAGCTTTAAACCTTCCGTGGACGGTAAGAATGTAAAGTTGACGATTGATATTGAGATTCAGCACTACATCGAAGAAGCAATTAAAGAAACGTATGATCAATATAAGCCGAAGAGCATTACCGCGATTGCGGCTGACCCGCAAACGATGGAAATTCTCGGCATGGCGAATTTGCCCAATTTTGACCCGAACATGTACTGGACTGCACCGCAAGAGAACTTTTACGATCATGCTATTAAGTCCTTGTACGAGCCTGGTTCGACGTTTAAGATCGTGACGCTGTCAGGCGCTGTTCAAGAAGGCATGTTTAACCCGGATGCGACCTACAAATCCGGTGCTATTAAAGTACCCGGCGGCACGATCCATGATATAAACAGAGAAGGCTGGGGAACCATCACGTACTTGGAAGGGCTCAAACGGTCCAGTAACGTCGAATTCGTCAAGCTAGGCTATGAAGGGCTAAAGGCAGATAAGCTCAGAGACTATATCAACAAGTTTGGATTTAATCAAAAAACAGGCATAGAGTTGTCGGGTGAGCTGCCAGGACTTGTCCAATTTAAGTACCCGAGGGATATAGCTGCGGCAGCCTTTGGGCAAGGCGGTGTTCAAGTAACTCCGATTCAACAGGTTGCAGCTGTAGCCGCTGTAGCCAATGGCGGTAAGCTGCTCGTACCGCATTTGGTCAAGGAAATTCAAGATCCGGTTTCGAAGAAAGTCGAAGTGATCAAACCACAGGTCGTCCGTCAGGTTATCACGGAACAAACGGCTAAGAAAGTGGATGAATACCTGGAGCAAGTCGTATCTGACCAGGAAATCGGGTCCGGCCGCAGAGCCTATATTGAAGGCTACCGTGTAGCGGGCAAAACAGGTACGGCGCAGAAGGTTGTCAACGGCCATTATGCGGACGACAAGTACGTGATTTCCTTTATCGGCTTCGCGCCGGTTGGCAACCCGAAGATCGTCCTTTACCTCGTCATGGATGAGCCGAATGATCGGTTAGCGTCCGGTGGTACGGTTATGGCACCTGTATTCAAGAAGATTGTGCAGCAAAGTCTTCGCCATATGGATATTGATCCCGTTACCAAAGTGAAGACAACCGCTTCAAACACGCCAAACCAAGAGCAAACCGTCGAAATTCCGAACTTGAATAAGCTGGATTTAACGATTGCGAAAAATAAATTGAAATCAAGCAAGCTCAATTACGAAGTGGTCGGTAAAGGCAAAACCGTCCTGCAGCAAATTCCGAAGGCGGGCACGTCAGTCAGTCCGGATCAGCGGATCTATCTCTTAACCGAAGAGAGAACAAAGCTGCCGATTCCGAATATGAAAGGCTTGTCGCTTCGTGATGCTATGGAGATGTGCTCGATTCTGCAGATCCGCGTGATGACGACAGGGGAAGGTTTCGTAACCTCGCAATCATTGGCGAAGCAGGGAGAGAACAAAGTGCTGAAGCTTGTTCTGTCACCGCCGGCGATGCAAGTCTCCACGCAGACAGGCGAGGGCGAAGATGCGACCAAAGAAGCAACAGACAACAGCAAATCGGGTACTACTTCTGGGGGATAGGCTTGTTCTAACCCCCTTTTTCTTTGAATAGGCTTGGATTAGGAAACGGATGGACGAACGTTCCCGTTTTACGAGCTATTCGGAGGGGATGTTAAGTGAAGGTTTCGAGTGTGACGATCAGGCGCAGGCTGTTTACGGCGCTTCTTATTGGCATTCTTGCATTCTCGCTGCTTGCAGGACGTCTGGGTTATGTGCAGCTGTGGAAAGGCGAGGAGCTGGCGGCCAAAGCGGAGGATTCCTGGCGCAGGGAAATTCCGTTCTCGGCGAAGCGGGGCGAGATTTTGGACCGAAACGGCACGATGCTTGCGTATAATATAAGCTCGCCTACCGTAATGGCGATACCCGCGCAAATCAAGGATGCAAAGTCGACTGCCGCTCAGCTTGCCAGTGTACTGGATATGTCGGAGGATGTTATCTATACAACGATCAAGAAGAAGCAGATGATAGTCAGTCTCAAACCAGGCGGTCGCAAAATCACGACGGAGAAAGCCCAGCAAATAAGGGACCTTAATTTACCTGGGATCGTGGTAGCCGAAGACAATAAGCGCTACTATCCGCTCGGCAGCTTTGCTTCCCATGTGCTCGGTTTTACCGGCATTGATAATCAAGGCTTAACCGGAATAGAAGCCAAATATGACGATATGCTGGAAGGCATTAACGGGAATATTTCCTTCTTATCTACGGCCGGAGGCAAGCAAATGCCCGGTTCAGGCGATACGTATTTGGAGCCCAAAGACGGACTTAATTTAGAACTGACGATAGACAAGCAGATTCAAACGATCATGGAGCGGGAGCTTGACCAAGCCATGGTCAAATTCCAGGCCGATGACATCATTGCCATCGCAATGGACCCTACGAATGGCGAGATTCTCGGAATGGCCAGCAGGCCAACTTACGAACCGGACAAATATCGTGATGTTGATCCAGCCATCTACAATCGCAATTTGCCGATTTGGATGACGTACGAGCCGGGGTCCACCTTCAAGATTATTACGCTGGCAGCTGCTTTGGAAGAGAAGAAGGTCAATCTCACAAGTGAGCATTTCTTTGATCCGGGTGCAGTTGAAATTGGCGGGGCAAGGCTGCGCTGCTGGAAGAAAGGCGGCCACGGCAGCCAGACCTTCCTCGAAGTCGTACAGAATTCTTGTAACCCGGGATTCGTTGCGCTTGGCAACAGACTTGGCAAAGAGAAGCTGTTCGATTATATTAAGAACTTCGGCTTCGGTAAGAAGACCGGCATCGACCTCGGCGGCGAGGAGAACGGGATTATGTTCAAAATGAGCCAGGTCGGACCTGTTGAGCTTGCAACTACCGCATTCGGTCAAGGGGTGTCGGTTACGCCGATCCAACAGATCACAGCTGTTTCGGCAGCGATCAACGGGGGTACACTGTATAAGCCGCATGTCGCCAAATCATGGATTAATCCGGAGACAGGCGATACCGTAAGCACGGTACAGCCGGAAGTCGTTCGAAACGTTATATCCGAGAATACGAGCAAGCAGGTGCGAGAAGCGCTGGAGAGCGTCGTAGCCAAAGGAACAGGACGCAACGCTTTCATAGACGGCTATCGTGTCGGCGGCAAGACAGGTACAGCCCAGAAGGTTATCAACGGCCGTTATTCACCGAATGAGCATATCGTTTCCTTCATCGGCTTCGCTCCGGCAGACGATCCGAAGATTGTTGTCTATGTCGCAGTCGATAACCCGCAAGGCATTCAATTCGGGGGCGTCGTTGCCGCGCCGATCGTACACAATATTTTGGAAGATGCACTGCCGTACATGGGCGTAGCTCCTCGTAAGGATCAGCTGAGCAAGGAGTATAAATACGGTGAAACACCGATCGTGGAAGTTCCGAATCTCATCGGCAAGACCGTCTCTGATATCTATGAAGATTTGAATATGAATTTCAGCCTTACCTCGGCAGGGAGCGGAGACACCGTGATCAGACAGTCACCTGCTGCCGGTACGCGGGTCGATCGAGGGTCAACCATACGGATTTATTTAGCAAAAGACGATGATGAAAGCTCTGTTCGCTGACTATAATGAGTATAGATAGATGAAGTAGGCCGCGACAAAGCTTTGCTGCTTCTTCATAGGCGGCCCTGCGCAGATTAGATCTGCTCACGGGAGGGGACTTAAGCGATGCGTGTGGAACACTTGGCTGCACTGCTGCTCACATCTGTTCTTGTCGGTGAAGGGACCGTGGAGGTTGGTGGAATTGAGACCGATTCCCGCCGCGTCTTGCCCGGCTGCGTCTTTATCTGTTTGCGTGGACATAAAGTTGATGGGCATGATTATGCGGGAGAAGCCGTTGCCAGAGGGGCTGTTGCTTTGGTGGTGGAGAGGCAGCTTGATCTGCCCATTCCTCAGCTTATTGTCAAAGACAGCCGTTATGCGATGGCCGTGATCGCGAATCATTATTTTGATTATCCGAGCCGTAAACTGAGATTGATCGGTGTTACGGGCACGAACGGTAAAACAACGACAACGTATTTAATCGAGAAAATCATGAGTGATGCCGGGTTCAGCACCGGTGTTATTGGAACGGTAGAAATGCGCTACGCCGGCCATACGCTGCCGATGTCGGGAACGACACCGGAAGCCCTTGAGCTTCAGCGTTCACTGGCTGCCATGGCAGAAGCAGGGACGGAGTATTGCGTCATGGAAGTTTCCTCGCATGCGCTGGAGCAGGGACGGGTGAAAGGCAGCAGATATCGGATTGCCATCTTCACCAATTTGACGCAGGATCATCTCGACTATCATGCTACGATGGAGCGATATGCATCAGCGAAAGGGTTGTTGTTCTCCCGGCTTGGCAATGAA
The DNA here is from genome assembly GCF_056269135.1 of Paenibacillus sp. J22FR21. Taxonomy (NCBI): domain Bacteria; kingdom Bacillati; phylum Bacillota; class Bacilli; order Caryophanales; family Paenibacillaceae; genus Paenibacillus; species Paenibacillus sp. J22FR21. Next base: position 181,074 of record NZ_JBWDNJ010000001.1, read on the forward strand.
TTCGGGCGTGCGCCGGAGGATCGTTTGTTTGCGGTGCTGAATGCGGATGACGAAGCCTCGCCGAAGTACGCGGATGTTACGACAGCGGAGGTCGTTACCTATGGCATCGATCATGATGCGGATGTACGTGCCGACAAAGTGCGTATAACTGCGCACGGGACTGCCTTTCATGTAGAGACGTTCGCCGGATCTGCGGATATCACTCTGCGTATGGCCGGTAAATATAATGTATACAATGCGTTAAGCGCCATAAGCGCTGCTCTGATTGAAGGCGTGTCGCTGACACAGATCAAGCAAAGTCTGGAAGATCTCCCAGGTGTTCCGGGCCGAGTCGAATCGGTGCAAGCCGGACAGAAGTTCGCGGTCATTGTGGATTATGCGCATACGCCTGACGGATTACAGAATGTGCTCACAGCCGTCAAGGAATTTGCGGTAGGTCGCGTCATTTGTGTGTTTGGCTGCGGTGGTGACCGTGACCGGACGAAGCGACCGCTCATGGGCCAAATTGCGGCGCAGCTTGCGGATTATTGCATCCTTACATCGGATAATCCGCGTACGGAGGATCCGGAGCGTATCCTGCTGGACGTTGAAGCAGGGCTTATACAGAACGAACCTGCGGCGATTCGTTATGAGCTGCTTGTCGACCGCAGAGAGGCGATACAAAAAGCGGTTGAAATGGCGAGGCGTGACGATGTAGTATTAATTGCGGGGAAAGGCCACGAAACCTATCAGGATATCGGCGGCGTCAAGTATGACTTCGACGACCGCGAGGTGGCTAAAGAAGCGATAAGGAGTCTTTCATAGTGATTACACGTAAATTAAGCGCGATTGCCGCCATGTGCGGTGGAACGATACAAAACGATACAGATGCCGGCAGTGTCGAAATAGCCGGCGTCTCCATTAACTCCCGGCGCATGTCGCCGGGTCAGTTGTTCATTCCGATCAAAGGCGAGAACTTTGACGGACATGATTATGCAAGCAGCGCGATCGAAAGCGGCGCTGTCGCTACGCTGTGGCAGCGGGACAAAGAACTTCCTGAGGCGCTTGCGAGTGGAGTGCCTCTTATAGTAGTAGACGACACGACTGCGGCGCTGCAGAAGCTTGCTTCCGCCTATCGCGACGAGTTAAAGGTACGTGTTATCGGCGTCACGGGCAGCAACGGCAAAACGACGACAAAAGATATGGTCGCAGCGCTGCTGTCGGGCTTTTTTCGCGTGCATAAAACAGATGGCAACTATAACAACCATATCGGCTTGCCGCTGACGCTGCTGGCGTTAGCAGAAGGCGTAGAAGTTGTTGTGCTTGAGATGGGGATGAGCGAGTTCGGCGAGATCGATCTGCTGACTCGACTTGCGAAACCCGATGTCGCGATCATTACGAATATCGGCGAATCTCATATGCTTCAGCTTGGTTCACGTGCAGGCATTACACAAGCGAAGCTTGAAATTGTGGCCGGCTTAAAGCAGGGCGGTTTGCTGCTTATCAACGGCGATGAACCGCTTCTGCACGAAGGGCTTAAGGGGCTTGCGTTGCCGGAGCTGACAGAGGTACAAACCTTCGGTTTGCAAGGGGATAATCGTTGGGCGGCGGAGAACGTAATCGTGAACGCTACGACTTCAACCTTTGATGTAAAGGGCGATAATGGGCTCCAGCATGTTGAACTTCCTGTGGCCGGGACGCATAATGTATCCAATGCGCTCGCTGCGATTGCCACAGCGAAGAAATTTGGTCTGCCCGACGATGTGATCCGCAAAGGATTTGCTGGGCTGAAGCTGACAGCGATGCGCATTGAGCCGGGTGTTGCGTATAATGGAGCAATGCTACTTAATGATGCCTACAATGCCAGTCCGACTTCCGTCCGCGCAGCGATTGATCTCGTAGCAGGGCTGTCCGGTTATCACTGCAAATGGCTCGTCCTCGGCGATATGCTGGAGCTCGGGCCGGACGAAGAAGCGATGCATGGTGAAATCGGCGCCTATGTGAATCCGTCCAAAGCAGAGCGGGTGCTGACATTCGGCAAGCTTTCACAGCATATTGCTTCTGAAGCTGCAAAGCAATTTGCTGACGGCTCCGATCATATAAAAGCATTCGAAGACAAGCAACAACTTATAGAATGGCTCCGCGCACATCTGGTGCCGGAAGATCTCGTACTGGTGAAAGGATCCCGCGGCATGCGCATGGAAGAAATTATCCATGACCTGCAGCGTGCATAGAGGTGAAAATATGGACGTAAAGGTCATTCTTCTGTCAATCGGCGCTTCCTTCATGCTTGCATTACTGTTCGGACCTTTGTTCATTCCGCTGCTGAAACGGTTGAAATTCGGCCAGCAGATCCGTACAGACGGCCCGCAAAGCCATCTGAAGAAATCAGGGACACCGACGATGGGCGGCATCATTATTATGCTGGCTGTGCTGCTGGCGTTTCTGAAGTTCTCGGATAAAACGTCTTCTTTCTGGGTGCTGCTCGTTGCATCGCTCGGCTTTGGGCTGGTCGGATTTCTGGATGATTATATCAAAATCGTATTTAAACGGTCGCTTGGCTTGACAGCGATGCAAAAGCTGGTTGGCCAGCTGATATTCTCCGTCATTATATGCGTACTGCTCTATCAAATGCATCACAGTACGGTAATAAGCATTCCGGGAACATCCGCGGAGCTTGATTTCGGATGGTTCTACTATCCATTCGTCGTTATCATGCTGTTCGCCACAACGAATGCGGTTAACTTCACAGACGGCGTTGACGGATTGTTGGCAGGGACAGGCGCAGTGGCGTTCACGGCCTTCGCGATTCTCGCGCTGCATGCAAGTGAACATGAATCCGCCATCTTCTCGGCGACGATGATCGGCGCGATGCTGGGCTTCTTGGTGTTCAACGCGCATCCGGCAAAGGTGTTCATGGGCGATACAGGCTCACTTGGCATCGGCGGCGGTATGGCGGCTGTGGCGATTCTAACCAAAACCGAAATCTTGCTGGTCATAATCGGCGGCGTTTTCGTTCTCGAGATGCTGTCGGTTATACTGCAAGTAGGATCATTTAAATTACGAGGCAAACGTATTTTCAAAATGAGCCCGATCCATCATCATTTCGAATTATCCGGCTGGTCCGAGTGGAAGGTTGTTACTTCCTTCTGGTTCGTCGGCATCGTCTTCGCCGCGATCGGCTTGCTGCTGGGACGGTAAGTGCGTAAAGGGATGAAAGAGAATGGGACGCTGGGAGTACAACGCTGCGCGTGCGGATCATTGTTACGATCGCTGTTGTCCGTCGGATTTCTTTGAATCTATAACAGATTTATCGGTAGAAATCCGCCAGACAAAGGCGAACGCTGACGCTTCTACACAACGACCGCCCGCTCCGCTCTTGTACCCGGCTATTCTTTCAAAGTCCCGAAGGGACAAGGCAGCGCAGCTGCCGACAAACTAACCCTGCGCGAAATTGGGAGCGTGTCCCGGAGGGACGAAAGCGGGCACTACGCCAAATGTTGCAACAACGACGCGCCTCTGGGGCTCAAACGTTACGATGTGACGAAGTCAACAGGTAACACGGGAGCGCCAAAATGAAAGTCAGTCCCGGAAGGGACTTCGAGCACCTCCACCAAATGTAGCTAGGAGCGTTCCTCTGGAGCACCAACGTTATACCTTCCGGGTGTCCAGAGGGCCGGGGCCCTCGGGGTCCCCCTTTCAAAGGGGGATTTAGGGGGATTGTCATTAAATAGGGGAATAATATTCCAATCTTAAAAAAGTGGATTGTCACTTAGGGAGTTGGCACATAGATGAAACACCCATCCTTATACAAGGATCAACAGGTTGTCGTACTCGGCTTAGCCAGAAGCGGAGTCAGCGTCGCGAAGATATTCCATAAACTCGGCGCAAAGGTAACCGTCAACGATATGAAGGAACGTCATTTATCTCCCGAAGCGGACGAGCTGGACGCTTTGGGCGTTTCTGTTATTTGCGGCAGTCATCCGGCGGATCTTATTGATGCGGATACGGCGCTGGTGGTGAAGAATCCGGGAATCCCTTATACGTCACCACCGGTTAAGCAAGCTGTGGAGCTGGGCATCGAGGTCGTGACGGAGGTCGAGGTGGCCTATCTATTGTCGCCTGCACCTATCATCGGGATTACCGGTTCCAATGGGAAAACAACGACAACGACTTGGATCGGCGAACTGCTGGAAGCAGCAGGGCTCAATCCGATCGTAGCCGGCAACATTGGGACGCCTCTGTGCGAAGCGGCGCAGACGGCATCGAGCGAGGATTGGATTGTCGCCGAGCTTAGCAGCTTCCAATTGAAAGGGACAACGGAGTTTCGGCCGCGGATCAGCATGCTGCTCAATGTGGTGGAGACCCATCTGGACTATCACGGCGGCATGGAAGACTATGTGGCGTCCAAAGCGAAGCTTTTTGCCAATCAGACGCCTGAGGATACAGCGATCTTGAATGCAGATGATCCGGTTTGCCACGAGCTGATGCATGCTGGATCGATTCGAGCGCGCATCTTGCCGTTCTCTACAACCAAAGAGCTTACATATGGCCTATGTGTCATACCGCCGTACCCAGCGGATCTGACAGAGCCGGTCGGAGACGCGAACCGTCAACTAGTATGGCGTGATGAGCAGGGGCAGTCCCATGAAATAATCTCAGTTGATGAAGTGGGCATTCCGGGACGCCACAATACCGCGAACGCACTTGCGGCCATTGCTGCTTGTATAACAGCAGGGGCTAACATCGAAGCGCTGCTAGAGCCGCTTCGTCAGTTCCGCGGTGTGGAGCACCGAATGGAGTTTGTGCGCAATCATGGCGGAATCGCTTATTACAATAATTCCAAAGCAACGAACGGAACAGCTGCGATTATTTCGCTGCGTTCCTTCCAAGGACGCAGCATTGTGCTCATTGCCGGCGGGCTGGACAGAGGCTCCGATTATATGGAGCTGCTGCCGCATTTCCGCGATCAAGTGAAAGCGGTAGTAGCTTTAGGCGAAACCCGCGGCAAAATTGCCGAAGTCGCAAGACGTGCAGGTTTAACGACCATTAAAGTCGTCGAACCTGTGGAGGACGCCGAAAGCACGCTGCAGCTCGCAGTTCGAGAAGCAGCAGCCCTCGCGGAGCCCGGAGATACCGTTCTCCTGTCTCCGGCCTGTGCAAGCTGGGATATGTTCAAATCCTATGAAGAACGAGGGCGCATTTTTAAAGAATCGGCGCATAACTTGTAAGTAGGGGGCTTGTCCCTACTTAAGCTTGCAAGAGGTGTTCTCGCTATGGCAAAAGCCAGGTCTGCCCCGGATATGTGGATGATCATTTCGATTGGACTCATTTTGGCTATCGGACTTGTAATGGTGTACAGCGCCAGTGCGGTGCTGGCCTTCCATGAATTTGGAGACAAATTTTATTATGTGAAACGACAGGTGCTGTTTGCTGCGCTCGGAATTGGGGCGATGATCGTCACGATGAACGCAGACTATTGGATTTGGCGCAAATGGGCGAAGCTCGGTCTATTCGTTTGTTTCGGCATGCTGCTGCTCGTCTTGATCCCCGGCATCGGGGTCGTACGCGGCGGTGCGCGAAGCTGGCTTGGTATCAGCTCGTTTGGCATTCAGCCATCCGAGTTTATGAAGCTTGCGATGGTTATCTTTCTCTCGAAGATGCTTGCGGACAAACAGCAGGCAGTAACGCAGTTTACGAAAGGCCTTCTGCCGCCGCTTGGTATTATGGGACTGGCCTTCGGCCTCATCATGATGCAGCCGGATCTGGGCACAGGAGCCGTCATGATCGGCGCTTCGCTGCTCGTTATTTATACAGCAGGCGCGCGTTTAACGCATTTGGGATCGCTGGCTTTAGTAGGTGTAGCCGGCCTTGTCGGACTTATTCTGGCAGCGCCGTACAGGCTGCAGCGAATTACAGCCTTTCTCGATCCATGGGCAGATCCGCTTGGTGCAGGCTATCAGTCCATTCAGTCGCTTTATGCGATTGGACCAGGGGGGTTGGTAGGCCTTGGCCTCGGAATGAGCAGACAGAAATTCAGCTATCTGCCAGAACCGCAAACCGATTTTATTTTCTCGATTGTGTCGGAGGAACTTGGCTTCATAGGCGGAACTACGATTATTACATTGTTCGCTATCTTGCTATGGCGAGGCATGCGGACAGCAATTGCAGCTCCCGATACGTTCGGCAGCCTGCTGGCCGTCGGCATTATCGGCATTGTTGCCGTACAAGTGTTTATCAATATCGGGGTTGTTATCGGCATGATGCCGGTTACGGGAATCACACTCCCGCTCGTTAGCTACGGAGGTTCCTCGCTGACACTGCTTCTGACATCGTTAGGTATTTTACTGAATATATCCCGTTACTCGAGGTGACTAATACATGCGTATCGTATTGACAGGCGGCGGAACAGGCGGCCACATCTATCCCGCGCTTGCAATTGGCAAGCAGGTGATGGAGGAGCAGCCGGACTCGTCCATCCTGTACATCGGCTCCCCGAAGGGGCTTGAAAGCCGGATCGTGCCTGCGCAGGGCATTCCCTTCGAATCGGTCGAAATTACAGGCTTTAGACGAAAGCTTTCGTTCGAGAATGTCAGGACGGTCATGCGTTTCCTAAAAGGTGTTCGGAGATCCAAGCAGCTGCTGAGAAACTTTAAACCGGACGTAGTTGTCGGTACAGGCGGTTATGTGTGCGGACCCGTTATCTATGCGGCTGCAAAACTGGGCATCCCGACACTTATCCACGAACAGAATGCGGTTGCAGGCTTGACCAACCAATTTCTCTCCCGATATGCGAGCAGCGTAGCGGTCAGCTTCAAGGATGCGCTGTCGCAATTCAAGCGGCAGCCGAATACGATATTTACCGGAAATCCGTGTGCGACCAGCGTCGTTCGCGCCGATAAAGAGCAAGGCTACACCAGGCTAAACATTCCGGCAGGCAGTCGAGTCGTGCTGCTTGTAGGGGGCAGCCGAGGGGCGAAAGCGATAAATGATGTCATGGTGGACATGGCACCGCTGCTTAAGCGGCTGCCAGACGTCCATTTTGTGTTTGTGACCGGAGAAAGCTATTACGAGAATACGAAGCGCCGCATGGATGAAGTGCTGCAGGCACGTTCCGAATACCTTCAAGTGCTGCCGTATTTGCATCACATGCCGGAGGTGCTGGCGATTTCCGATTTAGTAGTCGGAAGAGCCGGCGCATCCTCGATCGCCGAATTGACGGCACTTGGCATCCCATCGATTCTGATTCCGTCGCCGAACGTGACAAACAACCATCAGGAAGCGAATGCCAGAAGTTTGGTAGATGCCGGTGCAGCCGAAATGATCCTTGAACGCAACCTGAACGGTGAGCTCCTCTTCGAGCGAATCAGTCAGATTATGAATAGCAAGCAAACGCAAACGGCGATGAATACCGCTGCGAAATCACTAGGCGTGCCGGATTCGGCAGCGCTGATTGTCAATCAATTGAAGCAATTAACAACAAGACAAAAATAAGTCTGTCCTATAGGCGATTGTCACACTCCTGTGCGGGAAGGCATAGTATATGGCATAATCGTGACCGTCACCCGGCGGGCCTCTCAGTCTTTGCTAAACAGCAAGGCGGCGGGCCACCCGGAGGAGCGAACGAGCGCCAGGCAAGTTTCAATCGCTATAGCAGAAGGAGGTACGACAGATGGAGCAGTTTTTGGCGGAGCTAAGCGAAATAGATGCAGGGAAAGTCCTGTTTAACAAGCCACTCTCCGAATTTACAACTTGGAAAATCGGTGGACCGGCAGATGTACTTATTATTCCGAATACCGAAGACCAGCTGGTGTCGGTCGTCCGGTTGCTCCATATACATGGGGTACAGTGGACCAATCTCGGACGCGGCTCCAACATGCTAGTCAGCGACAAAGGAATCCGCGGCGTCGTCATTCAACCGGGTGAAGCATTCGATTATGCACGATTTGATGGCACGCTCGTTCATGCAGGTGCCGCTTATTCCTTTATCAAGCTGTCGGTTCTGGCAGCCAAGGAAGGGTTATCCGGATTGGAGTTCGCGGGGGGAATTCCAGGATCGGTAGGCGGAGCTGTTTATATGAACGCCGGCGCTCACGGGTCGGATGTGTCACGTATCTTCAAATCAGCTGACATTGTACTGGAAACAGGGGAATTGGTTCGCTACGGAATAGAGGATATGAAGTTCACTTACCGTCATTCATGCTTGCATGAACGACCGGGCATCGTCATTGGAGCCGTGTTTGAGCTTGAGCAGGGAGAGCGTAAAGACATTATGTCGACTACTTCCTCTTATAAACAGCGTCGTCTGCTGACTCAACCGCTGCAATTGCCATGTGCCGGAAGTGTGTTCCGCAATCCGCCGAATGATTTTGCCGCAAGGCTCATTCAAGAAGCGGGTCTCAAAGGAATGCGCTGCGGTGGCGCCGAGATCTCAAACTTGCATGCCAATTTCATTGTCAACACCGGGCAAGCGAAAGCTGAAGACGTTCTCACCCTGATGAAAACCATTCAAAGCACCGTGAAGGACAAATTTGGAGTCGAACTGGTGGCGGAGGTACTGGTTATGGGTGAGCGGTAATCCGGAGGTGATAAATTGGACAAATTGGTGATTGAAGGCGGGAAACCTCTCTCAGGAACCATTGTTATCCAAGGCGCGAAAAATGCCGCTTTGCCGATTTTAGCTGCTAGTATGCTGGTAGAAGGAAAAGTGACGATCGATCATGTACCTAAACTGCTTGATATCGACGTCATGCTTAACATTTTGCGCGAACTTGGCTGCCGGGCAGAGCACGAGGACGAAACCGTCACGCTCGATACGTCAAGCTTGCATTCTTCCCACATTCCTGAGGCTCTTATGCGTCAAATGCGATCATCCATTTTTCTTATGGGGCCGCTGTTAGCAAGGTTTGGCGAAGTAACGATATATCAGCCAGGCGGCTGCGCGATCGGAGAACGGAAAATCGATTTGCATCTTAGCGGCCTTCGGGCGCTGGGGGCGCAGGTCGACGAGGAAGACAGCCGAATAGTCTGTTATGCAAAACGGTTGAAAGGCGCGGAAATTCACCTGGATTTCCCGAGCGTCGGAGCTACGGAGAACATTATGATGGCCGCGGTGCTCGCCGAGGGGCTGACTACGATCAGCAATGCTGCTCGTGAACCGGAAATTCAAGATTTACAGCATTTCTTGAACAGTATGGGTGCTAAGATTTTCGGTGCCGGTACGGATACGATTACGATCGAAGGAGTAGAGAAGCTGACGCCATGCCGCTATCAAGTCATTCCGGACCGGATTGTGACCGGAACGGTGATGGTAGCCGCTGCCGCAACGCGCGGGCAGGTGACGCTGCTGAATACATGTCCTTCGCACTTAACCTCTCTCATCCATGTGCTTAGACGCACAGGTGTTCAAATAACGGTTGACGATGATATAATCAAAGTAGGTACTGCAGCACGCCCTAAAGCTGTTGACCGCATCGTAACCTCGCCTTATCCAGCATTCCCTACCGATTTGCAATCGCAAATAATGGTTCTCCTTGCACTGGCAGACGGTGTAAGTGTAATGAAAGAAACGATTTTTGAAGGCAGATTCAAGCATGTCGATGAACTCTCACGCATGGGAGCGGACATCCGCGTTGATCTGAACTCCGCTTTCATCCGCGGGGTGTCGCGTTTGTATGGTGCTACGGTTGAAGCAACGGATTTGCGCGCAGGTGCAGCTCTAGTTATTGCAGGGCTTGCCGCGCAAGGAAAAACCGTCGTGGAGCAGGTGCATCATATCGATCGTGGTTATGACCGGATTGAGACCATGCTGGGCAGGCTGGGAGCCAGAATTACCCGCTATTCACCTGTGCCGAACAACCAAATCGTTCCATAACATCGTGTGTGGACAGATATAAGAACGCGTGAGCGGCTCTTGCCATGATTGGCGGGAAGCCGTTTGCGTTTATACAAAGAGGGGACAAGCTATGCAAGAGAAGATGCCCGTGCTGCGCGAACCCGTGAAACGGCGCAGAAGCGGCAAGAAGCTGTTAGCGGTGCTTTTCTTATTATTCGTCGTCATTCTTGGTGTACTATTCTTTAATTCTTCCATTAGCAAAGTAGCAACTGTGACTATTGAAGGCCAGCATTACCTGAATGCAGCCGAAATCCGCAAGGTAGTCGGCATCGCCGCAGGAGATTCTTTCTTCGGTACTTCCGAAAGCAAATTAGAAGCAAGAGTGCATACGATCAAGGCCATCGAGAATGTAAAAGTAACCAAATCGTTCCCCGGCAGCATTACGATCCATGTGCAGGAGTTCGAAACAGTCGCCTACACATTGTCGAAGAACGGAGAAATCACGGCGATTTTGGCTAACGGAACAGGGATTGCAGCCGGTTCCGAAATGATTGTCGACAAGCCGATTCTGTCCGGTTGGAAGTCGGATGACCCTGTATTGGCTGAGCTTTGCAAAACGCTGTCAGCGATTCCGGAAGACGCTATAGCAGACTTCTCAGAGATTAAACCAGAACCGTCCCCCTCTTACAAGGATCGGATCAAAATCTACACCAGGACGCGTTTTGAGGTCATTACTGCCGTGTCGCTGCTGCCTGAGAAAATCCCAACGCTGAATGCCGTGATTGAAATTCAGCCCCCGGGACTAATTACTATGCTGCTTGCGGATAAATATGCATCGTTTACGCCTGAAGTCGCAGATAATCAGGGTATTTCCCAAAAAGAGACTACTCAATAGCTTCAAAGAATGATAGAATTTTAGTTATGTAGATTTAATTGCCCTTTTTGCATTTTTTCGGAAGAACATCAACCAGAGCATGTACATTCATGTAATGGACGTTTAAATAAACCTTGAAAAAATTGTAGAAAAAAGAGGGATATTCAGGATTGCGTTGAATTAAAAAGAAATGCAAAGCAGTCACGACAATTAATGTGCCTAATTAATGTACCTAATTAATGTTGAACGGAGGTGCCAGAGGTTGAGCAGCAATGACATCATCGTCAGTTTGGACATCGGTACATCCAAGGTTCGTGCTATTATTGGCGAAGTGAATAACGGCGTCATTAATATTATTGGAGTTGGATCTGCCGACTCGGAAGGTATCCGTAAAGGGGCTATCGTTGATATTGACCAAACCGTTCAATCCATTCGCAATGCGGTGGATCACGCCGAGCGTATGGTCGGTATTCAAATAAGCGATGTATATGTAGGCATTCAAGGCAACCATATCGGTTTGCAAACGAATCACGGCGTTGTCGCCATCTCCAACGAAGATCGAGAAATCGGAGAAGAAGACATCGAACGCGTATTGCAAGCGGCGAAAGTAGTAGCTTTACCTCCGGAACGCGAAATCATTAACCTAGTTCCAAAGCAGTACTTGGTTGACGGTCTTGAAGGTATCTCAGATCCTAGAGGCATGATTGGTGTTCGTCTGGAAGTAGAAGCAACGCTCGTTACCGGAGCCAAAACAGCAATACATAACTTAGCCCGGTGCGTCGAGAAAGCAAATTTGCGTATTGCCGGCATTATTCTAATGTCATTGGCGTCTGGACAAATGGCGCTCACCAAAGATGAGAAAATGATGGGTACTGTCCTCGCAGACATTGGCGCCGGATCCAGTACCATTGCAATTTTTGAGCAAGGAAGCATTGTTGCAACCTCCACGCTGCCGGTTGGCGGCGAGTATGTGACCAGCGATATTTCCTACGGACTCCGTACTCAAACCGAACAAGCCGAGAAAATCAAGCAGAAATTCGGCTGTGCACTTATCGATGATGCGGCTGAAGATCAGAAATTCAAAGTTATGCGTATGGGCAGTAACGTGGAGAAGGAATTCTCTCAGGTTGACCTGGCCAACATCATAGAACCACGCATGCAAGAAATTTTCCACTTGATCCGTCAAGAAGTACGCCGACTTGGCTACGGCGATAAGATCAATGGATACGTTCTAACGGGCGGTACAGTGACGATGCCGGGAACATTGGCACTGGCCCAACATGAGCTGGAAGCAAGCGTACGCATTGCGGTGCCGGATTATATCGGCGTTCGCGATCCTGCTTTTACCAGTGGTGTTGGTATGATTCAATATGTTTCGAAGTATATGAAAGGTAAGGTAGTTTCTTCGCCTAAGAAGAGTGCCAACCGGAAGTCCAGTTCAACGAATTCGCCCTCGAAGCCTGGTCTTTTTGAAAAATTGAAAAATATGTTTAGTGAATTTATTTGATCGGGGGAGCAACAACATGTTGGAATTTGATTTCGATAATGAGCTGATGGCCCAAATCAAAGTCATCGGTGTAGGCGGCGGCGGAAGCAATGCTGTTAACCGGATGATCGAGAATGGAGTCAAAGGCGTAGAGTTCATAACTGTGAATACAGATGCGCAAGCATTGCATATGGCGAAATCGGAGCAGAAGCTTCAAATCGGTGACAAGCTGACTCGCGGACTAGGCGCAGGTGCAAACCCTGAGGTTGGTAAGAAAGCAGCTGAAGAATCACGTGAATCGGTCATGAACACGCTGAAAGGCGCGGACATGGTATTCGTAACAGCAGGTATGGGCGGGGGAACCGGCACAGGTGCTGCTCCCGTTATCGCCGAGATCGCTCGTGAATGCGGCGCGCTGACAGTCGGTGTCGTAACACGTCCATTTACATTCGAAGGACGCAAACGCTCCGGACAAGCCGAGCTGGGTATCGAAGCGCTCAAAGAAAAAGTAGACACCTTAATCGTGATCCCGAATGACCGTTTGCTTGAGATCGTAGACAAGAAGACACCGATGCTGGAAGCGTTCCGCGAAGTGGATAACGTGTTGAAGCAAGCGGTGCAGGGCATCTCCGACTTGATCGCGATGCCAAGTCTGATCAACCTTGACTTCGCGGATGTGAAGACGATTATGGCGGAGCGCGGCTCTGCTCTGATGGGGATTGGCAATGCTACAGGCGAGAACCGTGCTGCCGATGCAGCTCGCAAAGCCATTCAAAGCCCGTTGCTTGAAACGTCCATCGACGGTGCACGCGGTATCATCATGAACATCACTGGCGGCGCTAATCTCTCGCTCTATGAAGTGAATGAAGCAGCTGAAATCGTCATTTCGGCTTCCGATCCGGACGTAAACATGATCTTCGGTGCTAGCATCGATGAGAATTTGAAAGAAGAAATTAAAGTAACGGTTATCGCAACAGGCTTCGAGCACCGTAACAGAGCTGAGGTTCGTCGTCCCGTAGCTGGACAAACCGAATCAACAAGCACTGAGGCTCCACGCCAACAAGCTGCAAGCACGGGTCCAAAACCGTTCGGCAGCAATGTATCCAGCAGCGATCAACTCGATATTCCGGCATTTCTTCGCAATCGTCGCAACACCTAGTCAGTAACAATAAGGACTTTAGCCGCTTTCCGGTACACCGGAAAGCGGCTTTTTTGCTATTTTTACCTGCTTCTGGCTCACTCGATTGCGAGCAAACCAATCACCTTTGCACTAACCGATCGCCGGAGATTGGCGATAACAGTTAGTGCGTCATCGACAAAAAAAGATCACTCCTGACGGCATGTTTAGACAGACATTGTAATAGGATTTAACTATACTAGACACAAGCCGCAAATCCTCGCTAAGCTTTTACGAGGGAAACGGCGAGCAGGGAAGTGCGGCAGGAAGGTGAATGCACTGGATGCAGTTTATCTCGACGTATTATTCATGGTCAACCTGCTCATAGACGGCTCGAATTTACTTCTCACAGCTTGGGTACGAAGTATACGTGCAAAGTGGTGGCGAGTTCTCCTCGCTGCCGGTGTTGGCAGCTTGTATGCCGTAATGATTGTGTTTCCGCCGTTGTCGTTCTTGTTTACAATCGTCATCAAGGTCGCGTTGTCTATCATCATGCTGCTCATAGCGTTCGGATTTGGAAGCGTTCAATATTTTGCTCGACATGTCGGAGCGTTTTACGGCGTCAACTTCGCCGCCGCTGGTGCTGTAATAGGAGCCCATTACTTGTTTATGAACAGCTCCAATAAGCTCTGGCATACCGTCGCCACTGTAAATGGGAAATTATATTTCATGCTGAAGCCATCGATGCTCTTTGTCTTCAGTCTTATTGGCGTCGGCTATTATATCTACCGATCGGTGATGACACAGCGCAAAGAACGTGATTTGGTCACCAATCATCTCGCGGAGGTGAAGGTTCGAATCGAGGATAAGGAGTATAGCTGCACAGGTCTGATCGACACGGGTAACCAGCTGTACGAACCGCTGACCCGAACACCGGTCATGGTCATGGAAGCTGCCGTTTGGCAAGATGTGCTGCCTGCTTCATGGATTGCTCAAATTCGGGAATCGCAGGTCGATAAGCTCTTAGCGAGCATGACGGATGATACGCCCTTCATTTGGCGAGACCGGCTTAGACTAGTGCCTTATCGTGGTGTAAATCGTGGCGCACAGTTCATGCTGGCGATTAAACCGGATCAAGTCATCATCAATCGCGATGGTGAAGTCTATGAATCCAAGAAAGTGCTCATTGGTTTAGACGCCGGTAAACTCGCCCATGACGGCACCTACCAGGCGATCATCCATCCGTCACTTCTTCAAAATCGAAGTGTCACGATCGATACAATACACAGTTCTTCGGGAAGGGATGGAACAGCATGCTCGTCAAATGGAAATTGATCCTGCAGTTATATTATTATCGCGTTTTGTTTTTATTCGGATTAAAGAGCGAGGAAATTTATTATATCGGCGGGAGCGAGGCGCTGCCACCCCCGCTCACACGTGAAGAAGAGGAATATTTGCTCGAGAAGCTGCCATCAGGCGATTCCGCGATCCGAGCGATGCTGATTGAACGCAATCTTCGTTTAGTCGTGTACATTGCCAGGAAGTTTGAGAATACGGGCATTCATATCGAAGATTTGGTGTCCATCGGCGCAATCGGGCTCATTAAAGCGGTCAACACATTTGATCCAGAGAAGAAAATCAAGCTCGCTACGTATGCCTCACGCTGTATCGAGAATGAAATATTGATGTACTTGCGCCGCAATAGCAAGACAAGGACGGAAGTATCTTTTGATGAACCGCTCAATATCGATTGGGATGGCAATGAGCTGCTCCTATCCGATGTGCTTGGAACAGAGAATGATACGATCTACCGCAATATTGAAGAGCAGGTAGACCGTAAGCTGCTTCATAAAGCGCTGGATAAGCTGACCGAGCGCGAACGGATTATTATGGAGCTGCGTTTTGGTCTTGCGGATGGGGAAGAGAAAACCCAGAAGGATGTCGCCGATTTGCTCGGCATTTCGCAGTCCTATATTTCAAGGCTGGAGAAACGAATCATTAAACGGCTGCGGAAAGAGTTTAATAAAATGGTCTAATTGGTGAACAAATGTCCGCAATTCCCATAATCATGGGGATTGCGGGCTTTTTACGGTTAAGTAGCAATTCAATCCAGTGACAAAGCGTGTGAAAGTTGTTTATAATGCAGGTTGTTCTTTCAACATACGAAGGATGGCAGGAGGTTTTACCGCTGATTGAGCTCTTAGACATAAGCAAGTCATATAGCACCGGCAAGACGAAAGTGGATGCGATAACAAATATCAATCTTACTATAAATAAAGGCGATATATTCGGCATCATCGGACACTCCGGAGCAGGCAAAAGCACGTTGCTGCGTTGTGTAAATCTATTGGAGCGCCCTACCGCAGGGACTGTAAAGGTTGGAGATGTAGAGCTGACGAAGCTCTCTACGACGCAATTGCAGCAGGAACGCCGCCGAATCGGAATGATTTTTCAGCATTTTAATCTGCTCTCGATGGCGACGGTTCGTGATAACATTGCTTTCCCGCTGGAATTGGCGAAACAATCAAGGTCAACGATCAAGCAAAGAGTGGACGAGCTATTGAAGCTGGTGGGTTTGGAGCAGCATGCAGACAAATACCCGGCCCAGCTCTCAGGAGGTCAGAAGCAGCGTGTCGGCATAGCTAGAGCGCTTGCCAACAATCCGGATGTGCTCCTCTGCGATGAAGCAACCTCAGCACTGGATCCGCAAACGACAAACGCGATTCTATCCCTTCTGCTTGATATTAACGAGAAGCTAGGCATTACGATACTTCTAATTACGCATGAAATGCATGTCATTCGTTCGATTTGCGATCGTGTCGCCGTCATTGACGGGGGAGAAATCGTAGAGATGGGTGACGTGCTGGATGTATTCCTCAAACCGCAGCATGCCATCACGATGGATTTTGTCAGCCAGATTGCAGATTCCTTCGATCCGCGTGAATTAATCGGTACGCGCAGCGGTCGACTCGTGAAGATGAACTATGTCGGCGAAGTAACGTATGAGCCGCTTCTGTTTAATGCCGTTAAATCCACCACCGTGGAATTTACGATATTGCAAGGGACCGTTTCACGTATGAAGAATACTCCGTATGGCCAGCTTGTGATCGAATTTATCGGCAATGACCGTGAGATTGACGAAGTGCTTGCGGGCCTGCGCGATAAAGGGCTGGAAGTAGGTGAGCTGAAATGATGTTGAAACAAGGTATCGACTGGTCGGATGTTCGGCCGGAGGAAGTATGGAAGGCGACCAAGGATACGCTGACCATGCTTGGTGCATCGTTGCTGTTCACCATCATTCTCGGCTTGATTCTGGGGGTAGTTCTATTCCTCACTTCCAGAAGACAGCTGCTGGAACAGCCGGTTGTCTATGCCGCACTTTCACTTATTGTTAATATCCTTCGCTCTGTCCCTTTCGTTATTCTCATGATCATGATCATGCCGCTAACGAAAGCGATAACCGGTACAACGCTTGGCGTGCAGGGCTCAATTCCGCCGCTTGTGATTGCTGCCGCGCCGTTCTTCGCAAGATTGGTGGAGACTTCGCTGCGCGAGGTTGACCGAGGCGTGATCGAAGCCGCGCAGTCGATGGGGGCATCCCGCATGGACATTGTAAGGCGTGTGCTGCTGCTTGAAGCAAGGCCTGGTTTAATAGCGGCCATTACAATAACAGCTGTTACACTCGTTTCATACACAGCGATGTCAGGCGTAATCGGAGGCGGCGGTTTAGGTGACCTGGCACTGCGATACGGGTATCAGAGATTCCAGACCAGCGTCATGATTGTTACAGTAGCTTGTCTTATTATTTTGGTTCAGATCCTGCAGATGGCCGGTGATTATCTGGTACGCCGATTTAGCCGGAAGTAAGGTGAACAGCATAGAAAGCTTTATACAGATGGAGGAATGAAAAATGAAGAAGGTAAGTTTGGCTCTATTGCTTCTAGTGCTCGTTGTCGCGTTGTCCGCATGCGGAGCGAACAATAACGAAGCGAACAATTCGAATGTAGGTAATACGACTGCGGATAACGGCAATAACGCTGCTCAAGAAGTAACACTTAAGGTTGGCGCTTCACCATTGCCACATGCGGAAATTCTTAATTTCATCAAGCCGGCATTGAAGGCTAAAGGCATTAATCTTGAAGTTGTCGAATTCAATGACTACGTACAACCGAACACGCAGTTGTACGAGAAGCAATTGGATGCAAACTTCTTCCAGCATACACCGTACTTGGACCAATTCAACAAAGATAAAGGCTATGATCTCGTCAATGTTGCCGGCGTCCACATTGAGCCATTCGGTGCTTATTCGAAAAAAGTGAAAAGTGTAGATGAACTGAAAGACGGCGCGAAGGTCGTTATTCCTAACGATCCGACCAATGGCGGACGTGCACTTGCTTTGCTTGCAGCAAACAATGTCATCAAGCTTAAAGACGGCGTAGGCGTTGCAGGTACTGTTCACGATATTACGGAGAACCCGAAGAACCTGGCGTTCACTGAAGTTGAAGCTGCGACACTGCCACGTGTTCTGGATGAAGTAGACCTTGCGCTGATCAACACGAATTATGCGCTTGAAGCAGGTCTTGTACCGACGAAGGATGCGCTCTTCATCGAAGGCAGCGATTCGCCATACGTGAACATTCTTGTTGCTCGTCCGGATAACAAAGATTCTGATGCAATCAAGGCATTAACAGAAGCGCTGCACTCAGCAGAAGTGAAGAAATTCATCGAAGACAAATACGAAGGCTCGATTATCCCGGCCTTTTAATTAAACGAATGTACTCAAGGCACTGTCTCTCCCTAACCTAATAGGGAGGACAGTGCTTTTTATTTTACCGCAAACAAGGCAGTTGACAAAGGAGTGTACTAGGGGTATAGTACACGTATAAGGTGTATGAACTAAGTAGTACACACACTATTAAGACGGAGTTGGAGCGTATGCATGATGGCGAAGGCAGCGCGGAATTGAAGTTCAATAACCGCGACCCTGTCTACCTCCAGGTAGTCAGGCACTTTAAGGAAGAGATCGCAACGGGACGTTTGGAGAAAGGGCAGGTCATCCCATCGCGCCGCGAAATAGCAGGTAAGTTGAGAATTAACCCGAACACGGCACAGAAGGCTTATAAAGAAATGGAGGAACAGGGATTGATCGTAACGGAGGGCAATTCCCCAAGCCGGATTACAACGGACGAACAGGTATTAAGCTTAATTCGCAGCGAGCTCATTACAGATGCCGTCGATGCATTTGTTCAATCTATAGCCAAGATCCAAGTACCGGTCGATGAGCTGTTAGCCATCGTCAAGAGCAAAGTAGAAACAAGCTATACGCAAGCAGCAAAGGAGGGGCAAGCATGATTGAGTTTAAATCGGTTCGCAAGAAATACGGCCGCAGAAAAGTGCTTCAAGATATATCGTTTACGGCGAAAAAAGGAAATATTACGTGTTTGATCGGCATTAACGGGGTAGGCAAATCCACCGTGCTGAAAGCCATCATGGGACTAACGCCAATTGACGGCGGCAGCATCCAAGTGGACGGAATGCCGGTGGGCAAACATATTTACGAGCATGTCGCTTACGTGCCGGACAATATTACGATGCCTCCTAACATGACCGTCGGTGCGAGCATGCAGTTCATGAAAGATTTCTACGCCAGCTGGAACGAGGCGCGCGCGGAGGAGATGCTAATTTTCTTCAAGCTGAAGCGTAACGATCGGATTTCCGAGCTTTCCAAAGGAAATACGGCCAAGCTGAATTTGCTGCACGGACTGTCGCTGGATGTGGAGTACGTGTTGATGGACGAACCATTCTCCGGCATCGATGCGTTCAGCAGGGAGCAAATCGCAAGCGTATTTACAAGCAAGCTCGTGGAAGACAGGGGCGTTATTATTACGACACATGAAATTAACGATATCGAACATCTGATCGACGAGGTCGTACTGCTGGATAACGGAGTCGTGATGAGACAATTCAATTGCGAAGACATGCGCTTGCAGGAAGGCAAGTCGGTTATGGATGTTATGAGAGAGGTGTACAAGGGATGAATCGTTTTTTGAAGCTGCTTCATATGGAGGTTTCTCGTTTTTGGAAGCTGTATATCACCTTGTTCGTGATGACGCTGCTCATGCAATGCGGCGGCATTCTGTACGAGAGCAATAAATACATGCAAGTCGTAAAGGATAAAATGGGGCCGACTACGTCAACATTTGCAAAGTTTGCAGCCGAAAACGGCGTAGTGAGCTTTTCCGATATGATGAGCCGAGCAAACTTATTTATTCTTGCCCCAATCGCGCTTTGCATCGGCGGAATAGCGCTTTACGTATTTCTGATTTGGTATAGAGAATGGATGGGCAAAAACATGTTTATCTATCGGCTGTTGATGCTGCCTACGGAAAGACGCCATTTGTATTTGGCTAAGCTAAGCGCTATTCTGCTGTTCGTGTTCGGCTTAGTGGCCTTCCAACTGCTCATTCTGCCGCTTGAATCCGCATTGTTTACGGCGGTCGTTGACCCGGAATTGAGAGGAGTCTCCGAAACATTGACAACAGTCATCCAGAATCACTCGTTTCTGCAAGTTCTCGTTCCCCGTACCTTTACGGAATTTGTTTTGTACTATGGCAGCGGTGCCTTATTCGTCATCATATTGTTCACGGCGATCCTGTTTGAACGGAGTTACCGGTTGAAGGGTGTCTTGGCAGGCGTCATCTACATCGGAGTTGCATGTCTGCTTCTGATTGCACCGATGCTCATCATGAATCGAGATATTAACGATTATTTGTACCCGAACGAAATTTTCATCATCGAGTTCGTAATTGCCGCATTGATCGGCGGCATGTCTCTTGCAATAAGCTTCTTCTTAATGAATAAGAAGATATCGGTATAGGAGGTTACTACACAATGAAACGCTATTGGTTTTCCATCCTGCTCGTCGTCTTTATCCTTGGGAGCATTGGCACCTATTACGTGGGAGCTGCTACGCGAAGCTACCCGGACTATAACCTGCTGACCGTTTCCGGTGATGATAACGAGGCGAAATCGCTTGTTCTGGAAGGCATGACAAAGGGCTATGGTTCCCTGGTCATTAGTTCGAAGGGGAGCAAGTATCAGCAGGAAGAGTCTTATTTCGAGCAGTTTTCGATCGCCAAACGATACAGCTATAATCAGGAAATGGTTCAACTGTTTAAAGAGCATCACGGCTTCATGCGGGCTAAAAGAAGCTCGAATTCGTTCTATCAAGATGCGAACATTCTTGCCTATGCATCCTTTAATAGCGGATATGCAAATCGGAATTCTAAGTTCAACGTATCTACGCTCGATTTGAAAACGAAGGATGAACGAAGCTTCGAAGCAGCTGTACCTAATTATGAACAATACGGCTGGGCTTACGTGATGGACGTACAACTGGATGGCCGGATGCTATACGTCTTCACCATCAATTATCGAAAGAATGACGATAACGGGTACAGTATTGGGAACCAGGAGATTCATAAATATACGGTGGATCTAAACGCGAAGAGCATTGCCAAAGATGACGTGCTTTTTGCCGATAAGAAGCTGGATAATGGCCAATTCGTAAGATACAGTATGGAGAGTTCAACACCGTATAACGTACCTAATGATGTGCTCGTATTTAGACAACAGACAGAGAAGCACGTGAAAGACAAAGAAGGAAATGAAATCACAGAAAACACGAAGTCGGAGCTGTTCACGTTGGATTGGAAGAGCGGACAAACGACGGCAGTGACTGCTATTGATCCAAGCATTTCAGACTATTTGGTGAACGCAACTACAGATTCGGTCATTATGACCGTGAAGCAAGAGAAATCAGCCCTTGTGAAGCACTATGATCTGAAGACGCGAGAAATCAAGGAGTTCGTAATCCCCGCTCAGTCCGTATCAAGCTCGATGGTCAGTGGGGACCGGTTGTATCTGATGTCCAAGGAAGCCGATACAATCGATGTTGTCATTGCCGACCTGAAGCAAAGTAAAGTCGTCTATACCGGCAAAATCGACATTAACGAGCAAGGGACTGAGCGTACAAAGCTTCTTAACGACCTGCAAATTTACTCGCTGTATGTGACCAAATAATAGGAATGCTCGAGCCCTCGGAATCCCTCCGGGGGCTTGATTGCGTTTACATTGCAGGTCAGCTTTGGGAATGACTTTCTTCTTGCGGGAGGGGGAATAAATTGGGGGGGCAAGGAGATACTGAACATTAATGTTTCTCCTTGGGAGGTAATCACGTTGACCCGAAACAAAGTCGAGATTTGTGGAGTGGATACCGCGAAACTGCCTGTCCTCACAAACGCGGAAATGCGGGAGTTGTTTACCGCATTACAAACGCAGAATGAGTGGGCAGCAAGAGAGAAATTAGTCAATGGCAACTTGAGGCTAGTGCTTAGTGTGATTCAACGGTTTAATAACCGCGGGGAATTCGTCGACGATCTCTTCCAAGTCGGCTGCATCGGCCTCATGAAAGCAATCGACAATTTCGATCTCAGTCAGAATGTTAAGTTTTCCACCTATGCGGTTCCGATGATAATCGGTGAAATTCGCCGTTATTTAAGGGACAATAACCCGATTCGTGTGTCGCGTTCCTTGCGTGATATCGCGTATAAGGCGCTGCAGGTACGGGACAGCTTGACGAACAAAAACTCAAGGGAGCCGACGATTTTTGAAATTTCCGAGGCGCTGAACGTTCCGAAAGAGGATGTCGTTTTTGCGCTCGATGCCATTCAAGACCCGGTATCATTGTTCGAACCGATTTATCATGATGGGGGAGATCCCATCTATGTGATGGACCAAATCAGTGATGACAAAAACAAAGACGTGTCGTGGATTGAGGAGATTGCTCTTCGAGAAGCGATGCACAAACTAAATGAACGCGAAAAAATGATTCTGTCGATGCGTTTCTTCGAAGGGAAAACGCAAATGGAGGTAGCCGACGAAATCGGCATCTCACAAGCGCAAGTATCCCGGCTCGAGAAATCCGCGATCCAACAGATGCAAAAGCATGTTAAAACGTAAATCAACCAAAAGTGAAACGGCGCCTAGCGCCGTTTTTTTGCTATGTGACAGCAGCGGCTATAATTAGTGGCAAGCAGGACATTTTGCCCATTTGGCACATATATTGATAATAAGGTGATGGGCAGTTCTTTCGGAAGCGTGGTGAACGGCTAATGAAAATTTCGGATTTTCAGACGAAGGACGTTATCAATATTGTAGATGGACGCAAGCTGGGGCAGGTCAGTGACTTGGAGCTGGATTTGCGGCAGGGACGCATTGATTCCATCGTTGTACCGAACTACTCCCGTTTCTTCGGCTTGTTCGGCGGTGGCACAGATGTCGTGATCCCTTGGCGAAATATTGTGAAGATCGGCACGGATGTCGTACTCGTACGGATTGATGATGCGAAGGTGTACAAGACGGAGGAAGACGATGTGCAGGTTCGATAAGCTTATCGTTCTGCCATTCGAAAGGAGCCTTGCGGGCGCGTAGCCGCTCGCAAGGAGGCTGCCATGCGTGGTACACTGGAAGACGAGGTGATTGTATCATGGAACCGTTTAAACATGTTGATGCAGCGAAGAGCCCTTCGCTTTTTTTATTGCCACAATGGATAGAGCGGTTTGATGGTTTGACGGTTGGATTCTCCGGACGGGAAGGTGGCGTCAGCAGCGCCCCTTGGCAATCCCTGAATTGCGGGCTTCATGTTGGGGACGTACAGGATGACGTTGTACGCAATCGCAGCTTGCTCGCGGAGTCGCTCGGCTGGCCATTTGAAGCATGGACCTGTGCAGAGCAAGTACACGGCAATCACGTGCATATTATAGAAGCCGATGATCGCGGCAAAGGCAGAGCGAGCCGCGCATCATCAATTGCGGATGTGGACGCTCTTGTTACCGACCAGAAGAATGTATTGCTGACTTCTTTCTACGCGGATTGTGTTCCGCTCTATTTCTTCGATCCTGTTCGTGAAGTGATTGCGCTGGCCCATGCGGGCTGGAAAGGAACCGTTCTGGAAATTGCCAGGTTGACCGTCGAACGAATGGTCTCGACCTTCGGCTGCGATGCAGCATCCATTCAAGCAGCGATTGGTCCTTCCATTGGGATGTGCTGCTATGAGGTGAATGATGTCGTGCTGGATCGTGTTTTGCCGCTTATCGCTGCATTAAATGTGGATCCTGCCGACATGGTCGTACCTACGGGTGAAGGAAAAGCCAGGATAAACTTGAAAGAATTGAACCGACAGATTATGATAAAAGCAGGAATTTTGCCGAGCCGTATCGAATGTTCAGAGTGGTGCACCGGTTGTGCCACGAATCTGTTCTTCTCTCACCGAGTAGAAGGCGGTGCGACGGGCCGAATGGTGAGCTGGATCGGCATGAAAGAAGGAGACAAGTAAGGCGTGACGACTTTATCACAGCGTATTGAAGAAGTGGAACGGCGGCTCGCAGATGCATGTGCAAGAAGCGGCCGGCAGCGTTCGGAGATTGAACTGATTGCAGTAACGAAGTACGTAGGCGTCCCCCAGACGCAGGCGGTCTTGCAGCAAGGTCTCGTTCATATGGGGGAGAATCGCTGGCAGGATGCGTCTGAGAAGTGGAACGCGATTACGGGCAGCCAGTGGGATACAAGCTTAGACCATGCGCCGTCCGGACAAGCTGTATGGCATTTCATTGGGTCACTGCAAACGAATAAGGTTAAAGAAGTCATAGGGAAATTTACATACATCCATTCCTTGGATCGTCTTTCATTAGCGGAGGCAATCGAGCGTAAGGCTGCGCAGCTTGACATCAAGGTGCCTTGCTTTATTCAAGTCAATGTAGCCGGAGAAGACAGCAAGCATGGCCTTCGGCCCGAAGAATTAATCCCTTTCGCCAAGCAGCTAGTGGCCTTTCCTCATATCGAGCCGGTTGGGCTGATGACGATGGCGCCGCTTGACGGCGAAGCCGAGCAATCCCGTCCCGTATTTCGCGGGTTAAGACAGCTTCGTGACGAACTGAATCGCAGCGCTGTATTGAGCAAGCAGGTTGATGGTTTGTCGATGGGCATGTCGGGGGATTTCGAGGTAGCTGTAGAAGAAGGCGCAACATGGTTAAGACTAGGTACGGTACTGGTAGGACACAGCTAAGGATGCGTTTCAGCAAGCGAATACTTGGCATGCAGATTATAAGGGAAAGAGGGCGACGGGCATGATGAATAAGTTTATGAGTTTTCTCGGCCTGCAAGAGGAAGAGGAAGTCGTAGAACGCGAACGAATTGACAATCATGACGAACAAGATAATGAAACTTCTCCCTTCGAGCAACGTAAACAACCTGCAAAGGGAAATAATATCGTCAGTATTCATTCGCAGAAGAATGTGCGCGTTATTCTGAACGAACCCCGTTCGTACGAAGAAGCACAGGATATTGCGGACCACTTGCGCTCGCGTCGTTCGGTCGTTGTGAACCTGCAGCGTGTTCGTTCGGATCAAGCAGTGAGAATCGTTGATTTTCTCAGCGGTACGATTTATGCGTTGAACGGCGGCATATCGAAGCTTGGTCCTAATATTTTTCTTTGCACGCCCGACTCGGTTGAAATTCAAGGCGCAATAACGGAAATGCTGGCAGATGAGCAAGATTACAAAAAAATGAGGTGACCTTGAGTTGGACGTAGCAAATTTAATCTTAACCCTATCACAGATTTATCAGTATATGATCATTGCTTACGTACTGTTGTCATGGCTGCCGAGCCTGCGTGAGAGCTTCATCGGTGAATTATTGGGTAAGCTGGTTGAGCCTTATTTGGCACCATTCCGCAGATTTATCCCCAATATCGGCGGAGTGATTGATATCTCCCCGATCGTTGCCTTGTTTGCCCTTCGTTTCGTGGCCTTGGGATTGATTTCGGTCATCGAGATGTTTATCTAATGAAAAACGATATTTATGTCCATTTCCATCCGGATGAGCGGCCCTTCGTGGACCGCGCCTCGGAATGGATCGAACGAGCAGCATTCGGTCACGAAGTGAAAGTGACCGATTTTCTCGATCCAAGGCAGGCCGATATCGTAGCGTCGCTAGTCAATCGGCGTGCAGATGTTGGTCTTCGCTTTGTAGGCGGCTATGAAAGCGCTGAGCGTAGAAGGGCCATTATTGCACCTGATTACCGCGATCTCGAGAATGAGCCCGAAGGAATTGCTTTAATTGAAGTGACCGGCGGTACGCAAGGTCATCTGGAGCTGGATCATGGCGACTACCTGGGTGCACTACTTGGACTGGGTATCAAGCGTGATCGCATTGGCGATCTTCATGTACATGAGGACAGCTGTCATTGTTTAGTCGTCTCGGAAATAGCCGATTATATTAATATTCATTTGCGACAAGTCCACCGTGTTCACGTCCTAACGGACATCCTTCCGCTGCATCAGCTGCGCCCCGCGGTGTCCGCGATGGAAGAGATGAATTTGTCGGTGGCTTCTTTGCGTCTTGACGGTATCGCCAGCGATGTCCATCGGATCAGCCGAACCAAGATCGTGGACCCCATTAGGGCCGGCAGATGCCGCGTGAACTGGAAAGTAGAAGAGGATCCTTCCACGCCGCTCAAGGAAGGCGACGTCATTTCGATGCAGGGTCTTGGCCGTTTCAAAGTGCTTGTTGTAGAGGGGATTACGAAGAAAGGCAGAGTTCGGGTCAAAATCGGCAAATTTATCTAATCGTTTGCAGGAAAATGACTCCATCTGTCGAAATTAGAAGTAAACTCAGGAAGGATACGGCTTAAGGCGCTAGTCCCACACGGGGATACCCTAAGCATGGTCCCCTTCGACTACAATCAGGAGGTGCCCCAATGCCGCTTACGCCATTGGACATACATAACAAGGAATTTGGCAGACGACTTCGCGGATACGATGAAGATGAAGTAAATGAATTTCTTGATCAAGTCATTAAAGACTATGAGGCGCTCATTCGCGAGAACAAAGAAATTCAGAATCAGGCATTGTCCATGCAGGAGAAGCTGAATCATTTCTCCAACATTGAAGAAACGTTGAGTAAGACGATTATTGTGGCGCAAGAAGCGGCTGATGAAGTGAGAAGCAATGCGAAGAAAGAAGCGCAGCTCATCGTCAAAGAAGCCGAGAAGAATGCCGACCGCATCATCAATGAGTCGCTTAGCAAGTCCCGTAAAGTGGCGCTTGAAGTAGAGGAGCTTCGCAAACAAGCTTCGATCTATCGTGCCAGATTCCGGACACTCGTGGAAGCACAGCTTGAGCTGCTAAGCCATGACAGCTGGGATACATTGGATGGTCCGGCAAGCTTAACGAGTGAAATCGCCCGCGGCGTGTAATTATTGTTGCGAATGGTTTGACAATTGTTTAGGATTCGCGTATAAATGGTAATAATCAATCTATACGATCACTTCGTTGACGAGAACGAGTACGTTTCTGTAAGCACCACAGAGAGCCGGTATTTGCTGAAAGCCGGTGTGTGAACAGTTTCGGAATATCCTCTCTGAGAAGAACTGCCTAACCTTATGGATGCCATAAGCAGTAAGCAGTTCCGGAAGTCCACCGTTATTAGGAACTCGGATGCATGCATCCGTGACGAAGGTGCCAAGCATAGCGGCGCGTCCGTTTGCCATCTCTGTAAGAGAGCGGTGAGGAGGTACGTAGCTAGTCTTGGAACAAGGGTGGTATCGCGAGCTATAGTCTCGTCCCTTTACAGGGGCGGGGCTTTTTTTATTTTCCAGGAGAATGAAAGGGGTATGAGCGTATGCAACGCGTCGATGTCAAAGAGAAAGCAAGAAGTCGGGACTCAAGGGTACTGGCCAAATGGAGAGAAGAAGAGACATTTAAGCAGTCGATCACGAACCGGGAAGGCAAGCCGAATTTTGTCTTTTATGAAGGGCCGCCAACAGCGAATGGAGCTCCGCATATCGGTCACGTGCTGGGACGCGTAATCAAAGACTTCATCTGCCGCTACAAGACGATGGATGGCTACCGTGTCGTTCGTAAAGCAGGCTGGGATACGCACGGATTGCCGGTCGAGCTTGGTGTTGAGAAACAGCTGGGGATCTCCGGTAAACAGGATATCGAGAAATACGGCGTTGAAGCCTTCATCACGAAGTGCAAAAACAGCGTATTCGAATATGAGCGTCAATGGCGTGAGCTGACGGAAGCAATCGGCTATTGGACCAACATGGACGATCCGTACATTACGCTGAACAACAACTACATCGAGAGCGTATGGCATATTCTATCGACGATTCATGGCAAAGGACTGTTGTACCGCGGACACCGCGTTAGCCCTTATTGCCCATGCTGCCAAACGACATTAAGCTCCCATGAGGTTGCACAAGGGTATGAGGATGTTAAGGACCTTAGCGCTACTGTGAAATTCAAACTAGCGGATTCCGATGAGTACGTGCTCGCTTGGACGACAACACCTTGGACGCTCCCGGCGAACGTGGCGCTTGCCGTTAATCCGGATTTGGATTACGCACGCGTGCTGAAGGATGGTCAAGTGTATTTCGTCGCTGAAGCACTTGTAGAGAGCGTGATGAAAGGCGATTTCGTCATCCAGTCCACTGTAAAAGGGGCAGAGCTGGTCGGCAAGAAATACGAGCCGCCATTCAAATACGCACCAATCGAGAACGGCCACTTCGTCATCCCAGGTGACTTTGTCAGCGATACGAGCGGTACAGGTATCGTTCACATTGCTCCCGCACACGGTGAAGACGACTACAAGGTAGCTCGTCAGAATGGCGTTAGCTTCTTGAACGTGGTGGACAATGCAGGTCGTTATCTCGATGTTGTTACGGATCTGGCCGGACGTTTCGTGAAAGAATGCGATGTCGACATTGTTAAGATGTTAAGCGAACGCGGCCTGCTCTTCTCCAAGGAACGTTATGAGCACAGCTATCCGTTCTGCTGGCGCTGCAAAACGCCGCTGATCTATTATGCAACAGACAGCTGGTTCATCGAGACAACCGCGGTTAAAGATCAGCTGATCGCGAACAACGCAGGCGTAGAATGGTATCCGGGCCACATCCGCGAAGGCCGTTTCGGTAAATTCCTCGAGGACTTGGTCGATTGGAATATCAGCCGTAACCGTTACTGGGGAACGCCGCTTAACGTATGGATTTGCGATAGCTGCGGCGGGCAGCATTCACCGGGCAGCAGAGCGGACCTGGTTGCGCGCTCCACATCGCCGATCTCGGAAGACATTGAGCTTCATAAGCCATACGTGGATGAAGTGAAGCTGCATTGCCCGCATTGCGAAGGCGGCGTGATGACGCGTACTTCCGAAGTCGTGGACGTTTGGTTCGACAGCGGCTCCATGCCATTCGCGCAATATCATCAGCCGTTTGAGAAGCAAGAGATCTTCGCTGAGCAATACCCGGCGGACATCATCTGCGAAGGCATTGACCAAACGCGCGGCTGGTTCTTCAGCTTGCTGGCTGTATCTACGCTGTACAACGGTAAGGCACCGTACAAAGCGGTTATTTCCACCGGTCATATCCTGGATGAGAATGGGCAGAAGATGTCCAAATCCAAAGGGAATGTTATCGACCCATGGGAAATCATTAACGAATACGGAACGGACGCATTCCGCTGGGCGCTTCTGGCTGACAGTGCACCGTGGAACAGCAAACGGTTCTCGCGCGGTATCGTAGGCGAAGCCAAATCCAAAGTAATTGACACCATCGTCAATACTCATGCGTTCTTCGCGCTTTATGCTTCGATCGACGGTTACGATCCTGCTGCACAACCGGCACGCGTATCCGCGAATAAGCTGGACCGCTGGATTGTATCCCGCCTGAACAGCTTAATTGCACAAGTGGAGAAGAGCCTGTCCGTCTACGACTTCCTCAACGCTGCGAAGGGCATTGAAACCTTTGTCGACGAAATGAGCAATTGGTACATCCGTCGTTCCCGTGACCGTTTCTGGGGCAGCGGGCTGACAGATGACAAGCTGGATGCTTACGGCACTCTTCGTACCGTATTGCTTACGGTTTCTCGCTTAATCGCGCCGTTCGCACCGTTGGTAGCCGAAGATGTATATACGAATCTCGGAGATGGCAGCAGCGTACATCTGGCGGACTATCCGAAAGCCGACGAAGCGGCGATCGATGAAACGCTGGAGCGCGATATGGAAACAGCGAGACAAATCGTCGAACTGGCTCGCAATGTCCGCAACGAAACGGGCATCAAAACACGTCAGCCGTTATCGGAGCTTATCGTAGCGCTTGACAATGAATTTGACCTGTCGCCGTATGAAGCGATCATCAAGGATGAAATCAACGTGAAGTCGATCACGATTGCGAGCGGCGACACCGGATTCGTTGACTTTGCGTTCAAGTTGAACCTTAAAGTAGCCGGTAAGAAGTACGGCAAACATGTCGGACCGATCCAAGGCTACTTGAAGTCGCTGACGCCGGAGCAAACGAGCGGCATTATGAAAGCAGGCGTGCTGACATTCGCATCGCCGGATGGAGAGACGCTTGAGATCGCCCTTGATGAGCTGCTCGTAGAGAAACAGGCTAAATCCGGTTTTGCCTCGGCTTCGGGTTACAACTTAACGGTTGCGATCAATACCGATATCACGCCTGAGCTGGAACAGGAAGGTTTGGTTCGCGAAGTTATTCGTGCCGTGCAGGATACACGCAAGAAGCTTGATCTTCCGATTGAAATGCGCGTTCATCTTATTCTGGATGTCGATGCGGAGCTGCTTGCAGCGCTGCAAGCCTTCGAATCCGTGCTGTTCGAAAGCGTTCTGCTGCGCAGCGTGGAGTACGGCAGCCAGGCGGATATGGAACGAGTATCGCTCGGAGAGAAAGAGATTGGAATTTCTGTCGTAAGGGTATAGTAACCTCATAACAGCAAACAACACGAACGCCCATGAAGACGAACGGCGAACGGCATAGTTGCCGCTTCCGAACTGCTGCATGGGCGTGATTCTTGTTTGCTTTAAGCCCTGGGGAGGGATCCTTCATGACAGAAGAAAATAAAGATTTAATCGGCGTTCGTCACGCTTTGGATGCGCTCGAGAAACGGCTGCAGAAAGTTGCCTCAGAGATGGAGCGTTCGCAGATCGCAGATTATGTGCAGCTCCTTAACCGACCATACTCGCTCATGTGGCGCAATTTGCTCGGCGGCACCGCGCGAGGGGTCGGAATCGCGATTGGATTTACGTTCTTTGCGGCAACGATACTCTATGTGCTGCAGCTGCTCGGTGCACTTAATTTGCCGATCATCGGCGATTATATTGCAGACATTGTCCGCATCGTCCAGCATCAGCTGGAGGGGAAGACTTATTAAGCGTATGGACTTTATTGCTGTTCGAGCATATGATCGCCTTCCTCATGCTCCATATAGTTATAATATTCCCGATTGCGGACAACACTGATATGCTTGCCGGTAATGTCCGTGGCTAGGAAGCTTTCGAGCGGCTCCACATAGCCGTCGGCTTCGCCCGATTCGATGCCGATCTCGTCGTAAGAACGAACATTGGCATTCTCGGACATCGCAGGTGAGTCGGAGTTGCCCCAGCTCTCCACGATTTGCCAGGCATCTTCACCATCAAAGCCGTTGTATCCATCTTCGTGCTCATCCATGCTTGAGCGGCCAAATCCAGGTGCAAGGAATTGTTCCTCAACCGGACGGTGCTCAGAAATGTCTTGTCTGGGTGAATGCGCAACACAGTACAGTGAATCAGGCAGTGCTTGCAACCGTTCGAGCGGAATATCACTCCCGCATGTACGACAAGTCCCGTAGCTTCCTTCTTCCATAGCGGTTAGTGCAGCATCGATGCGGCTAAGATGAAATTCCTCTTGCTCATGAAGCGCGAGGTCTTTCCCGCGCTCATACGTCTCTGTAGCAGCATCCGCGGGATGGTTATCGTACGATGACAGATCACCGGATTCATCTTTGAGTGATGCGGAGAATCCATAATGCTCGCTGCTTGCTAGCCGCTGTTCAATTGCAGCTTTCTCCACGACAAGGCGGCTGCGTAAATTTCGTAGCTGGGTGTTCGTAAGGTTCGTCATGATGAGTGCCCTCTCTTCACATTGGCATGATGGCATACTTGATGTCGTTTAGTTTCCCAATAAAGGCGCTGTTTTAGAGGCGGGTATTCATGGATGAAATGGCAAAGGCATGCGGAAATTGTCCTAGTCTGCATGAGCTCTCCTATGCTACAATGTTGAGGACAAGGGGGCATGTGCGATGAAATATTATTACTATTGGCTAGCGGTTGTTGTTTTCGTAATTGACTATATTACCAAACAATGGGTTGAGAAAAGTCTCACGATCGGTGAAACTAAGCATGTGCTCGGCGATTTCTTTATCCTTACTTCCATCCGCAACAGAGGTGCCGCGTTTGGCATTCTGCAAGAGCAGCGTTACCTGTTTATCTTGATTACGCTTATCGTTCTAGGCGGTATCATCTGGTATATGATGAAGAACCGCGATTCCGGTAAAGGATTGCTGCTCGCAGGTCTTGGTCTCGTACTTGGCGGCGCACTTGGCAATTTCTTGGAGCGTGCGCTTTACGGCGAGGTTGTCGATTTCCTGCAGTTTACGTTCGGCAGCTATGTATTCCCAATATTCAACATCGCCGATTCCGGTATTTGTATCGGTGTAGGTATGATTTTGCTGGATGCGATTCTGACATCCAAGAGAGAGAACGGAGATTCAAAACCAAATGGACAAGAAGAACCTAATGGACAAGGGCACCAATTTATTCAATGATGAGTCTATGAGTTTTACCGCGATTGAAGCGGACGCCGGTGAACGGCTTGATAAATTTGTAACTGAAAGCATTGAAGAAGGCTCAGTATCCCGCACGATGGTGCAGGAATGGATTAAATCCGGCGCCGTTCTGGTCAATGAGCGTCAAGTAAAGTCGAACTACAAGCTAGCCGTGGCCGATGTGGTCACGGTTATTATTCCTGAACCGGAAGAGGCCGTAATTGAGGCGCAGAACATTCCGCTTGATGTGGTCTACGAAGATAGTGATGTTATTGTCATTAACAAACCGCGCGGCATGGTCGTTCACCCTGCACCCGGACATTATTCGGGAACAGTCGTGAATGCGCTCATGTACCACTGCAAAGATCTGTCTGGGATTAACGGCGTGCTTCGCCCAGGGATCGTACATCGGATTGATAAGGATACTTCCGGCCTAATCATGGCGGCGAAGAACGACCTGGCACATGCTTCGCTGGCTGCACAGCTTAAAGCCCATACGGTGACGAGAAAATATCTCGCCCTCGTGCATGGAACGATGCCGCATGAGCATGGCACAGTTGATGCGCCGATTGGGAGAGACCCGCAGGATCGGAAGGTCTTTATGGTGACTCAGCGGGGCAGTAAAGAAGCGGTCACGCATTTCCAAGTTGCGGAGCGCCTCGGTGATTTTACGCTGCTGGAGCTGAAGCTTGAGACCGGAAGGACACACCAGATTCGCGTGCATATGAAATACATCGGGCACCCGCTTGCAGGCGATCCGATTTATGGTCGGAATAAGACAATTGGTCTTAAAGGCCAGGCGCTTCATGCGGCTGTTCTGGGTTTCGATCATCCTCGTACAGGCGAGTACATGGAGTTTTCTACACCGATTCCACCTGACATGGAGCATGAGCTGATGATTTTGCGTCAACGTTAGTTGTGTAATAGTACAAACTTTTCACTAATTTCTTTATGTGGTTCAATGCTTACGTTACGCTATGATAATTACAATCTGTAAGCAGTGACAATGAAAGGTGAGATGGATCGATGACTCAAATCAATCACAACTATACGCAGCTGCAAGGGAGCTACCTGTTCTCTGAAATTGCAAAGCGCCGTACTACATTTATTCAAAACAATCCGAACGCTCAAATTATCAGCCTTGGTATCGGCGATGTAACACGTGGTCTCCCGGATGCGGTAACGAAAGCGATGCACGCTGCTGTTGATGAGCTGGCGAATCCGGGTTCATTCCGCGGCTATGGCCCGGAGCAAGGCTACGACTTCCTCATTAACGATATCATTAACAATGACTATAAAGCGCGCGGCATCGACATCGCGACGAATGAAGTATTCGTCAGCGACGGTTCGAAGTGTGACGTGGGCAACATTCAAGAGATCTTCAGTCAAGATGCTGTTATCGCGGTTCAAGATCCGGTATACCCTGTATACGTGGACACGAATGTTATGGCTGGCCGTTCCGGCAAGTTCAACAAAGAAACGAACCAATACGAGAACATCGTCTATCTGAAGTGCGATGCGTCTAACAACTTCACGCCAAGCCTGCCGGAGCGGAAAGTTGATCTGATTTACTTGTGCTACCCGAACAACCCGACAGGTATGACCCTGTCGAAGGAAGAGCTGAAGCGCTGGGTTGACTTCGCGAAAGCGAACAACTGCATCATCTTGTACGATTCGGCCTACGAGGCATTCATTCAAGAAGCTGATGTTCCACGCAGTATCTATGAAATCGAAGGCGCTAAAGAAGTAGCAATTGAATTCCGCAGCTTCTCGAAGACAGCCGGATTCACAGGCGTTCGTTGCGCATACACAGTTGTTCCGCGCGAGCTGAAAGCGAAGGATGCGGACGGTAATGTGGTACTTGTAAATGATCTGTGGAATCGCCGTCATACAACGAAGTTCAATGGCGTATCTTACGTGACTCAACGTGGTGCTGCTGCGATCTACACACCGGAAGGCAAAGAGCAAATCGGTACGATCATCGATTATTACATGACGAATGCGGGCATTATCCGCGATGGTCTTGCGTCGCTTGGCCTTGAAGTGTTCGGCGGCGTTAACGCACCTTACATCTGGCTTAAGACTCCGAACGGTCTTGACTCATGGGCATTCTTCGATAAGCTTCTGTCTGAAGCGAATATCGTGGGTACGCCGGGTGTCGGCTTCGGTCAAAGCGGTCAAGGCTACTTCCGCCTGACAGCGTTTGGCAGCCGCGAGAATACGGAGAAAGCGGTAGAGCGGATTACAAAGCTTAGCCTATAGTAGAAGAAAACTTACGCAGCGTCTTCGGACGGGGCGTAAGTTTTTTCTTTATGGAGCAATATACATACCATCGTATATAAATCCGGCATCTGTGCAAAAGAACCTTGACAGCTTTTGTCGAACGTGGGATAATTCTAAAGATAAAAAAAATGTACCTTTAACTCAGTCCAGAGAGGCTGGCAAGGTAACGTGAATCGTTTATTCGCATCTTATAGCAGGACAACTTCCCACTGGCGCTGTGTGCGCAAGTGTAGCTTGTCTAACGGCTGAGATGCGAGTCTAATGAACGTGAAACTCCTTGCGCACCCGCAAGGAGTTTTTTTGTGTGATAGTTGTTGATGGCATGGACTCAAGGAGGCGGAAGAAGCGCATGGATGAGCAGCATCGAGTCATTATGGATGAGACGGCAATACGCCGCGCGCTGACTCGAATTGCCCATGAAATTGTCGAAAAGAACAAAGGAATCGACAATTGTGTACTCGTAGGCATTCGAACGCGCGGCATCTATTTGGCACAACGTATCGCGGAACGGATTCATGAAATTGAAGGACTTCCGGTCGAAGTACAAGAGCTCGATATCACCTTGTACCGCGATGACCGCGAAGCAGGCAGTTCAGGAGCAGCACAAGGTAATGCGACGTCCGTGAGTGTGAAGAATAAACGAGTCATCCTCTTCGATGATGTTCTCTACACAGGCAGAACCATCCGAGCAGCTATGGATGCGTTGATGGATATGGGCAGACCGCAATCGATACAGCTCGCCGTGCTGGTTGATCGAGGGCATCGCGAGCTGCCGATCAGACCGGATTATGTAGGGAAGAACGTACCGACCTCTAAACAGGAGCAAATCGAGGTTTTTCTCCAGGAAGTCGACGAGAACGATCAAGTGACGATTATCCATTAAGGGGGTAGGCTTTAATCATGACAACCGCAACATTAGTCAAGCAGAGAAGCTTGCTGGGACTTAAAGAACTGAGTAAAGAAGAAATCAGCTCCATCTTGGACCGCGCCGCTTACTGGGAGGCAAGCTCGAACAAAGTCGAACAGGTTCAGCAAGGCAAGTTTGTAGCCAATATGTTTTTTGAGAACAGCACAAGAACGAGATTTTCCTTCGAGGTTGCCGAGAAACGACTCGGTACGGAAGTGCTAAACTTCTCCGCCGCGGTCTCGAGCGTGCAGAAGGGCGAATCGATTTACGATACGGTGCGCACGCTTGAATCCATGGGAATCGACGCAGGCGTCATCCGTCTTAAGCCAATCGGCGTTCTGGCCGAACTGGCACAGAAAATTAAAGTGCCTCTAATCAACGCAGGCGATGGAAACAACGAGCATCCGACACAGGCGCTGCTCGACCTATATACGATGCGCAAACAGTTCGGCGAGCTGAAAGGGTTAACGGTTTCGATCGTCGGAGATATTCAGCACAGCCGGGTTGCGCGCTCCAATTTGTACGCTTTGCAGAAGTTTGGCGTCAATGTCCGCTTCTGCGCTCCCGATTCGATGAAGGCAGCAGAGCTTGACGCCCCGTATGTTTCGATAGAAGAAGCGCTTCGCTCCGATGTCGTCATGATGCTGCGCGTGCAGTTGGAACGTCATGAGAGCGGCATAATAAGCTCAGCAGAATCATACCGCGAGCAATTCGGATTGACGGAAGAACGAGCAGCGACATTAGCGCCGCACGCCATCATCATGCACCCTGCACCAATCAATCGCGACGTTGAAATCGACGATGCACTGGTTGAACATCCGCAATCACGCATCTTCCCGCAAATGGCCAATGGCGTACCGATTCGGATGGCGGTCATCGAACGAGCACTAGCATAACTAACTGTGGAAGCCGAAAGGAGAAAACGATCATGGCAATATGGATTTTAAACGGACTCGTTTGGGACGAACAGACAGGTGAGACAGCACGAAAGCACGTTCGAATTGAGAATGGACTGATCGCTGCGATTGCCGATGCGGCTTCCGGTGAGCCGGATACTACCGGCCACGACATTATTGATGCGCAAGGAAAGCTTATCTCCGCAGGTTTTATCGACATGCATGTCCATCTGCGCGAGCCGGGCTTCGAATATAAAGAGGATATCGCAAGCGGTACGCGCTCCGCGGCAAGAGGCGGTTTCACAACAATCGCATGTATGCCAAACACGCGTCCCGTAACGGACACGCCGGAGACAGTGCGCTACATACTGGATAAGGCTAAGAGCGCAGGAATCGTTAACGTGCTGCCTTATGCAGCCATTACGAAGAATGAACTTGGCCGCGAGCTGACAGACTTCGCAGCACTCAAAGAAGCAGGCGCGATCGGGTTTACCGATGACGGTGTCGGCGTACAGAACGCACAAATGATGAAAGATGCGATGAACCTGGCTGCTTCAATGAACATGCCGGTTATCGCACACTGCGAAGATGATTCGCTAGTTGTCGGAGCAGCGGTAACGGAAGGCAAGTTCGCAGCGGCGAACGGTCTTAAAGGAATTCCGAATGAATCCGAAGCGATTCATGTAGGACGCGACATTTTGCTGGCAGAAGCTACAGGGGTTCACTATCATGTGTGTCACGTAAGCACGGAGCAATCGGTTCGCTTAATCAGAATGGCTAAGCAAATCGGCATTAAAGTTACCGCCGAGGTTTGTCCGCATCACTTGATTCTCTCCGATGAGGATATCCCAAGCATGGATGCCAATTGGAAAATGAATCCTCCGCTGCGCACACCGCGCGACGTACAAGCGGTTATCGAAGGGCTTGAGGATGGCACGCTGGACATGATCGTTACGGACCACGCGCCGCACAGTGCGGAAGAGAAGGCACGCGGCATGATGCTGGCGCCTTTCGGCATCGTCGGTTTCGAAACGGCATTCCCGCTTATGTATACGAAATTCGTCAAGACAGGCAAATGGTCGCTAGGCTTCCTGCTTAAACGAATGACATCGGACCCGGCGCGCGTCTTCGGACTTCGCAGCGGTGTTCTGGAAGCAGGCGCACCTGCTGATCTGACCATTGTTGATATCGAGAATGAGCGTGAGGTTAACCCAGAGAGCTTCGCATCGAAGGGCAGAAATACACCATTTGGCGGCTGGAAGTTGTCCGGCTGGCCGGTAGTCACCATCGTAGACGGAAATATCGTTTGGACAGAGCAGCAAGAATAGTAAGCAACTTGATAACTAGGAGTGATACGGATGCAAGCAAGATTGTTGTTAGAAGACGGCACGCTGTTTACAGGACTCGGCTTTGGCGCTGAGGGGCAATCCGCCGGCGAGGTTGTTTTTAATACAGGGATTACAGGTTACCAAGAGGTGCTTTCCGATCCGTCCTACTGCGGACAGATCGTAACGATGACATATCCTTTGATCGGGAACTACGGCATTACGCGCGATGATTTCGAGGCGGTACGCCCCTACATTCACGGCTTCGTCGTTCGCCGCCATGAACCGGTACCAAGCAACTGGAGAGCGGAATACACGCTTGATCGTTTGCTTAAGGAATACGGCATCATCGGAATCAGCGACATCGATACACGGATGCTGACTCGTAAGCTGCGCCACTACGGCACAATGAAAGGGATGCTGACAACAGGCAATGAGCGTATTGAAGAGCTTGCCGAGCGTCTGTCCCTGACACCGCTGATGCGCGATCAAGTAGCTCGTACATCGACGAAGAGCATCTTCTCCAGCCCAGGCGAGCGCGAGCGTATCGTACTGGTCGACTACGGCGCGAAGAGCGGTATCCTCCGCGAACTTACGAAGCGCGGTTGTGATGTAGTCGTGGTTCCTCACGATACAACAGCAGAGCAAATCCGTCGCCTGAACCCGGACGGCATCCAATTGTCGAACGGCCCTGGGGATCCGAAGGATGTACCGCATGCGGTTACGATGATTCAAGAGCTGCTTGGCGAATACCCGATCTTCGGGATCTGCCTTGGCCATCAATTGTTCGCACTTGCTTGCGGCGCCGATACGGATAAGCTAAAGTTCGGTCACCGCGGTGGTAACCATCCGGTTAAAGAACTGGCAACAAGCCGCTGCTACATCACTTCGCAGAATCATGGTTACACGGTTCTAGAGGGTTCCGTAGCCGGAACGAAGCTGGAAGTTACGCATATCAACAACAATGACAAGACCATTGAAGGCTTGAAACATAACGAATTCCCTGCCTTCTCGGTTCAATACCATCCGGAAGCTGCACCGGGACCTTACGATTCCAGCTACCTGTTCGATGAATTCCTAGAGATGATTCGTGAACATAAAAGAAACAACCCGCAAAAGCCTCGTCAAGCACAATTGGCGGCATCATTGAGAGGAGAGCTGCAATATGCCCAGAAATAATAAGCTGAAGAAAATTCTCGTTATCGGTTCCGGCCCTATCGTCATCGGGCAAGCTGCAGAGTTCGACTATGCTGGCACACAAGCTTGCCAAGCGCTTAAAGAAGAAGGTTACGAGGTTGTTCTGATCAACAGCAACCCGGCTACAATCATGACGGATACGAACATGGCTGATAAGGTATACATCGAGCCGATTACACTTGAGTTCGTCACTCAAATTATCCGTCAAGAACGTCCGGATGGTTTGCTGCCGACACTTGGCGGCCAAACCGGTCTTAACATGGCTGTTGAACTGGCGCGTGCCGGCGTACTGGAACGCGAGAACGTTCAATTGCTTGGTACACAGCTTACAGCAATCGAGAAAGCGGAAGACCGTGATTTGTTCCGCGATCTGATGCGCGAACTGGAGCAGCCGGTACCTGAGAGCGTTATTGTAACAACGGTGAACGAAGCTGTAGATTTCGCAAACGAAATCGGTTACCCTATCATTGTTCGTCCGGCCTATACGCTGGGTGGAACAGGCGGCGGTATTTGCGCAAACGAAGAAGAGCTGCTTGAAACGGTAGCTTCCGGTATTCGTTACAGCCCAATCGGCCAATGTTTGATCGAGAAATCGATCGCAGGCATGAAAGAAGTCGAGTATGAGGTTATGCGCGATGCGAACGATAGCTGTATCGTCGTTTGTAACATGGAGAACTTTGATCCGGTGGGCGTACATACAGGCGATTCCATCGTCGTAGCGCCAAGCCAAACGTTGTCCGACCGCGAATATCAAATGCTGCGTTCGGCTTCGCTGAAGATCATCCGCGCACTGAACATCGAAGGCGGCTGTAACGTACAGTTCGCATTGGATCCGTTCAGTTACCAATACTATGTGATCGAAGTAAATCCGCGCGTTAGCCGATCGTCGGCGCTTGCGTCCAAAGCGACAGGCTACCCAATCGCGAAGATGGCTGCCAAGATCGCAATCGGCTACACGCTCGACGAAATCGTCAACCCGGTTACCGGTCAAACCTATGCATGCTTCGAGCCGACGCTGGATTACATCGTATCCAAAATCCCGCGCTGGCCGTTCGATAAATTCATCTCGGCAAACCGCAAGCTGGGCACTCAAATGAAAGCGACAGGCGAAGTTATGGCAATCGGCCGTACCTTCGAAGAGTCGATTCATAAAGCGGTTCGTTCCCTGGAAATCGGCACACACCGCATTCACCTGAAAGAAGCACATGAGCTGCAAGATGATGTGCTGCGCCTTCGTCTGGCGAAGCCGGATGACGAGCGGATGTTCCTCGTAGCGGAAGCATTCCGCCGTGGCTACAAGCTGCAGGACATTCAAGATCTAACGAAAATCGACTGGTGGTTCCTTGATAAAATCGAAGGCATCGTCGCATTCGAAACAGAGCTTCGCAGTGCATCCGTGCTGACGAACGATCAGCTGTACGCTGCGAAACGCAAAGGCTTCTCTGACCGCTCCATTGCAGAGATCCGTCGTGAAGGCAACCATACAACATTAATCAACGAGTTGGAGTTGCGTCAGCATCGCCTTGAGCAAGGCATCAAACCGGTATACAAAATGGTTGATACTTGTGCGGCTGAGTTCGAAGCAACGACACCTTACTACTACTCGACGTATGAAGTAGAGAATGAAGTAACGGAAACAACGAAACAGAAAGTGCTCGTTCTTGGCTCAGGCCCGATCCGGATCGGCCAAGGTATCGAGTTCGATTATTCGACTGTACATGCGGTATGGGCGATTCAGAAAGCCGGCTACGAAGCGGTAATCATCAACAACAACCCGGAAACCGTATCGACGGATTTCAGCACTTCCGATCGACTGTACTTCGAGCCGCTCTTCTACGAGGATGTTATGAACGTCATCGAACAAGAGAATCCGATTGGCGTTATCGTTCAATTCGGTGGTCAGACGGCGATCAACCTTGCGGCTCCATTAACTAAAGCAGGCGTTCGCATCTTGGGCTCCAGCCTGGAGAGCATTGATGCTGCTGAGGATCGCAAGAAGTTCGAGGTGCTCATGAATGAGCTGAACATCAAGCAACCGAAAGGCAAAACAGTCATTTCCGTGGATGAAGCGGTTGAGGCTGCACAAGGCCTAGGTTATCCGGTGCTTGTTCGTCCTTCGTACGTCCTAGGCGGACGTGCTATGGAAATCGTATATTCCGACGAAGAGCTTCTCACGTACATGGTACAGGCGGTCAAAATCAATCCGGAGCATCCGGTACTGATCGACCGTTACATGCTGGGCAAAGAAGCAGAGGTTGATGCGATCTGTGATGGCGAAACCGTTCTGATCCCGGGGATCATGGAGCATGTTGAGCGCGCAGGGGTTCACTCCGGCGACTCGATCGCGGTGTATCCGCCGCAATCCATTTCGACGGAATTGCAGCAGAAAATGGTCGAAATCACGATCAAGATCGCTAAAGGCTTGAACGTTATCGGATTGGTTAACATCCAGTTCGTTATCTTCCAAGACGAAGTCTATGTAATCGAAGTAAATCCGCGCTCCTCGCGTACGGTTCCGTTCCTGAGCAAAGTAACGAACATTCCGATGGCGAACCTGGCTACGAAGGCAATTCTGGGCGAGAAGCTTACTGACCTTGGTTATGAAACAGGTCTGTGGCCTGAAGATGACTATGTATCGGTTAAAGTACCTGTCTTCTCCTTCGCGAAACTGCGCCGCGTTGACCCTACACTGACGCCGGAAATGAAATCGACCGGTGAAGTTATGGGCCGCGATCAACAATATGCGAAAGCTCTGTACAAAGGTTTGGTTGGCGCTGGCATGCGTATCCCGCCAACAGGCTCCATCATTGCTACGGTAGCGGATAAAGACAAACCGGAAGCGATTGAAATTCTGCGCGGCTTCTACGAGCTTGGCTATAACATCGTCGCAACGGGCGGCACTGCAACGGCGCTTGAAGAAGCGGGACTGCGCGTACAAACGGTGAATAAGCTGAGCGAAGGCTCGCCGAACATCTTGGATTTGATCCGCGACGGTAAAGCACACTTCGTAGTGAACACCTTGACGAAGGGTAAAACACCTGAGCGCGATGGGTTCCGTATTCGCCGCGAAGCGGTTGAGAACGGCGTCGTATGTATGACATCGCTCGATACCGTTCGTGCGCTGCTTAACATGCTGGAGACCATTAACTTCTCCTCGCGTCCAATGCCTGTACTTGCAAAGAAATAACCAATAGAATGGCCGTAATTGGCCGCGAAAGCCTGCCTTCAAGCAGGCTTTCGCCATGCCTGTATAGACATAGGGAAGGGGCTGACACTGATGAAACTTAGCAGAGAAGAAGCGGCTGGCCGTATTATGGTTGCACTGGATTATCCGGATGCTGCAGCAGCAGAAGCGCTGGTCAACAGCTTAGAAGGCATTCCATGCTACATGAAGGTTGGTATGCAGCTGTTCTATGCGGCAGGTCCTAGCTTCGTGATTGGACTTAAGGAACGCGGCTATAAAGTGTTCCTGGATTTGAAGATGCATGATATTCCGAACACGGTCAAAGGCGGGGCGAACAGCATTACGAAGCTTGGTGTCGATGTGTTTAATGTGCATGCAGCAGGCGGCGTGGAAATGATGAAAGCAGCGATGGAAGGTGTGGAGCAGGCGCTTGCGAGTGATCCCACATTGGCTCGGCCTCTTGTCATTGCCGTAACACAGCTGACAAGCACAAGCAAACAAGTCCTCAACGAAGAGATCGGAATCAGCGGTTCGGTTGAAGAAGCTGTCGTTCGTTACGCGCAGCTGGCGAAACAAGCCGGACTTGGCGGCGTTGTGGCATCACCACAGGAAGTACAAACGATTAAAGCGGCTTGCGGAGCGGATTTCCGCACGATTACGCCGGGTATTCGCCCGGCAGGAGCTGCTTTGAATGACCAATCGCGCATTATGACGCCTAGTGAGGCGATTGAGCAAGGTACCGATTATATGGTTATCGGAAGACCTATTACAGCTGCCGAGAACCCGCGGCTTGCATTGGAATCCATTATTGAGGAGCTGATCTGATTGACTACACCTGTATTGGAACAATTACCACGCGAGATTGCCAAAGGATTGCTGCAAATTAACGCCGTTGGACTTCGCCCGAATGAGCCGTTTACATGGACAAGCGGCATGAAATCTCCGATCTATTGCGATAACCGCCTTACGATGTCCTACCCGGAAATTCGCGACCTGATTGCAGAAGGATTTGCGACGGTTATCCGCGAGCAATTCCCGGATTGCGAAGCAGTTGCCGGTATCGCAACAGGCGGCATCCCGCATGCGGCGTGGGTGGCGCAGAAGCTGAACCTGCCGATGCTCTACGTACGTGACAAAGCGAAGGGCCATGGCAAGACGAATCAGATCGAAGGTGCTTTCAAGCCGGGGCAAAAGGTTGTCTTGATCGAGGATTTGATCTCCACAGGCGGCAGCTCGTTGAAAGCCGCAGTTGCCGTTCGTGAAGCCGGGTGCGAGGTGCAAGGGGTTGTAGCCATCTTCACCTATCAATTCCCGAATGCAATCGCGGCATTCGCAGAGGAAGGCATTCCGCTTGCGACGTTGTCGAACTATTCGGCGCTGATCGAAGTTGCAGCTGAGCAAGGGATTGTTCAGCAGAGCGATATCGCGGTGCTGCAGTCGTGGCGCGAGAATCCACAAGCATTTGGCGTGTAATAGGTTGGGATGTGTGGTCCGGAGCAGCTGCTCCGGATTATTTTTTTTTGTTTACAATTGCTCCGAAATGTTTCATCCGTCTCTTAATCAGGTTATATTTAGTTTACACACGTCATAGACTAGCTTATACCAAATAAGAGATTGCGAGGAAGCCACTTATGAATACGATG
The DNA here is from genome assembly GCF_056269135.1 of Paenibacillus sp. J22FR21. Classification (NCBI taxonomy): domain Bacteria; kingdom Bacillati; phylum Bacillota; class Bacilli; order Caryophanales; family Paenibacillaceae; genus Paenibacillus; species Paenibacillus sp. J22FR21. The sequence continues at coordinate 224,519 of NZ_JBWDNJ010000001.1, forward strand.
TATGAAAGGCTGCTCAGATCAACAGAGGATTTGCTTTATCGTGTGCGCATTTACGATCGTAACTTGACCAGAAGCGAGGAAATCACGCAATTGGATGAGGCTTATGGGTTGGTGAGCACGGCCCTGCTTCGTTCTCAAGGCAGTGATGATCATAGTATGGAATTTTTTGCCTCACGACTGCAGCAAGTTAGACTGCGCTTAATCACGATGATGGAGGATCTCCTTCATCCTGCATAACGGTTTACGAGCTTCCGGAAAAATGTCTTGCCAACCTCTGAAACGGCTGGTAATATGTTACATTAAACGGAAGGGTTTCTAGGGATCCGCACATGGCGAACCGAGCGAAACCGGCAAACGACGATATGTCATGCTACACCGTAGGGATAAAAGACCTTCGGCAAGTTCCGCCTTACAAGGATAAGGCGGTGCTTGCAGGAGGTCTTTTTTGCTTTACCGTAGCACCGTACGCAGACAGGGGGAGAGCACAATGACGACAGCAGCGTTGCAGACACATGGATTAAGCAAGAGCTTTGCCGTAAAGCGCAAAGATGCCGGACTATCGGGAAGCTTCCGCTCGCTCATTCGGCCGCAATGGGAAGAGAGAGTGGCCGTAAGGCAGATCGACCTGACTGTTGCCAGAGGTGAACGGGTCGCTTTTCTAGGACCGAACGGGGCAGGTAAATCGACAACGATCAAGATGCTGACGGGGATTCTCCACCCGACCTCCGGCGAAGCACAAGTGCTGGGATTAACGCCATGGCGGGAGAGGACGAAGCTGGCTTATCGAATTGGCGCTGTATTCGGGCAGAAATCGCAGCTGTGGTACCACTTGCCGCCGATCGATACGTTTGACTTGATCAGTCGGGTTTATGAGCTGAACCGAAGCGACTATCTAGACAGGCGAGCAGATTTAATTGAGCGTTTCGAGCTAGGGCCTTACTTGAATATTCCTGTTCGTAAGCTCTCGCTCGGCGAGCGGATGCGCTGCGAGATCGCGGTTTCCTTCCTGCACAGGCCGCAGCTATTGTTTCTGGATGAACCCACGATAGGGCTTGATGTCGTAGTGAAGCAGCGCATTCGCGAGCTGATCCTGGAAGTGAACCGCGAAGAGGGAACGACGGTTTTCCTGACTTCTCACGACGCGGGAGATATGGAGGAGCTTTGCTCGCGGGCTGTCGTTATCCATCATGGCGGGATTTTGCTCGATGCGCCTGTTGATCGGTTGAAGCGAGAAGTGCTCAGCCGCAAAATCATTTCGCTTACCTTATCCGATCATTACGTTGTCGGTATGCTTCCCGATCTTCAAGGCATGGAAATCCTCCAATCGGAGGGGCGCCGGTTGAAGCTGGCCGTGGACCTGAAGCAAGTCGGCATTGAATCCGTTGTCAGTGCGTTAATGGGCAGGTTCAAGCTGGACGATATGACGGTCGAGGATCCGCCAATGGAAGAAATCATTACGCATATCTATGGGTCGGGAGGGTAGCGCGATGGCCATTCGAAACTTGGACCCTTTATGGGTACGACGAAGCAAGAAGATTGGAGCCGTTGCGCAAATCACGATGCGGCAGCAAATGGCCTATAAGACGGATTTTATAATGCGGGCGTCGTTTCTGCTGCTGATCTTGTTTGTGTTCGTTCAGCTGTGGAGTGCTGCCTATGACGGAGACAGCACCCGCGTTATTAATGGTTATGCGCTGAAGCAGATTATTTGGTATTTGGTATTCACTGAGGCGATTACGATGGGCGTGCCAGCCCTATGTACGGCCATCGAGAATGAGGTGAAGAGCGGCGATATTGCGATCCGCCTCATCAGGCCTATCTCGTATGTCGGCTATCAATATGCCGCGTATCTATCTGAAGCGGTATTCCGATTCTTCATCCACTTGGCGGTTGGCAGCATTATAGCATGGACGTTCGTAGGCCCGCCGAATTTTGGCCTTGGCTGGGCAGGCCTTCTGTCTCTTACGCTAGGGGCACTCACAATTGCATTTCTGCTGAACATGATCGTTGCTTTGTGCGCCTTCTGGGTAGAGGAGACGCGCGGGATGGAATTTGTGCTGCATAAGCTGCAATTCACAGTCGGAGGCATGCTGCTGCCGCTTGATCTGATGCCGGAGTGGCTGCAGCGCATATGCGCGTGGCTGCCTTTCCAGGCGATGTTATATTTTCCGGCAAGAACGGCAGTGAACTATGGATCTGCCTCCTTACTGCAGCAAATTGCCATTCAGGCAGCTTGGATTGCAGTGCTGACTTGTTTCACGATCATGATGTACCGGAGAGGAGTGACCAAGCTGCATGTCAACGGCGGATAAACGAGAGCGGGAATATGAGAAAGACCACATGCAGACGCCGCTCGGGATGATGCGGTTTCTGCTAACATGCTGGAAAGTCAATCTAGCATCCTCGATGGAGTATCGCATGAGCTTCTTCCTGCTCGCGGGGATGATGTTTATTAATAATTTCATGTGGTTGTTCTTCTGGACCCTGTTCTTTGATCGGTTCCAGGTAGTGAACGGATGGAATTTATCGGATGTGATGATGCTGTGGGCTGTTGGGGCAGGGGGATTCGGCTGGGCGAATATGCTATTTGGCAATTTCCATCGCATTGCTACGGTGGTCTCCAGCGGTCAGCTCGATGTGTATTTATCTCAGCCGAAGCCTGTGCTGCTTCATGTATTGGCCAGTCGAATGTCGCTAACGGCTGCAGGAGATTTTCTGTTCGGGCTGGCCGTGTACGCATGGGTTGGCAATCATACCTTGCTTGGCGCGGTGCAGTTCGGACTGGGGCTGCTTATAAGCGGCTTGATCTTTATGGGCGTCATGATTATAGCCGGCAGCTTCGCGTTCTTCTTCGGCAATTCCGAGGGAATAGCAGGCCAAGTGTTCAATAGCTTCGTGGCGCTCTCGACGTATCCTTCCGGGATCTTCCGCGGTGCAGCCAAGCTGCTCTTGTTTACACTTGTTCCGGCAGGGTTCATCAGCTACCTGCCGATCGGGTTGATGCGTGATTTCGATCCGGTCTTCTTCTGGCAGGCGATCGCGATGACGCTCGGATTATTGACAGCAGGTACGTTGATATTCGGGGTCGGACTCAAACGGTACACATCAGGCAATGCCATAGCTATGCGAGGATAGGGTATCATTCACGTTCATTGTTCTCCTTCCCTGGACCGAGACCAATTCCCTCCACAGGCGGTTCTTGCTTTTATTTGCCAATGATAAAGTAAAGGGAGAGGTCGGCGAGAAGGAAGGGGAATGATGGCTGGTGACAAAGCATGAGGCAGGCGAGACGGTACTTACCGTAGAGGATCTGCGCAAGTCATTCGGAGGAACGGTTGCGGTGGACGGGATTAGTTTCTCGGTGAAGAAAGGTGAGGTTTTCACCATTATCGGACCTAACGGGGCAGGCAAAACGACGACGCTTGAAATGATTGAAGGGCTGCAGGAGCCTGACCGCGGGTCGGTGACCGTACTGGGCATGAATTGGGCAGCCAACAAGTCTCAGATTAAGATGGCAATCGGCGTACAGCCTCAAACCAGCGCGTTGTTCGATTTGCTGACGGTGGAGGAGAACCTCGAAACCTTCGCTTCCTTCTACAACAGACGGCGGCCGACAGACGAAATATTGAGTTATATCAACATGGCCGATCATCGGAACAAAAGGGTCAAAGCACTCTCCGGCGGTCAGAAACAGCGGCTGGCTATCGGGCTTGCAATGATTAGCGATCCGGAGCTGATCTTCCTGGATGAACCGACGACAGGGCTGGATCCTCAAGCCAGACGCAACATTTGGGACATCGTACTGAAGCTCAAAGCGATTGGCAAAACCACGATCCTTACGACGCATTACATGGAGGAAGCCGATAAGCTGAGCGATCGCGTGTGTATCGTGGATCAAGGCCGAATCGTAGCGCTGGATACGCCGAAAGCATTAATCGGCCGTCTTACGAAGGAGCGGGAGATTCATCTCACGTTTACCGGCGGGGAAGAGCACGCTTCGCTGGCGGAGCATATTGCACTGGGCAACACGGCCGTAACGCGCGTGAAGCGAAGCGGCGATCATCTGGTTGTTTGGTCGCTGCAGCCGGAGGAGACGCTGTATCAACTGTTTGGTTTTACATCCCAGCAGAGCATCGGAGTCGAGCAGGTATCCATTCGCGAAATGAGCTTGGAGGACGTCTTCATCGCGTTCACCGGCAAAGAATGGAGGGACTGAGCCCATGAATCGAAACGGATGGAAGCAATTCCAGAAGCTGTTTGGCGCACAGTTCAAAATGACGTTTCGCGATAAGAATGTGTGGTTTTGGTCGATTTTCTATCCGGTTCTTCTACTGGTCATCTTCATCATGATCTTCGGCGGCAGTTCAGGTAGCAGCTTCACGGCGAAGCTCGCGCTCGTTGAACCTTCCTCCAATACACTGGCTGAGGATATGCGCAGCGGCTTGAAGCAGATCGACGTGTTCGAATATAAGTCAGATACGCCGGTAAGCCGCGAGAAGGCGGAGGAGTGGCTGAAGGATCGTGATGTGGACGCGGTGATCGTGCTGCCGCAGTCGGCAGATGCCTCTTCGCTTGAGCTGCTGCTCAATAAGGAGAAGCAGAACTCCCCATCCTCACAGGCGATACAGAGTATTCTGAACAATATCGTTCTGCAGATGAACAGTGCCGCTTCCGGTATTGCTCCTGCCTTTACCCTGAAGACGGACTTCGTATCCGCAGGCAGCGAAGAGCTGAAGTATACAGACTTCCTGCTCACCGGATTAATTGCGCTTGCCATCTCGCAAGCCGGCTTGTTCGGAATGGTATCGATGGTCGAAATGCGCCGCAACGGCCTGCTTAAGAGACTGATTCTGACGCCGGCGAGCATGGGACTGTTCGGAATGGGAGGCATCGCGGTTCGATTTATTCTCAGCGGGATTCAGATCGTCCTCCTGACGCTGATCGGCGTTCTCGCTTTCGGTGCACATATCAATATGAACGTGCCGGCATTCCTGATCGTCTTCCTTGTAGGAACATTGTCCTTTGCAGGGATCGGATTTATGCTCGCAGGGTTTAGCAAGACGATGGAAAGTTATTTCGGCATGGCGAATTTAACCAGCTTTATTATGATGTTCATCAGCGGCGTTTTCTTCGACATCAACGTATTGCCGAGCTATATTAAACCGCTCGCGAACGTCATGCCGCTGACTTATTTCGCTAACGGAATCCGAGACAGCATGGTGTATGATCTGGGTATGTTGAATGCCGCATTCTGGATGAATATCGGCATTATGCTGGCGTGGGGCCTTGTTTCAGTCCTCATTGGGTCGAAATTTTACAATTGGAAGCAGCCATAATGTGTTAGTCTTAAATAGAGAGCTTCTGCGCCATAAAGCGGATCATGTCCGTTTTTGCGGCTCAGAAGCTTTTTTAGCAAATATTTAACGAAATTGGTACCTGAGCGCGTAACTTTTTGAATGCTTGCGCCGTCTAAACGTTATTGAGATTAAAGATTTCTAATAGGAAGGGGGGTCTCTGCAGCCGCGATGGGATGGTGGAGAAGCAAACAAGCAACAAAGGAAGCTGTAGAATCCGACGCAACAAGGGAAACTGAAGCTCCGTACATACCAATAATCGAGACCAAACCGCTTCTCACCGTAGAGTCGGTTGAACGCACCTTTCAAGTTGGCGGACAGCCGCTTCATGTGTTGAAAGGGATTGCGATGGAGCTAAGGCCAAGGCAGCTCGTGATGCTCCGCGGGCGTTCCGGCTCCGGTAAAACCACGCTGCTCAATATGATCGGCGGGCTCGATCAACCAACGAAGGGCCATATTTTCTTTCAGGATTTGCCCTTCCATAGCATGAATGATGATGAACGCACGAAGGTAAGGCGCAAGCACATCGGGTTTATTTTTCAGGCGTACGCCTTAATGCCGCTCTTATCCGCTTATGAGAATGTCGAGCTGTCGCTGCGTATGGCGGGTATTCCGTCTCAGGAGTGGAAGAAGCGCGTTGAGCATTGCTTGGATCTTGTCGGTCTTGCCAAGAGGATGCATCACCGTCCGTTCGAGTTATCCGGGGGTGAACAGCAGCGTGTTGCGATCGCGAAGGCCATCGCACATCGTCCGAGTATGCTGCTTGCCGACGAGCCGACCGCTGAGCTTGATTCGCAAATGGCCGCACAAATTATGTCGGTATTCCAGACCATCATTCGCACGGAACAAGTTACGATTTGTATGACAACGCACGATCCCACGATTCTGGAGGTTGCCGATCATGTTTACGAAATGGTTGACGGGAAGTTCATTTAAGACTGCAGCTGTTGTAGTTCTTGGAGCTTCTCTTGTTTTCACGAGCGGATGCTCATTGCTGCCAAACGAGGATAACGAAGAATCATTGCCTGCTATAGCGCCGCCGCAAATTTCGAAGAAGCCGGAGTACGAGGTAACGACTGCTACGCTCGAATCGAAGAAGACGGGAATCGGGAAGCTGATTTCGCTTCAGGAAGAAACGCTGTATTTTACACTCGACGGCAAACGATTGAAGGAACTTCATATTAAAGTCGGCCAGAAAGTAACAGCAGGCCAAGTGATCGGTTCCCTCGATGTGGACGATATGAAGAAACAATTGCGCTCGGATAAACTGCAATTCTCGCGAGACGAACTGCAGATGAAAGAAACGCTGCGCAAGAAAGACGAGATGGACCCGGTAGAGTTCGAGCTTGCGAAGATCACCTTCGAAGAGAAGCGCCAGAAGTTGGTAGAATCGCAGCTGGAGATTGACAAAGCGATTCTGAAAGCGCCTTTCAGCGGTACAGTGGTTTCGTTGAACGTCATGAAAGGCGATTTGATCAAAGCTTACGATCCGGTATGTATCGTTGCAGATACAGGACAGTTAACCGCAGCAGCGAAAATGACCGCCGATGAGCTGCAAGGCATCTCCGTAGGCATGCCGGTTGTCGTTGATATCAACGGTGCCGGACAGGTCAAAGGCAAGATTGCTCAGCTTCCGATTCAGAAGGATGACGGAGGCGGTGGTGGCGAAGGCGGCGGTGGCAACGGAGGTGCGGGCGGCAATAAACCAGAGCGTCCTGAAGATTTCCTGACGGTGAAGCTGGATAAGATGCCTACAGGCGTGACGCGTGGAACGCCGCTGTCCATCTCCATTATTATGGACCGCAAAGAAAATGCAATCGTTATTCCGCCATCTGCATTACGTTCAATCGGGTCTCGTACTTACGTGCAAGTCATCGACGAGAACGGCAAACGCGAGGTGGATGTTGAAGTAGGGCAGCAAACGGCAACGCAAGTTGAAATCCTCAAGGGATTGACACCGGGGCAGAAAGTCGTAGGTCGATAAGCTATGGGGATGCCGCTATTTCGCTTTCTGCTTCGCAAAATGTGGAACACGCGATGGATGACGCTCAGCTCGCTGGCCGGCTTGATCATTGCCGTCGCCTTTGCGACCAGTATCCCGATGTACGCGGATGGAGCGCTGAAGCGGGTTGTGGCACAATCGCTCATGGAAGAGAGCAGCGGGCTGCCGGCGGGATCGATTCTGATGCGTTACCAGGAAACGACCGGTAAGACGGATTTGAATGCGTTGACCGAGGTGTCCCGTTATATCCGCGAGGATGTGCCGAGCGAAGTTGGATTTCCTTTCGGCACCTATGTACAAAGCTTAGCCATTCGAACGGCGGAGCTGACGCCGGAGGATCCAACGACCGTCGATGCGAGCCGGGTTCGTCAGATGGGACTTACATCGATGAGCGGCCTCGATAAGAAAACAGAACTGACGCAAGGTCGTTGGTACACCGACACGGTTGGTGACGATGACACGATCGAAGCGGTCATTCTGGAAGAGGCGATGTACCGCAGTGACATTCATATCGGCGATGTGTTTGAATACCCGATCTACAGCGGTTTGAATCTGACGCTTCGCGTTAAGATCGTCGGAGCGTTTAAGCCGCTTAGCGATACGGATCCGTATTGGTATCAAGGGCTTGAAGGCTTGATGAGTACGCTGCAAATCGGCGAGAATGCCTTCCAGAAAGGGCTTATGAAGGATCGGAAGATTCCGGTTCATACGGCTAACTGGTATTATGCATTCGATTTGAAAGATATCAAGACAAGTCAATTGTCGCCGCTGAATCAGACGCTTGAGCGGTTGAACATCGAGCTGTACCAGCGTTTGAAGGATACGAGAGTAGAGATCTCATTCGCTAAACTGCTCAATGAGTTCCGCAAGTCGAGTCTTCAGCTGCAGCTGCTGCTCTTTACATTGGCTGCACCGATGCTGGCGATGGTGTTCTACTTTATCGCAATGAATGCCCGGCAATCGCTTGATAAACAGCGCAGTGATATCGCTGTATTACGAAGCCGGGGAGCGGGAACCAGGCAGATCATCGGCATTTACATGCTGGAAGGATTACTGCTCGGAATCGTCGCTCTCCTCATTGGTCCGTTAATCGGTTGGTTTATGGCGAAGAGCATCGGCTCGGCCAATGGATTCCTGGAATTCGTCAATCGGAAATCGATTCCGATTGGATTCGGAACAGAGTCAATTATCGCAGGTATCGGCTCTGTGGTTCTTGCCCTTCTGGCGACCATCATCCCAGCGGTTATTTATGCCAGGGCTTCGATTGTGGACTATAAGAAGCAGATCGCGCGCTCTGATCGTAAACCGGTTTGGCAGAGATGGTATGGCGATGTGCTGCTGCTTGGCATCGCAGCTTATGGCTGGTACTTATTCAATGAACGCCAGATGATTTCGTTCAAAAGCAAAATGACGACGGATCAGCTGAACGTGCAGCCTTTTCTGTTCTTTGTTCCGGCGTTGGCAATCTTCGCAATGGGTTTGTTCTTCCTTCGCGTCTTCCCATGGCTGCTGAAGCTGTTTAATTGGATCGGCCGGAAGATGCTTCCGGTGCCGCTCTACTTAACTTTGACTCAGCTGTCGAGATCGTCGAAGGGATACTACCCGCTGATGATATTGCTTATCTTGACGCTTGGATTAGGAGTTTACAATGCTTCTGCGGCTCGAACGATCGATCTGAACTCTACAGAGCGGACGCTCTACAAATTCGGAACCGACGTTGTCATGCAGACGGTATGGGAAGGAACTGCTGAAGTGATCGACACCGGAGGCGGAGATGCCGGCGGTGGCGGTGGCGGACAAGGCGGCAGCGGCGGTGGAGAAGGAGCCGGCGGCAATGGTGCTGGAGGCAATGGAGGAGGCGGAAATGGTGGAGGCGGCGGCAACGGCGGCGGCTCTACGGTTCCGACTCGGATCAACTATTCGGAGCCTCCATTTGAAGTGTTCCGCAAGCTGGATGGGGTAGAGGCGGCGGCGCGCGTGCTGCAGACCAAAGCCAATATCGTCGTTTCAGGACGATCGGCCGGACAAGGAACCGTCATGGGCATCGACAATGTCGATTTCTCCAAGGTGGCCTGGTTCCGTGACGATCTGTATCCTTCGCATCCGTTCAACTACTTAAATTATTTGGGGCTCTATGAACAAGCGGCTATTATTCCTTCCAACGTGGCCGAGAAATATCAGCTGAAGCTTGGCGATACGATCTCTGCCGGTTTGCAGGAAGGAATGATTGACTTCGTCGTCGTCGGTATCGTACCGTACTGGCCGAGTCAATATCCGGATTCATCACCGTTCATCATCGCGAATCTGGATTATATCTATGACCAAGTTCCGATGATTCCTTACGATGTATGGCTCAAAATGAAACCAGGTGCGCTTACCGCTCCAATCATGAAGCAGCTGCAGGATGAGGGCATTGAGCTTGCGAATGTTCAGGACGTGCGCATTGAGCTTGCTGTGCAATCGAAGCATCCGACACGCGGCGGCGTATTCGGGATCCTAAGTCTCGGCTTCCTTGTTTCCATCATTGTTTCGCTAACGGGCTACATTCTGTTCTGGTTCTTTAATCTATCAGGGCGGATCGTACAGTTTGGTGTTCTTCGCGCGATGGGGCTCTCCAGGAAGCAGTTGACCGGTATGCTGCTGCTTGAGCAGGTGTTTACAGCGGGACTGTCCATTGGACTCGGTATCCTAATCGGCAAAATCGCAAGCTTGCTATTCTTGCCATTCCTGCAGACGACCGATAATGTCGCGAACTCTGTACCGCCGTTTAGGGTCGTATTCGATTCCAAGGATACGACGCAGCTCTACATCGTGGTCGGATGCATGATGCTGATGGGTGCAGCGCTTCTACTCATTCATATCCGCAGATTGCGCGTACATCAAGCCGTTAAGATGGGAGAGGAGCGTTAAGACCTCATGATTACTTGCGAGGGACTCGTTAAAATTTACAAATCAGATGATCTTGAGGTCGTTGCACTGCAAGGGCTGAACCTTCACGTCCGTGAAGGTGAAATGATGGCGATTATCGGCAACAGCGGCAGCGGGAAATCGACGCTGCTCAATATACTGGGCGGTCTTGACCGCCCTTCGGCCGGCCAAGTGAGTGTAGGGCCATGGGATTTGCTCAAGATTACCGATGAGCAGCTCGTTTCTTATAAACGCGATACCGTCGGTTTTATCTGGCAGAGTAATGCACGCAATTTGCTCCCGTATTTAACGGCGCTCGAGAACGTGGAGATGCCGATGATGCTGTCCTCCAAACTGGATCGCGCTTATGCGAAGCAGCTGCTGGAGTGGGTGGGGCTGAAGGAGCGCATGCACAATAAGCTGCATCAGCTCTCAGGCGGTGAACAGCAGCGGGTTGCAATCGCGATTTCGCTGTCAAACCGGCCGAAGCTGCTGCTTGCCGATGAACCGACAGGCTCCGTCGATACGCGTACTTCAGATCTCATCATGGATATCTTCCGCAGACTTAATCGCGAGATCGGCATTACGATTGTTATCGTTACGCATGATTTATCGTTAGCCGGTAAGGTTGACCGTGTCGTGGCGATTCGGGATGGATTAACCAGTACCGAATTTATTAAGCGGAACCCGAATCTGGACGATAAAGATCAGATAGGCGACCATTCGACTCTCGGCGGCGCTGAGGCCATCCATGAAGAATATGTCGTCGTTGACCGGGTAGGCAGACTTCAAATTCCGAAATCGTATTTAACAGCCTTACAAATTACAGATAAAGCATCAATGGAATTTGACGGTGAGCGCATCATTATCTCGCCGCCTAAATCACTGGAGGGGTAGAACCAATGGAGAAGAAGGTAAGACGTTCACGGGGAAAACTAATTATGAGGACTTCTGCTTTGGCGGTTACAGCAGGCCTACTGGTATCAAGTCTTGCAGCATGCAGCAAGGGAGACAGCGGCAATGAAGCAGAGCGTCATGTACTGAGAATCGGCTTTATGTATTCCAATTCCGATAATGAACCTTATCTGCGTCAACAGTTCACGGATGGTTACGAACTAACGCATCCGAATATCGACATCGAAATCGCTGCCGCAATCAACTATGACGACCAGCGTTTCGAAGAGCCCGATCCGAACAAGAAGCAGCCAGACCCCTATGAGAAGCTGAAAGAGATGATCAACGGCAAGAACCCTGTCGATGTTGTTGTACTGGAATCTTCTTATTTGAAACGTCTGGTAGAAGACAATCTGCTTAAACAGCTGGACCCTCTGATCCAAGAGAGTGAATTTGATATCGAGGATTTCGTACCGACGGTTATCGATGGTATCAAGGATGCGGGAGGCGGCAGCCTCTATGCGCTTACGCCGACCTTCAATGCTTCAGCGCTCTATTACAATAAGAAGTTGTTTACTGATGCCGGTGTTACGCCGCCGACAGACGGCATGACTTGGACAGATATCCTTACGAAGGCCAAACAGGTAGCGAAGGGCGAAGGGGCAGAGCGTAAATTCGGCTTCTCGTTCAATCGTTGGAGCGGAGACCCGTTCTGGGATTCGCAAACCTACTCGGCACCTCTTCAGCTTAAGATGTTTGACAATAAAGCAGAGAAGATGACCGTAGATACACCGCAATGGCGCAAAGTGTGGAGTGAAGTAGCCGCATTGTACCAAGAGAAAATCGTACCTACCCAAGAAGATATGAACAACGGTGGCGGCGGTGGCATTGCCAGGGACAAAGAAGTCGCATTTAACCCGTTCCAGAACGATCTATTCATCAGCGGTCGCATCGCCATGATGATCGGCGGCTATGACTATGTGAATGAGCTGTCCAGAGCGAAAGATTATGCCACTAAGAACCCTAAGATTCCATCCCCGGATTGGGATGTCGTGACGATCCCGACTTTCGAGGAAGCTCCTGGTATTGGCGGCAGCATCTACTTGAACAATCTAATGGCGATCAGCGCCAATGCACAGAACAGCGACGATGCTTGGGACTTCATCCAGTTCAACAACAGCAAGGAATGGGCGAAGCTGAAATCCCGCAGCACGTATGAGATGGTAGCGCGCAAATCGTTCCTGAAGCCGAAGGACGGCATGAACTATAACATCGAGGCCTTCTACACCCTTAAACCGATTCCACCGCAGGATATCACGCTTGAGAAGCTCTACCGCGAGAAGCCGAACCTCTATCAGGTTCAACAGTTTGCACAGCCACTCTTCCAGGAAGTCATACAAAAGAAGAAATCCGTCGAAGAGGCGCTTAAAGAATGGCAGACCAAAGGGGATGCCATGCTGCAGAAGATCAAGGACAATCCGAATGGTCCGCTTGAGCCGGTTGATGGCGGAGGCGGCGTAGGCATTAATGTTTACGGCGGTAAAGGCTAAATCATAGTGGAGCAACCGCATTGGCGCATCTTGCGTCGATGCGGTTTTTTATATCTTTGTCGGATCGTTCAGAGCCGATGCTTGTTTTTTCCGAAAATGGGGCATTCTAAGCGAAACGGCGAAGAAGGGAGTAAGTGACATGAAGTGGATATATTGGGGGCGTCTGTATGAAACCAAATTTCAAGCCGGATGTCTGGTTAGACGGATGGAAAACGACTGGTGGGTATACGGTTATGAATGTCCGCAAGAGATCGAAGTATTTCGTTCGCGCAAAGGAAGATTCGGCGTTCGATTTCTGCCATAAAAATATACTTGACTTATTCATGCATCATATAGTATATTATTTCTTGTCGCCATTGAATGATTTGTAGTGAATGAGTGTTATCGCGGGGTGGAGCAGCTCGGTAGCTCGTCGGGCTCATAACCCGAAGGCCGCAGGTTCAAATCCTGCCCCCGCAACCAACCTTTCGATTATTATCGTAAGGGCCCTTAGCTCAGTTGGTTAGAGCGGTCGGCTCATAACCGATTGGTCGGGGGTTCGAGTCCCTCAGGGCCCACCATTCCACAATCATGAACATGCCGGGGTGGCGGAACTGGCAGACGCACAGGACTTAAAATCCTGCGGTGGGTGACCACCGTACGGGTTCGATTCCCGTCCTCGGCATCCAACAAGAAACCTTGATGAATCAAGGTTTTTTCTATTTTATATGGTGCTTGTACGTATACTTAAAACATCAAATCCTGTGCGTTTAAACTTACCACACAGGATTTTCGTAAAAGCTTATAATACCTCCTTTGCAGTATCTGACTAAATCAGATAATCAAGGGAGGTATTTTTGTTATGCGTATCACGAAAGTTAAAAAAACAGCGCCAGCAACAATGGAGTTGCTTGAGAAAGACTTTTTTGGCAGCACTAATTATTGAACCAAATTAAAGACATCAGCCCCCTAATAAAGAGAGCGTTAGCTAAGGAACGGGCCACCTTGGCAACATTCATCGATGTGTGTGACTTCCTATAAAACACTACATTCGCTTTTTCATAGTCATAGTCCTCCATTGAAATTGAGTAATAAATAAATCTCCAATGGTGGTGCTAAAAACATATAAAAGTAACAATCAATGACGAATGGTTTCCATGACCAAATAGCAAATCGTGGAATATAGGGGAGCCATATTTGATATTAATTATAGCCTATTAAAATTCAACTACAAAATGAACTCTCTTTTGACATTTTCAACGACAATCTACCTAGATGAAATTACCATATCGTTCTACTAGATTGTAATTTTTTATTTTTTTGAATATAAGTTAATATATTTGTACACAAGTTTTGAAATATAAAGGTTCCAGCTCGAAGAGAGCTGGAACCTTTTTTCGTTGTTGAGGTGTTTTATGGAACGGCTGCCCGTCAAAGAATAGCCGTTTTTTGCTAGCTTGATTCCAATCAAAATAAAGAGGCGTAGGAGAGGGCTGCAATATGTTTCGTCCGAAAATCGTAGAATAGTTCATTTTCTCCGTTTGCTTCTGACTCTAAAATACAAGTTGACAATGAATAAACGCTTGCTGCGTTACAATCCGTACGACGAGATGTTGGGAGGGGATTAACAAGCTTGCCCTGATGATAGACCATGAATGTTTTCACAAAATATACCACAGAAGGGATAATAATATGAACAAGCACAATCTGAAATCACGCCTGGCATCGCGTCTGACTGCTTTGGTTCTTAGTATTTTGCTAGTGGCACTAACACTACTGCCCGCCACTGCTTTCGCAGATACCCCTACCGAAGGCGATCCCTTCCAAGGCGAGATTCTATTCCCCTTCAATGAGGGGAATGGCTCGAGCTCCAGTGCCCTGTCGGGCGATCTATCAGCGACATTAAACAACTACGCTTGGAATCCAAATGGCCGAGGCAATACTTCCGCGTTCTCCAATGACCAAGCAGGCCAGAACGGAATTACAATCGACTACGGCACTCCTTTCGCGAGTGTAAATGATCTTACGATGGGCGTTTGGGTGAAGCCCGCAGCCCCCAATTCCGGACAAACCAGTTCTTTAATGGCCCCGCCTTATGCTGGTACTACAGGCAATTGGGGATTCAGTAGTGGAGAAATCTGGTGGAGTATCAACTGGGGCACCAGTGCAAACAACTTCGCTGACACAAGTATAAGCTTCCTGTCTTATGGATCGAATGGTTCCGAATGGGATGGCGGCCTCTCAGCGCCGGCAGGCAATCTGGCAGATGGAAACTGGCATTATTTGGCATACAGCTTAAGTGCAACTGCGAAAACGATCGCTCTGTATGTAGACGGCAATCTGATCGGCGAGAAAGATTATAGTTCCCTATATCCAGTCAATCTGCAAGCTTACAAATGGTTCGGAGGGAATGGGTACCAGGCTAAGTCGTACACCGGCCTGTTGGATGAGCTTTCCGTTTTCCCTTCTGTTCTGGGTGACTCTGCGCATGAAGCACTATATAACAGAGCACCTAATACTAGCAATCCTAGCAATCCGGGCAATCCTGGCGATTCTCTCCAAGGCGAGATTCTATTCCCCTTCAATGAGGGAAATGGTTCGACCTCCAGCGCCAATTCCGGTGAGCTGACAGCCACATTGAACAACTATGTATGGGATATCGATCACAATGGCCGGGGCGATACTTCCGCGATTACCAATGACCAAACAGGCCAGAACGGGCTGACGATCGACTACGGTACTCCGTTCGCGAGTGTAAATGAACTTACGATGGGCGTTTGGGTGAAACCCTCTGCTCCCACTCCTGGATCATCCAGTTATTTAATGGCTCCGCCTTATGCCGGTACCACTGGCAGTTGGGGGTTAAATGCCGGAGAAATCTGGTGGAATATCGGTTGGGGCACCAGTGCAAACAATTACGCCGACACAACCATAAACTTCACATCATACGGATCGGATGGATCCGAGTGGGGAAGCAGCCTTTCGGCGCCAGCGGGGAATTTGGCAGACGGTGACTGGCACTATGTGGCGTTCTCCTTCAGCGCGACGGCGAAAACAGTCGCACTGTATGTGGACGGCAATCAGATCGGTAACAAGAGCTACACGTCCACATTCCCTATTAATCTGCAAGCCTACAAATGGTTCGGCGGGGCTGGCTATAATGGAAGCGGGTACACGGGCCTGCTGGATGAGCTTTCCGTTTTCCCTTCCGTTCTGGGCGATACCGCTCATGAAGCGTTGTATAACAGAGCGCCTAATACGAGCGACAATACAGGCAATTCAGGCGATCCCTTGCAAGGCGAGATCCTTTTTCCTTTCAATGAGGGCAATGGTTCAACCTCCGGCGCCCTTTCGGACGGTCTGACGGCTACATTAACCAACTATATGTGGGATATCAATCACAGCGGCCGGGGCAATACTTCCGCAATCACCACGGACAGCAGAGGTGCGAGCGGGCTCACAATCGACTACGGTGCTCAGTTCGCGAATGTAAATGATCTTACCATGGGCGTATGGGTCAAACCCTCAGCTCCTAGTCCAGGAACATCCAGTTCATTAATGGCCCCGCCTTATGGCGGCTCCGATGGCAGTTGGGGGTTACATGCCGGAGAAATCTGGTGGAATATCGGCTGGGGCACGAGTGAAAACAATTACACCGACACCAAGATAAACTTCCTATCTTACGGATCTGATGGCTCCGAGTGGGATAGCAGCCTTTCAGCGCCAGCAGGGAATTTGGCCGACGGCAACTGGCACTATCTGTCGTTCTCCTTTAGCGCGACGGAGAAAACAGTCGTTCTTTATCTGGACGGCAGTCAGATCGGTGAAAAGACATATACGTCCACATTCCCTGTTAATCTTCAATCCTACAAATGGTTCGGCGGAGGCGGATATAATGAAAGCGCGTATACCGGCCTTCTGGATGAGCTTTCGATCTTCACCTCTGCTCTGGGTAGCACCGCACATGCAGCGCTATATAACAGAGCGCCTAATACAGACGGCACCGGACAGCAGACAGATCCGGCCGACACCGATCAGGTAGGCGACAAAACCTATCATGTGGCCAAGACCGGCAGCGACAGCAACCCCGGCACCGAGGCCGAACCATTCCTTACGATTCAGAAGGCAGCTAATGTTCTCCTGCCTGGCGAAACCGTATTCATCCACGAGGGCGTCTATGAAGAATCCGTACGTCCGAAGTACAACGGCACGGCTGAACACCCGATTTCATTTAAATCTGGCGACGGCGAGAAAGTAGTCATCTCAGGTGCGAACCTGATCACCGAGGCATGGCAGACGGCGTCAAACCCAAGTGCGGTGGAATATGACGCAGATGACGCCAACCTCTGGAAAGTGAACATCAGCTTGCCGATGGGCAATTACCGCAATCAAATTTTTGTGGACGGCGAAGCCATGCTGCCTTCACGGTATCCGAACGTTGCGAAGGAAGACGCGTACTATCGTCCGAACTGGCTGACTTATGAGTTCGACGGCGAGAATGCCAGTACCGGCGGATGGTCTACCCCTACGGGCAAGCTGCGCGACCCCGAGATGAACCAACCGGCAGGTACATGGGACGGTGCAGCGATTGTGGGTATGGACAACCGCGGATGGAACTTATCCGGTGCGGAAGTCGTCTCATCCACGCCAGGCTGGCTTAATCTTGCAAACATGAATTTCTATGAGCTAGGCCCAACCGGCTACGCCTCAGGCGATGATTTCCATTACTATATCCAGAACGCAATGGCCGCTCTGGATGCACCATATGAGTGGTTTTATAACCAGAATAGCGAAACGCTGTATGTACAGCTCCCGAACGGCTTAAACCCAAATGATCTGGATGTTCGTTACAAAGCACGTGATTGGGGCTTGGATCTGTCCAGCCGTAAATACATCCATATCGAAGGTATCGACCTAAACGGCTGCAGCCTGACTATGCGCAGCGGCGTGAGCAATGTAGTGGATAAAATGACAGCCAAGTACGTCACCGAATTCCTGTCCCCAGATAATGAGCGGGGTGGCATCATCGTAGGCGGCAAGAACAACACCTTGATCAACAGCGAGATCGCCTATTCTGCCGGTGCGCTGGTCACCGTGGAAGGCGAAGGCAACAAGATCGTCAACAGCAAGCTGCATGACGCTACTACCGGCCCGACATTGTTTACCTTCTCGATAACCATTTCGGGTATCAACCACTTGATCAGCCACAACCAGATTTATAACGCCAGTGGAACTCTGATCGGCGGCAGCTTCTACGCCAGCGAAATCTCCTACAACGATATCCATGACGGTAACTGGCACAGCACTGACGCAGGACTGATGTATTTCGCTTATAACGATTTTGGTAACAGCCAAATTCACCACAACAAAATCCATGATTCCCACAGCGAATTTTCCAATGGCGTGTACTTTGATCTGGGCTGCAAGAACGCCTTGGTATACGGCAATGTGTTTTGGAATTTGCCATGGACGGCTGTTTTCATTAACTCCAGCTCCGAATTTATATCCGTGGTCAACAACACGGTTTACAAAGGAGCAACCAGTCACTCGAATCCTGAAATTTACACGAACTCCCCAGGCGACGCCTACATGGACGTTTTTATGAACAACATCGTAGATTCCCGCGGCGTGGGTACTGATAACGTTAACGCCGGCGCGGTGGTACTGGACAACTACGGCAGGCCAAATGACGACATCGATGGAACCGCGACCTTTAACAACCCATCGGCGTTTGACTTTACCCTGAAATCCGGTTCCGACGCAGTCGGTATGGGCGCCTATCAGCCGGGAGATAGCTGGACTGCCGGTCTGAAGGGTACTCCGGTAACGGCCGAAGAAGTTAGCAGCGGCCCGCAGTTCCTGTCTTATTCGAACAGAAACCTGTTGTTCAACAGCGGTTTTGAGTGGCCGCGCGTGGAATTCCCGAGCATGGGCTCAATGCCGTATTGGGAAAAAACAGGGACAGGGAGCGCATCGCTCGTCAGAGCCGGTTCATCGGCCGACAACGCTCATGCCCGCGATCAGAACGCAGTGGAGCTGACCGGTCAGAACATCGGACTCGAGCAGGAGATCGCAGGTCTGGAGCCTGGTGTGGAATACGTGCTGCGCGGCTTTGCCCGGATGGGCAACGGCAGCAGCGCCGAAGGGCAGAAGGTAGAAATAGGCGTAATTGTCGGTGCAGATACCCTCAAAGATGAATTGGACCGGCCCGCATGGCGATCGGTGTCCATCACATTTACGGCAGACGAGACCGGAACAGCCAAAGTCTACGCCACAAAGACAACATCCGGATCACGAGCACTGGTAGACGACTTCTCGGTTGTGCGTGCCGATCTTACGCCTGACGAGGGACCTGTCAGCGACGATCTGTACCCGATGCTTCAGTCCCCAGTGGCACTGCTGGACGATATGCTGTTTGAGAATGCCAAATGGACGGCAGCCAACCAATCGTCGTTTGTGAAAGACGAACCGATCGGTCTCACCCTGGAAGCTCAGTCCGGCCAATCAGCAGCTGCGTTCTACACCCAGGAAAAGTACAGTAACAAGGACTTCTATTTGAAACTGGACGAGAGTGAAGATCTTGACGCTCTTGACCTGAACATCATACTTCGGGCAAATGCGGCTACGCGAACTGCCAACAGGTATGAGATTGCTATTCAAGGCACGACTGCCACACTGACCCGTTATTACAACGGTCAGGGTCTCCAATTGGGGCAATGGACGGTAGACATTAACGATCGGCTCTTGAAGGCCGGAGCAGTATGGGATGATGTCAACGAAAGCGGGTACGGCGGCGTGACCGTGACGCTCAAGAGTGGAGACGAAACGCTATTCTCCGTGCGAGATGAGAATAACTTAAACGTCTCCTCCCCTGGTTACTTCGGCCTGGCGACTGGATCCTCCATCAAACTCGGACGCGTGACCGAGTATGTGGATATGGGCACAGTCATTGCAGATAAGGCTAATTGGAAATCCGGAGGGACTTCAATCAACTGGGAGAATAACGATACCAAGTTGACCCCCGTCGGAGCTGGAACTGCAGGTTACACCGGTAGAACATTCGGCGACGCAGAGTTCGTTGTGGGCTTCGAGTCCGGCATGAACACCGGGGCGTTCCCGAACTTTACCCTGCGAGCTCCGACCGAGGGGGATCTTCTAAACAACCCTTGGAGCGGCTCAAAATACAGTGTTATCTTCAAGGAGGGCTCCTTTGAGATTCAGCATTGGCAGGAACTCTGGAAGACCGGTTCAAGCATTCTGTCGGATGACGGCCGATCGGCGCTGGCGGACAACAAAGGCTTTGTACCGGCGTATACAGACACACTGGTTAAAATCAGTACAGTAAACACCGACTATGGCGTGTGGATCCGCGTCAAGGCAGGCGACACGATCGTCGCAAGTTGGATTGACGAGAATAATTATCATACAAACGAGGGATATTTTGGCATCTGTGGCTACACCGAACCGATGTCCATCTCAGTGCCTGGCGAGAGTACTTATGTTCCTGTCGACATTGGGAACCCGGACGATAAGCCGGGCAATGACACTGATGTAGCTGTGACAGGAATCGCCGTAACGGGTGCGAGCGGAGCATCCGCGATCGCGAGCCTCGGCGGGACGATGCAAATGACCGCAACCATGACGCCTGACAATGCAACCGATAAATCCGTCTCCTGGAAGGTCGTCGGCACGGATGGCAACGCAACGAACAAGGCGACGATCGATGAGAACGGCCTTCTGACAGCAGTGGGGGACGGTGTAGTCAAAGTCGTCGCCACGGCAAATGACGGATCAGGAGTAACGGGCGAAACCCTCGTCACGATTGATTCGACGCCGCCGGTAATCGTTGCCCCAAGCGATCTGTCGTATCTCCAAACAGAAGCGGTATCGATCACATTCTCCGCAAGCGACAGCGGAAGCGGCTTGCAATCATTGACCGTATCCTTTAACGGCAAGACGACATCCGGAACGGTTTCCGTAGATCCGCTCGGCCTCGCGGTTGGAACGTATCCGATCGTCGCTATAGCAACGGATAATCTCGGTCATCAAACGACGCAGACGTTCAGCTTGAAAATCACGATAGAAGTTGCTCAATTAGACGAACTGATCTCTCTCGGGGCAACCCGCGGTTTGATCGCGGACGCCAAAACAGTGAAGTCTCTTCAATCGGATATTGACAAAATCCAAAAGGATCAAGCGAAAGGCAAGCTTGACGCGAAGGATTTCAAACAGCTGGAAAAGGATATCAACAAGGAGAAAGGCAAAAAGATCAACACCGCTTTCGCGAATCTGTTGCTGCAGAGCATCGAAGCGTTAAAGAGTTCCCTGTAAAAATAAGCAGAAAACACAAGCCGACTTGCCAGCGAGCAAGTCGGTTTTTTTTTACTTAATCGGACACGATCTGAATTTAAGTATTGCCATATCCCATCTACTGGAAATATAATCTCATTAGTCATAGATATGATAATAGATACCTAAACTTCAGCGAGGTGAAACAATTGCAACTCCTTCGAACAATCACAGACAGTGACTTTGACGGCGGTGAGCCGGAGATGCTGGAGCTGGTGTCTAGGCACGCTTCCAGAGGCGTTCTTATTAATGACCACTTCCAAGTCGCGATGATGTATATGGCGAAGCTAGGCCTTTATAAATTGCCCGGCGGTGGGGTAGAAGCGGGGGAGAACGCCGAGGAAGCATTTATACGGGAGATAAGAGAAGAAACGGGCTGCATGGCATCCATTGTTCATGAGCTGGGTTATATGGATGAACATAAGAATAGAAATCGGTTTTTCCAGCGCTCGTTCAGCTACATCGCGAAAGTGGTAGACCTGCCCGGTGCTACATCTCTATCAGACAATGAGATCAAGCTCGGCATGCAAGTGAAGTGGGTTATCTCAATCAAGCCATCGTATTCATGAACAGCTCCGTCAGCGATTATTCCACTCGGTTCATGCTGCTGCGAGATCGAATCATCCTTGAAGAAGCGGCTCATTGGTTAAATAAACAAACAAACCTCCATCGCAGTATCTGATTCAATCAGGTACTCACGATGGAGGTTATTTATTTGGCTGGTTTGATGAGTGCATTACTGTGAATGTCCAGCAGCGAGAAGGCTCTTCCGATCATATCTTTATCTTTCTCATAGAGATGCGTTGCTTTATCGAAGATGCCGCTTGACTTGGCCACATGGTTTAATTGTTGGACCATAAACTCGGAATTACAGAGGGCAACCACTCGATTGCTATATTTGGTTAACTCCTGTTGGAAGACGGTAGCGAGTTCCACGATTTCAGGAGAATAGACAACGGCTTCCCCATCTGAGGCTTTCATCTCGCGATGATCGACCAGTATATTCAACTCATTCTGCCCATAGGCGGAACAGATCCCCAAGATGACAGAAGATAAATAATCCACATCCTGCTTGCCTGAGAACAACCCGCTAACCGAGAATGCCAGCACTTTCTTCTCCGGATCCAGGTTGTATTGAAATCGCTCTTTAAAGGGGACTTTGAAATCTCTGGGAAGGTAGGTAGGCGTTAAGGAGAACCGCTCTCCAGAGAACATATAAGACATGGTGACTTGAAGTGCAGCCGTAATTTTCTGGATATTGACAAGACTAATATTACGTTCTCCCCGTTCAACTCCACTTATGTACGTACGGTCTAGTCCAGATCGATATGCCAGCTGTTCCTGTGACATTCCGCTCCTGGCTCGGAGTTCTTTCACTCTTTGTCCAAACTCCAGGCATATATCCATTGCTGCCTATTAAACCCCCTATTATTTCCCATATATACATTAAGAGAATAGCGGCAATGTGACGTAAAGTCAACAGACGGAAAGCTCGAATCTAGTTATTATTTATTATATCTGTGAGAAATGATATGAAAATAATAAAAGGAGTCATGAACAGTGAGAATTAGTTATGCTGGCAGGAGTTTTTTGAGGCTCTCTATATTTTTGCTGGTCTTCCTCGTTGGGCTGGTTACATGGCTGTTCTGGGGGAATCACTTATACATAAAGCTTACCCCTTTGTGGTGCGTGGTGTTGCCAATTCTATATAACATCATGGAGAACCTTAAGCGGCAGAGATGTGAGCGGCTTATTCGCAAAGAATACAAGGAAATGCCAATCATGTCGGTTGAGGCATGGGGAGATGCCGGTTACGGATTTTTATCGGTGACGAAAGAATCGATTTATTTTGTCCCTCAGAAAGGGTCTGTATTTTACTTGCCTCATCATGAAACCAGCACGTACGGCTATGACTTTATCGGAACAGCTAAAGGCAGCTCGTTCACAACGAACAGTAAGGAGAAATGCCGTTCGAGACGGACGAAAATCCCTGTATTTTATGTGGATTTCACCGATCACAGGTTTTACTTTCAATCGAATAAAAACAAACAATTTTATCATGAGGTTGAGCTGGTAAATCGCGCGACAGTTCAACATTTTTAATATAGGCTGTATAAAGCGAGTCCAATCGGAGCATAATAATTGTTGACGGTGTGAAGAGAGGTGTGGTTCCGTTGGACCTTATGGTGCTAGGGCTACTGGAGGAATTTATTTAATCACTTCACGATATGGAAGCGAGGGGTTGTGTCGCAGAGCAGATCTGAACACACGCGCTGATAACGATCCGGGTAAAATCGGTGAGTACTAAGCGGTGCCCAAGTTTTTCAAAGAAGTTTAGTGTGAGAATGGAAGAATTCAACGATCGATCACCGTCGAGAAGGAGCCTGCAAAGGCTCCTTTTTCTATTGCTAAGCAGGTGCTGAACTTTTGTATTCGCCTATGCAGTATGTTAAAATAATCGTATTCGATTTAGTACAGACAACCTCCTTTGCACCACTTCTGATTGAACTCAGAACGACGGCAAAGGAGTTTTTTATTTCAATTAATGGGGGACGAAATGACTTTGGTACTTAGAAACGATTGGGCTGAAGTATTGAACGGGGAATTGGAGAAGCCGTATTTTCGCGATTTGAATTCGCAGTTAGCGAAGCAATATGAGACGGAGCTGGTTTACCCGGATCAAGGCGCGATATTTAATGCACTCCACTACACCTCGTATCAGGATACGCGTGTAGTTATCATCGGTCAGGACCCGTATCACGGACCTGGGCAGGCGCATGGACTTAGCTTCTCGGTGCTGCCCGGCGTGAAGACGCCGCCATCCTTGCAGAACATTTATAAAGAATTGCAGTCTGACCTTGATCTGCCGATCCCTGATCATGGATTTCTGGAGGCTTGGGCTAAGCAAGGCGTACTGCTCCTTAACAATGTACTGACGGTAAAAGCAGGATTGCCGGCATCCCATCAAGGCATGGGGTGGGAGCGCTTCACGGATACGGTGATCGCAAAGTTAAACGAACGTGAACAGCCTGTCGTATTTGTGCTGTGGGGGAAGCATGCGCAAGAGAAAGCGGCATCGATAAATCAGGAACGCCACTTTGTCATCTCATCGGCACATCCGAGCCCATTTGCCGCACGCCGCGGCTTCTTCGGCAGTCGTCCTTTCTCGCGCGTGAATCATTATCTGCGGGAGCTTGGCGTCAGTGAAATCCAGTGGCGCATCCCTATGCTTGCTGAGCTGCAGAGAACGTTAACCTAAAGGGGGAGCGATATGACTGCATCTGCATCAGAACCCGGAAAGAAGAAGCAAGCGGCCGTTCGCTTCCTCAATCCGGCCTCCGGTTATTTGACGGGATATGCGTATACGCTCAATCCGTATGTGGGTTGTTCGTTCGGCTGTTCCTACTGTTATGTTAGGCGAATGCCGATTGCGATGTTTCGCAGCGAGCCATGGGGGGAGTGGGTAGAGCCGAAACGATTCGAGGCGGATGCTTTCCGCAAGGAATGGCGCAAGGCGCTTACCAAAGGTAATGTCACCGTATTTATGTCATCCGCCACCGACCCTTATCAGCCGGCCGAATACAAGGAAGGTGTGACGAGGAAGCTGCTCGAAATCATGGCTGAGGAGCCACCGCAGTTTCTGCTCGTGCAGACTCGAAGTCCATTGGTAATAAGAGATGTCGATTTATTCAGAACCCTCGGTGACCGAATACGAATAAGCGTGACTGTCGAGACTGATTTGGAATCCATTCGGAAGAAGCTGACTCCGGACGCGCCGCCTCTGTCAGCGAGGTTGCGGGTAATCCGTGAGCTGAGGGAAGCGGGCATTCCGGTACAGGCAGCCGTATCGCCGCTGCTTCCATGCAGCGATAAATTTGCCGAAATCATCGCTGCCAGCGTAGAGAGAGTCGTTGTGGATGATTTCTTCCGCGGCGATGGCAGCGGGGGCAAACGGACAGCGCAGCTAAAGATGGTTGAACGCTATCAGGAGCTTGGCCACGAAGCACTATATACGCCGCAGACAGCAGATCTCTTCCTGCAGCAGCTGAGCGAGTTGATGCCGCATGATACCGTTTATTTTGGCCAACAAGGATTTCTGCCCTAACACAAGAAACCCCTCAAAGCATCTTTGCTTGGAGGGGTTTTCCTGTTTCATAATCTACGAAGTCGATTATTGGCCAACTGCCATATCCGGCGCTTGGGAGCTGGCAGAAGTACCGTTACCGCCAATAATGCCGGTCGATCCGCCAACAGATGCACCTGCATCGCCGAGCACCGGTTTGAAGCCGGACGCGATATAGGTGACGGCTTTTACATTTGTAATTACCTGTGCGTAAAATTTGTCTTTATCCGGATAGATCGGTTCGACATGGATGATCGCTTGATCGCCCTCGAACGAAATGGAAGCAATGCGCAGTCCATAACCGGGATTAGGCGCTTGAGCGGACACCGTTACTTCGGTAATCTCACTGTTAACAGCCTTGGAGGACAGTTGCAAATCGTAGAGCGGGAACGGGATTGGCTCCTCAATCGGTGGGACAGGCGGTGTATTCTTGACGAATTGGATGGCGCCATGTAACCAACCGGCTGCATCGCTGCGCGTAATCGCTGTCTTAGGTGAGAACTTTTGGTTTTTGTCGAGCTGTGCGATTTTGAGAATCAGGAGCTTCTGAATGCTGTCCATGTAGGCCTGCTCGACATCTGCTTCATCCTTCAAGATGACATACAAATCGATGAAAGCAAAGTCACCTTGACGAAGAATGCCCTTCATCAGATGGTGAGCAAATTGCTCCTTCGTCATCAGAGCGGCAGGATCGGTATCTCTTGGGATATCCAGTCCGTTCAATGAAGCGATGATAAAAGAATTGGCATACCAAGCATCGTCCTTCATCTTCGGGAAACTATCCGTTACTTTCGGTTCCTTAATGAAGCGGATGTTGTCAATATTGAGTCCGAGTCCTTTCACGATCATTGAAATGCCTGAAGCGTAAGTGAGCTTGCCCTTCGGCTGGAACACATCGGTTTTGCCGCTTCCGGACAGAATGCCCATCTTCTGAAGCTCCGCGATCTTCGCTTCATTGGGATCGTTCTTAATATCCGAGAATGCCCAAACCGATTGGGATGCTGTCAGGAATAGCAGCAGCATCATCGTAAACAGTGCGAACCGTTTCAACATGAGTGGATTCACCTCTTATATGATGGATTGTCTTGTTTATGTAGACGCACCTTCACTCGATAAAGTTGCAACAGAAGGTGCAAAACATGCGGAATTATGGCCGAATCGTAACCCTTGTATTCACCGGGACAAGTGCGGATAGCGCAAGCACATCATTGTTATACATCCGGATGCACCCATGAGAGACTTCTCTTCCTATGGAGCCGGGGTCATTGGTGCCGTGAATGCCGTAATGCGGCTTAGATAATCCCATCCACAACACGCCGAAAGGACCGCCCGGATTCTCCTGTTTATTGATAATTGTGAACTCTCCGGTCGGAGTACGCGTCAGCATTTTGCCAATTCCAACGGGGAACCCTCGAACGACGATATTATCGTCGAGCAGGTAGAGGTGTCGATCAGATAAATCCACGATAATTCTGTAATTGGGCATGCTTGAATCACTCCTCTTCGTCAGCATATGAGAGAGCAGATGAGGAGGAGTCGAGTGTGGGTGAAGTTAGGCGTAAATTGTATATTTTCAACGACGCGCTATAATGGTACTATTCTGCGTTGGAGGACTTCATGTGATTGTTAATTTATGGAAAATGCTTCATGTCACCATCGCGAGTAAGCTTCGCAACCAGCTCATTATGCTGTTCTCAGCAATAGCAGCATGCATTGTCATCCTGCTCTCCTACTTGTCCTACCTGCAATCGGCGGGCATGAATCGAGACCATTTCATCGAAAGTAATCGCAAAATTCTCAAGCTGGTCAATCAGAATCTAGACGGTTATTTGGACCGAATGGATGAGCTCTCGATCTCGCTGCGCAAAGATTCGCAATTCATGGATGCTATTATTTCCAAAGAATACGGCAGTCAGCTCTATATCCAGAATCAGCTGAAGAACTTATACTACTCCAGTGATGACATTGAAGCGCTGTCCATTTATACACCGAAGACAGGCTTGCAATACACCATGTCCAAAGCGTTCATAAATCTTCGCCAAGAAGCAACGAATGCCCCTGAGGCAGAACGTTGGTACAGGGAAGCGGCGCAAAGCCATAAGTTTAGGAGTATGGAGTCGGGCTATGGCGCGGGCGAAACGGATGGCGGCAACTTCCTCGTGTTTCATCGGATCCTGATTAATATTGCGGATAAGAAGCCGCTTGCGGCGATCTCAATCACGTATAATTTGAAAGAAATCAAACGAATCCTGCAGGATATGACCGGCCAATCCGGTGAGTACATCGGTATTTTCAATGAAGCAAATGAACTGTTCTATGCAGAAGGTCCTCGTCTTGCGGCAGATGCTACTGCGCAGCTTGCGCGTACCATTCCGATAAACGCCGTTGATACGGAGCAGCGAAGCTGGACGATCCATGATACCCGTTATCTGGCGATTTATAATGTATCCCCGCATAACGGCTGGAAGCTGGTTACGTTGACGCCATATAGCGTGCTCAATAAGGATGCAGCAAATGCGCGGCGGATTAATCTCCTTGTTGGTTCCGGAGCAGTTGTATTGCTTATTTCGGTCATTGTGATTGCGGCTAACGCGATAACGAGACGGCTAATGCAGCTGTCCCGGCAAATTGTGATGCTCGGAGATGGGATTTTCGAGGTGCAGGGGGAAATCAAGGGAAGCGATGAGATTACCCACCTTTCGCGCAAGTACAACCAAATGATTGTGAAAATCAATGATCTCATTGGTGAACGGTACGAGATGCAATTGAATGAGCGCAACGCTCGGTTGATTGCATTAGAGGCCCAAATCAATCCTCATTTTCTATACAATTCGCTTCAAGCGATTTCTACTGAGGCGATTATCAGCGGGATGGATCGCATTCAGGATATGGTGGATGCGCTTGCGTCCTCCCTGCGTTATTCGATCAAAGAAGCAGAGACGGTGCGGGTCAAAGAGGAGCTAACCCATATCAGCAACTATATGCTGCTTCAGCAAGCACGCTTCGGCTCCAGACTGCGGCTGCATGTTGAGGTGGAGGACGCCGTCAAGGAAGCATGGATTCCGAAGATGATTGTCCAGATCTTAGTGGAAAACACGATCAAGCATGGACTTGAGCAGATGACAGGCGACATGGATGTCGTCGTCAAAGCAACGAGCCATGAAGGTCTGTTAATCTTAACCGTATCCGATAACGGCCCGGGCATATCCGCGGCCCGGTTGACCGAGATTCGTTCCTTCCTGGATCGTCATTTGGTGGAATATCGAGAAGGCATTGGACTTAACAATGTGAATGCGAGAATTAAGCTGTTGTTCGGTCCGGAGTACGGATTGAATATTGCCAGCGAACACGGCGCTGGAACGGAAGTCACCGTTACACTGCCCTTGAAGGAGGAGAGACCGTATGTACAAGGCTATCATCATTGACGACGAGCAGCCCGCCCGCCTTGCTATTCGGGCTCTTGGCGAATGGGACAACCATGCAATTGAAATTGTCGCGGAAGCGGGTAACGGGCAGGAAGGTCTTCGTCTACTTACAGAACAGAAGCCGGATATCGTATTTGTCGATATGAAAATGCCGCTGATGGGCGGAGAAGAGTTTCTGGAGCGAGCAAGGATTACTTATCCGGACGCCTGCTACATTGTCATCAGCGGATTTGATGATTTTACTTATGCCCGCAGCGCGATGCAAGCCGGTTCGATCGACTATTTGCTGAAGCCGATTCGCAAAGCGGAGCTTAATGATGTGATCGATCGTGCCATCTCGTTGATTAACAAGCGTCGCGAGCGGCATCTCGTGGACAGCAGCTCGCAGATCTATCGCAACTTGTCGGCACCTCTTGTCAAAGAGAAGATCTATTCATCCATCATCGATGGTAACGGCCGTTTTCATCATATTCGGGAATTGGAAGCCGTTCTTGGCACAGATGCAGGACAAGCGCTCTGCCGAGTTGTAGTCTTCAAGCTGTTGAATGCAGCGGAGGTTATTGATCGCAAGTTTTACGGCGATACCCATACGTTCTATTACGCATTAACGAATGCGGTAGACGAGCTTCTCGGGCGTTTCGGAAAGTCGTTCAGCTTCAAAAACACCCGTGACGCGATGGAAATCGTTGCTGTTGTTAATCTGTCGGAAGCAGGCTCGAATCAAAGTATCGGGATTTGGGGAATGATCGATAAGCTGACAGCCTTGTTTACGATTAGGCTTGTCGCCTCAGAAGGCCATCTTGCTCAGATCGAGGATCTCGGGGATTCGTATGCTGCAGCCTTACGTTCGTTGATGGCACTTAATATGATCGATCTGCGGCCGACAGCGAAGGAAGCGGAGGGCGAGCGTCCGTCGATCTTGGATCGATCGAATTTATTCGAACAAACGATTGAATCGGGCAGCGAGCGTCAAGCGATGCAGGAGCTGCGCAAATGGCTGGAAGAGATTGAAGCCTCAGGCGTAGTTACCATGAGCGGCATGCTGGCGATGGAAGACGAATTGCGGATGTTCGCGGAGATGCTGATTGCTCAGCTCAAGGCTGACACGCCTTCTGATTCCTTATCTGCGATGGCATTGGGCCAATTCGATCGTTCGCTCCGAGGCAGAGTATTCGAATATGCGGTCTTCAAGGCCACGGTGCTGGAGTATTTCCATCCGCTCTTTACAGCGCTTGCGGAATCGCGTCGATCTGAAAGCGGTTCAACATCGGTGCCGGAGCGAATTAAAGGGTATATTGAGCTGCATTATTACGAGGAACTGCCTGTTTCGTTCTTTGCGGAACGGTTTCATATGAGTAAAGAGCATCTGGCTCGTACCTACAAGCAGAAATATGGCATTGGCATTCATGAATACCAGCTGCAAATTCGGATGGCCAAAGCGAAGGAATGGCTGAGCGACAAATCGCTCAAAATTCAAACCGTCAGCGAAAGGGTCGGTTTTCGCGATCAGAATTATTTCAGCAAAGCGTTCAAAAAATATACCGGTCTCACTCCTCAAGAGTTCAGGGTGAAGATGGAATGATAAGAGCGAGTGGACATCAATTGTCCACTCGTCATTTTTTTACCCATAATGCGTTTGTTTTTTACATTGTTCGCAAGGGCGTTTCAGACGAAAATAAGGGAGCAGCAAGATAAGAATACTAGTTTGTAAGCGTTAAACAACCAGGGGAGGCTTACGATTATGGCAGCGAAAAGATGGGTAACACTGGCAGCGACCGCAGCGCTTGTACCAGCAATATTAACGGCATGCGGAAGCAATGCGAACAGTAACAATAATAGCACGAATGAAAACAGTAGTACTAACACGGAACCGGTAGAGATCAACATTCTCCAGTACGCGCCGGAGATGACGGAAGCAATCAATAAGCTGGCTGCCGATTACAAGATCGAACATCCGAACGTTACGATTACAGCAACGATTCATCAGGATGACTATCCGACCTTGTTGAAATCCCGCATTAATTCTGGCGATATCCCTGATATCTTCATGACGGGTGCTTATAACGAGAATAAGACCTATCAAGATTATGTGTACGACCTGACGAACGAGCCGTTCATGAAGAACATCGTGCCTACTGCGCTTCCGGGCGTTACGCTCGATAACAAAGTGCTTGGTTTCCCGCTCGTCCTGCAGGCTCATTCATTCGTTTACAACAAGAAGCTATTTGCAGATGCAGGCATCACGGAGCTGCCGAAAACATTCGCAGAGCTCGAAGATGCAGCTAAGAAGTTGAAAGCTAAAGGCATCATCCCATTCTCTAACGGCTACAAAGAGTGGTGGGTACTGGAGCAAACCTTCACGCAGGTGCTTGCATCTATGGGCGGCGACTACGCGAAGACGTTTGACGAATTGAGTGCAGGCGACAAGAAGCTGTTCGACATTCCGGCAGCCGCTAACGTCTTCAAACTAATCGATTTGACTACGAAATACGGCAATCCAAAGCCGCTTGAAACCGATCTGAACTCGCAGGTTGCCCTGTTCGCAGAAGGTAAAGCAGCGATGATGCATCAAGGCACATGGGTTGAGGACTCCGTTCGCAAGCTGAACCCGAGCATCGATATGGGCTTTATGCCAGGTCCGGTCGGAGATGACGGTTCCAAAGCAGGCCTTATGGTTGACTCCAATATCGTATGGCGCGTCAACAAAGATTCCGAGAACTTGAAAGAAGTGCTGAAATTCCTGGATTGGATGACAACTTCCGAAGCAGGTAAAGCCTTCATTCCAGTAGGTACGAAACAAATTTCTACGGTAGCCACTGCACCGTTCCCAGACGCGCAGCTGTCCAAAGAAACGCAAACGATTCTTAAAGACGGCGTGACATACCCTTGGGTTAAAGGCTACTGGCCGGATGGCTTCGAACAGAAAGCCGGCGAAATTCTGCAGAAATACATTGCAGGCGGAGCAAGTGCAGACGAAGCAAAAGAAGAAATGAACAAAACATACCGTACTTTAGCGGAAGCTGCAGAATAACATTCGTTTAATCAGCAGTTTAACATCTAGTAGGCAGTCCGGCCGGAAGCAAAATTCCGGCCATGGCTGTCATTACAGCATTCGGGTGGAGTGAGATGATGAAGACACGCAACAAATGGGGAAGCAGAATTGAGTTTGGCGTTTTCGTCGTACCGGCCATGGTATGCATTCTGATTTCGGCCATCATCCCTTTTATGATGTCCATGTACTACTCTTTAACCAAATGGAATGGCGTAGGCAAACATATTAAATTTATTGGATTGAAGAACTTCAAAGAACTTCTAACTTCAGACACAAACGCGCTGAAGGCGCTTGTCTTCACGCTAGAATACACATTGCTGGCAGTTGTGCTGACGAATGTAGTTGCCATCTTGCTCGCGGTAGTCTTGACGAAAGCGCTCAAATTACGCGGCTTATATCGGACAGCATTCTTCGTGCCTTACATCATCAGCTTAATTATTATCGGCTTTATCTGGCGGTTTATGTTCACGAAAGGCTTCGACGTCTTGTACTCGGCTACGGGCTGGGACATGTTTCAATGGAGCTGGCTGGGGAACGCGCATCTGGCGTTCTGGTCGATCTTGTTCGTTGGGATTTGGCAGTCGGTCGGATTCTACATGATGATCTACATTACGGGCTTACAGTCCGTTCCCGGTGATTTGCTCGAGGCAGCATCCATTGACGGCTGTGTGGGAATAAGTCGGTTCTTCAAAATCACGTTGCCGCTGCTTATGCCTTCCATCACGGTCGCGTTATTTCTGTCCTTAGCGAACTCGCTGAAAGTATTTGACATCATCTATACGTTAACCTTCGGTGGACCGGGCGGCGCTACGAACAGCATCACCATTGATATTTACAACGAAGCCTTCGTCAATAATCGCTTTGGTTATGCAACGGCTAAATCGCTGGTGTTCGTTGTACTCATCCTGCTCATTACAATCATTCAAGTTCGCTTTACGAAAAGCAGGGAGGTGGAGGCATGACACATCGCAGTCAAAAGAGATTTAATTTCATTCTGGAGATTGCCATTGCGATCTTGGCCCTGTTGTTCTTGTATCCGCTCTTCCTTGTTGTGTTCAACTCATTCAAGACCTACGAGCAGGTTCTGACTAACATCTTGGCGCTTCCAAAGACGCTTATGTTCGACAATTATCAAGCAGTTTGGGGCCTCATGGGGTATCCGAAGCTGTTCATGAATACCTTCTTACTTACATTGATTAGCGTGACCGGCATTGTTATTATCGGTTCTATGGCCGGTTATAAGCTTTCACGAACGAAGTCAAGATTAAGTACGGTGCTGTTCTTCCTGGCGATCTCGCCAATGATGATTCCGTTCCAGTCCTTTATGATTACGTTGACGAAGCTCGCTAAGACATTCCATCTTATCAATTCGCTTGGCGGATTGGGTATTATTTATTGGGGGCTTGGTGCTCCGCTCGCGGTATTCATGTTCCACGGGTTCGTCAAGTCGCTGCCGATTGAGCTTGAAGAGAGCGGCGCTATCGATGGTGCTTCGCGTTATGGAGTGTTCATTCGCATTGTATTCCCGGTCATGGTTCCGGTTATCAGCACCGTTATCATCCTGAACGTGATGTGGATTTGGAATGACTTCCTGCTGCCGCTTCTTATGCTCAATGGCAAGCAGGCGACATTGCAATTGGCATCGTATAAATTCTTTGGCCAGTATAAGAGTGAGTGGCAGTATGCATTAACGGCTGTCGTGTATACCTCGATTCCGCCGATTGCAGTCTTCCTGTTCCTGCAGAAGTATATCATCAAAGGGATGGTTGCCGGAGCGGTTAAAGGTTAAGTGGAAGCATAGCAGGAAGAAGCCCGTCTCAACTTTTGTTGAGGCGGGCTTTTTTGTTAGGAGAGAATAGGAACGGAAAAAGCTGCTTCAAAAGGCGTAAGTTGCACTTTTGAAGCAGCTCGTTTGTTGTTGAATGGAGAATTAAGCTAGCTCGATAACCAATTTGGATGCTCCGGATAATGGAATAATTCGAGCGCCTTCTGGAGCGGTGTCGGTTTGTCCGCCTTGAACGGAAGCCACTGCATGTTCGCCATGGAGAATTACGCTCCAGCCTTCGGATGTGCCATCTGTATCGATCGTGATCGTGGAACCGTTGCGGCTTGCTGCAGCCGTAAACGCGGTTTCACCTGTAACGGTTGTCACCACAGAAGCAGCAGTTGCGCCATCTTGAAGCGCGTACAGCGAAAGCGTAACGCCAGTCGCGTAATCGTAATCGGGGCGACTGTCTTCGGAGCCTACTGCGATCAGCGAGTTCTCGCGGACAAACAGCGGCATGCTGAAGTAATCGTAAGTTTCTGTACGCCATACGCCGCCTTCCACTTGTTCACCGCTCAAGTAGTGCGTCCATGTGCCTTTTGGCAGGTAGTACGTGGACTCACCGTCGGCATTGAAGATTGGGGCAACCAGCATGGAATCGCCAAGCATATATTGACGGTCAATGTAATCGCAGGTTGGATCTTCGCCAAATTCAAGCACCATTGCGCGCATAACCGGCAGGCCGATCTTAACGGATTGCACGGATTGACCAAACAAGTACGGCATTAAGCGCAATTTAAGTTTCGTATAGTGACGAAGGACATCGACTGCTTCTTCATCATACAGCCAAGGCACACGGTACGATGTGCTGCCGTGCAGACGGCTGTGACTGGAGAGCAAGCCGAATGCGACCCAGCGTTTGTATAGATCCGGTGGGGAGCTTTGCTCGAAACCGCCGATGTCATGGCTCCAGAAGCTAAAGCCGGACAAGCCAAGAGATAGGCCGCCGCGAAGGCTCTCTGCCATCGATTCATACGTGGCCTCGCAGTCGCCGCCCCAGTGTACCGGGAATTGCTGACCGCCGGCCGTCGCGGAACGAGCGAACAATGCTGCTTCGCCTTTACCGCGTTTCTCTTCCAGCAGTTCAAAGACGACTTTATTGTACAGCTGTGTATAGTAGTTATGCATTTGCTGTGGATCGGAGCCGTCGAAGTAAACGACATCTGTCGGGATACGCTCGCCGAAATCGGTTTTAAAGCTGTCCACGCCCATATCGAGCAGCACAGCCAGCTTACTCTTGAACCAGTCGCAAGCGGCAGGATTGGTGAAATCTACGATGCCCATGCCATATTGCCACATATCGGTCTGCCATACGCTGCCATCCGGACGTTTCAACAGGTAACCGTGCTCGGCCGCTTCGTCAAACAAAGGAGAGCGCTGAGCGATATAGCTGTTAATCCAAACGCAGATATGAAGGCCTTTTGCTTTCAGTCGCTCCAGCATGCCCTTCGGATCCGGGAATACACGCTCGTCCCATTCGAAGTTACACCACTCGTATTCCTTCATCCAGAAGCAATCGAAGTGGAATACGGCAAGCGGAAGATCGCGTTCAGCCATGCCGTCGACGAAGCTTGTCACTGTCGCTTCATCGTAATTCGTAGTGAACGATGTGGTGAGCCATAAGCCGAACGACCAAGCAGGCGGTAGTGCAGGCTTGCCGGTGAGCGATGTATAGTTCGACAGAACATCCTTAAGCGTATCGCCGCCTACTACATAATATTCGAGCGACTCTCCGGCCACGCTGAATTGAGCCTTGGATACTTTCTCCGAAGCCACTTCATAGGAAACGAGCTCGGGATGGTTAACGAATACGCCATAGCCGCGGTTCGTCACATAGAATGGAATGTTTTTGTACGATTGCTCGGTAGCCGTGCCGCCATCTTGGTTCCAGATATCGACGACTTGACCATTCTTCACGAAAGGGGTGAAGCGTTCGCCGAGTCCGTATACCGTCTCACCGATGCCAAGGTCAAGCTGTTCGCGGAAATGATGTTTGCCGTTGTCTGCTTTGACAAAACCAGTCGAACGGAAGCCGCTGCGCGTGAGCTTCTTCCCTTTGTAGGTGTAGGTGATCGAAAGCGGATGCGCTTTCGTAATTGTAACTGCGGCATCCCCGCTCTTGAGCGTTACGGCATCAGCCGAATCTTCGATCTCAACAGGCGCTTGACTGGCTTCGAGCAGTGGGAACGAAGAAGGACCGAGGCGGCGAGCGCCTTTGTGGTGATAAAACTTCGCGCGGATAATATCCTTCATCGGCGAAGAGAATTCCATTGTCATTAGAGGCGCGTTCAACGTATTGCCGCGGTGCTCCAAGTGGCTGTGCGTGGCATAAACGGTGATGCTATTGCCTGAAACCTCTACGTTATGCACTTCGTAAGGGGTGAGTACTTGATAGCCTTCGCGCGTCATCCAATATCCGTCGCTGAATTTCATTTTGTGTATCGTCCATCCTTTCAAATTCGGTTTAATTGTGCGATTATAATAACAGTATACTGATTTAAAAATAGTTTATCTTGCATTATTATGCTATAAGTTAATACGATTATGATATTTGGGGTGGGATCGATGGATATCCATCATTTGCATGAAAACAGGCGGCATGGCAGTCCCGGACTTCCGGTCGGCATCTATCGCATGGAGCAGGGGGCAGGCGAGCCGATTCTCGATAACCATTGGCATGAGGAAGCGGAATTTCTGGTGGTGGAGAGCGGGGAAGCGGTGTTCCAAATCGGGCTGTCGACGTACACGGTTCGGGCAGGAGAGGTGTTGTTCATCCCCGGAGGTGAGCTGCATGGCGGATATTCACCGATTGGCGGGCCTTGCTCTTATTCGGCGCTTGTCTTTGATTTGGATTGGTTGATGAGCCAAGGGGACAGCTTGACCAGTCAGTTTCTTGAACCGATCAAACGCGGACGATTAGTGCCCGAACCGCATGCTGCCTTGGGGTCAGGGCTAACCTCGGCACTGCTCCGGCATTTGGCACCGCTTCTTGCGCTTGAACATTCGGAAGAGCCGGCGAAACCATTGCGGTTGAAAGCAGGACTGTACCAGCTGTTCGCGGAATACGTTTCGCAATCAGCATTCGTGCGCCGAGAGCCGCGTTCATCGCTCGACATGCATACGCAGGAACGGCTCAAGACCGTATTGTCTTACATCGACGCCCATTATGCACGTAAGCTGACCATCAAGGAACTGGCTGCTGAGGCTGGAATGAGCGAGGGACATTTTACGCGGGTATTCAAGTCCTTCATGCGCAAAACTCCGATCGAGTATATTAATTTGCAGCGCATTCGGATTGCGGCAGCACTGCTTGCAGACAGCAACACTTCAGTCGGCGAAGCGGCACTGGAGTCGGGCTTCGACAACTTTAGTTATTTTTGCAAAATGTTCCGTTCTGTATACCAGTGCACGCCATCCGATTATCGGCATCGACATGGAGCGGAGTAGCGCGAACAAAATAAAGAGAAACCCAACGTTCTAAAAAAACGTTGGGTTTCTCGACATTCTGACTATGTATTAACGTTTGGAAGTCGAAGGAGAAATCTTAAACGAAGACAGACGACGCGGATGCCACTCACGATCTATGCGAACATCGTTGTCATTGTACTCTTCTACAAGTCCCGAACCGGCTATTGCGCCATCCCTCTCAACGATGACGTTGCTGCCAAACCACATGCTGTTATCAAATTCGCAGTCAAACGTAACTGTACGCATCTGTGCAGGCTGAGTGATGTCTGTACGATCTGAATCCGAATGTTCCTTGCTTTGCCGGGATTCGGAGGGAAGCGGTAGATGACCACTTCCATCGTAGTAAAAGGGTTTGTCCTGTTGGTCATCATTCATATGTAAAAACCTCCTTTTGATTCCATTATTATACTTATGAAAGCGTTAACTTTCAATAGAAATATCGTCTTAGGAAACGAAAAGACCCATAGAAATGGGCCATTTTGAAGTAGTTCATATTCAATTATTCATTACGTGGAGGGACTGTAAACGGCGTACTGTTACTGCCGCGCGAACCGTTGCTGCCGCGCGAACCATTGCTGCCACGAGAACCATGTGAACCGCGAGAGCCGTTGCTGCCGCGCGAACCGTTACTGCCGCGCGAACCATTGCTGCCACGTGAACCATTGCTGCCATTCGAGCCATTGCTGCCTTGCCATTCCCACCAGCCGTTGCTATTGTTTTCCCAACCGTTGTTTCTGCCTCGTGAATCGCTGTTGTTAGTTGAACCTGCCATTAGAATCAACTCCTTTCATTAGATCATAGTAGTATATGTTGCGAATCTATCAAATGTTATTGATGTACGCATTTGATAGAGAAGAGGCTACTTTCATATACGGACCATGCCCGAATTCAAACAAAAAAAGCCTTGAATCTCAAGGCTTTCGGCTCTCTCAGCATCTACTATCCACTTATGTCTAGATTTCCACCTAAATGTGGTTGTACACTTCGTTCCATCATTTGAACCATTTGCTGTGACTGGCTCATAGCTTGATCTTTAGCCAATTTTAGAACGCTGATTCCAACCGCTTGGGACAAATTGATTTGGGCTAAGGATGTTGATAACGCTGCGATGTCCATGTGTCTCCTCCTAACTTAGGTGATCAACTTACACTTAATTATCGGGATATAGGTAACCAATCTTTAATAATTATGACGATCTTTATCTTATCTTTATCTCAATTGAATGTGTTCTTCATTATGGGATTGTACAATTGGGCATTGAGGGACGCAGCAGAAATTATGTTTCCACTCTTCTGTTTGTTAAACTGATTCTAGAAAATCCGTGAAATAGGGGCGGCAGCATGAGAACGATATTGATCGTCGAAGATGAGGAAATATTGCGTGAAATCAGTAAAGATTATTTCTTGAACGAAGGATATAAGGTGCTTGAAGCGGCTGATGGGAAAGCTGCGATGGCGTTGTTTCAAGAACATGAAGTGGATCTGATCGTGCTGGATATTATGCTGCCGGAATTAGATGGATGGTCGGTATGCCGCAGAATTCGCAAATCCTCAGACGTCCCGATCATCATGTTGACTGCCCGTGCCGATGAAGACGACACACTGCTTGGCTTCGAACTGGGTGCCGACGACTATGTAACGAAGCCATATAGTCCCCCGGTGCTGCTTGCAAGGGCGAAGCGGCTCATCGAAAGTCGCAGCCGAATCGGAAAGCTGGCGCAGCCGGAGGACGCATTAAGTATGAATGGGATCAAGGTTCATTTTCCATCGCGGACCGTTACGATCGAAGGGACTTTAATTACACTCACACATACCGAATTCGAGATTCTTACCTACCTCATGAACAATCAGGGGATTGTCATTTCACGAGAGCAGCTGATTTCGAAAATATGGGGTTATGAGTACGCCGGAGATGATCGCACGGTGAACACGCATATTCGCAATTTGCGCACGAAGCTGGGCGACAAGGCTCATTTGATCGTTACGATTGTTCGGACAGGCTATAAGTTCGAGGGGCAGATATGAGAAGCGGCATCGTGCTGAAATTGTTCGTGCTTACAACAACGCT
Organism: Paenibacillus sp. J22FR21; assembly: GCF_056269135.1. Taxonomy (NCBI): domain Bacteria; kingdom Bacillati; phylum Bacillota; class Bacilli; order Caryophanales; family Paenibacillaceae; genus Paenibacillus; species Paenibacillus sp. J22FR21. Next base: position 263,514 of record NZ_JBWDNJ010000001.1, read on the forward strand.
ATGCATGTTAATATTGGCGACGATTTATATCGGACAAACGGTTTTCTTCAAAGAGTATTACGCGAATCGCAAAGTAAGCGACTTGCAAGCGAAGATCGGTGAATTTAAGAACTCCTATTTGGAAGCAAGAGGAAATGCGCTTGCTATCCAATCGCTGGAGCAAGATTTCTACAGGAATAACAATGTAACCATCACAAGCTTGGATCACGATGGTAACTTAAAGCATATTAACGACTTTTATCTGGAAATCCGATTGCTTAAGACTTTAACCAAAGAGCAGGAGAAGCAGCGCTTTAAAGTTCCTCTCTATCAGCTCATGAGCGTGGAAGAAGCCGCTTCGGGTCAATCATTGCTTACAGCCGGAGTCGATCTGATTATTCAAGGGATAAAGAGTCATTCCTTGCTTATCCCGATTACGTTGCATCATCCATCCGGGGAAATCATATATGCCAATGAGACTTTTAAGCGTAAGGCTTTTGGGGTCGGCGATAAAATGGAGATAAGGAAACCAATCGACTCGGGAACTTCGTCTTATGTGAGTCTATTCGGAGTCGTCACGGACATTCGGCTTCCGCAAGGCGGAGGATTATCAGATGTGATCTATTCCAATCCGCTTTTCCTGGAACAGATCAATGCGTTTCAAGCAAAGCTGTTATTTGAGAAGCTTCAACTTGCCGATTCACTGGTCATTCAAGATTATGAGCAGAATAACGTGAAGTATAAACTGTTCATCCAGCCTGTTCAATATGACAATGGGACGACAAACTATATCTTCGCCATGGCATCGCTGCAGCCGGTAGATGAAGCTGTTCAAATGATGAAGGACTATTATGTGTATATCGTCGTGTTTGTTTTGGTGCTCATCTTGATTGCATCGCTTTACTTTTCCATGAAAATCGCAAGACCGTTGCTGCGCATCAATCAGACGACGAAGAAGATCGCAAATCTCGATTTCTCGGAAAGCATTCCTGTTCGTTCGAAGGACGAGATCGGGGATCTATCGCGCAATATCAACCAGTTATCTGCTACGCTGCATTCTTACATCGGTAAGCTGCGGGAGGATATCGAGAAAGAAAAACAGTTGGAGCGCACGAGAAAAGATTTCATCGCAGGCGTCTCCCACGAGCTCAAGACTCCTCTCAGCGTCATGAAAAGCTGCATTTCGATACTCAAGGATGGCGTAGCGGCGCATAAGAAGGACCATTACTTCGAAGCGATGGAGAATGAGGTGGACAAGATGGACCATCTCATTGTCGATATGCTGGAGCTGGCAAAATACGAATCAGGAACGTATAAGATGCAGATGGACGAGTTTTATATCGATAAGTCGATCGAATTGATTTGTGAGCAGTTGGCGCACGAACTTTCGGATAAACAATTGCGGTTAAGCCTTCGGCTTGTTCCAGCTTTGGTTATTGCCAATCAACATCGCATCGAGCAGGTAATCACGAATTTCATGACGAACGCGATTCGCTACACGCCGGAGAAGCAAGAAGTCATCGTCTCCGTGGTGGAGGAAGCGAACGGGATTGCCGTACGCGTTGAAAATAGAGGCGTCCATATACAGGAGGAGCAGCTTGATAAAGTGTGGGATCGCTTCTATCGGGGAGATACGGCAAGGCAGCGAGAGGGTGGCGGGACAGGGCTCGGGCTTGCCATTTCCAAGAATATTCTGGAGCTGCACGGAGCCGAATATGGCGCGGCCAACACACAGGATGGTGTCGTATTCTACTTTAGCTTGAAGAAGAAACGTTAATGCAGTGTTAGGTCTGAAACGCTTGTCAGGAAGGTGCTCGTCACCTCCTTGACAAGCGTTTTTTAGTTTCGCTAGTAATCTTTATTTCATCTTTATTTCGGCTCCATGTGGTCTTTATTGGCGGCAATTATGATGGATTTATGAAAACAACACCTAAATTAATTGCCATAGCCATTGTCGGAGTCATCGTATCGGCCAGTCTCTTTCAAATTCAAACGGAAGGTGCGACGAAGCCGAAACCAATCGAAGCAGAGCCATTAGTGATGGATAATGATGTGAATTTACCCTTGAAAGGAAAAACGATTGTTCTCGATCCCGGACACGGCGGCAAGGATGTCGGTTCCACAGGCGCTCAAGGAACTTATGAGAAGGATGTAACGCTGCTAACCGCGTTAAATGTAAGAAAGAAATTAACCGAGCAAGGTGCAACTGTCGTCATGACCAGACAAGCCGATACGACGATTTCGCTACATGCAAGAACGGAAGTAGCGCTTGCCGAGAACGCGGACTTGTTCATCAGCATCCACTTCGATGCTTTTCAAACCCGCGATGTGTATGGGATGACGACTTACTATAACAACCCGCAGGATAAAGAGATCGCCGAGATCATTCATGATCAATTGTTCAAGCAGGACATGCATACGAAGGATAGAGGCGTTCAGTTCGGCGATTATTATGTGATCCGCGAGAACGAGAAGGCGGCTGTGCTGTTAGAGCTTGGATATATTTCGAATAAGAACGAAGAAGCGAGCATGCAAACCAATTCGTTTCAAGAGCAAATATCATCTGCGATTACCAGCGGCGTTATCGAGAGTCTTCGTTAAGGAGAAGGAGAGAGAGGAAGGTCATGTTTCGTTTAATCATGCGGCGGCACAGTGTCGTTGCAACCTTATTTCTTGCTCCAAGCGCGATCGGATTCTCAATCTTTTACTTGATTCCGTTCGCGATGGGCTTGCGTTATTCCTTTATGAATCGAACGACCGAAGGTTCATTCGTCGGCCTTAACAACTATAAGGAGGTATTGGCGAGCGATTCCTTCCTTCAAGCAGCGAGGAATACATTACTGTTTACTTCCGTCAGCGTTCCGATCACGATCGCTTTATCGTTGCTGCTGGCCTTGTTATTGAATCGGAACTTGTATTTCCGCAATTGGCTCAGAACCGCGTACGTGTTGCCGCTTGTCGTACCTGTCGCTTCCGTTGTCCTGATCTGGCAAGTGCTGTTCGATTGGAACGGAGCAGTGAACAGCTGGTTGCATGGACTTGGCGTTCCAAGAATCGATTGGATGAAGTCGGATTGGGCAAGAGGCGTGCTCTCTATTGTCTATGCGTGGAAAAACATCGGCTACAACATCATCGTGTTTCTAGCCGGCTTACAGAGTATACCAAAAGATTATTACGAGACGGCGGATCTTGAAGGCGCTGGCCCGGTCCACAAGTTTATCCGTATTACACTGGTCTACCTGACGCCAACGATGTTTTTCGTCGTCCTGATGGGACTGATCAGCTCGTTTCGAATATTCCGGGAAACGTATTTGATCGCGGGTGATTATCCGCATGACAGCATTTATACGCTGCAGCATTACATGAACAACATGTTCTTGTCGCTTGATATTCAGAAGCTTACATCAGCCGCGTCAATCATGGTGGTTTGCTTGCTCGTTCTTGTTTCAGGGATGTTTGCATTAGAACGGCGCTTTACTAATTACTTGGAGTGATGGGGAGAATCAATGAAACTGAAAGCTGCCATTATCAAAGTGGCGATCTCGATACCGCTAGCGTTGATCGCATTCGTTATGCTGCTGCCGATCATCGTATCCTTCACCAATTCGCTCATGACGGAACACGAAATCGAATCGAACTATAATTTGATCGGGAAGATGGCGGATACGGCAGCCGGCGGCAAGGATGCCTTTGTCAATCTGAAACTTATACCCAACTGGGTTTCGTTCGAACAGTACAGCAAAGTGCTGATCGAGACCCCGACGTATTTAAATCTGTTTTGGAATTCGGTTTACATGGTTGCGTTCATTATATCGGGGCAGGTTATTGTTGGCTCTCTGGCTGCCTATGCCTTTGCCAAGCTCCGCTTTCAGGGTCGGGACCGGATGTTCTTCGTTTATCTGGTGGCGATGTTAATGCCGTTTCAAGTGACGCTCGTACCGAACTATATTATTGCGGATCAATTAGGCCTTCTGAACCGTGCAAGTGCCATCATACTGCCCGGTATCTTCGGCGCATTCGGCGTGTTCATGCTTAGGCAATTCATGTTATCGATCCCGAACGCTTACGTGGAGGCGGCCTATATGGACGGAGCGGGTCATTTTCGCATCTTCCTTCAAATCATAGTTCCACTTATTAAACCGGGATTCGCGGCGCTGATCGTGCTCTTGTTCGTTGATTATTGGAACATGGTGGAGCAGCCGCTCATCTTTCTCGATGATACCTTCAGACAGCCATTGTCGGTGTATCTCTCCGTCGTTCAGCAGGAAGCAATGGGCATAGGTTTCGCCGCATCCGTCTTCTACATGTTGCCGATGGTGCTGTTGTTTCTATATGCGGAATCACATTTTATCGAAGGCGTTCAAATGTCCGGCATTAAAGGGTAGGAGGTTTGTTGGAAGTGGAAAGGCAAGAAATCGAGCAAGAACATACAGGCAGGAAGAAGAAGATCCGGCTGCTCGCCATCTTGTTTGCCAGTGGATTAATCGTGCTTACCCTGTTCAGCAATACGCTGCAAACGATGAATTTAACGAAGGTATGGACAACCATCGGACGACAAGAGGAGCTCGTTCAGACCTTTAGCGGAAGCGGTGTATTGGAGCCAATTACTGAAGCTTCGTTATCGAACAAAGCAGGTTGGAACGTAAAAACCATCAAGGTCAAAGCAGGAGAAACCGTGAAGAAGGGACAGACGCTCGTCATTTACGAGAGCCTTGAAGCCGAAAATCGTTATCTGGATGCCAAGACCCAACTGGAGCAGCAGCAACTATCCATACAAGGCTTACAGGACCGTTATGTTGAAGCCGCAGCCAGCGATGATGCGATTCAGTTGCGCAGCGCGAAGCGGGATCTCGATAGCGCACGTCTGACGCTGGCCATGCAGCTGCGTAATCTGGACAGCATGAAGGCGGATCTGGTCAGCAACCGCGAGCTGAAAGCGCCTTTCGACGGAACTGTGATGAACGTGAGTGCCGTGGAATATATGCTATCCGCCAGCGCCGGTCCCGATGTTCATATCGCTTCCTCCAGTCAAGGTTATCGGATGGAGCTGCTTGTACCTGCTAAGATTAGCGAGAAATTGCGCATTGGACAGAAGCTGGATGTCCAAGTCGGTCACGCGGAGGATGAGAAGCAGCTGGAAGGGAGCGTTACGGGGATCCAAAACAAAGAAAATCAAATGAACATCGTAGTTGCCGTGAAACATGAATCGCTCCGTGGAGGCGAACAAGGACGAATTGACCTCAGATTTGCGTCTTCGGCTGATAATGGCGGCATCGTTATTCCGAGCAGCGCCATTCACCTTGAGGGTGATGCTGCTTACGTTTATGTCGTCGAGGAGAAGAAAGGTCCGCTTGGCGATACAAGCCATGTCCGCAAGGCGACAATCAAAGTCGGTGATTCGAATGAAACCGATACTGTCGTGCTGCAAGGGATTTTTCCGGATTCACCGATCATTCTGGAGAGCAGCGCACCTGCTGTTTCAGATGGAGAGCGTGTTCGAGTAATGGTCCATTAATACTTATCAAATGAGGAAAGCGGGAATGAAGATGGCAAGAGTTCTAATTGTAATCATGAGCTGCATCATAATGTTTAGCTTAACAGCGTGCGAGGGAAGCAGGAACACGAATATCCCTACCGGAAATTTATCTCGACCCGAGGCGAATGAATCGCCAAAGAATACAAGCGATGAGTCAAAACCTGCAGAGAATGCAGCAGCCGAAGCAACCCCGCAGGGGCTGGAACCGCTTGACGATAAACCCAAAACCATTGTCGTGTCTATTCTTGGAACTACCGACATCTACAAGCTGGCGAAAGAAAAGTATGAAGCGCTGCATCCGAATACGACGATTCAGTTTAAAGAATTTGAAACCGGCAGCATGATGAGCGCATCTGAAGTGGAGCGATATATCAAAACGACGACGACGGAGGTGTTGTCCGGCAAGGGGGCGGACTTGTTCGCATTTACGACTGTGGAGCTGCCTATTGATAAGTACGTCAGAAAAGGCGCGTTCGAAAACATAGACAATTGGATGAAACGGGATCCCAGCTTCGATCCGCAACAATACCATATGAACATTATGGATGGTTCCCAAATGAACGGCGGCCTGTATATTATGCCAGTCGAATTCTATTTGGAAGCATTGTACGGAGATGCGGAGGGGATCAAGAATGCCGGAATTATAATGGATGATAAAAACTGGACATGGAGCCAGTTCGCCGAAATCAGCAAGCAGGTGGCAGGCAAGACCGGACATTCCTATTCCATGAATTTTTTGCCGCCTGAGGCGATGATCAATAATCTCGTGTCTGACAACTATAACCGATTAATCGATGGTGCTAACGGCAAGTCATCGTTTGACACTCCTATTTTCTCGGATTTACTGACGGGAGTAAAGGAGATGTATGATGAGAAAGAGTTAAGAAGTGATGCGGCGGAATTCACCAGAAGCTACTTATCCTATTCATTAATGACTTCTCCAAGCGATTATCTTCTACGACTTGCCATGTATTATAAAGATGGGAAAGTATACCAGAAGCCGCATGCTGCGGATCAAAAGTCGGGCATTTCGTTTCTTGTAACGAATCAAATTGCCATGAACGCCAATTCAGAGGTGAAAAGAGACGCTTGGGAGTTTATGAAGTTTCTGCTGTCCGAAGAGATGCAATCTTACCCGAAACACCCGGGAGCTTCAGGATTCTCGATGAATAAAGCGGTGAATGAACAGGCGATCGTAAACGTCAAGGTGAATGGTATTGATAAGGCCGTAAGCGGTAAAGGCGGAGATGTTAAGATCGAAGTAACGGAGGAGAATCTACAGGTTCTCCGTGACATGCTGTCCGAAGCCAGCTTAAGAAATATAGGCTATGAGACAACCGTACAGAAAATCATTGCAGAGGAAGTCAAAGCGTTCTTCGCGGGGCAGAAACCTGCTGATGCAGTAGCTAAATTGATCCAGAATCGGGTAACGACGTATTTGAATGAGTGACTGGGACGCGCCACTATTGTTTGTGGTGCGTCTGTTTCTTTTCGGACATAAGCGTTACTGCTAAGCAGCATATAACGACATTAGTGAGCGTAATTTAGTGAATAAGCTAATGAGAGGAGCGCCTATGTAAATGACTACGCTTTCCATGATTAAGGCCTTAGCTTTGCTCATCGGAATGATGAACAATACGCCCACTGAAGTTTCCGTGTATACCATGATGGAATGCCCCCATGAGCATTGCTACGATGCAATCAATGACACAGGAGATCACTGTATGTTCAGCGAAACTAATTTCCGACAAGAAACACCATTAATTGAAGGCGACAAAATATTTGCTATTTTCCTTCAAAATGATGAACATAGACTGGTTCGTGTTGTCAAAGCGGAGCAGTGAACTCATACTTATCGTACTTTTGAGGTCGTTCGGACATGATTCCGACGGCTTTTTTTGCTTTTTTTATCGTTCCGGATACTACTGATTTTTACTGCTTCCAAGGCATTACATAGGCGAATGGCTCGTCAATTATTCCAACAAAAAGACACCATAGAGTGACAATTTCATCACCTAATAAATGGTAATATAAATCTAGAATCTCATATTATATGAATGGAGCGCAATCAGATGACCCAAGACAATCAGCAGCAACTTCATGATTTCGTGAAACTTATCCAAGGTTTTTCCGAATTGACCAACACGATTAGCTTGGAATGGTCGAATTTGAACAATGCCAATTGGGTGGCCGTTAATTTGCGCGAGTATCCGTTTCCGTATTCAATCGATGTCATGAAAGTGAAAATCAGCCAATGGGCAGAAGCGCTCTCCAATCAAGCCGAATCACGAGCAATTGTAGTAGATAACTGGCTGCATCCCGTACAGGTTGAATCAGGTTACTAAGCAACTAAGATTCAAGATCATCTCTACATAGTTAAATAATAAACCGCCTTTTACAGGGGCGGTTTTCTTATGTTTATTTATATATATTGGAAATTAGCATTTGTTTTGCTAATAATTGGACGTTATTCTCGTCACCACTAATGCTCGTCCCCGTATACTGATAGAGACGCTGATTCTTTTCTAAGGAGGGAAAAGATGAAGAAATGAACTTTACGAGTATTCCTCTGCACCGCAGCGTTGCTCACGTTAATCTGGAGCGGAGGGAGATCAGGTTATATTAAGGAGGCGAATGAGGCAATGGGAACCATCACGGTTAAATTGACTGAAACGCCGGAAGCATTCAATAATCCGATCATGGGCTTTAGACCATCTCGCAATATAAACGATACTTCTTTCCCAAATCGGGAATATGCGGATATTTATAAACACTACATCAAATACACCGATCTGGAAATGAATGCAACGGACACCGTTCAGAAGATCAAGGATTGGAGCAACAAATCTTGGGTTGGCATTGAAAAGAAGAATATTAAGGTAGTTCCACGCGTCGTCATTGTTTTCCCTAATGTCGGGGAGTATTGGCCGAATGGGATCACACATGGTGATCCTGTCAATCAGTGGCTGACAGATGTCTTGAAAACCCGGCTTGTGGCGTTTATCGCGAAGCTTGGGCAAGCTTGGGATAATGATCCTCGAGTAGCTTTTGTCGAGCTTGGCTTGTATGGCAAATGGGGTGAGCACCATATTTATCCTAATAAGTTTCCTGACGGATCACACATTATTCCGCTTAGTTTCCAAAAGGCTCTGGGTGATGCATCTACTGCAGCATTCCATAACAAAAAAATGCTTGTCCGCTATACGGATACGTTCAAGGCTTATAATTTCGGAATTTACTGGGATTCTTTCGCGTTGCCGGATGATGCTAGCACCGGGAATGGGGAGATTGCGCGAAATAATTGGCAGACGCAGATTAACAGCGGTGAAGTCGCTTATAACTGGGGGAACCAGTCTAAGCTAGGCGGCAGTCCCAATGGAACGCTTAGCAGTGTCTCCAATACGAACTATGTCATTGACTGGATTATGAAGACGCATACTTCGAGCTTAGGGTGGATTTCGGATTATACAGCAAGCAATCCCGCAGTAGAAGTCGGGGCAACCGCCATGCAGAAGGTGCTTGGCTATCGCTTCGTGTTGAATCAAGCAACGTTTACGAGCAATGTGGCGCCGGGAGGGACGATGAACGTTTCGTTCCAGGTTACTAACAAAGGCTCCTCGCCATTCTATTACAACTGGCCGGTGGAGGCGAATTTGCTTAAGAGTGATGGGACTGCTGCATGGAAGGGCATATTCCAAGGCGATATTCAAACTTGGCTGCCCGGTTCAGACTGGAATAGCGTGACTCGTGCGTACAATCAAGCTCCAGCTGCCAACACCGTGAACGGTGCATTCAAGATTCCGACCACATTGGCGAATGGAACGTATACACTGACGCTGTCCATTCTGGATCCGGCTGGCTGGCAGCCTGGTGCACGATTTGCCAATACCAACTACTACACCGGAGGCAGAACGCCGATCGGTAAGGTAGGCATCGGCATGGAACCCTCCAATCAAACGCTCGGATCGTTCACAAGCTTGAAATCAGATACGACACTTGGTTATAGTCTGCAAAGCGGTGCGTACACCGGATCAGTCGGAAGCACAGACACACAAGCGCCGACAGCTCCTGCGAAGCTGACTTCGACAGCTAAAACGACAAGCACTGTCAGCCTCAGCTGGTCGGCTTCAACAGATAACGTAGGCGTAGCTGGTTACGATGTCTATCGGAGCAATAGTTTTGTCGGCAGCACAACAAGTATTTCCTACAGCGATACCGGACTTCAAGCATCGACTGGCTATAGTTACATGGTAAGAGCGAAAGATGCGGCAGGTAATGTTTCGGGGAACAGCAACGTTATTAGCGTAACGACGAATGCAGCCAGTACTTCAATTTCGATTGAAGCGGAGTCTTCGGCCAATACACTTGCCGGCGGTGCAATCATAGTGTCGTGCAGCTCCTGTTCAGGCGGTTCAAAGGTCGGTTACGTTGGCAACAACAGCGGTACGCTTCAATTCAACCGTATCAACGTGGCAACCGCCGGGACCTATACGCTGGTCATTTCCTACGTGAATGGAGATGCGACAGCAAGAGCGGCTCGGATCACTGTAAACGGTGCAATCGCTAATTTAAGCTTCCCATCTACAGGCAGTTGGTCTACACTCGGCACTTATCAAGCGTCGGTTCAGTTGAAAGCAGGGGACAATACGATCAAGTTTACTAACGCCAGCGGATGGGCGCCGGACTTCGACCGGATCCAGATTAATCGAAAAGTGTAACATTGACAGGGATCCCCGTTCATTCGGAGGATCCTTTTTTTCAGTCAATTCGATTATATAGATCATCCCCCTCCCTCCAAGAACGACAATGAAATCCGGTATGAATTCCCATCCAATAATTCCGATTAAGCAGAGCCGCGGCGAGCATGATAACAATCGAAGGAATTGACTGGGTGGTTGAACTTACAGGATCCGAGTTGATCGAGAGGAGGATTTCGATGTGCGTAAGACTTTAGCTTTAACTACGGTGCTGTTATCGGCTTCATTGGCTTTGTCCGGCTGCAGGGTGGATAACGGCGATTCGAATCAAATAAATACTCACTCTCAAGGTGTAACACCTAACGAAAAAACAAAAAGTCGCATGATTCCAACCGAGTCATCGGAACCGAAAGTGAAGCTGTTTGGGCTAAATACCTTTAAATTGACTGAAACGTCGGAAGCATTCAATAATCCGATCATGGGCTTTAGACCATCGCGCGGCATAAACGATACTACTTTCCCGATTCGGGAATACGGGGCAATTTATAAACACTATATCAAGTACACCGATTTGGAAATGAATGCGACAGATTCCATTCAGAAGATCAAAGATTGGAGTAATAAGGCTTGGGCGGGCATTGAAAAGAAAAATATGAAGGTTGTTCCGCGAGTCGTCATTGTTTATCCAAATGTCGGGGAGTATTGGCCGAACGGAATTACGCATGGCGATCCCGTTAATCAGTGGCTGTCAGAACCTTTGAAAGCCCGGCTCGTGAGTTTTATCGGGAAGCTTGGTCAAGCATGGGACAATGATCCTCGCGTTGCTTTTGTGGAGCTTGGCTTGTACGGGAACTGGGGCGAGCACCATATATATCCTTTGTCGTACAGCGACCGCACAAATCAAATCCCGCTTAGTTTTCAAACGGCAATGGGGAACGCGTATATGTCAGCTTTCCATAACAAGAAATTACTCATCCGCTACCCGGCGACGTTTCAGGCTTTCAATTTCGGTGTTTTTTGGGATTCCTTTGCTGTGCCGGATGATGCTAGCAGCGGGAATGGGGAAATTTCGCGGAATAATTGGCGAACACAGATTAACAGCGGTGAAGTAGCCTACAATTGGGGCAATCAGTCTAAGCTAGGTGGCAGTCCGAATGGCACGCTTGGCAGTACCGCTAATACGAACTATGTCATCGATTGGATAATGAACACGCATACCTCTAGCCTAGGGTGGATTTCGGACTATACGGCAAGCAATCCCGCCGTAGCAGCCGGGGCAACCGCCATGCAGAAGGTGCTTGGCTATCGCTTCGTGTTGAATCAAGCAACGTTTGCGAGCAATGTGGCGCCGGGAGGGACGATGAACGTTTCGTTCCAGGTTACTAACAAAGGCTCCTCGCCATTCTATTACAACTGGCCGGTGGAGGCGAATCTACTGAAGAGTGACGGGACCGTTGCGTGGAAGGGCGTATTCCAAGGCGATATTCGAACCTGGCTGCCCGGTTCAAACTGGAATATTGCGACTCGTGCCTACGATCAACCTCCAACTGTCAACGCCGTGAACGGTGCATTTAAGATTCCGACAACGCTGCCGAATGGAACTTATACATTGGCGCTGTCTATTCTGGATCCGGCTGGCTGGAAGCCAAGCGTACGATTTGCTAATACCAACTATTACACCGGAGGCAGAACGCCGATCGGTAAAGTCGGCATCGGTATGGAACCCGCCAATCAAACGCTCGGTCCATTTGCAAGCTTGAAGTCGGATACAACGCTCGGCTATAGCCTGCAAAGCGGAGCATACGACGGATCAACCGGCAGCTCAGACATACAAGCGCCGACAGCTCCTGCGAAGCTAACTTCGACAGGTAAAACGGCAAGCAGCATCAGCCTCAGTTGGTCAGCTTCGTCCGATAATGTCGGCGTATCTGGTTACGAGATTTATCGGAACGGCAGTTCTGCCGGCACTACAACAAGCACTTCCTACACCGATACCGGACTTAAAGCATCGACGAGCTATAGTTATTTCGTAAGAGCGAAAGATGCGACTGAGAATGTTTCGGGTAACAGCAACACCATTAGCGTAACAACGAATACAGCTAGTACTGTAGGCACCTCAGTCACAGTTGAAGCGGAGACTTCAGCCAATACGCTTGCGGGTGGAGCTATCGTAGTGTCGTGCAGCTCCTGCTCAGGTGGTTCAAAAGTCGGTTACGTTGGCAACAACAAAGGTACGTTGCAGTTTAACCGAATTAACGTGGCAACTGCAGGGACCTATTCGTTGGTTATTTCCTACATGAACGGCGATACGGCAGCAAGAGCGGCTCGAATGAGTGTAAACGGTGCAACAAGTAATCTAAGCTTCCCAGCTACAGGGAGTTGGACTACACTCGGCACTTTACAAACTACTGTTCAACTGAAAGTAGGATACAATACGATCAAGTTCTCCAACCCTAGCGGTTGGGCTCCGGACTTCGACCGCGTCCAGGTCGTTCGAAGAGGGTGAAAATAAAAAGGGATCCCCGGTTAATACGGAGGATCCCTTTTGTCGGACATTCAGAGAATGTCGGTAGTGAAGAGAAACCTTAGCGGATGTTAATGTCATGCTAAGGAGATTGTTCTCGCACCGCCGTCAACCGTGGCGGCGTATGAACCTTCTGACTCACAACGGCTCTAGAAATTTTACGCCTGTAAGTTTCTCGCTCAATGTCCATAGCTTCTCGGCATTCTCTGGGTCCACGGCGAATGGAGCAACGCCGTCATGAACATCCGAGTCCGTAGGGACAACTTTGGAAATATCCACATTTTTGAGATACACGCCGCCTTTTCCGTCCAACTTGTTGCTTACGGCTGCCCATACCGTAGTAGCCGCACCTTCTGCTATCGTCTTCAGATCATCGCCATAGTCGCTGTAAAGGCGGCCGTTTGTATCAAACGCCCCGGCCGCTTTAAGTTCTTCATGGGACATGTGGCGTGAAAGCGAAGTTGCAATTACTGTTCCCGGGTGAACCGAGAAGGCACGAACTTGATCAGCCATTCCGCGCTTGTCCAACTCTACTGTAAACAGGACGTTCGCTGTCTTGGACTGCGCATAGGCTCCCCATTTCTCATAATCGCGGTTCTCATAGTTCGGATCTTCAAAGTCAACACCTGCAATGCGATGGCCTTGAGAAGATACCGTTACCACTCTTGCACCGCCAGCTTGCTTCAGAGCAGGCCATAGGCGGGCTGTTAGTTGGAAATGGCCCAAATGGTTTACAGAGAATTGCACCTCATAACCGCGTTTGTCGTGCTCCAGGCTAGCTGGAGTCATCACCCCAGCTCCATTGATAAGTATATGAAGTGGACGGGAGGACTTCAGAAAGCGTTCTGCGAAAGCGTCAATCGATTCAGGAACAGCGAGATCCATCGTATCCATTTCAACACCCGGTATATTTTGCAGAGTTTCGCGGGCTTTCTCAATCGAACGGACAGGTACAATGACTGTAGCTCCTGCCTCAGCAAGAATGCGCGTTGTCTCCAGACCAAGACCGGAGTACCCGCCTGTCACGATAGCCACTTTGCCTGTCAAATCTTTCCCTTCAAGAGCTTCCTTTGCTGTTGTACGCGGTCCGAATCCAGACCCTACAGGTTCTTGTTTTGTTAGTTCAGTGCTCATGTAAAGCCTCCAATTCTATAAAAGTCGCGTGTAGTTCACTTAACCGTCTCCTTATTCTGTTTAAGGAAATCAACCGTCTTTAATTCTTCAAAATGCTTAAGCTTGTACCTTAAAATATCCAGTATCGACAGCATATCCGCCATCTGCGATTCAATTTGGGAAGCATGTTCCTTCAGCAGAGAGTAGCATATTTCGTATTCTCGCCTGGAGGAATGCTCCATATAATTCTGAATCTTCTTTAAAGGCATATTGGTTCTCTTGAGAATGGAAACGAACATATAGCGGTCCATATCCAGCTGCGCGTATACACGTTGGCCGCTATCACTGCGAGCAGGTATGGGGATTAAGTTAATCTTCTCATAGTAGCGAATTGTATCCATGCTAAGTCCTGTTCGCTTGGAAATTTCCGTAATCGTGTAGGTCGGTTCCACTTCCATAATCCTACCCCCTCCAAATGGTAATATGGCTCTCTTCCCGCCTACATTATGTAGGTTACAGGTTGGAGTATACTCCAAGTCAAGCATGTCGCACATTTTTTCGTGATGCATCGCCTTTTATTCGCAGATTAATTCTTGCATAAAAAAGCCCTGCGTTATGCTTCTTTCGCAAAATTCGCTTTTTCACAGGGGGTGGGGAAGACTAGTTTATTAAATCAATTATTTTTGATTTAGTTATTGACCAGAGGATATAAATTATGGTAAATTTGATTCGCGGAATAACATCAAATAAATTTGATTAATATTGAGGCGATTAAGTTGAAAAAAGTAATCCCGGTTAGTGTGGCTAATGTACCAGAAATTTCGTTCGAGCGCTTCGAGCAAAAATTCAAAGCTTTAGCCGATCAAAAGAGATTGCAAATCTTATATGAACTCTGCCAACGCGGAAATACGTGCGTTTGCGACTTAACTGAAATCGTGGATATGCCGCAATCCAAGCTCTCTTATCACCTTAAGATTTTATTGGATGCCAATCTAATCAAAAAAGAGACGAAAGGCACCTGGAGTTATTACGAGCTTAATTCGGATGAAATCGATTCGTTACTCTCGGAGCAGCTATGCTGTATTTTTAGACCAAGCGATACATCATCCGGTTGTTGCTAATTTTTTATCCATATAATCAAAAAAAATTGATGAAGGAGTGCTTACGTATGAAAATGCACGTAGCCATTAATGTTAGGAATTTGGAGCAATCACTCGAGTTTTACAAAAAGCTTTTTAATGCAGAGCCGACAAAAGTCAAAGAGAACTACGCTAAGTTCGAGCTTGGTAATCCAGACTTGCATTTTTCGTTGAACGTTCGTCCGTACGACAACCGTGGCGTTTTAAATCATTTCGGCTTCCAAGTACAAAACACAGAAGAAGTGCTCGCGACAAAAGCGCGCTTACAAGACGCTGGTTTGGTTTCGTTCGACGAAATGAATACAACATGTTGCTACGCGGTGCAGGATAAGATTTGGGTATCTGATCCAGAAGGTAATCCGTGGGAAGTGTTCTACACCAAAGAGGATAGCGAGTTTGAAGCAGCAGAAGACCATGTGAGTGCCCAACAAGATGTTTGCTGTGTCACCCCTGCACCTCAAAAGGTGGAGCTAACAGATATGCGCCTGAAAAATAAATGCTGCTAATTAGTAATTCTCGCACGCTGGATACCGGTGGGCTGTTTTTATAAAATACATCATACAAATGAACGCTGTCCGGTTGTTCCATTTGAAATACTGAAATGGGAAATACCAGATCCGACTCCAAAGGCTGACGAAGATGGTAACATTGACGAGTTTCGCGTAGTACGGGATGAAATAAAAGAAAAAGTGCTTCAGCTGCTGAATGAACAGCGGGTGATTGGTGCATAAGGAGTATCTTAATGAACAGATTCAAGTGATGGCAGATGATATGGGGGTTCAACATGACGATAATAGCTTTTCTTATTTTTTTAATCACTTTAACGTTTGTAATTTGGCAGCCAAAAGGACTTAATATCGGCTGGTCGGCAAGCGGTGGTGCGGTTCTTGCTTTAATATTCGGGGTCGTTAGTTTTGCAGATGTCGGTACCGTAACCGGTATTGTGTGGAATGCAACACTTGCCTTCGTTGCAATCATTTTGATTTCACTTATTTTAGATGAGATTGGTTTCTTTGAATGGGCTGCTTTGCACATGGCTCGACTTGCAAGAGGCAATGGTAAGCTGATGTTTGTGTATGTTGTTCTCTTAGGCGCAGCTGTGGCGGCATTCTTCGCTAATGACGGTGCAGCGCTTATATTGACACCGATTGTTCTGGCGATGGTACGTGCACTTAAATTTGACCAGCGGATGATTTTGCCGTTCATTATGGCAAGTGGATTTATTGCCGATACAACTTCACTTCCGCTTGTGGTCAGTAACCTCGTTAATATTGTATCGGCTGATTATTTTGGTATCGGATTTGTCGAATATGCAAGCCGGATGATCATTCCAAATATGTTTTCTCTACTCGCAAGCCTTCTGGTCTTGTTCCTGTTCTTCCGCAAGAGCATCCCAGGCAATTATGATTTGAAGCAACTCAAAAAGCCTGTTGATGCCATCAAGGATAAGAAAATGTTTAGGTTGTCATGGATTATATTAGCGGTGCTTCTCGTTGCGTATCTGGTAAGTCAATTCATCCATGTTCCGGTCTCTGTCATTGCTGGCATAGTTGCAGTGTGGTTTATACTGGCTGCGAGACGTAGCCCAGTTCATACATGGAAGCTCCTAAAAGATGCTCCATGGGCGGTTGTGATCTTCTCCATTGGTATGTATGTCGTTGTATATGGGCTTCGTAATGTTGGACTTACTGACGAGCTCGGAGATGTCATTCAAGCCGTGGCTGATAAGGGACTCTTTATCTCCACGTTGGGCATGGGTTTCCTAGCTGCGATATTGTCTTCGATCATGAACAATATGCCAACGGTTATGATAGATGCCCTTGCTATTAAAGGAACGGCAACGGAAGGTGTTATTCGAGAATCACTTGTGTACGCAAATGTGATCGGTAGTGATCTGGGTCCGAAGATTACACCGATTGGTTCACTGGCAACTCTTTTATGGCTACATGTGCTATCACGTAAGGATGTAAAAATCACATGGGGCAATTATTTTAAAACAGGCATTGTACTGACAGTTCCGACGCTATTTATTACGCTTACCGGACTTTATCTGTGGCTGCACTTAATTAACTCCACAAGCATTAATGTTTGGGTATTAATTGCTGTTTTCATGGTAATTACAATCGCAGTTGCATTGCTAGTCAAAGCAATATTCGGTCCTAGAAGAGAACGTCTTGATGAAGTTGTTCAAATTAAACAAATACACAACAAGGGAGATCAACCATAATGAATAAGCCACTCGTTTACTTTCTATGTACAGGAAACTCATGCAGAAGCCAAATTGCCGATGGTTTTCTAAAAGCACTCGGCAGTGATAAATATGAGGTTAGAAGCGCAGGGCTTGAAGCACATGGCTTAAACCCACGTGCAGTTCAAACCATGAATGAAGCAGGTATCGATATTTCAAGTCATACATCCGACGTCATTGATTCTGAAATTTTAAAACAGGCGGATTACATCATCACGCTCTGTGGACACGCAAATGATAATTGTCCGGTTGTTCATAATGACAAAGCGGAGAGATGGCACTGGGGCTTTGATGATCCTGCTAAAGCAACAGGAACAGAGGAAGAAATCACAGCTAAATTCCGTGAAGTTCGCAATTCGATTAAAAATCGCATTGAGCAGTTTGTGAAAGAGGGTAAATAACCACATGTCTCAGGAAAAGAATTATCATGCTCTACACGACAACATGATCTTCATGGGTGGGGCTGCTGATGTAGAAGCAATGGTAAAAAAAGAAGGCGTTGAAGTAATCGTTGACCTACGAGCGGAAGCAACAGAGTGCGCTTATCCGGAAGCTGGTGTGAAGTGGATACTAGTGCCGCTCGAAGACAACACAGATGACATAGAGGAAGAACTATTCAAGCAAGCCATTAATCACGTCCTGGAAGCGTATAAAGGCGGTAAAAAGGTAGGCTTTCATTGCGGTGGCGGAAAAAGCAGAACTGGAACCGTTGCAGCGGGTATGCTAATCGCTTTAGGTCAGTCCACTACAGTGGATGATGCAGAACTAAAAGCAAAACGAATTCGTTCGATAATAAACATTAAGCCTCCTCAGCGGGCTGCACTAGAAAAGATATTCCCAAATAACTAACCTTACAAGGGATGGCTAGCGCTATCCAAAGCCCACAATCCCAGTAATACCAAGGGGTTGGGGGCTTTTTGAATTTATCTGTTTCGCATCAACTCGTGTCTGAACCAGTTTTAACCCTTTGGTAGACAAAAGAAAAAACCCGGCAATTACGCGGGTTTCGGCGTTTAAATTATGGTGATCTGGACAGGGTTCGAACCTGTGACCCCTACCCTGTCAAGATAGTGCTCTCCCAGCTGAGCTACCAGATCATAAAGTGTTGCTTCATTAGTGACAAGAATTAATATATCAAACGGCAAATAAGATGTCAACAAGTTTTCGCAATAAAATAGTCTAATTTACTGTAAACCCGCATAAGGTGTACTCAAGCTTTTATCAGTGGAGAGGCGGGTTGTCTAGTGGCGGAAGCTGCCCATTTGGCGGTGTGGTTGGTTGGATTGTTCAGTATCGTCGGTACGGTTTGCGTGTGCGTGGCAAAGATGGTGATCCATGATACAGTTGCTTACGATGAAGCATTTGTGTGGAGAAGAAAGCTGCCGCCGGAGCTGAAATCCAAGCGTTAAGTTTGCTTTGGTGACAGCGCGGGTATACTATTCCCAAAATGGTAATTCGATCCATAGGGAGTGGTATAGTTGAGGAAAGCAATTGGAGCTGCTCTATGTTTATTGATTTGTTCCGGGTGCTTACAGCGACATGCTTCAGACACGGTCCCGACCATTAAGGTCGTCAACCAGGAAAATGTGCTAAGCACGGTTTATCCAACAACGCGATCCGTGTTCGGTGAAGTATATGATTCACCTAACAAACCCAAAGATATGACACCTGCTTTACCGGGTGCGGCGAATTCGCGCCAGCAGAAGCCTCCGCTACGTGAAGAAAACAACCCATAAATCCGGTGGTGTCCGCGGGGCACACCGGATTTTTTTGGTTTCCCGATTCCTTGCTCCTGAATAATAGCAGAGAATATGAGCCATCCTACTTGAGCGCTATGCAAGCGCAGAGGAGGAAACAACCATGAACAGTCCAGATAACGAAAGTGTGCAAGAGAGCGTTGCTGCTGCTGAGAGGTTCGTTGCCGCACAGAAGAATGGCGATGGAGATTTAATGGCATTTAAGACTTCCTCGGGTCGCGTACTCAATTACGAGCAGGCACTGGCAGAAGCGAATAACGGCACGATTGCCGGAGTGAACGTATTTAAAGGAAAAGACGGCGAGCATTACATTCGAGGGGATGCAGATGGAGATCCGACGAACAATCTGGATCAACTGCCTAATTTCTAGCAGTCAAGCCAGTCTGAGATAAAGCAAGACAAGCCCGCTGCGGTGCAGCGGGCTTGTTATCGTTATGACCCTACTAGAAGGTGTATCGCTTATGCTGCTCTACGAATCGCATGATGCCATCTCGTTCGAGGTCTTTCGGCTTACTGTCATCATAGTGCATGAGCCAGATGCGTTCTTGAATATGAGCAGGAAGCGATTGCAGCTCTTGAAGTGTTGCATGTACGGCTCCCGGAGGCTTCAGCTGGCAGTCATGAAAGATCGTCTGAACCCCATCCTGTACCAGTCGTTCCAGTAGGCTGGGATTAAACCTCATATCCGCCGAATAGAAGAAGTTCTCATTAATCAGGAAAGAGTAACTAAACTTATTTGGAATATGCTCGGTATGTATCGCTTCGACAACGAATCCGGGCAGAAGCTCTGTGCTGACACCTGTCTGCAGCGGGATAACTTCAAAATAATCCTCAAGCGCCGAACATTCATCCTGCAGCAGTCCACCCTTTAGAGAGCTTTCCCATAAGGAGTTAACCAGTGATTCATGGATAAACAGTTTCGGCTTGCGCTTATATATAAACTTCATTTGAAAGGCGAACTCTTCTAAGCCGCCGATATGGTCGGCATGAATATGGCTGATGAGTACGGCATCGATCTCGTTAACGGACTTTCCAAGCTGATGCATTGAGAGCAGCGCTGTGGTACCGCAATCAAGCAATAGGGTGTGGCGATCTGTATAAAATAGAGCATTCGTATTGAAGTAGGTTTTGGCGAATGCACTACCCGTTCCGAGCATTTGAATATCCAATCGGGACATCCTCCCTAAGCTGTACGTTACTATTCAATTTATCATTTCTGTATGCAAATGAAAAGGAAAACCTTGCTAATCCGCAATCGGAATCGAGCGTTCTTCTGCCATGCACACCGGTGCCTATTCAATCATACGATAGCTATGAACGGAATGCGAAGATAGGCAGGTGCGGATCAATATGGCTCCTAAAGGTAAAGTCGTCAAGAAGAAGAAAAGTCCATCGGATCGGAAGCAGGCAGTACTGAAGCTTGTGCTTTCGGACACTTGTGCAGTATGTAAAACCCCTTGTGCAAGAGGGATGCGTTATTATGAAGGCATGAAGCAGCCGGGAGCAATGGGAAAAGGCGTACCGTGTATTTTGACGCGGACCTACGTATAAAGTCGGCATCCATTTCCCGTTAGTATTTCCCAGGCAAGCGCATGTTTCAACATAATGTGACAGGTTTTGGTAAGGAAAAATTTTTGTGAACTGGCGCAACTTTGGACGACTTGGTGAGTATAACCATACATCCAGATTACGGACGGAGGTTTACTACCATGAAGTTCAGAAGACTTCTCATGTTGACGTTGGTATTGTCGCTGTGGGGCGGCACCATGCTCTTTGCGGATTCCGCTTCTCAACGGGTGCGGGTTATCGTGAACGGAAATGAGCTAGACGACGCGGGGATTTTTACTGACGGCAAAACATACTTATCAGTTCGCCAAGTAGCCAATACGCTGCAATCCATCGTATATTGGGATGAGGCATCGAAGAAGGTTACGTTGTATAAGCCTAATGTTCACATGTTCTTATTCAAGGATAATACGATCTTCGGTAACGTTCTGAAAGGGAATAAGTTTGCATTCAAAGTGTTTGCCCAGATTGATAACCTTCAGACCGATATTTCTGCTGTAAAGGTAACAATCGAGGATCCGAAGAGTAATGTCACGTTGATTCAATCGGAGAACATTACGATACAGAAGGATAACTTCTGGTATCGCACGGATGATATCAACTATACCTTTGACGATGTAGGCAAATATACGATTAGATTTTACATGAAAGTAGCCGGCAGCGACGATTGGAAGTTGGTTTCCGAGAAAACAATTACGGCCAAAGCTCAATAGATATACGCTAAGCGCTGCATTCCACAGGATGCGGCGCTTTCGTTTGACCCTGAGATTGTTCCATGTTACGATACGAAGGAAATGAATCATTAATGGAAATGAGGGTATACAATGAGCGATCACGTGCACGATGAGAATTGCAACCACGATCATGATCACGAAGAACACGTATTCCTTGTCACGGACGAGGAAGGCATTGAACGTGAAATGGTCATGGTATTTACGTTCGAATCCGAAGAGCAAGTTTATTCCGTATTGCTGGACCGCAACGATCCGGAAGCTGACGGCGTTATTTTCCGTATTGAAGAAGAGGACGGCGAAGCATTCTTGGTTGGCATTGAAGATGATGCAGAGTGGGAACGCGTAACGAAGATTTATGAAGAAATCGCGAAGAGCGAGAACGAAGCATAAAACAGCGTATATGCAAAATAGAGAAAACAAAAACTCCGATGCCGCCATGGCTTCGGAGTTTTTCGTTATTTACGAGGATTATAGTAAATGGTTCTGCCGTTAAACATCGTTAGCTCAGCCTTTAAGTGCTTGGCGAAATATTTGCAAAGCTCATTGGCTTTGGATTTGTCGCCGTGTGTTGCGGTATCGGGGAGCACGACCTGCACATGCGAGATGCTCTGATCACCGGACTCCTGCGTGCCGACTCCGAATAAGATGTAGTTGTACTGCGGCGAAATGCCTTTCAAGTAGAACCAACGATTCTCTTCGCCCGGCTTCGTTTCAACGGTATAGGGAAAAGCGGATTCGGTGTAGTCCCATCCAAGCTGCTGACCGGTTAGCGAGGTCTGTTCCCGGTAGCGGCCAAGCCTTTCCTTCACCTCATCGAGGCTGAGACGTTCAACTGCTGAACCTTGCACGAATTTAATGTAAGCGCTTTGACCCATTATGCCCACCCCCTCCCACATCATAGCATTCTGAAAAAGGATTGACAATAACCGCCAATAACGTGGCCCCAGAGATACGAAAAGTCCCCAGCCTGCTCTTCGGTAGCTGGGGACTTGCTTTCGTACATGGTAGCATAAGAAGTAAGCTGTATAGCTGTGAACTAAGAAATAGCTTCTTCTTCGAAAATAACTTTGACGAATTGGATGCTGCGATCCTCAGGACCTTTCACCGGCAAGCCGACTTCCACATGATCGGTGATGTAATCGATATTCGTCTGAGAGATGACTTCACCCGGCAGAAGTATCGGAATACCCGGCGGATACACGTAGATAAATTCTGCAATGATGCGGCCGGCTGATTCTTTGAACGGGACAACCTCAGTCTGACCGTAGAAGGCTTCACGCGGCGTCAGAGAGAGATGCGGGATTTCCGGAATCTTAACGACAAGCTCATTGGCTTCGTTTCCTTGATGCTGCTCGGCCAGATCGCGCAGGGCCGTGAGCAGTGTGCCAACGGAGTCGGAAGTATCGCCGGGAGTAACGAGCGCCAGAATGTTATACATATCGCTGAGCTCAACTTCAAGGTTGTAATGCTCGCGCAGCCAGTTCTCGGTCTCGTATCCGGTAATACCTAGGTGGCGGACATGAATAGCCAGCTTCGTCGGATCGTAGTCATAGGTCGCTTCGTCGCCGAGAATTTCTTCTCCGATACAATATAAGCCAGGCATCTTGTTAATCTCAGCACGTGCAAGCTGAGCAAGAGAAATTGCTTTCTCAGCCATATCATGACCGTTAATGGCCAGGTTGCGCCGCGATGTATCCAGTGAGGACAACAGGATGTAAGACGTCGATGTGGTCGTCAGCATACTGATAATCGTTTGTACGCGCTGCGCATTGATGCGGCCGCTCTTTACATTCAGAACCGAGCTTTGTGTCATGGAACCGCCCAGTTTATGAACGCTTGTTGCCGCCATATCGGCGCCCGCCTGCATGGCAGACATCGGCAGCTTCTCATGGAAATGAATCAGCACGCCATGTGCTTCGTCGACGAGTACGGGAATGTCGTAGCTATGTACAAGCTCGACGATTTCCTTCAAATCCGCGCAGATTCCATAATAAGTCGGGTTAATGACGAGAACTGCCTTTGCATCATGGTGACGATCCAATGCACGTTTAACGGAACGCGTCGTAATGCCGTGATCGATCCCAAGATTGGAATCACGAGCCGGCGAGATAAAGACAGGACGCGCACCGGCAAAAATAATGGCCGACATAATGGATTTGTGAACATTACGCGGTACGATGATTTTGTCGCCTGGGTTACAGACCGTCAAGATCATTGTCATGATTGCGCCGCTTGTTCCTTGTACCGAAAAAAAGGTATAATCAGCTCCGAAAGCATCAGCTGCCAGTTTCTGGGCTTCTTGAATGACGCCGGTCGGTTGGTGCAAATCATCCAACGGAGCAATATTTATAAGGTCGATCGACAACGCGTTGTCTCCAATAAACTCGCGAAACTCAGCGTCGCTCCCTACTCCTTTTTTGTGTCCGGGAATGTGAAATTGTACAGGGTTGTTGGCCGCGTGAGTGCGCAATGCGCTAAACAGCGGAGTCCGGGTATGATCCATAGCATTCATCCCAGCCTTTCGTGTGGATTGTAACAAACAAAGTTGAGTATAGCAAAACTAGGGGGGATTGCAAGCAACATTTTTGTTGAGACTAGAGTCTACATAGCCACCACGATTAATGAGCAGAAAAGGGGAGCGAACATGAGTATCGGTAAGGGCTGGGCAGGAAAAAAGGTTTTGTCGTCACCATTCGTCGTCCAGCTGCTCATCATTATGTATTTGGTTGAATTCGTGAAGGGTGCTTTGCTCGTCTCGATTCTCCCTGTTTATATGAGGGAAGTGCTCCATTTATCTGCGTATGCGGTAGGCTGGGCACTTGCTCTGCAATACATCGGCGATAACGCGTTTCGCAGTCCGCTTGGCTGGATTATCGACCGTATGGGGTACCGCTACGTCATGCTATTCGGCGTCTTGTTCACGAGTGCGTCGGTGCTGATCGTTTCCTATCTGCACGGTATGGGCTGGATTGTCGTTGCTTGTCTGCTGCTCGGGATCGGGACTTCACCGCTATGGCCATGCGTCATCAATGGAGCAACTACTGTGGCCGGCAATGAGTCGAGCGGCACGATAATGAGTGTTGTTTACATGGCTTGGCTGACTGGCGTCGGCTGCGGTCCGATCGTTATAAATTTCTTCATCACGCACACCTATGCACCTGCCTTTCGAATATTGATTGGGATGATGGTTGTCGTTATCATCGTCGCGCTGCTGCTGCCAGGGAAGAAACGGTCGATGGAGCTGGAAAATCGAGAAGAAGCACCGGTTGCCGCGACTTCTGAAACAGCTCATGAACAGTTATCGATGCGGGAGCGGGTACGCAGATATTTTGCCAAGGTGAGCAGTTCCTTGCATGCAAGTAAGCTGCTGTATCCGGCGATGTTTACGCAGAACTTTGCGCTGGGGCTTCTTACGCCTGTTCTGACGCAATACGCACGTACTGTCCTGCACCTAACTCCGCAGCAGTACAGCATGTATCTTGTTGCAGGTGGTGCGGTAACGGTAATCGGGCTAATTCCGGTCGGCAAATGGGTCGATCGTTTCGGCACGAAGTGGTTTCTTCATGTCGGATTTCTGACGGCAGCGATCTCGTTGTCCGTTCTCGGTTACACACGTAGTTTACCGCTCGTTATGCTTATCGTGGCGTTTGTCGGACTGGGCTATGCCTGTATTATTCCGGCTTGGAACGCACTGATTGCTCAAGCAATTCCCAAATCGGAACGTGGAGCGGTATGGGGATTCTTCCTTACAATTGAAGGCCTTGGTATGGTGTTTGGCAGCATTATGTCCGGCAAGCTATGGGATATGCTCGGTCCTCATTCTCCTTTTCTGGTCAGCGGAGCCGTTCTGCTTCTCTTGTTTGTTCTTCATTTGTTCATAACAAGACATAAAGCAGATGTGGTAACATGATGGGGTGGAGGGAACAAAATGACACAAAACAAAGACAAACGACTTGGCATAGTAATGGTCATGCTTATTACGACATTTATCGGGTTTGGGATTATTATTCCGGTTTTGCCGGAGCTTATTAAGAAAGCGAGTCCGGGATCTGTAGAATTTCATACAGGCATGATGCTTTCCGTGTATTCGGCGGTATCCTTTCTGCTTTCGCCGCTATGGGGCGGACTGTCCGACCGTATCGGACGTCGACCGGTTATTCTTACCGGCGTGCTCGGCTTTGCGGCCAGCTTCCTATTATTCGGTATCGCAGACGGAAGTCTGCCGATTATGTATGCATCGCGGCTGCTCGGCGGGTTGTTCTCGGGAGCTGTCACGTCCGTTATCGTCGCTTATGTTGCGGATATAACGCCGCCGGAGCAGCGGACACGCGGAATGGGGCTTGTCGGCATGTCGATCGGCCTTGGCTTTACGATCGGACCCGGCTTCGGCGGTTTGCTGAGTCTCGTTTCGCAGAACACGCCATTCTTCGCGGCAGCGGCACTCGCACTCGTCACATTCCTAATCGCGGTCACGAAGCTGCCGGAATCGCTGACGCCGGAAATGAGGCAAGCGGCGGGCGAAGCGAAGCCTTCGCGCTGGAGTGCTTTTACAGGCTCGGTCAAATACTTATATGTACTCGCGCTGATTGTATCTTTATCGCTCGCAGGGCTTGAAGCGACGCTGCAGCTGTTCGGTATGAAGCGCTTCGATGTCACTCCGTTACAAGTAGGCGTGATGTTTCTCGTTTGCGGTCTCGTCGGTGCACTGGTTCAAGGCGGAATCGTCCGCAGACGGATTCGCAAAGGCCAAGAGCCGATGTATATTACGGCAGGCCTTATTATATCGGCTGTCGGTTTCCTTCTCTTGGTTACATCACACTCGCTGCTCAGCTCGACGATTTACTTGGCGATCTTCGGAATCGGCAACGCGCTGATTCGTCCGTGCGTGACATCGTTGATTACGCAGAAGACAACCGTCGGACAAGGTGTCGCATCAGGCTTGAGCTCGTCCATGGACAGCTTGGGACGGATTATCGGCCCGCTGTTTGGAGCGTTCCTCTTCACGGTCGACTTGACGCTCCCTTATGTAGCTGGCGGGCTGTTGTCGCTAGCGGCGCTTACGCTGCTGCTGCGATTCCGATTGCTAGACAGTTCATCGGTAGAACAAACGAAATCCGTATCCCAACGTTAAAATAAAAAGCACCTGCATCAGGATGCCGCTATGGCATAAATGAGGCAGGTGCTTTTTGCATGTCACAACTTATTTGGTTATGCCGAGACCACGCATGATGAACGTAATGGTTTCCTCTCGTTCTCGCTTATCGTCCCAAACGGCGTCATTGCGCTCTCCATACAAGGTACGAACGGCAATGTAGCCCATGATGGCGGAGATGCTGAGCCTCACGACTGTCATGGAAGGCAGTTCCGCCATTTGCCCCTTCGCTTGAAATTGCGTCACGAGCTTCTGAAGTCGGCTGAGCACCTTTCCGAGCACATCCCGTTGAAAATGTTCCTGCAGTTCCGGATGAAACGGAATCTCCTGCATTAAAATCCGCAAGATGTTGCGATGCTTCGATATGAACTCGATTCGATTCTCAATCATCGCACGAATAACACCTTCGAAGCTCTCGTAGTCAGCATCGAGCACTTTGTTGAAGCCACGCAGGACGAAGGGAGCAATCAGCTTCGTCATCGCAGGCGCCACAATCGAGAGCAGCAAATCCTTCTTGGTCTTGTAATGCCGGAATATCGTACCTTCCGCGACTCCGGCACGCTGCGCAATCTCGCTGGTGGAGGAGCCTGCGAAACCCTTCTCGGCGAAGATCTCAATGGCGGATTGTAGGATTTTCACCTGCTTCTCGGTCATTTTCTCTCCGCCGCTATCGTTTCGGAGCAGCTCTTCCACCCATTGTTCCATCGTTTCATTCCCGTTCATCACGATCAACTCCTTCATGCCATCACCACGTTCAATTCGTTAATCTTGATGATATCACAGAAGTGTGATCGGATTAAATGGCACGGTGTTTCTTTAGTGCAAGTACGTTCAGCAAGGCAAAGACAGTCGAGAACCCTACGAGCACGTAGACATCCAGCTGAATATCGCTCCAGCCCTCGCCTCGAATCATAATGCCTCGCATCGCATCTGCCCCGTAATAGAGCGGCATGATGGTACTTAGCTTCTGCAGCCAAGGTGCCATGGAATCTAAGTTGAACAAGCCCGAGAAGAAGACTTGAGGCACGACGACAAGCGGAATGAACTGGATGATCTGAAACTCGTTGCTTGCAAAAGAAGACAAGAGCGTTCCTAGCGTCAGCGCGGTTAACGATAAAAGCAGGTTCATCATGAGCACGAGCCAGATGGACCCATCCATATAGAGGCCAAGGACGTTAATGGCAAACCATGCAATCAACGCTGCTTGAAGCAGTGTAAATAAACCGAAGCCGGATAAATATCCGAGTACGACTTCTGAGCGCCGAATCGGCGTAGCCAGCAGACGCTCCAATGTGCCGCTTGTTCGTTCTCTGAGGAAGGATACGCCTGCCAGCATGAAGACGAAGAAGAACGAGAAGAAGCCGATCAATACAGGCCCGAAGGAATCGAAGGAGGCCATGTCCTCGCTGCCGTGCAAATACGTAATCGATGGCTGAACTGCAGGCATATCAGCACCCATCATGCGCTGCAGCAGGAGCAGCACCATTTTACTTGAAGCGGGGTCGCTTCCTTCCAGGGTAATCGCAGGTTTTCCTCCGCCGCCAAGTGAAAGCACTGCGTCCAGATCTCCGTCTTGGAGTGCCTGCTCAGCTGCCGCAGCCGTATCGTAAGTCGTTACTTCAGCATCGGCCTTCTCCAGCCGTTCAACGATAGCGGCCGGGATTTGTACAGCGCCGATCTGAGGTTCTACCGTGTTTCCGTTAAATACAAGCTTCATTAATGTAAGAATAAGCAGCGGAGCTAGAAACAGGAGTGCCAGCGTTCGTTTGTCCCGAACAAATTGACGGATGATTCGAATGGCAAGCGCTCTGATCCTCATTCGCGAACACCTCCGCCATATACGATAAAAGCTTCCTCGATCGTCGAGCTGCCACTGCTTGCTTTGATTGCGTCCGGAGTACCGAGTGCAGTCAGCTTGCCGTCTCGGATGAGTCCCAGTCGATCGCATTTGTCTGCTTCATCCATGACATGCGTCGTAAGTACAATCGTTGTACCTCGTTTGCGCATTTCGCCAAGCTCCTTCCAAATCGACTGCCGTAATACGGGGTCAATGCCGACCGTTGGCTCATCGAGAACGAGCAGCTCCGGCTCGTGCAGCAAGGAGAGGGCTAGCGACAGGCGCCGTTTCATCCCGCCGGAATAAGCAGCAACGGTCTTGTTCAGATCATCTTGGAGATTGACGATCGTCATCGCAGCTTCGATCCGCTGCATCATGCGCGGACCTTTAAGTCCGTACAAGGAAGCGAAGAACGTCAAATTCTCCTTGGCTGTAAGTTCGTTATACAGCGCATCCGACTGCGCCATATAGCCGAAGCGCTGAAGCATCGACAGCTTCGGCATCTGCTCGCCCAGCATGTAGACAGAACCTCCGTCGGCTTTATCTATACCGGTGATGAGCTTAATCAGCGTTGTTTTGCCGGAGCCGGAAGGACCAAGCAGGCCGAACAATTCGCCGCGTTCTACTTGCAAGGAGATGTCGTCCAGAACGGTTTTGCTGCCGAAGCGTCGTGTAACGGAGCGCACATCGACAACCGGAGCAGGTGAAGCTGAGGTTGATAAATTAGTCATTTGGGCTCACATCCTCGCTTGAAAATGAGTGATCACTCACATTTATTTTACTCCTAATAAGATCTTTCTGTAAAGTGAGTAATCACTCATTTTGTCCGAAGACTTACTTCCGCCTCCGCCTTAGGTCGGGGATAAATACTGGTCTACAGACGTTTACATCCCCTATCTGAAAAAGGTATTCTTTAACAAGGAGTTCTGAGGAGAACCATATGAAAGGGGAAAAGGTAGAAATGCAGTTTATTACCAAATGGGCTTTTAACAATAAAGCCGCTATGAAACTCGTAGTGCTAATGGCACTCGTGATGGGGGTAATCAGCTACTACAGGCTTCCGATGGAGTTCTTGCCTGAAGCTGATAATCCGATGGTTACGATTGCAGCAATCGGACCTGGTTATGATGCCAAATCGATGGAAACCGGCGTTACAGCCAAACTGGAGGAAGCGGTACAGTTCGTGAAAGGCAAGAGCCTCATGACGTCATCCTCCGGTAACGGATTCTCCAAAATCGACTTAGCTTTCGATTCCAAAACAAACATGAAAGAAGCAAAAGCGGAGGTTGAAGCGGCGATTCGCTCGGTTCAATTGCCGGAGCGCGTTATGCCTCCGTACGTTGTACAATTCAACACATCCATGATTCCAATCTCTTGGGTATCCATTAACTTAGATGGAGTAGCGGCGAAAGACCGTGAGAAAATGGAGAAAGACCTGATTAACGCCTTTAAGAAAGTAGATGGCGCAGGCGATGTGTCGCTTGGCGGCAAATCGAACCCCAATATCTCCGTTATTCCGGATTCGGCTAAGCTGGCAGAGAAAGGCGTTCCGTTCGCTTCTCTTATGGGCGTGCTTCAAGGCCGCGGCGTTGCGGCTTCCATTGGCGAGAAAACAATCGATGGCGCTTCCGGCAACATCAATGTGGAAGCGGCGATTAACGATCTGGATACGCTTCGCAAGCTTCCGGTAGCAGCAGGCGTAACGCTTGGCGATGTTGCTAAAGTGGAAGCTCAAACCGAGCAAGAGAGCATCAGCAGCCTGGATGGCAAGAATGTGCTCATGCTCACGATTTCCAAAACAGCGGATGCCAATGCCGTTAAAGTCGGCGACGGTGTGAATGCCGAAGTAGAGCGTCTGAACAAGGATATGAAAGGCGTCGAAATCAAAGTGCTTTCGAGCACATCGGAGCAAGTTGTACATTCCGTAAACTCGATGCTTCGTGAAGTATTGATGGGCGCACTGTTCGCAACAATCGTAATCCTGCTGTTCATGCGTAATCTGAGAGCTACGCTTGTGACAATCGTATCGATTCCGCTCTCGCTTGGTATTACACTTTACTTGCTTCAAGTATCCGGCGTAACGCTTAACATTATTACGCTCGGCGGTGTTGCGGTTGCGGTTGGCCGTCTCGTGGATGACAGTATCGTCGTCATCGAGAATATCTATCGCCGCTTGCAGAAAGAAACGTTCTCGGTTGGTCTTGTCATGGACGCAACGAAGGAAGTTGCAACAGCGATTACGTCTTCCACGCTTGTGACAGTAGCCGTATTCCTGCCAATGGGACTTCTGCGCGGTTCGCTTCAAGCGTTCCTGCTGCCATTTGCATTAACCGTAAGTTACTCGCTCCTAGCATCCTTGCTGGTTGCTCTAACGGTAGTACCGATTCTAAGCGCGGTGCTGCTGCGTAACACGAAGATGAAGGAGCACGAAGGCTCCAAACGTTTTGCCAATTTCTTAAACTGGAACTTGCAGCATAAATGGGTTCCGCTTGTCATTGCCGTCCTGCTGCTTGTTGGTTCTGTTGGTGCGTACATGTCGATGCCTAAAGGGGCTATTGATTCCTCCAACGCAGCGAACTTATCCGTAACGTTGGAATATTCGAGCGATACGCCGACTGATAAAGTAATCGCAGAAGGTCGCAAGCTTGAGACATTCTTGAACGATCGTAACGATATTGACTGGGTTCTCATGCAGAACGGGAACAGCGCAGATGGGGCGCAATACGGTGAGGTAACTTCTCCTACCTTGGTTACTTACTTGGTTGATATGAAGGAAGGCGCAGACGCTGAGAAGCTGATCAGTGATGTGAAAGGTCAGCGCTCCTCCTATCCGGGAGCAGATCTGAATGCGGGGGCAATGGATTTTGCCGGCGGCGGAAGCTCCACTCAGGTTGTGGTTGACGTATCCGGCGATGATCTCGATGCGATCTCCAAAGGTGCAGAGCAAGTGATGGCTGCCATTAAACCGGTCAAAGATGTCATCAAAGTGAAATCGAATCAAGAGCAAATGAAACCTGTGTTCACGTTCCAAGTGGATCCTTTGAAATCAAACGGTCAAGAGATTGCACAACAACTTCAGGGGATGATGAATCCAATTCCACTGGGTACTGTGAATATCGATGATCGTACAACTAACGTCATTCTTCAACCGCTTGCGGATCCGAAATCGGAAAACGACCTGAATGAATTGACTGTTATGACAGCACAAGGCCCTGCTAAGGTTTCTTCCGTTGCTAAGCTTGTGAAGAGCGAACAGCCTAGCGTATTCTATCATAAAGACGGCAAAGCTTATGTTCGTGTAACGGCTGATGTAGATCCTAGTCAATTGTCGATCGTAGGTAAAGAAATTACGAAGAAAGTGGATGCTCTTAAAGCAGCTGAAGGTGTAACGTTCACCGTTGGCGGCGCATCTGCAGATCAATCGGCAGACTTCGCGGATTTGGGTATCATCATGCTGGTTGCGATCGGTATCGTATACTTGATCATGGTAGTCACATTCAAAACCTTGCGTGCACCGCTTGCCATTCTGTGCTCGCTTCCGCTTGCAGCAATCGGAGCAGTCGTAGCCTTGCTCGTATCGAACGTATCGCCTGACTTCACGGCGGTGTTCGGAGCG
Source organism: Paenibacillus sp. J22FR21 (assembly GCF_056269135.1). NCBI lineage: Bacteria > Bacillati > Bacillota > Bacilli > Caryophanales > Paenibacillaceae > Paenibacillus > Paenibacillus sp. J22FR21. Next base: position 295,412 of record NZ_JBWDNJ010000001.1, read on the forward strand.
CTCATGCTCGTCGGTATCGTGGTCACGAACGCGATCGTTCTGATTGACCGCGTGAAACAGAACGAACAACGGATGGGTATCCGTGAAGCATTGGTAGAAGCAGCGGTAACGCGTGCTCGCCCAATTCTCATGACGGCAATCGCAACGATCTCGGCTATGCTGCCGCTCGTCTTCGGTTCATCTGAGAGTGGAAGCATCGTATCGCAAAGCTTAGCGATCGTGGTTATCGGTGGTTTGGCTGCGGCAACATTGCTTACACTGCTTATCATCCCTTGTATCTATGAGCTGTTCTTCTTCCGTAAAGCGAAACGCCAACGCGTGGCTGCTAAGAAGGCAGTAGCTGCTTAAATTATTGAATTCATGAACAAAGCCTTACGTCCATCATGGACGTAAGGCTTTGTTCAATTCTATCAATAACTCCCGGCAGGAATTGCCGTCCACTGACTCAGCCACTGTTCATAGGATGCTTCGCTTTCCGGATGCACTGGGCTTCTGGCAATGAAGCCTTGTGCTTTGCCGCTTTCCGTTGCGACCGACGTCGCTTCATAGCGGATATCCATGGACCAGCGTACGGCGTCCGATTGGTTCGGCAGCGCTCGGTGGGGGAGGAGCTGGGTGAAACAAAGGGCATCCCCACGCTGCATCTCTACGGAAAGTGCGGTAAGCTTATCGGCATCCTCGCGCTTAAGCCCCAGAAAGTTCGTCTCCTCGTCGATAACGCCATCCAGCAACGTTCGGTCGAAGAAACCGGGCGCGACCTGCAGACAGCTGTTAAATTCGGTTACACGCTGCAGCGGCATCCATATGGATACGACGTGAGTGTTCTCGGCGTCGCGGTAATATTGAGCGTCCTGATGCCAAGGGGTATCCGTCCACTTCTGGTCCGGCAGCTTCGGTCTGGCATTGAATATGCCGTGAACGGAAACGTCCTCTGTTTCGAGCAGCTGCTGCGCAATATCGAGCAGCGCAGAATCTTTCAAGAAGTCGTACATGTCCCTGCCCACGAGGTCACGGCGAGGGCTTCGGCCATACTTGGGCTTCCCGGCGTCATGCCACAACTGAACGAGACGATGCTGAAAGTCCAGCTCTTGTTTCTTATCGGTAATCAGCTTCTGTTCAGACCAAGATTCCACAAGATCATCGACCCAATTGCTAATAATCCGTTCTGCCAGCTTCAGAGCCTGCTCAGGTACTACATTGCGCAGATGTACATAATGATGGCGTTTATAAAATTCAAGCTGTTCTTCACTTAGATGAACCTGCATAGCGGCTTCTCTCCTCAGCGCTTGATAAACCTATTGTACGGTCATTAAAGGTGAAGAGACTATGGCGAAAACACGTTGCAATTTGACCATTTGTCGTTAGAATGAGGAGAATAAGCAACGAATACATCATTGAATTGATCATTATACGATGAAGAGGTCGATTACTCATGGTTATTCCATTTCACTTTCGTATGCTGCGCAGCGTAATTGCTGTCTCCGATTGTCATTTAAGAGAAGTCGATGCAGGTTGGTCCTATCAGCTCCACGAGCACAGTGGGTATGAACTTCTTCACTGTTATAACGGACAATTGACAGAGTGGATTCACGGGGAACCTGTGGTGATGTCTACGGGGGATTGGCTGCTAATTGGTCCAGGGGTCAAGCATAGTACGATTAATGAATCAAACCTTGGCTTCGTATATTTCTCCGTCCATTTCGGCATCGAAGACCCGGAGCTGACCCATGCACTGAAAGATATGAACTATGTTCATCTGTCACAGCGAATCGATCGATTGCAGGAGGAGTTCGCTGATCTTCTCGGTCATATCAAGCGAAATCATACATCTGAAACTGACATTATGCATGCTCCACCAGCCGTGAATGTTGATAACTATGACGTACTCGCAAAGTACAACATTCAACTCTCTGTTCAGCGGCTGGTCCTGTATGCTCTAGAACTGACAACAATGCTGCAAGCCGGCAACGGCGTGCAAGTTAGCCGCAAACTACTTCATGCCTCCGAGGTCGAGCTGGCTCATGTCATTCAACAGAAGCTCCTTGAGGCTGTATATACCAATATGGAAATTAATCAGATTTCAAAGCAGCTATTCGTAAGTCGGAGTCATTGTAACGAGGTATTCAAGAAGGTGTATGGCATTGCACCGAAACGCTTCTTGGGTCTGATGAAACAACGGAAAGCTGAGGAGCTGCTGGTGCAATCCAGACATGCTGTAGAAACGATCGGCGAGATGCTTGGCTTTGCCTCATTAAGTGCATTCAGCAGGCAGTTCAAGCGGTGGACCACATTATCGCCGCAGGAATATCGATTAGGCTCTAGAAGAAACGAGAAGGGCTGACTCCGGCATGTTCGGGCAAGAACACAAGGAATCAGCCCTAGCTGAGGTTACGTATTAGAAGGACATTTTATAAAGCGGCAGTACTGTCGTAAACGTTTCCTTCACTTTATGAATGAATGCTTCGCCGTCCAGCAGGATCGGGTCGTTGCGGTCGATAATGATGCCGCAGAGCGCCTCGGAGGCTTTCACCGTACGAAGACGCTGGAGCAGCTGTACAAGGCCGGCATCGCCAAGCTCGCCTTGCGTATCTCCGCCGGGTACCATATGGTTGCCGGACCATACATAATGGGCAGGGATATGCTTGGCAATGTCGTCCAATTGGTTCAGTGCGTGCTCGGCAAACACCGACTTGTTATCAGACTCGTAAATAATGGCAAATTGCACGAAGAGATGCGAGCCAAACAGTCCGATTTGGAAATGCGGGAACATTTTATAACCACGCTTGCCCGGGGCGAAAGCGATCCACGTATCATTCGGCGGATTAATCGTTCTGCGTGCATGTTTGGCAACGTGCGGGAACATCGGCTCAGCGCACAGCTCCGTTAAGAAAGGAGACAGCCGCTCGCCCAGCTCGTGCAGCTTCGGCCGGATTCGTTCAATTAATAACGACATGCGGGCTTCTAGGCCCGGGACGTCGAAGACATCAAAATCAGTTGCGGAAAAGCCTGGGAATACAGCGGCTTCCGAAGTTGCTTGCAGCACCATTTCATTCATCATCCTTTTCAATTATTGCCGTTTCTTCATGATAATCGCAGCCGCCAATGTTTGCAATCTCGTTCCGATTCCGTTAGTCTACTCTAGTATGCATAAGCGAAAGGTTAGGAGAGGTAACAAGCATGTGGCAGCAATTGTGGTTTTTAACCAATATGGTATTTGTAACGCTCGCAATCGTATTTTTATTCGTACATCGTTCCGTAACGCTGGCCAAGCAACAGCCGGATGTAGGGCGAATTATTAAAGCCAAGAAGGTTCGAATGGTTGTAGCCATTTTAACGATTCTAGCATTTATCGGGATGGCTACTTTCTTCTTAATTAACATGCGAGTAAATGGTTAACCGACGATTCCGCAGATGTGTCTAAAGCTTGTCTCTTCCCAATCTCCCGCAACCTTTCCGGTCTCGGTTACGTTTAACGTGACAACAGCGGCTGGCAAAACAGCAGCAGCACGCATTTCGAATTACGCTGTCTGCAACTAAGAGAGAACAAAGGAGACGCAGCATGAAATCGTTGAAATGGATACTGATCTTATCGTTCCTGATATTCCCATTCTCCACCATTACTAGCGAAACGGCATCGGCTCAAGGTGCCTCAGATACGCTTATTTTGCAAATCGGAAGCAAGGTAATGAAGCATAATGGGAAGTCATACCAATCCTCACAGCCGGTTACAGCAATTAAAGATACCACATTTATTCCGTTTAGCTCCATTGCATCCCGTTACGGGTATACTATCTCGTATGATGCGAAGAAGAAGGAATCGATCGCAACCGGCGCTTCGAATGTCCTTCGTTTCAAGCTTGGAAGCTTGTATGCTTATCGCGGCGGAACGCCTGTTAAGCTGACAGGGAAGCCGTTTATTCTGAATGGTTCCCTCATGGTACCGCTTCGTTCATGGGGCGTGCTTACAGACAGCGCGATTGCAGTAGCAGGGAAGCAAATTTCGTTGTCATGGAATACCGTTGTCGTTCCGAAGAAACCTAAAGCGTTCTTCGAGGTACAGCCGACTGAAATTTATGCAGGCCAAACAACGGTAGCGTACATCGATCGTTCGATTAACTACACGGACGCACCCTTCGTCGACGAACGATATGAAGGTCGTATGGATGTGTTCCCGGAAGCGGGGATCTATACCATTACGAGACAGGTACAAGATATTAACGGTTTATGGAGCGATCCATTCTCTGTAACCGTCGAAGTTAAACCGCCGAATCAGGCGCCTGTTGCCGACTTTACGACAGAACGATCCAGCTACCGTATTGGTGAGAATATTACCTATATCGATCAAAGTACGGATGATGAGAACGATATTGTTCGTCGTACATGGACAGGCAATGATAAGGCATTCTTCGACGCCGGCGATAAGCAAGTTACGCTTGAGGTAGAGGATCGTCATGGCATGGTACATTCCGTTACGAAGACGGTTACGGTGACGCCGGAAGTGCTCTACACACGGGATGAATATAATAAGTTGTTTACCAAAATCGGTGATAAATTCAGCATCGACAGCAATTCCGTGCTGAATATTCCGGCATTGACGTATACTTTCCAATCGGAATCGGCTCAGATGGTGCGCAGCAACAGCCCGGAGACGCTGCTTCAAGAGGGGATTGCTTACGAGGCACAGCTAACAGGGCAAGTTCGATTCATGTTCCATAATGTGAACAACATCGGCTATCCGGTCAAGATGTACCTGCTTGCCACAAACAACAACGGGACACCGGTTAATGTAAGCACAAGCTCAATGGGAATCGGCGGACCGGATCCCTATGTAGTCAACACCGGTAAGCTTTCTACCGTGCGTTACTTGAAGTCAATTGGCGAGAATCCTTCTCCACGATGGTTAACGATCAGACCGCATGAAACGAAGGAGATTCTACCTGAGATTTCGAAAACGCCGATGAAAATCATGGAAGTTCTGTCGGCTTATGCAGATATCTATGCCGACCAAGAGCTGACCTTCCAAATCGTCGTCGTAGCTGCAGGCAAGAATCCGATTGCGGAGCTGCCGAATTTGACTATTATGCCACGGGACGGCAAGCATGTCAGAGGTACGTTCTACAATTCAGACCGTGATATTGATCTGAGTGACTCACTGGGTGAAACGCCGCAGCGTATCATGCTTGGCGATAAGAAGCTGGACACGTATTTAGACGGAATCGATGATACAAGCGGTCAATTAGAGTACAACATTGGCAATTTCGGCGTTCTTTATAAACTGCGATTGCCGCATGTAGCGCCTAATACACTGATTGCTCTTAATGCGAGAGGCGGATACTATACCGGAGCCTTTATGGTTAATGGTCAGGTCGTCACCGTCGCGAATGAAACGATTCTTAAAGATAATAAGGAAGCGGTCGTATTGTACCGTACAGGCAATTCGGAAGAATCCGTTGAAATGGTATTCACCTTAGCTGCGGGCAGCAACTTGCCTGTTGCGATGTTGTTCCTGCCGTTGCCGGGATTCCGCAAGTAAGACAAAAGCCTGCAAGCTGGATACACGCTCTGGAGAAGAGCGGGTACCTGGCTTGCAGGCTTTTTTGTCGTGCGCAGGCAGCTTATCAGCTTACCAAGGCAATACGATTTCAACTTCGCGCCGCTGCTCTGCGGAACGAATAACACCGTCGATAATCGCTTGTTGAATCATAATTTGCTCGCCCGGGATCGGGGCAGGGCGGCCTTCGCGAATCGCATCCACGAAGTCGCGGACTTTCTCGAAGAACAGGTCTTTATTGTGCTCAATAGCAGGAACAGGAGTAGATGTCTGCTGGCCCATGAAATCATGGTACAGCGTCATGCTGCCGACTTTGCCATCCCAAACGCCGGACCAGTTGCCGGTGCCATGAGGAGTGACTTTGAGGCCGCCATCTGTGCCAAGGAACATCGTGGAGCCGAGTGAGTCCATATGCATCGCCCAAGAGATCTTGAACTGAAGCACGAGATCGTTCTCGAAACGGACCATCGCAACGCCGAAATCTTCCACTTCAAACTTGCTTGCTTCGGGATGATAGAGCGGGTTCGTGCCGAAATGATTGCTTGTAAAAGCCGAAACGGTAAGCGGGCGCGGGTAGCCAAGTGCGTTCAAGGCCATATCAAGCGAGTAGCAGCCGATATCCGCCATTGCGCCTGCACCAGCGAGTGCTTTGCTGATGAATGTGCCGCCAGGCATACCGCGTCTGCGTCCGCCGCCGGTTTCAACGTAATAGACATTGCCGAGCTTGCCGGACTGCACGATGTCCTGTACAAGCTTCATATTAGGGTCATAGCGCGGCTGAAAGCCGATTGTCAGCATGCGATCTGTTTCGCGAGCTGTTTGCACCATGTCAACAGCTTCTGCAAGTGTAACGGACATCGGCTTCTCAAGCAGGACTTGTTTGCCGGCACGAAGGGAATCGACCGTCGTGGCATGATGCGAAACGTTAGGCGTACAAATGCTTACTCCGTCCAGATCCAATTCCAGCATACTGCGGTGACTGTCAAAAGCTTGCGTATCTGTCAATGAGAGCGATTCCGTAAATTGTTTGGCTTTGCCCGGAATGACATCTGCGACGGCAACAATTTCAACGCCCGGTAACTGTTTATATTGCCGAACATGAGCATGTGCGATACCGCCGCTTCCGATAATCCCAATTCGAATAGGCTTCGTTGTGGTCAACTTCGATTCATCTCCTTTAACTTCTCGTCCATTCCGGACGACTTCACCGACGTATGCTGAATGCGGAACTGTCTCGGCGTCATGTTGAACCGCTTCTTGAAGACATAATACAAATAATTGCTGCTGGCAAAACCATGCTCAAGCGCAATATGCTCGATCGGATTCTGACCTTCGATAATCGCGGAGCATACTTGAGAGAGCCGGTAGTTTTCTAAATACGCACTAAATGATTCCTCACCTTGCTCGCGGAAGATCCGCTGCAGCTGCCTTGCACTAATTGGAATACGTTCAGCAACTTCTTGAAGGGTTAATGGCTGCGCGTAGTTGTCATGAATAAACTGGGTGGCAATGCGGAACCGGTGTTCATTCATATTCCTTGACGGCGGCTTGAAGGTAGCGTTAGGCACCGACGACATTCGCGATGCGCGAAGCAAGATCTGGATGATCGATTGCTTGATCGAAGAGAAGGCACCAGGCTGTCCTTCTGTCCAAGCTCGGTAAGCCGACAGAAACCAAGACATTGCATTGTACTGGTCGACATGCGGACGCAGCGGCAAATTGTTGAGCGCCTGAATACAATTCTCCGCCTCATGGCGTTCCCAAGGATCTCCCCAGCTTTCCTCGTCATCACTTTCTTGGATCGGCACGATATCGATATGCAGACACAGTTCATCCATCGCTTCGCGGGCATCCGCTTCTTGTTGATGGAGTACATTGGGACCGGTTAAATAAAACAGCCCTTCATGCAGCTGGTGGACGGTGTCTTCCATAATAACTGTGCCTTTACCGCGAGGAATGAAATGAAACTCGTATTCCGAATGCTTATGAAAGCGAACGATTTTGCCCGGAGAGAAGGTAGCGAGATGGCAGCGAAGCACGCGAAAGCCATACCCTCCCCAGCGGAACTGAATGTCCAGCCGATCTATTTCATCACTGCGAGTTGCCATGATGGAGTACGTAAACGGTTTAGCCAAGGCGCTGCCACCTCCTTCTTCGGAATTTTGTTTAGTTTTTCAGCTCGGACAGGGATACCGAACGTTTCTCGTTCTCGGAAATCGTGGAAGCTTCCATGATTTTCGTCAGATCGATCGCAAGCGCGATGTTCTCATCGGCAGTTGTGTCATTCAAGATATGACCTACCCATTGATCGAAAGCAGGGATGCGGTTAGCCGGTTGCTCGATCGTAACCCACTCTTGCGGCGAATCCGATTTAGTGCTGCGTACGCGAACCGCTTCATCCGGGAAGCCGTATAGAAGCGATCCGTCTGTACCGTGGATTTCAAAGCAGAATGGGGAGCACGCGTTAACGAAGCCCGCTTCCGCGATACCGAATGCGCCGTTTGCATAACGCAATGTTGTAACGGTGTTGTCATCGACTTCTTTGCCTGTAACGTGACCGAAAGTCGCATTAACGCTCTCAGGCAAGCCGAGGAACAAACGAGTCAGGTAAACCGGGTGGCAGCCCAGGTCGATCAGAGCGCCGCCGCCGCATTGCTCCAAGTTGTAGAAATGCTCAGGCAGCCAGCCAGCTGTCGCACCGTTGTGGGACAAGCGAACGCGCACTTGAGTCAATTCGCCAAGCAGACCTTTGCTAAGCACTTCTTGTGCAGCAAGTGTGTAAGAATCATTGATCCGCGGAAGGGAAACCGTCAATTTCACGCCTGCTTCATTAACAGCAGCGATAATTTCGTTTACTTCGCTAAGCGTTGGAGCAATAACTTTCTCTGTGAAAATATGTTTGCCGGCGCGTGCAGCTTTCACCATTACGTCGCGGTGCATGTTAGTTGGTGTATCCACAACGACAGCGTCGATATCTGTGCGTGCAAGCAGCTCATCCAGGTCAGCAATGAATTGCACGCCGAGTTTGTCCGCATTTTCTTGACCGCGGTTAGGCAGCTCATCCCATACAGCTACGATCTCTGTGTTTGGATTTCCTTGAACTTGTTTGGTGTAATCCCAGGCATGAACATGCCAATAGCTAAGCATTCCTACGCGAATCATTTAGAAATTCCTCCTGTTTATTGCTTGGATTTGGGTAATGATGTCGTGCGATCGCAGTTTTTCTTGCTCTGATTATGCGACATGGTTTAACCCTAACACAATTGAAACCGCTGTTAAATACGTTACTATGACATATTAACTATAAAATTACGACATTGCTAGTGTGGGGTGTGTTTAAGCGCATGTTAAATTGACGTTAAGATGAAATTAGGTCAAAATAGAACAAAAGGAGGCTGCGGCCATGCGAGCGATCATTAAAGCACCGATTCACGTATACCGCCGGTTTATTTCGCCGATCAAGCCGCCGACCTGCCGTTTCTATCCGAGCTGTTCTGCCTATGCGCTGGAAGCGATCGATAAGCATGGTCCGCTTCGCGGAAGCTGGCTGGCAGCCAAACGCATTTGCCGCTGTCACCCGTTTCATCCCGGAGGCATCGATTATGTGCCGCCGACCCGCGAAGAACGAGAGAGGCAGGCTTCTGCCGGCCTTGACAGTGATACGCAAGATTCGGTATAGTTTTCGCAAGAGAATCATTACCAATAGGATGTTCGATGAACGGATAAGTACAAGAGAGATGACCTAACCAGAGAGCCGGGACAGGTGGAAGCCGGCAAGGTGCAGCTTTTGGAAGATGGTCCCGGAGAACTCGTGCTCGAGCGCTCAGCCCCGGATTTAGTGGCTGAAGTAAGGGTGCGGCGACTGACCTCGTTATCGGTTTGAAGACCATCGCTTTGCATGTGCAGGCAGATGGTTCTAATGAAGCTTTCTCCGGAGCAGCATGTCGGGGAGAGAAAATTGGGTGGTACCGCGTTAGCGACAAGCTTTCGTCCCATAGTGGATGGAAGCTTTTTTTGCGTTTATGATTCAGACTAAACCCGAATAAGGAGCGAGAAACAATGAGTGAAACGACGAAACCAACCTTTTATATTACGACACCCATCTATTATCCGAGCGATAAGCTCCATATCGGTCATGCGTATACGACGGTGGCAGGCGATGCGATGGCCCGCTACAAGCGTCTGCGCGGTTATGACGTTTGGTATTTGACGGGTACTGACGAACACGGCCAGAAGATCGAACGCAAAGCGCAGGAGAAAGGGAAAACGCCTCAGCAGTTTGTCGACGATATTGTCGTGACGATTAAAGAGCTTTGGAAGAAGCTTGATATTTCCAACGATGATTTCATTCGTACAACCGAAGATCGCCATAAAACAGTCGTGGAGCAAATCTTCGATCAGCTGCTGCAGCAAGGCGATATCTATAAAGGCAACTACGAAGGCTTGTACTGTACCCCATGCGAATCGTTCTTCCTGGAGCGTCAGCTGGTGAACGGAAACTGTCCGGATTGCGGACGTCCGGTTGAGCTTGTGAAGGAAGAGAGCTATTTCTTCCGGATGAGCAAGTACGCCGATCGTTTGCTGCAGTTCTACGAAGAGAATCCGGAGTTTATTCAGCCGGAATCCCGCAAGAACGAAATGATCAACAACTTCATTAAGCCGGGTCTGGAAGACTTGGCGGTGTCCCGTACGACCTTCGATTGGGGCGTCAAAGTAAAAGGCGATCCGAAACATGTCGTGTATGTATGGATCGATGCGCTGTCGAACTACATTACGGCGATGGGTTATGGGTCAGACAATCAGTCCCAGTACGACAAGTTCTGGCCGGCTGACGTTCATCTGGTCGGCAAAGAAATCGTTCGTTTCCACACGATCTATTGGCCGATCATGCTGATGGCGCTTGATCTGCCGCTTCCGAAGAAAGTCTTCGCACACGGATGGCTTCTAATGAAGGATGGCAAAATGTCGAAGTCCAAAGGCAATGTCGTAGATCCGGTAACGTTGATTGACCGTTACGGTCTTGATGCGCTCCGTTACTACTTGCTGCGCGAAGTGCCGTTTGGTGCGGATGGTACGTTCACACCTGAGAACTTCGTGGAACGAATCAACTTTGACCTTGCGAATGATCTCGGCAACTTGCTAAACCGGACGATTGCGATGATAGACAAGTATTTCGGCGGCGAAGTTCCAGCGTATGACGGCAATGTAACAGCGTTCGATGAGACATTGTCTACTCTGGCGGTCGGTACAGCTGAGCAGGTTGAAGCGGCAATGGAGCGTATGGAGTTCTCCGTAGCCCTGACTGCGATTTGGCAGCTTGTCAGCCGCACGAACAAATATATCGATGAAACCCAGCCTTGGACGCTTGCTAAGAACGAAGAGAAGCGCGGCGAGCTCGCTTCCGTTATGCACCACTTGGCGGAAGCGCTCCGGATCATCTCGATTCTGCTGCAGCCGTTCCTGACGAATGCACCGCTGAAGATCCGCGCTCAGCTTGGACTTACTGAAGGCGCGTTAACGGATTGGAACAGCACGAAGCAATTCGGTCAATTCCCGGGCGGAACGAAAGTCGCGAAAGGCGATCCGATCTTCCCGCGCCTCGACGTAGCGGAGGAAACTTCGTTTATCGCGATATCGATGGGCGGCGGTACTGCGCCGGCGGAAGCCGAGCCGGCAGCTGCTGATACTGCAGCTGCACCAGCTGCTCAGGCCGCTCCATCTGCTTCAGCAGAGGCAGAAGCACCTGCAGCGAAAGAAGAGATCGCCATTGACGAGTTCGCCAAGGTTGAGCTGCGCGTTGCGCAAGTCATAGCTGCCGAGCCGATTCCAAAGGCAGATAAGCTGATGAAGCTGCAGCTGGACCTCGGTTTCGAGCAACGCCAAGTTGTTTCCGGGATCGCCAAATTCTACACGCCGGAGCAGCTTGTAGGACGCAAAGTCATTTGCGTGACCAACCTGAAGCCGGTTAAGCTGCGCGGCGAAATGTCGCAAGGCATGATTCTCGCCGCTTCTCACGGAGATCAATTGACACTGGCAACTGTGCCTGAAGATATGCCTAATGGCGCAATTGTGAAATAAGCATGAACGATGAACCGCCGGAGCGCTATGCTCCGGCGGTTGCTTGTTGACAGGGCATATAGGCGTCTATATAATCAAATTGTAATGTTTACGATTATGAGAAGTAGAGGTGCAGTTCGCATGAATTCGAAATTATTCCGTTCCATGGCACTGTCAGCGATTATGCTGGCATTTCTTGCTTTTATACTCGCAGGTTGCGGCTCCGCATCGAAAGGCAAGCTTGTAGAAGGGAAACTGAATGTGGTAACAAGCTTCTACCCGCTCTACTTCCTCGCTGAGCAAATCGGAGGCAGCGGCACGAATGTCATTAATATGATTCCGGCCGGCGTAGAGCCGCATGATTGGAGTCCGAAGAGCCGTGACTTGGATACGGCCTCGCAAGCGCAGCTGTTTCTGTATAACGGTGCAGGCTTAGAAGGCTGGGTCGATGACTTCTTGGAAGGCTTGCCGAGCGATACGAAGGTGATAACCGTAGAAGCAAGCAAGGACATTGTGAAGATCTCCGGTAATCCGGAGGAGGCAGAGGAAGAAGGTCACGATGACGATGAGCATAGCCATCATGTCGATCCTCATACGTGGGTGAGCCCGAAGTCCATGCTTATTATGGCGAAGACCGTACTGGATAGCTTCGTTGCGGCAGATCAGTCGCACAAGAGTGATTACGAATCCAACTATGCTAAGCTGCAAGCGAAGCTAACGGAGCTGGATAACTCGTATACGAAGGCGCTAAGCGCAGCACCGCATAAAGATATTGTTACGTCGCATCAGGCATTTGGATATTTGGCCCGTGATTATGGACTGAAACAAGTGGCTATAATGGGGTTGTCCCCTGATGCTGAGCCGAAGGCACAGGATTTGCTGCGCATCGCCAAGTATGTGAAGGACAACGGAATCAAGTATATCTTCTTCGAAGAGCTGGTATCCGATGAGTTAGCAAAGACGCTTGCCAGAGAAGCCGACGTCAGCACGATGGTGCTTAACCCGCTTGAAGGGCTTACGCCGGAGCAGGAAGCCAAGGGAGAAGATTACTTCTCTCTAATGAAGGCAAATTTGCAAAATTTAGTTCAAGCCTTACAATAGAAAGAAGGAAACAAGGATGCAGACAAAGCAGCAACAACAGCCATTTGTATGCCATCAGCCGATCATCGAGTTAAACGATGTCTCGTTTGCCTATGAGCAAAAACCGGTCATCGATGATGTCTGTTTTTCGATCCAGGAGCGGGACTTCGTGGGGCTAATCGGCTCGAACGGTGCAGGGAAGACGACACTGTTGCGTATGATCGTAGGTTTGTTGAAACCGACAAACGGGTCGATCAAGCTGTTCGGAGAGCCTGTCGGTCAGTTTAGAGATTGGAACCGAATCGGCTATGTGCCGCAGAAGAATTCATTTAATCCGCTCTTCCCGGCCACCGTGCGCGAAGTCGTATTATCCGGTTTATACAGCCGCAACAAGCTGTTTAAGAGGGTGTCGAAGGCGGATGGGATCAAGTGCGACGAGGCACTGCATGCGATGAAGATCGAGGACTTGGCAGGCAAACGAATCGGGCAGCTGTCCGGAGGGCAACAGCAGCGTGCATTTCTGGCGCGCGCACTCATCAACAATCCCGCACTGCTTATTCTGGATGAGCCGACGGTCGGTATTGATTCGGAGACACAGGAAGGGTTCTTCCACCTGATCAAGCATATGCATCAGCACCATAACATTACGTTCCTGATGGTTTCGCATGATATGGAGATGATCCGATCTTATTTGGGTCAGCAGCCTAAGCAGCAATGCGGCAAAATCAAGTTTTACGTGAAGCATTCCCATGATCTGGAGGATTGTGTGGAAACGAATTTGACGCACAGCTTACGAGAGCTGCGTCATTCCATGGAGAGAGGGAAAGTAGGCGTTTAGGTGGATATCGTAACGAGTGAATTTTTTCAGAGGGCGCTGATCGGGGGCGTGCTCATTGGTATCACGGCCCCGCTCATGGGCCTTTTTCTTGTCTTGCGAAGACTCTCCATGATCGGGGATACGTTAGCGCATGTTTCGATAGCGGGGGTTGCGCTTGGATTTCTGATCGGCGTCTACCCTGTGGCGATGGGGCTTATATTCGCGCTTGCCGCTACCTTCGCCATTGAGAAGCTGCGCAAAGCGTACAAGACCTATGCAGAGCTGTCAATCGCTATCATTATGTCAGGCGGCGTAGCGCTCGCATCGTTGCTGTTTACAATGGGCAAAGGCTTTAACGTAAGTGTCAGCGGTTATTTGTTCGGCAGCATCTATACGCTTGATTCGGTAGATCTCATATTAATCGGAGTTGTAACCGTCGTTGTTCTACTCGCAGTAGCGCTTCATGCGAAGGAGTTGTTTCTGCTCACCTTCGACGAAGATGCAGCAGCCGTAAGCGGTTTGCCGACGCGTTATTTTAATTTCATGATAAGCGTCCTTACGGCGCTCGTAATCAGCGTGTCGATCAAGATCGTCGGAGCGCTATTAGTATCCGCGCTGCTTACCATTCCGGCGGCTTGCAGCCTGATCATCGCAAGAAGCTTCAGGCAATCGGTAGTCACGGTAGTAGTCATCGCAGAGCTTGCGGTTACGATCGGTCTTCTCGTTGCAGGAGTATGGAACTTGGCGCCGGGCGGTACGATTGTGATGTTGTTAATTGTATTTCTATTGCTGCTTCTTTCCATCAGACGGAAATTTAGCGCAGGATGATGATGATGGAGGTGAGTACATATGTCTGACGTAACGATATGGGCTGCTTTCGGGGCAGGGATCGCTTCCTTTATTTCTCCTTGCTGCCTGCCGTTGTACCCGTCGTATTTGTCCTATATAACCGGCGTATCCGTAAGCGACCTGAAGAGCGAGCATCCCGGCAAGGAAGTCCGAATTCGCACGATGACCCATACTTTTTTCTTCATCTTAGGGTTCTCGGTGGTCTATTATACACTTGGCTATGGCACCAATGCATTCGCAGAGCTATTCTCCGAATATCAAACGTTAATTCGGCAGCTATCTGCCGTACTTATCATTCTGATGGGCCTTATCTTAATGGGACTGATTCAGCCGAAATTATTGCTGCGTGAAATGAAAATCCCGCTTAAAACCAGTCGTTCCGGATATTTTGCATCCTTTATCTTCGGCATTGGCTTCTCCGCAGGCTGGTCGCCGTGTACAGGTCCGATTCTGGCCAGCATCTTGCTAATGGCGGCTTCCGAGCCGGGAACGTGGTTCCAGCTCACGACCGCTTATGCACTCGGGTTTGCGATCCCCTTCTTCGTACTAGCCTTCTTCATTGGCTCAACCAGATGGATCGTTCGCTACTCCAGCATCATGATGAAGATCGGCGGCGCCGTCATGCTGCTCATGGGCGTCCTGCTCTTCACCGACCGGATGACCAAAATCACCATCTGGCTGAACACCATCACGCCGGATTGGCTGAAATTCTAAAAGTATTGTCAATTACCGTTTCTAACGGGACGGAAGAAACGAAGGGATTGTGACCGGAGAGTTTACGTGCTGCCTTTGATAGGGGGATATTTATTGAAGTTCCCAGATAACCCCCAATCAACAGCAGCCGCAGGCACATCCCTTCGTTCTGAAGCCTCCCGTTTAAACCATCAAGTAAAGTACTCAATCTTAGCATCTTCAAAATGTTCAAAGATGCGCTCCGAGATAAACATGCGGAGCGCTTCTGCTTGTTCATCGGGGTATACGTATTTGCCTTGTCCCCAGCGGCCCCATTTGTATTTACGCTTCTCGATGTCCATCTCAAGCTTGGTGCGAGGGTAACGCTTCTCGATGACGGTTTTCGCTGTCTTGGTGAAACGATGCTGAATGAGCTCGAATGTCAAATTTGATGAGGCATCCTTCGGAAGGGCGGCAGCAAGGGAAGAGAGGAGTTCTGCATAGCCCTCTTGCCAGCCTTCATGCCAGATAATCGGTGCAATGATGAAGCCGAGCGGGTAGCCGGCTCTGGCGATTTTGGCAGCTGCTTCGATGCGCTGTTCGAACCTAGAGGTGTTCGGCTCGAAGTTCTTGATGACATAATTGGCATTCACGCTGAAACGAATGCGAGTATGATTATTATGCTTAATATCCAGCAATGAATCTACATAGTGATACTTCGTAACGAAGCGGAGCCTGCCGTACTCTTGTCCGGCCATGAATGTAATGAGCTCACGCAAGCTGCCTGAAATCGGCTCAAGACCGACCGGGTCGGAGGTACAAGCGGCTTCGAACCTCGTGATTTCCGGTATGCGTTCATCGATATAACCCTTGGCAGCTTGTATGATATCATCGGTATTCACGTAAATACGGATATAAGGCTTGGCACCTAATGTCGTTTGAAGATAACAATAATGGCAATGACCCATGCAGCCGGTTGCGATAGGGATGGCGTATTCGGCCGATGGCTTGGATGTATCGAATTTGAGCGTTTTGCGGATGCCGACGACGAGCGTTCTTTTCGCGATTTTATACTGTTCCAGCTCGGTTTCGCCCGGTAAATTGGTAATTCGATTATGAGAGGTCGTCATTTTGTAAGGAATACCGATTGACTTCACCCATTCCATAATCCGCTTACCTTTAGGGTAGTCAAGCGCGGCAGGCTCGAAATAAACAAGCTCCGGAATAAAGGAGTCATGTACACGTATGTTTACGGGTGGTCGTTCAGACACAGTTGTACTCAAGTTGAGTAATGCCTCCTTAGGATTCAAACGAAAGGTAGCATTAGTTTGATGAAATCCGTCACAAAGCAAACATGGAAAGTTAAGTGCGACAGGTTGCGGCGTATATGGCGGGCGGTGTATGATACTAAGAGTGATGCGAGGATGGTCCTATCGTACAGGATGACGGTGAATGGAGGAAAGTGGAATGCCTACTCCGAGTATGGAGGATTATTTAGAACGAATTTATAAATTGATCGACGAGAAAGGGTACGCGAGGGTCTCCGATATTGCGGAGGGACTTGAGGTTCATCCTTCTTCCGTAACGAAGATGATTCAGAAGCTGGATAAAGACAGCTATCTGATCTATGAGAAGTACCGCGGCCTAGTGCTGACCAATAAAGGGAAGAAAATGGGCAAACGTCTCGTGGAGCGGCATCATTTGCTCGAAACGTTCCTGACACTTATAGGGGTACAAGACGAGAACATTTATAAAGATGTGGAAGGGATCGAACATCACTTGAGCTGGGATTCGATCACCTGCATCGAAACGCTGGTCGAATACTTCAGGCGCGACCCATCGCGCATGGAAGCATTCAAGGCCGTGCACGCTGACTTGAATAACGAGTAAAACAAAGGGGCATCTCCAAGCCGTCATGATAGTCATGGCGCTTAGGGATGCCCCTTATAATTGTTGCAGTTAATGATATTTAGGTAAATTGTCATCATCCTTGCCGCCTTCGATCACGCGAAACGGCATATTCTTACGAGTTTTACTCTTGCTTGCCTGCTGCTGGTCCTTTCGCGCTCCGGTCTTGTAACGCGGCTTGACTTTCGCTCTTGCAGCGGCGCCCGGAGGGAATTTGTAGAGCAGGTAGATAGCACCGAATACGACGACCGGGATGATAAGCTGGTAGGGATTGCTTATCGTTTGGCTAATGATACCGATGACGACAAGCGCTAGGATGATGACTGACAGAAGGCTCATTTTACGTGGCATGACCTTCACCCTTCCTTCCCAAATCTTTACTATTAGGCTTGTGTGGTTTTGGCTACCTGGCCGTCCAGCTCCAGCATACGATTGAAGGAAGCGATCGATACAGCCACTTGCTCATCCGTAGGCTCTTTCGTCGTTAGCTTCTGAAGCCATAGCCCGGGGTAACCAAGGAAACGAAGTACAGGCAGATCGCGCAGCGCATTTGTGAATCGAAGCGCTTCGTAAGATGCGCCTAGGACAACCGGCAACAACAGGATGCGAAGATAAATCCGTTCCCATAAGGAATCCCAGTGGAAGAACGAATATACGATCACGCCGACCAATACGGAGAACACGATGAAACTGCTTCCGCAGCGGTAATGCAAGCGTGTGAATCGTTGTACATTGGAAACCGTGAGCTCCGCTCCGGCTTCGTAAGCGCTTATTACTTTATGCTCCGCGCCGTGATACTGGAACAATCGTTTGATGATCGGTGTGAGCGAGATGAAATATAAATAAGAGAGCAGAAGCAGGATTTTGATAAATCCTTCGATAAGGTTGTGTAATATTATATTCTCGAAAGCTCGTTCGAAGAGCAACTGTTCGAGAAGTGCCGGTACAAGAGTGAAGATCAGCTTACCGAACACGAAGGATAAGATCCCCGCAATCGCAACCCCGACAATCATGCTGAGGCTCCAGCCGCTCTTCTCCTTGGTTGCACTTGGTTTGTCGCCGTCTTTCGTTTCTTCCAGTTCATCTTCCGCGTACGATTCCATCGAGAAATTTAAATGCTGTGATCCTTTGGCGCTTGATTCAAGAATTGCGACTACGCCGCGGAGCAACGGTATTTTTTTGAGCTTCTGAATCCATGGTTTTGTCGTGCGAGGTACTTCATAGAAAATGATTTCATTATTCTTGCGACGAACCGCAGTCACATTTGCATGTCTTCCTGCAAACATAACTCCTTCAATGACGGCTTGTCCGCCATAAATATTTTGCGAGCTTTGAGACAAGGGCGAATCACCATCCTTTAGTTTGACATTTGCGTCTATGAATAATTTCGAATTCTCTCCTTATTGTACTTGATTCACGTGCTGATTGCGAGTAGCATCGATTCCCTGAAATGCCGAATGTTCCGATTTGCGGCAGAAACGATTGCACATACTAACGCCAAACACTCACTTGATCAAGCTATTTTGAAGGAGGCGCATGACAGATGCGTAAAGTAAATACAGAACGCAGAAAGCAAAGCAGTCCAAGCGATTATAACGGTAAGCCGCATACGAATACGTTTCGCTATTGTCTGAAATTAGGGTTCTATGCGGGCATGATGTGGGGCTTGCTGCACTGGCTGCTGTACGCCATTAAATTTACAAAGGTAACGCCTGGGTTTCTCATTGAGCCTTTCTTCCAGCAGACCTTCATCAAGTCAGGGTGGGGGCACTTCACTGGTATAGTGGCATTCACCGTGTTTTCGATTATTGCTACCTTCATCTATAAGGTCCTGCTCGGGAAGCTGGGGGGACCATGGCCAGGGATGTTCTACGGCTTAGTCTGGTGGCTCCTGTTGTTTATGACAATCGGTCCTGCTATGCAGATGATGGATCCCGTTAACAAAATCGGCTACGATACGCTAATTACGGAAGGCTGTTTCTTCACTCTATGGGGCTTGTTTATCGGCTACACGATTGCCTTCGAATTTACCGATGAAGCGTCGAGAGAGCCGGCTGGCGCACTCTAACCGTACACGGGTCCGGAGAGCCCTTCTCAAATGGTGGGTCTTTGTGATAGAATGGCTAATGATCTATGCGCCGGGAGGACTCTCCATGACCAGAATACTTGTACTAAATGGGCCGAATTTGAACATGCTCGGCATCCGGGAACCCGGAGTTTACGGCTCGATGTCGCTGCAAGCAATCGAATCGTTAGTGAAGGAAACTGCAGATACGCTTGGAGCGGAAGTATCGTTCTTTCAGTCGAATCATGAGGGAGCGATCATTGATCGCATTCATGAAGCATTTGGCCAAGCGGATGGAATCGTCATGAATCCGGGAGCTTTTACTCATTACAGCTATGCGATTCGCGATGCAATCAGCAGCGTAGGCTTGCCTGTAGTAGAGGTACATATCTCGAATATTCATAAACGTGAAGCATTCCGCCATGTTTCGGTTATCGCGCCTGTCGCCATCGGTCAAATTGCCGGATTTGGCGCACAGAGCTATGTGCTTGGCTTGAACGCACTGGTTCAACATTTACAGCAGCATAATGAAAAAGGGTGATTCCATGACATCTAAACGATTAGCCGGTTTACGCGATAAACTGCCTGCCCTGCAGGTGGATGCCATTCTCGTAACGAGTGCCGTTAACCGTCGGTACATAAGTGGATTTACAGGCTCATCAGGCGTGCTGCTCATCACCGCTTCAGACAGTTGGCTGTTGACTGATTTCCGTTATATGACACAGGCTCCAGAGCAAGCAACGGACTTTACGGTTGTCGAGCATGGACCGAGGTGGATTGATACGGTAAAGGATCTGGCCGCTTCCGCGGGAGTTCGCAAGCTTGCTTTCGAACAGGATCACGTCGTATTCAGCAGCTACACGGCTTGGAACGAAGCGCTTGGCACTGCAATTGAATTGACGCCGGCTTCCGGTGTCATTGAGGATTTGCGACTGTTCAAGGATGAAGCAGAGCTTGCAGTAATACGCGAATCTTGCGCGCTTGCAGATGAAACGTTCAACCATATTCTTGGCTTTATCAAGCCGGGTCTGCGTGAACGCGAAGTAGCGCTTGAAATGGAGATGTTTATGCGCAGCAGAGGCGCAACATCCTCTTCATTCGATACCATCGTAGCATCAGGGGAACGTTCTGCACTGCCGCATGGTGTTGCAAGTGACCGAGTAATTGGCAATAATGAGTTTGTGAAGCTTGATTTTGGCGCTTTATATAACGGTTATTGCTCCGACCTTACGAGAACGATCGTGGTAGGGAAACCTACTGACCGTCATCGTGAGATCTATGACATTGTATTAGAAGCACAGCTTGCTGCATTGGCAGGCATTAAACCGGGCATGACCGGACGTGAAGCGGACGCATTGGCGCGCGACATTATTACGCGTCATGGCTACGGCGACAAATTCGGACATGGAACGGGTCACGGCTTTGGAATGGAAATTCACGAGTCGCCTCGTTTGTCGGTAGGCGGAACTACCGTTCTGGAACCGGGTATGACCGTTACGGTGGAGCCGGGCATTTACATTCCGGGTTTCGGCGGCGTTCGGATCGAAGACGATATTGTCATCACCGCTGATGGAAATGCGTTATTAACCTCATCCCCGAAGACATTGTTCACTTTGGCGTGAGTTTTATAAAAGAAGAGGTGCGTCAAACACCTTATTACCATTTAAAGTGAGAGTTTGAATCCATCAAACTCCCTATTAAAGTACAGGAGGAATTGCAGTGATTTCAGTTAATGATTTTAAAACAGGCCTAACCGTTGAGGTAGAGGGCGATATCTTCACAGTAATTGATTTTCAACACGTTAAACCGGGTAAAGGCGCAGCATTCGTTCGCTCGAAGCTGAAGAACCTCAGAAACGGCAACACCGTGGAAAGAACGTTCCGCGCTGGCGAGAACATCGGTAAAGCAAACATCGAGAACCGTGCGGTTCAATACCTGTACAACTCCGGTGCCGAGTATTCTTTCATGGATAACGAAACTTATGACCAATTCACGCTGGATAAGAAGCAGCTGGAATGGGAAATTAACTTCCTGAAAGAAAACATGACGGTTAACATCTCCAGCTACAATACAGAAATCATCGGTATCCAATTGCCGAACACGGTTGACTTGAAGGTTACTGAAACAGAACCTGGCGTTAAAGGTAACACAGCGCAAGGCGCTACGAAGAACGCAACTTGTGAAACAGGCCTTAACGTTCAAGTTCCTCTCTTCATTAACGAAGGCGATGTACTGCTTATCGATACACGCGATGGCAAATACATCTCCCGCTCTAAAGATCAATAAGAACCAGCAGCAAAGCCGTCCGGACATCGCGCCGAACGGCTTTTTTGTCATATTCAAACTTACGCACATATGATATAATCTTGTTTTATGAAGAACATTAGACTTTACACTTAGAACTGCGTTGGGAGTGGATCAGAAGTGTCGTTGATAGTAATGAAGTTCGGCGGCAGCTCCGTCGGCTCAACAGAGCGGATGCAACGGGTTGCAAGGCGAATCGCCGATTATAAGGAAGCCGGTCATAAGGTTGTAGTAGTCGTCTCCGCTATGGGAGATACAACCGACGATCTAATCGATCAATCCAAGCTGCTAAACGCGAACCCGCCCGCACGTGAAATGGATATGCTGCTGACGGTAGGCGAACAAATATCGGTTGCGCTGCTTTCGATGGCCATTGATGCAATCGGGCATAAGGCAATGTCATTTACAGGCTGGCAAGCAGGGATTGAGACAGAAGCGGTACATGCGAAAGCACGGATTACGGATATTCAGCCGGATCGTATTTTTGCTGCATTGGACAATGGGTACACGGTTATTGTTGCAGGCTTCCAGGGTTCCACTTCTGCAGGCGAAATCACGACACTGGGCCGTGGCGGTTCCGATACAACGGCTGTAGCGCTGGCTGCTGCCATCAAAGCGGATGTTTGCGAAATTTACACGGATGTTGACGGGATCTACTCGACAGATCCGCGGGTAGTCAAATGCGCTCGTAAATTGGATGAGATTTCGTACGACGAAATGCTCGAGCTTGCTAACTTAGGTGCAGCAGTTCTTCATCCGCGAGCAGTAGAATATGCCAAGAATTATAACGTACGTCTTGTAGTTCGTTCTAGCTTTACGCAAAATGAAGGCACGAGTGTGAAGGAGGAAGCGGTCATGGAACAAGGGATGGTCGTTCGCGGCATCGCCTATGACAAAAACGTAGCACGAAT
Source organism: Paenibacillus sp. J22FR21 (assembly GCF_056269135.1). NCBI lineage: Bacteria > Bacillati > Bacillota > Bacilli > Caryophanales > Paenibacillaceae > Paenibacillus > Paenibacillus sp. J22FR21. Next base: position 317,626 of record NZ_JBWDNJ010000001.1, read on the forward strand.
CAGTATTCTGGGTGTAGAAGATATTCCGGGCGTACTTGCTAAAGTGTTCGGCGCGCTTGCTTCTAGCGGCATTGACGTCGATATCATCGTTCAAAGCGGCACCCAAGACGGCAAAGCAGACTTTGCATTCACGGTTTCCCTGAACGATAAAGATAGAGCAATCGCAGTCGTAGAAAGCATCCGCAGCGAAGTGCCTTACCGTGAAGTCACCTCCGAAGTTGATCTCGTTAAAGTCTCCATCGTTGGCGCAGGCATGGTAAGCAACCCTGGTGTTGCCGCGAAAATGTTCGCAGCGATCTACGAGCTGGGCATCAGCATCAAGCTGGTTTCGACATCCGAGATTCGTTTATCGGTTGTTATTGCTGCCGATACGGTTCATGATGTTATCCGTGCGCTTCATACGGCATACGGACTTGACACCGCTGAGCAAGTATTTGTTGGCGGACCACAAGACAGACGTTAAGAGTTTAGAGAGATAGAACAAAGGACAGCAGCGCCATGGAGCGCTGCTGTCCTTTTTGCTGCCGAGCCGGGCTTCTCGCTTAGAAACGATCAGCAATAAAGCTGAATAGCTTAAACAAGATCGCCGTTATTCCGGCGGCCATCAGGGGACCAACCGGTATGCCGCGTAGAAACACAATACCAATTATGGATCCGACCACAAGGCCTACGATGAGCTGAGGATCAAACTTTAGCATTTCAAGGCCTTTACCGTTCACATAGGTGGCGATTGCGCCTCCGGTCAGTGCCAATATGCCTGGCCAAGAGGTGATGACATTCATCATGTCCTTGGAATTGATCCGCTCGGAAGCGAATGGGACGAGAACGCTGAACGTCAGAAATAACAAACCAAGCTCGAGTCCCCGGCGTTCGATCGTAGGGAGAAATCGATCCAAATGGACGAGCTTGACGATCAGCAGCACGCAGGCTGCGGTTGAAATAATCGGCGAACGGCCGATTAAGCCGATTACAATCAGAAGAACAAGAACTACTTCCCCGCTCATGCTTGTAGACTCCTTCAATCCGTATGTCACCGCCTTCGCGCCTCACGCGCGGGCGCCCATACTCCATTGTATGGAACAAGCCTCCCGGTTATGTCAGATCCGCCTTGCTCAGCCCTGGACGAGCATATCGCCTTGCATTCTTGGTACGATCCCGCTGATATTGACTAGGCTGCAGCGCTCAATATCCCGACCGCTGCCGTTCTTGTTCAGCCGTTTCCCTGTCGTGCACGATTGAAGCAGCTCATGAATCTTGCCTCCGGCGCTCCTATAGAGTCCGAGCATCGCAGAGCCGATATCGTTCATCTCAAGCGGAGCAGGGCTGAGCTGCTGTAGCTCGCTAATAAGCAAGCCGGCGCATAAGCCGTCCTCAAGTGCGAATTCATCGTGGCTTCCGGCGCACAGCAGCACAATATCGCGGCGCAGCTCCAGCGCCGTACGCGCACAGGCTGCCGCATTATTGAGGGAACCGACAAGCACATGGTCGGCTCGCATCGCTTTATGAATGGCACGCGTGCCATTCGTTGTCGTTAATACAATTCGGCGGCCGAGTACGTTGTCTGTCGTAAACTCCTCCGGGGAGTTTCCCAGATCAAAGCCGGGAATTTTGCGGCAGAAGCGTTCGCCTGCGATTAAATTGCCGCTGCTTTGCAGCGCTCTCGCTTCGAGAACGGTTTCGACAGGCACAATGCCGGCTGCTCCGGCTTCCAACGCTGCAACGATCGTACTCGTAGCGCGCAGCACATCAATGACGATAGCCGTCCGATGCGTGAAGCGTTCGGATTGCGCTTCGTTGACGTTGGAAATCACTTCGATATGCATACGTGAAACAACATCCTTCCCAAGCTTCCTTAAATCATATAAATAAAGGGCTCAACGCGAGCGCCGAAATGAAACGTATCTGAGCGGAGTCCGCGACGCATCGTCTCCAGCGCCATCACTTCCGTAGGTTGAATATTGCCTAAATTCACTTCTGAGCCGAACGTTTGCAGGAGCAGAACTTGCTGCTGTTTCAAAGGCGTTTCCCACATGATGCGAGAAATATCGCCCAGGGAGTGGCTGACAGCTTCCAGCACACTTTGAGAGCAATCGCCGTTACGATCGAATAATCCCACGTCCATCCCCGATTCTCTGGCTTCAATCGTGACCAATGCGGCACCGGCCTGCCAGTCTGCCTCGGCCGTTACAACTAATTCTTGGGCGTCCACAAGTGACCCGGACAGTTTCTTGCCGTATTCGGTAACGACATTCAGACCATTGGCAAGACCTTCTTTAATGAGCTCCGTACGGAGCTTGCGGCTGAGCTCGATGGTGCCATCGGAAACCTCGATTCCATTAAATCCGAGTCGGCACACCGTTCGGAAGAAAGCAGGTACAACATCCTGTTGAACGGCCGTCTCAAGCAGCGTTCCACCGGGCATGATCGTAAGTCCGCACCGCTTAGCCAGCTCGATCTTGCTCAGGAGCAGATCGGTTGGATAGAGGGGAGCTGTACCAAAGCCCAGCTTGATGCAATCGATGTAACCCGCTGCTGTTTCGAGCAGATCTGAGAACGCATGACGTCCGAGTCCTTTGTCAATGACCATGGTTTTGCCGCGTCCGGAAGTCCGGTGCGCATTCTTGGCGACCTCACGCTGGCCGCTTGGATCGTGTAAGGCCGAAGGCCAAGTAGCCTGTGTAATAGATCTCATGATATCTCCTCGCAATCGTTTCTTTTCCACAGCAATATATGCAGGGAGCCCAGAGCGTGTGCGAGGGGGAATGTGCCTCTTATTCGTAGTTTGCCAAAGTTGTGAGAATGAAAGAGAGACAGGCATGCATAGGCTGTAGAAGAGCCGGGCGTTCTAGCAATACGTGCTGCGCGCTCATGTTCACTAGGGAAAGAGGCGATAGAGATGCTTAACAAAATCGTGCTTAGTATGGCATCGATCCGCATGTTCTCCGGCTCGCTGGAGATCATGGCCGCACTGCTGATGCTGCGTCTGAACCAAATTGATAAAGCGCTCGTTGTGAACTCATCACTTGCACTTGTAGGGCCGTTCGTGCTTATCTCGACGACAATGATCGGCCTCGTAGGTCTCTCGGATAAAATATCGTTTGCTAAAATGCTCTGGATCGTTTGCGGGGTCGCTTGCATTCTGATCGGTGTGCTCAAGAAATGAAACAAGAAGGATTATGCAGAGGTTCAATATAGCGGGGAATCTAGTCATATTACGCGGCCTTGCGGAATAGAATGGGATACAAAGATGGACAATCACTCATCACTCACTCTATCAATCTAGTAGAAACGAAGAGCCGGGAGGGATGCCGGATGCTCAAAAAAGTGCAGCATTTGCTGCCTTCCGAGCTTACAGAGGTGCTCGGACGAATACCGGAGCGGCTGAAAGATGCCGTAGAAGAGATTCGCATCCGAGAGAACAGACCGCTTGAAATCAGCACTGGACTAGCCTTCTGGTTCGTTACCCCGCAAGGGATCCTGCAGCCGAATCCGGAGAATGCGTACAAACCTTCTTCGGAAACATGCCGCAAGCTGCTCGAACGTGTAACGAATCACTCGCTCTACGCAATGGAAGAAGAACTGCGTCGCGGTTATATCACGGTAGCCGGCGGACATCGAATCGGACTGGCTGGGCGCACGGTGCTGGAGCATGGACAAGTTCGCGGCATCCGCGATATTGCCGCGTTTAATGTGCGGATTGCCAGAGAAGTCATCGGCGCCGCTGCATCGCTGCTGCCGAAGCTGCTGGACCATCAGAGACGCTCGTTGCAGTCAACGCTTGTAATCGCGCCGCCTCAGCAAGGCAAGACGACGCTCGTTCGCGATCTGGCTAGGGCGGTTAGCAGCGGCACTTGGGGACATCCTTCTGCGATGGACTGGCCCGGACGCAAGGTCGGCATTGTGGATGAGCGCTCCGAAATCGCCGCATGTGTCAGAGGTGTTCCTACCTTTAATGTTGGTCCTCGAACCGATGTGATGGATGCTTGTCCGAAAGCAGAGGGGATGATGATGATGCTTCGCTCCATGTCGCCGGAGATTATGATCGTCGATGAGATCGGCCGCGAAGAGGATGGCGATGCCATTCTGGATGCGAGCCATGCCGGCGTTACGGTGATCGCGACAGCACATGCCAAGGACCTGGAGGACGCAAGAGGCCGGCCGGTTCTTGGCAGATTGCTCGCAGCCGGGGCATTCCAGCAATGCGTAGAGCTTCGGCGCAATGGTGGAAGCCTGATGAGCCGAGTGCTCCCGGCCGCGGCGGCCGGAAGAGCGCCGGCGGCTAGAGAGCCGACTGCGTGGAAGGGAGGCGATCGCCATGGTTAAGCTTATCGGCGCTGCGTTAATCTTGTTCGCCGGCACGATGATCGGCTTCCTCCAAGCGTCGCGCTATGCCGCGCGGCCGATCCAGATCAGGCAGCTCATCTACGCCTTACAACGGCTTGAGACCGAAATCGGGTATGGGTACACGCCGCTCCCGGAGGCCATCAGCCGCTGCGCAGCTTACTTGCCTGAGCCGATCGCGTCATTGCTCCAAGATGTAAACAGGCGGCTGGAGCAGTCAGATGAGCTGACCTTCCGCGAAAGCTGGGAAGGGGCAGCAAACGCGTTTTGGCCGCATACGGCCATGCGGCAGCCGGAGCAAGCTGCATTGATTCGACTCGGCTCTGCGCTTGGGATCAGCGACAGGGAAGATCAGATTAAGAACCTGAAGCTTGCCATGCAGCAGCTGCAGTCGGAGGAAGAAGCGGCACGGCACGATAGTGCGCGGTTTTCGAAAATGTGGAAGAGCCTCGGAGTTCTCACAGCCGCGCTAGTCGTCATTTTGATTTTGTAGCGGGGTGCCGGAAGAATGAACATTGATGTGAGCGCCATCTTTCAAATTGCCGGAATCGGCATTATCACGGCGATGATCCATACCGTACTCAAGCAGATGGGCAAAGAAGATATGGCGCACTGGGTAACGCTGATCGGATTTGTCGTCGTCCTATTTATGGTCGTGAGCCTCTTGAACGATCTGTTTCAAGAAATCAAAACGATCTTCCTGTTTCAATGACGCTACTCGGGCAAGGCGGGTGAACGAAACATGGAAATCATCCAAATCGTCGGGCTAGGTTTAGTTGCGACGGTGCTCGTCCTCGTCGTACGCGAACAGAAGCCGATGTTCGGTTTCTTGCTGGCAGCCTTTACGGGGCTCTTCATTTTCTTGTTTGTCATCGGCAAGATCGAAGCGGTCATCGCGGTGCTGGAGCAGCTGGCTGATCGTTCCGGCATACCGTCTATCTACTTGAAGACCATTCTGAAAATCATCGGAATTGCCTACATTGCGGAGTTCGGTTCCCAAATTGTACGAGACGCCGGGCAGGAGAGCATCGCTTCGAAGATTGAATTTGCCGGTAAAATACTCATTCTCGTGCTGGCCGTCCCGATCATCAGCGTCATCGTAGAAACAGTACTCGGCCTTCTGCCGGTGGGGAGTTGAAGCATTATGCGGCGGCACTGGACCATCCGATTCGCGGTGCTGCAAGCATTGCTCATGCTGGGGCTGCTGACGATTCTGCCAATTGCCGTATTTGCGGATTCGCAAACGAGCAGTCACAACACGGCTGCCATCGTTGAACCGACAGCTGCACCGGAAGCGGACGACCTCACTTCAAACGACAATGCCGTTTCGGTCAATAAGAATTTGGCCGGTGATCAGGTCAAGGAGATCAATACGGAAGATGTAGAGAAATATTGGAACAAGCTGATGTCTGAATACGGGGGATTCTTCCCCGATAACAACGTGCCAAGCTTTGCCGAAATGATCATGCCCGGCGGCGAAGGATTGAAGCTGACAACGGTGCTTTCGGGACTGCTCAAGTATGCCCTGCACGAAATTTTGTATAACGGTAAGCTGCTGGTCACGATTGTCATTCTAACCGTGTTCAGCATGATGCTCGAGACGATGCAAACCGCCTTCGAACGCAATGCCGTCAGCAAAGTTGCTTACAGTATCACCTACATGGTCATGATCGTCCTAGCCGTAAACAGCTTCAATGTCGCCATCGGCTACGCGAAGGATGCCATCACCGGGATGATCCAGTTCATGCTTGCCATGATGCCGCTGCTGCTCACGCTGTTAGCCACAATGGGCAGCGTTGTAACGGTGTCGGTGCTTCATCCGTTGATCATCTTCATGATTAATGCCGTCGGCACAGTCATTTATACGTTCGTTTTCCCGCTGCTCTTCTTCTCGGCAGTCTTGCATATTGCAAGTGCGGTGTCGGATAAGTTCAAGGTGACTCAGCTGGCGAATGTGCTGCGCAACTTCAGTGTCGGTTTGCTCGGTGTCATGCTGACCGTGTTCCTTGGGGTTATCTCCGTGCAGGGAGCTACCGGTTCGGTGACCGACGGCGTTACGATGCGAACTGCAAAGTTTATTACGGGGAATTTCGTTCCTGTCATTGGTCGAACCTTCTCAGATGCGGCAGACACGGTCATGTCGGCTTCACTGCTTGTGAAGAATGCAATTGGACTTGCAGGTGTGGTCATTATTTTGTTCCTATGTGCGTTTCCTGCCCTCAAAATCATTACACTTGCGCTCATCTACAACGTATCGGCAGCCATCATGCAGCCGCTTGGCGATAGTCCTATCGTGAGCTGTCTGCAAACCATAGGCAAAACGCTGATTTACGTGTTTGCCGCACTAGCTGCTGTCGGACTCATGTTCTTCCTGGCCATCACCATCATACTTACAGCAGGCAATGCAGCAATCATGATTCGGTAAAAGTTAGGCGGTGGAATTCAACATGATGAGCTGGCTGGCGGTTTGGCTGCAGCAAATAATCGCGGTTGTGCTGCTGGCGGGGTTTATCGATCTGCTGCTGCCGAACAAAGCGATGCAGCGTTATGTCAGACTTGTAGCGGGTTTAATCATTCTGCTGACGATCCTTACACCGATCATACGGCTGCTGCAAGGTGATTTTAACGCCAAACTTGATGCGCAGGTAGAGAGTTGGGTCCATAACACGAAGTCTGAGCAATTCCACATGCCAACACTTGAGGATATCCAGCAAAATGCCAAGGACCTGCAGCGCAAGCAGCAGTCAGCAGCAACAACATTGACCGAGCAGAAGCTGGAGGAAGCGATGAAAGCCGAGCTGGCAGAGAACGCCGGGCTTCATGCAGCGGCTGTCGACGTCAAGCTGGAAATGAATAAAGACGGGCAATCCGCTCAGATTGCCGGTGTTACCGTAACGCTGCTGCCGCCTGAAGAGCAGGCTGCTGCCAATGCTGAGCAGTCTGATGAAGCGAAAGCCGTAGATGAGGTCGAAGCAATTGAGGTTACCGTACAGCCGGAATCAACTTCGGAGGGTGATCGTCAATCCGCATCCGATGATTCGGATACGGCTGAGAAAGAAGCGCCTGGTGCGGTGACGGATGCGGTGAAAGATGTACTTCGATTAGGCTGGGGCGTGGCGCCTCGATTAATCGAGGTGAAGGTACAGCAAACAGCTTCAGATGCGGCTTACTAATGAAAGGGGAGAACGACGTTGGCCAATTGGCTGAGCGGGTTGGAGTCAACCATCGGCAAAGGGCAAGGCGGACCTAAGCGGGTTAAGACGCTGCGCTGGCTGCTCATTATCGGCTTAATCGGAATAGGGCTAATGGTGGTCAACTCTTTTCTGTCCTATCAAAAGGTGCCGCCTACAGACCAAGCTGCTTCCGGGACGCCGCCTTCTGAACAAGCTGTCATCGGCAATCATTCATCCGAGCATTCTTCCTTTGACGGCATCGAGCAGCCGCTTGAGGCGAGGCTCAAGGATATTTTGGAGAAAATCGTCGGCGTCGGTATGGTGGATGTACTCGTAACAGTTGATTCGACGGAAGAGGTTACCGTTCATATCGATGAGAAGGAATCACAGCAAATTACGAATGAAATCGATAAGAATGGCGGCAAGCGCAGCATTACTTCCATCACCAAGGAAGGCAAGGTAGTGCTCTACAACACGAATGGAGATACGGCTCCGATTATCGTCAAACGTATCCAGCCGAAGGTCCGCGGCGTGCTCATAGTAGCTAAAGGCGCGGAGAACGGAGTGGTCAGACGTTTAATTATAGACGCGGTGGAGAAAGGGCTCAATGTCGCGATTAACCGAATTTCGGTCGTTCCACGCAAGCATCAATAATACCAATTGGACAATGAAAAGGGAGGCTGTTCGTTCATGAACAACAAAAGGCAAACGATTTGGCTGGTATCCATGCTGAGTTTGATGGTCATTTTATCGGCTTATTACTTGTTTACAGAAGATGTAAATCCATCTCAGGTGGCAACAGACGGCACGCAGCAAGAGCAAGTTAAGGGAGATGCGACTGAAGCATCCGGTACAACGACGAATGATGAAGGGATTACCGTTACGGACGTAACGGACGGGACAAGCGCAAATGCAACGGATTCGAATGCAGCTGATTCCACTCCAAATGCTGCGCAGGATCAAGGAACGGCAACGGATCCTGCGGCAACGGCAGCCGCGAATCAGGAAGATCAAGCGGTGCTTGATCAACTCGAGAAAGCCGGCGGATTCAGCGCCAGTGTATTCAGCCAAATGCAAGAGAAACGTGATCAGAAATTATACGATGAGTATAATAAACTGTATGGCACGATCTCAGATACGAAGCAAGACGACAAAGCAGCCGGTTCTGCAGTCGAACAGTTAAATCTGCTTGAAGACAAGAGCTCTAAGATTACAGGTCTTGAGGAAGAATTGGTGAAGCAGTTCAATAACGCCGCAGTTTATCCGGACGGAGATCGCTACAAAGTCGTCGTACAAAGCGACAAACTAGAGAAAAGCCAAGCGGACAGCATCCTTACAATGGTCATTACAGAGCTCGGTGTTTCGCCGGAGCAAGTCACCATTCAGTACGTCAAGTAAGGCAAATGCGGAAGGCCCCGATGCCAAAGTCAGTGGCAATGGGGCTTTTTCCCATCCGAGATGTATAAAAAATGGGTTCGTGTTCCGCGAGGTTTGTGCTATAATGGTTTCGGTATGTGCAGGTTTGGTAAATGTCACCTTTTTGCAGGGTGCTGATAACCTCACAAAGTAGAAGCAGGCTGATGCATGCAGTAAGCAGCAAGCAGCAACGCAATTACGCAGCGTCTCCTTGCATGAGGCGCAAAAACTTATAGGAGTGAAACGATGTTTAAGCTGAGCGAGATTAAAGAATTGATCAAGCTGGTTGATGGGACTTCCGTACACGAACTTGAAATTGAAAACGATGGCGCCCGCCTGATGATCCGCAAGCCCGGCAAAGCGGAAGTGGTGAATGTACAAGCTGCGTCTCTCGTTCCTACATATACGCAGTCTTACCAGCCGCAAGTTCAACCGGCACAAGGTATGCCTGGCGGTGCTCCGGCAGCAGCGGCTCCGCAAGCGCCTGCAGCCAAAGAAGAAAACTATCACCAAATCCTCTCTCCGATGGTCGGTACGTTCTACCGCGCATCGTCGCCTGAGAAGGGTCCTTTCGTCAACGTAGGCGACCGCATTAACGAGAAATCGATTGTATGTATTCTTGAAGCGATGAAGCTGATGAATGAGCTGGAAGCGGAAGTTCGCGGCGAGATCGTAGAAATTCTCGTTGAGAATGGCCAGCTTATTGAGTTCGGGCAGCCATTGTTCCTGGTTAAACCGGAGTAGCAGAACAAAGCTAAGGTGACACCTAGATACAATGCGCACGAGAGGAGCCTTTACCGTGAAATTCAATAAAATTTTGATTGCCAACCGGGGAGAAATTGCCGTTCGAATTATTCGCGCTTGCCGCGAGCTGGGCATTCAAACCGTTGCCGTCTACTCTGAGGCAGACCGTGAATCGCTTCATGTCCGTTTGGCGGACGAGGCTTATTGCATCGGTCCTGTAGCTTCCAAGGACAGCTATCTCAATTTAACTAATATTATGAGCGTTGCAACCTTAACGGATTGCGATGCCATTCATCCCGGCTATGGATTCTTGGCGGAGAATGCGGATTTCGCAGAAATTTGTGAATCCTGCAACGTGACGTTTATTGGTCCTTCTCCTCAAGCCATCAGCAAAATGGGCGATAAAGCAGTAGCGAAGAAAACGATGAAGGAAGCGGATGTGCCGATTATTCCGGGCTCCGACGGACTTGTCGAGGATATGGATGATGCGATTCGCGTTGCACGCGAAATTGGTTATCCGGTCATTATCAAAGCGACAGCGGGCGGCGGCGGCAAAGGCATTCGGATCGCTGAAGATGAGGATACCCTTATTTCCCAAATCTCGACCGCACAGAACGAAGCACAGAAAGCCTTCGGTAATGCAGGCGTGTATTTGGAGAAGTATTTGACGGGCATGAAGCACGTCGAAATTCAAATCATGGCCGACAAGCACGGCAATGCGGTTCATTTGTTTGAACGTGATTGTTCGGTGCAGCGTCGTCGACAGAAGCTCGTTGAGGAAGCACCGTGTCCGGTGCTGAGTCCTGCAATGCGTGAACGTATGGGGCAAGCGGCAGTGCGCGCAGCTCTGGCCGTACAATATTCAGGTGCCGGAACGCTCGAGTTCCTGCTAGGTCCGGATGGTAATTTCTACTTCATGGAGATGAACACTCGTATTCAAGTTGAGCATCCGGTAACGGAAATGATTACCGGCGTAGATTTAATCAAAGAGATGATCTCCGTTGCAGAAGGCAATCCGTTGTCGATCAAACAAGAAGAACTGAAGATTAACGGCTGGTCGATCGAATGTCGGATCAATGCCGAGGATTCGGAACGCAACTTTATGCCTTCGCCGGGTCAAATTTCGTTCTACTTGCCACCGGGCGGCTTGGGCGTTCGCGTAGACAGCGGCGCATATCCGGGCTACACAATTTCACCTCATTATGACTCCATGATTGCGAAGCTGATCGTATGGGGAGCTACTCGTGAGGATGCGATTGCAAGAATGAAACGTGCGCTCGCAGAGTTTGCCATCGACGGCATTCGCACGACGATTCCGTTCCACATGAAGTTGCTTAATCATCCAAAGTTTCTCAAAGGAAATTTCGACATCAAGTTCTTAGAGGAAAATGACGTCAACAATCCGGAGGAATAATCGGCTCTAATGGCCGTAAACTCCATCGCAACGGTTTGTCATATTTCCCTCAGAATGCTATAGTATAGGAATAAGAAGCGGATAAGCTATCGGTTTTTCGTTCGGTAGGAAGCTACTTTACGGGAGGTGTAGGATAACCATGAGTACGCTGGCAGCGGACTATGAGAAAACAGACATGGGCACTATTCAAATCGCACCCGAAGTCATTGAAGTGATTGCAGGACTTGCGACAATTGAGGTTCGTGGCGTGGCAGGGATGAGCGGCGGATTTGCCGGAGGCATCGCTGAGCTATTGGGCCGTAAAAATTTGTCCAAAGGCGTTAAGGTTGAGGTAGGTCAACGCGAGGCGGCAGTTGATGTGTCCATCATTGTTGAATATGGTCACAGGATTCCGGAAATTGCGGCAGACATCCAGAACAATGTCAAACGATCGATCGAAATGATGACTGGCTTGCATGTCGTTGAAGTGAATGTTCATATTCATGACGTTCATTTCAAAACGGTTGAGAAGCCGGAAGAAGAAGAGATCCAATTACGAGTCAAATAACGGATCAATCGTGAATGTATGACGACATACCCCCTAGTGGTTGGGCTTGCCGCTCGGCGCTAGGGGGTTTTATCTAGTCCGCCCGAGGAGGAACTCTCGTTGATAAGAGTGTTGGACAAGCTTCTGCTGTTTCTATACAGCATCGCGATTGGCGCTGTAGCCGTTATCGCGTTTAGTGCAGGCGTATATTGGTTTCCTGAAGAATGGCTTAACAACCTGGTACATAATTTGTACGGCGGCGAGTACCGCTGGCTGCAAGCGACGGTTATTATTGTTTCCACGATTGTTTTATTGATCAGTCTTCGTTTCCTTTACTTAGCGCTTCGTCGCAGCAATGCTTCGGCACCTTCGATTGACCAACGGACGGAATTCGGAGATATTCGTATCTCGCTGGAAACGGTGGAGAACTTGGCGCTTAAGGCAGCCAGCCGTCAGAAGGGTGTCAAAGATTTAAAGGCGCGGATCAGAATCAGTGAAGCGGGTATCGAGGTTTCGCTTCGTGCCATTGCAGATGGTGAGAGCTCTATTCCGACATTGACGGAAGAAATACAGCGTGCTGTCAAATCCCATGTGGAAGAGATTACAGGTATTCCTGTAGCAGGCGTGTCCGTATTTGTAGCTAACATCATCCAAACCGCGAACTTCAAAAGTCGCGTAGAATAGGGGTGATGCCGATGTGGAAGGAAATCTGGACAACCTATGGTGGACGGATCGCCGGCGTGTCTGTAGGTATCATTCTCGGACTCCTTTATTTTATCGTTGGATTTTGGGATATGTTGTTTTTCGGCTTGCTGCTTTGGGTCGGTTATACGATCGGGAAACTGAAAGACGAGCAAAGCGGCCCTATTATTCCGTGGCATCGGGTAACCGAATGGCTCATGGAGAGATGGCGGCCGTTCAAATAGTACTATGGTCTCCTCCGTACCCCGGACATTGGCAAGTCGAATGTTCGGGGCAGGGAGGAGATCATATTTTGTAGATCGAATCTGTGCGAAATTGTCAGGAGGCCCCATGAAACGTAGGTTAGCGCGGGAGATTGTGGTACAGAGCTTGTACCAAATGGAAATGAATGAAGAAGCAACTGCAGCGTCAGCTGTTGATATGCTGGTTAGCGAAGTGAATGACGAGAATGAGATTGAGGCCGATGCGGCAGACGTGGAACGGATTGACGAGTATGTCCGTGAAATGGTTCAAGGTGTTATTGAACGCAAGACGGCGATTGATGACATGCTGCAGCATTATTTAACGGGCTGGCAGGTAGATCGTTTATCGCGCGTCGACCGTCAAATATTGCGTCTGGCTTGCTACGAGCTGGTGTTCCGCGATGATGTGCCGCCGAAGGCGATTATCAACGAGGCCATCGAGCTTGCGAAGCATTTTGGAACCGATGAATCCGGTAAGTTTGTCAACGGTGTTCTCGGAAGACTGCTTCAAGCATTGGACGAGCTAAAGCCGAAGGCGTAAGTGAAATTACACGTAGTCGATTAGCTCAATAACGAGTAGTACGAGCCCCTTAGAGCCCTCCATCATGAGGGATTTAAGGGGCTTACAAAAATGTATATTTACATACAGAATTGGGAGTGATTACATGACTTCACAACGTATTGAGGGAAAAGTGATTTCAGATGCCATTCGTTTGGAAATTAGTGAAGCTGCGGCGAAGCTTGCCGCAATGGATATTAAACCCGGTCTGGCGGTAGTTCTGGTTGGTGAAGATCCGGCTTCCAAAGTGTATGTGGGAAGCAAAGAGAAAGCATGCCAGCAGCTTGGCTTCTACTCGGAAGTACATAGACTGGATGCAGCGACTTCGCAAGAACAGCTGCTCGCCTTAATAGATAAGTTGAACAAACAAACCAGCATTCATGGTATTCTCGTGCAATTGCCGCTTCCTAAGCATATTGATGAGAAGGCAGTCATCGATGCAATCAGCACGGCTAAAGATGTTGACGGTTTCCATCCAGAAAGCGTGGGCAACCTCGTGATTGGTGATGACAGCTTGCTGCCGTGTACACCTGCCGGTGTTATTGAGATGATCAAACGGACAGGACTGCCAATTGCAGGTAAACATGCCGTTGTTATCGGTCGCAGTAATATTGTCGGCAAACCGGTTTCTATGCTGCTGCTTAGAGAACATGCAACAGTGACGATCTGTCATTCCAGAACGGCTAACATGGAAGAGATCGCACGTACTGCAGATATTCTCGTAGTGGCAATCGGAAAAGCCAAAGCAATCGGACGTCAATTCGTTAAGCCGGGCGCTATTGTAATCGATGTCGGCATTAATCGCCTCGAAGACGGAAAACTTGCCGGCGATGTTGATTATGATGATGTATTGGATACGGCAGGTTATATTACCCCGGTTCCCGGCGGCGTTGGCCCAATGACGATTACGATGCTGATGCAAAACACACTTAAAGCGGCAAAACAACAACACGCAATTAAGGAGTGAGTAATCCGAAGATGGCTGAACCGGCGCGTATACTTTCGATTAAAGAAATAAACCGCTATATCGGGATGAAGCTGGAATCGGACGACCTGCTCGGCGATGTTTGGCTGCGCGGGGAAATATCAAATTTTACGCATCATTCCAGCGGACATATGTATTTCACCCTGAAGGACAAAGACAGCAGGTTGAAATGCATTATGTTTGCCTCCTATAATCAGAAACTTCCGTTCATCCCGAAGGAAGGTGCCAAGGTACTGGCACGCGGTAATATTTCCGTCTATGAACGAGATGGCAATTATCAATTTTATTGTACAGCGATGCACCCGGATGGAATCGGCAGCCTATATCTGGCTTATGAGCAGTTGAAACGGAAGCTTCAAGATGAGGGGCTCTTTGACGGGGCAAGAAAAAGGCCGATTCCTCGTTTCCCGAAAGCGATCGGAATTATTACTTCGCCAACCGGCGCTGCCGTGAGAGACATAATTATTACGCTGCAGCGCCGTCACCCTTCTGTGCCGGTACTGCTTTTTCCCGTACTGGTTCAAGGGACTGGCGCAGCACCATCGATCGTAAAAGCGATCGAAACAATGAACCGATTAGCCGAAGTTGACGTATTAATAATTGGCCGGGGCGGAGGCTCTTTGGAAGAGCTTTGGGCCTTTAATGAAGAATCTGTGGCAAGAAGCATTGCAAGGTCAGCGATCCCGATTATTTCCGCTGTCGGTCACGAGACGGATTTTACGATAGCTGACTTTGTGGCGGATCTTCGTGCGGCAACGCCTACAGCTGCAGCTGAGCTGGCTGTTACGAGTATGCAAGAGATGAGAACACGACTTTCGCAAGTGGAATCCAGACTCGTACAGAATCTTCGAATGACGCTGCAGAACCGGCAGGATCGACTTACGAGGCTGCGCAAATCACCGCTGTTCTTGAACCCGCGCAAGTATCTGCTTCAGCATGCCGAACGGCTTGACCGCACGGAGGAGAGATTAAAGGCGAGAGCCATTCGTTTCGCGGAGAAACATCGAGAGCGGTACGCAGCACTTAATCGTGCATTGACTCGTGTTCATCCCGGAGCTCAAGCAGTGCTTGCAGCCAAACAGCTGGAACGGCTAACCGCTCGATTAGACATAACCATGCAGCAAGGCTTGAAGGCGCGGCGGGTGCAGCTTCTGTCTTCCATGCGTCAGTTGGATGCACTTAGTCCCCTCAAAGTCATGTCCCGGGGATATAGTTTGGTTTACGATGACAAAGATCAAAAGCTCATTAAATCCGTTTCCGATGTACAGCTTGGCGATTTGCTCCACGTGAAGGTAGCCGATGGTCAGCTGGAATGTCAGGTGTGGGGAATGAAAGGGGAGGCCTAGCAGATGGCAGCAGCTAAAGAACAAGAAGAGATGAGCTTTGAAGCGGCGATGGAACGTTTGGAGTCGATCGTAGGTAAGCTGGAGAGCGGCGATGTTCCACTGGAAACGGCAATCGAGCTTTTTCAAGAAGGGATGAAGCTCTCTTCATTGTGCGGCTCCAAGCTTGAACAAGTAGAACGTAAGATTGAAGTTCTAATTGAAACCGAAAATGGATTACATAAAAAACCGTTTGCGCAAGCAAACGAAGATAGAGGGGAATAACAGTGAAAACTTCGGTTTCTACTGCAGATTATTTAACACGCTCCGTTCTGGAAATCGAAGAAGCGCTGCAGTCGTCCCTTCCGCTCGGATGGGATATTCCGCCTAAGCTTCGTGAAGCCATGATGTACTCCCTTGAAGCGGGCGGCAAGCGTCTTCGTCCGATTCTTGTGCTTACGGCTGCCGAAGCAGTCGGCCAAGATGCAAAGGCTCGTAAGCAAGCGATGCCAATTGCTTGCGCGATTGAGATGATTCATACGTATTCGCTCGTACATGATGATTTGCCTGCGATGGATAACGATGATTATCGCCGAGGCAAATTGACGAATCATAAAGTATTCGGCGAAGCAATGGCTATTCTGGCCGGTGACGGGTTGCTCACCCATGCTTTCTATGCTGTGACGCAGGCTTCTGCGCTTGGTGCATCGCCGGAGACAGCGCTTGCGATTGTAGCAGACCTTGCTAAGCTTGCGGGGGCAGCGGGGATGGTCGGCGGACAAGTGGCTGATATTCTGGGCGAGCAGGGGGTTACCTCTCTCGAAGAGCTGGAATATATCCATCTACACAAAACAAGCGATTTGATCGTGTTCTCTGTGCTGGCAGGTGCTCGGATCGGGGGAGCCAGCCAGCAGCAGCTGGAATCGTTGCAGCAATTTGCACGAAAGCTCGGTCTGGCGTTTCAAATCCAGGACGATATTCTCGATTTGATCGGTGACGAGTCGAAGCTCGGCAAGCCGGTTCAAAGTGATGTGGAGCAGCAGAAGGTAACCTATCCTTATCTGATTGGGATGGATGAAAGCCTTGCACTCGTAGAGCGGCTGACCCAAGATGCGAAGCAGGCGCTTGCAGAAGCAAAACTTGCAATGCCCGATTATTTGCTCGCAATTGCTGATTATTTAATGCGCAGAGATCATTAAAATAGCGAGATTTGGGATTTTTGCATCGTTCTATGTTATAATTTAGCCACATTTGGAGTTCGTTGGACAACGGGGATTGCCCACCGGGAAAGCGAGGAAATACCGTGTTACTGGAACACATTCATGACCCTAAAGATTTAAAAACTCTCACAGTTGCACAATTAGAGCAGCTCGCAGCTGAAATTCGTGCTTTTCTCATCGAGAAGCTATCGGAGACGGGAGGACATCTTGCGCCGAACTTAGGCGTCGTTGAGCTTACTTTAGCGCTGCATTATTTATTTGACAGCCCCAAGGATAAGTTTCTTTTTGACGTAGGCCATCAATCATACGTTCATAAAATGTTAACGGGTCGTATGGATCAATTCGATACGCTTCGTAAATATAAGGGTCTGTGCGGTTTCATCAAACGCTCTGAAAGCCCGCACGATGTATGGGAAGCAGGACACAGCAGCACATCGCTGTCTGCTGCAATGGGAATGGCGCTCGCGCGTGATTTGAAGGGCGAGAAGAACAAGGTTGTCGCGATTATCGGCGATGGCGCGTTAACCGGCGGTATGGCGCTGGAAGCGCTCAATCATATCGGGCATGAGAAGAAGAATCTCTTGGTTATTCTCAATGACAATGAAATGTCCATTGCGCCCAATGTCGGCGCTCTACATCATTATCTCGGCAAGATCAGAACCGATCGCCATTATCAGAAGGCGAAGGAAGAACTGAATCAACTGCTGAACAAAATCCCGGCAATCGGCGGCAAACTTGCTAAGACCGCGGAGCGATTAAAGGACAGCGTAAAATACTTGCTCATGAGCGGTATTTTGTTTGAACAGTTTGGTTTCACCTACTTCGGGCCGGTCGACGGTCACGATCTGGAGCAATTGACGGAGCTGCTTGAACAGGCGAGCCATGTACCGGGTCCTGTACTGGTACACGTTATTACGACAAAAGGCAAAGGCTATTCGCCGGCGGAAGCCGATTCTCATAAATGGCATGGCATCTCTCCATACAAAATCGAGTCTGGTCAAGTGTTGAAGGCCGTTGGTCCGCCGATGTATACGGAAGTATTCAGCGATGCATTGATGGATCTGGCTGATGAAGATAACCGAATTGTAGCGGTGACGCCAGCGATGCCCGGTGGATCCGGGTTGATCAAATTCGCTGCCAAATATCCGAATCGTATGATCGATGTGGGTATTGCCGAGCAGCATGCGGCAACGATGTGCGCAGCGATGGCACTGGAAGGACTTAAACCGGTTTATGCGGTCTACTCCACCTTCCTGCAACGTGCTTATGACCAAGTCGTTCATGATATTTGCCGCCAGAATACGAATGTTGTATTTGCAATTGACCGTGCGGGTTTCGTTGGCCCGGATGGCGAGACACATCAAGGGGTATATGATATTCCTTTCTTGCGCCACATTCCCAATATGGTACTGATGATGCCTAAGGACGAGAACGAGCTGCGCCGCATGATGAAGACGGCGATCGATTATAATGAAGGGCCAATTGCGATTCGATATCCTCGAATTAACGGAGTTGGCGTACAAGTTGATAAAGAAATGAAGCCGATTCCTTTTGGTACTTGGGAAACGGTGCGTGAAGGTGATTCAGCTGTCATCGCCGCGATCGGACCAATGGTTCAAGTTGCGGAAGAAGCTGCTGAACTGTTGAAACGCGAAGGCCTCAATGTTCGCGTGGTTAACGCGAGATTTATTAAACCGATGGATGAAGCGATGCTGCTGCAGATCGCAAAAGAAGGTCTGAATATGCTTGTCTTGGAGGAAGGTGCTGTACAAGGCGGCTTAGGCAGTGCAGTGTTGGAATTCTATTCTTTGCATAATGAGCATAATATTTCAGTTCGTATTATGGGCGTTCCGGATCTATTTGTGGAACATGGGTCAATTAAAGAACAGCGGCAGGAAGTCGGCCTTACTGCCGAACATGTGGCGGCTGAACTGAAGACACTGCTGCCGCGACTTCGTAAACGCGTAACCGGACAAGTGTAGAAGAGCAGGAGAAACCGATGACGATTGCGAAAGAACGTATTGATATTTTGTTAGTAGAGCAAGGCTTCTACGACAGCCGCGTGAAGGCGAAGGCGGCACTGATGGCAGGACTTGTCATCGTCGACGGTGAGCGGATCGAGAAGAGCGGCATGAAGGTGCCTAGAACGGCTTCCATCGTTGTTAAAGGAGCGCTGCATCCCTATGTCAGCCGCGGTGGTTTGAAGCTTGAGAAGGCGATCAAACAATTCCAGCTGCAGCTGGGTGGAGCGGTTATGTTGGATATTGGCGCTTCCACCGGCGGATTTACAGATTGTGCACTGCAGAACGGGGCGGCGTATGTATATGCTGTCGATGTCGGCTACAATCAATTGGATTGGTCACTGCGCCAGGATGAACGCGTCAATGTAATGGAGCGTACCAACTTCAGATATACGGTACCGGAAGATCTGAAGGGACCACAGCCGACATTTGCGACAATTGACGTCTCCTTCATCTCACTGAAGCTCATTCTGCCGACGCTTGGCACGCTGCTTAAACAAGGGGCGGGAATTGTAGCGCTCATTAAACCGCAATTCGAGGCCGGCCGTGAGAAGGTGCCTAAATCCGGCGTCGTGCGAGAATCTGCCGTACACCGAGAAGTGCTTGGGCAAGTACTCGGAATGGCGGCTTCAGAAGGTTATGTGCTGGAGCAGCTCACTTACTCACCGATTACCGGCGGAGAAGGCAACATTGAATTTCTGGCTTATTGGCGATGGGAACCGGGTAGTCAATCGGAGCCTCCGGGCGAAGACGCTATTGCGGCCGTCGTGAAAGAAGCTGCTGGGACATTCTCGCAAGAGAGTAAAGTGTAAGGAATGAAAGCCTTTCTTCATGGCTGTAGCCGTGATGAAAGGCTTTTTATGTTTTTTTTAGGCGGCCCCTCTTTGCAGGATGGACATTATTTGGTACACTAGGAACGAAACCAAACAAACGTTCGGTATTGGGCCGAAACCTCTGGCAGATGGAGTCGTCTTGTTAGAGGAAAACCTTCCAATAAAGCGAAATGAATAGGGTATACCTTATCATCATGCTGGAGGGATCCTGATGGGAAACTACGGGGACTGGCTGGTTATGGTCGTCGCTGGCGGGCTGATCTTGTTCTGGCTCTATCGCATGTTTTACCGCTGGCTTCACGAACCGCCGGGAATGAATACGAAGCTTCTAATTAGCGATGCAGAAGATGTACGCGATGATGATATTAACGTACAGTTTCTGGAGAAAGCCGGTTACGAGGTCACGCATGGCAAGTACCGAATCCCGATAGAGATCGACTTAGATGGAACTAAATTGCACAGCCGATTATTTATCGATTTATTTGCAGAGAAAGATGGCAAACATTATATTGTAAAAACAGCGCGTGAACGGATGCCGATAGATTGGACAGGCAGCGGCGTTCGAGACCGATTGCTTGTCTACGCACTGCTATTGCCTGAGTGCGAAGGGGTGCTGTTTGTAGATCATAAGGAGCTTACCATTCGCACCATCACATTTCGATTCGGTTCCTAACAAATGAATGGCGCAAGATCGAATTCGAATTTATGGATTCAATCTTGTGACAACAGGAGGAAATTATGAAGAGTGTCCGTCAAATGAAAATACGCGAGTTAATCACAAGCCAAATCGTAGAGACGCAGGACGAGTTGGTCGATACATTACGTTTAGAAGGCTTACAGGTCACGCAAGCGACGATATCTAGGGACATTAAGGAAATGCAGCTGATCAAGGTTCCGATCGAGGATGGACGCTATAAATACTCACTGCCTCAGGAGACGAGATCCAATTCCATTCACAAGCTGAAGCGGACATTGTCTGATCACTTTCTTCATATCGATTACACGGATAATCTGGTCGTCATGAAGTGCTTGCCGGGTACGGCAAACGCGATTGGAGCCATGATAGACAATATGGAATGGACTGAGGTAATGGGGACAATCTGCGGAGATGACACGATCCTGTTGATTTGCCGGACGAAACAACAGAGCGGGGAAATTGTAGAACGACTACTAGGTCTGATGAATTAACTTGATGTAATACATGCAGCATTTCCAATGGGCGAGGAGAATCTTTAAGGAGGAGAGCAACTATGCTAAGCGAGCTGTCTATACGTAATTTGGCTGTTATTGAGAAGGTTTCGGTGAAATTCCATGATGGGTTTCATGTATTAACGGGTGAAACCGGAGCGGGGAAATCCATTCTGATTGATGCGCTAAGCCTTGTGGTAGGGGGAAGAGGCGCATCAGACATGGTCAGGTACGGTTGCGACAAGGCTGAAATCGAAGCCATGTTCGAGCTGCCGGCTTCGCATCCGGTTTGGTACACGCTGAAGACATTCGGCATTCAAGCTTCGCCGGAAGAAGGACTCGTCATTAGACGGGAGCTCTCCTCTCAAGGCAAGAGCATCAGCCGCGTCAATGGACATATCGTAACCTTGTCGATGCTTCGTGAAACCGGAGAATGCTTAGTCAATATTCATGGTCAGCATGAACACCAGTCATTGCTTCGTACAGAGAAGCATCTGGAATGGCTGGATTTATATGCTGGTGGAGCAGTGGCTGAAACTTTGAATGCTTATCGAGCCGTTTACAGAGAATATGAGAAAGTCCGCATTCAGCTTAAAGATCTGGAAGATACTTCGCGTCAGAATATGCAAATGCTGGACTTGTTCCGATTCCAAATCGAAGAGATCGCATCGGCTCGGTTAAAGGCAGGAGAAGACGAAGCATTGGCGGAAGAGAAGCAGAAGCTCATGTATGCGGTCAAACGCAGAGATTCCGCTTCCGAAGCGTACGCACTGCTGCACGGTAACAAAGGGTTGGATGCAATCAGTCGTGCGGTCAGCCGAGTATCCGATATTCGCGAGTATGATTCCGTCATTCTGGAGCCCCTGCTGGAACAGCTGCAATCGGCCTTTTATCAGCTCGAGGATGCGGCATTCCAGCTTAGGGATTACCGTGATTCCGTTGAATCGGATCCGGAGCGGTTAACTTATATTGAAGATCGTCTTGACTTAATTCACAGCTTGAAACGGAAGTACGGGGAAACAATCCCTGATATTTTGTCCTACTTGAGCGGAATCAAGTCGGAAGCTGATAAAATCGAGAATCGTGACGAGCACTTGGCTCGTTTGCAAGCAGAGCAATCCCGTTTGTTCGCAGAAGCTGTTACTCTTGGCAGTAACCTTTCCGTACACCGCAAGGAAGCCGCTGACAAGCTGTCAGGAGCGATCGAGAGCGAGCTGCGCCAACTCCAAATGGAACGCACCACCTTCCACGTTCAGCTGCAGCAAAGTAAAGACGGTGAATCGTACAAGCTGCATCCAAACGGAATTGATGAAGCGGCATTCCTCATCGCACCGAACCCTGGTGAGCCGCTGAAGCCGATCAGCAAGATCGCCTCCGGCGGTGAAATGTCGCGTATTATGCTCGCACTCAAGACCATCTTCGCCTCTATAGATGAAGTGCCTGTACTTATATTCGACGAGGTGGACACAGGTGTCAGCGGCCGCGCTGCTCAAGCCATTGCCGAGAAGATGTCTAGATTGTCGACGCATTGTCAGGTATTCTCCATCACTCATTTGCCTCAGGTTGCTTGTATGGCTGATCATCATTATGAGATCAAGAAAACGATCGTGGCAGAACGGACTTCAACCATGGTCACAGAGCTTAGCTCGACGACTCGTATTGAGGAACTTGCCCGAATGCTGGGTGGCGTGGAAGTAACGGAAAAGACCCGCCATCATGCACAAGAAATGCTTGACTTGGCAGATAGACAAAAGGGGGCGTAATGGAAGGCAATCAGGGAATGTTTTTGGCGACATAAAACTGTTGGGGCAGGGATACCTTAAAGGTACGCAAATGGCGAACCACCTTTCTCGTCAAGCGATTTTGCAACAGGGAGCGTGAAGTCATTGAATGCCAATCAGCGGAAGCGGTGGCTGGGTTTACTTCTCGTTATCATCGTTTGCATGCTTGGTCTATCCTCTCCAATTCAACATTTCGCCGCATTTCCGAACGAAGTTCGTTTGTTCTCCGGCCAGTTGAAGCAATTAGACTATGGTATGCCTGTACATGCTCAAGTTACCGTTGATCCGCAAATGCTGCAAGTCAACGGTTCATCTGACCGTTCACTGTCCATTAATTTGAACAAACCGCTCTCCATTCAGTCGTCACACAGCGGAAAAACCACGATGAAATTGAAATTATTTGGAAAAATCCCGTTCAAGACTGTAAAAGTGAATGTTGTACCTGATTTACGTGTCATTCCCGGTGGACAAACCATCGGCGTTAAAGTGAAATCAGCCGGTATTATGGTTGTAGGTCATCATCAAGTCACGGATGCTAAAGGCGCTCGGGTATCTCCGGGTGAGCAGGCCAATTTGCAACTAGGCGATCTTATTATCCGAATTAATGGCAAGTACATTAATGAGGTGCATAAAGTGGCTCAGATGGCAGAAGAAGCAGGCGGCGCTAAACAGTCGCTGCAGCTCACCGTTAAACGAGGTACACGATTATTTGAAACGAAGCTTGCACCTGTATTTGACTCGGAGGACCGCGCTTGGCGGTTAGGACTGTACATTCGAGATTCAGCAGCAGGTGTTGGAACCTTAACCTTCTATGCGCCTGATCAAGGCGTTTACGGAGCACTTGGACATGTGATTACCGATATGGATACTCAAACTCCGATTGAAGTTGGTGAAGGTCAGATTTTGCAGTCCAATGTGACGTCCATCAACAAGAGCCAGAATGGCGAACCCGGAGAGAAAAGAGCACATTTCATTAAAGAAAGTAAAGTGCTTGGCAATATAGAGCGCAACACGTCGTTTGGCATCTTTGGCAAGATGAAAGAGCTGCCGTCACACAGCTACAATCAGCAGTCGCTTCCTGTTGCATTTGCGGAAGAAGTAAGGGAAGGTCCGGCACAGCTGCTTACCGTAGTGAATGGTCAGAAGGTCGAACGTTTTAATGTGGAAATCGTTCATGTCACCAAGCAGCAATCCCCGGCAACCAAAGGGATGGTTATCAAAATCACGGACAAGCGTTTACTGGAACAAACAGGGGGTATCGTGCAGGGGATGAGCGGAAGTCCGATCATTCAAGATGGCAAGCTAATCGGCGCTGTTACGCATGTATTTGTTAATGATCCGACATCCGGTTACGGCTGTTTTATTGAATGGATGCTGCAAGATGCAGGTGTTCTTCTCAAACCAGCAAGCTTAAATCTTAAGGCGGCTTAGCCACCTTAAGATTTTTATTTTTTTGTCGAATTATTGCGAATCCTGATAGATGGTGTAGTAAATTATCCATTATAAAACAGATCAAATTAATAATAAAGAAAAATATTATTCGACAGAAGGAATTTCATTCATCATGTCGAAAATGTTAGTTAGACAAGCAAGATACACACAGAGGGCTTTTAAGCGTTAACTACAATAGAGTGAATTACTAGTCTAAGGAGGACTATACCTTGCAAAGAATTGAAGTGTTGTTGGCTGATGACAATCGGGAATTTACGAATTTGTTGTCCGAGTATATTTCTGAACAAAACGATATGGTCGTTACCGGTGTCGCCTATAACGGCGAGGAAGTGCTTCGCTTATTGGAAGAAACGCGGGAAGTGCCGGACGTTCTGATTTTGGATATTATTATGCCGCATCTTGATGGACTTGGCGTATTGGAACGGCTTCGTGAAATGAATTTGCCTCAAATGCCAAAGATCATCATGCTTACTGCTTTTGGTCAAGAGAACATTACTCAAAAGGCTGTACAACTGGGCGCATCCTACTACATATTGAAGCCATTTGACATGGAAATACTCGCGAACCGCATTCGCCAGTTGGTTGGTAATCCAACTGTTATTTCATCCTCTTATTCGTCTTCAGCTTCTTCATCCATTTCGAATAAATCCAATGTCGTACCGATTGCCAAAGGTAAGAATTTGGATGCAAACATTACGAGCATCATTCATGAAATCGGAGTGCCTGCTCACATTAAAGGATATCAATATTTGCGTGAAGCCATAACGATGGTGTACAACAATATTGAAATTCTAGGCGCGATTACAAAAACGCTTTATCCTGCGATTGCCGAGAAATTTAAGACGACGCCTTCGCGTGTTGAACGTGCTATCCGTCATGCGATTGAAGTGGCATGGACGCGTGGCAATATTGACAGCATCAGTCACCTCTTCGGTTATACAATCAATATCAGTAAATCAAAGCCGACAAACAGCGAGTTTATCGCGATGGTAGCCGACAAGCTGCGGATCGAGCATAAGGTTTCCTGAGAGCACCCGAAATGATGGTAAAGATTATGAATACATGATAAGCGCCACTTTCGTGCAAGCTGCGAATGTGGCGTTTTTCTTGGACAGATTTAAACATGTCAGAGAAGTACATTCAGGAGGATTGTTTTGTCACCAATAGAATTAACTGCAGTTCCTTCACGGAAGCGACTTTTTATTTTGCTCTCAGTCACACTCGTCTCGGGTTTTAATCAAGGATTGATTCTGCCGCTGTTGTCCATCTTATTGGATCG
Organism: Paenibacillus sp. J22FR21; assembly: GCF_056269135.1. Classification (NCBI taxonomy): domain Bacteria; kingdom Bacillati; phylum Bacillota; class Bacilli; order Caryophanales; family Paenibacillaceae; genus Paenibacillus; species Paenibacillus sp. J22FR21. The sequence continues at coordinate 342,824 of NZ_JBWDNJ010000001.1, forward strand.
GCAGGGGGTATCATCGGATGTAAATGGGATAAATTCCATGGCCTTATACATTGGCACCTTCAGTACGATGTTCTTTATCGAGAAACCGATCCGCAGCATGGGCTATAAGAAAGGCATTATCATCGGCATCATTCTCGCAGCAATTGGAACGCTGCTGTTTCCCTTCCTCACATCGATTTGGGTATGGTTTGTACTTCGCATTATCGTTGGCGTTGGCGACAGTGCCCTTCATTATTGCACGCAGCTCTGGATTGTGAGCAGCAGTCCCGCAGAGAGCAGAGGTCGTTATATTTCGCTCTACGGCATGGCTTACGGGATCGGGTTTAGCTTAGGGCCTACCGGAATCAATTTATTGTCTATTGGGAATTGGGTTCCTTTCTGCTTAAATACGGCTTTATTCGTACTCATTCTTCTGTTTGTCAGAACGCTGTATCCGGAATATCCGGAGCATTCGGCGAAGCTTGCTTCAGCCACTACGAACCGATACGCCAGGGTGTATCGCATTGCCTGGTTTGCGCTTCTGCCGGCAATCCTGTATGGATTAATGGAGGCGACGATGAATAGTAATTTCCCGTTGTACGGACTGCGCATTCATCTAAGTCAAGCTTCTATCTCGCTGCTGCTTCCGGCTCTAGGCGTAGGCAGCTTGCTGCTCATGTTCCCGCTTGGTATGCTTAGCGACCGAATCGGACGAAAGCCCGTTCTGATGGGATGTGCGGGTATTGCTGGCTTGATGTTTCTGGCTGTTCCGATGGCAGGAGACAATATAATCGTATTATTTATTCTGCTGGCGATGATTGGCGGATTTATCGGTTCCTTCTTCTCGCTTGGTCTTGCCTACGCGGCAGACTTGCTGCCTCGTGAATTGCTGCCGTCAGCGAATGTAACGGCATCTATTCACTTCAGCATCGGCAGCTTGCTCGGTCCCGGCATCAGTGGATTCGGCATACAATATGTATCAACGAATAGTATGTTTATCATGCTCGGCAGCGCGTTTACATTGTTTGCGCTCATCGGACTATTCACTCGAGAGGCGCGGCATCGTCAATTGCAATCCGATCTATAATTATTTATAAACAGCGCGTATCTTTTTGACACGTTCATTCGTTTACGTCATGAATCTACGCTAACAGATGAGGAGGTGCCACAATGACAATCCAACCAACTGTTGATGAAATGCGGATTACCCTTTACCGCTACTGCCTTTCGCTCACTCGTTCCACATGGGATGCAGACGATTTGGTTCAGGAAACCTGTTTACGAGCGCTGCCGGTCATGAACGGCGCGCTTGTACATCCTAATCCGACTGCCTATTTGCTGCGCATTGCGAAGAATATATCAGTCGATCAAGCACGCCGAATGAAGCGATCCAGACGTGTTCTGGAACAGCAGGAAGCGGTGCTCGACCGTTTGATCGGGGAATCGCATGAGCTTGAATATGCGCTGAGACTGCTGATTTATCATTTATCGCCGCTGCAGCGGACGGTGTTCCTACTCAAAGAGGTTTTTGGCTATAAAGGCCACGACGTAGCCGCTAAGCTTACCATGTCCGTAGGAGCTGTGAAGGCTGCGCTGCACAGAGCAAGAGCTGCTATAGCAAAGCTCAAAGAGCATTCGGATCTTGCACAAATCTCGAAGCTGGCGGAGCGTAAAGTGGAGGATAGTCAGCTTTATGCCTATGTTCATGCCGTTCGCGCAGGCGATGCTCAGGCGTTAGTTCTACTCGCTAACGTGGAGGAGCAGCTTATGGATCCGGTACAGGCAATTGGACAGCTTCATGCGTCACAAGGCAACCGCTCATCCGTTAGCATGATGTATGCAGCCTAACGGCAGCGAATGAGGAGGTTTCCGGCTATGAGTTTAGTGCCTTATATTGTGGAATCAACGAATCGGGGCGAGCGCAGCTACGATATTTATTCGAGGCTGCTCAAAGACCGCATCGTCATGGTAAGCGGAGAAATTGAAGATCAAATGGCCAATGCGGTTGTGGCCCAGCTGCTCTTCCTCGCTGCAGATGATCCGGATAAAGACATTCAGCTGTATATTAACAGCCCCGGAGGTTCAGTCACGGCTGGGTTCTCAATCTTTGATACGATGCAATTTATTAAACCGGAGGTTTCGACGATTTGTACAGGATTTGCGGCGAGCTTCGGCGCGATTCTGTTAGCAGGTGGAGCCAAAGGGAAACGATACGTTCTTCCCAACAGCGAAGTGATGATTCACCAGCCTCTCGGCGGTGCGAGAGGGCAGGCTTCCGATATTCAGATTCATGCCAGCTGGATCTTGAAGACGCGCGAGAAAATAAACACTTTGCTTGCGCTGCACACGGGGCAGTCGAAAGAACGGATCGAACGAGATTCCGACAGAGATCGCTTCATGAGTGCCGAAGAAGCGGTGGCTTACGGGATTGTAGATAAGGTTTTGTAACAAAAAGGCGAGCATCTCCACCACTGGAGGGCTCGCCCTTTTTACTTTACGTTGCAGTTTGACTCCAATTAAACGCCGGGCCGAGGCGGACGAGGCCGCTTCTCGCGAAAGCGGGATGAGACATAATTGCGTTTGCGGTCGCGGAAGAAGGTCCAACCTCCGATAAAGCCGACTCCAAGCAGGAACAGTACCATGCCAAGAATAAAGGTCCACCATTCAAAATTATGGACAGCGGCATCGTTGCCGAAGGATGAGAAATAATGAAAGATTGCATCCTTCATAAGAAGAAATCCATAAGTTGCGGCGATTCCCGGAATAACGAGCAATAAAACGGCAATAAAACGAATAGTAACTTGCTTCATGCGAATGAATCCTCCTGTACAGAAACAACGACAATAATGCTTTAATCATACCTTTTTCAAATGAGGCTGTCCATTTCATCCCTTGTGGCAGTTTCAAGGAGCTTTGAAAAAAGGTACAATAGTCATATGTAACGGCTTTTGATCTGGAGAGGAGCAACAAGTATGACGATTCAATGCGATTTGGCCATAATCGGCGGTGGCATTGCAGGATATACAGCAGCAATCCGAGCAGCACAAGCGGGGAAGAAAGTGATCGTGGTGGAGAGAGAGAAGCTGGGCGGAACCTGTTTACATAAAGGTTGTATTCCAAGTAAGGCGCTGCTTCGCAGTGCCGAAGTGTACGCTACGATGCGTAAGGCAGATACATATGGCATTCATGTGGCTGAGGGAGCTATCTCACTCGATTTCCCTAAAGTACAGCGGCGCAAAGAAAACACAGTCGAAGGACTGTACAAAGGGCTTCAATATTTGATGCGCAAGCATAACATTACTGTCATGCAAGGTAGCGGCAGAGTAATCGGTCCTTCCATCTTCTCACCGAAGAGCGGAAGTGTTGCGGTTGAACTCCCGGATGGTGAAATGGAAACCGTCGTTCCGACGAATTTGATTATCGCAACGGGATCACGTCCGCGTTCGCTGCCTGGTCTGGAACCGAAACAAGGCGAGATCATGTCAAGCGATGAAGCATTGACAATGGACGAGCTTCCGCAATCCATCTTGATCGTTGGCGGCGGCGTCATTGGCGTGGAGTGGGCATCCATGCTCATCGACTTCGGCGTTGAGGTTACTTTGATCGAAGCGGCATCACGGCTGCTGCCAGGTGAAGACGTTGAAGCATCTGCAGAGCTTACGAAGCAGTTGCGCCGCAGAGGCGTACGTATATTGACAGGTATTCAATTGAAGCTTGATACGTATACCTATAAGGACGGACAAGCCACCGTCACAGCAGATACAGCTGATGGCCCCGTGATTCTGAATGCAGAGCGGTTGCTTGTTTCCGTTGGCCGTCAAGCGAACGTAGAGGAGATCGGTCTCGAAAATACAGACGTACGCGTGGAGAAAGGCGTTATCCGCGTCAACGGTTATTTTCAAACGAATGAACCTCATATTTACGCCATCGGCGATGTGAACGGCGGCTTACAGCTGGCGCATGCGGCAGCCCATGAAGCCATTGTGGCTGTAGACCATATGCTTGGCGGCAAGGAGCAAGCGCCTGATCACTCCCGCGTGCCAAGAGCGATTTACTCCAAGCCGGAGCTGGCTTCCATCGGACTGACGGAAGACGAAGCACGCAAACAAGGGCATGATATCAAAGTCGGCAAAGTCCCGTTCCAAGCCATTGGCAAGGCACATGTGCTGGGTGAGACAGATGGATTCGCGAAAGTCATTGCAGATGCCAAAACCAATGACGTGTTAGGCGTGCATCTAATCGGACCTCATGCAACGGATTTATTGTCTGAAGCGTCGCTAGCTATGCTTCTTAATGCGACCCCATGGGAAGTGGGACAAGTCATTCATCCACATCCAACGCTATCTGAAGTGCTCGGCGAAGCAATGCTGGCAGTTCATGGTAATTCATTGGCATTTTAGGTCGGAGCTGCATCTTTATATAGTAAGCAACAACGCATTTCGCAGCAGTGGACGGAGCATTTCTTTTTCGGTAAAAGTCGGTTATAATGGGTATAGGCAAGTCTTAGTACCTGGTTATAATAGCAGCTAAAAGGAGGGCATCCCTCATGACACAATCCGAATCTGCCGTGCAGCAAACCAAACATGCCGCACTTGGGCTATCGGACGATCAAGCCATTGAAATGTACACGCTAATGACAACCGCTCGTCGGTATGATGAGCGCTGTCTGCTGCTTCAACGGGCAGGCAAAATCAAATTCCACGTATCCGGTATCGGTCAAGAAGCCGCACAGGTAGGCGCAGCTTTTGCACTCGATCGGAATCAAGATTACTATTTGCCTTATTATCGCGACTACGCATTTGTGCTTGCAGTAGGTATGACATTGCGCGAGCTTATGCTTTCCCTATTCTCCAAAGCGGCTGATCCTAACAGCGGCGGTCGCCAAATGCCGGGACACTTCGGTTCGAAGCGTCTGCGCATCGTGACGGGCTCAAGTCCTGTTACAACGCAAGTCCCTCATGCAGTCGGTTTTGCACTGGCAGCCAAGATGAAGAAGAAAGATTTCGTATCCTTCGTTACCTTCGGAGACGGCTCCAGCAATCAAGGAGATTTCCACGAGGGTGCCAACTTTGCCGGAGTGCATAAGCTGCCGGTTATTTTCATGTGCGAGAACAATCAATATGCGATTTCGGTTCCGATTCATAAACAAATAGGCGGAAAAATCGCTGACCGTGCCCTTGGATACGGTTTTCCTGGTTATAGCGTAGACGGCAACGACCCGCTTGAAGTGTACCGTGTCGTTAAAGAAGCACGTGAGCGTGCGGCTAATGGCGAAGGTCCAACACTGGTCGAGGCCGTGATGTATCGCTTATCGCCGCATTCCACATCGGATGAGGATCTTGCTTACCGGACGAAGGAAGAAGTCGATTCGCATCGCGACAAAGACGGCTTGCCGAAGTTCAAGCAGTATTTGATCGACAGCGGAATTTGGGATGAAGAGCGCGATGCAGCTTTGATGCAGCAGATTAAAGCGGCTCTGGATGATGCGACCTCCTATGGAGATCAAGCAGCCTTCCCGGAACCTGAAGATATATTGAAACATGTGTACGCCGAAGATCATGGCGAAGGAGGACGCTAACATGCCGAAAATGGACTATATTGATGCGATCCGCTTGGCCATGAAAGAAGAAATGGAACGCGATGAGGATGTATTCGTGCTCGGCGAGGATGTTGGCCACAAAGGCGGCGTGTTCACGACGACGAAAGGGCTTATCGGCCAGTTCGGCGAAGAGCGCGTGTTGGATACGCCGCTTGCGGAATCCGCAATTGTCGGCGCTGCTATCGGTGCGGCTATGTACGGCATGAGGCCTATTGCTGAAATGCAATATTCGGACTTTATGTTCCCGGCTACGAATCAAATTATTAGCGAAGCGGCCAAGATCCGTTATCGCTCCAATAATGACTGGACATGCCCGCTTGTCATCCGTGCGCCAATCGGCGGCGGAATCTTCGGCGGCTTGTATCACTCCCAATGTCCGGAGTCGGTGTTCTTCGGAACACCCGGTCTTAAGATTGTAGCGCCTTACACGGCGTACGATGCAAAAGGTCTTCTGAAAGCAGCCGTTCGCGATCCGGACCCGGTTATCTATTTTGAAAACAAGAAATGCTATAAGCTAGTAAACGGTGATGTTCCGGAGGGCGATTATATCGTTCCGATCGGAGAGTCCAATGTCCTTCGCGAAGGCGATGACATTACGGTCATTAGCTACAGTCTTCCGCTTCACTTCGTGCTCGAAGCAGCCGAGGAGCTTGCAGAAGAAGGCGTCTCCACTCATGTACTCGACTTGCGTACACTCCAGCCGCTTGATAAAGAAGGCGTTCTGGAAGCTGCCCGTCGTACCGGTAAAGTGCTCATTATTCATGAAGATAACAAATTCGGAGGCATTGGCGCAGAAGTATCGGCTATCATCGCAGAAGAAATGCTGTATGAGCTGGATGCTCCGATTATGCGTTTATGTGGTCCGGACGTTCCGGCAATGCCGATTAATCCACCGGGCGAGAAATTCTTTATGCTGAATAAAGATAAAGTGAAAGAAGCGATGAAGAAGCTGGCATTATTCTAAAATCGAAGTCGCTTCGCAAAACATTTAGGAGTGGTCGGAATGAAGAAATTGACGGAAGTCGTCATGCCACAGCTCGCAGAATCGCTTGTCTCCGCAACGATCGACAAATGGCTTAAGCAGCCTGGCGATTCAATCGAGATGTATGAGCCGATCTGTGAAATTCTTACGGACAAAGTAAATGCTGAACTACCCGCGACCATTCAAGGGACGCTGATTCGAATATTAGTCGGTGCAGGCGAAACCGTACCTGTGGGCACGCCACTTTGCCTGATCGAGGTTGATGAAGAGGGAGCGGGTACTGCTGCCCCAACTGCTTCACCTAACGGAGGCAGCGTAAGTACCTCTGCTGCTTCTAACGCTCCTGCCCGAAACAACGATCGTGCCGCTGTTCGTGCTCAAGGCGCGGCGGCTGAAGCCGATGGCAATGATCATATGCGCTATCGTTACTCCCCTGCGGTTCAATCACTTGCGGCTGAACATAACGTGAACCTGTCTGCGATTGAAGGAACAGGGCTTGGTGGACGGATCACACGCAAAGATGTGCTTACTTTCGTGGAGTCCGGACGCGGTACCAGAGCGGCTGGAACAGCAGCCGGAAATGCAGGCAGCACTCAACAAACACAGCAGTCGAATAAGAGCGGCGGGGAGCAGGTTCGTTCCTCCGGCCTTCATTTGTCTGAAACGCCGCGTATTCCCGGTGTTGAAGTGCAAGGGCAGCAAGTGCCGGGCAGAAGCGAATATTTTATCGATGTTACGCCTGTTCGTAATGCCATTGCGCGTAACATGCGCCAGAGCGTCACGGAAATTCCGCATGCTTGGATGATGATGGAAGTGGATGTGACCAACCTCGTCTCCCTGCGCAACAAGTTGAAGGATGACTTCAAGAAGCGCGAAGGTGTGAACCTTACTTATCTCGCATTCTGGGTGAAAGCCGTCGTTAACGCGATCAAAGATTTCCCGATCATGAATTCGGTATGGGCCGTTGACAAAATCATCGTGAAGCGCGATATTCATATCGGCCTTGCGGTGGGTACAGAGGATGCGGTTAAAGTACCTGTCATTAAGAATGCCGATCAGAAAAATATCGCCGGCCTCGCCCGGGAAATTGAAGATCTGGCTCGCAAAACCCGTGAAGGCAAGCTGACGCTTGCAGATATGGAAGGCGGAACGTTCACCGTTAATAATACGGGGTCGTTCGGCTCGATCTTGTCCTACCCGATCATTAACTATCCGCAAGCCGCAATCGTTACCTGCGAATCCATCGTTAAGCGTCCTGTCGTAATCAACGATATGATTGCGGTTCGTTCGATGGCGAATATTTGTTTGTCGCTGGATCATCGGATCTTGGACGGCGTCATTTGCGGACGTTTCTTGCAGCGGGTGAAAGAAAATTTGGAAAGCTTCAATTTAGATACGAAGCTGTATTGAAACGGGGCTTACATGTTATGACAACGAACGTGAAAGCGATCGATATTCACTATACGCCCATGCTCGGCTACGCCGAAGCATGGGATTTACAGAAGGCATACGTCAAACAAATCGACAAGGAGGAGCGACGCGAAACGCTGCTCCTTCTTCAGCATCCGCCGACCTATACGATCGGCTCGCAGCGTCATCCGGAGCATTTGCTCTATTCGGAAGAAGAATTGGCTGCTCGCGGCATCGGCGTGTTTCAAATTGATCGCGGCGGGGATATTACGTATCATGGGCCGGGTCAGCTTGTTGGTTACCCGCTGCTTTATCTGGACGGAGCAGGCCTTGATCTGCACGGTTACTTGCGACAGCTGGAGCAGGCAATCATGGACTGGCTCGCAGGTTATGGAATTGAAACGAATCGGAAGTCGGAATATACCGGTGTTTGGGTAGGCGATGCCAAAATCGCGGCAATCGGCGTGAAGTTTAACAAAGCAAGGACTCGCCGCGGATTCGTGACGAGTCATGGCTTTGCGCTGAATATTAAAGCAGGCATTGCGCAGGATGGATTTCGAGGCATCATTCCTTGCGGCATTCAGGAATATGCGGTTACTTCCTTCGCTGATGTAACAGGCATTAACCTAAGTGTGGAACAAGCGGCACGCGAACTGCTGCCGCATTTCTGCAAACAGTTTGGTTGTGAAGTAGAAGAAGAAACCGGACTATTCGAAGATCCAGCCGATGCTAATCAGTAAAGTAGAGATCAGCATTGAAGCGATGAGCAGCCAGATGAATATTTTCATCAATCGGTTGGGACGCACGCGAGCATGCTCCTTTCGTATGGGAGATGTACAAGTCTGAGTCTATTGTAAACGAAATCAATGAACGGAGGAAAGCCGATGATTAATAACCAACGAATAATCGATGAATTTATGGCGCTTGTACAGGTAGACAGCGAAACGAAATATGAACGTGAAATTTGTGACGTGCTTACAGGAAAGCTGAAAGAGCTTGGCTTCTCTGTTGAAGAAGACGATGCGGCAAGCATCACCGGACACGGAGCAGGCAATTTGTTCGCGATGCTTGAAGCAAACGGCATTGAGCGGGCACCGACGATTTTCTTTACCTCCCACATGGATACGGTAGTGCCGGGCAAAGGCATTAAACCGCGTCTTGACGCAGACGGCTACATAAGAAGTGATGGAACGACGATTCTCGGAGCAGATGATAAGGCAGGACTTGCCGCAATGTTCGAAGCGATTCGTGTCATTAAGGAACAGAATCTTCCTCATGGTCCTATTCAGCTTGTTATTACGGTTGGAGAAGAGAGCGGTCTTGTAGGCGCGGCTGCAATCGACAGCAAGAGGCTGAAAGCGAAGTTCGGCTATGCGCTGGATTCCAATGGTCCGATTGGCGATATTGCCGTTGCTGCGCCGTCACAAGCGAAGATCACGATCAAGATTCACGGTAAATCGGCACATGCCGGCGTTAATCCGGAGGATGGCATCAGTGCGATCCAAGTGGCGGGTAAAGCGATTTCGCGCATGTCCCTTGGTAGAATTGATCACGAAACAACAGCGAACATCGGACGGTTTGAAGGCGGCGGCGCAACGAATATCGTCTGTGATTTCGTGAAGCTGGACGCGGAAGCGCGCAGCATTGTGCAGGATAAACTCGACAAGCAGGTTGAAGCGATGCGTGAAACCGTTCTGGCGGTAGCGAGTGAATTCGGCGCGAAAGCGGAGTTTGAAAGCAAGCTGATCTATCCGGCATTTAACTTCACGGACGGAGATCCGGTCGTGGAGCTTGCGAAGGCGGCAATTGAGAAGATCGGCAGAACACCGAAGCTGTTTCACTCCGGCGGCGGAAGCGATGCGAATATTTTCAACGGACATGGCGTGCCGACTGTGAATCTTGCAATCGGGTATGAGCATATCCATACGACGAATGAGCAAATTAAGGCAGAAGATTTAGTGAAAACGGCTGAGCTGGTTGTTGCGATTATCGAACAGGCCGCGGAGCTGAAGGAATAAGCTTTGCCAATATGAATAAGGGTTGCCGGCTGTAGAGTAATCTACGGCGGCAACCCTTTCTATTGTTCCGAACATGATATTCTGTCCTGTATTAACGGGTCGATTGCAAATACTCAACGAGCGTTCGTCCGGATTTACCACTGCCGTTATTCGAACCTGATTTCGAACTCGCATTGGCAAGCAGCTTCAGCTGGTGACGGATTTCCCAGGCTTTGCCGATAAGTGTCATTGAGCTTTTTACCGTGTATTGTTTCATGATTGATCTCCCCTTTTGCTATACTGATAGATAGATATGAGAGAGTTAGAGAACATATGCCTGCCGACTGGCCGAAATACAGAATTACCTAAATATCGAATTACATTAAAGGAGCCGATGACAGATGTTAGAGAAAACCGATCAATTCCGCGAGAAAACAATCAAGACTGAACCGATTTTCGATGGGAAAATCATTTCGCTGCAGGTCGATACGATAGAACTGCCTGACGGCAAAACGGCCACACGCGAAATTGTCAGACATCCCGGTGCGGCCGCCGTTCTGGCGCTAATCGATGATAAAATGCTCGTCGTCGAGCAATATCGCAAGCCGATGGAGAAGTTCCAAATCGAGATTCCGGCGGGCAAGCTGGATGCCGGTGAAGATCCGATGGTTGCGGCAGCGCGTGAGCTGGAAGAGGAAACGGGGTATCGCGCAGGCAAGCTTCGCCCACTGAGTGCGTTCTATACGTCGCCGGGATTTGCCGATGAGAAGCTGTATGTATATCTCGCAGAGGATCTTGTCAAAGGGGATAGCGCGCCTGACGAGGATGAGTTTCTGGCGGTAGAAGCAATTACGTTCGAGCAGGCGCAGCAGTATATGAAAGAAGAGCGGATCAGTGACGCGAAGACGATTCTAGCCGTCTATGCATGGCATATCTACAGGCTTACAGGAGAGATTTAGAGGTGACCACTATGAAAGCGGCTGGACAAGAAGGGAAGCTGAGCCGCGTATTTGCCGATCTTCACCTGCATATCGGGCGGACGGAGCGGGGAGAGCCGGTTAAGATAAGCGGAAGTAAGGATCTAACCTTTCGTAACATTGCCTATGAGGCGGCGGTTCGCAAAGGCATCGGACTGCTCGGTGTGATCGACTGCCACTCTCCCGGCGTTCAGCGTGATATCGAGTCCTTGCTCGATTCCGGGGAAATGACCCAAGTTAGCGGTGGAGGCATTCGCTACCGGGATACGACCATTCTCCTTGGATCCGAAATCGAGGTTCGCGATGCCGGCTTCGGCACTGCTCATCATTTGATCTATCTGCCGGACTTTGCAGAAATGCAATCGTTCACGAAGTGGATGTCCCGCTCGATGCGCAATGTGCAGCTCAGCTCCCAGCGATTATATGTGCCATCCCGAGAGCTGCAAGCCGAGGTAAAGGGACGGGGCGGGCTGTTCATTCCTGCTCATATTTTCACGCCTCATAAGAGCTTGTTCGGCAGCTGCTCGGATCAGCTTCAAGATACTCTCGATCCGAAGCTTGTAGATGCCGTTGAGCTCGGATTAAGCTCAGACAGCGAGATGGCCGGGCTCATTCCCGAGCTCGATACACTCCCATTCCTGACGAATTCAGATGCACATTCCTTATCCAAGATCGGCCGCGAATATAATGAGTTCCATCTTCAAGAGCCGTCCTTTCAGGAGCTGAAGCTTGCGCTAGAAGGCGCTGAAGGGCGGGCAATTACGGCCAATTACGGGCTGAATCCCGTCCTCGGCAAATACCATCGCACGTATTGTAAGAACTGCGGTTCCCTCGCCGAGGATACGCAGGATGCAGAGCGCTGCTTGCAATGCGGGAGTGTGAAGCAAGTACGAGGTGTATGGGATCGGATCATGGAGCTCGGGGCAAATGCGGGTCGAAGTGAGCCGGTCGTGCCTGAAGACCGACCTCGCTATATCTACCAAGTGCCGCTGGAATTTATCCCGGGCATCGGTCCGAAGACATTGTCCAAACTGCTGGATCAGTTTGCTACGGAAATGAACATTCTTCATGATGCACCAATAGAGGCGATTGCAGGGATTGCAGGCGAATCGGCGGCAGCGATTATCGCAGAAGCTCGCAATGGCTCATTGAAGCTGCAAGCAGGCGGTGGAGGGAACTACGGCAAAGTCGCAAACCGTATGCACTAAGCAGATCGTCATAGCGGCGGAGGCTTGGACATACACTGAACCATCTGGGTTTAGGGGGATATGCCATGCGATCATCCGTGCTTCAGCCGAATATGAAGGATCAGCTGACTCTTTATGTGTTCGTGTCTGTATTATTTGTCGTAGGGGTCGTGTTCGGCGCTCTGCTCGTAAATGCGTTGACATTGGATCAACAGCAGAATTTAGCAGGGGATGTGCAGCAATTCATCCATCATATTCAAGAAGGCGTCTTACAGAGCGGAAATGAGTCGTTCTGGGACCGGGCATGGTTCCATGCCAAGTGGATGATACTCATCTGGGTGCTCGGGCTGACCGTCGTAGGGATGCCGCTTGTGCTGGCGCTTGATTTTCTAAAAGGCGTGTTGGTTGGTTTTGCGATAGGAACGCTGGTGAGGCAGTTTGCGTGGAAAGGTCTGATCTTCTCGCTGGCATCCGTTGCACCGCCAAACTTACTGGCAGTTCCCGCGTTTCTCATCCTTAGTGTGTCAGCAATTTCCTTCGGACTCTATGTGGTTAAGAACCGCCTCTTAGGTCGTTTCGGAACGTTAAGCCAACCCTTGGTTACTTTTACTTCGAGCGCTGCCATGATGCTGCTAATCATTCTTGGAGCGGCGGCGGTAGAGTGTTACGTCACTCCGATGCTGCTGAAATGGGCCGCTCCGCTAATCGTCGGCGTTAGCGGTGGATTGTAATGATTCTAAAAAAAATTGACTTTGTTCGTTATGTGCACCTATAATAAAAGCAAACCGATTCCGTGATGATGGCACAAGTCAGGTATGAGGGGGGAAGCCATGGAATCCCGGATTGATAAGATTAAGCAACAGCTGCAGTCGCAGGGGTACAAGCTGACCCCACAGCGAGAAGCTACAGTTCGTGTGCTTCTGGAGAACGAAGAGGATCATCTTAGCGCGGAAGACGTGTTTATGCTCGTTAAGGACATCGCGCCTGAGATAGGATTAGCAACCGTATATCGGACATTGGAGCTGCTGAGCGAGCTGCATGTTGTGGAGAAGATGAATTTTGGGGATGGCGTTGCTCGTTACGATTTGCGGGCAGACAACAACAAACATCATCATCATCACCTTATCTGCGTGCAATGCGGCACCATGAGTGAAATATTGGAAGATTGGCTGGGGCCGCTCGAAGAGCGACTTGAGCGGGAATATGGGTTTACGGTTCTGGACCATCGCCTTGATTTTCAAGGAATATGCGTCAATTGCAAAGCGAAGAACGATGCACTAAAGGTCGAAAACTAAACACTCCCTTCTGCAGTGTTCTCAGCACTCATGCTGAGCAACACTGTCAAAGGGAGTTTTTTGTGCGCGTTTCTATGATTACTTGGTATCCGGACCTATCAGGACCTCTTCCTTCTGGATTTATGACCGGAACTGGATTTGCGCGATGCCGCTTCAGTCGATTGATCGGTGGAGGAATAAGCAGATGCCCCTCCGAGCTGCATAATCCCGTACCCTTGCGCTTTATAGGAGTAGTTGGAGATACGTTTAGCTGAAGCGCGCAGCCGCTTCGTAATCGTCGAAGGTCCTATAGAAGGATCAAGTGATTTCAGGAGCGCAACGCCGCCTGCCACGTGAGGACTGGACATGCTCGTGCCGGATAACACTTGATAGCCGCCGCCCAGCGATGTTGATTTAATATAGCTGCCCGGTGCGGTGACATCGATGCCGTAACCGCGGCTGCTATAATTTGCGACCTTCCCATTGCGGGTAGAAGCGGCAACCGCGAGTGCCGTTGAATACCGGGCAGGCTGATCAATTCGGCCTGTGCTTGTTCCGCTGTTTCCCGCCGAGGCAACGACAATAATGCCGTTTTGTCTCGCCCGCTGTACGGCTTCCTTCAGCGCGCTGCTCGTTTCGCCTTCCAGTCCGAGGCTCATATTGATGATGGGAATCTTCTTGGAGATGCACCAGTCGATCCCTTTGATAATGTCGGACACATAGCCGGCGCCGCTCGCATCCAGTGCTTTGACGGCGTACAGCCTAGCACGTGGCGCTACGCCCTGAATGATGCCATTCGCACCGACTGCCGCCGCGATGCCTGCTACATGCGTACCATGGCCGTTGTCGTCTTTGTAGGATGACCCGCCCATCGTATTGACGCCGCCGTAAATGCGGAGGTCGGAATGTTTGGCAATGCCTGTATCGATAATGGCGATTCCTGCGCCTTTGCCTTTCGTGGATGTCCAGACCTTATTCGCTTCAATTTGCGAGAGATTCCAGCCTACATTGCTTGAGGATGTATCCGAGTGCAGCTTTCCTTTGCCTGCGCCGTGCGTTCGCGAGTTTTTTCTCGTTCTCTTGGAGAGAGAAGCTATTGCGCTGATGCGGACCTTCGAGTTCTTCAATCTGGGCTTCGCCTCGAAACCATGTGCATGGAGCTTGAAATCGGGCTCGACGTAGCTGACATTCGGATGCTCGGCAAGCGATTGCAGCTGCTGGGTACGGCGGCTGTCGACGTGACAGCAGATGACGCGGTTGCGACGAATGCTCTTAACCGGTCGTATGCCGTATTTGGCAAGTTCCTTGAGACATTGCGTGTACTGCGATTGTGATTTAAATCCGATTAACTTACGCGTAGTATGGCCTGATGATCTGCCTTTTGAGCAGCTGAGCAGCAGCCGTTCAACATTTGGCAAAAGATGCTCCTCCTTTAACGATAGACTCAACTTCCAATCGGTGCAGGAACCAATACTCCAGTGTATGGAGACATTCGTACAAGGGCATGGGTAGATGCTGATACGATGGTACATATTTTCCGTTCCGCGAGAGAAAGTATCAGGGAGGACTGTCAACCCGTCCTCTGCCTGCATATGAAGAATCAAGGAGACGGAGAGGGAGATGCATATGATTATCGGCGTGCCGAAAGAAATCAAAGCAAGCGAGTATCGAGTTGCGCTTACCCCTGCAGGAGCGGGAATGCTGAAGGCTGCCGGACATGAGGTCGTGGTCGAAAGCGGTGCCGGTGAAGGGAGCAGCTTTACAGATGAAGCCTATGTGGCTGAAGGCGCCGCCATCTTGCCGACAGCGAAGGAAGTATGGGCAAAGGCCGGAATGATTATGAAGGTGAAGGAGCCGCTGCCGGAGGAATTTGGTTATTTCCGCGAAGGACTGCTGCTGTTTACGTATCTTCATTTAGCTGCCGCACCTGAACTGACGAAAGCGCTCATCGAGAAGGATGTCTCCGGGGTTGCCTATGAAACGATTCAGATGCCTAACGGCAGCTTGCCGCTGCTCACACCGATGAGCGAGGTAGCAGGCAGGATGGCGGTTCAGGTAGGCTCTCAATTCCTGGAAGCCTTCTACGGCGGCCGCGGAATATTGCTTGGCGGCGTACCCGGTGTTCCGCCTGCGGAAGTGATCATCCTTGGCGGCGGTATTGTCGGTACGAATGCTGCTCGTATTGCCCTTGGGATGGGTGCCAGCGTCGTTATTCTGGAGCGCAGCGCGGATCGGATGCGATATATTGATGAGGTGTTTGAAGGTCGCATTCGTACCTTAATGTCGAACCCCTACAATATTGCCAGCGCTGTGAAGAAGGCAGACCTCTTGATTGGAGCTGTACTCATTCCGGGTGCCAGAGCGCCGCATTTGGTCACCGAAGAAATGGTCAAGACGATGAAGAAAGGTGCCGTTATCGTGGATGTTGCCGTTGACCAAGGCGGAACGATTGCGACAATCGACCGCGTAACGACGCATAAGAATCCTGTTTATGAGAAACATGGCGTTCTCCATTATGCGGTTGCGAATATGCCGGGAGCCGTTCCGAGGACCTCTACGCTTGCGCTGACGAACGTCACAATGCCCTATGCGCTGGAGCTTGCCGGCAAGGGGCTGGAGGAAGCTGTGCGAGCGAATGAGCCGCTCCGCAAAGGCGTGAACACGTACAAAGGCCGCGTTACTCATCCACAAGTAGCCGAGGCTGTGAATATGCCGTACATCAGCATGAGTCAATTGCTCGAAAGCGTGCCTTTCGATAAACTAAGCTAGCTAGGCGCCTATGCATGATTCATCGTCCCGGCTCATAAGGTGTTGTAAAGGACAACCATTTGCCCGTCTTTAGAGGGAAAGGCTGCCCATTCTTCGCTTTAAGAAAAGGGGTTTTCGCGATGGTGGTGTCGGTTCGCAGGTGGCTGAGACGGATAATTTTTATGCTGCTGCTCTGTTTCCTCACAATTACGATGTATGGCGGCTGCAGGTTTATCGCCGTTTGGATAACACCTGAGGATCCATATCGCGTGCCGCAGGGCCAGGCGTTGAAGGTGTTTAACGAAGAACCGTTTCAGGTGGATGCAAGCAGCATTTATGACAAGCTTCGGTTATTTTACTGGTATGGTGAATAGGATGCGGGTGATTTGGCTTCCTTTGGCAGGAGATTAAGCGGCTTTGTGGAATATAGCAGGGATACTTGCTGAAGCTGTTTATCCGGGAAAGGAACGACCCATGAGAGTGCATCTGCGAACATTTATTCAGTATTTACAGGAAGGGCGGAGGCTGTCTGCCAATACAATGTCATCCTATGAACGGGATTTGTCCTTATTTCTGGATTATGCGGAGAGTCAGGGCATCTCGGTTGTGGACGGCATACAGAAACACCACCTCTCTCTCTACATGCTTCAGCTGAAGCAGCAGGGACGGGCGGTTGCGACTGTTTCCAGACATATGGTCTCGATACGTGCTTTTTTTCACTATTTAATTATGCGGCGTCATATGCAAAGCGATCCGTCGATTCATTTGGAAATGCCGAAGCAAGAGAAACGACTGCCCAAAATCGTCACGATCACGGATGTGGAGAGGCTGCTCGCCGCGCCGGATCCCGAAACAAATGCCGGTATTCGCGATCTTGCCATGCTGGAGGTTCTCTATGCAACGGGGATCCGCGTATCTGAACTTATCTCTTTAGATGATGAGCATATTAACCTGTCCATGGGCTTCATTCGTTGTATCGGTTCCACCACCAAGGAGCGGATCATTCCGCTTGGCAGCGTGGCGACTGAAGCGCTGACCCATTATCTGGAACAAGTGCTTGTGAAGCTGCGCAAGAATGATGAAACCGCTTTGTTTGTCAATCAACAAGGGGCCAGAATGACCCGGCAAGGCTTCTGGAAAATCCTGAAGAAATACGCTGCAGAAGCGGGCATCGAAGGCGAAATGACGCCGCATACGCTGCGGCATTCCTTCGCCGCTCATCTGCTGGAGAACGGCGCAGATTTACGTGCTGTGCAAGAAATGCTCGGCCATGCCGATATTTCCACAACCCAGGTGTATGTGCAGGTGACCAAGCCGCGCATTAAAGAGGTGTACAACCTGGCGCATCCGCGGGCTAGAAGTAAACAAACGAATTCGGAGTGATCAGGCTATGAAGTTTGACCGTATTACAGTTATCGTGCTCGACAGTGTCGGAATCGGCGAGCTTCCGGATGCACCGGCATTCGGAGATGTAGGCTCCCATACGCTGGGTCACATTTTGCAAGAGGTGCCGGCGCTTCAGATGCCCCATCTTCGCAGCTGGGGACTGGATCGAATCGCTCCCCTTGGCAGCTGGAAGACGGAAGCACATCCATTAGCCTACTATGGCAAAATGGCTGAGGTTTCCGTGGGCAAAGATACGATGACCGGCCACTGGGAAATCGCAGGCTTGAAGGTGACCGTTCCATTCCGGACGTTCCCGGACGGTTTCCCAAGCGGGCTGCTGAGTGAGTTTGAGGCTCGGACAGGCCGTGGCGTGCTTGGCAACAAATCGGCCAGCGGCACGGACATTATGGATGAGCTGGGCGAAGAGCAGTTGAACACTGGCAAATGGATCGTCTATACGAGCGCGGACAGCGTCTTCCAAATTGCAGCGAACGAAGACATTATTCCACTGGAGGAGCTGTACCGAGCCTGCGAAATCGCACGTGAACTCACGCTGGACGAGCGATATGCCGTTGGTCGTGTTATTGCAAGGCCTTTCGTGGGCAAGCCGGGATCCTTCAAACGAACAACGAATCGGCATGATTACGCGGTGAAGCCGCCGGCGCCTACCGTACTGAATGCGCTGAAGGATGGCGGATTCGATGTCATAGCCGTTGGCAAGATCGATGATATATTCGTCAGCGAAGGCATTACGGAGGCCCTTCATACGAAGAGCAACGAGGATGGCGTCAATAAGACGATCGTCGCGCTCGATAAGCCGTTTAAAGGAATGCTCTT
Source organism: Paenibacillus sp. J22FR21 (assembly GCF_056269135.1). NCBI lineage: Bacteria > Bacillati > Bacillota > Bacilli > Caryophanales > Paenibacillaceae > Paenibacillus > Paenibacillus sp. J22FR21. The sequence continues at coordinate 361,200 of NZ_JBWDNJ010000001.1, forward strand.
CACGAATCTGGTCGATTTCGATTCACTATATGGCCATCGTCGCGACCCGCAAGGATACGCCGGTGCGCTTGAAGCGTTCGACCGCAGCGTGCCGGAGCTGACGAAGCGGCTTGGGGAGCGGGATTTGCTCATCGTGACCGCAGATCATGGCAATGATCCGACCTATTCCGGTACCGACCATACGAGAGAGTATGTCCCCTTGCTGGTATACGGTCCGGCATTGAAGAGGCCGGGGTCGCTTGGCATTCGTTCTACCTTCGCTGACATCGCAGCCACCATTGCCGACAATTTCGGTGTGACGCGTCCTGATCATGGTGTGTCATTTTTGAATGAGTTAAACTAGATTACGCAACACCTGCAAGCCGACAACAACTATAGGAGGTTCATCAACTTGAACACACTCAATGCATCCCATATTCAAGAAGCGGCAGCATACATTAATGCCAAAATTTCCATCAAACCCGAGGTTGGCCTTATCATGGGTTCAGGTCTTGGTATCCTTGGCGATTACATCGAAGATGCTGTCGTCATTCCTTATCATGAAATCCCGCATTTTCCGATCTCGACAGTAGAAGGTCATGCAGGCGAGCTGATGATCGGGAAGCTTTGCAGTCGTCCGGTTGTCCTCATGCGTGGACGTTTCCACCTGTATGAAGGCTATGGTCCTGATCTGACAGCTTTCCCCGTTCGCGTAATGAAAGCAATCGGCGCTTCGAAGCTCGTTGTTACCAATGCCGCAGGCGGCGTTAACACGAACTACAATCCGGGCGATCTTATGCTCATCAGCGATCACATTAACTTCCAAGGACACAACCCGCTAGTCGGACCTAATGACAAGGAGCTTGGCGTTCGTTTCCCGGATATGTCCCAGCCTTACAGCAAACGTTTGCGCGAGTTGGCCAGAGACGTGGCGTTAGATCAAGGGTTCTCTCTTCAAGAGGGTGTGTACATTGCGGTGCTTGGACCCTCTTACGAGACGCCTGCAGAAATTCGCATGATGCGTATATTAGGAGCAGATGCTGTCGGCATGTCGACGGTATCCGAGGTTATTGCGGCAAGTCATTCCGGCATTGAAGTGCTCGGTATCTCCTGTATCAGCAATATGGCTTCGGGTATTTTGGACCAGCCGCTTTCGCATAATGAAGTCATGGAAACGACGGAACGTGTAAAATCCAGGTTCCTCGGCCTAGTAAACGGCATTATTCCACTGATGTAGGCTGTAACAAAAATGTAACAATGGCCTCGACTGATTATGACATTCTTTGTCCGCTTGTCGTCGTATAATGTCCGTGACAGATAGTACACAATAAAGCGGGGAATTGATTTCCATGGACAATCACAGTTATCAACGATTGGAACGACTGCGAGGACAATTGGTGGCGGCTGCAATGCGGAAGGAAACGTTTCTTCACCGTGATGTGATTCAGCTAAGCCAAACGCTTGACCAATTGATCGTCAAAGTCCAGGCAGAGAAATGTAAATCGTCGAGTGCCCAAAGATGAACCTAAGCAAGTGACGTACATGGTTAATACATAAGGAGGCTCATCCGCTTGCGAGCAGTCGATATCATTCAAAAAAAACGAAATGGCGGAGTGCTGTCTAAGGACGAGCTGTCATTTCTTATAAAAGGCTATAGCCAAGGCGACATCCCGGATTATCAGCTATCCGCCTGGGCTATGGCTGTTTTTTTTCGCGGTATGAACGCGGAAGAAACGGCTAACTTGACGATGGCCATGGCTGAATCGGGCGATCAAGTCGATCTGTCTCCGATTCGCGGCATTAAAGTAGACAAACACAGCACAGGCGGTGTTGGTGATAAAACAAGTCTGATTATCGGCCCTCTCGTTGCTTCATGCGGCGTTCCGGTGGCAAAGATGTCAGGTCGCGGACTTGGGCACACAGGCGGTACGATTGACAAAATGGAAGCGATGGCAGGGTTCCGTACGGAGTTGACGAGCGAGGAATTTATCGCGCAAATGAACGATATCGGTCTTGCGATTGTCGGGCAGAGCGGGAATATGACGCCCGCTGACAAGAAGCTCTATGCGCTGCGAGACGTAACGGCAACAGTCGAGTCCATACCGCTTATTGCGAGCTCGGTTATGAGCAAGAAGATCGCAGCCGGTGCAGACGCAATCGTGCTCGATGTGAAAACCGGCAGCGGCGCCTTCATGAAGACGCTGGAGGATTCCGAAGAATTAGCCAAAGCGATGGTAGCGATCGGAACAGAGGTCGGCAGAAAGACGGCGGCATTGATCAGCGATATGGATCAGCCGCTTGGTTATGCGATCGGAAATGCGCTTGAAGTACAGGAAGCCATTGATACGCTGCACGGCAGAGGGCCAGAGGATTTGACTGCCCTATGTTTGGCGCTCAGCTCGCATATGGTTGTGCTTGGCGGACAAGCGAGCAATTTGGCGGAGGCGGAGTCGATGCTGTGCGATCGCCTGTCTTCCGGTGCAGCGCTGGAGAAGTTTAAGGTCTTCGTAGCCGCACAGGGCGGTAATCCGCAGGTGGCTGAAGATCGGTCATTGCTGCCGCAGGCGCCGCTCGTGATTGAAGTGCCGGCTGAGCAGGATGGTTATGTGAAGGCGATTCAAGCAGAAGAGCTTGGACTTGCTGCGATGCTGCTTGGTGCAGGTCGCGCTACGAAAGAATCGGTCATCGATTATGCAGTTGGCGTTGTGATGCAGCGCAAAGTCGGCGACAAGGTGAAGCAAGGCGATGCGCTTGCATTGCTTCACGTACGTGAGGATAACGCGTCTGTCCGCGAGGTCGTCAAACGCGTACAGCAAGCGTATTCGTTCAGTAGTGAGCAGGTAGCACCATCGCCGCTTCTGCTGTCCGTTGTGACAGAGCAGGGCGTGCAGCGGTTGTAATTAGGAGCAAGTCGGAAGTCCAAAGCGGCTATTCGGGGTTTTATCCCGAGCAGCCGCTTTTTTTGCGTAGATCATTTTGATTTTCACTCTATGAAATGGAATATTTTGCTGTTCACTCGTCCACACTAGGAAGGAGATATTAGCCGATTTGCGGCCATAGCTATGCCGCGGGCATCATTCAGGAGGAGAACAACCTATGATTAGCAAATGGAAGAAATTGTTCGCCATCAGTTTAACGGCGATATTCGTTCTATCGGCACCTGCCGCAGCCTTAGCCAAAGAAGGAGCAGCGCCGAATGCGGCACCTGCCGCCGCAGCGGATCTGGCACCGTCTGCCCGCTCCGCCATTCTTATGGACGCAGACAGCGGGACGATTATTTATGAGAAGAACAGCCATGCTGCTTTGCCGCCAGCCAGCATCACGAAGGTCATGACGATGCTGCTCATCATGGAGTCGCTGGACGAAGGCCGTATCAAGCTGACTGAAAAAGTTTCCACGAGTGATTATGCCGCTTCTATGGGAGGCTCGCAAATTTTCCTGGAGCCGGGCGAGCAAATGAGTGTCGATGAGATGCTGAAGGGCATCGCGCTTGCATCAGGCAATGATGCTTCTGTGGCCATGGCTGAGAAAATCGCCGGCACGGAAGCCGCTTTTGTCGACATGATGAATAAGCGCGCCGCTGAGCTGGGACTGAAGAATACCCATTTTAACAATTGTAACGGGCTTCCTGCCACTGACCATTACTCATCGGCCCATGATATTGCGGTGATGTCGAGAGAGCTGCTGAAGCATTCCGAGATTACGAAATATACAGGGTTGTATCAGGATTACTTGCGTAAATCCAGCGAGAAACCGTTCTGGCTGGTCAACACCAATAAGCTCGTCCGTTTCTATACAGGAGCGGATGGCCTCAAAACCGGGTTTACCAGCGAAGCGAAATTCTGCTTAACTGCTACTGCCCGTCGTGACAATCTGCGTGTAATCGCAGTCGTTATGGGAGAGCCGAATACGAAAACGCGCAATGCGGAAGTTTCCCAAATGTTCGACTTCTCGTTCGCGCAATATATGAACCATACGATCTTCCAGAAAGGCGACGCGATGGGAGTTGTACCTGTCGAGAAAGGCGTAATGCCGGAATTGAAACTGACGGCGAAACATTCCTATAGCGTGCTCCTGAAGAAAGGCAGCTCGGTGAAGGATATCCGTTACCAGCTGCAGCTTAATCCGCTCAAGGCGCCTGTGACCATCAACGACCCTATTGGAAAGCTGATCGTATTCCAAGGCGACCAGGTGCTGACAGAGTTCGCTGTGGATTCTCCTGCTACAGTGGAGCGGGCCGGCTGGTGGACGTTGTTTAAACGGTCTTGCGGCAGTTTATTTAAATGATTTTGTCGTATGCAGACTGTGCCCCAGCGCGGTATTTGTCTGCTTCTAGCGCTCTGCTTCTAGTTTTGTCGGGGGGCAGGAAATGAAAGCTGAAGCGTAGAATTGCTTGTTCAACACTAACTTATCCATCGACGCTTGTCTCACAGTGGCAGGTGGATAGCTTGTGCTCCGCAATAGCAGGGCAATAATCGTTAGGAGTGAACAACAGTATGAGCCTTCAGATTGAATTGGAGCATTATCGAAATGTACTGATCGTTAGACTGCGGGGCGAGCTTGATCACCATACCGCGGATGTTGTCCGGTTCAAAATGGAAGAAGCGATTCTGCATGGCAACAGCGCCCATATCATTCTCAGCCTGAAGGATCTGCAGTTCATGGACAGCTCAGGACTTGGCGTTATTCTCGGCCGGTATAAGCAGCTCAAGGCCAGAGGCGGCAAGATGGTCGTTTGCGACGTGAATCAGAGCGTCTATCGACTGTTCGAGCTGTCGGGATTGTTCAAAATATTGCCGATTCACGAGAACGAGCGGCTCGCGCTCACAAGTTTGGAGGTCGTTTCATGAACGGAAGAAATGAGATGACACTGTCGTTCTCCGCACGTTCGGAGAATGAAGCGTTCGCGCGTGTTGCGGTTGCGGCTTTCGTATCTCAACTGGACCCGACAATGGAAGAACTGAATGATCTGAAGACGGCTATCTCCGAAGCGGTAACCAATGCGATTATTCACGGCTATGACGGCGATCCAAACGGTGTCGTTACGATCGAAGGCTTCATTGACGGAGATGTCGTTAAGCTTACCGTCCATGACAAGGGCCGAGGCATTGAGGATCTGGACCTTGCGCGCCAGCCTCTATATACCTCCAAACCGGAAATGGAGCGCTCCGGAATGGGCTTTACGATCATGGAGAACTTCATGGATGGCTTCGATGTGTACAGCGAGCCGGGCAACGGAACGTCGATCGCGATGACAAAGCGCATTGAATCGAAAAAAGCGCTTTTTAATTAGGCGCATAGGGGTTGGACCGCATGGATGTCGATATGAAACAAACGGCGCAGCCTTATTTGGATGACTCCGAGGTCAAGCGGCTTATTGCGCTTAGTCAATCGGGAGACACGCTCGCGCGCGATACGCTCGTGCAATGCAACATCCGGCTCGTATGGTCCGTAGTTCAGCGTTTTATGGGGCGTGGCTATGAACCGGAAGATTTGTTCCAGATCGGCTGCATCGGCTTGCTCAAATCGGTCGATAAGTTCGATCTCTCCTATGAGGTGAAATTTTCTACCTATGCGGTGCCGATGATTATCGGCGAAATTCAGCGCTTCCTTCGGGATGACGGCACATTAAAGGTTAGCCGCTCGTTGAAAGAGACGGCCAATAAGGTGCGCAAGACCAAGGATGAGCTGTCTAAGGTGCTGGGTCGTCTTCCCACGATTAAGGAAGTGGCGGAACGGCTCGGGATCACGCCGGAGGATGTCGTCTTCGCACAGGAAGCGAATAAGCCGCCAACGTCTATTCACGAGACGGTATTCGAGAACGACGGTGATCCCATTACGCTGATGGATCAGATTGCTGACGAATCCCAAGAGCGATGGTTCGATAAGCTGGCGCTGAACGAAGCGATCGGCGGTTTGTCGGAGCGGGAGCGGCTCATCGTATTTCTCAGATACTATCGAGACCAAACCCAGTCGGAGGTCGCCGCGAGGCTCGGTATCTCGCAGGTGCAGGTATCCCGGCTGGAGAAAAAAATATTGCAGTTGATTCGCAATCAAATTGCGCAATGAACGCTGCTGACTAAAGTCAAATTGTCCAATAGGGCAATTTGGCTTTTTTTGCTGTGTTTGTTCCGATTATCCTGCCCCTCCTTTAATCATACTAACAAGGAAATTCGGACTGGAAAGGGGGTGCCGGCATGAACGCTGACATGCAGCCCAACTTGTATTTGCGCCTACGCAAGCGGATTGGCATACGTCCGGGCGAGCACGTGACGCTGGGTCATGCCGCCCGCTTATTCTCAAGCGATGCTGAGCTGGAAGGCAGGCTTACGTCGCTCGTTCTTCACCGTCATTCAAGGAAGGACGGCAACCGCGTCGTCATTGATCTGCTCCAAATCGTCAAGCTGATCCGAGAAGCAGAACCAGGAACTCTGGTTGATTCGTATGGGGATCCGCAGGTGCTGGTAATCGTCGCAGACGCGCCGAGAAAGCCTCGTTATGTCATTCTCATCGTCACTTGGCTGCTGCTGTTCTTTGGCTCCGGTTTGGCGATTATGAATTTTCATACGGACGTCAGTATGAAGGAAGTCCATTCCCGCATCACGGAGATGGTAACAGGTACGAAATCGGAGCATCCGCTGTGGTTCCAAGTGCCTTACTCCTTTGGAATTGGCATCGGGATGATGGTGTTCTTCAATCATCTGTTTCGCAAACGATTCAATGAAGAGCCTAATCCGCTCGAGGTTGAGCTCTATATGTATGAGGAGAATGTTAACGCATACGTCATAGCCGATGAAATGCGCAAGAAAAGCGAATCCGGTGAGGGCAGCTCTGCTTCAAAGCAGCCGGGAGCGGGGATTGACGATGGCTAGTGCAGCAGCGAATCTATTTGTCGCTATACTCGGTTTTGCTGGAGGACTTGGGGTAGGAAGTGCGCTTGTCGCATTGCTGATTGTTCTGGATGTGATCCCTAGGCTTGCTCAGCTGGCTTATGCGTACCGGAAATCCATTTGGTTCGAAACAGCTGTCGTTTGCGGCGCCGTATTCTGGTCGCTTGCCGACTTCCTCGATTGGCGGATGATGCTGCCGAGGTCAGGGACATTGGTTGTTATCGGCAGTTTTGACGGCATATTTGTTGGGATGCTCGGTGCCGCACTGACAGAAGTTATGAATGTGATTCCGATTTTGGCCAAACGAATGAGATTAAGCCGCTACATGGTTAGTTTGGTCATGGCCATGTTGCTTGGCAAAGTAACCGGATCCTTATTTGATTGGCTCGTATTTCAATGGATCGACGATGCATCGTAATACCGATTGGAAGGGAAGGAAGGGTTTGATATGAGTGGACGCGATACTGGCGACAATGAAGAGCAAACAGGCTCTGGATTTAAGAAGCCCGTTCATGTTTTCTGGTATGACAACGAGGGTAAGTTGAAAGATAATGACGGGGAGAAGGAGGCGAGCGCGGATTCCCGTGCCGATACTGATCAGCATGAGGATGATAGTGGCATCCAGTTCTCGGAGCCTCCGTTTGCGGAAGAAGATCAACCGATTATCAGCCATTACAAACGGCCGAAGTCACAGACCGAGACACCTAAAGTCCCGATCCCTCTGAAGATGGATGATTTCTTGCAGCAGCTGGAGGATGAGGTTGGCTTCAAAATGAGTTTCGATATTGTGGTTCGCGAAATGACCTTTGCAAACAAGAGGACCGCATTCTTCTTCATCAACGGCTTTGCGAAGGATACGGTGCTGACTGAAATTATTAAACGGTTGACCTACTTGGAATCGGAGGATCTCTCCACGGATGTCCTTCATGATTTCCTCGATCTCTATGTGTCGGCCGTACAAGTAGCGCAGGAGAATGACTGGGAATTGATGTTGAACAATGTACTCGCAGGCGGAACTGCGATGTACATCGAAGGTCAATCCACCGTACTGCTCATTGATGCCAAAGCCTTTCCGGCTCGGAATCCCGAGGAGCCATCGCTAGAGCGTGTCGTTCGCGGTGCACGGGACGGGTTCGTCGAGACGATGCTCGTAAACGTGACGCTTGTCCGCCGGCGGCTGCGGGATAAGAAGCTGCGCTATGAGATTATGCGAGTCGGGGAACGGACGCAGACGGATGTTTGCATCGCGTACATCGACGATATCGTTGATAAAGAGATGCTTAGCGCCATCAAGAAGAAAATCCAACAAATCAAGCTCGACGGCTTACCGCTTGCAGACAAGCAGCTTGAGGAAGCCACGGTGAAGCGGGGCTGGAACCCATTCCCGCTCGTACGATATTCGGAGCGCCCGGATACGGTAGCTGTCCATCTGATGGAAGGGCATATCGCGTTATTCGTGGATACGACGCCGAGTGTCATGATTTTGCCGACGACGTTCTTTGATCTGACGCAGCATGCGGAAGAAAATCGGCAAACGCCGTTTATCGGCACCTATTTGCGCTGGGTCCGTTTCTTCGGCATTGCAGCCTCTTTGTTCCTGCTTCCCTTGTGGTTTCTGTTCACGCTCAAGCCGGAGCTGAAGCCGCCGGCGCTGGATTTCATCGGGGCGCAGAAGCCTGGAAAACTGCCGATGGTCGCGCAATTCCTGCTTGCAGAGGTCGGGGTCGATTTGATGCGGATGGCATCCATCCATACGCCGACTCCGCTTGCTACTGCGATGTCGTTGATCGCGGCTATCTTGATCGGCGATATCGCGGTCAAGACGGGATTGTTCGTCAACGAGGTCGTGTTGTATATGGCGATTGCCTCGATCGGAATGTTCGCGACGCCAAGCTATGAGCTGGGCCTTGCCAACCGAATCATCAGGCTGCTTCTTATCGTCGCAGTGGCGATTTTCAAGGTGCCTGGATTTATGGTCGCTACGACGGTCACCTTCATTATGCTGGTCCTGAGCCGCTCCTTTAACAGACCCTATATGTGGCCGCTTATCCCGTTTGACCCGAAAGGTTTGCTGAGCATTCTTATCCGCGTGCCGGTGCTGTCGAACCGGACAAGGCCGAATTTGCTGAAGCCGCAGCAGCGGGATCGGATGCCTACAGGCAAGCATCGCTGAGCGCTTTTGCAAAAAATGCAAATGAAATGTGGATTTATCCATTTCGGCCATTGACCGAATACGCTATACTGATGTTAAATGGTGCAAACATAATCATTGGGAATTTCATGGGAGAAAACGGAGGAGAACTATATGTACTTACACGGTACTAGCAAAATCAATGCACAAGGCCACCTGGAAATCGGCGGCTGCGATACGGCTGATTTGGCCGCGCAATTCGGAACACCCCTATATATTGTCGACGAGGCGCTCGTTCGTCAGAGAGCACGTGAGTATGTGGAGTCTTTCCGCGCTTCAGGTCTTAAATTCCAAGTAGCTTACGCCAGTAAAGCATTCAGCGTAATGGCTATGTGCACGATCGCTGAGCAAGAAGGTCTGTCGCTGGACGTTGTTTCCGACGGCGAGCTGTACACAGCGATTAAAGCTGGCTTCCCGGCTGCACGCATCCACTTCCACGGCAACAACAAAACGCCTGAAGAGATCAACATGGCGCTTGATGCGAACATTGGCTGCTTCGTAGTCGATAACTTCAACGAATTGTACCTGCTTAACGCTCTGGCAGGCGACAAAGGCAAGAAAGTTAACGTATTGCTCCGTATCACGCCAGGTGTAGAAGCACATACGCATGAATATATCACGACAGGCCAAACCGATTCCAAATTCGGCTTCGACCTTGGCAATGGCACAGCTTACACAGCGATTCAAGAAGCGGCTGCACAGCCTAACCTTGAGCTGCTCGGCGTTCACTCCCACATCGGATCGCAAATTTTCGAAGTTGAAGGTTTTGCAATGGCGGTTGATAAAGTTGCCGGCTTCGCAGTGAAAGTACGTGAAGAGCTGAGCATTACGTTCCGCGTAATCAACCTTGGCGGCGGCTTCGGCATCCGTTATGTAGAAGGCGATACTCCGCTTCCGGTTTCGCAATACGTGAAAGCTATTACCGATTCCATCAAAACCAACTTCTCGGCAGCCGGCTACCCGTTTCCTGAGATTTGGGTTGAGCCCGGTCGCAGTATGGTTGGCGATGCAGGTACGACGCTGTATACGGTTGGGACAAGCAAAGATATTCCTGGCGTACGCAAGTATATTGCCGTTGACGGCGGTATGACTGACAACCCTCGCCCAGCGCTGTATGAGTCCAGATACGAAGCGGTTCTAGCCAACCGTGCTAACGATCCGCTTGAAGAAACCGTTACGGTTGCGGGCAAATGCTGCGAGAGCGGCGACAAATTGATCATCGATTTGGAGCTTCCTAAAGCCAATAGTGGCGACTTACTTGCTGTATTCTGCACAGGCGCGTACAATTATGCTATGGCGAGTAACTATAATCGCATTCGCCGCCCAGCTGTCGTCTTTGTAAAAGACGGTGCAGCTGACGTAGCTGTCAAACGGGAATCGCTTGACGATATTATCGGCAATGACGTCATTCCTGCGCGTATGCAGCAAACGTCGGCAGCTAAATAATAGGGTTTTGAGGAGGCAGCAATACAATGGCTAAACAAGCAAAGATCACAATGGAAAACGGTGCAGAGGTTCATATCGACTTGTTCGAGAAGGACGCACCGAGAACGGTAGCAAACTTTGAGAAGCTGACTAACGAAGGTTTCTACAACGGTTTGAACTTCCACCGCGTAATTCCGGGCTTCGTCGCTCAAGGCGGATGCCCGAGCGGGACAGGCACAGGCGGTCCCGGCTACCAAATCGATTGCGAAATCAATCCGAACAAACATGAGCGCGGATCGCTAGCAATGGCGCATGCCGGCCGTAACACCGGCGGCAGCCAGTTCTACATCGCTTACCAGCCGCAGCCGCACCTTGACGGCGGACATACCGTATTCGGTAAAGTGTCCAAAGGCATGGAGCATGTCGATGCTTTCAAAGGCCGCGACAAAATGAGCAAGGTTGAAATCGTAGAAGTGTAAGAAATAAAGGGGCTGTCCGATTGTCATCAGTAGATGACTGGGGCTGCCCCTTTTTTGTGTGTTTGTCTAGTAGAGGTGGTGACAACACAGAGAGGTGATCGCTGCGATTCTCGATCTCAGAGGCAAGGCGTATCCGGCAAAGTCCGGTTGAGCCACTTCAAAAGCGGAATAGCGAGCTATAATCGAGCTTCCAGGCAGATAGGATAACCGAAGCAAATGGGAGCGTTAGGCTCCTGCAAGAAGCGTGTAACGGAAACAAGTTGCATTTTCCATTGTGAAGTGGTAACATTTCAACAAAGTATTTGCGTTTTTCCTTCGGGGTCGGGTGAAAGTCCCAACCGGCGGTGATCAAAGGGCTGTGCTGCTCGTTTAACGAATGGCAGCCATAACTTTGTCAGTCCGTGACCCGGGTCACATTGTTCCAGACGCCTAGTGGCATGGAGCATGTGAAACGGTGGACCTGGTGTAAATCCGGGACCGACAGTAAAGTCTGGATGGGAGAAGGAGACAGTACGCGAATTCCATTTTTTCATTTCTCGCCAACTTTGTTCTTTTTTTCACAATGTTGCTGAGTTTGTTTGAATGTGTCTTCGAATACGTCCCTTTATGGTTTTTCACACCCATCACCCCGTTGGCCAACTGCCAAGGGGTGATTTTTGTTATGTCAATCGCAGTATTGAACGACGAAATGTATATGCGGCTCGCACTGGATATGGCGTCAAAGGCACAAGGGCAAACGGACATCAATCCGGTTGTCGGCTGTGTGGTCGTGAAGGAAGGCCGCATCGTGGGGCTTGGCGCGCATCTACGGCGAGGCGAAGGTCATGCAGAAGTACATGCACTGGGCATGGCCGGTGATCAAGCAGAAGGTGCGACTGTGTATGTAACACTGGAGCCGTGCAGTCATCATGGCAGAACACCGCCATGCTGTGACCGATTAATCGCCGCCAAGGCTGCAAGAGTAGTCGTAGCCTGCACGGATCCGAATCCACAGGTTGCCGGCCGCGGAATCGCGAAGCTGCAGCAGGCGGGCATTGAAGTCGAGGTTGGCATTCTCGGCGAAGAATCAACGCGCATGAACGAAATGTTTAATAAATTCATCGTCACTCGGCTCCCTTTCGTCACCATGAAATCAGCGATGACCCTGGATGGGAAGCTGGCAGCGAAGACCGGCGACAGCAGATACGTCAGCGGTGCGGCGGCCAAAGAGTTGACGCACACGCTGCGGCATCGGCACATGGGTATCATGGTGGGAGTCGATACCGCGCTGGCTGATGACCCTGAACTTACAACACGACTAACGGTACCTGCCGTGCATCCTGCTCGCATCATCGTAGATTCAACGCTTCGGCTGCCGCTTGGAGCCAGAGTGATTCAAGACCGCTCTTCACGTGTCATCGTTCTTACGACTGAAGGCGCAGATTCGGCTAAAGAAGCTGCACTCGCAGAAGCCGGCGTTCAAGTGATCCGCTGCGGAAGCGGGAGCCGAGTAGATCTGAAGCTCGCCATGCATAAGCTCGGTGAACTGGAAATTGGCTCGATTCTGCTCGAAGGCGGCGGCAAGCTGAACGGGGCTATGCTGGAGCACGGGTTGATCGATAAGCTGCTGCTCTTTATTGCGCCGAAGCTAATCGGAGGATCCGCCGCACCCGGTGTCTTCCAGTTCGAAGGCTTCGACAAGATGTCAGAGGCCATCAGCTTGGAGGAGATGGCCATGGAAAGAGTCGGAGACGATGTTCTGATCAGCGGCTATCTGCGCAATCAAAATTGAAGAGTGAAAGGGAGAGGGGGAGAAATCGTTGTTTACCGGACTTATTGAAGAAATCGGCACGCTGAAGAAGACGCATAAGCAAGGTGAAGCGATGGTCCTGACGATCGAAGCACCCCGTATTCTGAAGGATGCCGCCATCGGCGACAGTATTTCTGTCAATGGCGTATGTCTAACGGTAACGGAGCTCAGCTCCACGATCTTCACAGCAGATGTCATGCCACAGACGTTCCGGCACACGAATCTGAAGGATATCCGCCCCGGCGAACGCGTGAATCTGGAGAGGGCCATGCAGGCAGGCGGTCGTTTCGGCGGTCATATTGTACAGGGTCATATTGATGGTACAGGTGAAGTGCTCAGTCGAGAGAATAATGTCAACGCGGTTGTGTTTACAATCAGGCCGCATGATTCCGGGCTTATGCGCTATGTCGTTCCTCAAGGTTCCATAACGCTTGATGGTATCAGCTTGACGGTCGTGAATGCCAGCTCCAACAGCTTCTCGGTTTCCATCATTCCACACACGCTTCGCGAGACTGCTCTGCAATTGAAGCAAGCCGGCGGTGTGATAAACGTGGAGTGCGACGTGCTGGGCAAGTATGTTGACCACCTGCTCCATTTTAAAGGCGATCGCCATGCGGACGGTTCAGGAGACAGCAGAGCCGCGGAACCGAAGAGCAGCATAACGGCAGCTTTTCTGGCAGAGAACGGTTTTATGTAAATAGAGACAGACAGCCTTGATAAGGAGAGTGAGAAAATATGAGTACCGCAGCATTTGATACAATCGAAGAAGCCATCTATGATTTGATATTAGGAAAAGCGATCATTGTCACGGATGACGAAGACCGAGAGAATGAAGGCGATTTAATTGCACTTGCCAGTAAAGCAACGCCCGAAATCATTAACTTCATGATCACGGAAGCGCGTGGACTCGTATGTGTACCGATTACGGCAGAACGTGCCGAGGAGCTGGATCTTCCGCCGATGGTGCAGCGCAACACGGACTATCACGGAACAGCTTTCACGGTGTCGGTTGACCATGCTTCAACGACAACAGGCATTTCCGCCTATGAGCGTTCGCAAACCATTCAAGCTCTGATGGACGGTTCCGGCGCGAAAGCAGATGATTTCAGACGACCGGGTCACATCTTTCCTCTGATTGGCAAGAAAGGCGGCGTCTTGCGCCGTGCCGGTCATACGGAAGCGGCGATCGATTTGGCTCGCATGTGCGGGTCCAAGCCTGCAGCGGTCATCTGCGAAATCATAAAAGAAGACGGCTCCATGGCTCGCCTGCCGGATCTCATCGAATTCAAAGCGAAACATAATTTGAAGCTGATTTCCATTCAGTCGCTGATTCACTATCGCAATGAGAAAGAAAAACTGGTTGAGCGAGTCGTCGATGTGAAGATGCCAACGGATTACGGTGTGTTCCGCGCAGTTGCCTACACCAACGAAGTAGACAACAAGGAGCATGTCGCTCTCGTTAAAGGCGAAATCGATCCGACACAGCCTACCCTTGTGCGCGTCCATTCCGAATGTTTAACCGGGGACGTGTTTCATTCCCATCGCTGCGACTGTGGACCTCAGCTTGCAGCGGCGCTGAATCAAATTAATGAAGCCGGCAATGGCGTACTGCTCTATATGCGTCAAGAAGGCCGCGGTATTGGCTTAATTAACAAATTGAAAGCCTATCAGCTGCAGGAGCAGGGATTAGATACCGTCGACGCGAATATTAAACTGGGCTTTGCCCCGGATTTGCGCGATTACGGCATCGGTGCTCAGATTCTGAAGGATCTCGGCATCCGCAAGATGCGACTTCTGACAAACAATCCGCGCAAGATTCGCGGTTTGGAAGGTTACGGTATCGAAGTAGTCGAGCGTGTTCCGATTCAAATGGACGCGAACGAAGACAACAATAGCTATTTGCACACCAAACAGTCAAAACTAGGCCATCTGCTGAAATTTGACGATTTGCCTCAATAAATCGCAACAAACCAAACTAACCTTGCTAACAAGGAAAACCGAGAGGATGAATGATCAATGCCGCAAGTTTTTGAAGGACATTTAATTTCTGAAGGATTACGATATGGTGTAGTAGTAGGACGTTTTAACGAGTTTATTTCCAGCAAGCTGCTTGGAGGAGCACTCGATGCATTCAAACGTCACGGCGCTGCAGACAGTGAAGTGGATGTAGCTTGGGTACCGGGCGCATTTGAAATTCCTTTGATCGCACAGAAGATGGCTGAAAGCGGCAAATACGACGCGGTTATCACGCTTGGCGCCGTTATTCGGGGGTCAACGCCTCACTTCGACTACGTGTGCAACGAGGCTGCTAAAGGCGTTTCCGCTATCGCTCTGAAAACAGGCGTTCCAACGATCTTCGGCGTTTTGACAGTAGATTCGATTGAGCAAGCCATTGAACGCGCAGGAACGAAAGCCGGCAATAAAGGCTGGGAAGCCGCGGTTACAGCCATCGAAATGGCGAACCTGACCAAAGTACTTCAAGGCTAAGAGCGACTAAGAAGAGAACATTGTAGGAGTTGGCTTTCACCATGGCGGTGACGTATAAGCTGGAATCGTTCGAAGGACCGCTCGATCTTCTGCTTCATCTCATCGATAAAGCAGAAATCGACATTCACGAGGTGTCCATCAGCGAAATTACGGATCAATATATGGACTACTTGAATGCGATGCAAGAGCTGGAGCTGGAGGTCACGAGCGAATTTCTCGTCATGGCGGCCACACTGCTTTCCATCAAAAGCAAACAGCTGCTGCCGAAGCCGCCGGTCATCGATCACGACGACTTTAACGACGAATGGCCCGATGACGGGCTTGATCCTCGCGATGAGCTTATCGCGAAGCTGGTGGAGTACCGGAAGTATAAGCAAATCGCCGAGCAGCTCCGCGAACAGGAATTCGAGCGGAGTCTTGTCTATACGAAGGAGCCGGAGGATTTGACGCCTTTCATGAAGGCCATTCCGGAAAACCCGGTTAAAGGACTGAATATCGGCGATCTGATCGCAGCCTTTCAGAAGGCGCTGCGCAAAGCGTCAAGACGTAATGTCATTGCGACCATTCAGCGTGACGAAATTTCGGTCAAAGACCGAATACGCGATATTATCGAGGTGCTTCGCGAATTCGAGACGGTCCGCTTCTCCAAGCTGATCCGCGACGATATGAGCCGGCACGAGGTAGTCGTTACCTTCCTGGCGCTGCTTGAGCTGATGAAAATGAAGCATATTCGTTGTTATCAGCACAGCCTGTTTGATGATATCGTCGTGCATTGGAGAGGAGAAGCAGTCGAAGGTGGATTTCTCGAAACTGAAGTCGATTATTGAGGGTCTGCTGTTCATGGCCGGGGATGAAGGGCTGACGACAAAGCAGCTATCCGAAATTCTAGAGCTGGATGCAGCTGTGACGGCAGACATTGTGAAAGATCTAACGAAGGATTTGAAAAGCAAGAAGCGCGGCATTCAGGTTTCCTTCGTTGCCGGTGCTTACCGGCTTACGACCAACCCTGCACATGCAGCTTACTTCGAGCGAATGGCCCACTCGCCGACTCGTTCTAGCTTATCGCAGGCGGCGCTTGAGACGTTATCGATCGTTGCCTACCGACAGCCGATAACACGTGTCGATATCGAGGAAATTCGAGGCGTGAAGAGTGATCGGGCGATTGCATCGCTGGTGAACAAAGATTTAATCGAAGAGATCGGCCGTGCCGAACAAATCGGAAGACCGATTCTGTATGGCACGACGAAGTCGTTCCTCGATTACTTCGGGCTCGCAGGCCTTGATGCGTTGCCGGAGCCATCGGCAGTCATCGACGATTCCTTGGACGAGCAGACGCAAGCGCTGTTCGAGAGGCTGGAAGGCCGTCAAATGACGCTTGAAGAAATGCCTGCACCAATAGAAGAAAGCTAGAAACAAGAATGAGATTTGTCCGCTAGGTCATACTATATCCGACCAATTAAGGGAAACGGGGGAAACGCCATGTTAGGCTACCCGCTCGGATGGATGATCGGGACAGGTCTCTTTTTTTTGCTCTTGATCATTGCGTTATCGTCTCCCGTTGTGATTCGCGGCCATATTAAACGGATCGGTAACGACGATGATGCGGAATTGCGCATTCGAGCACTATTCGGTTTGATTCATTATCATTGGCAGCTGCCTATTGTGAAGTTCAAAGGAATGAGCGTCGAATTAAAACAGGAAATGACGGCTGAGAATACAGGCGGGGTTGATCTGGATGCCAAAATGAAAAACGTGGATCCGAATTCGATTATGAAATCCATCGACAAGGCGCATTTGCTGCTCAAGCATACGGATGACATGCTCGGATGGGTTCGCATTACGCTGGGACATGTAAGACTGACGGAATGGCAATGGCGAACCGCAGTTGGCACAGGTGATGCGATGTGGACAGCTATGCTGACCGGCATGGTCTGGTCGGTGAAAACAACGACGATTGGCGTTCTGTCACAGCTTGTTCGATTAACTGCGGATCCAAGCCTTGTGGTTGAGCCGGTATACCAGAAGGCTCATTTCTCAACGGAAGGCCAATTCACGGCAAAGGTGCCGTTCGGTTATGCAATCTTTGCCATTGTGAGGTTATTCGCTCGGATTAAGAAAGCAAATGGTCTTTCGGGCGGCTTACACGGCTTACAGCGTATTCTGCTCCGCGGTTGATTACATAATGCTCCTGAAGAGGGGGAACGATATGAACGGAAAGGTGCAGCTACCGACTTTGAACCAAGGAGGACTTTTTGAGATGACAGACCATCCGATTCAAGGCTTAATGCAAACCGCAATGGAAAATATCAAGGAAATGGTCGATGTAAATACGATTGTCGGTGATCCGGTCCAAACACCTGACGGCAGCGTCATCATGCCGATTTCGAAAGTGGGCTTCGGCTTTGTCGCGGGGGGCAGTGATATCCGCTTCGACGAGCATAAGCAAGGGGACTCGCATAACGCAGCTGTTCAACTGCCATTTGGCGGCGGCAGCGGCGGCGGGGTATCCATAACGCCAATCGCTTTCCTTGTCGTAGGCACGCAGGGGGTACGCATTGTACCGCTGGATAATCAAACTCATTTGATGGAACGGGTCATTGATTCCGCGCCGCAAGTGTTCGAGAAAATCCAGAGTATGTTCAAGAAAAACACGGCAAGCAGTGAAAGCGGGCTGGAATCCGTTCTCATCGAAAGTATGGATGGCCACTAATTGCATATGGAACCGTCCCTGCGGGGCGGTTTCTTTTTTTTCAGGACGGGCTCGGTAGTATATCTCATGGACCTGTTCATATACTGGTACAAGACCATGTTCTTGCCCGCCAGTTTCGAAGGAGGAAGTGTATGAGGTCGAGATTCACCCGAAAATGGTACAAACTTATTCTGCTGTCAATGGCAACTTGCCTCTTTCTAACCGGATTAACAACAGCCGTGGCTGCTCCGAAGGAGCGCGTATCGACCCATGCCAAAGGCGCAGCGCTGATCGATGTGGAGTCAGGTCGCATTCTCTACAGTTATAACGGGGACAAGCCCATGCTCATTGCCAGCTTAACGAAGATCATGACGGCGATTGTAGCCATTGAGCACGGCAAGCTCACCGACAAAGTGAAGACGAGTATACGAGCTGCAGGCAAAGAAGGATCGTCCATCTATTTGCAGCGCGGCGAGGAAATGAGCTTGCAAAATATGCTTTACGGCTTGATGCTAAGGTCCGGCAATGATGCAGCAACAGCGATTGCGGAACATGTCGGCGGTACGGAGGAAGGTTTCGTCCATATGATGAATGAGAAGGCACAGATGCTGGGCCTCTCTAATTCCCAGTTCATGAACCCCAGCGGTCTGGACGCCGAGGGACACTATTCATCTGCGAACGATCTGGCGAAGCTGACTGCCTACGCCATGAAGAACCCGGTTTTCAAAGAAATCGTGAAGACGAAGGAGAAGAAGGCTCCTAATCCGAATGACAGCTGGGACTACCAATGGCGGAACAAAAATAAAATGCTCACGATGTACGAAGGAGCGGACGGCGTCAAAACGGGCTATACGAAGAAGTCGCTTCGAACCTTGGTCAGCTCGGCTACACGGAATGGCCAGCAGCTTGTTGCGGTTACCTTAAATGACGGGGATGATTGGCAGGATCACCGTAAGCTGCTCGACTTCGGCTTCGCCAATTTCCGCTTAACCGAAGTGACACACAAAGGCCAGTCGATAAACGGATATCCGCTTGCCGTCGGACGAACGCTGCTTTATCCGTTTGCTGAAGGCGAGCAGCAGCAGCTGCGTTCGAAGCTGACGCTGATCGATGCCAATTCTACAGCATACAAGCTTGGTGAGCGCGGGAAGCTGGAGTGGTTTATCGGTGAGGAGAGGATTGGCTCGACGCCGGTATTTGATCCGCAGAGTCAGCGTATTACAATGCCGGAGAAACCGGCTTGGGTGATCGGTGATCAATCGGAGTCTGCTTATGGCGGCTTATCATCAGCTTCCTTCCGAAGGGCACTGACGGTCACGCTGTCTACTTTGTTTGGAGGGAAGGAGGCCGGGGGATGGTAAATTTCATTTGGCTTTTCTTTATCGCGGTCAGCTTCGTTGCAGCAATCGTGAATGGTCGAATGGAAGCCTTGACCGAGGCCGCATTTGAAGGAGCGAAGAGCGGAGTCACCGTCAGTTTCGGGCTCATCAGCGTAATGGTGTTCTGGCTGGGGCTTATGCGCATCGGCGAGGATGCGGGTCTGCTCCGCAAAATCGCCGCCTTGCTGCAGCCGGTTGTCCGATTCTTATTCCCAGACGTGCCGAAGGGTCATCCGGCCCTCGGTTACATAATGAGCAACATGAGTGCAAACATACTCGGGCTCGGCAACGCGGCTACGCCTATGGGGATTAAAGCGATGCAGGAGCTGCAGAAGCTCAATCCGGACAAGGAGACCGCTTCAGCGGCCATGTGCACGTTGCTTGCGCTCAATACTTCCAGCATTACGCTTGTCCCTACAACGTTAATTGCAATTCGCATGACTTACAGCTCGGCGCATCCTGCGGAGATTGTCGGAACAACACTAGCGGCCACCTTGGTTGCGACAGCAGCGGCTATTGCTGCCGATCGCTGGTATCGCAAACGATATCGCAATAAGCCGCCGCGATTTACCAGCCGCGATGGAACGGCAGCTCCTCGAAGCGTGGAGTCGCTCACGGCAGACGGCCAAGGAAAGGGTGAGGCCGTTGTATGAATGGATAACGGCCGTCTCAGCTTGGATCATCCCGTTCATGATCGTGTTTATTCCGCTCTATGCTGCATTTAAGCGCGTACCCGTGTATGAAACATTTATCGAAGGAGCCAAGGACGGCTTCGGCACGGCGATTAACATTATTCCGCATTTGGTCGGGATGATGGTAGCGATCAGTATGTTTCGAGCATCCGGAGCTATGGATATGATGGCTTCGCTCATACGGCCATTGTTCGATGGCTTAGGTATTCCAAGCGAAGTATTGCCGCTCGGACTGCTGCGGCCGCTTACCGGAGCGGGGTCACTTGCATTCACTACTGAGCTTATTAAGACGTATGGGCCGGATTCCATGATCGGACGGATCTCATCTACGATCCAAGGCAGTACGGATACGACACTGTACGTACTCACGGTTTATTTTGGAGCGGTTGGAATCAGGCGCAGTAAGTATGCACTTAAAGTAGGGTTATTTTCAGATTTCGTCGGTTTTTTCGCTGCTATCATCATTTGTTTATTCGTGTTTGGGTAAGTTAACCGGATAATGCCCGCAAGCGTACTGCACTATAGTGCATTCGCTCTTGCGGGCATATTTGTTGTGCACTTTCTTTCCACCTGTCATTTAGGGTATGATGGTGGGTGAGGTGAAATCATTGGAACGTTTACAGAAGATTTTGGCGCAGGCGGGCGTTGCATCACGCCGCAAATGCGAGGAGCTCATATTGTCCGGTCAAGTACAGGTCAATGAGGAGACAGTGACTACACTGGGGGTCAAAGCTGACCCGGCCGTTGATATCATTACGGTGAAGGGCCGCAGAATCCAGAGTGAGAGCAAGCTTTACTTGATGCTTCATAAGCCCAAAGGTGTCATTACAAGTGCGAGTGACCCGCAGGGACGTAAGATTGTGGCGGATTATCTGCCCGGCATTACAGAGCGCGTCTATCCTGTAGGCCGGCTTGATTATGATACGGAAGGTTTGCTGCTGCTTACGAATGACGGCGAGTTTGCGAACTTATTGACGCATCCGAGCCATCACGTACCGAAGACTTATTGGGCCACTGTTAAAGGGGTACCGCACGGCACGGCGCTGGAGCGGCTGCAGCAGGGCATTCTGCTTGAGGACGGAATGACAGCACCTGCTGAGGTAGAGTATCACGATGTAAATACGGAGAAGAATCAGGCGACGATTACGATTACGATCTACGAGGGACGCAACAGGCAGGTTCGTCGGATGTTCGATGCCATTAATCATCCGGTACTGCTGCTTCGCCGCGTACGATTCGGCGAATTGGGGCTACACGGATTGGCACGTGGAAAGTTCCGCCATTTAACGCCCAAAGAGGTTCAAGAGCTGCGCGCAGCGGCTGTCAAGACACATAAAATTCAAAAATAACGAGCGACGGCAACCTCAATTGCCGTCGAATTTTCGTTATAATGATAGTATGGAATTCAAGAAAATTGCAGCATAAGAACGGGCGGTGACTAACACTTATATGAAATCGAACCGCAGACTCATTCAAATTGTTATTTTTCTGGGCGTATTGCTCCTCGGGGGCTATGCAATCGGCAATGCTCTGTTTAGTTCTCATGACGGGCTGCCGCGGAAAGGCTCGGAGCCGCCGGATTTCGCCCTGATTGGTATGGACGGCCAAACACACAGGCTCGCAGACTACAAAGGCAAGGCACTTGTCATCAACTTCTGGGGTACATACTGTCCGGGCTGCGTAACGGAGACGCCGGATTTGGTCGCCCAATACGCGAAGCATAAAGATAAGCCCTTTGAAGTCGTCGGGATTAATCTTGGCGAGGACAAATTGACCGTTTCTAATTTTGTGAAGCAGTTTGATGTCGGCTATTCCATACTGCTTAACGAGAATAACGACGTACAGCGAAAGTACGGTTTGAAGTCGTATCCCACTACCTTCTTTGTGAAGCCGGATGGAACGATTCAAGACATCTTTGTCGGACCGATGGCGGAAGCGGACATGGACAAGCGGATCGAGAAATTGCTTCAGTCCTAGTCGAAGGAGGTTTTTTTGCATGTTGACTTTTGAAAATACGAAATGTGAATGCGGTCACCAGAATCCGGTTGGAACCGTGCTTTGCGAGCATTGCGGCAACCCGCTGGACGGGGAAGAAGCAGAGAGCGATGCGCCGCTCGAGATGCGCTACGACGGCATTGCAAGGCGCTCGCAGAAGACGAATCCGTCACCGATTGATCGCGTTTGGAACTTTTTCTCTTCGGTTAAAATTGCAGTTCGTTTGATCGTGATTACATTGATTGCCGCTATGGTCGGCACGATTTTCACACAAGAGAATGCCTTTATCTCATTTGATCCTACAACGTATTACGAAGAGCGTTACGGCTGGATCGGCAAATGGTATTATAAGCTCGGCTTGTCCAATACGTATGAGTCGTGGTGGTTTATCGGCCTGCTGGTTATGATCGGAACTTCGCTCGTTATTTGCAGTCTTGATCGTGTGCTGCCGCTCTATCGGGCACTGAACAAACAACAAATCCGAAAGCATAACACGTTCTTGACCAGACAGAAGACCGTATTTACGAGTGATATTGAAGGATCAGCAGAGAATTGGACCGCTGCGATGGCTAAGGAGCTAAAGCGCAAGCATTATAAGGTCCATCATGAAGGCGACGCCCTGCTGGCGGAGAAATACCGGTTCAGCCGCTGGGGACCCTATATTAATCATATTGGCTTGATTACGTTCCTGCTCGCGGTATTGCTTCGGACGCTTCCCGGTTGGGCGATGGACAATTACGTAACGGTGACGGAAGGGGAAACGGTTCAAATCCCTGAAACGAATTATTACGTGAAGAACGAGAAGTTTACGATCAACTACTATACGGATGCAGAGCTTCCGGAATCGTTGAAAGGGACGGCCCGGGCTAAACTCTACGAGACGAAGGCCGTGCTGTATGAGTGCGAGGCGGATTGCGATGATCCTTCCAAGCAGCCGCAGCTGAAGGAAGTGAAGCGTCACAATATTATCGTGAACGATCCGCTTTCCTACAAAGGCATCAAGGCATATCAGTTCGGCTTCGACGATACACCGAAGCTGAAGGCCGTTCATCCGGTTCTGATCGATCATAAGACGGGCCAGACCTATGGGCCTTTCGATCTCGTCATGCGGAATCCGGAATTAACCTACAAGCTTGGACCGTACACGCTTGAGCTCCGTCAGACGTACATGGATTTTGCGCTGAACTCGGAAGGCAAGCCGACGACGAAATCCAAGGAGCCGAACGCGCCGGCATTTGTGTTCGTGATGAAAGGTCCGGATTTGGCGGCGGATGGCGAGCCGTACATGTACTTCCCGAAACAAACCGACAAAGCGCGATTCAGCCAGGATCTCATCAATGGGGAAATGGGCAAAAGGTTTGAGCTGAAGGTTCCGACTATGGGAGGTGTTGAGTTCGCAGGTGTGATGACCTCGCTTAATATTCGCTCAGATCGGGCGATGCCTTATATCTGGGTAGGGGCCGGCATATCGATGTTTGGACTGTTGCTGGGTTCTTATTGGCATCACCGCAGAATTTGGCTTCGCATAGAGGGCGGCCGCGTCACGTTAGGCGCACATACGAACAAGAATAATTACGGCATGCGTGCCGAGGTCGCTTCCGCATTGCGCGGGCTAGGCGTCGTCGTAGAGCCGAAGTCGCTCGATAACGGGAGGAACAAATCGTGAGTTTGCTTGATTTTAGCAGCGACGCGTTTATCGTCGCATTTTTTCTGTACTGCTTCGGATTTATGTTTTATGGCGTTGCCGCCCTCGGGCGCAAATGGAGCAACCGCAGTCCGGAAGAGCATATTCGCCGCTGGGGCCTTTTCGCATACGCGGTTTCGATACTTGGATTTGCTTCACACGTAACCTTCTTTATTACACGCTGGATCGGCGGGGGCCACATCCCGACCAGTAACATGTATGAATTTATGACTTTTCTGGCGATGGCCATTATGTTTGCGTTCATCATCGTCAACGCGATCTACCGCAAACCGCTGCTTGGTTTGTTCACCTTACCATTAACGGTTATTATTGTTGCATATGCAGCGGTATTTCCTCAAGAGGTTCAACCGCTCATCCCGGCACTGCAGTCGATTTGGCTTAAAGTTCACGTTACGACAGCGGCAACAGGCGAAGCTTTCTTCGCAGTTGGTTTTGCAGCTGGATTGATGTACTTGCTTCGTACGGTTGACTTCAAGAAAACGAGTCCACAAGCAAGACGCGAACAACGCTGGGTCGAATTTACGCTATTTGTCATCGTCATCATCATTGCGTTTATCGGCTCGGTTTTCTCTTTCCGTGGCGCTGGCTATGAAGCGACGTTCAAGAAAGAGAATGTTGTCATTGATGACAAAGGAATTGAGAGCACGACTACGGAAACCGTTGAATACTCCCTTCCGCCAATCTTCAAGCCATATAACAGCCAAGATGTATCGATTGATGCCTTCCTTGGTGTGAAGAAACCGCTGATGGAGACTCCGTCCTGGATGAAAGGCGTCAATGCGGCTCGTAAGCTGAACACGATTACGTGGTCAATCATTAACGGGGCCATTCTATACGGTATCCTGCGACTTGTCTTGCGCAAGCGGATCGGGGCCGCGATTCATCCTCTGATGGATGATATCGACGAAGATGATATTGATGAAATCAGCTATCGCGCCATTGCTATTGGTTATCCGATCTTTATGCTGGGCGCACTAATATTCGCAATGATCTGGGCCTACATTGCCTGGTCGCGTTTCTGGGGCTGGGATCCTAAAGAAGTATGGGCGCTTATTACTTGGCTGTACTACACGGCTTACCTACACTTGCGTCTATCGCGCGGGTGGCATGGTTCCAAATCGGCATGGCTTGCGGTTATCGGCTTTGTCATCGTGTTGTTTACGCTGATTGGGGTTAACTTGGTCCTTGTCGGCTTGCACTCCTACGCAGGCGTTTAATGAAGATAAGCAAGATTTGAAAGGAGACAACGGACATGTCTGAAGAACTTCACCGCATTCTTGTAGTTGATGACGAAGAACGAATTCGCAGGCTGCTCAAAATGTATCTGGAAAAGGAAGGCTATCTCATTGAGGAGGCCGAGGACGGCGAAACCGCACTTCGCCTTGCAACAGCAGGCGAATTTGACCTGATTCTGCTGGATGTCATGCTGCCGGGAATTGATGGCGTAGAAGTCTGTTCCAGACTGCGTCAGGTAAAGGCGACGCCGGTTATTATGTTGACGGCTAAAGGCGAGGAAATGAACCGCGTTCAAGGCTTTGAAGTAGGCGCTGACGACTATGTTGTGAAACCATTCAGCCCTCGCGAAGTCATTTATCGCGTGAAAGCCATCCTGCGCCGTTCGTCGGCTACCGCGTTCTTAACGAAGGAAGCGTTGACGAGCAATAATATCGTGTTCCCGCATCTCATTATCGAGCATGATGCGCATCGTGTCATGGCTGGCGGGCAAGAGGTCAGTTTGACGCCGAAGGAATATGAGCTGCTTCATTACTTGGCGATTTCGCCGGATAAAGTGTTTTCCCGGGAAGAATTGTTGAAAGACGTCTGGAACTATGAGTTTTTCGGAGATCTTCGTACCGTGGATACCCATGTCAAACGACTTCGCGAGAAGCTGAACAAAGTTTCTCCGGAAGCTGCGATGATGATCACGACGGTTTGGGGCGTAGGCTATAAGCTTGAGGTGCCGAAGTAAGTGATGATCTGGCGAAGTGTTGTCGGGAAGCTATGGATTACAATTATCGCGCTTGTGGCTGTCGTATTGCTTATACTGGGGATGTTCCTGCTCCAATATATCGACATTGCCTTCAAGAACTCGCATGATGTCAAGGTGCTGTTTGTTTACACGGCCATCATCGGGTTTCTGTTATCGACGTTTTTTGCGTTCTTCCTCTCTACCAAAATCACGCAGCCGCTGCTTCAACTGAAGAAAGCGGCTGATCTGATCTCCCAAGGCGAGTACCGTACACGAGTACCCATTCGTTCGACGGACGAGATCGGCGACCTGGCCAACACGTTCAATAATATGGCCTCTGAGCTGGATACGTTGATTCATGACTTGAATCATGAGAAGGATCACCTAGCGAGCGTCCATCGGAGTATGGCTGATGCGGTCGTTACCTTCGATGCGGAAGGTCAAATCATACTGGCTAATCCACATGGACAGAAGTTGATTGACAAGTGGAATGAGCTGGAATGGACGGAAGATTATATTGGCTCCCATACGCAGGTACCGGAGCCGATGTTTGATCTGTACCGCAAAGTGCTTCGGGAAGGTCGGGACTTATCCGATAAAGTCCATGTGCAAAGCGGTGTATGGTCGGTTGTGATGGCTCCGCTCAAATCGAATCATACCGTTCGCGGTGCGGTTGCGGTAATGCGGGATGTAACGGAGGAGACGAAGCTGGAGAAGCTTCGCCGGGACTTCGTTGCTAACGTCTCTCATGAGATCAGGACGCCATTATCGATGCTGCAAGGCTACAGCGAAGCGTTGCTGGATGATATTGCAGCTTCACCGGAAGAGCGCAAGGAGCTTGCGCAGGTGATTTATGAGGAGTCGCTTCGCATGGGTCGCCTCGTGAAGGATTTGCTGGATTTGGCCAGAATGGAAGCCGGTCATATTGAGATGAAGCTGGTCGAGACGGATCTGACCGGACTTCTGAAGCGAGTACATCGCAAGTTCTTGGTGCGTGCGAAGGAGCAAGACATACACCTTCATATCGAGCTTCCGACAGAGCCGCTCGTCATCGCGCAGGCAGACGAGGATCGCATGGAGCAAGTGCTGACGAACCTGCTGGACAATGCAATTCGCCATACGTCGATGCAGGCGTCAATCACGCTTAGCGCCTGCAATGTGATCGTGGATCAGAAGGCTTATGTCGAGATTAAAGTGACAGATGAGGGCGAGGGAATCCCGCAAGGTGACCTTCCGTATATTTTCGAGCGATTCTATAAAGCGGATAAAGCTCGTACACGCGGGGCATCAGGCGGAACTGGCCTCGGACTTGCTATCGTGAAGAACATTATCGAATCCCATCGCGGTCAAATTAAGGCGGAAAGTGTTATGGGGGCAGGCACTGCGTTTACCATCTTACTTCCGGTTCTATAAACTTTTCAGAAGCTGCTCCTCACGTGGGGCAGCTTTTTTAGGTGTGTTTCTGCTGTTCAACGATTCCCCAAGAAAAAGTTTCAAGAAAGAGCTTGGTTGCTATAGAAGGCTATATTGACTGGTCAAATTATACTAATTTAAACTGAGCTTGCATTCACTTCCACTTCAAAGGAGGATGTTTATGACAGCCAATCAGGTGAAGAAATGGGTTCTGCTATTCTTATCCACTGTCTTGATGACCGGCATGTTTGCAGCAACGGCGACAGCAGGTGCCAACCCATGGGCAGGGGGCGATATCGTATCGCTCAGTGTGACGAATGACGCCAGCGGTACAGCGAACAAGTATATCTACAAACGAATATCGAACAAAGCCTATACGTTTGTTTCCGGTGATTACATCGAATACGATGTAAAGATATCGAGTGGCATCGATGGCGCCGGAGGTATCGAAATTATTAACGCCGATGGGACATACTTCCGGGATACCGGATCATCCGTCTGGAAAGATCAGAACAATATTAGCGGTCATCCGAATGCCAATATCTCCGCATTTGCCACTAACAAATGGTATCACCGCAAGCTGGCGGTCCCAGCCTCCATGATCGGCAAAACCTCATCCAAATGGGATATCGTCGGAGAGAATGACAGTGCTTCCCAGTCTTATTCCGCTCAGTACGACAACCTTAAAGTAACAAACGGAAGCACGATCACGAAGAGCGTCGTATTCGTGAATGGCTCTGATTATAACTCGGCTGCAACGGATATCGGACCTGCTGCCGTATCCACCGGTAACGTGACAACCTCGAATATCGCATCCAATATGTCGCATTTGATGGATAATCAAGCTTTTATAAAGCTGGATAAAATCAATCCGTTTATCGGTAGTTCGTTTTCGATGCATTTTATTTCTACCCTCAAAGTGAATGGCGAAATATGGGCGTACTACATCAAATGGGATGCGTTCGGCAAAGGCGGTGTCGGCTTAGCGAAGTCAACCGATGGGGTCAATTTCACGGATAACGGCTTTGTCTTGACGGCAGGGTCGCCTGGACAATGGGATGACTCGTTTGCTACGTTTCCCGGCGTATGGTACGACAGCGGCACCTTCTATCTCGTCTATGAAGGAACGGGTACGGGATCACCGGGACAAATCGGCTTGGCAACTTCCACGGACGGCGTTAGCTTCACTAAACAAGGCCAGATATTGACGCATAATTCTACGGGCTGGGAAAGCGTCAATATTGGAACTCCGTCGCTCTATAAAGAAGGCAGCACATGGTATTTATTTTATCATGGATATGACGGCTCAGATTGCCGCATCGGCGTTGCCACGGGAACGAGCCTGACATCACTGACCAAATATTCCGGAAATCCGGTAATCGATACCGTACCTGGCACTTGGGAGGCCGGAACAGCGGGTCATCGAGATATCGTCAAAGTAGGAAGCACCTATTATATGACCTATGAAGGCAGTGAGGATCCCCCGTATAACACGGCCAAATGGTCTTCAGGGGTTGCGAGCTCGACTGATTTGGTCCACTGGAGCAAGTTTAGTCAAAACCATATATTGCCTCAGACCGACAATACGTTCGGCAATGATGGACCGAGCTTCTTGTCGGTAGACGGAGAGAACTTCATCTATTATCGGACCAATCCTACAAGCAGGGCGCTCATTGCCAATGAAAATGACGGTGGCTTCGATTTGAAATGGGGGATGGCGGATGCAGGAATCGGTCATGTTATTGGACGCACAGACAGTGACGGCTGGTCTGCTTCAACCAGCTTAGACGGTCCGGATTACATGCAATACGGTCCGTATACGACCAATACACCGGTAGGAGATAACATCGCCACATGGAAAATGATGGTCGATAGCAACAGCGGTACAAATGACGTCATCCGGCTCGAGGTTGTGGATGCAGACGATTCAGGTGCCGTGCTCGCAACGCGTGTTCTGCAGCGCAATGATTGGAAGCAAACCAATCGCTATGAATATTTCTCGGTACCGTTTCATTGGGCTGCAGGAAGAAGCGGACATCGCATCGAGCTTCGTGCACATTGGTATGATTCGACTTATGTGAGGATGCAGCTGGTCGGGATTAGTTAAGCGCCGGAAAGTCGGTTCTTGTTGAAGGAAGTAGAGAAATCTTGTTGGTCGTGAAACATTTTCATGTCAGATGCGTGCACAAAAAAGCTCCGACCCTCGAAAAGGGTCGGAGCTTATTGTAATTAATAGAGATTAATTTCTTTCGCTTTGTTCAGATCCGGCAGATTGACCAGCGCGGCGATAACGTCCTTGGACACGCCTTTGTCTACAGTCAATACCATGATTGCAGAACCGCCAACAAGCTCACGACCAACCTGCATCGTTGCGATGTTCACGTTGTTGTTTCCAAGCAGCATACCGACATTACCGATGATACCCGGTTTGTCGTTATGCGAGATCAAGATGATGTTGCCTTCCGGAGCAACGTCAACAGGGAAACGATCGATTTGTACAATTCGTGGTCCATAACCTGTCAACATTGTACCCGTTACCAGGCGAGTAGCAGTTTTGGAGCGAAGTGTTACGGTAATGGAGTTCGTGAAGTCACGTGCTTCGTGAGACTTCTGTACCACGATGTTCACATGGCGTTCTTTAGCAAGATGCATGGAATTCACGACATTCACTTGATCCGAACCGAGGTGGTGAGAAAGCACACCGCGTACAACATAACGTGTCAACGGCTGCGTATCAACCTCAGCCAGCTCACCTGCATAGCTGACTGTGATTTCTTCTACGGCACCTTCAGTCAGTTGAGCAATAAAGCTGCCCAGTTTCTCGCCAAGGCCGAAGTACGGTTGTAGCTTGCTCAGTACATTCGCCGGAATCGGAGGCATGTTGACCGCGTTCATAAACGGTTTATCGCGAAGGATGTTCAATACTTGTTCCGATACATCAATGGCCACGTTTTCTTGAGCTTCAACAGTAGATGCACCAAGATGCGGGGTTACGATGATTTTGGGATGCTTCAGGAACGGATGATCGGCTGCCGGCGGTTCAACCTCGAATACGTCGAATGCTGCACCTGCTACAATTCCTTGATCGATTGCTTCTACAAGCGCTTGCTCATCGATGATACCGCCGCGTGCACAGTTCACGATGCGCATGCCTTTCTTCATCACTTCGAATTGCGCACGAGAGATCATGTGACGCGTTTCCGGTGTAAGCGGCGTATGCACGGTCATAAAGTCTGCATTACGTACGATGTCATCTACGCTGGAGAGACGAATGCCAAGCTTCTCAGCGCGCTCTTCCGTGAGGAATGGGTCATAACCCCAAATTTCCATGTCAAACGCTTTCGCGCGTTTGGCCACTTCGCTGCCGATACGGCCCATACCGAGTACGCCGAGCACTTTGCCGCGTAGTTCGACGCCAAGGAACGACTTGCGATCCCACTCGCCGCCTACAGTCTTGAGGTAGGCTTGTGGAATGAAACGAGCAACAGACATCATCATGGCAAACGTATGCTCACAAGTTGTGATTGTGTTGCCGTCTGGTGCGTTAATAACGATAATTCCGCGTTGTGTAGCTGCTTCCAAGTCGATGTTGTCCACTCCGACGCCGGCGCGACCGATAACCTTAAGCGATTTACCTGCATCCATAATGCGCGGTGTAACGCGCGTCTGGCTGCGTACGAGAAGTGCATCGTATTCGCCGATAATGGCTACGAGCTCGTCCTCGCTTAATCCAGGCTTCTTGTCGACAACGACATCCTCTGCATCCATAAGTTTCTGAATGCCTAGATCGCTGATTGGATCTGAGACCAATACTTTAAACATGGTGGTTGCCTCCTGAGCGTTTGTATGATGGATGTATAGTAGAAGTGAAAGACCCTCGTAAGATGCCGCACAGCGCAGCAGCTTAGGCGAGGGTCTGTCACACGATCACACGTCAAGCTATTGTTGTACCGGATGGACCAACAGAACCAGGCTACATTAATGTTTACTATTTTAATGCAAGTAGAACTCAAATTGCAATGATTAAAACTTGCCCAAATGTGAAATTTTCGTTATGATCGACCGTAAAAAGGGGGCATTCTTGTGGAACAATGGGACAATATTGAACCAGAGCCGTTTATGGCGCTTGTGCGCGAGGGAAAGCTCTCGCCTGATCAAATCATTGATGTCAGAGAAATGGACGAATGGAATTATTATCATTTAGATAACAGTACGCTGATGCCGCTCTCAACCTTCCGGGAAGACTCGGAAGCTGTGCATAAGGATCGAATGGTATATGTCATTTGCGCACACGGTGTAAGAAGCGCTGCGGTTTGCCGCTATTTAAGTGAAAGAGGATACGGCAACCTCACCAATGTTATTGGCGGAATGGCTGCGGTATCCTCGTTGGATGGTTTTCAATACGATTAAAGTCCTTATTCACTCTCCGGGAAGAAGAACGGCAGCTGTGGAAGCAGCTCTTTGGCATACAGGACGGCTTTGCTGTCACTGAAATCGCCTGATCGTACAGCTTCCGTGCTGATAAGGAGATCGACGATGGAATCGACCGTTTTCATCTTCATGCTGCCGGATTGTCCGGAAACGATAAATTGATCGACGCGAGATGCCAGATCCTGCGGATAGAACGGCGCCAGTGTTTTGCGGGCATTCAACATATCCGCCATCAGCTTATTCTTAATGGTCAGCGGCAGCGTCTTCCATTGCTGGATGCTCAGCACAGAGGTGCTGTCGTAATGGTCCGGAATGTTCGGGTTGACCGACGCGCTCCATTTCAGCATCGCAGTGTAGTAACTTTGCTGACCTGCCATAGCGAATTTCACACCTTGCGTGTAGTAGGCATCCTTCATTAAGGCTTTCAAGAGTTCGGTATTGTTCATGTCCTTGGCTGATCCCGCTCCGCGCTGCGCGGCTTCACTGAACATTCGCAAGCTCTTAAGCAGCTGGAGTTGAGCGGATTCGAGAAGCGGTGAGCTCTTCGGTACAGATGCATGTTCGGCCTCTCCATACTTCTGCTCAGCAATGTTCGATAGTTCTTTCAGCGAAGAGCTGGTATCCGTTAGCTGCTGAGAGGAAAGTTTATGAATGGTTTCGAACCATTCGGATTGAAATTCACGATATGGCAGAAATACAGTATGATAGAATGAAACCAGATCCTGCTGTTGATAGGCACCTGCACTTGCGTTCTTGCTGCTGCTAAGATGTTTAGCATTTTCAATTATTTTTGCTTCGGTTTTGTCTGAACCTATCTTCACGCCATAGAAAAAGGCTGCCACGGCGAAAACGAGCATGAATAGGAAGCCTAAGCTAAATAGCATTTCAGTACGAGTCAGTCGTTTCTCCATGATAATCTCCTTCATCCGATATTTCGCCAAAATGCTAGTAAATACAAGGCTTTCACTTTAATTGTTTGTCGAATTCTGGGGTTGATTAGATCGTTCTCCTAGTATAGGGGAAAACCTTTGAAAAGGAAATATGCACCTTTCATAGTGTATTAGGGAGCTGGATATGAAAAAATTCGACATTCGCAAAATGAAGATTAAACCGGTGAGCATCGATCAGATTGATGACCGGATGCTTCTTATAAATCTATATGCCACGCAAGCGATTACCTTAGTTATCGGTTTCATCTGGTTATTTTTTCAGCATCGTAATCCATTTTTATTATTTGTTTTGCCGGAAGGCCTTTCATTTCTGTATTTTGGAGCCGGATTGGCAGCTGCGGTCCTTGCAATTGATTTGCTTTCGGCCCGATTTGTACCCGATGAAGCCAATGATGACGGCGGCGTCAATGATCGCATTTTTAAAAACCGTGCGATATGGCATGTGGTGGTGTTGTCCTTAATCGTTTCCATCTGTGAGGAGACGCTTTTCCGTGGTGCTATTCAACATCAATTCGGACCTTATTGGACAAGCATTATTTTTGCAACCATTCATGTTCGGTATTTGAAGCATTGGATTCCGACAGGGCTTGTATTTGCTATCAGCTATGCGTTAGGCTGGATCTATATTCAAACCGACACACTATGGGCGCCTATAGTAGCACACTTTCTGATTGATATGATTATGGGCTTCGTAATCCGTTTCCGGAGGGAAGAATGAGCAGAGTTCAGAAATTTGGCAGCAGGAAATCGATTTCCTCGATTGCGGCAAAGAAACAGGCGGAACAGGCTGCTTCCGAAGCGGCTGCAGGCATTGAAGTACCTTTTCCTTCCAGAAGGAAATCACATCCTTCTAATAAGCAGCAGATGGCAGGATGGTTTTACAAAATTATTATTTTTCTATTCGTACTCTTATTAGTAGGACTTCTTCTTTGGGGAAAGCAGTTTGAGTAGTCGATAGAGCGACTAAATCCTAGGAGAGGGGTGCTTCGTTTCTCATGATGATTTGGATTTCGTCGGCGGCGGCGGTGATCGTGCTGATTGCAGCTGTATTAATAAGGACATCGTATCAATACACATTGGACCGGCAGATTGTAATTTTGGATAGGCTGCCCTCGTCATTTGACGGTACAACCTTGCTGCTTATCACAGATATTCATAGAAGAAGTCTCTCGGATGAAGTGATTGATGGGCTTGTCGCGGCCGGTGGAGCTGATTTGGTGCTGATTGGCGGTGATCTGAGGGAGCGGAGAGTACCGCTTGCCAGGTCTCGAAGCAACATCAAGAAGCTTGCGCGGATTGCACCGGTCTATATGGTTTACGGTAACCATGATTACGACGAGGATATGAGGCCGCTTGAGGTCATGCTGACGGAAGAGCGGGTACGCCTTCTCGTCAATGAAGCTGTTGTATTGGAGCAAAGGGACGGCAGCCTCATTCGCCTGGCAGGCGTAGATGATCCGCGCTTGGAGCGTGATCGACTGGATTTGGCGTTAAGCGATCCGGAAGCGGCCGTCGGCAGCCAGCAGCTGTTTACGATCGTTCTGGCGCATGATCCGATCCTTGTGGATCGGATGAATGCACAGCAGAGACAGGAAGTGGACTTGGTCCTCTCCGGCCATACACACGGCGGTCAAATCGCTCTTCCATTTATTGGACCGGTTTTGCGCGGAACTGAGGATTCGGGTTACTGGCGCGGCTGGTTCGACTTCTCTGCACAACAAACAACCGGAGCCAGCAGAGGACCCCGGTTGTTTGTAAGTTGTGGATATGGTACTTCCAGATTGCCGATTCGATTGCTGGCACCTGCCCAATATCACCTTATTACTTTGCGGTCTGCGGCTGTTCCTCCAGACCTAAGTCAATCGTCGCAGGATCAATGAAGCCGTAACCTTTGCTCTCAAGTTTAGTAAGCAGCGTGTCGAGTGCTTCTGTTGTCCAAGGAAGCTCATGCATCAGGATATTCACGCCCGGATGGAGCTGCTCAAGCACATTGGCGATCACTTTGTCCGGTTTATCCTTTGTGCTGCTATCCCAGTCGAGCGAGCCGTTTGACCAAGTCATATAGAGCATGCCATGATCGCGAACAAGACCCCTTACATAATCGTTACCGTTACCAAAAGGCGGGCGGAAGAACTGCGGCTCGGTGCCGACGACTTCCTTCACGATTTGCTGAACGTCCTCGATCTGCTTCTTCACCGAAGCTTGTGATTCTTTCTTCAAGTCGATGTGATCCCAAGAATGATTGCCGATCGTTTGCCCGCGATCGGCTATTTTTTTGAGCAATTCCGGGTGCTTCTTCACCCGATAACCATTCACGAAGAAGATCGCTTTCGCTTTATGCTTATCGAGCGTGTCGAGCAGGGAGCTGACCATTTTGTCTTCCTTCGGGCCGTCATCGAAGGTCAGCAGCACCACTTTATTGCTCGTGGTCGCCTTATCAATAGGTACGAAGCTGTATACTTTATTCATTTTATAAAGCTTCTTGACCGGTTGTGGATCCGTCGTGGCATTAGAATCCGGCTCAGGTGCAGTCGTATTCTCCGAAGGCGTTGTCGAATTCGTACTATCGTCATCTGCGGGCTGATTGCTCTGCCCCTGATTATCACCGGCTGTATTTCCATTGTTTGTTGCGGGATTCGTGGTATTGTTTGCCGGGTCTGGCGCAGGGTCCTTCACTGTCGCGGGCCCATTGTTCGCTGCATTGCCTGTTGAATCTGAAGGGGTGGTGTTAGGCTGGTTTCCGTTGCTGCTGCATCCGGATGTAACCAGCAGGGCCATCATAATGACGATGGAGATGAGGTGAGGTTTACGAATCGGCATGCTGTCGCCCTCCTGTGGCCTTGAAGTTGAATTCGCCAAAAAACAATGCACTTATTGTATCATATTTCGAAATGGAACCGAACTTTACTACTTCCTTAATTTGTGCTGGAATGACCTTAACTCGCCCTAGGCAAACTAAACGCGAGTCGTAAGCAGCATTCAGCATAGGAGGATTGCCAATGAAATTGTCCGGTTTTCTGATTGGAGGACTTGCCGGTATGGCAGCGGCGGCTTATATAGCGAAGAAGAAGCCTGGCATGTTCGCCTGGGCGAGCAGCGCAGCAGGCACTGCCGTTAACGGAATGACGAAGAGGGCGATGGGTGCGGTCATCAGTCGTAAATTTAGCGGAGACATGGTGCAGCATGCCGCCCCAAAGCATTCAGACGCTTCCGCAAAAGGGTCCGGCAACGCTTGGGGACAGATTGAGCTGCTGCTTAACAGTGACCCCGGTGTGAAAGAGCAGGTTGACCAGATAAAAGCAGAAGCGAAACCTCACTGATGAAGACATAAGAAGAAGCGTTTGTCACTGCCCTTTGAAGGTGCGGTACGTTTCTTCACTTCAACCTTGTAGAAATTTATAGACAAATTGTTATAAATTCGATAAGGACAAAAAGAATCGTTTTGCCGTTCAATTGCGTATAAACAATTGGCGGCGGGACGATTCTTTTTTTTTGCGTCTGTAGTGCATTCCACCCACAGACATGCTAACATAGCAACATAAACACATTTTAATCACTCAAATAACTGCTGCTTCATACGCTATGTATAACAGATACTATCCGCGTTCATTGTGCTTTCGAAGACGGTTTTTGCTCCGAGAATACGAAGCAGATACTACTCGAGAAGGAGGATCCTATCATGAAAATCGAACGGCTCAATCAAGACAAAATACGAATATTCCTGACGTTCGACGACTTGCTGGAACGGGGGATCCAGAAGGAAGACATGTGGCGCGAAATTCCAAAGGTGCACGAGCTGTTCAGTGAAATGATGGACCAAGCTTACAGCGAGCTCGGCTTTGACGCCAGCGGACCGCTCGCCGTCGAAGTGTTTGCACTTCCTGCCCAAGGGATGGTCGTCATCGTTACACGAGGTAAAGTGAACGGGAAGTCCGAGGATCATATTCAAGAAGAAGACAATGAGGAAGACGTTTACGAGATGGAAGTCACGCTCGAGCAAAGTGACATTGTGCTATACGCGTTCAGAGACATCGAGGATGTCATTTCAGTTTGTAAGCAGCTTAAGAGCGCTGAACTGATTGAGGATGGACGTCTTTATGCCTACAACGGCAAATATATGCTGGCCTTTGAGCCAGTCGGCATCGAGCTTCCGCGCTACCACGCAATTATTGCGCTGTTGGCAGAGTACGGAGAGGCGACTTCCATTACGACTGCCATTCTCGAAGAGTACGGCAAAGTAATCGTCCCAGCCAAAGCCGTCATGGAAATTTGCACTCATTTTTAAAGCGATCCCGATTAGAGAAGCATCAGCTTACGGCATATTCCGTAGGTCTGGTGCTTTTTGTTTGTTGCAGCTTGTGCCCAAAAGTAAGTTCA
The DNA here is from genome assembly GCF_056269135.1 of Paenibacillus sp. J22FR21. Classification (NCBI taxonomy): domain Bacteria; kingdom Bacillati; phylum Bacillota; class Bacilli; order Caryophanales; family Paenibacillaceae; genus Paenibacillus; species Paenibacillus sp. J22FR21. Next base: position 398,040 of record NZ_JBWDNJ010000001.1, read on the forward strand.
CCGCATAGCCGATTCGGTTACCGCTCATATTACAAAGGAAAAGGTGGTGAACATTCCTTTGAATGGAATGGAGAGCAGCAACGTACTGACATCAACACAAACCGTGATTGAAGAAGCGCTCAGGAAGCTTGGCTACGGTGATGATATGATTGCTTTATTGAAGGAGCCGATGAGGCTCCTGACCGTTCGCATACCGGTTCGGATGGATGATGGCAAGACAAAGGTGTTCGTCGGCTACAGGGCACAGCATAACGATGCAGTAGGGCCGACGAAGGGTGGAGTCCGGTTTCATCCGGATGTCAATGAAATCGAAGTGAAGGCGTTATCCATTTGGATGAGCATTAAATGCGGCATCGCCGATTTGCCTTATGGCGGCGGCAAGGGCGGTATTATTTGTGATCCGAGAAAGATGTCTTTTCGTGAGCTGGAGCGTCTAAGCCGAGGGTATGTTCGGGCGATCAGCCAAATTGTCGGACCGAACAAAGATATTCCTGCGCCGGATGTGATGACCAATTCGCAAATCATGGCGTGGATGATGGATGAATACAGCCGGATCCGTGAATTTGACTCGCCCGGTTTTATCACCGGGAAGCCGCTTGTTCTGGGAGGTTCGCTTGGCCGTGAGAGTGCAACAGCCAGAGGCGTAGCGATCATGATTGACGAAGCGATGGCGAAGAAAGGCATTGCGCTTAAGGGAGCGCGTGTCGTCATCCAAGGGTTCGGCAATGCAGGCAGCTACCTGGCGAAATTCATGTTTGAAGCCGGTGCGAAGGTTGTGGGTATTTCCGATGTCAACGCTGCGTTGTATAATGATCAAGGACTCGACATTGAAGATTTAATGGACCGCCGTGATTCATTCGGTACGGTCACGAATTTGTTCAAGAATACCATCAGCAACGAGGAGCTGCTGGCAATCGATTGTGATGTTCTGGTGCCTGCCGCAATCGAGAACCAAATAACGGCAAGCAACGCGAACCAAATTCGTGCTAAAATCATTGTAGAGGCCGCTAACGGTCCTACGACGCTGGAAGCAACGCAGATGATAACGGATCGCGGCATTCTGCTCGTGCCAGATGTCCTGGCCAGCGCCGGCGGCGTTATTGTGTCGTACTTCGAATGGGTACAGAACAATCAGGGTTATTACTGGTCTGAGGCCGAAGTTGATTCTAAGCTGCGCGACATGATGATCCGCGGCTTTAATAGTGTCTATGAATTGCATAAGCTTAAGAAAGTGGATATGAGGCTCGCTGCTTATATGGTGGGCGTCCGCAAAATGGCAGAGGCCGTCCGCCTGAGGGGGTGGGTGTAGCCGATTGCCGATCAAACGAGCTTTGCCTGCAACTGCGGGGAAAGCCCGTCTCTCGGAAGGTGACTTCAACGATGCTGCTCTTTTCCATACTGACAGCGGCGGTTGCTCCGGGCATCTCGCTGCTGACTTACTTTTATTTAAAGGACCGATATGACGCGGAGCCGATTCACATGGTCGTCCGTGTATTCTTGCTCGGTGTATTAATCGTACTGCCGATCATGGTGATCCAGCGAGGCTTGCTGCTATGGCTTGGGGATGGTCCCATTCTGTTCTCGTTTACAGTATCTGCAGGCGTTGAAGAGCTGCTGAAATGGTTTGTTCTGTATCATATCATTTTTAACCATACCGAATTCGACGAGCCTTACGATGGGATCGTCTACGCAGTTGCGATTTCGCTTGGCTTTGCAACAGTGGAGAACGTGCTCTACGCTGTTTTCCAGCCTGCGTCGGTTGGTTCCTTGCTCATTCGCGCATTGCTGCCGGTATCCGGGCATGCCCTGTTTGGCGTAACGATGGGCTACTACGTGGGCAAAGCCAAATTTGCTCCCATGGCGAACAAGAAGCGAAATTTTCTCATGCTGGCCGCAGCGGTACCGCTCGCGGAGCATGGTGTTTATGATTACATCATGGGCTCAGGCAGTACCTACTGGGTATGGTTTATCGTACCGTTAATGGGATACCTGTGGATTAAAGGCGTACGGAAGATGAATCGTGCCAATGCCGGATCGCCGTTTCGAATGCTTGGACATGAGGAAGAGATTAAGCTTTAGCATTTCCGTCTATAATAGGAAAAAAGCTGCATCTTACTCAGGAGGATACGATGATTTCGGCTCGTGTAAAGGTAACCATCCGCTGCAATCTATGCGGTGAGAAATTCGTCCTGCGCGGACGCAGGGAGAAAGACAAGATCGATACCGGGTTCAAACAATGTCTATGCAACAATCTCAACGATTTCGACGTCGAAGAGCTGGCATTGTAGGAACAGCCATGTAAGCAAAATCATACCAATAACATGCATAAAGCTCCTTTCCGCAAACCAAACTAACACCAGGTTTTGCATACGAAAGGAGCTTTTGCTATATGTACCGTCGTTTAAGCGCAGTGCTGTTTCCGGTGATGACACTGTTTTTTATCGGCTCTATCTATTGGGGCTATCAAGAGCATCAAGAGAAAAACTCGATCCTGATTAAGGCGGAGAATCAGTACCAGCGTGCCTTCCACGATCTGACTTACCATGTAGAGCAGCTCCATCGTGAACTCGGAAACACGCTTGCCGTGAACAGCGCGTCGCAGGGCTTTCATCGCAAAGGTCTCGTCAACGTATGGCGGCTGACCAGCGAAGCGCAGAACGAAATTAACCAGCTGCCGCTCACGCTGCTCCCATTCAATAAGACGGAAGAGTTTTTATCCAAAATTGCGAATTTCTCGTACAAAACCTCTGTTCGTGACTTAACGAAGCAGCCGCTCAGCCCGGATGAATATAAGACATTGAAAACATTATATTCCGATTCGGAATATATTTCGAAATCCCTCTACGGGGTGCAGGATAAAGTCATCGCGAACAATTTGCGCTGGATGGACGTTGAAATTGCGATCGCTTCGGAGAAGTCGTCGCTCGATAATACCATCATTGACGGCTTCAAAACCGTCGACAAGAAAGTCGGCGAATACCCGGAAATCAACTGGGGTCCTTCGGTTGCAAGTATGTATCAGAAACGTTCGATTAAGATGCTCGGCGGAAAAATGGCTACACCGGAAGACGTCAAGAAGCTGGCAGCGAAGTTCCTGAAGCTGGACAATCCCAATGACATCAAGGTGGTTGAGAACGGGAAGGGAACGGAATACTCTTCTTATTCAGCCACCTATAAAGGGAATAAAGCAGACAATCCGATCGAGCTGGATTACTCGCAGAAAGGCGCTCAATTGATTTGGTTTGAGAATCCGCGCGATATCGGGAAGCCGATCGTCAGCGTTAGCGACGCGAGGAAGAAGGCAGACGAGTTCTTATCTCGCCACGGCTATCCGAAGATGAAAGCTATTACGTATGACCGCGATGACTCGATGGCTGTCTTTACTTTCGTAGCCAATCAGAATGGGGTATTGATTTACCCGGATAAGCTGACCGTTAAGATTGCGCTTGATAACGGGGATGCGGTTGCTTTGCAAGCATCGGACTTTGTTTATGAGCATCACAAACGGAAGCTGCCTAAACCGAAGCTGATGAGTGCTGATGCGAGAGCTGCGCTGAATCCGGATTTCAAAGTACAGAAGGAACAGATGGCGCTCATCGATAATGACATGGGCGAAGAAGTGCTCTGTTACGAGTACGTTGGCAAAATCAACGGCGGCGTTTATAAAATTTATATCAATGCGGAAAGCGGCATTGAGGAATCCATCGAGCAATTACCTGAATAAACAAGCGAAGGCGTGCATGGAATGCACGTCTTTTCCTGCTATCCCGCCTCTCCCCAAATTTCGACATGCTGTGGTATAATCGAACCATTAGGGGAGGGGAAGCTAGTATGCTGCCAAAAGTTAATCAGTTTCTATATTTGCATGTAGCTTCGTCCGATGAAGAAGAGGCCGCAATCGAATATAAATCCAGAATCGCGGACAGTGATAACGATGAATTGCTGATTGATATTCCACTTGTTGAAGGCACCGGCAAATATAAAAGGCTGTTTCTCGGGGACGAGCTCTCTGCGCATTTCGTTTCCGAAGACGGCGTGAAGAATTATTTCAATACTCATGTACTTGGTTTTGTAGAAGACGGCGTGAAATTGATTCGAATTCGCAAGCCTGAACCGGAATCTATAACCAAAGTGCAGCGCCGCAATTTCCTGCGTGTTGCCGCAGAGCTTGAAATTGCCATTCAGCTGTCGGCTAATATTAGATTTATCGGAATGACAGATGATGTCGGCGGCGGCGGGATTTCGTTCCTGGTCGATGGCAAATGGCCGATGAAGCAGGGGACGAATTTGGAATGCTGGCTGCTGCTTGCTTATCGAAACGGCTCGGTCGATCATTCTCATTTCAAAGCGGAGATCGTCCGCGTGAAGCCGCTTGAGTCAGGACGCAATCAAGTCATGGCGAAGTTCTCGAGTATTCTCGACAGCGAACGACAACGGATCATTCGCTATTGTTTTGAACGTCAGTTGGATTTCCGTAAAAGATAGCAAAGCTTTTCATCCAGTTCCAGCGCTTGGTGCATAAGGAATGACAACGTGGAAAAACTACCCTTATCCGAGCAATGCCGGAATATGGGGGGTATCCATGGCGAAGAAATCACAAAGGGACTATTTGTCCATCTCGGACGATGTTACGAGAGCGCTGATCATTATCTTTCTGCTGCTGCTTGCTGCAGTCTTGATTAGCCAGCTCGCGCTGCAAATTCCGGCAGTCAGGCTATGGGTAACGGGCGTGGATCGACTTGAAGGAACGCCCTTCTAGTAGGTCTTTCGTTCTTTGCACTTCATGGGCTGCTGTGGTATAATTCTCACTATCGCAGGCAGAGCCTGCTTTTTTAATGGCGATAAGAGCAACATAGCAGCCGCTTAGCACTTTCAAGGAGGGTTTACACCGCTTGGACATGGATGGGGGAAACAACGGCGGCCGCATTAACGTAGCAATCGACGGCCCTGCAGGAGCCGGCAAAAGCACCGTCGCTCGAAGAGTCGCTGCACAGTTAGGATACATATACATTGATACAGGAGCGATGTATCGAGCGGTCGCACTCGCTGCGAACCGTGCGGGAGTTTTGCCAAGTGATGCGGACAGGCTGGCGGAGCTCGTGAAGACAGTGGACATTACACTGGAACCGGGACCCGAAGGTCAGATTGTGCGGCTCGGCGGTGAGAACATCACAACCGACATACGTTCAAGAGAAGTAACGCTTAAGGTTTCGGAGATCGCTTCGCATGAAGCCGTTCGGTTGCGTCTCGTTGAGATGCAGCGGAAACTGGCAGCAGCGAAAGGTGTCGTTATGGATGGCCGCGATATCGGTACGCATGTACTGCCAGGGGCCGAAGTAAAGGTATTTCTGGTTGCTAGCGTTCAAGTTCGCGCGCTGCGCCGATACCAGGAACTATCTGAGAGTGAGCTTGTGCCGCTTGAGCAATTGGAGCAAGAAATTGCAGATCGCGACCGAAGCGACGAAAGCAGAGAGTTCTCTCCGCTTGTTCGTGCGAAGGATGCAGAAGTTCTCGACAGCACAGAACTGACGATTGACCAAGTCGTCGCACATATTCTAGACTTATGCCGAACCAAAACGGCGGAGGCGAAGTAAACTATGGTATATAACATTTGCCGAAGCTTGCTGCGAATCATCTATGCCGTGCTTTTCCGGTTCGAAGCTACCGGATTAGAGAACATTCCGGCCACAGGGCCAGTCGTGCTTTGCTGTAATCATATCAGCTTGCTTGATCCTACGACGGTAGGCACGAAGGTGAACCGTAAAGTTCATTACATGGCAAAGGCGGAATTGTTCGAGGTACCTTTGCTCGGACCTTTTATTCGGACGCTAGGCGCATTCCCGGTGAAACGGGGAGGAGTCAGCAAGGATGCTATTCGCAATGCCATCAACTTGCTGAAAGAAGGCAATGTGATGGGGATTTTTCCGGAGGGTACTCGCAATGCAGGCGATAACAGCGCAGGCAAGAAGGGTGCTGCCATGATTGCGCTTCGAAGTGGAGCCGTAGTCATTCCGGTCGCTATTATCGGGAAGTACCAATTATTCCGTAAGATGCGCATCAAATATGGCAAGCCCATTGATATGACGGCCTTTATTCAGGATTCATCTTCCGATGTGCTCGAACAAGTAACGGAAACCATTATGGCGAATATTCGTTTGATGGCGAAGCAAGGGTAATTATTATTTTTTTTCATGTTTTAGACGGTGGGCCTGCGAGAGTGTTTCATTCTGAGGCTGCACGTTTAAATAAAGTTGGGGTATGATCCGAGGAGGTAATTTTAAATGTCAGAAGAAACAAAAGTGCAAGAAACCGCAGCAGCGGAAGTAAGTCAAGATGCGATGGACAATTTCGTGTCCTTGAAAAAAGGGGACACTGTGAATGGTACGATCGTCAAAATTGAAGATAACCAAGTGTTCGTAAGCCTTGGATATAAATATGACGGCGTTATTCCCCTTCGTGAGCTATCATCGGTTCAACTTGAAAGTGCGCAAAACGCAGTTCAAGTCGGCCAAGAAGTACAATTGAAAGTCGTTAGCATCGACGATGAGAAAGAAAAGCTTGTTCTCTCCAAGAAAGTAATTGACGGAGAGAAAGCATGGGATGGTCTTCAAACTCGCTTTGATTCCGGCGAAGTCTTTGAAGTTACGGTTGCAGACGTTGTTAAAGGCGGCCTAGTGGCTGACGTTGGCGTTCGCGGCTTCATTCCTGCTTCCATGGTTGAGCGTCATTTCGTTGAAGATTTCAGCGATTACAAAGGACGTACGCTTCGCGTGAAAGTGAAGGAAATCGATCGCGAGAACAACAAAGTAATTCTGTCGGCGAAAGAAGTTCTGGACGCTGATTTTGAGCAAAACAAACAAGCAGTTATCGGCAACCTGCAAATCGGCCAAGAGCTTGATGGTACTGTTCAACGTTTGACTCCGTTTGGCGCATTCGTTGACATCGGCGGCATCGATGGCTTGGTTCACGTATCCGAGCTTTCCTGGCAGCATGTAGCTCATCCGAAGGATGTTGTTACAGAAGGTCAATCCGTACGTGTTAAAGTACTTAAAGTGGATCCTGCCGCTGGCAAAATCAGCCTGAGCATCAAAGCTGCTCAACCAGGTCCATGGGAATCGACAAACGGTCAATTCAACGTAGGTGACATCGTAACAGGTACGGTTCGCCGCATCGTAAGCTTCGGTGTATTCGTTGAAATCGCACCGGGTGTTGAAGGTCTTGTACACATTTCGCAGCTTGCGCACCGTCACGTAGCAACTCCTAATGAAGTTGTGAAAGAAGGCCAAGAAGTGAAAGCGAAAATTCTTGACTTCAACCCGGCTGAGAAACGCGTTTCCCTCAGCATCAAAGAAACAGAAGAAGCTCCGGAGCAAGCGCCTGATCAGAAGAGAGAGCGCAGCGACCGCGGGGAGCGTGCACCTCGCGCACCTAAAGTCGAGCTTAACAATCCAAACGTCAGCCTAAGCAACGAAAGCATGAGCTTCACGCTTGCTGAACGTTTCGGCGACAAGCTGAGCAAATTGAAATAATCGTAATTACGATTTATAAGAGCCTGTTACTTTGCACAACTGTGCAGAGTAACAGGCTTTTTTCAATTTCTAAGAATTTATCGTTTCCCATCTATAAATGAGCTTAGAAATCTCCGTAATGAAACGCGCTACGCTGTCAAAGGACGGCGTCAGCCGTTTCACCTTGTTTGCCTTATTCAGGTCGGGCTGGATTAGGTTCACTCTCCTAAGCACATAATATAGGCCATAGAGAGGTGAAGCACTGTGAATGATGGGTTTATTGCGTTCTGGCTGCTGTCGATGGCTTTCATTCTCTACGCGACAGGCTGGAAGGAGCAAGTTGCGGAAGGGATGTCATCCCGGATGCTTGGATTATTTATTTTGGTGGCTTTATTGCTGCATGTCGCTGAACTCACTGTAGGGGAAAGCGTACTTATTACCGGCAGCGCGGCTCTCGCGATAGCTGTGGCTTTCATTCAATTAGCCATGATCCGTCATATTGGAAGCATGCTGTTCGTTGTCTTCTCGGCGCTGCTTACCGGATTTATGTGGATGTGGGTGCGCTATATTTATGGCATGGATCCTGTGTTCATCGCCCTGAATCCGGCATGGGATGGTCCGCTGCTTGCGGGATTATTTGCCGGTCTGCTGGCAGATCGCTTCCGCAGTCAATTCGTTATTGCCGTGTTTGCAGCCGTCTTCTCCCAGCTCGATCTGCTGATCAGTCCACTCGTCATCACGAAGCTGATGATGATCGGCTCCCCGGCGTGGTGGGATGGCTTAGTCATAGCACTTACTGCAGCACGAGTAACCGGCAACGTGAAGAACTGGTTAAAACAGAAAGCCGTCCGTTTTGTTGAAGGTCGAACAGGCGAGCGAGGGGGGAACGTATAGTCATGTGGGAGCAACTTTGGACACAGTTGAAAGCAGGACAGCCGCATCATGTGCTGTATGGTATTATGCTGGGCGTCGTGTTTGGCGTAACCGCCAGATTAATCATGCTTCGGACGGACTATCGGCAATACCCGACCTATCCCCATGGCAGAATCATTCACATTTCGCTTGGCGTCATAGCCGCAGCACTAGGCGCAGTTGCAGTACCGGCGCTGTATAAGAAGGATTTCACGGCTATTACATTTCTGACATTGGCCGCGCAGCAATTTCGTGATGTCCGCAAGATGGAACGGGAGACATTGGACAAAATAGACAGCATGGAGCTAGTCCCTCGCGGTTCGACTTATATCGAAGGTATAGCGATGGTTTTTGAGGGCCGCAATTACCTCGTGATTCTATCCGCCTTATTGACCAGTCTTGCTTCATTGGCACTGGGGCTGCCTTTTGGCTTAGGAATGGGTCTGCTATCGCTGCTGCTTGTGTATCGGCTGAAATCCGGCAAAGCCGTATCCCATATTGCCAAAGCCGAAAATGCAGATGTCAAAGTAGATGGCCCTGATCTGTTTGTCGGCGACATCTACATCATGAATGTGGGATTAACGTCGAATCAGCAGCTGATTGCCGAACGGGGACTGGGCATTATTCTGACGCCGTACAATCCGAATGGGAAAGCAACATTAAGTAATTTAGGACAAAGACAAGCCATCTTGTTCGATTTATCAACCATTCTTGGTGTGTACCGCGATGACGGCGAGCCTGCGCTCGTTCCCATGGCGAAGCTCGATATGAAAGACGGAAGGCTGGCGATATTCCTTATTCCTCAAGAGAAGGATGCAACGAAGGCGAAGATTATTGTGGAGAAGGTCCCTATTCTGGAATCAGCGGTGCGTATGCCGACAGAAGCGAGTGTGAACAAGGGGAAGGGAGAACAGCATGGCTAAAATTGTGGCAATCGTGACGATGAAACATGAGCAGGTAGGAGGAGGTGCCCCGATCTTCGTGGAACCTGACATCGCTAAACGAGAATCGACCGCTTTTCTGCTCGAAAAGATATTGGATGCGAGCGTGCATGATTTGAAGAACGGGTGTTTCATATTGGTAGATCATCGCCATGAATGAAATGTTAGCCAATCCCGTTGTTTTTTGCTATGATGGTAGGCGTGAGTATTTGAGTATGCCCCTCTACTACTTGTTCTTAACATGAAGTGTTACTATTATTGTCGGCGTGAAGCCGGTTCATTATTGAGGAGTGAAAGATGTGTCTAAACCCATTATTGCCATAGTAGGTCGGCCTAATGTGGGGAAGTCTACGATATTTAACCGCATTATTGGCGATCGGTTAGCCATTGTAGAAGACAAACCTGGTGTAACTCGTGACCGTTTGTACGGGACGGGAGAATGGAATGGTCGTGCTTTCAGTATCGTAGATACTGGCGGTATCGAAATTGACGGTGAAGATGAAATCATGAAGTCCGTCCGCATGCAAGCGGAACTGGCTGTTGAAGAAGCTGACGTCATCATTTTCATGGTAGATGCAAAAACCGGGTTGACCCATGCCGACGACGAGGTTGCACAAATGCTGCTTCGTTCACGCAAACCGATTGTGGTTGCGGTTAATAAAGTCGATAACTTAAATCGGCGCGATGATATTTACGAATTCTATAACCTTGGCTTCGGAGATCCGATTGCGATCTCGGGCTCGCACGGAATGGGAATCGGCGATCTGCTGGATGCTGCGGTTGAGAAGCTTCCTGAAATTGTAGAAGAGCATTATGATGATGACGTTATTCGGGTTGCATTAATTGGACGGCCGAATGTGGGCAAGTCCTCACTAGTGAATGCACTTCTGGGTGAAGAACGCGTCATTGTAAGCAATGTTGCGGGAACAACTCGTGACGCAATCGATACACCGTTTGAGCGCGACGGGCAGAAGTACGTGCTGATCGACACAGCGGGGATGCGTAAACGGGGCAAGGTATACGAGTCGACGGAGAAGTACAGCGTGATGCGTGCGCTTAAAGCGATTGAACGCGCAGACGTGGTGCTCGTACTGATCAATGGTGAGGAAGGGATCATTGAGCAGGACAAACATATCGCGGGCTACGCGCATGAAGCGGGTAAAGCTTCGATCTTTGTCGTCAATAAATGGGATGCTGTCGAGAAAGACGATAAGACGATGCAGCATTTCGAGAAAGATATCCGTGATCATTTCCTGTTTATGACGTATGCTCCGGTTATCTTCTTGTCCGCGTTGACCAAGCAACGGCTGCATAAACTGCTGCCTGTTGTCGGTCATGTTTCGGAGCAGCATGCGCTGCGTATTCAAACTCACTTGCTAAACGATGTGGTGTCTGATGCGATTGCGATTAATCCGCCGCCAACCGATAAAGGCAGACGTCTTCGCATTAACTATGTGACACAGGTTGCGGTTAAACCGCCTACCATCGTACTGTTCGCGAACGATCCGGACATGATGCACTTCTCGTATGAGCGTTACCTTGAGAACAAGATCAGGGCAGCTTTCCAGTTCGAAGGCACGCCTGTACGTATTTTCACCAGAAAGAAATCCGACGAAGATTAAGATTACATGCTGCTGCTCGATTCTGGTGTCTCTGTTTATCGGGGCACCAGTTTCCTTATCTGAAGAAAGAGGCGAAATTATCGTGTTCACCATACTTGCGGTACTCATCAGTTATTTGCTAGGCTCGCTTTCATTTAGTATTTTGATTGCCAAATGGGTAAAAGGCATTGATATCCGCAATTTCGGCAGCGGGAATGCCGGCGCAACCAATACGCTGCGTGTGCTCGGTAAAGGGCCGGGAATCAGTGTGTTTCTGCTTGATATCGCCAAAGGAGTCGTTGCGGTACTGCTCGGCATCTATATGGCGGGAGGCGACTGGGGACCTGTACTATGCGGTTTAGCGGCGATTGCCGGACATAACTGGCCGGTATGGTTCGGATTCAAAGGTGGCAAAGGCATTGCGACAACTGTCGGAGTAATGGTAACGCTTGCGATTATTCCTGCCTTGATCGCAGGTGCTGTAGCCATCATTTCAATTGCGATTACGCGCTTCGTTTCGCTTGGATCGCTTATTTTTGCTGTGCTGATGCCAATCTTCGTATGGAATTTTGGCGATAAGCCATTCTCCTATGTATGGGCTAGTCTGATCGTCTGTGTGCTGGCTTTCGTTCGTCATCGAACGAACATTGTGAAGCTGCTGCAGGGGAAAGAGAATAAGCTTGGAGCCAGAAAAGGGTAAGGAGGCGAGTTCATGACGAACCGAAAAGCGGCGGTGCTCGTAGGCGGCAGCTGGGGTACAGCACTTGCGGCGGTATTAGCTGACAATAATTACGAGGTTGCCTTGTGGGCACGCAGTGAAACGCAAGTCGAAGAAATTAATACGCTACATACCAATAGCCGGTTCTTGAAGGATGCTATATTGCCGCAAAACATCACAGCTACAACCGATATTGAAACAGCTGTTACAGGTGCTGAAATTGTATTGTTCGTTGCACCTTCCTCGGCGATGCGCGATGTCGCGAAGCTGGCTGCGCCTTATATCGCAGAGGGTGCCATATGCATCCATGCGACGAAGGGGTTTGAGTCGGTTACTTACAAACGTATGACTACTGTGCTTCTCGAGGAATTGCGCATCACAGCAGATCGGCTGGTTGTATTGTCAGGACCAAGCCATGCTGAAGAGGTTGTCCGCAAATTGCCGACAACGGTCGTCGTTGCATCCGCAAATGTGGAAGCGGCAGAACAAGCGCAGGATGCACTCATTACACCTTATTTCCGCGTGTATACGAATAGGGATGTAATCGGGGTCGAGGTAGCCGGAGCCATCAAGAACATTATCGCACTTGGAGCGGGACTCACCGACGGACTTGGCTTCGGTGACAATGCCAAGGCAGCGCTGCTTACACGCGGGTTAGCCGAAATTAGCCGGCTCGGCAACGCAATGGGGGCGAATCCGCTTACTTTTGCCGGACTTGCAGGCGTAGGCGATCTGGTCGTTACATGTACGAGCAAGCATAGCCGTAACTGGCGCGCAGGCGCTATGCTGGCAGAAGGCCTTTCGGTAGACGAAGTGTTAAGCCGTATGGGCATGGTCGTCGAAGGTGTACGCACTACGAGTGCTGCTCGTGAGTTAGCACATGAGTATGGAGTGGAAATGCCAATTACGGAGCAGCTCTTCGCGGTATTGTTCCAGAATAAGCCGCCGCGCAGCGCCGTTGAATCCCTGATGGGCAGAGGTCGCACACACGAGACAGAGGACTTAGCGGGCGTTTAGTATGGAAGTTGATTAGCCTACACAAATCCCGTCCTTCCTTCATATGATGCTAGCAGCAGCCTTCGGGGTTGCTCGGTAGCGAGTTTTTACGATGTAAAAACTTGGAGGAGGGAAACTTTTGAGCGGTAAGAAAGATATCTCTAAAGACGTTCTGAGCGCTGTCAATAAAAAGACGGGCAAGCCGATTACCGAGAATGCGGTCAAAAAGCTAGCCAGCGGTGTTACTCAAGATACGATGCAAAGCGAAGAAGAGCTGCGTAAGCTGATCCAATCCGTCTCCGCCATGGCGAAGGTGCCCGTATCGGAAAAAACGATCAATGACATCGTTGGAGCCGTCAAGAAGAGCGGCATGAATGTCAATAGCATGGAAATGCTGATGAAGCTGATGCTCAAGAAGTAATCATGAGGACTTAAGCAAAAAGCGCCCGGCATTGTAAGCTTAACGCCGGTTTTAGCTTTCGCTGAAGTCCTTTTCTTTTTGCACCAAATTCCGTTAATCGCGGCAATAGTAGCTGTTCAAACACGACAAGTGGTATAATAGAACGAATAATTGGTGCACAAGGTGGTTTGAGATCAAAATGGATCCAATGATGAAGATGTGGGTTTCATTCGTAGGTATCGGATTAATGGCAATAGCGGCGGTATTGATATCGCTGGCAAGATTCAAGACCAAAGGCGTGCTTCGGATGCTGTTATCCATGACAGCCTTTTTATTTCTGGTTATCGGCGGTTTTCTCGGACTGATCTCCATTTCATAACAGCTGCCTACTAGACGAACTCGGATATGGAGTGGAAAAGGAGTAACGAACGATGCTGGAATTGAAGGGACGCTCTAGAAGTACGACGGTCTATCCTTTACAGGGGATGTCGCTGCTGGATATGGCCATGAAGCATGATATCGACTGGGCTTTCTCTTGTTCGCGGGGGACCTGTGCAAGATGCCGCTGCCTTATTGAAGAAGGCGCAGACTTTCTTGAGGAAGTCACGGATGCAGAATGGGACCGACTTGAGCCAAGTGAGCTGGAGGAAGGCTATCGCCTCGGCTGCCAAGCGATCATCAAGAAGAATGCAGGCACGATTAAAGCCGTGAACCGGCCGTACTTCTGATGGAAAGACGCAATCTCATGAAGGCCGCTGAGCCGTTCTACCGTGCGCTTGAAGTCATAGCAAAGGAAGCCGCTTCTACGGGAGCTATGTGGCTGATCGGCGGCAGTGCAGGGCTGCTGCTGCGAGGGCTGGAGTTAAGTGATCCGCCCCGGGACCTGGATTTATATGCAGATGATGCAGCTGCGGCTGCACTTCATATGGCGCTGCTTCCATACGCTGTAGATGGGCAGCATGAAAGTGTGAGTCCGATTTACCGATCGGTGCTCAGCCATTACCTGATTGAGGGTATTCAGGTTGAATTAGTCGGCGGATTTGTTGTATCTGCCGGAGAGGATCGTTATGCAGTAGAGGTCGAGGAAGTTCTTGCTCCACTGCAAACGATCATTACAATTGGCGCCTATCAGCTGGGAATCGTCCCGCTCGCGCATGAGCTGTGGTTTAATGTGCTGCGAGAGCGAGAGGATCGCACCCGGCTCATTGTTGCCCAAATGCGCCAAGAACCCGCTTTACACATGGGAGCTGCCGGAGTAATTGCCACCGGAAATCAGCTTACAGGGAAGACGAAACAATATGTACAGCAACTGCTCGGCGGATAAATAGTACGTATTATGTAGGAAGCAGGAAGAGAGGGATTCGCCATGAATGTTCAAGTTACATTCCTCCCTTCCGGACGCAGTGTAACGGTACGTGCCGGGACAACGGTCCTGGATGCTGCAAGACGTGCCGGAGTACCCATTCGAACACGGTGTGACGGGAAAGCTGCATGTCTCATGTGTAAAGTAACAGCGCAGAACAGCTCCTCAGGACTGTCTCCGCTAAATGACAATGAGCGTTATAAGCTCGCAGGTCTAGACCGCTCGGGGACAAGGCTCGCTTGTCAGGCGAGAGTGTTTGGCCGTGCCGTAGTCGAGGTTCCGGAAGATCCGCTTCGCGCAGCAGTCAGAAGACAAATGATGCGCCAGGCGGAAGATGATGAATTATGGTAGGGGGAAGTTAGTGTCATGAAAGGCTTGAGAAAAGCGGCTGCAGCTATGGTGCTTGCACTTATGGCTGCTTTGCTGTCCGGCTGTCTGTATCCCAAAGACCAGATGGGACAATTTCAGAAGCCGCCCAAAGATGCAATTCTAAATGTCCAAACCGTTGTAGATCAGTTTCAGACGGATACAGGCTTGCTCCCGATGCAGAACAGCACCGAATCGACGCCGGTATACGAGAAATTCAAAGTCGACTTTGACAAATTGAAGAGAATGAACTATGTGTCAAGCATTCCCGAGACTGCTTACGAGCAGGGCGGAAGCTACTATTATCTCATCATTAACGAGGATACAGATCCTACTATTAAGCTTATGAATCTCGTTCTCTATCAACAAATGAATGATGTACAAGCGGCTGTCAAGTCGTATGCAGATGCCAACAGCGGTAAACTTCCTGAAGGCGCGGCGCTCTATCCGGACTTTAATACCATCGATTTCGATGCGCTGGACCTAAAGGAACCGGTACTTCACAGTATGTTCTCGGGGGGCATTTTGACCCCAATGATGGACGCCAAAGGCAATGTTTATATTGATTATGGTACGGATATTATGCAAGCCGTTTCCAAGCTGGATAGTGCCAAGAGGCCGGAGGAACACGCGGATTTACGCGCGCTCCTTGTAGATTCTTCAGACTTTGTACCTGTCAAATCTCCTGTATACCGTTTAGTCAACGGGGAGCCGCAGGCCGTTCTCAAATAACCAAATCGACTTGTTCCATCTCGGCTCCTGTCCGCTTCTTCGGGCAGGAGTTTTTTTGTCGTTCAGGCATAGCTTTGGTGTTTCTCTCATATATCTCAATCTTGGAAGGCCGGGAGCGGAGAAGCTCATCGAAATCGAAAGATTTCATGGAAGCAGTCGTCATAATCGGGCCATGGACGCAATAAGCTATTACTAGTCCAAAATCATGTACGAGTTGCGTCGCTTGTTTGCAACTGTGGCAGGCGGGTAGCGGCGAACCCTGACGACGAACAGCAGGAGGAAAGCAGCAGTAACGGTACGTCCATGTACAGGCGAAATACGATTGGGAGGGGATATTCAGTGGAGAAAGTGGACATTTTCAAGGACATTGCCGAACGAACCGGCGGGGATATTTACCTCGGCGTCGTTGGTGCAGTCCGCACAGGCAAATCAACCTTCATCAAGCGGTTCATGGAGACGGTTGTGCTGCCGAACATCACGAACGATGCCGATCGGGTGAGAGCTATCGATGAACTTCCGCAAAGTGCAGCAGGCAAGACGATTATGACAACAGAGCCTAAATTCGTGCCGAACCAAGCTGTACAGCTTCGTGTGGCCGAGGGGCTTGATGTGAATGTCAGACTCGTTGATTGCGTTGGATATGCGGTAGTTGGTGCGAAAGGCTATGAGGATGAGAACGGCCCTAGAATGATTACTACGCCGTGGTTCGAGGAGCCGATTCCATTCCAGGAAGCGGCAGAAATCGGAACGCGCAAAGTCATTCAAGAGCATTCCACGCTCGGTGTCGTCGTGACGACAGACGGTACAATTGCGGAAATTCCGCGCAGCTCGTATGTCGAGGCAGAAGAACGCGTTGTGAATGAGCTCAAAGAGGTCGGTAAGCCGTTCGTCCTCATTGTGAACTCCACACGGCCGAAGAGCGACGAGGCACTTGCGCTTCGCAGCGAACTTCAGGCTAAGTATGACATCCCGGTCATTACGCTTAGCGTAGCGACGATGGGAGAAGAAGAAGTCATGTCGGTGCTTCGTGAAGTGCTCTACGAGTTCCCGGTGCATGAAGTGAACGTGAATCTTCCAAGCTGGGTTATGGTGCTGAACGATAATCACTGGCTGCGCAGCAACTACGAGAATTCGGTTCGCGATACGGTCAAAGATATCCGCCGTCTGCGCGATGTGGACCGAGTCGTCTCGCAGTTCATGGAATACGAATTCATCGCACGTGCCGGACTAAGCGGCATGAACATGGGGCAAGGGGTCGCGGAAATCGACTTGTATGCGCCGGATGAATTGTATGACCAAATCTTGATGGAAGTCGTCGGGGTTGAAATTCGCGGCAAAGACCATCTGCTGCAGCTCATGCAGGAGTTCTCCCATGCGAAGCGGGAATATGACCGGTTTGCGGAAGCGCTCGAAATGGTCAAAACGACCGGTTACGGCATTGCCGCACCGACACTTGCCGAGATGGCGCTTGATGAGCCTGAGCTCATCCGCCAAGGCTCTCGTTTCGGTGTTCGCTTGAAGGCGACTGCGCCGTCCATCCATATGATTCGCGTGGATGTGGAGTCCGAGTTCGCTCCGATTATCGGTACGGAGAAACAAAGCGAGGAATTGGTCCGTTACTTGATGCAGGATTTCGAGAACGACCCAATCAAGATCTGGGAGTCCGACATCTTCGGTCGCTCGCTCCATTCCATCGTAAGAGAAGGCATCCAAGGCAAAATTGCGATGATGCCTGACAATGCGCGCTATAAACTTCAGGAAACGCTGGGCAGAATCATCAACGAAGGCTCCGGCGGTCTGATTGCCATAATCTTGTAAAGCGGAAGAGACACGCGAACACAGCGTGTCTCTTTTTTGTCGTTTTCAGGGGTATTTCGGTGTAAAAAGCATGAAAAACCTAGAGTAATCCTCGGAAAAACTTGTTAAGCCTCTTGAAATTCTATAGCCAACTGTATTACTATAAATCTGTTCATGGTTCAGTATGCAGGATTTGCACATAACGGAATTTCTTTGCACCAAGGCCTGCAGGTATATTTTCTGAGGTTTCGGTAAAACAGAATGATAATGATGTGCTTATGAACTGCCGTCAGGGGAGGTGAAAGAAATGAACAAAACGGAACTGATTGCGAAAGTAGCCGAATTGACTGACCTTTCCAAGAAAGATGCTTCCAAAGCGGTTGATGCCGTTTTTGATGCCATCTCCGACTCGCTGCAAGGCGGGGATAAAGTGCAATTGGTGGGATTTGGTAACTTCGAGGTGAAAAGCCGCGAAGCCCGTAAAGGTCGCAACCCGCAAACGGGTGAAGAGATCGACATCCCGGCAAGCAAAATCCCGTCTTTCAAAGCGGGTAAATCACTTAAAGATCTTGTCTCCAAATAAGAAACGGTTCAGACCGTTGATGACGTCCGGGTGCTAGCTGCATCCGGACGTTTTTCGTCTCTCAAGACAGATTCCGTTTCTATTGACAAGGGGAGTTAATTCCAGTAGACTTTTTCTTGCGGTTCTAGGGTTCGCCCGGATTCGTTGGAGAGAAGTCGAACATAACACGCCATAGCTGCTGTCCTGAGCACGACGTTCGGGAGGCAGTTTTTTAACAGATACGGTTTAAGGGTGGAATTGACCATTAGGAGGCGGTATTCATGGAAGACAAGAATGGGGAATATATCGTCATTAAAGCGAAGTCCCAAGGCGTACAAGTCATCGGACTGACTCGCGGTCAAGATACGAAGTTTCATCACACGGAGAAGCTAGATAAAGGAGAAATCCTCATCTGCCAGTTTACGGACCACACGTCAGCGATCAAAATTCGCGGCAAAGCAACTGTGCTGACCAAGTACGGTACCGTCGATACAGAGGATTAAACCGAAAAGCAGGCATAGCCTGCTTTTTTAGTTTGTACACTAGAGTAGCAGGACATTCTGTGCGCGAGAGGCGGATGGTAGATGTCGCATTACAAGAGGCTGCTCTATGCGTGTGCGGTAACAGCAGCTGTTACCGTATTACTGACAATTCTCCCGTTAACGGATTCACGAATGAAGCAAGCCAAAGGCGATATTTCGGTCTTTCACCCCGTCCCGATTAAGCGCTTGAGCGCAGGGGTGATCGTAGATTCTATGCTTGGTCTTCATCTTGGACTCGACGTTAAACGGGTGGCATGGAAAGGATCGGTGCTGTCGGTCGATTTATCTACGGAGCATTATGGGAATGCTGTAGAGGAGTGGATGAGCGATTTGCAGCGACTATTGGAATTTGCATTTGTACATACGGATAATGTGAGCCGTGTCTTAGTCCGCTTCGTTACGCCTATGCAGGCGGAGAATGACGATGAGATTCCCGTTAACAGATTGCTTGCTGCGGTCGATGTCAGGAGGAGTGATACCTGGCTGTCCACAGAACTGTCAAACTTAAGCGCCGCAGAACCATTTACGGACGAAATTTGGAGGCAGCGCCTGCGTTTGTCTATATCCCAGTTGTAGCGAAACGCCACACATAGTGCTATAATTATTTAGATTATTAACAGATGATTGGTTTGGGGCAACCTTTGGTTGGCACAGCATTTATCTACAGATGATTGGTTTGGGTGGACCTATGGTCAACTCTGCATTTATCTAATTGAGATGATTGGTTGAGGCAGCAGTCGGTTGAATCAGCTGTCATCTAAGTTTTGTCCGGAGGCTAGGCCAAATGAAACCATATAAGATACCTGAGATCGCAAAAAAGTACCTTGAATACGATATGATTCAAATGCATACCGAGCTGCCCGATTTTCCCGATTCGAGGATCAGGCTGCTCTTCGCATTTTTGGCCAATCAACGCACGCCGCTGTTCCACAGTGAGCTCTATTCGCTTGTCACTTCCTTGGTACAGATGGGGATGGATACGCATGATCTCATCGATTCTGACAGCGGTCGCCTGCAAGAACGTGAGATGCGATCACGTCAGTTGAAGGTGCTCGCAGGGGATTACTACAGCAGCCGATTCTACCAGCTGTTGTCGCAAGCGGGACAGGTGGATATGATTCGCCGAATTAGCAGCGGTGTTTCCGAGGTCAATAAGCTGAAGGTAAACTTATACCTCAGAATGAAGCAGCTGAAGCTGACGGCAGAAGAATATCTGGTCCACTGCGTTCAGCTGAAGACAGAGCTATTCCAAGCTTTCACAGACAGTATGGATGAGAAACTGACACGTGCCTGGACGGAACTGCTTCAAGGTTTCGGACGTTGCGAGGTCGTAATGGACGAGCTGATTCGCAGCGAGAAGCCAGAGCGATTCAGCGGCAGCTGGGCATACTGGCATGTGTGGAATAATGGAACCGACGAAGAGAAACGTAAGTTATCCGATCTTTCCACTGAGCCGTCTTACGCACAGTCTTTGATCGCAAAATATGATATTCGCACACAATTGGCCGAGAAGCTGAAACAATCTGCTCTGCATGTACAATCGGTCGTTTCGTGTCTTGATTCCGATAAGCTCGTCCGCGAGTTGATGGGCATCGCAGAAACGTTTACGCGTCCTCTTGTACCTGCGGTATCGGCCCAAGGCGAGAGAAGGTAAGGTGACTACCATGCAATCCAAATCTAAGGAACAGCATGTGCATGCCGTATTTGAAAGCATTGCACCAACGTACGACCTCATGAATGATTTAATCAGCTTCCGTCGACATAAGGCGTGGAGAAAATTCACGATGCGCAAGATGAATGTAAAGCCCGGTAATACGGCAATCGATTTGTGCTGCGGCACATGCGATTGGACCATTGCGCTTGCGAAGGCAAGTGAAAGCGGCGAAGTGGTAGGGCTTGATTTCAGCGCAGGCATGCTTGAAGTAGGGAAGAAGAAAGTGAAGAGTGAGGGGCTTGATCGTCAAATCTCACTCGTGCAAGGCAATGCGATGGAGCTGCCATTCGAGGATAATCGTTTCGATTTCGCAACAATTGGTTTCGGACTTCGCAACGTACCTGATTTGGAACAAGTGCTTCGCGAAATGATGCGAGTGGTGAAGCCCGGCGGACAAGTGGTTTGCCTGGAGATGTCCAAACCTACCTGGCAGCCGTTCAAAGCGATCTATTATTTCTACTTCGAGCGTGTCATGCCTGCGATCGGGAAGATGGTCGCCAAGCGATACGAGCAGTACAAATGGCTGCCGGAGTCGCTTAAAGCATTTCCGGACTCGAAGCAGCTTGCAGCGAAATACCGTGAAATCGGCCTTCAGCATGTTCGTGTATTTCCGTTAGCAGGCGGAGTCGCGGCATTACACATGGGGACGAAGGGAACGGACAACGCATGATTCGCAAATTCCGAATAATTTTAGAAATGATTAAGTTTGAACATACCATTTTCGCATTACCGTTTGCTTTCATGGGCGCACTGCTTGGTGCGATAATCATGGAGAATCGGTACCCGGAATGGAGTGAAATTGGCTGGATCATACTGGCAATGGTTGGGGCCAGGAGCGCCGCAATGGGGCTGAACCGCGTCATAGACCGTGTTATCGATGCCAAGAATCCACGTACCGCGAAACGGGCTATCCCGGCAGGCTTGCTGCGTGCAGGTGAAGTCGGTTTGTTCATCGCGGTGTCCTTTATTGTATTATTCATTGCTGCTTCGCAGCTTGATCCCATCTGTATGAAATTGATGCCGATTGCGGTATTCATGCTTGTGCTTTATTCGTATACAAAACGTTTTACATGGCTTTGTCATGTCGTGCTTGGACTGACAATCGGTCTTGCACCGCTTGGCGGCTGGGTTGCCATTGCGGGACATTTCGAGCTGTCGGCTTGGGTGCTCTATGCAACCGTAGCTTGCTGGCTTGCCGGCTTCGATATCATATATGCTTGCCAAGATTTCGAATTTGACCGTAAGGAAGGCGTGCATTCGATTCCATCGCGGTTTGGTATGGTCGGAGCATTACGGCTATCGCGCGGGTTTCATCTGTTAACGAGTATCGGATTCATTTCATTATATTGGTTAACTCCGCTTAGCTGGCTATATCTGATTGGTGCCATTATCTCCGTAGGCATGCTGTGCTACGAGCATATTCTGGTTAAGCCGAATGATATGAGCCGTGTGCAAACCGCATTCTTTACCATGAACGGAACACTGAGTGTTGTATTGTTTATCAGTGCGCTGCTCGATTTGGTGGTGCTTCACAAGTGGTAGAGCGAACTGCCGAAGTAACGCGCAAGAGTATGGTTGTCGGTATTACAGGAGCGAGCGGCGCGATCTACGGGATCAGGCTAATCAGCAGCCTTCTGGAAGGCGGGCTGAACGTACATCTTGTCGTAACGGAAGCAGGCTGGCGGGTTCTGAAAGAGGAGCTTGGCTGGGACACGACGAAACGTCAGCAGGCGCTTGCCGCAGTGTTTCCAGAGACGATGGAAGCGGGGAGATTGATTCTGCATCCCAATGCGGATATCGGCGCCTCGATTGCAAGCGGCTCTTACCGAGTAGACGGCATGATCATCATGCCGTGTTCGATGGGGACATTGGCTTCAATCGCACATGGCATTTCAGATGATTTGATGACACGTGCTGCGGATGTTATGCTGAAGGAAGGACGCAAGCTGATCCTTGTCCCTCGCGAGACGCCGCTGCATGCCATTCATCTGGAGAACATGCTGACGCTGGCTCGGCTTGGCGTTAAGCTGATTCCGGCGATGCCGGCTTTCTATCATGGACCGCAAACAATTGACGATATGATCAATTTTCTAGTCGGGAAAGTGCTTGATCAGCTTCCGCTGGATCATGATTTGTACAGAAGATGGGGAGATGAACAGCATGGGGTTAAATCGCCCGATTACAGTCGGTCGCATTGACTATGCGAACGTTTGGCCTATTTTTCATTATGCGGAGCAGCAATTGCCGCAGGAACGGTTCCGCATTGAGAAGCGTGTCCCGGCTGCATTGAATAAAGCGCTTCGGCAGGGTGAGATCGACATAACCTCGATGTCCTCGTACGCATATGCGGAAAATGCCAGTGAATACTTGCTGCTGCCGAATTTATCGGTTAGCGCAAGGGGGCGCGTCAATTCGATTCTGCTTTTTCTAAAGAAACCGCTCGAAGAGGTGCTCCAAGGACGGATCGCGATGACGGCAACGTCTGCAACCTCCGTTAATTTGCTCAAAATTCTAATGAAGCTTTATTATAAAGCTGAACCTTCATATATAACGATGGAGCCTAACCTTGACACCATGCTGGAGGAAGCGGATGCTGCACTTCTCATCGGGGATACAGCCATCCACGCTTCGTGGGCGAATAAGGAAAGGGGCATGGCCGTTATCGATTTGGGAGAGCTGTGGCGCAATTGGACAGGTTACGGTATGACTTTCGCGCTCGTGGCGGTCCGCAAAGAAATTGCAGCAGCAGACCCGGAGGCGGTTTCGACTGTTCTGCAGGCGTTGACGGCAAGCAAGGACAGAAGTCTCAGCGACCTGCAGCCCCTGATCGATAAAGCCTGCACATTGTTAGGCGGGGAAGCAGCCTATTGGAAACGATATTTCAAAGAGCTGCACTATAACTTCGGAACGGACGAGCAGGCAGGTTTATCGTTGTATTTTGACTATGCGCATCAATTAGGATTGTTGTCGCATGAGGTTCAAATGCAATTTTTCTTAGACCAATCTGCCCTCAAGGTGAACAAATGAAACTACTTGATATCTACGCCAAAATGAAAAGCGATTTAGATGCAATCGAAAGTCAGCTGGCGCGCAGCGTTACTTCCGAACATACGCTGCTCACGGATACATCGACGCATCTGCTCAAAGCAGGCGGCAAGCGGATACGTCCGGTGTTTGTGCTGCTTGCCGGTAAGTTTGGCACATACCGACTGGATGTGCTCCAGAGAATTGCGGTACCGCTTGAACTCATTCATATGGCTTCTCTCGTGCATGATGATGTGATTGATAATGCCGAAACCCGTCGCGGTCAGCTTACGGTTAAATCCAAATGGGATAACCGAATTGCGATGTACACCGGCGATTATATTTACGGCAAAGCGCTTACGATCGTAACCGAGCTTGAGAACCCTCAAATTCATCAGATCTTATCCAAAGCCATGGTGCAGATGTGTATTGGGGAGATGGAGCAAATCCGTGACTTCTTCAATACCGAGCAATCGGTGCGCAACTACTTGCTTCGTATCCGGCGCAAGACGGCACTGTTAATTGCAATCAGCTGTCAGCTTGGCGCATTAGCGGCAGGAGCGGATCGTAAGACGGCTAATTGTCTGTATCGGTTTGGCTATAATGTAGGCATGACTTTCCAAATTCGTGACGATCTGCTCGACTTGCTTGGCACCGAGAAACAGATCGGCAAACCGCCGGGTTCCGACATAAAACAAGGCAATATGACGCTTCCGGTACTGCTCGCGATGCAAGAGCCATCCATTAAAGATGACTTACTTGTAGAAATAAATAAAATCCGCGAGTCGAATGGAGCAGGTGAAACGAAAAAAGCGTTGAACATAATACGTAAGAGCGCCGGAATTCACACTGCGGATGCCATGGCGACAAGATATATGAATAAAGCGATTGAAGCTCTAAAGGAGCTGCCGAACATTACGGCGAAGAAAAATTTGACGGATATTGCGCATTTTATTGCAAAACGAAACTACTAAAGCGTTTGGGAGGGAATTCAGATGGAAAGAACATTTCTAATGGTAAAGCCAGATGGCGTACAACGCGGTTTGATCGGTGAAATCGTATCACGTTTTGAACGTAAGGGGCTAAAGCTCGTTGGAGCCAAATTCATGATGATCACGCCTGAACTGGCTGAACGTCATTATGCAGAGCACATCGGAAAGCCCTTTTATCCGCCGCTTGTAGCCTTTGTGACGTCAGGTCCGGTATTTGCTATGGTTTGGCAAGGGGATAATGTCATCGGACTTACACGGGCGATGATCGGCAAGACGAATGCGCTTGAAGCAGCACCGGGAACGATTCGTTCTGATTATGCAGTACATACGAATTTCAATCTGATTCATGGATCGGATTCGCCTGAGAGTGCGGCACGTGAGATCGGCATTTTCTTCGCTCCGCATGAAATGGTGGACTACAACCAAACGATTCAGCAGTGGATTTAACTAACTTACGGACAAGCAATTCAACAGTGGATTTTAACATCAGGCGGCCAAGTGTCTGCGACATCGGGGGAAAACATGGTGGAGGACAAGGACTTTACGCTTTTCATCAAGAAAATCAAGGAAAAAACAGCTATTGATCTTTCCCAGTACAAAGAAGCGCAGATGAAGCGGCGTTTGACGACGCTTAGGCAGAAGTACGGCTTCAATACATTTGCAGCCTACTGGGATGGCCTTGAGAAGGATAAGAAGCTAATGAACGAATTTCTCGATCGGATGACCATCAATGTGTCGGAGTTTTGGCGTAATCCGAGCCGTTGGGAAGCCATGGAGAAGAAGTTTTTACCCGAAATCGTGAAGAGTAATCCACGTGTCAAAATTTGGAGCGCAGCTTGTTCGACAGGCGAAGAGCCCTATACACTGTCCATGATTTTGGCAGAGCTCGGCGCGCAGGATAAGTCATCGATCCTTGCAACCGATCTGGATAACATTGTTTTGCAGAAGGCGGCACAAGGCATTTATCAGGATCGTTCGATCCGCGAGGTTCCACGCACTTATATGAGTAAATATTTTACGAAGCAAGATGAAGATAATGTTGCTGTAGTCAATCAGCTCAAGCGAAATATTACCTTTAAACAGCAGAATTTGCTTCATGACACCTTTGACACCGGATTCGATGTAATCGTATGCCGCAATGTCATGATCTACTTCACGGAAGAAGCCAAACATCTGCTCTATCATAAATTCTCGAAAGCGCTTAAGCCCGGCGGGCTGCTGTTTGTAGGCAGCACGGAGCAAATTTTCTCGCCTGCCCAATATGATTTCGATTCGGTAGAAACTTTCTTTTACCGCAAACGCGCATAGTCGGGTATATCGTTTTCCATCTTCTCCAATACTAAAGCTATAAATAGTTTGGCTTATTGGAGGCGCAGCATGGATAAACGTAAGGTTATTTCGGCGTATAAGCGTGGATTCATCACGATCCAGGAATGCGCCCAAATTCTCGGCATTGATACGAGGCAAATGAACGGTCTCATGAATGATCCGCAATTGAATGACGAACCGGATCGTCTGCGTGGACCTCAATCCGTGAATAGTTAGTTTATTAGAGCTGGAAGGCTGCCCTTGTCACATCTTCTTCGGGAGGTGTGCGGGGCAGCTTTTTTATTGTGGAGCCTTCCTAACAGTCGGCGTTCATTTCCTTGTCAAACCGGCAACGCTATACTATAATGAGCAAAGATATTTGGCAGAAATACATAAACCGGAATATACGTTTGCGGGTGTTCAGAATGAGGGAGGGCTTTACCGTGAGTTTACGTTATTTGACAGCAGGAGAGACACATGGTCCACAGTTGACAGCAATAATTGAGGGGCTTCCGAGCAATTTGCAGCTTGATTTTCAGGAGCTTAACTTCCAATTGCACCGTAGGCAGAAGGGGCATGGCCGTGGCCGCCGTATGCAAATCGAGAAAGATACCGCTAACATTGTCGGCGGCGTTCGTCATGGTAAAACAACGGGAGCGCCTGTAGCATTGATTGTGGAGAATAATGACTGGAAGCACTGGACATCGGTTATGAACATCGAGCCGATCGAAGGCAGTGACGAAGAGAAACGCCGCGTTCATCGCCCGCGTCCCGGACATGCGGATTTGAACGGTGGACTTAAATACAATTTGAAGGATCTGCGCAATGTACTTGAGCGCTCCAGTGCCCGTGAAACGGCAGCACGTGTAGCGGTTGGGGCAGTTGCCCGCCAATTCCTTGCTGCATTCGGCATTAAAGTAGGCGGACAAGTGATTCGAATCGGTGAAATTGAAGCGCCTGCGAATCAGCTTCCGCTGGACGAATTAGTCCGGTTGACTGAGGAGTCTCCCGTACGTGTCGTTGACAAGGAAACCGAAGAGAAAATGACTGCTTATATCGATCAAATCAAAGCTGAAGGCGATTCCATCGGCGGAATTGTGGAATGTATCGTGGAAGGCGTGCCGATCGGACTTGGCAGCCACGTGCAGTACGACCGCAAGCTTGACGGACGGATCGCTCAAGCGGTGATGTCGATCAATGCCTTCAAAGGCTGCGAAATCGGTATTGGTTTCGAAGCCGGAACAATCCGCGGCTCGCAAGTGCATGATGAAATCATGTACTCGGAAGAACGCGGCTATTACAGAGCGACTAACCGTCTCGGTGGATTTGAAGGCGGGATGACAAACGGCGAACAAATCGTCGTGCGCGGCGTAATGAAACCAATCCCGACCTTATATAAACCGCTGCAAAGCGTAGATATCGATACAAGAGAGCCATTCACTGCACAAGTAGAACGCTCTGACAGCTGCGCCGTGCCGGCAGCAAGCGTTGTCATGGAGCATGTTGTGGCATGGGAAGTAGCCAGAGCGTTTCTGGAGAAATTCGGCGGCGACTCCATGGAAGAAATTACGGCGAATTACAACAACTACTTGGCGCAGTTGAGGAACTACTAATGAGCGGCGCTCATCGTGAACTGACCGTCGAGCTAGGCGAGCGTTCCTACCCGATCTATATCGGGGAAGGCGTGTTGGATGAAGCAGGTAACCTGTTTACCGAGCGCGGCATCAGCAAGAAGTCGCCCCTTATGATTATTACAGATACGAATGTCGTCGCTGAGGAGCATTTGGGTCATCTGACAAATGTGCTTTCTACAGCAGGCTTTACGGTTGTAACAGCTGTTGTTCCGGCGGGAGAGGGTTCCAAATCCCTCACTCAATTGGAAAGATTGATTGGGATTGCACTGGAGCATGGCCTTGACCGCAAATCGACAATTGTTGCACTGGGAGGCGGCGTGGTCGGTGATCTTGCCGGCTTCGTAGCAGCTTCTTTCATGCGCGGCATTAAATTTGTACAGGTTCCGACGACGATCCTTGCACATGACAGCAGTGTCGGCGGAAAGGTCGCGGTCAACCACCCGCTTGCGAAGAATATTATCGGTGCTTTTCATCAACCTGAGCTAGTGCTGTATGATTTGAAAACACTGCAAACCTTGCCTGAACGCGAAGTAAAGGCGGGTTTGTCGGAAGTTGTGAAGCATGGGTTGATTTGGGATGCATCTTTCGTAACTTGGTGTGACGAGAATGCAGATAAGCTGACTGCACTTGATCCCGATGCGCTTGGCTATGCGCTCTACAAAGGCTGCAGCGTCAAAGCGGCAGTCGTCTCAAGGGATGAGCGAGAGAACGATCTTCGCGCGATCCTTAATCTAGGGCATACCATTGGTCATGCGCTTGAGGCAGTCGCTGGCTACGGAGAGCTTTTACACGGTGAAGCGATAGCGATCGGTATGGTTGGGGCTGCAAAGCTTGCGGTTCGCCTGGGGGCTTCTGAAGAGGTCTACACGGTGACCAAGCATGTACTGCAACGAGTAGGTTTGCCGGTGCGACTGCCTGCACATTTAGAGACAGATGAAATCATGCGTGCGATGATGCATGATAAGAAGTTCCAAGAAGGTACGATGGTCTATATCGTGCCAACTGCAATTGGCGTCGTGGAAATCAACAAATCGGTTTCTACCTCTCTCATTCGGGAGATCGTGGAACAATTGAAACAGGAGGCCATCTAGAATGAGTGTACGGGGAATTCGCGGAGCAATTACGGTCGAATGGAATGAAGAACAACCGATATTACGCGCTACAGAGGAATTGCTGCATACGATTGTAGCCTCTAATGCCATCGAGCCCGAAGATATTGCAAGTGTATTTATTACGGTAACAGGCGATCTGGATGCAACATTTCCGGCTAGAGCGATTCGTGTCATGCAAGGCTGGGAGCTTGTTCCGTTGATGTGCGCTGTTGAAGTGCCGGTCAAAGGAAGCTTGGCCATGTGCATCCGCCTGCTGGTTTCGGTGAACACGGAGAAGTCTCAGAAGGAAATCGAGCATGTATACTTAGGCGGTGCGAAAGCACTTCGTCCGGATTTATCGAAATCATAGCATTTGAACAATCGTAAAGCTCATTTTTAAAGGATTGACGGATCCGTTTACGCTAGTGTATAGTGATTTCATACTTGAAGAATGAGCCGAGTTGAGCAGAGTAGTTAGTGAAGTTAGAAGAGATGAGTAGAGCTGAGCTGAGTTTTTAGTGCAAGATTGAGACGAGTGAAGAGATGACGCAGGTGGTAGTTTAGTGCACCCTCTTGGATGGAATCCAGGCTATAGGTGTATCTATTAAGCTACAATCGATGGTCTTATCTATTGCCGTATCAATGCTCATTTTCCGTCTTCTGACATGATCACTCCTGCTGCGGCAGGAGTTTTTTTATTTTCCGACAAAGGGAGAGATTGGTTATGAATCAGGAGCTTCAAGGTGTCATTCGTTTATCCAGCACGTATAATTTAATTCCAATCGTCAGACATGTAATGGCGGATACAGAGACGCCAATTCGTATATTCCAGCATTTCTATAAGGAGCGCCGGGCCTTCTTACTGGAGAGTGTTGAAGGTGGTGTGAAATGGGCGCGTTATTCCTTCATCGGCACTGACCCATTCATGCTCATTCGCGGCAAGAACGGCGAAATGGTAATCGAAGTGAATGGCAAAGAAGAGGTGCTGCGCGAGAAACCGATTGAGCTGCTCAAAGCACATTTGCGCTCCTTCCGCAGTCCTTCGATTCCGGAATTGCCGCCTTTCACAGGCGGGGCGATCGGATTCTTCGGATATGATTTGCTTCAGTACTACGAGAAGCTGCCGGCGCACCGGATTGATGATTTGAACATGAACGACCTGCAATTTATGTTTTGCGATCAGGTAATCGTCTTCGATCATTTCAAACAGCAAATTCAAGTGATCGGGAATGTACATATCCCGAATGCGGCGACAGACCATGAAATTCAGGCTGTTTATGAGCAAACGGTCAGCCGCATGGAAGCAACCATCGAGCGCTTGCAGCAGCCGCTGCCGTCCGCATTGATGGCAGCGGGAAGCATCCCGGCCGATCCCGATCTGGGCGAGGTTGCCTCGAACCTGACAAAGGAACAATTCCTTGCGAATGTTGAGAAATCCAAAGAATATATTCGTGCAGGTGACATTTTCCAAGTGGTATTGTCGCAGCGCTTTAACATCGAAACCGAAGTTGATCCGCTTCATGTATACCGCGTACTGCGCACCATGAATCCATCACCCTATATGTACTATTTGAAAATGGATGATGAGGTTATCGTCGGTACGTCACCGGAAGCACTCGTTAAAGTGGATGGTGAACGAGTGGAGACACGCCCGATCGCCGGAACGCGTCCGCGCGGCAAAACGCCGGAGCAGGATTTGGCGCTTGAGAAAGAATTGCTGGCGGACGAGAAAGAACGCGCAGAGCATCTGATGCTCGTCGATCTGGGTCGCAATGATATCGGGCGCGTATCGGAATTCGGTACAGTCCGCTGCGATTCGTATATGGAGATTGAGCGGTACTCCCACGTGATGCATATCGTTTCGAACGTTTCCGGCAAGCTGCGCGAGGACAAAGATTTCTTCGATGCATTCGTCTCTTGCATGCCAGCGGGTACAGTATCCGGAGCTCCGAAGCTCAGAGCCATGGAAATTATCGCGGAGCTGGAGAATGAAGCTCGCGGCGCTTATGCCGGTGCTATCGGCTATCTCGGTTTTGGCGGCAGCCTTAATACCTGTATCACGATTCGTACGCTGATCTTCAAGAATGGTAAGGCCTATGTTCAGGCTGGAGCGGGCATTGTTTGGGATTCCATACCGGAGAATGAGTATATGGAAACCGTCAATAAAGCGATGGCTATGCTCAAGGCGGTTCGAGCTGCGGAATCAATCTTCGCAGTGCCTGATCGCACGAGCAGCATGATCAATATGGATTACTATGCAGGTGCGAAAGGGTGAGCGGGGGCATGGCAGTTACGAATGAACTGATGACAATGCAGCGGGCGCTGAACGTAGTGGTTAGCGGGACTAACCTGACTCGGGAAGAAGCACGCGGCGTAATGGAGATTATTATGAGCGGTGAAGCTTCCGGTGCGCAGATCGGCGCAATCGCTACGGCGCTTCGGATGAAAGGTGAAACCAAAGACGAGATTACCGGATTCGCAGAAGCGATGCGTTCGTTTTCCAATCATGTTCAAACGGAACGCAACGGACTTCTGGACACCTGTGGTACGGGTGGATCCGGCATTCATAAATTCAATATTTCGACAGCTTCTGCTATCATAGCTTCAGCAGCAGGCGTCCGAGTTGCCAAACACGGCAACCGGGCTATGTCCGGCAAATCCGGCAGCGCAGATACGCTTGAAGCGCTTGGTGTCAATATTACACTGTCGCCGGAGCTGGCAGCTCGCTGTCTGGATGCCATCGGGATTTGCTTCATGTTTGCGCAGCTGTATCATCCATCCCTTAAACACGCGGCAGGCCCAAGACGTGAGATCGGTATCCGAACCATCTTCAATATGCTCGGTCCACTAACGAATCCGGCAGGCGCTGATCGTCAGCTTCTCGGTATTTACGATAAATCCAGAACCGACACGATTGCTTCCGTATTAGGTGAGCTTGGCTTGAAGCGTGCAATGGTTGTGAGCAGCTTTGATGGTCTGGATGAAATCAGCATTTCTTCGCCAACACAAATCTCGGAGCTGCTGGGCGGCACCGTTCGCACGTATACCATCACGCCGGAGGAGCTTGGTTTGACTACGCGTTCGCTGAGCGAAGTCATCGGCGGCGATGCGAATGAGAATGCGCGTATCATCCGTTCGATCTTTAATGGTGATGACTACGGCGCATACCGGGACATCGTGCTTGCTAATGCCGGCGCATGTATCTTCGTCGGCGGCGGTGCGGACTCGCTGCAGGCTGGTGTTGCTGTAGCGCGGACCGTTATTGATTCCGGCAAAGCAGCCACGAAGCTGCGGCAGTTGATCGAAACGACAGGAGAGTTGAGCCATGTTTCTTGATAAAATCGTAGCTTCCAAACGGAAAGAAGTAGATGATCTGGCGGTAAATTTCTCTATTCAAGCGGCAGAACGTCAAATCGCAGAATTACCGCCATGCCGAGGCTTCGAACGCAGATTAACGTCTGGAACGAAGCGGGATTTGGGCTTGATCGCAGAAGTGAAGAAAGCATCGCCCTCGAAAGGACTCATTCGGCCTGATTTTGATCCTGTCGCGCTTGCCCGCATTTATGAGGAAGCAGGCACGGACTGTATTTCAGTGCTGACGGACGAGGATTATTTTCAAGGTAAGAACGAATATTTGACGGCCGTATCGCAGGCTGTTAATGTTCCTTTACTTCGTAAAGATTTCACGGTGGATCACCGACAAATTTATGAAGCGCGATTGATCGGTGCAGATGCTATTCTGTTGATTGCAGCCATTCTTCGTCCTTCTCAGCTTGCGGATTTCTATGAAACGGCTCGATCGATTGGGCTTGATGTGCTTGTGGAAGTCCATGACGAAGAGGAAATGGAGTCTGTTCTTGGGCTGGGCAAAGCCACATTGGTAGGCATTAATAATCGGAATTTGCACACCTTTGTAACGGATATTAAGACGACAGAACGTTTGATCGGCATGGTGCCTCCTGGCATAACCGTAATCAGCGAGAGCTCGCTCTCTTCGCAGGAGGATATCGCGTTTGTGAAGGGTGTCGGCGCGAAAGGCGTGCTGATCGGCGAGCATTTCATGCGTCAGCCGGATGTAGGCGCAGCAGTGGAGCAGCTAATGGGACCGGTGAACGCGTAATGTCTGCTGCAGAGAAACAACACAAGCGAGGTACGTCCAATCCGACACGTATTAAGATTTGCGGTTTGCGAGACGCGGCAACCATTCGCGAGATGAACGGGCTTGCCTTTGATGAAATTGGTTTCGTGTTTGCACCTAGCAAACGCCAAGTGTCGCCTGAGCTTGCCGGGACGCTCATCGAGGAAACTCGGAAGCTTCGTGCCCAAAGCGGTCTGGCTCCGTCGACGGTCGGTGTGTTCGTCAACCCCAGCCTGCAAGAGCTTCAATCCGTTCTTGCTTCTGCGCCGCTCGACGTCGTGCAGCTGCATGGCGATGAATCACCTCAGCTGTGTGCACAGGTTAAAGAAGCTTTGAACGTGCAAGTATGGAAGGTGTTTTCCGTTAAGGATATGGACGAAGATGGCTCAAGCGGTACTTCAAGACTTGAAGATTACACGGGGGTCGTAGATGGATTTCTCATTGATACGGCAGGCGGCGGAACCGGACAAACGTTTGCGTGGCATGTGATCGATCGATATATGGAAGCTGCGGCAGCCATCGGCGTACCGCTTTATGTAGCAGGCGGGCTTCATCCGGATAATGTAGCGGATTTGGTAAATCAGTATGCTCCGAGCGGCGTAGATGTGTCGAGCGGAGTGGAGACAGACGGCTTGAAGGATATTCATAAAATTCGATTGTTTGTAGAAAGGGTGAGAAGCGTATGAACCAAGTCCCGGACATGAACGGGCGCTTCGGTAAATTCGGCGGACGATATGTGCCTGAGACGCTCATGAACGCACTGCTTGAATTAGAGGAAGCATACCAGCACTATTCAAAGGATCCAGAATTTATTGCAGAGGTTCGTTACTTATTGACCAAATATTCGGGCAGACCTACGTCGCTGTATCATGCTCAGCGTTTGTCGGATCATCTTGGCGGCGCTCAAATTTATTTGAAACGCGAAGATTTGAACCACACCGGTGCGCACAAAATCAACAATACGATTGGACAAGGAATACTTGCCAAGCGTATGGGAAAAACGAAGATTATCGCTGAAACAGGTGCAGGCCAGCATGGCGTCGCATCCGCTACGGTAGCAGCGCTTCTGGGCATGGAATGCAAAGTGTTCATGGGTGAGGAAGATACGAAGCGTCAAGAGCTGAATGTATTCCGCATGAAGCTGCTCGGTGCAGAAGTAGTCCCCGTTACCTCAGGAACACGTACGCTCAAAGATGCTTGTAATGAAACACTTCGCTACTGGGTCAGCCATGTAGATGACACCTACTATATCCTAGGATCTGTAACAGGGCCGCATCCATACCCAATGATGGTTCGTGACTTTCAGCGTATCATCGGCGATGAATCCAGAGAGCAGATTCTTAAAGAAGTCGGTCGTTTACCGGATTATGTTGTTGCAGCTGTCGGCGGTGGCAGCAATGCAATCGGTATGTTCTATCCGTTCATCGGCGACGACGGCGTGAAGCTGCTCGGCGTTGAAGCTGCTGGTCGCGGCGTGGATACTGAAGAGCATGCGGCAACGATGACGAAGGGCCGTCATGGTGTATTCCAAGGCTCGCTTAGCTACGTGCTGCAAGACGAACATGGACAAGTGCAGCCCGCGCATTCCATTTCGGCTGGCCTTGACTACCCGGGCATCGGACCGGAGCACGCATACCTCAAAGATACAGGCCGTGCTAATTATGTGCCGATTACGGATGCAGAGGCACTAGAAGGCCTGCAACTTCTGTCGCGCACAGAAGGTATCATTCCGGCACTGGAATCTGCCCATGCCATTGCGGAAGTAATGAAGCTTGCTCCTACGCTCAGCCGCGATCAAATCATTGTGGTGAGCTTATCAGGACGCGGAGACAAAGACGTGCAAGCGATTATGGGCTACTTGGGGGGCGACGAAAACCATGGCCATTAATGAAATAGATGCAGCGTTTAATAGGTTGCGTGAAGAAGGCCGCACCGCGTTGATTCCTTTTCTAACGATTGGCGATCCTGATCTTGGCACCTCGGTGGACATCATTGGTGCGCTGGAGCAAGCAGGTGCTGATATGGTGGAGTTGGGCGTTCCTTATTCGGATCCGCTGGCAGATGGTCCAGTTATTCAACGCGCCTCCGAGCGTGCCCTGAAGAACGGCCGAGTTACGTTGGTGGATTGCATTCAGGTTGCCGAGAATGCCCGTCAAGCCGGTATCAAACTGCCATTTATTCTATTCACGTACTATAATCCGATTCTGCAATATGGGCTGGAACGGTTCTTCGACCTCGTAACCGAGAAAGGAATCAGCGGGTTAATTATTCCGGATTTGCCGATTGAAGAGGATGCCGAGGTTCGCGCAATGGCTGAGGCAGCAGATATTCATCTGATTCCGCTTGTTGCCCCTACATCCAATGACCGAGTGAAGCGAATTGCTTCCATGGCACGCGGATTCGTCTATTGCGTATCCTCGCTCGGTGTTACCGGTGTACGCGCTGACTTCCATAGCGGAATTGACGAGTTTCTTGCAACGGTTCGCGAAGCAACAACGACACCGATTGCGGTAGGCTTTGGGATTTCCAGCCGCGAGCAGGTGGAACGCTTCGGTAAGCAGGCCGATGGCGTCATCGTAGGAAGCGCGATTGTTCGCAAGATCGAAGAGGTTGTACCGTTGCTGCAAGCGGCGGAGACGAAGCAGGAGGGCTTAGAACAAATCCGTGCATTTGTTCAAGAACTGCGTGGCTAAAGCATCGACTCGATACCCACTAAGCTGCTTATTGCAGCTTAGTGGGTATTCTTTATTTCTAAGAATTTATAAGAATCACATTTATAAAAAGACATAGAAATCTCCGGATTGAAACGCGCTGCGTCGTCAAGGACGGCGTCAGCCGTTTGACCTTGTGTGAAATGCTTCTGTACATAAAAGCTTAAAAGCGCGAAAGAAAATGGGGCAAAGAGCTTTTAAATGACCACAACATGTGAGACAATGTTGGAATAGCAATTCTAAACTATACGCCACATATACGAGGTGATTATTGGTGCAACCCAAACAAAGTATCGTTCATTTGCCAGTGTATCAACCGGGCAAACCGATTGAAGAAGTAAAGAGAGAGCTTGGCCTCAAAGAAGTCATCAAGCTCGCATCCAACGAGAATCCATTCGGAAGCTCCGAACATGCGAAGGCTGCCATTCAGAACGAGCTGAACAACATTAGCCTTTATCCGGATGGCGGAAGCGTCGAACTAACTAAGGATTTAGCACAATATCTCGGCGTAACGCCGAAACAGATTATTTTCGGTGCCGGTTCCGATGAAGTCATTCTCATGCTTGCCCGTGCTTATTTAACGCCTGGCGACGAGACGATTATGGCGGATGAAACTTTCCCGCAGTACAAGCATAACTGCGAAATCGAAGGCGCGACGATTATCGAAGTGCCCCTGAATAATGGCACGCATGATCTGCCTGCGATGCTGGCTAAAGTTACGGATCATACTAAGATCATTTGGGTATGCAACCCTAATAATCCAACGGGTACAATCGTGCGCAAGGAAGAGCTTGAAGCATTCGTGCGTCAAGTGCCTTCGAACGTAATCGTTGTATTGGATGAGGCTTACTACGAGTACGTAACGGATGCCGGCTACCCAGATGGCATATCGCTGCTTCCCGAGTTTAAGAACGTCATCGTATTGCGTACGTTCTCCAAAATTTACGGACTTGCTTCGCTTCGCATCGGATATGGCGTCGGTCACGAGGATGTTATTCGTTCGATCAATCAGGTACGCGAGCCGTTTAATACATCTCGTTTCGGTCAAGCTGCTGCGAAAGCATCGCTTGCTGATCTCGAGTTCCTAAACAGCTGCAAGGAGCGCAATGCGGCAGGCATTACTTTTATGTGCGAGCAATTCGACCGCCTTGGACTAAGCTATTTCGAAGCGCATGGCAACTTTGTAATGGTGGATGTGAAGCTTCCTTCCCAGCAAGTATTCGACGGGTTGCTGCGCAAAGGGATCATCTCCCGTGCACGCTGGTCCTACTACCCGACTCATATTCGCATTACGGTAGGCAGCCAGGAGCAGAACGAAGCGTTCGTTCGCGCGCTGGAAGAAGTACTTTCAGAAGCGGCGGTGCTGGGTTAACCTCATGACGAAAATTGCGATATTCGGCGTCGGCCTAATCGGCGGCTCGCTCGCGCTTTGTTTTAAAGGCAAACCGGGTTTAACGGTCGTCGGTCATTCCGTTCGTGAATCATCCGCAGCCAAGTACCTCGAGAGAGGCGTTGTCGATCATGCGACGACGTCTCTGCGCGAGGCGGCAGAAGGCGCGGATTTTATTTTTCTGTGCGTGCCTGTAGGTTCGCTGGAGCAATATGTACATGATTTAAGCGGCCTCGACTTAAAGCCGGGATGCATCATAACGGATGTAGGCAGTACCAAAGCATCCGTTGCCGCAACGGCACGAAATGCTCAGTTGGGCAATGCCGTATTTATCGGCGGTCATCCGATGGCAGGCTCAGAGCGCACCGGTGTAGAAGCAGCCTCCTATTATTTATTTGAGAATGCTTTCTACGTATTGACGCCTGATGCCTCAACAGCACAGCAAGATATCGACAGGCTGACTGATTTGCTCACCTATACAAGAGCTCATATCGTACATGTGGATCCTGAAGAACATGATGAGATTGTCGGTGCGATTAGTCATCTTCCTCATATTATTGCGGTGGCACTTGTGAACCTGGTACGCGGCTATAATAACAGCAATTCGTTATATAGCGTTCTGGCTGCCGGAGGCTTCCGCGACATTACACGTATCGGCTCCAGTGACCCAGTCGTATGGCGCGATATTCTGGTGAATAATCGTGAAGTGCTGTTAAAGCTTCTGCGTGAATGGCAGGAGGGGACAAGCTCCTTCATTGAGATGCTGCAACAGGAAGATGGAGCGGGTATTGAGCAGGCTTTCCAACAATCCGGACAATTCCGCAGCAAGCTGCCGGAGCGGCGCAAAGGCATGATTCATTCCGTATATGAATGCTACATCGATGTCCCTGACCATCCGGGCATCATCGGCCATGTCGCAACTGAGCTCGGCAACAGCAATATCAATTTGAGCAATATTCAAATTATCGAGAGCAGGGAAGACGTGCCGGGGATACTAAGACTCAGCTTTCGCAAGCAAGATGATTTAGATCTCGCCGTCCAGAAACTGGATCAAATTGGATATTCTGTCCATTTTTAAAATTGTTGGCGATAAATGAAAACGCTTATTGACAGAATGAAAACGTATACATATAATAAAGGTACAGTATGGTTTCTCTCCACTCCTATCCAAATCCATCGCATAATTTTGCGGGGCCGCCTTCTAGGCGGTCTTTTTTTTGCCTAAAACCCATTTACGATGAAACATTAAACGTGGATTGTTCGTCACTTACAGAGAGGACGCAACGCAAGTCATCCAATGCTTTATACTAGACGCTCACGTTAATTTGATTATAGAGAATCGTTTCTTTGTGAAAAATTTACCCTACCATTAAGCAAGCCATGTTACAATCGGTGTAGATTATGTAAAAAAGTGGGTCAAAGCATTATGTCGAAATAAGCAGGATTTTCGGTTTATATAACGAAATTAATTTAGATGAATAATGCGAGGAAACATTTTTTGATGATCGCGCAACTTTTCACTCTCGAGTCGGTACAATATAGTACCGAACCGGGAGCACTCCTAAGGCCAAGGAGGGTCGCCCGCGATGACGGATTCCCAGCTTATACGCGAAATTAAAGATGGTAACATACAGCTATACTCCGAATTAATGCGGCGCTACCAACGTAAAATCCTTGCCTTTATCTACCACATGTTAAAGAGCGCGAAGCTCGAACTGCTGGCTGAGGATTTATGCTCGGAAACGTTCTACAAGGCGTATCGTAGTCTGCATTCATTCCGGGAAGTTGATGCTTCCTTCTCTACATGGTTGTATACCATTGCACGAAATACGGTACTTAGCGAATTGCGCAAGCAGAAAGCAGGCAGCGTATCCTTTGACGAAGTCGGATACATCCCTATCGCGCCGCCGGAAGCCGTTCCGGAGCAGCGTTTGCTGCAGAGCGAGCGGATGTCTATGGTTCGTGATGCGATCAACAGCCTGCCGGAGAAACAGCGATCAGCCCTTATTTTACGAGAGTATGACCAACTGGATTATCAGGAAATTGCCAATATCCTCGGTCAAACGGTAAGCTCTGTAAAGTCGCTCCTGTTTCGTGCACGCAGCAGTGTTAAAGTACAGCTTGAACCGTATTTCGGCGAATCGCCAATGCTGGAGGAATACGAGGGGATGAAAATGCGATGAAGTGCCTCGAAGTACAACAATCGTTTGGCGTCTATTGGGATTTATCCGAAGATGATAGCGAACGAAAGTCAGTCAACGAACATCTTCTGACCTGCGAGACTTGCAGGGAGGAATTTCGTATATGGGAAGAAAGCGAGCAACTAATCAAGTTCTTCTCCGATCATTCCGAAGAAATCGGCCCGATCGATCATCTGAATTCCGGGGTCATGGACCGTATATATACGGAACAGTCCTGGTATATGCCCGTTTCTAATCGCAGCTACCAATTCTCCAAATCATTCCGAAGGAATGTGACGGCTATTATTGCGTGCTGTATGGCGATGTTCGTTTCCGGACTTTTCTATTTGTTGAAGGGAATCGGAAATTCCTCTTCGGTTGAGGTAGCCAAACTGACAGGATTGCTCGAAACAGCTAACGCTGCGAGCGATAGTTCCGTCATCAGTGCAGACTTCTACGCAGATGTTCCTGTTGCCAGCATTAGCGATCCAATCGTGCTGAATATAGTGCCGACGGTACCGCAATACTATGTGGCGTTATCATTACTTGGCATTATCATTACATTACTGATTCTCAATTGGTTCTCTCGTACGCGGAATTAACGAATACGTCTACATAGATGATGACTTCTCATTGAAAGAGGGAATGAATGTTGCGGATCGGACTCATACGCCATGGTAAGACAGACTGGAATGGACTTGGCAAAATCCAAGGACAAACCGACATTCCGCTAAACAGTGAAGGAATCAGGCAAGCACAAGCGCTGGCTTACCGGCTGCTGCATGAGCCGATGAAATGGGATGCTGTGGTTTCAAGCAACCTGTCCCGTGCCATCGAAACGGCTCGAATCGTTGCCGACACATTAGGGATTCCGTTGTTGCCGGGCGATGCGAGACTTCGCGAACGGTTCTACGGAGAGATTGAAGGAACGACAGAACCCGAGCGTCTGGCCAAATGGGGACCGAACTGGAAACGATGCGACTGTGGACAAGAGAACGATGCATCTGTTCGAGAACGATCTCTTGCTTTCGTGGAGGAAGCTGCTGCTGCAGTACCTGCCAGAAACTTGCTGGTCGTGACACATGGCAG
Source organism: Paenibacillus sp. J22FR21 (assembly GCF_056269135.1). Taxonomy (NCBI): domain Bacteria; kingdom Bacillati; phylum Bacillota; class Bacilli; order Caryophanales; family Paenibacillaceae; genus Paenibacillus; species Paenibacillus sp. J22FR21. The sequence continues at coordinate 437,749 of NZ_JBWDNJ010000001.1, forward strand.
CTTGCTTGCTCAGTTACTGCAAGCGATGTGCTCCGATCTGACGGACAAACCGATCCACAATTTATCTTTCTCGATCATGGAGCGAGAAGGAGCAGCATGGACACCGCTGCTTCATAACTGCACACTTCATCTCGAGCAGTTTCAACAGAACTGACGACATCGATGTATCTTATAAAGACAGCCACTGACCAAGAATTACAAGGTCAGTGGCTTTTTTTATCTCCGGAGGTTATAAATTTCGCCAATGTTCCCATAATGGTAGTAAACCTGCAAGCGGGGCCGGGAACGGAGGTTTGATAGATGAATTTAGCAGACATGCTTAGCTACGCGGATATTGGTCAGCTGAGCCGGATAGCGACAACCTATCAATGTGAGTGCAATGGAAACTCGAAGAATGATTTGATTCAGTCTATTTTGTCCACGGTGAATCGCAGGGATGTTTTTGAAGCACAAATTGGAGCTATGAAGCTAGAGGATCTCCGATTTATCAATTCTCTCTTGTTTGATGCTAGAGATGCTTTCAGTTTGGAGGAGCTGATTGCACGTGTGCAGCAAAGCAAATTCAGCACTCCGGAAGCGGATGCGCAGATAGAAGCCGGAGTTGGACAGGTGGTTACCGCAGCCGAAACGGTGGTCGAGTCTAAGAGCAGCCGTACTACCAAAGCCAAAGCCAATGCAAATGCAAAGTCGAAGCCAACCGGCAAGACCAAAGCAGCCAAAGAGAAACAACAGCCTGAAGCCGGGCCAAGAGATACGATTTCGAGGTTTAAGCAATACGGTTGGTTGTTTAACGGATATGCCGGAGCGGATCGTTATTTATTCCAGGTTCCGAGTGATTTGAAGGAACGGTTTAAAGAAACGATGGAACGCAGGCTCGTCTCTCAAGTTACTTATACAGACGAAGAGCCGCATGCTTACCGGGATGAGCAAATGTTAATGGGGGACGATGTTTCACAGCTTCTGACGTATATTCACTTGAACGAAATTTCACTGACGTCCGAAGGAAACATGTATAAGCGGAATGTTCTGCAGCTGCTTGAGCTGTTTGGTGTGAAGGAGCAGCTTCCGGGTAAAGGGGAATGGCGCTTCGGCTACGGGAGAAGAATCAAGGAATACCCGAGCCGGCTGTCTCTCCTGTACGACTATTGCTTCTATAAAGGTTGGATTACAGAAACCGAAACGATGCTTGTGTTAACCCCGGCAGGCAGAGACAGACAAGTGTTGAAAACGCCGGAACCGGCGGACAAGCTGTATCAATTCTGGCTCAGACTCTACAAAGGTCCAATTCCTAATATTCGGGCAATTGTACATTGGATCGATAAGCTCGGGAGCCGCTGGGTCAAAGCCCAGACCATCATGAGTACGCTGACCCCCTATATTAAACCTTTCTATTATGATCAGCCCGAAACGATTATCGAACAGCGGCTAATTAGCATGATGATGCATCTAGGCTTGCTGAGGATCGGGGAGCATGCTGAGTTTGGACAAGTGATCCGGATGACTCCGCTTGGCAGGACAATCGTGGCGGGTCAAAGTATCGACGATGAAGCGATTGTTCTGAACCGTTAACAAGGCAAGTGTATGGGAAAACGGTAGGCATGAGCACATTCGTAGCCCTAAGAGGGCCATCGTCCTTAGCGGAGTTCATTGTGATGAATATGATTTAGTAGAGCCGGTTCGCTCAATGATGGGGTTTACACAGATGGAACCCACCTATACGCTTTCACTTATTCGCCTGCGGGAATCGTCACAACTTAAGACAAGAAAGACGATCGGCCTTGATCAACAAAAGACGATGGAGAGCGGCTTACGTAAGGAAAGGAATATAGGATCTCTTAAACGCTGTGTTGGAGGTGTATCCTATGGACAAAATGAAAGTATCGTACGAAGTGATGCTCGGGCTTGCTGCAGAAATGTTACTTGATGAAGCTGTACTCAAATTCCGTAGGGATAAGCTTTATCAAGCTATTGATCAGGCGCTTGCCTCCGGCGACAAGGATAAATTCCGTCGCCTGACTGACGAGCTGAAATCTTTATACGCATAAGCAAGCAGCTGTTCATGCTGCCTACAGCCAAGTCTGCATTCCGCTTCGGAGTTATCCGACAAGCGGCTTGCGGGCTTTTTTTTGTGGAAGTATGATAGGTGAGATGCTAGAATACCCTAAGTACGTTTGACGCATGCTTATATGATGAAGGAATGGTGAGAGGTATGAAATTCAGCGAACTAAGCGCTGAGCAGTGGGCGGAACTGCAGCCTTATCTGGACACAGCAGTGCTGCCGGTTACCGGACTAACGGGAGGCGAAATGCCGCATGAAGCAACCGCTGCACTGGAACGTCTTCGAGATGTGCTAGATTTGATCGAGAATCCGTTCAAAGGAAGGATCGTTACATACCCAGCTTGTCAATATGGCGAATGGACGCCGACATTCATTGCTCAGCTTAAAGGAATTTGTGACAATTTACGCGGAATCGGCTTCAAGCATGTCATCATTGTCACTGCATTTTATGTCGGAAGCGAAGGCGTCGAAACCGGTGCGGACCTGATTGTACAGCCTGTCGAAAGCGGACAATTACCAAGTCCGGCCGAGGTTAGTGACGCTGTTCGGAAGCTCTGGCTCGGAAGAGTGTAGTAATCTTATGCTACTATGGTATCCGATTGCATAAGGTGACAGCTCTTGGGGAAAAACAAATGCCAGACAAGGTCAATTGTGACAAAATGATAACAAATCTTAGAAGCGTTTTTGATCCGAACAGCAAATTGCCCGCCATATTCTTGACGCTCCAAATCACCTAGGCTATTATAGGTAATGTCCTAGTTCATCATATGTTTTGCCTTCTCCGGCAGAACACAAGATATGGCTCAGCAAAGGGGGTAGAACAGAAGATGAGTAACCATGAACAACACGAAAATTCGCATCGCCCGTTGAAACGGAGCGGAATGTCACGACGTCAATTTTTGTCGTATACGCTTGGAGGCGCAGGCGCATTCATGGCTGCAGGCATGTCACTTCCGATGATACGTTTTGCGGTTGACCCGATTTTGAAGAAAAAATCCGGCGGTACCTGGATTAAAGTTGTCGAAGCAAACAAGCTTACGAACGAACCTCAGGAATTTAAATTTAAAATTCATCAGGTTGACGGCTGGTACGTCAGCGATCCGGAATTAACGGCTTGGATTTCAAAAGACGATCAAGGTAAAGCATTCGCGCTTTCCCCGGTGTGTAAGCATTTGGGATGCACGATCGCGTGGAACACGGAGAAAAACAACGAGTATGTTTGTCCGTGTCATAACGCTCACTACACCAAGGACGGTAAGAACTTGATTGTAGCACCTAAGCCTCTCGATGAGTATGACCTCAAGATCGAGAATGACTGGGTATATCTTGGACCAATTAAAGCAAATACACGGGTATAAGGAGGCGTAAGCTCAGATGTTAAAAGGTGTATACAACTGGATTGACGAACGTCTTGATATTACGCCGATGTGGAGGGACGTTGCGGACCATGAAGTTCCGGAGCACGTTAACCCTGCTCATCATTTCTCCGCATTCGTGTACTGCTTTGGCGGATTGACGTTTTTCATCACAGTCATTCAAATTTTGTCGGGTATGTTCCTGACGATGTACTTCGTACCGGATATTATCAATGCTTATAAGAGCGTTGACTATCTCCAGCACAAGGTTGCTTTCGGCGGTATCGTTCGCGGTATGCATCACTGGGGTGCATCACTCGTAATCGTCATGATGTTCCTACATACGCTTCGCGTATTCTTCACTGGTTCATACAAGGCGCCGCGCGAAATGAACTGGGTTGTCGGGATGTTGATTTTCTTCATCATGCTGGGCCTTGGATTCACAGGCTACCTGCTTCCTTGGGATAACAAAGCCTACTTCGCGACGAAGGTTGGTATTCAAATCGCAGAATCTGTACCGTACATCGGTACATATATCAAAGAATTGATGCAAGGCGGCGAGATCGTAGGCGCTGAAACGCTGACGCGCTTCTTCGCTATCCACGTCTTCTTCTTGCCAGGCGCATTGCTTGCGCTTCTTGCGGCACACTTCTTTATGATCCGGAAGCAAGGTATTTCGGGACCACTATAAGCCGAAAGGAGGCATTTTGCGAATGGCACACGGCCACAAATCAAACGAAAAAGTTGTCTTCGTTGGTGACTCGCGGGTTCGTAAAAAAGCGGTAACTGGACCGATTACACCACCTGACTATTCCGCTTATCCAGGCAAATCGGAAGCATTTATTCCGAACTTCCTGCTTAAGGAGTGGATGGTTGGTGTTGTCGTACTCGTTGGATTCCTTGTTCTGACGATTTCAGAGGCTGCTCCGCTCGGTTATCCGGCGGATCCTACGAATGCAGCTTTTATTCCGATGCCGGACTGGTACTTCCTGTTCCTGTATCAATTCCTTAAATTGCAATACGTATCGAAGGACTATGTCGTTCTTGGTACTGTAGGCGTTCCGGGTATCGCATTCGGTGCTCTGATGCTGGCTCCATTCTTGGATACAGGGAAAGAGCGTCGTTTCTACAGACGTCCGATCACTTCGATCCTGATGATCATGTCGCTTATTTCCGTCTTCTATCTTACGAAGCAATCGTGGGATCACTACCAGCACGAGCTGAAGCTGACGAACACGATTCCTGAGCATATCGTACGTGAAGAGAAAGCGCGTGAAGCCGCAGAGAAAGCCGCAGAATCCGGCGGCGGCGGTGGAGAAGCAGCGGCTGTTGAAGTTCCGCTCGTGGATAAAGACGACGCAGCTGTCGAACTGACTAAGAAAGCACAATGCGTAGCTTGTCATGGTGCGGACCTGAAAGGTAACGAAAGCGCAGGAATTCCATCTTTCCATGGTATCGGTGATGAATTCAGCAAGGAAGAGCTTGTTGATATCGTAACGAACGGTAAAAACAACATGCCTGCATTCAAAGACAAGCTGACAGCTGAAGAAATCGATCAACTGACAACTTGGCTTGCGAAGCAAAAAGCAGAATAAACATAGCACAAACTAAACCTGATCGTACGCTGCGATCAGGTTTTTTTATAAACTAAATTTGGTGTCTGTAACCTTGTCTGGTAGGAGAGTGATCTGGTGTTGAAAACTGCGGGATTCTTGTGGAGTCGCTCTTTGTGGACGAGTCCGCTATTTCTCTGGCTGATGGTGTTCACGAATGCAGCAGGAACTGTATACGGTTACATCTGGTATGGCAAGCAAATGGAATACACGCTGCAATTTCATCCGGCTTGGCGAATTGTTTTTGTGCCTGACAGTCCGACAGCCAGCTTGTTCTTTACCTTATCATTGCTGTTTCTTATCTTCCCTGTACTTGCGAAACCGAACCCCTTCTACATAGGATTGCGCTCCATAATTGAAGCACTTGGCGTCGTTACCTCGATTAAATACGGGATATGGGCAGTGACGATGATTGCTGCAGGCGCGGCGCAAGGTGATCCGCTGGAATGGCAGCATTACATGCTAATCGTTTCCCATTTGGCGATGGCCGTAGAAGCGCTGATCTATATCCGATTCATGGTGTTTGGCCGTTTTGCTGCTTTTCTGGCGCTGCTGTGGCTGCTGCTGAATGATACGATGGATTACACCTACTTCATCTATCCGTGGCTTCCGGATGTACTGGAGAATGATTTGCCGGCGATTCAGTCCTTTACAATGGGGTTGTCCGTCGTCAGCGTGCTGGCGACTTGGCTCTTTATCTCATTTCGTAAGGTCTAAGTTTGGACATCCCCCCATACTTTGATAATGGGGGGGATGAGAGCATGCGTTCATCAACGTTATTCGCGCTGTTATGCAGTGCAGTGATTATCGTGCTTCTTTCCGGCTGCAATCTATCGACTTATGCTGCCGGAAATTTGGCCAAGCCTGCATCGACATCGGAGCCTGGTACCGACCAAAGGTTCAATGCGATCGCGCAGTTAAGCGCATTGTCAGACCAAATTTATACGGCTGCATATGGGTCGAATCGCCAGCTGGTGTTTACGTTGCTGCAGCGGCTTGAAACGATTTCGGCGGCGCCGAGCGTACGAGAAAGCGGAACGGCTGCAGGCTGGACTGCTTTTGACGAAAGTATGGCTCTTGCGAAGGATGCTCTCTTGCAGAAGCAAGCAAGCAGGTTATGGTATACGCAAGCGGCAAGACTTAAGCTGGCCGGCGATGCGTTAAACAGGCCGAAGGTGCCGCTGTGGCTTCAATATGAAGGTGTACTGCGAGAAGATGAACAACGGATTCGAACGGCTTGGCAGATGCAGTCTGAGGGGCGTGCGGAAGCGGCATCAGTGACGCTCGGCATTTACAAGGAGCATGTGGAACGCTTCGAGGTTGCTGCATTAATGCAGCGCGATGAAGAGAGTTTGAAACAATTGAAGGAACAGATGATGTATGCGGAGCAGGTGCTAGCAGGGGTCGAAGGTGGAACTGCGAGTCCGGAAGCGGTGCAAATTGCGCTGAGCGGGCTGGAGCATGCCGCGAATCAGGTGTTTAAGCGCGCGGACGGGGAAGCCGCAATCGCGGAAGTGATTCCGCCGGGAACGACCGTCGGCAGTCTTCGCAATGGCCGCGCCCAAATCGCGGAAATGTTTATTGCCGCATTCGTCATGGCAATTCTGGCCCTGGCCGGCTGGCGCAAATACAGGCAGCAGCCGAACAGGATTCCGTTTCCGCGCGAGCGTTTCAAATAAGCGAGCTACTCTTCTTTAAACCCTTCACCAAGCACATCATGTACTTCGGATATCACGATAAAAGCAAGCGGGTCTATACTGCGAACGATCGATTTCAACTGTCGGATTTCATGACGGGCGACGACGCAGTAGAGGACCTGTTTTTCTTTGCCCGAGTATGCGCCTTTCGCCGGGAATACAGTCACGCCGCGCTCCATTTCTTTCGTTATTTGCAGGCCTATCTCGTCACCTGATTCCGTGATGATGGAGAATGCTTTTGCCGCATACGCACCTTCTTGGATGAAATCGATCATTTTCGATGCAATGAATACGGCCACGAGCGTATACAACACTTTCTCCTTCGATATGTACAGAAGCGAGATGCCGATAATGAGAATATCAAGCGATAGAATAACTTGGCCCATGCTCCAGCCTCTCAGCTTAGAGGCAATGCGCGCAATGATGTCGACTCCGCCGGTAGTACCTCCGAAGCGGAACACGATACCAAGACCTGCACCGAGCGTTACACCTGCATATAGAGCAGCGAGGATGTAGTCATTGGAGGTTTGAAACGGCACAACCCATCCTGCCGCGATCATTTTCTCCATTAAATAGAGAAAAAAAGACAAGGACACACTGCCGAATATTGTATAGCCGGTATGTGAGCGTCCAAGTACTTTCCATCCTAAGAAATAAAGCGGAATGTTGAGCACGAGGGTTGAGATAGAAAGCGGCCAGTCGAGCGAGTAATTAAGCAGGATCGCAATCCCGGTGACGCCGCCTTCCATGAGTTGATTCGGAATAAGAAAGTAATGGAGCCCGAATGCATAGATGGCCGTACCCAGCATGACCATCGGAAGCGTGCGAAGCAGCTGTGCATAATTGGTTTTCAAAGAGTAATCCTCTCCTTTACGCAAGGTCGTAAAATTATGAAGGCTTTAACATAGTATGTCTCTTTGCAGGGATTGTCAAAAGCATTGTTTTCAAAAGCGCTTTGATATAACATATGAAAAGAACCTCATGTCCAGAGAGGATGTTTCAAGTGTCAGAGAAATCGATGGCCGAGCTGCAGCGGGAAGTCGACGCGTATATCTCGCAGTTCAAGGAAGGTTACTTTAGTCCGCTGTCCATGTTGGCCAGAATGTCGGAAGAAGTAGGCGAGCTTGCGCGTGAGGTGAATCATCAATTCGGCGAAAAACCTAAGAAAAGTGATGAAGCAGACAACTCCATCGAGAATGAGCTGGGTGACATCTTATTTATTGTCATTTGTTTTGCGAATTCATTAGGGATCGACCTTACCGAAGCACATGACCGTATCATGCACAAGTTTAATACAAGAGATGCCGATCGCTGGACACGAAAAAACGTCGAACCGTAAGTCGTGTCCTTACATATGCTGTACCATCACCTGTGTACAAGGAGGATGGGCGGATGGACGGAGAGAGCAGGATTAAGAAAGCTTACGAAGCCATCCTAAGCGGCGATTTCGAACAGGCAATCCTGTTTTTTGAAGAAGCGATTGCGCTGGAACCGAGTAATGGAGCAGCTTACTATAAATGCTCGATCACTTGTGCCCGCAGCGGAAAATGGCAGAAGGCGCTCCAATATGCAGAACAGGCGGTACAGCTGGAACCTTTGCAAGTGATTTATCAGTTTCATCTGGAAACAGTAAAGGCTAAAGCGCTTGTCCTGCAAGCTGAAGGATTGTTGTCTCGTTCACCAACGCATACCGAGGATGCGCTCGCCTTGCTTCATGAAGCATCGAGGCTGGATCCTCTCAATATCGAGGCGCTGTTAATGCTAAGCGCAGCCTATGCGACGGTCAGCCGGTTTGAAGAGGCTTCCCTCTACGCTCGCGAGGCGGTTAGGCTTGAGCCTGAGCATGCGGCTGCACGCCGGTTATTCGCCGATATGAATCGCAAGCGGCGAATGCTTAGAGCAAACAGTCAACGTACTAAACGGAAAAGGAACAGGTGAAAGCAGGATGTCGACGGAATTGATTCGAGTAGCAGTAATGGGAGCAAGCGGCCGCATGGGCCGTGAGGTCGTCAAAATGGTACTACAGGATGAAATGCTTACACTGGCGGCTGCGGTATCTCCATCAGCAGGTCCGATCGATGCCGGTACATTGGTCGGACTTCAGCCTTGCGGCGTTACAGTCAGCGCAGATATAAACGAAGCACTGGCAGCTGCAAACGCAGACGTGCTTGTTGATTTTACAGTACCGAGTGCCGCATATGGCAATACGACAGCAGCGATTGCTCACGGTGTCCGTCCGGTTATCGGAACGACGGGATTAACGCCTGAGCAAATGACTGAATTGGACGAGCTGTGCAAGGAGAGAGGCATCGGTGCTCTGATTGCTCCAAACTTCTCTATCGGCGCCATCCTCATGATGCAATTCGCCGCGCAGGCAGCTAAGTATATGCCTCATGTTGAGATTATTGAGTACCACGGAGATCAGAAGCTCGATGCTCCGTCAGGGACGTCCATCAAGACCGCAGAGCTGATCTCAGCAGCACGTCAAGAGCTGCGTCAAGGGAACCCGAAGGAAGAAGAAATTATCGAAGGCGCTCGCGGCGGTTATTATAATGGATTCCGTATACATAGTGTTCGTTTACCGGGTGTGTTTGCTCAACAAGAGGTTGTATTCGGCGGTCATGGGCAAACGCTCAAAATTCGTCACGATTCCTACGAACGTGCCGGTTATATGCCGGGTGTCAGCGTAGCGTGCAAGAAAGTAATGACTTATACGGGACTTATTTATGGCTTCGAACATTTGATGGACTAAAATAACTTATTAAACCGCGCAAATACATCATGCGACATGCGGATATTCAGGAGAGGAGTGCGGCTGGTAATGAACATCGCGTTTATTGCGCACGATCGAAAGAAAGATGAAATGGTTAACTTTGTCATCGCCTACGAGCATGTTTTTCAAGGCCATAATCTCTATTCGACAGGAACGACGGGCACGCGAATTATGGAGCAAACGAAGCTCTCGATTCATCGCTTCATGTCAGGACCTCTCGGCGGCGATCAACAAATCGGTGCTCTTGTGGCACAAAATGAAATGGATCTTATCATATTCTTGCGCGATCCTTTGATGGCGCAGCCGCACGAGCCGGACATCATCGCACTATTGAGGCTTTGTGATGTACAAGGTATACCTGTAGCAACGAACGTGGCGACAGGCGAGCTGCTGGTTAGGGCATTGCAACGCGGTGACTTCGCATGGCGCGAGCTTGTTCACAAATATAAGCCGGGTGAAGCGGAATGATCGAAGCCGTTGATATTCTCGCTTTCGGCGCGCATCCCGATGATGTTGAAATCGGCATGGGCGGTACAATTGCCAAACATACATCAGAGGGCTTTAAGGTTGCGATCTGTGATTTGACAGAAGCAGAAATGTCCTCTAATGGCACCGTGGAAACGAGGCGGCAGGAAGCTGCCGAAGCTTCTTCGGTGCTTGGTTTATCCGATCGTACGTCGTTGAGACTACCGGACAGAGGCTTAACCGGATCAGCTGAACAGATCGCAGCTATCGTAACTGAAATTCGCCGGTTGCGGCCTCGTCTTGTCTTCGCACCTTATTGGTCGGACAGGCACCCGGATCATGTTAGCTGCAGCAGACTGATCGAAGAGGCCGTTTTCAATGCCAAGCTCCGCAATTACTTGCCGGAATTGCCGCCTGTTCAAGTGGAGCAGTTATACTTCTACTACATAAACGACAGCAATGAGGTTAGTCTCATTACGGATATCAGCGAGCATATGGAGACGAAGATTCAATCGCTTCAAGCCTATCGCTCGCAGTTTGCACCGCCGCAGCAAGGGGAAGACCGCGTACAGACACCGTTAACCGATCGATATATTCAGCGTGTTGAAGCGCGGGATATGTTACTCGGGCAGACGAGGGGCTGGGCTTATGCGGAAGGATTTGCAATCAAGCGCCCGCATACGGTAACTTTATTTTAGAGAATGGTTTGAGGTAGCGAAATTCGCCTAATTGAGGGCATATAATTGATAAAACGAGTTCATTCGCACGAAGGATGGCGAATCCGTTACTTAAGCCATAGCGTTGTACAACAGGAGGTGGAAGACATGGCCAAACGCTTGAAAATCGGGATTACTTGTTATCCGACACTTGGCGGCTCCGGCGTTGTTGCAACGGAGCTTGGAAAGCTTCTTGCAGAGAAGGGGCATGAAATTCATTTTATTACGCATAGCGTTCCGTTCCGTCTTGGGCAATTCCAGAAAAACATCTTTTATCATGAAGTTGAAGTAAACGATTATTACGTGTTCCGTTATCCGCCATATGATTTATCATTAGCCAGCAAAATGGCGCAGGTCGTCAAAAATCAGCAATTGGATGTCCTTCATGTTCATTATGCGGTTCCACATGCCGTCTGTGCATTCTTGGCGAAGCAAATGGTCGGCGATCATCTAAAGACCGTTACAACACTGCATGGAACGGATATCACGGTTCTTGCACAGGATGAGTCGCTCAAGGATTTGATCCGGATGGGCATTAACAAGAGTGATGCTGTGACGGCAGTATCGAAAGATCTTATTTGTGAAACGCGCGATCTGCTCGATATTACGAAACCGATTGAGCTCACCTATAACTTTGTCGATAAACGCGTCTATTACCCGCGGGAATGCAGCTCGCTGCGAAGCGACTTTGCAAGTAAAGACGAGAAGATACTCATGCATATTTCCAACTTCAGACCGGTTAAACGGCTTAGTGATGTCGTAGATATCTTCGCGAAGGTAGTAAAGGAAGTACCAAGTCGATTGCTGCTTGTCGGCGAAGGACCGGATCTGCCGAAGGTTCAGCAGCGCATTCGTCAGCTTGGCCTGCAGGATCGGGTTCATTTCCTCGGCAAACAGGATGATGTGGCGCAGGTAATCTCAATTGCGGACGTCATGCTGCTGCCTTCGGAGAAAGAGAGCTTCGGGCTTGTTGCACTCGAAGCCATGGCTTGCGGCGTTCCGACGATCGGATCGATTGCCGGCGGCATTCCCGAGCTTGTCACGCATGGCGAAACCGGCTACTTATCGCCGATTGGCGATACAGACAGCATGGCTGCCAACGCGATTCAATTGCTTCGTAATCCAGAGCTGTATCGCAAAGTTCGTGAAGCTTGTCTTCACCGGGCACGCCGTCAGTTCTGTAACGATTTGATTACGGCTGAATACGAGCGCATTTATTACAAGGTGCTCGGCATTGAAGCTGAGATTCCGGTACCGGTCTGCGATTAATGAAACAGGATGAACGATAAACAAAACATGAGGAGGGAGTGCCGATGTCGTGGAGTGATGCGCTGACAAGGGCGCTCCCTTTGCTTCATACCCTTGAAAGCTTAGGACATGAAACGGTGTTCGTTGGCGGATGCGTACGCGATACCATTACGGGTCGGACGCTCAAGGATGTTGATATTGCAACCGCTGCATCTCCCGAGCAGGTAATTGCGGTATTCCCGCACACGATTCCTACCGGCCTGCAGCATGGAACGGTAACGGTCGTGCATGAACGAATAACCTACGAGGTGACAACGTTTCGCACGGAATCGGTTTACGAGAAATTCAGACGGCCTGCGCAGGTGCAATTCGTGAAGAGCTTGGATGAGGATCTGTTGCGGCGTGATTTCACCATAAACAGTATGGCGATGCGAAGTAACGGTTCAATCTATGATCCATTTGGCGGGCAGCGGGATTTACGCGAGGGCATTCTGCGCTGCGTCGGCGATCCGGATGCTAGGCTGCAAGAGGATGCGCTTCGCATTGTGCGTGCGCTGCGTTTTGCTGCCTCATTCGATCTGCGGATCGCGACTCAGACCTGGCGCGCGATACTGCGCCATAAGCAACTGCTTGCACACATAGCGATGGAACGAATCGGCCTGGAGCTCGACAAAATGATCAGCGGCAGTGATCCTGCACGTGCAGCCGCCTATCTGGCGGTAAGCGGTCTGCTCCGGCATACGAAGGAACAGCTGCCGCAACTCATGATAGAAGCTGCTGAACAGTATAAGCGGGAGCGCAAAGATACAGCCATGCAATCTGCCGGCAGTAGGAGAACCGCCGTTATACAAACCATGGTTCGACTGGAATCCGATGAGGATCGCTGGGCTGCTCTTTGCATGTCGCTGCGGCTTAATCAAGGACAAGCTGACGAATTGTTTGCCAGGCTCCGTTATGCTACAGTTCGCAGTACACAATTGAAGGCTGTGATCGGCATTCATACCGCGCTGCAGGTTGATCTACAATTGAATGATACCGGACGTCGCGAATGGATTCGAACTATTTTGCAATACAGTAAACAAGCCGCACAGCAGTGGCTGCGAATAGGGACAGCAATCCCTGAGCTTGTTTCGGCAGAGGCAGGAATGTCTAATATCCCAGTAGAACAGCTCCAAGCGTGGCTCTCTGCCATTCCCGCTTCCAAAGTCCGAGAGCTGGCCGTCAAAGGAACGGATATTCTTGCTTTCTCGAAGCAATCATCGGGGCCCTGGCTGGGCAGTCTGTTAAATGAACTGTTACAAGCAGTGGCTGCCGGAGATATTCCGAATGACAAACAAGCTTTGCTCCAGGCAGCAGCTGCGGCATTGCTCCATAACCATAGATCGGGAGTCCAAGAGGAGTTAACATGAATCGTATACTAGAGCTGTTAGAGCAGCAATCGACTGGGTACCTTTCAGGCGAACTGCTAAGTCAAGAGCTCCAAATCAGCCGAACAGCGGTTTGGAAGCACATTAAGAAGCTGGAAGCAGCAGGTTATCAAATAGAAGCATCAAGACGTTTGGGCTATCGATTAATAGGCCGTCCCGCTAAGCTGACTCCACAGGATTTGACCATGAAGCTGCAGAGTAAGGGATCTTCGATCATCCAGAAGATCCGGATGTTCGACTCCGTGGATTCCACGCAAAATATAGCGCAGCGATTGGCAGAAGAAGGTGCGGCAGAAGGCACACTGGTGATCGCGGAGCAGCAAACAAGCGGAAGAGGACGATTAGGGCGCAAATGGGTGTCGCCATCGGGTAAAGGCATTTATATGAGCTTTATTCTGAGACCCGGAATGCCCTTGCACTTTGCCCCACAGCTGACGTTGCTGACAGCCGTGGCATTGTGCCGCACGTTAAGAGCAATTGCGTCCCCGCTCGATATCGGGATTAAATGGCCGAATGACCTGCTGATTGGCGGTAAGAAGATCAGCGGTATTCTGCTCGAATCCACCGCTGAGGAAGAACGGCTGCGTTACGTCATTGCCGGCATTGGGATTAGCGTCAACCTAACAGCCGAGGACTTCCCGCAGGAGCTGCTGGATATTGCAACTTCGCTGCAGATCGAGCTTGGTCGACCGCTTGATCGGGCTGAAATTATCGCAGGTTTCTTCGAACAGTTCGAGCAGCTTTATACAATTTATCAGAAGGACGGCTTTGGTCCGATTCGAATGTTATGGGAGGCGCTGTCTGTTACGCTGAATAAGCCGACAAGACTGATTCTCTCAGGCGGCGAAACCATTGCAACACCGGTTGGACTTAATGAGCAAGGTGCGCTGCTTGTACAGAAGAGCGATGGGACGATTGTACCGATATTTTCGAGCGAACAAGTGCCCCAAGGATAGGCGAAGGGTTCATAGACGCGGCATCGATTTTTTGATATACTCGCCTTACTAGCATGCTCCATTAAAGGGTGGTATCGTCGCGTACGAACTGCACCGGAAAGTGGAGCTTCAGTTTTCAGTTTGCGGATAGAATTGGATGTATCGTTAGGCAGTGCGCATTCTGCTCTGAGCCGTTAGGGACCGAGACAGAAGGAAGCTCTTCTTGAAACGCTTCTCCGCCAATAGGTCGGTGGCAGTCGTTTCACCTTGAAACAGGACGTTCCTTTTTGGATTGGACCTTTGTAGCGGGTGCTAGAAGGTTTTTTTGTGTTGATCACATAGGACGACCCGCGATCGTGAAAGCTTAAACTAAGCTTTACAGATCCACGAGAGGGAGTCGGACCAATCCCTGAAGGAGGACGGAGCAATGAAACAACCGTTGACTATTACGAAGCTTAAGAAAATGAAGCAAAGCGGCGAGCCGATTTCCATGCTGACCGCCTATGATTATCCTTCGGCTAAGCTTGCCGAAGAAGCGGGAATTGATGTTATTCTTGTCGGTGATTCACTCGGTAACGTAGTGCTCGGCTATGATACGACAATTCCAGTAACCTTAGATGACATGGTTTATCATTCCAGAGCAGTAGCTCGTGGTGCAACAAATACATTTATCGTCGCGGATTTACCATTCATGACGTACCGGCTTGGCAAAGAGACAACGCTTCGCAATGCGGGCCGATTGCTGCAAGAGGGTTACGCGCATGCCGTTAAACTCGAAGGCGGCGCCGATATCGCGGATGAGGTCGCCGCTTGTGTCAGAGCAGGCATTCCGGTTATGGGGCATATCGGGCTTACACCGCAGTCCGTTCATCAGCTCGGCGGTTATCGCGTGCAAGGCAAGCTTGAACGCGAAGCGCAGCAGCTTATCGAAGATGCCAAGGCACTTGAAGCCGCCGGGGCATTCTGTATCGTGCTGGAGCTTGTGACGGAACCGCTGGCTGAAGCCATCTCGTCGGCACTTTCGATTCCGACCATCGGGATCGGTGCAGGACGCGGTTGTGACGGTCAAGTGCTTGTCTATCACGATATATTGCAATATGCGTCGCCATACCGGGAGAAACGGTTCGTCAAGACCTATGCGGACCTCGGAACAACGATCCGAAGCGCGATCGGCGCATACGTATCCGAGGTGAAGTCCCGTGAATTCCCGCAGGAAGCGCACGCGTTCCCGATGGAGCAGGAAATGCTTAGGCAGCTCTACGGCTCGGGTTCAAACGCAAACGCAAGTGCGGCTTCCAACTCCGATAAAGGAGAAACGGCGGCATCAGTGTCTTCCCAGCAGGCTGAGAAGCCTGCGGCAGATGCCGTCAAAGGAGGCGGACTTGTATGATCATATGTACCACGATTCAAGAGCTTAAAGCTCACCTGGCGAAGCAGCGTAAGAGTAAGCCGGATGGGCTTATCGGGATCGTTCCTACAATGGGATTTCTGCACGAAGGTCATGCAAGCCTGATGAAGCGGGCACGTGAAGAATGCAATTATACGGTTTTAACTATATTCGTAAACCCGCTTCAATTTGGACCGAATGAAGATTTCGACCGCTACCCCAGGGACTTGGAGCGGGATTCCGCCCTTGCTCAAGCAAATGGTATTGACTTGCTGTTTGCGCCAACCGTTCAGGAGATGTATCCGACCAAACCGTTAACCAAAGTACTGATTACCGAGGTGACTGAACGATTATGCGGTGCCTCGCGACCGGGCCATTTCGATGGCGTCGGCATCGTAGTCAGCAAGCTGTTTAATCTGGTTCAACCGAATCGTGCTTATTTCGGCATGAAAGACGCCCAGCAGGTTGCGGTCATTGAGCAGATGGTGCATGATCTCAATATGCCGGTTCAGATTGTCCGCTGCGAAACAGTGCGTGAAGCAGATGGCCTCGCCATGAGCTCGCGGAACGTGTATCTAAGCGACGATCAGCGCAAGCAGGCCGTAATCCTGTCCGAGACGCTGAGAGCGGCTGAGAGCTGGCTCAAGCAGCCTGGAATGACGCATCTGAAGCTGTCTGAGTTAATCGCGGCTTCGATTCGATCCGTTCCGTTCGCAGAGATTGATTATGCTGAACTTCTTACTTATCCGAATTTATCGCCTATAGGTACCAATACGGAATTATCTGCTTTATCTCAAACCATTATTATTGCGCTTGCAGTCAAATTCGGCAGTACGCGCTTAATTGACAATCGTTTATTTCAACTCGGCGGAGGTGACACAAATGTTCAGAACGATGATGAAATCCAAACTTCACCGAGCGACCGTCACGGAAGCGAACCTCAATTATGTGGGCAGCATCACCATTGATGAGGACTTGATGGAGCTTGCCGATCTTTGGGCTAATGAGAAAGTGCAAATCGTCAATAATAATAACGGTGCTCGCCTGGAAACATACGTCATTACAGGGCCGCGCGGCTCCGGCGTGATCTGTTTGAACGGCGCAGCGGCACGCCTCGTACAACCCGGAGATAATGTCATTATTATTGGATACGGCATGATGACCGAGGAAGAAGCTCGGACGTATAAACCAAAGGTTGTCATCCTTGATGCAGGAAACAAGCCTGTTCAAATGCTTGAGCAGGAATTGCATTCCACTATTTTGTAAACCGGCATCTGCCCGACTTGATGCCAGCGCTGTGAAACGTCTGGGACAGAGTATGAAAAGCAGTGCGGGGGCAAAGAATGAGCATAACAAATTCACTTCTATCCTGGCGTGAAGGTGGGTGCGACGATATGTTCAAACATGTATTTGCTACCATGCAGGAAATGCTCGAAGAAATTATTATCCATTATCCGCACGCAAACGGCGCACAACGCAAGCAGCTTGATGATCAGTTGTCCTCCCTGAAACAATTCAGCGATACCTTTATCGAGGAATGGCTGCAATTTGAAGAGAAGATGGCGGATTTCCGAGATCTGCAGCTGGCACATTCGAAAGGCAGCAGTACTGGCCAAGCACCTCCGAAGCCGACAGCGCCTGCATCCGGTTATCCGAAGACCATCTCGGCTGTCCCTGCACCGCCCCTCCAGCAGCAGAAGCCTGCTGCAGCAAGCAAAGGGAATCCCCCCGTGGCTGCAGCTATCGAGAAGTCGGTTCCATGCGATGATTTCGATGATGATGCCGCGTTCGAGATGCAGCAGGCGATGTCCAAAGGCCAAGGCTATTTTAAATTATTTATGTTTAAAGATGCATTTAAGCATTTTCAAGATGCGGTCAGAAGATCGCCGGACGATAATCGTGCACGGCTGTTCCTGGGCATGACATGCATGCATTTGCAGGAATGGCATGAAGCTCAGCGTCACTTTCAGCTGCTTGTAGAAGTTACCGAGCATCCGAAGTGGAAGGCGCTTGGCCTTAACGCCTTGGGCTGCATACAAGCTGTCCGCATGAATTTAGAACAGGCGGCCGTCTACTTTGAGAAGGCCCATGAAGCAGATCCTAATTTTATGGATCCATTGTCGAATATGAAGTCATGCGAGCAGCATGCAGGCCAGCTATCCCTTTTATTCGGGAGTGGCCAGCTTTAGTTTTTGTGAGAGGATACTTACCGGATGAATTATGCCGTACTGGATTTGGAAACGACCGGTCATAGTGCCGGTGATGAAATGATACAAGTAGGTCTTGTGCTGCTGGATGAAGAACTAAACGTTGTTCATTCTTACAGTACGTTCGTCAAACCGACGATTGCGATTCCACCGTTCATAACGCAGCTAACCGGCATTGATGAAGCAATGGTTGCGAATGCGCCGGAGCTGGATGAGGTACTGCTTGAGCTCATACCCATGCTCAGCGACGCCGTTCTCGTTGCTCACAATGTCGGCTTTGATGCGGGCTTTCTCAATTCGGCGCTGGATCGCTGCGGTTATTTGCCTTTTGACGGAAGACGACTGGATACGATTGATTTATTGCGCATTCTTTATCCTACCTTAACGACTTATCAGCTGGGCTCGGTGACTGAATTTTTCGGAATTGAACATAACCAACATCACCGCGCGGACAGCGATGCGATGGCAACAGCGGAACTGTTCAGCATTTGCTATAACAAGCTGAAGGGATTACCGCTGCTAACGCTGCAGCGTCTGGCGAACCTGCTCGGCGATGACTTGGATGATTTAGGATGGTACGTTTCTCAGATGGCCTTCATGAAAGAAACGCAAACGTCCATCGATCCCGATGCTTATCATTACTTCCGTCAATTTGCCATGAAAGCCGGCGATTGGTCAGAGGAACAGCATCCAAGGGAGAACATGGACGAGGAATCCGGAACGTCTGTGACGGACTGGACGTTCCCGCAATTTCTGACGCATATCAAGAACGAAATTGCCGCCCTTGTTCCTGGTTATGAAGAGCGAGAACCGCAAAACATGATGTTCCAAGAAGTGATTGATGCGCTGGAAGAGGAGCGTCATTTGCTCATAGAGGCAGGTACAGGCACAGGAAAGTCGCTGGGCTACCTCATCCCGGCTCTGTACTATGGTGTCCAGCACAATCAGAAGATAGTCGTCAGCACGCACACGATTAACCTGCAGGAACAACTGCGGGCACGCGATCTGCCGCTGCTGCAGGCTGTCATGCCTTATCCATTCCGAGCCGCCGTCTTTAAGGGACGCGGCAATTATTTATGTTTACGCAAGTTTGAAGGTAAAGTAAATATGCGTGATTTCGCTTCACCGGCAGAGGATCGAATTACGGCTTCGCAGATGGTCGTATGGCTGAGTGAATCGAATCACGGTGATCAGGAAGAGCTTAATTTTGGCAATCGGGGTGCTGATTTCTGGGGAACGGTTGCCAGTGACACCGACTCCTGTCTCAATCGTGCCTGTCCCTGGTTCAAACGCTGCTATTATCATCGCGCGAAGCAGGAAGCCAATATTGCGGATGTCGTTATTACCAATCATTCGATGCTTTTCACGGATATACGAGCGGATCATCGATTGCTTCCGGGATATGAGCATCTCATCCTTGATGAAGCCCATCATTTGGAAGAGGTCGCAGGCAAACATTTGGGTACGCAGGTTTCCTATTATTCCGTCCAGCATCCGGTACTAAGACTCTGCAAAGATGCACGCAATGGCCAGTTGATTGCGCTTAAGAGCAGATTGGCGAACGAGGACGTCGAGAAAACCCAGAAATGGCGCGAGGAAATCGATGAAGTTGTTCCGGTGTTCGGCGACTTGCGTGATGAGTGGGATCGCTTGTTTGAAATGCTGTACACGCTGATGGGCAACGGTGCTCCAGGTACGAAGAGCACAGGGGATGGCTCTAGCGGGGAAACCGGGCAATTCGTGCTCAGACTCCGCAGCGGCAAGCTGCCGGATTATTGGTCGGATGCACAGCTCATTGAGGAAGCGATTAACGGATACTTAAGCCAAATCATTCGTCCTCTCGATAAAGTGTTTGCAGCCATTAAAGAAGAGATCGATGATCCCGGCATCGCCGCATTGGTGACGGACTTAAGCGGCACGATCAAAGACCTGTCCCGGGCCAGAGATGATTTGCGACAATTCATGAAAGCAGATAAGACCGATACCGTATACTGGCTTGAAGCGAACAGCAATTCAAGAGCCAAATCGATTCAGCTATACGCTGTACCTGCGGATGTGAGCAGCCAGCTGCGTACTTATTTCTTCGATATTAAGAAAAGCGTCATTCTCACTTCAGCGACCTTATCCGTTCAGAAATCATTCCAATATGCATGTGAGCAGCTGGGTCTAACCAAAGATGAGGAGCAGGGACGCCTGAAGACGGTTCAACTGCCGTCACCGTTTAATTACAGAGAACAAGCGCTGGTCATTATCCCGCGTAACTTCCCTGTACTGAAAGGTGCCGCAGGAGATCCACAGTTCAATGATATGCTGGTAAAGTCATTGACAGAGGCGGCGATTGAGACAAAAGGTCGTATGCTCGTTCTGTTTACGTCCTATCGGATGCTGAAGCAGGTTTATGATCCGCTCAAGGAAGCGCTGGCGCCAACCGGAATTCATGTTCTGGGACAGGGAATTGACAGCAGCAATCGCAGCAAACTAACCAGAAGATTTCAACAGCAGCAAGCTTCTGTTCTGCTTGGAACAAGCAGCTTCTGGGAAGGCGTAGACATTCCCGGTGATGCATTGACCTGTCTGGCGATTGTCAGACTTCCATTCCAGCCGCCTAACCATCCGCTGGTGGAAGCAAAGTCTGAATTGCTGCAGGAGCAGAAGCAGAACCCGTTTATGAAGCTTTCCATCCCGCAGGCGGTAATTCGCTTCAAGCAGGGCTTTGGCCGCCTTGTGCGGACCGGTAAGGACCGCGGCATTGTTCTTATCTACGATACCAGAGTGATTGATACGTATTATGGCAAATATTTTCTGTATTCCCTACCGGGGCCGAAGATCGAGCATATGCATTTAGAGCAAATTGTTCCTCGCATACGCGAATGGCTTGCACCAAGTCCAAGTTCAACTCCAAGTGAAGAAGAGGTGGAGAAATGAAGCCGATGAAAATATCCGAGGCGGTCGTTCGCAGACTACCGGTTTATCTGCAGGTCTTGAACGATCTGAACATGCGGGATGTTCAGACGGTTTCATCACAAGATCTTGGCAATAAGCTGGATCTGAATCCGGCACAAATCCGGAAGGATCTCGCTTACTTTGGCGATTTTGGCCGAAAAGGGATCGGTTACGATGTCACTTATTTGATCGAGAAAATCCGTCAAATTCTAAAGCTGGACCAGCCGCTGAATGTAGGGCTGGTCGGAGCCGGGAACTTAGGACGAGCACTCTGCAACTATAATACGTATCTGAAGGATAATATGAAAATCACTGCCGTCTTCGATGTTCATCCTTCTATGGTGGGTGCTTCCATTAATGGGTTGACTGTAATGTCGATGGATAAGCTGAAAGAAACGGTCGCTGAACTCAATATCCGCATAGGAATCATTACAGTACCTGCAATTGAAGCGCAAAATGTAGCAGATAAATTCGTCGAGGCCGGCGTTGATGGCATCTTGAATTTTGCTCCTACGATTCTCAGAGTGCAGGAGCATGTGCGTATCCATTATGCGAATTTCACTACTGAGCTGATGAGCTTAGCGTATTACTTGGATGAAGAAGGGGACGACGAGAATGAAACGGTTGTGGATTGAGAACGGTACTTTTGTCACGATGGACGAGCAGCGTCCCGTATTGAAGGGCCATATGGTCGTGGAAGGCGATACCATTCTGTATCTGGATGAGCAAGCGCCGGACCCGATTCCGGCAGGGGCTGAACGTATAGATGGACGAGGGCTGGTATTCATGCCAGGTTTAATCAATACGCATGGACATGCTGCAATGTCACTTCTCCGCGGCTATTCCGATGACGAAGCGCTGCAAGTATGGCTCGAGCAGAAGATGTGGCCGATGGAAGGCAAATATACGGATGAGGATGCTCGCTGGGGGACTGCTCTGGCCGTTGCCGAGATGCTGAAATCCGGAACGACAACATTCGTCGATATGTATGATCGGATGCACATCGTAGCTGAGGTTGTAGAGCAATCCGGTATGCGCGGCCTGCTTACTCGCGGTGTAATTGGACTTTGCCCGCCGGACGTGCAAACTGCCAAGCTGGATGAAGCAAAGCAATTTGCGCAAGAGTGGAACGGAAGAGCAAACGGCCGTATTCGTACGATGCTTTCACCGCATGCTCCATATACATGTCCTCCGGATTATATCGCTCGTATCGTAGAAGCTGCGAACGAACTGGATCTGCCGCTTCATACACATATGTCGGAAACGGCTGCGGAAGTGCAGTTCAATGTCAATGATTACGGCTGCCGGCCTGTCGAGCACTTGGACAAGCTTGGTTTCTTCTCCCGTCCGGCTTTGGTCGCGCATGCGGTTCATTTAACTGATGAAGAGATCGCGCTTCTTGCCGAGCGTGGCGTAAGTGTTTCCCATAACCCTGCCAGCAACCTGAAGCTTGCGAGCGGCATTGCGCGTGTACCGGATCTGATGAAAGCCGGCGTAACCGTATCGCTTGGGACGGACAGTGCGGCAAGCAATAATAATTTGGACCTGTTCGATGAAATTCGGTTGGCAGCATTGATTCACAAAGGGATCTCCGGCGATCCGACTGCAGTTCCGGCATGGGAAGCGCTTAAGCTTGGTACCGTATACGGCGCACGAGCGATTTGGCAGGAGGAGCGCTTAGGCGCACTTAAACCGGGTATGAAGGCCGACTTTATCGCTTTGAATATCGAACAGCCGCATTTCTATCCACAGACTGAAATTGTCTCCCACCTCGTGTATTCCGGATCAGGCCGCGACGTTGTTCATGTATGGGTTGATGGCGTTCAAGTCGTGAAGCAAGGCGAATGTGTCTTCCTGGATGAAGCACAAATTCGCGCTGAGGCGCAGCGCTGCTTCGAAAGGCTGCTCTCCAGCTAATGCGTGCTAATCGACGCAAAAGACCGCCGGTAATGTCAGCAGGCCGCTGGATTGCGCTTAGTGCCACCGTGATCATTCTTATCTTGATTGCGCTAAACTGGTATTACCGGTCTGTGCAGACTCCTGTTTGGAAGGAAGAACAAGCTGCAGAAGCCGAAGCGAAGGATCGCGGCAGTCTCAGCAGCGTGGACAACTCTTATCATTATGTTTGGGACGAACCGGTCTGGGTCGTAAAAGGAAAGGACCATAATGGCGATACTACATATGTATGGCTGAAGCAGAATGAGTCCATTACGCTGCGAGAGAATGAAGGTATTGCTAAATCCGAGATGAAGGAACGGTTTCTGCTTGGGAAGCCGGACGCTGCCATCTCACACTTAAAGCTCGGCCTATTCGGTGGCGAGCCGGTTTGGGAAGTATTCTATTCCCGTGATCAAGCCGGCGTGACGAATCATTATTACGAGTTTTATCGCTTCCGCGATGGCGTGTTCTTGATTACGTATAAGCTTCCTGCAAGGTAGGAGTAGAACGATAATCAACATGCAGTAAGATCGACCATAGTTCCCTTTTATTACACGCCCTCTGTATCTGCAGGTTGTGATATACTTTCGTATAGCAGCAAGTGATAGACGAAAGTGCAGCGCAAATTGTTCGATGAAGGGGGCTTTTTGCTATGAAAATACGTTTACTTCCAGCCATTATTACTGCAGTTATTTCTGCCGGATTATTAGTAGGCGGTTGGTATATACACCGTAATGTGGCGACGATTGAGCCGCTTGAACGCATAGTTGCCGAAACACCTGGAGTGATAGAAGGAGAGCCGGTAATCAGTCGCAGCTCGGTTACGATCGATTTAAAGCTGGACCGTGATGCAAATCTGCGGAACGTGTACGATACGATCGCTACGAAAGGCGATAACATGATCGGGAATCGTGAGCTTATGCTTGATATTCGTAATGACAAGACGTCAAAGCAGCTGGATGACATCTGGTCGACGATGCTCTTCGATGTCGCCCAAGCCATGGAGCATCGCAATTACGCGGATATTCCGGCAACCTTGAAACAAATCCAGAGCCAAAACGCCGGTGTTACTGCAGTATCTGAAATGGATGATACGAATGTCTATATTACGTTAAAAGACAGTAAATCGGAGAAGTACATCCTATTGCCTCGTACGCCAAATACGTTGGGAGCGTGGCCGAATGTTTAAGTATGGGAAAGAAATGGCGATCGGCTTCGTGCCGGTTTTTATCTTATTTCTGCAGTTTTATGTAGGTGTAAACACCATTCCACTTGTTTTTCTTGCTGTTATTGTCGGTGGATTGCTCTACATGGCGAAGTCACGTGGGAATTTGGCTACAGTAGGCGGTGGAAGCAGAGGAAAGGCGAGAGTGACGAAGCCGCTTTCGTTTGACCAAATCGGCGGTCAGGACCGAGCGAAGCAGGAGCTCGTCGAAGCGCTTGATTTTCTGATTCATGTCGATCAAATTTCGAAATTCGGTATTCGACCACTGAAGGGCATTTTGCTTACAGGCCCTCCGGGAACAGGGAAAACGCTGCTGGCGAAAGCGGCAGCTCATTATACGGATTCGATCTATGTGGCCGCATCCGGTTCTGAATTTGTTGAAATGTATGTCGGCGTCGGCGCAAGCCGTATCCGCGAATTGTTCAAGGAAGCCCGCCAGAAGGCGGCTAAGCAGAACAAGGAAAGTGCCGTTATTTTCATTGATGAGATCGATGTTATCGGTGGAAAACGCGACGGCGGACAGCAGCGCGAGTATGACCAAACGCTGAATCAGCTCTTAACTGAGCTTGACGGTATCCATACGTCGGATACACCGCGTATTCTGTTGATCGGCGCGACGAACCGAAAGGAAATGCTGGACAGTGCACTGCTTCGTCCCGGCCGGTTCGATCGTCATATCGCCGTTGATTTGCCGGATAAGAAAGGCCGCTCGCATATTCTTAATATCCATGCGCAGAACAAACCGCTCCATACCGAGGAAGTAAACCTCGATAAGATTGCGGAAGAGTCCTTCGGGTTCTCCGGCGCACAGCTGGAGAGCGTCATGAATGAAGCTGCCATCTATGCAATGCGTGAAGAAGGCGAAGTGATTAGCCAACGTCATCTATCCATGGCCATTGATAAAGTGATGATGGGTGAACGCACGGATCGCGAAGCGACGAGTGAAGAGCGTGAACGTGTGGCTTTGCACGAATTGGGCCATGCGATTGCAGCGGAACTCATACGTCCGGGCAGTGTTTCCCAGGTAGCCCTGCTGCCTAGAGGACAGGCGCTGGGTTATGTACGTCATAACCCGCAGCAGGATAAGTATTTGTATACGAAGCCGTTCTTGGAAGGTCAGATTATGATTGCGTTAGGCGGAGCTGCAGCGGAAGAGATCTTCTATGGCGGACGCAGCACAGGCTCCAGAGGAGATTTCGATCAGGCGATGAGTATCGTTCGTTCTATGGTGGAATCAGGTCTTACCGATCTTGGCATTATCGACAGCTCGATGATGACGCCCGACAAGTGGGCGGATGTGAACGGACGTATCTTAAATGAGCTTATGGAACGTGTGAAACGCATGCTGGAGAGTAATCGTGGAGTGTTTACGTCCTCACTGAAGGTGCTGACCAATGAAGAAACGTTGAGCGGTGACCGCTTCCGTTCTTTACTTGGCCAGGTCGTTTCAGAGGAACAGCTGCTCGCAGCACAATAATGGATGACGAAGAAGGCGGAGCCCCTCCGCCTTCTTATTTGATTTAAAAATATGTATAATAGACACAGAACTATGGAGGTGTGAACGTTGACAGCGGTACGTAAAGCAGGCGTCGTTGGCGCCGGTACGATGGGGCAGGGCATTTGTGAAATGCTGGCCTTTAACGGTCTTGAGGTCTACATAGTAGAACAAGACCAAACACGATTGGATCATGCGATCAATATGATTGAACAAAGCTTAGACAAGCAGATGGAGCGTTGGGCGCTTACGTCAGCGGAGAAGAAGCTGGTTATGAACCGGATTCATCCGATGGAGAAGTTCTCCGATTTGGCTGAATGCGAGCTTGTCATTGAGACGATTACGGAGGATGTGGACAGCAAGCTGGACATCTTCAAGCAGCTGGATCACATTTGCGCGCCGCAGGTTATTCTGGCGAGCAATACGTCAACACTAAGCTTAACCGAGCTTGCAAGTGTGACGAATCATCCGGAGCGTGTAATCGGCATGCATTTCGTCTATCCGGTCA
This sequence comes from Paenibacillus sp. J22FR21, assembly GCF_056269135.1. NCBI lineage: Bacteria > Bacillati > Bacillota > Bacilli > Caryophanales > Paenibacillaceae > Paenibacillus > Paenibacillus sp. J22FR21. The sequence continues at coordinate 463,740 of NZ_JBWDNJ010000001.1, forward strand.
GTAAGACGGATTTGGTAGAGATCGTGCGCGGTCTCAGAACCTCAGATGAAACCTTCGAGCAAACCAAACATTTTGTTGAGGAAACGATACATAAGAAAGGCGTCATGGTGTTCGAGTCGCCCGGTTTCGTCACTACGCGGCTTATCTGCCTGTTCATAAATGAGGCGCTGCACGTGCTTGAGGAAGGAGTCGCCTCGGCTGACGATATTGACAGCGCTATGCGAATCGGCTATTCGTTCCAGCACGGACCGTTCGAGATGGCGGATCGATTCGGTCTCGACGCGGTGCTCGCGGCGCTTGAGCGGATGTTCCGAGAATACGGGGAGCTCAAATACCGGCCATCCTTCATTCTGAAGAAAATGGTGCGAGGCGGGCAGCTCGGCGTGAAAAGCGGCGCCGGCTTCTTCAGCTACGATAAAGATGGAGGCCGAGTATGATCATTCTCGTTATGAATGCAGGCAGCTCTTCGTTGAAATATCAGCTGTACAACATGGAGGATGAATCGGTTCTCGCCCAAGGCCGCGTAGAGCGGATTGGCATGGATGATTCGATTCTGACCCATGAACCGACAGACGGTATTGAGGTGAATCGGGTTAGTGAAATTCTCGATCATAATGAAGCTGTCCGCAAAGTCAGCAACATATTGGTGCACCGCGAACATGGCGTATTGAAATCGTTGGATGAAATCAAGGCCGTTGGTCATCGGGTCGTCCACGGCGGCGAGAGCTTCAAACAGTCTACCCTCGTCACCGTTGATGTGAAGAAAGAAATCAGGCGCTTGTTCGACTTGGCGCCGCTTCATAATCCGCCGGCGATGATGGGCATTACTGCCGTTGAATTGAACCTGCCGGACGTGCCGCAGGTTGTCGTATTCGATACGGCGTTCCACCAATCCATGCCGATAGAGACGTTTCTGTATCCCATTCCAATGGTACTGTACCGCCGCCACAAAATCAGGCGTTATGGCTTCCATGGCACTTCGCATAACTATGTGAGTAAACTAGCTGCACAGAAGCTGGGCAAGCCGCTCAATGAGCTGAAGATCGTAACTTGCCACATCGGAAACGGCGCCAGCTGCGCGGCCATTCTGAATGGACAGTCCTTTGACACCAGTATGGGATTAACGCCGCTTGAAGGGTTGATGATGGGGACGCGGAGCGGGGATTTGGATCCGGCAATCGTGCCATTTACGATGAACAAAGAAGAGCTGACGCTGAATGAAGTGAACTCCATGCTCAATAAGCATAGCGGACTCATGGCCATTAGCGGCATCAGCAGCGATATGCGTGAAATCGTGACCGCGATGGAAGATGGCGATAAGCATGCGAAGCTGGCTTTCGATATGTACACCTACCGCCTTCGCAAGTATATCGGTGCCTATGCGGCCGGTATGAATGGCTTGGATGCAGTCGTGTTTACAGCCGGTGTAGGCGAGAATTCCGTTGCCGTCCGTAAAGCGGTATGCGAGCAGCTGACTTTCCTCGGTATCGAGCTCGACGAAGATCGCAACGCAGAGCGGTCCAAAGAAGTGCGGTACATTACGAAGGATGACTCACGCGTCAGTGTGCTAGTCGTTCCGACGAATGAAGAGCTATTAATTGCAAGAGATACGTATGAGATCGTGAAAGAATAGATGGTTTAATGAATATGAAGATCCGTATAGACGGAAAGGCGGAAATAAACGATGAAAACATTAACGACGATCGGACAATTGAAGGATTTTGCCGGACAATCCGTATGGATTGGCTGCTGGCTGAACGGGAAACGCTCCAGCGGTAAAATCCAATTTCTACAGCTGCGCGATGGAACAGGTTATGTGCAAGGTGTTGTTGTAAAGAGTGAAATCGAGGAAACAATTTGGAACTCCGCGAAGGAATTGACGCAGGAGAGCTCCCTTTACGTGAAAGGCATTGTGCGTGAGGAGCCGCGCAGTCAGTCCGGTTACGAGCTAACCGTTGAAGATATCGAAGTTATCCAAATTGCGCAAGACTATCCGATTACGCCGAAGGAGCATGGCGTCGACTTCTTGATGGATCGTCGTCACCTGTGGCTGCGTTCGCCGAAGCAGCGGGCGATTCTCGTTATTCGTGCGGAAATTATCCGCTCGATTCAGCAGTTCTTTGACGATCGTCAATTTACGCTCGTGGATCCGCCGATTCTGACGCCTTCTTCTTGCGAAGGCACGACGAACCTGTTCCACACGAAATATTTTGACGAGGATGCTTATTTGACGCAGAGCGGTCAGCTGTACATGGAAGCCGCAGCGATGGCGCTTGGCAAAGTGTATTCCTTCGGCCCGACATTCCGTGCAGAGAAGTCGAAGACTCGCCGTCACTTGATCGAGTTCTGGATGATCGAACCCGAGATGGCGTTCGTGGATCATGAAGAAAACTTGCGCGTGCAGGAGCAATTCGTTTCTTTCGTGGTGCAAAATGTCGTTAAGAACTGCCGTAAGGAGCTTGAAACGATTGGCCGCGATATCAGCAAGCTGGAGAACATCGTGGCGCCATTCCCGCGTATTACGTATGACCAGGCGATCGATTTCTTGCAGGAGAACAAGCATGAAATTCAGTGGGGCGAAGATTTCGGGGCGCCGCATGAAACGGCAATCGCGGAGAGCTATGATCGACCGGTGTTCATCACCCATTATCCAGCATCGTTCAAAGCGTTCTATATGAAGCCGGATCCGAACCGTCCGGAGGTTGTCCTTTGTGCGGATATGATTGCGCCTGAAGGGTATGGCGAGATTATCGGCGGTTCGCAGCGGATCGACGATCCGGAGCTGCTGGCAGAACGCTTCGCTGAGCATGAATTGTCAACGGAAGCGTATCAATGGTACCTAGACCTGCGCAAATACGGCACAGTGCCGCATTCCGGCTTCGGACTGGGGCTAGAGCGTACAGTGGCATGGATCTGCGGCTTGGAGCATGTGCGTGAAACGATTCCGTTCCCTCGTTTGCTGTACCGTCTGTATCCGTAAGCGCAAGGGGAGGGAGGACGAACGGTGAAAACCGAAATGTGGAAGGCCTACGCACGCGGAATGGCTGCCGCCATGAACGGCGGCGGCGTCGTGGTGCCGGCCGGTCTGCTCCGTGCTTATCGCGGCATTGGGCTAACGGATACGGAGATGCTGCTTATGCTGCAGCTTATGACGTACCGTCAGGTCGAAGGCGTAGATTTCCCTACGCCAGAGCAGCTGGCCGAGCGGCTTGGCATTCTGCCTAATGCAGCGCATCAGCTGCTCAGCCGCTTGATGAAGGAAGAGCTGCTCGCCATCGATGAGGAAATCGACCCGGTGAGCGGCATGCAATTTGAACGCTACAACTGGAACGGCTTCATTATCCGCAGCGCGGAATGGTTGGCCGAAGAGGCGCGATTGTCGTTTGAGAATGATCGGGAGCTGCAGCGTGCTGCGAGCGTCGGGGTTGGTTCCGGAATTGGAGTGGTTTCCGGCGCAGGAGCGGGTTTAGGAGCATCAGGTGGATATATAGCTGGTGGAGCGGGTTCCGGCGGTGTAGGAGCAGGTGCTGGCGGAGTACATGCCAGTGCCGGTGCCGGTATCGCAGGCGAGTGGCCGAAGCAATCGGATTTATTTTCTGTATTCGAGCAAGAATTCGGCCGACCGTTGTCTCCGATGGAATGCGAGACGATCAGCGCCTGGGTGGATCAAGATCGTTATCCGGACGAGTTGATCCGATTCGCACTTAAGGAATCCGTCTTTGCCGGTAAGCTGCATTTTCGCTATATCGACCGCATTCTCATTGAATGGAGCCGCAACCGGGTGACCAACACCGATGAGGCAAAAGCACATACACAGAAATTTCGCGGTGGCCGCGGGTCTTCATGACCTGCGGTTTTTTTTGCGTGTTTATGGAGAGTGGATGGAAGTAGAAGGTGATACGACGTAGTAGCGTGTAGCGGGGTTAGATGTGAGATGCGGGGTAGCCGCTTGTCCGCAAACGAAATAGGGCGAAGTTGCATAAGCTGTTGTCATAGCTGTGTGAGTAGGCTTCACCCTAGGAAAGTGGAGAGGATGACAGGACAGCGATGCCGGATTATTCGTTTTGGCAAGGTAGACAGGTGTTTGTGACGGGGCATACGGGTTTTGTGGGAACATGGCTTAGCTTATGGCTGCACCGCTTAGGGGCGGTTGTAACAGGCTACAGCGATGAATTGCCGACTACGCCGTCGATGTACCGTCTGTGTGGACTTGAGCACATCATACCGTGGACGAGAGGCGATATACGGGATACCGAGAAGCTTACGGCCGCATTGAGGGATGCGAAGCCGGAGGTGGTTTTTCATTTGGCAGGGCAATCCGAACATCAAGGGAAGCACAGCACGGTTGAAATCTTTGATGTCAATGTCGCTGGGACAGCTGCGCTGCTGGATGCGGTGCGTATCGTACACGAGGATCACCCGATCCGCGCTGTAGTGGCTATGACCGCGGCGGATTGTTACGCGCCGCGCGATTGGGTGCTCGGCTACCGCGAAGCCGACGGCCTCGGCGGAGCGGAGCCCGGCTCCGCGAGCAAAGCATGCGCGGAGCTTGTCGTGTCCGCCTTCCGGCGCGCGTACTTCGCCGGAAGCACTGACGGGCCCGCGGTCGCGACTGTCCGCGCGGGCCATCTCATCGGCGGCGGCGACTTCGCGAGCGGCCGCCTCGTGCCGGACTGCGTGCGCGCCGCGGCCGGCGAGCGCGCAGCGCTCCAGGACCAGCAGCCATGGCCGAGCGGCTTCCGGCCATGGCTGCACGTGCTTGAAGCGCTCGCGGGCTGCCTCGCGCTCGCGCAGCGGCTGTTCCCGCCCGGCGGCGGCGGCGGTGACTTCGCCGAGGCGTGGAACTTGGGTCCGCGCACATGCGAAGCGCGGACCTCGGCCTGGCTGGCCGAGGCGCTGCGCGCTCGCCTCGGCGGCCAGCCGGCAGCGTCGGTGCCTGCTGGCGGGACCGCAGGCGCCTCGAGGCAGCGGCAGCAGGCGGATGCGGCAGCGCCGCCGATGCTGCTCGACACGACGAAAGCTGCTTCTCGCCTTGGCTGGCGGCCCCGATGGGATGCGCAGCTCACGGCTCAGCTTACGGCAGACTGGTACGCGGCTTGGTTGCAAGGCGCACCGATGCGCGATGTCAGCGTTTCGCAGATTGTGCAATATGAAACGCGTTTATGAATAGGTCGTGAAGAGAGCAGCCGCTTGGCTGCTCTCTTTCATGCTATGTCATACTTTCGAAATATGCTAAACTAAGAATATCACTTCCGAAATTGCAGCTGTAACAGCGTGAACCTTCGGAATATTGGAAGGACGTTTATCGATGTCAGAACTTCATTCCCATACTCATAACCATTCGGATGCTCATAAATCGCAAGATACGGTCAAGCAAATGATTGAGATCATGTCGCAAAGCGGCTGGCGCATTACCGAGCAGCGCCGAGAGCTGGCAGAGATTTTCGCGAAGACGGAGGGGTATTTGTCTCCGAAGGACGTATATGACCATATGTCGCGCGCGTATCCGAGCGTGAGCTTCGATACGGTTTATCGTAATTTGCGTCTGCTGAGTGAGATGGGAGCGCTGGAGCAGTTTTATTTTATGGATGGGGGCTTGAAGTTCCGCGTGAGCTGCCTGTCTCATCATCATCATCACTTGATTTGCATCAATTGCGAGAAGACACTTACATTCGAGTATTGTCCGATGGACCAGTCGCTCGATTTGCCGGGTTCATTCAAGATTATGAATCACCGATTTGAAGTTTATGGCGTCTGTGAAGTCTGTCAGCGGGAATCGGGTACATGATGTTCATGTATCCGGCTCCCGTTTTTTATTAGGCAATCAAGGATCTGAGCTGGGCTTGGACATCTCCGCGGAACAAACCGCCATGGTAGCAAATAACCTGATCGATCGGATAGGAGATTAATTGCTCCAATGAACGAAGAGCGGCGTCATTCCGTCGCCGTAGCCAAGTGGTAATTCGCACATTTAAGTGGGATGGCCAGCATTTGTCAAAGCATAATAAAAAGGCATAACCGGTTGATCATCAGCCGGTTATGACTTATTTACTTACACGATGAACATGGCGACGATTGTCGTCACGGCCAGCCCGAATAAGACCGGCTTCAAGTTGCGGCGAGCGAGCTCGAACGGATCAACGCCGCAAATTGCAGCAGCGGGAATGAGTGCCCACGGAATCAAAGTGCCTCCGCCGACCCATATGGCAGCAACCTGCCCGAGTGCAGTGAGCGTTGCCGCACCGGAGCCGATTGCCGATGCGAAGAGCTGCGCAATCGAGCCGGCAAGCGATATCCCCGAGAAGCCGGAGCCGTCAAGGCCGGTAATGGCGCCGGTGACAGCCAGCGTAACGGACCCGATTGCTTGATTAAGCGGTACGTGATTGGCGAGTGCCACCCCCAGGTCATTCACTATGCCATGCGATCCTTCCGGCAGCCCGCCGCCGAACAATTCGGTAAACGCCGAATCTCCCAAGTAGAAGAAGGCCGCGATCGGAATAACGGGTCCAAATACTTTGAATCCAAACTGAAAGCCCTCGATAAGGTACGCGGTCGTCTGTTCCAATCCTTTGTTGCGATGGGCCAGCATCGTGACGAGGATCAGAATAAACACGGCTGTGCCTCCGATTAAAGCCGTCGCATCTCCACCTTGGAGATTGAGCACGAACATCGCCACGACATCGACAATAAACAAGAGGGGAATGAGAATGGCAAGCGTCTTCTTCCATGTCATTGGCATGTTGACCCGATCTTCGGTTAACGAATTCACGGGATTCGTATTTGCCGCAATCAGTCCGTCTCTCCACTTGCCTGTACGCATATCTCTGCGCATCATCCAGAAAGCTGTAAGCGTGGTCACTACTCCCATCACAATGACTAGCGGCACACTGGCTTGCATGACACTGGTAACGGATAACCCGGCTGCGTCGGCGGTCAGCTTCGGCGCACCTTGGATGATATAATCACCGGATAATGCAATGCCATGACCGAACAGGTTCATCGCCATCGCAGCACCAAGCGCCGGAAGTCCAACACGGACGGCAACAGGCAGCAATACAGCTCCGATTAACGCTACGCCGGGGGAAGGCCAGAAAAACCACGAGGTCACCATCATAATCAATCCGATTCCCCAGAAAGCGAGAGCAGGTGTGCGTAAGAAACGCGTAAGCGGCTCTACCATCACTTCGTTGATGCCGGTAATAATCAAGATGCGACTCATCGCAACGATGATCGAGATGATGAAAATCGTGCCGAGCAGCTCCTTCGTTGCATAGATAAAGCTGTTAAAAATACCACTCACCGAATCGCTCAAGCTTTCAGTTGCGATAAGGCCAAGCGCAAAGATGCCGACCACGCAAACGAGCGTCGTATCTCGTCTTTTGATCAGCACACCCAAAATAAAAACGATAAAGGCAAGATACACCCAGTGTATTGGAGCTAAATGCAATTCCACCAACCATCACCCTTTCCAGAGGCTGCTGCCTATATCGTATGCAGGCGGCTAATTAGGCGTTCATCCTGGCTGCTGTACGGGCCTGGGACGATTGCCGGTGACCAAGCTGATGCGAATCTCATATATATGTTAATAGGTTGCAAGATCGAAATGGTAGGGAGGTGTCGTGTCTAGATGGACAAACAATCCTTTTTTGACCTGCTGCTCCCAGTTGCGAAGCGGCTTTATGCAGAAGGATCGCCTATATTTCCATCCGTCCGGTTAGCCCAAAGTTGGTTGGAAACAGGGGGCAATATTCCTTACTGGAATAACCTTGCAGGTTATAAAGTGGGATCAGGCGTGCCCAATGGTTATTGGAAAGGCGCGATCGTGGACAAACGAACATGGGAAGTCATTGACGGTAAACGAGTTACGTTGACGGCGACATTCCGCGCTTATGATAGCATTTACGATTTCTATAAGGACCAGGATTTGTTATTTGCACGCAGCCGATATGAGCGAGTGCGGATGGCTAAGACGCCGTTTGAACAAGTCCAGATGCTGCTTGCATGCGGCTATGCGACAGATCCCGATTATGCGAGTAAATTGACTGCTATTATCAATGGGAGCAGCTTGACGCAATATGACTACAAGAGCAAAGGGGATGAACCGATGACTGCAGAGGAGAAGAAGGCATTCGATGAGCTGCAGAGAATGGCCTTGAAGCTAAAGGCAGACCATGATCAACTCAAAATCGCGCTGCTAGACCAGACGAATGCATTAAAAGAGCTGCAATTATGGGCACTTAAAATCGATGCCAGCAATGAAATGGATACCGTGCCTGATTGGGCGAAAGACGCTGTCGATGCAGCAGTGAAATCGAAACTGATCGATACGCCAAAAGGCGGCAGCTATGATTTTTACCGTTTACTTTCCGTGCTGCACAGGAAGAAATTGATTTAACGATGTATATATTCGCCTGAACTGGGCATTCTTAAGATATCGGCGTCGCGAGATGCCGTAGACAACCGCGGAGAAGACTTACGTTTCCCCATAAGCTCTTCGTCCGGTTTCTCCTCTCCCATGAAAGGGGCCCCAGCAATGGGGCCCCGGATTTTTTTTACCTGATCTATAGCCCTATCAGATACACCGCGATGGACATTCATCGTGGTTTTTTTGTTGTCTCACTTGCTCGTTAAACGAAATTATCCTTGACGTAAATAAATCCTAATGATAGGATAATAAATATCCTAAATATAAGATAAATAATAATAGGATAAAATACATTAGGGTAAAGGGAGAGAGTTAAGTGTTTTCAATCATTCTTCAAATTGTACTGGGTATTGGCTTTCTGATGTTTGGATTTATGAAGTTCGGATCTCAAATGGTTGAAGAATTCAAGCGTTACGGGTATTCGGCAGGATTTAGGGTATTTACAGGTTTCGTTGAGATCATTACCGCAGCATTGCTTATTGCAGGGATTTGGAGTGAAAAATTAGCTGTGTGGGGCGGTTGGTTAATTGTTGTAACCATGCTGGGTGCTATCGTTACGCATATTAAAGTGAAGGATGCGGCAAACAAAATGATGATGCCTATCATTTTGTTCATTTTGGGAATCGTTGTACTACTTATCAATATTTAATCCTTGTATTTAAAGGGTTTGATTAGATATAACAGGCTGTATTATTCATTAGTACAGCCTGAGGTTCTTCCGCTGCCCGAGCCAGACACGATAGTTAAATTTGTAACGGTTGCCAGCGTGCTTATTTCATGAAAAAGTCGACTTTTAAAACGCTAACGGTTGTGACAGAGCTTATATACTGCCAATGGTGGATTTTGGATTGAAATGTGTCCAAATAAGCTTGGTGGCAACCGTTAGAAAAAATAATGAGGTTTTTTATGCCAAATAAGCGCTGTCACAACCGTTACAAAATAGACTGTTGAGTGAGGCCGTTTTCTCTGCAACCTGAGGCTGTACTATTCAAAGGCTGCCGATCTTTGAATCGGCAGCCTATTTTTGGATGTTCGGGAAAGTCTCGGCAGCCTGAGAAAGTCCCGAAGGGGCTGCTGCCTGAGCATTTCAGGAGTGCGGAAAGTTCTAACGAACGGTACGGGTCTTATTTGGCCTTGCGCATTTTGGAGTCGTTTCACCCTAATAGCGCCCCTACGGTTCGTTAGATTTTCGGAGGCGTGAAATTCGGCCTTATAAGGCCTCCACGGTTCGTTAGAGTTAGGAGACCGCAGCTGAGAGTCGCCAAATCGAACTCTCAGCATCATAATGGCGAGGTTTTAGCTCTGAGAGTTCAGATTCTGCACTCTCAGCATCCGATGCGCAGGGATTGGGGTTAGTTTGCTCGCTGAGAGTCGCCAAATCGAACTCTCAGCATCCATCGCGGGGGGAGGGGGTAGTGTGCCCCGCCGTTTTGATCAAACTTAAGTTTCTCTGCAACCTGAGGCTGTACTATTCACAATAGTACAGCCTCATTTTTTTGTTCAACGCCAAGGTCTGGATTGGAGTTGCGTGAAAATTTTAAAACGGAATAATTCCATCACTCACTTAGGAGCCAATGAACCGTTAGCTTCTCACTGTACCGGATTGGGTTAACGTTTTCCGTTTTGAAACATGCAAAAAACGCTATATATAATGAAGAAACTTTTTTGAGAAAACGCGTTACAGCAATAAAGCTACACTCCGTATATGCGTTGAAGTAATAAAGGAGTCTGAAAAGTCGCTGAAATCAGCTGAAATTTGTTCGCATCCAGGCATTTATGCGGTATGATCAACGTAATGGCATGCCGTAAGAAATACTCGGATTATTGCAGAACGAAGGGGAGATATAAGCGATGAGGATTGTAGTCTTGGATGGATTTACGTTGAATCCGGGAGATCTGGATTGGGCTGAATTCAGCAAGCTTGGAGAGCTGATTGTGTATGAGCGGACAGCGCGCGAGGATATTGTGAATCGAGCGTTAAGTGCCGATATCGTGATCACGAACAAAACGCCGATTTCTGCGGAAACAATCGCTAAGTTGCCGGAGCTTCAATACATCGGCGTATTAGCTACCGGTTATAACATCGTGGATACGAAAGCCGCTGCAGAGCATGGCATTGTGGTGACGAATGTGCCGGATTACAGCACGCATTCCGTTGTTCAATTGGTCTTCGCGCTTATGCTGGAGCTGACTTATCATGTAAGTGCCCACAGCAGTGCCGTACATAGCGGACGTTGGTCTGCAGGACCTGATTTTACATTTTCACTGCATCCTCTGATGGAGCTATCGGGCAAAACGATGGGGATCGTCGGCTATGGCCAAATCGGTCAGCAGGTTGCCAGAGCAGCGTTAGCTTTCGGTATGAATGTTGTCGTACAGACGCGCACCCCTCGCGAGGTTCCGGGTCTTGAATCGGTTACCTTTGTCAATAACAGTGAATTGTTCCGCACAGCAGATGTTATCTCGCTGCACTGTCCTTTGACGCAGGACACTACCGGACTCGTGAACCAGCGTACATTAGGACTCATGAAACGCTCGGCGATCCTTATTAACACTGCACGGGGCGGTCATATCGTGGAACAGGATTTGGCGGAAGCACTTAACAGCGGTCGGATTGCAGGAGCGGGACTTGATGTACTGAGTGTGGAGCCGCCTGCAGTCGACCATCCGCTGCTGCATGCCGCTAATTGTACGATTACCCCGCATATCGGCTGGGCAACAGTCGAAGCACGAAGAAGACTGATGGGGATTGCAGCAGATAATTTGCGCTTGTTTATGCAAGGCGATATTCGCAATCAGGTGAACTAAGGCGATGCGCGGTTTTTGCATTATTATGGGCTTTGACGGGTTGGGCTGGCTGTTGCATCAGTTTGCGTCGGTTCCGCTTCCCTCACATGTATTAGGGCTGCTGCTTCTGTCAGCAGCTTTATTTATGGGCATCGTGAAACTGGAGTGGGTGGAACAAAGTGCGGGATTTCTGAATCGGCATATGATGCTGTTCTTTATCCCGCTTCTGGCCGGTGCAGCAGCATTCGGTCCGCAAATCGGATCATCCTGGTTAGCGGCGATTGTTAGTCTTACCGCAGGGACGTTAACGATCGTAATCATAACAGGACTATCAACCAAGATGCTGGTTAAGCGGAAGGAGCGTGCAGGGAATGAGGAGTGAACTGTTCGCTGATCCAATGTTTGGCATCGGACTGACGCTGGCCGCATACGCTGCCGCCGTACTCATAAGGCGTCGATGGGGTTGGCTGCATCCGCTGCTGAGCGCACCGATCCTTGTTTATTTGGTGCTGCTGCTTGGGGATATCTCCTATCCTGACTATAGGGCGGGCGGAGATATCGTGACCTTTTTTCTCGGCCCAGCAACGGTTGCGATGGCGGTTCCGTTGTATAAGCATGCCATGAGGCTTCGCCGCATGCTTCCGTCTTTATTGCTTGGTGCTCTTGTTGGAAGTTTTGTAGGCCTTCTGGTGAATGCTCTGTGTGTAGTGCTGTTTGGCGGAACGGAAGACTTTCTTCGCTCGGCGCTGCCCAAGTCGGTAACCGCCGCCGTAGCCGTTGATTTATCCGGCTGGCTGGGCGGAGCGCCGGAACTAACTGCCGCTCTTACCGTATTGACCGGACTTGTCGGCAGTATTGCAGGTCCTCCGCTGCTGCGATTATGCGGTGTGCGAGACAACATTGCCTCGTCGATAGCAATAGGTGCTGCCGCACATGGAATTGGGTCGGCGAAGCTGCTTTCCGAGTCTGAAGAGCAGGGAGGTCTCAGCGGCTTCTCCATGGCTGCTTGCGCCATGTTTACGCCTGTACTTTTGCTGCCTGTGCATGCTTGGCTGTTTTGACGAATTTTCGATTATTTCGTCATATTTCATCTTATCTTAAGGTTTACGCGGGTTATACATGATATAGTGTCACAGTAATGTTAAAACTGATTGCAAATGCCGGAAGGGAGTTTTCAAGTTGAACGAGAAAGATAAAGAGAAAAATTTGAATGACAATGAGCTTGAGGCAGTAGAGCAAGAAACGAATGAAACGAAAGAGGATATGTCCTCGAATGAAACGGCTGAGGTTACAGCTGTTGAACAAAACGAATCGACAGATAGGGACAAGGAACAGGCTGTCGAAGAGACCGAAGAGGATAAACAACAACCTGCAGTTGTACAGCCTGTACCAGAGGTAGCAGCAGCTCCTGCAGCAACGAATAACGGTAAGGCATGGATGTACATTTCGATCGGACTAGCTGTCATTTTGATCTTCACCATTGTAAAAATGCCATTCGGCGGCGGCAGCAGCGATACAGTGGGCTCCGTTAACGGCGTGGCCATAACGAAGGATCAATTGTATGACGAGATGGCGAAGGTTGGCGGCGAGCAAACGCTTGACAACATGATTCAGGACGAGCTTATTAAGCAAGAAGCAGATAAAGCGGGCATCGTTGTAGGCGATGCTGAAGTGACGAAAGAAATCGACAGCATCAAGAAGCGTTTCCCATCCGAAGCGGAATTCGAGACAGCGCTTCAGCAGGCAGGTATGACGCTTGACGATTTGAAGAAACAAACACCAATGCAGCTTCGTATCCGCAAAATTCTGGAGCCACAGGCGAAAGTAACGGACGAAGATATTAAAACGTATTTTGAGCAAAACAAAGCACAATTCGATCAGGCGGAACAAGTGAAGGCTTCGCATATTCTTGTAGCCACCAAAGAAGAAGCGGATGCAATCGAGAAACAGCTTAAAGAAGGCGCAGATTTTGCAACGTTGGCGAAAGAGAAGTCCACTGATCCAGGCAGCAAAGAACAAGGCGGCGACCTTGGTTTCTTCGGCAAAGGCGCTATGGATCCGGCATTTGAAGAAGCTGCATTCAAGCTGAAGAAAGACGAAATCAGCGCACCGATTCAAACGCAGTACGGCTTCCATATCATCAAAGCAACCGATCATAAAGCTGCTAAGGCGGCAACGCTTGATGAGAAGAAAGCCGATATTAAAGAGCAATTGATAGCGCAGAAGGTACAAGAGCTGTCGCCGACTTGGCTCGAAGACCTGAAGAGCAAATCGAAAATCACGAACACAATCAAAGATGCAGCTGCAGAGGATGCGGCGCAAGCACCAACTACGGGCAATGCTGCGACAAACGGTTCGACAAACGCAAAGTAATCCCGAAACCCAAATAAATAAGACGACCATCACAGGTAAAATTTGGCCTGTGGTGGTCGTCTTATTTTGTGGCACAATAAGTTCGTAAAAGCTAGTGAGCACAAGGGCTGAATACGCTACCAGTCACGTTCTTGTTAACTTATATGACACGAAAAGATAGTAAATCTTTACAACTGTTCAAAATGTGTTTTACAAATGTTTAAAATCGTTGTATTATTGGCTCTGGGTTTAAAAAATTACACTTATCAACATGGAGGCGGGTTCTAAGAATGAAAAAGAAAATGCTAGTTCTAGTTTCACTCATGCTCGTTCTAACAGGCGTATTGTCTGCCTGCGGAAAAAGCGGATCGGGTAGCGATCAAACGTTCCGGATGAACCTTACATCCGAGCCGCCTAGTCTCGATGTTGCACAAGCACAGGATCAAGTATCCTTCACTGTGCTGAGCGGACTCTTTGAGGGTCTGACACGTATGGACGACAAAGGTAATATCGTTCCAGGCGTAGCTGAGAAATGGGATATTTCGGAAGACGGCAAGAAATTCACGTTCCACCTTCGCGATGACGCGAAATGGTCCAATGGTGACCCTGTTACTGCAGGCGATTTCGAATACTCCTGGAAACGTACTTTGGATCCTAAGCTAAACCCACCGGCTCCATATGCTTACCAGCTCTATTACATCAAAAATGCACAAAACTATAACATCGAGCAAGACAACCCGGATCACATCGCTGATCCTGCACAAGTCGGCGTTAAAGCACTCGATGATAAAACGCTTGAAGTACTGTTGGAAAACCCGACTCCATACTTCTTGAATATCACAGCGTTCTTCACTTCCTTCCCGGTTCACAAATCGGCGAAAGAGAATGCTAACTGGGCTGCTGAGTCCAAAGACTACATCAGCAATGGTCCTTTCAAACTGGCATCGTGGAAACACGGCGATTCCATTGAGCTTGTACCTAACGAGAACTACTGGGCTAAAGACGAAATCAAATTGTCCAGCGTTAAATTCTCGATGGTTAAAGACGCTAACACAGAGCTAAACATGTACAAAACAGGTCAACTTGACTGGGCAGGCGCTCCAACAGGCAGCATCCCGCCGGAACAGCTTGACAAGTTCCGTAAAGAAAACAACAAAGAATTGTCTGTAAAAGGTATTGCAAGCACATACTACTACAACTTCAACAACCAAAAGAAACCTTTCAACAACGCAAAAGTTCGTAAAGCTCTTGCAATGGCTGTAGACCGTCAAGCAATCGTTGACAACGTAACTAAAGCCGGACAAGTACCTGCTTACGGTTTCGTTTCCACTGGTATCCACGGCGTGAACGGCGAATACCGTTCCGAAGTGAAAGACGACTACTTCAAAGAAGATGTAACAGAAGCTAAGAAATTGCTTGCAGAAGGTTTGGCTGAAGAAGGCATGACTTCGATGCCTGAATTCTCGCTTTCCTTCAACGAAGGTCTTCACAAGAACGTTGCTGAAGCAATCGCTGACATGTGGAAAACGAACCTTGGCATCACAGTTAAACTGGATCTTCAAGAGTGGAAAGTATTCTTGAAAAACCGTCAAAGCTTGAACTATGATGTTGCACGCGCTGGTTGGGGTGCTGACTACAATGACCCGATGACTTTCATCGACATGTTCACATCCAAAGGCGGTAACAACGATATCGGCTTCGCAAGCCCAGAGTACGATGCACTGGTTAAAGAAGCTTACAGCACTAACGATCAACAAAAACGTGTAGACGCTATGGCTAAAGCAGAGAAATTGCTGATTGGCGACAATCAAGCACTTATGCCGCTTTACTACTACTCGTCCGCTCAATTGGTTAAATCGTATGTGAAAAATGCGGTTGTTGACTACAGCGGCAACGTTGACTACACTCGTATCTCGATCGAAAAATAATAACAGCAAGAAAATACTAAGGGGTATAGGGATATATGTGGGTTCCCCATATATATCCCTTCTCTTTGATTGGGGGGGCTTGGGATGGCTCGGTATTTAGGTGGTAAGTTCGTTAATATTGTGATTTCGTTGCTAATTCTAGCCACCGCAACCTTTTTCTTGATGAAGGCTGTCCCAGGGGACCCTTTCACACAAGAAAAAGCAATTCCGCCGGAGATTAAAGCGCAAATTATGGCGCATTACGGCTTGGATAAACCGATTGGCACGCAATACGCGATTTACATGAAAAACCTGTTCCAACTTAATCTTGGTGAATCCATGAGAAGTCAGAACCGTACTGTATCGAGTATTATTACGGATTCCTTCGGTACTTCGCTTAAAATTGGTTTGATTGCAGTAGTTGTTTCGGTAATTGTCGGGATTTACCTCGGTATGATGGCAGCGCTAAGACATAAGAAATTGATTGATAACCTGGCGATGTTTATTGCCGTTATCGGTATTTCGGTTCCAAACTTCGTTATCGGTGCCATGATCCAATATTATCTTGCCGTTAAGGTGCCGATATTTAATGTTGCAGGGTTGGAAAGCCCGCTCGATTACGTGCTTCCTGTAATCACCTTGTCGACACTCCCTATTGCATTCATCGCGAGATTAACGCGTTCAACAATGCTCGAGGTACTGACCTCGGACTATATTCGTACTGCTAAGGCAAAAGGGTTGACGCCGTCAGCTATTCTGTGGCAGCACGGACTTCGTAACGGTATTTTGCCGGTTGTTACCTATCTGGGTCCAATGACAGCGAACATCATTACAGGTTCCGTCGTAGTTGAACAAATTTATGGTCTGCCGGGTTTGGGTGCTCACTTCGTGGACAGTATCACTAACCGCGACTACACGCTCATTATGGGTATTACGATTTTCTACGCCGTAATTCTTATGGCAGCACGCTTCTTGACAGATGTGGCTTACATTCTTGTCGATCCGCGTATCAAAGTCAGCGGAGGTGTCGTTAAAAAATGAGTACGCGTCTGAAAGAACTGCACCTGGAAGAGCAGATTGCTAAAGCGCCATTTGAAAAATTGAAGCAAAGACATACAGAAGCTGAAGTGATTACAGCTCCAAGCCGTTCCACGTTCCAAGAGAACTGGGCACGTCTTCAGAAGAACAAATGGGCGATTACAGGGATGTATGTCCTGATCGTCATGATAATTTTGGCAGTTGTTTGTCCGATGTTTTCGCCTTATGATTCATCTACGAACGATTTGAAGAATACCTATGCTTCGCCATCGGGCAAGCACTGGTTTGGAACAGATAACCTAGGCCGTGATCTCTTTACGAGAACATGGATGGGCGTTCGTATCTCCCTTCTTGTTGGTTTTACGGCTGCTTTTATCGACCTTGTAATTGGTGTTGCTTATGGCGGTATTATGGGCTTTGCAGGCAAACGTGTCGGCGATGCAATGAACAAGCTTGCTGAAGTGCTTTATGCCATTCCGCATCTGCTTGTCGTTATCTTGCTGTCCGTCGTAATGGGCTCAGGTCTTACGACCATCATTATCGCACTATCCATCACCGGTTGGATTACGATGTCGTGGATCGTTCGCGGTCAAATTTTGCAGCTGAAGAACCATGAATACGTGCTTGCTGCACAATCGATGGGCGCCAGCGGTTCCCGGATTTTGTTCCGTCACTTGATTCCGAATACACTCGGCCCGATCATCGTTACCGTAACGTTGTCGGTACCGTCCGCTATATTTGCAGAAGCATTCCTAAGCTTCTTGGGTCTAGGCGTTCAATCGCCGGCAGCTTCGCTTGGTACATTGATTGGCGAAGCGATGTCCTCTTGGACACTGTACCCATGGCTGATGCTGATTCCTGCATCCTTGTTGAGTATTACAATGCTTGCCTTCAACATTTTCGGTGACGGTCTTCAAGATGCGTTCGATCCGAAAATGAAAAAATAAACAGCGCAGGGAGTGAGCTTATGAGTAATCCGATTCTAAGTATTTCTGATTTGCATATCTCGTTTCACGTGCGCGGTGGAGAGGTTCAGGCTGTTCGCGGGGTTGATTTGGAAAT
Source organism: Paenibacillus sp. J22FR21 (assembly GCF_056269135.1). Classification (NCBI taxonomy): domain Bacteria; kingdom Bacillati; phylum Bacillota; class Bacilli; order Caryophanales; family Paenibacillaceae; genus Paenibacillus; species Paenibacillus sp. J22FR21. The sequence goes on from NZ_JBWDNJ010000001.1 coordinate 481,311, forward strand.
TAACCCAGGAGAGTCTGTTGCCATTGTCGGCGAGTCCGGCAGCGGCAAGAGCGTTACCGCTCAATCTATTCTTCGTCTGATCCCTACACCTCCGGGTGTGTACAAGAAGGGGTCCATTAAATTTATGGGCGAAGATCTTCTAAGCAAAAGCGAGAAAGAGATGGAGTCCATTCGCGGTAAGGAGATCGGCATGATCTTCCAAGATCCGATGACTTCCCTTAATCCTACGCTTACAGTAGGTCGCCAAATTACGGAAGTTCTTATCAAACATCAGAAAATGAGCGCATCGGATGCAAATAGCCGTGCGGTTGAATTGCTGAATTTGGTTGGTATTCCAAATGCGGGCGAACGTGTAAAGCAGTTCCCGCATCAGTTCTCAGGCGGTATGCGTCAGCGTGTTATGATTGCAATCGCACTTGCATGTAATCCAACGCTTCTAATAGCGGATGAGCCGACAACTGCACTAGACGTAACGATTCAAGCGCAAATTATGACGTTGATGAAGGATTTGCAGAAAAAAACCGGCACATCGATCATCCTGATTACACATGACCTTGGTATCGTTGCCGATATGTGTGATCGTGTCGTTGTTATGTATGCGGGTAAAGTTGTCGAAACCGGCACGAAGCAAGAGATTTTCAAAAATCCACAACATCCATACACGAGAGGGCTGCTTCGTTCCCTTCCTCGTTTGGATCATGATAAGAATGAGCCGCTTATTCCGATTATCGGAACACCGCCGGATATGTCATCGCCGCCGACTGGCTGCGCGTTCTGCGCGCGTTGTGATGAAGCGATGCGGATCTGTGTAGACAACGATCCTGCTGCTTACACAATCAGCGAAACGCAAGCAGCTAAGTGCTGGTTGCATGACGCGGCCCTCAAAGGGGGAGAAAGTGCATGAAATCAAACAATGACATGTTGATCGAAGTCGATCATTTGATGAAGCACTTCGATATTGGCAATGGCAAAACGGTCAAAGCGGTTAATGATATTTCATTTGGTATCCGCAAAGGCGAGACGCTTGGCATGGTAGGAGAATCCGGCTGTGGCAAATCAACAGCGGGACGTACCCTCCTTCGTCTATATGAACCGACTGCAGGAGCTGTGAAGTTCCAAGGTCAAGACATTATGACAGCAAAAGGTTCCAAGCTGAAGGCGCTTAGACGCGAAATGCAAATGGTATTCCAAGATCCATATGCTTCGCTGAATCCGCGTTGGAAAGTTGAGAACCTGATTGCCGAACCGCTTGATATTCACGGTTTGGCTGGCAGTGCCAAGGAAAGAAAACTGCAGGTTGAGCGCTTGCTTGACCGTGTAGGTCTTCGTTCGGATCACGCGAAGCGTTATCCGCATGAATTCTCCGGCGGTCAGCGTCAGCGGATCGGGATTGCTCGCGCACTTGCGCTCAATCCGAAGTTTATCGTTTGCGATGAGCCGATCTCTGCGCTGGACGTTTCCATCCAAGCGCAAGTAGTCAATTTGCTGCAGGATTTGCAGCGCGATTACGGCTTGACGTACTTGTTTATCGCGCATGACCTTGCGATGGTAAAACATATCAGTGACCGTGTTGCCGTAATGTATTTGGGTAAAATGGTTGAGCTTGCAAGCAGCGAAGATCTCTACGCCAATCCGAAGCATCCGTATACCAAAGCGCTGATGTCCGCGATTCCGGTACCGGATCCGGATGTGGAAGAGAACAAAGAGCGTATCGTCCTGACAGGCGAACTGCCGAGTCCGGTTAACCCGCCTAGCGGCTGTAATTTCCGGACACGCTGTCCGTTTGCAACAGAGAAATGCGCTGCAGAAGTGCCTGCATTCCGAGAGGTTGCACCTGACCAATGGGCTGCCTGCCATTATGCTTAATTAAATGAGAAGGACGGTTCGCATCTCATGCGAATCGTCCTTTTTGGCGTATTCGTGTAACTTGTATCTTCTATAATATACGTTCCCCGAGCAATGAGCCGATAAGCTCGACAGCGAGTCTGGCAGTACGGCCATTCGTATCCAGCAGCGGGTTTACTTCTACGATATCGGCGGAGGTTACCATTCCGCAATCAAATAACATCTCCATGGCCAAATGCGCCTCTCTGTAATTTAGGCCGCCGCGTACGGGAGTGCCCGTGCCCGGAGCTTCGCCCGGATCGACGCTGTCGATGTCGAAGCTGACGTGCACACTTTCGGAGCCATACGAAGCGATTGCGATCGCTTTCTCCATCACACGCCCCATCCCGAGTCGATCGATATCGTGCATGGTGAAGCAGGTAATGCCGGTTTCGTATATATTTCTTTTCTCGCCTTCGTCCAGTTCTCGCACACCGACAAGTACGACACGCTTGGCTTGTAATTTAGGTGATCGCCCGAGCAGATCGGTAAATCGCGAATCGCCAAGTCCAAGACTAGCGGCCAAGGCCATCCCGTGAATATTGCCCGTCAGGGACGTTTCCGGTGTATTCATATCGGCATGTGCATCAATCCAGACGACACCTAACTGTTGAATATGCTCTGTAATTCCGGCGATGGTGCCGATCGCGATGCTATGATCTCCTCCTATTGTGAGCGGGAAGGATTCGTTTGCGATAGCGGATTGCACCGATTGTGCGAGAACTTCACTCATCGCAAGCACGCGTCCCCAGTTGCGTAACCGTTCCAGTGTCCGGCGTTCGATCGCCGATTCAGCGGATTCTGCCCAAGGTAATATAGAGTAACTCTGATTCAACAACTGAAGCTTCTCGGGTAACCCTGCTTGTAGGACGGCCTCCGGACCGCCGCTTGCACCGGGTCTGCTGGCTCCGTAATGAAAAGGGACGGGAAGGACTGTTACGGGCTGCCGCTCTTTGTTCATGGGAATCCCTCCTATGGAATGCGTTGCGCCTGCATGGTTATATATAGACGCGAAGGGGCGAAGACATGACAATCCGGAGGCAATCCTTTAACATGCAGGCCTAATTGTGGTACGATACAAGCAGCAGTAAGGATGGCTAAGGTGAAAGGGGCAAGAGCAGCTTTGAGAGTAATTGCAGGCACGGCGAAAGGCCGGACCTTAAAGGCAGTGCCGGGTAAGAATACTCGTCCGACAACCGATAAAGTTAAAGAAGCGATTTTCAGTATGATTGGTCCCTTCTTCGATGGCGGGCTTGTACTTGATCTCTTCGCCGGTACCGGGGGGTTAGGTATTGAGTCGTTAAGCAGAGGGATGGAACGCGCGGTTTTTGTCGATTTGGACGGAGGAAGCATTGAGATTATCAAGCAAAATGTGCAGGCTGCCGGGTTGGCGGAACAAGCGGAAATTTATCGTACGGAGGCTGTGCGAGCGGTGAAAGCACTGGCGAAGCGCGGACTTAAGTTTGAGCTCGTTTTTCTTGACCCGCCTTACCGAATGAAAGAAATGGACAGTTTAATGAATGAGCTGGCAGAACGCGATCTGCTCCTCACTGCCGCGACGATCGTCGTCGAGCATGATGCTGACCATGTTTATCCGGAGACGATGGATGTATTCCGGCAGATCAGACATTCGAAGTATGGCGACACGGCAGTGACTATTTACCGGTTTGAGAAGATTGCAGAGTCGAATGTACATATGGAGGCGTAAGCATGACGACACCAACAGGAATGCCGAAACAGCGAGTTGCCGTATATCCGGGCAGCTTTGATCCTGTTACATGCGGGCATTTGGATATTATTAAACGCGCGGCAAAGCAGTTTGATCATTTGATCGTTGCGGTCCTGAACAATTCCAGCAAAAATCCGCTGTTTACGGTGGAGGAGCGCAAAGCGCTGTTAACCGAAATCACCAAAGAACTGCCGAACGTGACGATCGACAGCTTCCGTGATCTGCTCGTTAATTTCATGCGCTCGCGCAATGCGGATTGTATCGTGCGCGGTATTCGATCGGTTACGGACTTTGAATATGAGCTCCAGATGGCTTCGACCAATCATCAGCTTGATGGCGAAATCGAGACGATATTTATGATGACAAATCCCAAATATTCGTATTTGAGCTCCAGTATCGTGAAAGAAATTGCTAAGTTTAAAGGTAACGTTCAGGACCTGGTGCCTGATGAGGTGCGAGAAGCGCTGATTGCCAAATATGCGGATCAGGATTAATTGGCCTTTGATTGAGGTACGGCCAGCATAGAAGCGATCAAGAGTGCCAGCAAGATGAAGAGGAATAGTACCAACAGGACAGGTGTATACGGCCACAGTGAATGTAAATCACCCGCGTGGATGATTGCATTCGAGGCGGCGCCTGTCTTTTCGGTTTGTTCCATAACAGGAGCGGCAGCAGGGACGATGCGTCCGAGCAGTGAAGTCATCGGATTCCATGCTGCAAGGGTAAGGATGAATGCGAGCAGGCTCTGAATGAGCCGTGTAGCGGCGAGCCGCTTCAGAGATAAGCCGGTACCGGTGATGGCGCTGCCGGCTTGGAGGAGGGCGCTTAAGCCGCCGAAGCTGAGTACGGCTGCGATAGCTGCCGCGTTCCAAGGCAGTCCGCCTGTGAAAGTCGATGAAGCCGCAGCGTACGTGCCGATATGGCTTTCGATTAGCCCGGGCAGCAGGAAAGCAGGCGTACCTTGCGGCAGCAGCGGCTGTATGAGCTTAACGAGAACGGCACCGAACATCATGAAGCCGCCAATGGCCATCAGCTTGTAGACGGAGATGGTAACGGAATCGCCAAGCACTTTGCCGAAGGTTCGGCCATCGCGTTTTCTTGCGGCCAGCATGGCGACCGCCGCTTGTTTCAGCAGTATGGACAGGGATGCAGATGGCTGAGATTGCTTGCTTGAAGCGGCAGGTTTAGGTTTGGTGAAACGAGCGTGAAGGAATGCTGTGAGCAGTGCGGAGACCCATACGGCTGCGGCAATTGCGGCCCCGACTGCCGGTTGTTTTAAGAAGCCTGCTCCGACGACGAGAAGCATGAACAGAGGGCTTGGCATATGTGTCAGTGCGAGCAGTCTCTGTCCTTCGGGGGCGGTTACCGTTTCGCTGCGACGAAGCGCGGCTGTCGTCTCCGCACCGCAGGGGAAACCTCCGGACCATCCCAGTGCTATCGCAATGCCGGCTTCGCCAGGCAGACGAAACAGCTTGCGCATGAGCGGCTGAAGCAACGCTCCGAAGCCGTGAATCGCGCCGAAGGCGAGCATCAGCTCAAGTAAAGTAAGGAATGGGAGCAGTCCGGGGAAGACGAGATTCCACCAGACAGTGAGCCCTTGCAAGGACGCTTGAAAGGCTTCGCCCGGCCGAAGGATAATAGAAGCGACGAGCAATATCGACAAACATGCGAGCATGATGGTTCGCGTCATGGGTTTCACTCCATTGGTTCATGTAGTGACTGGGACAAACACAGCCACTACATTTTTACGCTTGTCTGCGTAAGGATAGACCTAAGTCATGAAATCCGTCTTAGATTGTGATCGGTCTCTCGTAATAGTCGCGGAAGAGATCACGAGGGCTTGCATCCGGCCAACCGAGCGCATATACCGAAGTAGCTTGAACATCAAGCTCGAGATAGGGATCGGCTTGCTGTGACCTCGCAGCGCTGTTTAAGATCGGAAGCTTGGCTGACTTGCGCATTCGCTTAAGCAGCTCTTGCCCTCGAGGGCTGTATCCGAGTATTCTTATGTATTGAATGCCGGTGCGCAGTCGCTCCGGTGATAAAAGTTCCTTCGAATGTCCGAGCAGTATGGAGAGCAGCGCGCGCTGAAGTTTCGTACGCGTGTAGCGTTTCGTCTTTAGTTTATCGAGCAATGGTTCAAAGGCAAGCGTATCGAGCGCAGGGAGTGTCTTCTTCAGCCGATATTCCAAGCCTTCGGTCATTTCGTGATAGCTGCCAAGTGTGGTTGTCGACTCGCTGGCGAGCTTATGAAACAGCTGCGACATATATTGCTCCCAACTGTTACGCCCTCTGCCGATCGCATGATCGCGCAGCAGCAGCTCGAGTGTTGAACGCGGCACGTAAGGTGCGGCTTCTTCGGGGGAAGCAGCCTCAAGCGTCAACTTGCGGATCGCCGTAGCGCTTGCGATTTGCGCATCCGTAATGGTCGTCTGCGAGTAGCCGGCCTTCTCGCGCTTGAGAGAGAAAGGCTCTATTGCGCTGCCAAGCCGCTCGAGCGCAAGCAAATAATGCAGCCCCAGCGTGTTGTTCGGCTGTGCAAGCGGGAAAGCGGCCGCTTCAGCATCGCCGGCCGCTTCCATATACAAGCGCACAGCTTCGCTGTAAGCCGCGGGATAGCTGGCGCCGGTCCGCAGGCAATCCGCCATGAGCGCGCTGAAGGCCGCCGGCTCATGCCCGAGCAGCCGGGCAACTCGGCGCAGCGGATCAATCTCGCCGGCCTCGCTGCCGAAGCAGAGCGCGTCTACGACGCCTGTCGCCTCTAGAAGCGCGACCGCGCCGTAGCCGAACCATTCTGCCGCCTGCGTAGAATAGGCGACAGGCAGCTCGATGACGACGTCGCAGCCTCCGCGCAGCGCCATCTCGGTGCGCGTCCATTTATTAAGCAGCGCAGGTTCGCCGCGCTGCAGGAAGTGGCCGCTCATGACGGCGATGACGGCGTCGCTTTCCGTTATTTTGAGCGATTGCTGCAAATGATAGTGATGTCCGTTATGAAATGGGTTATACTCGACAATGAGCCCGACGGTTCGCATGAATGTAAGCCTCCAAAAGGGGATAGGGTATTTTTTCACTATATCACGGCGTGAAAATGTTGACAAAACGATTCAATAGTCGATATAATAAACTTTGTTTGTTTGGAGTGATGGTATGGAGATTTATGTCCGGGAATTAATCGCCAAAGGATTGAAAGTTCCCACTCAGTCTAGCTTAAATACGGATTGGCTGCTGCAAGTTCGTAAAGACGTATTACATGCAGACCCTATGCAAGTCAACATGACAGCTTGGGGCGGAGATGGTATTGCTCATGTGGAGGGCGAACTGTCCGTTGATGTCGATCTTGCATGCTCGCGGTGTTTGGAGTCGACGAAAGAACATGTTGTCGTTCCGTTTCACGAGCGTTTCAAGCCGAAAGCCGCTTTAGACGGATCTGAGGAAGAAGAAATCATTCCGGTGGAGGAGGACAAGCTTGAGTTTGAGCCATTTCTTGAAGAGATGCTGATGCTCGCTTTGCCTTTCGTACCGCTTTGTTCAGAGGACTGCAAAGGACTTTGCCACACATGCGGCACCAACTTAAATGAGACAAATTGCGGATGCCAAAAGGACGATATCGATCCCAGACTAGCCGCGTTGAAAGATTTGTTTAAGTAGGAACAAAACGGAATTCGCTGATTTTGAATTTCGTTTTGTTCCAAGGATCATAAGGGGAATATCTATTCCGTTTTTGATCCGGAAGAAGGTTGGAATTCTGTTAAGGAGGTGGGAAACATGGCAGTACCACAACGTAGAACATCTAAAACACGTCGTGACAAACGTCGTACGCACTTTAAACTCGCGGTGCCGGGTATGATTAAATGCGATCAATGCGGAGAGTTGAAATTGGCTCACCGGGTATGCAAAGTGTGCGGAACTTACAAATCAAGAGAGATCATCAAACAATAGTTATAAGCGTAGTAATAGTACTTCATCCCGTGATGAAGTGCTATTTTTTTGCCCGAAATGGCGGTCAAACATTGCGCTCGGCTGCTTTCTTGACTATACTATTAGTACCTGGTTATAATAGCTGATTGTAATCAGTGTGCTCAAACATGGTGTACGATAATCAGCCGAGGTACATACTTAGAACATTAGGCAAAGGTGGTGCGGACCATCGAACGTCTTCCGAAAAGACAAAGGCATCAGCTGCTGACCGGACTTATTGAGGATAATCCGTTCATAACGGATCAGGAGCTGACACGTCAGTTGAAAGTAAGCATCCAAACGGTGCGGCTTGACCGGCTGGAGCTTGGCATACCCGAGCTGCGGGAGAGAATGAAGCTGATGGCGGAGCGTTCGTATGACGCCGTCCGTTCACTGCCGCTGCATGAGGTAATCGGGGATATAGTGGATTTGCAGCTGGATAACAGCGGTATTTCTATTTTTGAAATTAAGGAAGAGCATGTATTTTCAAGAACCGGCATCGCACGCGGTCATCATGTCTTTGCACAAGCGAACTCACTCGCGGTAGCGGTGATTAACGATGAAATTGCTTTAACGGCAACAGCTGACATTAGATTCGTACGATCCGTGAAGCTTGGTGAGAAATGTATCGCCAAAGCTTACGTTCGTTCCGGCGGCCGCAGCAAAGCAAAGGTTGAGGTTTGCTCGTACGTAGCTGACGAATTGGTGTTCCAAGGCCATTTTGTCATCTATCGTTCCGCAGGCGCAGGCGAACCGGGTATCGAAGGAGGAATGGATGGTGCGGATCGCAATTGACGCGATGGGGGGCGACCACGCTCCTTCTCTGATTGTTCAGGGAGCGCTGGAAGCAGCACTTGAATGGCCGGCAGTACACTTGATTCTCGTTGGGGATACGGCTCAGATTGAAGTGCATCTTGGTTCTAAGCGCCCCTCGAACATTGAGATTCTACACGCGGAGGATGTAATCGGTCCTGATGATGAACCGGTTAAAGCCGTTCGTCGGAAGAAGAATTCTTCGATGGTCATGGCCGGACAGCTGGTGCGCGAAGGCAAAGCGGAAGCGATGCTTTCAGCCGGTAACACCGGTGCACTGATGACCACGGGACTTCTGGTAGTAGGACGGATGGAAGGCATTGAGCGCCCTGCGCTCGTCACGATGCTCCCGACTATGGATGATAAAGGCGTTCTCGCGCTCGATCTTGGTGCGAACATGGATGCCAAACCAGAGCATCTGCTGCAATATGCCATCATGGGCAGCTTATATCGCAGTAAGATGAATGGCATGGATAAACCTCGCGTTGGTCTGCTCAATGTGGGAACAGAAGCGATGAAAGGCAACGAGCTTACAAAGGCGGCTTATGAGCTGCTGGAAACGGCTCCGATACATTTTATCGGGAATGTCGAGGCACGCGATGTCCTGCTGCGTAATTGCGATGTGCTGATTTGCGACGGTTTTGCCGGCAATATCATGCTCAAAGCGATGGAAGGTACGGCAGGAACATTGTTCAAAACCATGCGTGACGTGTTCACGAGCTCGCTGTTATCCAAACTTGCGGCAGCTATCGTGCAGCCTAAGCTCAGAGCGCTTCGGAACAAAATGGATTATAAGGAACATGGCGGTGCGCCCCTTCTTGGTGTAAACGGTCTGGTCGTAAAATGTCACGGCTCCTCGGATGTGAAGGCGGTTAAGAACGCCGTGCGTCAAGCGAAATTAGCAATCGAGAGCAATTTAATATCATCTATTGCAGCGGAAATTAGCAGGAAGTGAGTGGGACCATGCAGCTACATCCCGTAGGCATTATCGGCACAGGCAAATATGTGCCGGAACGCATTTTGACGAATAAAGATTTGGAACAAATGGTAGAAACGAATGACGAGTGGATCGTAACGCGGACCGGCATGCGTGAACGCCGTATTGCTGCTCCGGATCAGGCAACATCGGACTTGGCGCTGCATGCATCCAAGAAAGCGCTCGAAGCAGCAGGCATTTCGGCAGAAGAGCTGGACTTGATCATCGTAGCAACCATCACACCGGATATGTTCTTCCCTTCGACGGCTTGTTTGCTGCAAGAGAAGCTCGGTGCTAAGAAAGCCGCTGCCTTTGATTTATCTGCGGCTTGCTCGGGCTTTATCTACGGTCTTGCAACGGCGTCAAATATGATCGCGACGGGTATGTACAAGCATGTTCTGGTCGTTGGAGCAGAATGTCTCTCCCGGATTACGGATTATACAGACCGCAACACATGCATTTTGTTCGGCGATGGTGCAGGTGCGGTTGTTCTTGGGCAAGTGGCTGAAGGCCGCGGTTTCCGTTCATTCGAGCTTGGTGCAGATGGCGCCGGCGGTGAATTGCTGAAAGTGTGTGCAGGCGGCTCCCGTACTCCTTCCTCACCGGAGAGCATCGAGAACAAGCAGCATTATATTTATATGGCCGGCAATGAGGTCTATAAATTTGCGGTGCGGATCATGGGGAACGCAGCTGAAGAGGCGCTTCGCAAAGCAGGTCTCGACAAAAGCAAGATTGACCTGCTCATTCCGCATCAAGCGAACATCCGGATCATTCAATCTGCACTTAACCGTCTGGATCTATCGGAAGAGAAGTGCATGATTAATTTGGATAAGTACGGCAACGTGTCGGCAGCGTCGATTCCGATTGCTCTTGCGGAGGCGGTTGAACAGAACCGTGTGAAGGAAGGCGATCACCTGGTGCTGGTTGGCTTCGGAGGCGGCTTAACTTGGGGCGCATCCGTTCTTGTTTGGTAATGAGGCAATGCCATTATATATGCATATTCAGATTCATTGAAAAGCACGGAGGTGCAGTGAAGCTTGGGTAAAATCGCGTTTGTTTTTCCCGGTCAGGGGGCGCAAGCCGTCGGCATGGGCAAAGACGTATATGAAGCATTCGACGCATCGAAAGCTGTAATTGACGCTGCGGACGAAGCGCTCGGCTTTAAACTGAGCGATATTATTTTTAACGGACCTGAAGAGCAGTTGAAACAAACCGCGAATACGCAGCCGGCACTTCTTGCCGTAAGCATTGCTCTGCTGGAAGCATTGAAAGACAGCGGCTTAAAGCCGGACTTCGTAGCTGGCCACAGCCTAGGCGAATACAGCGCACTCGTCGCAGCAGGCACCTTGTCTTACCAAGATGCGGTGCGTACCGTACGCGCTCGCGGTGAGTTCATGGAGCAAGCCGTGCCAAGCGGTCAAGGCGCAATGGCGGCCGTATTAGGCGCAGAACGCGAAGCGCTTGCAGCACTTTGCGCAGCAGTATCTTCCGAAGTAGGCGCAGTGGAGCTGGCTAACGTCAACTGCCCCGGCCAAATCGTAGTCTCCGGCACAGCCGCAGGCGTACAGGGCGTAGTCGAACGCGGTAAAGAAGCAGGAGCCAAACGCGTCATCCCGCTCGAAGTAAGCGGACCGTTCCACTCCTCGCTAATGAAACCAGCAGCCGATCGCCTCGAAGGCGTACTGGCAGCTATTTCACTTAGCGATGCTTCCATACCCGTCATTGCAAACGTAACGGCTCAGCCGGTAACAAACGCAGACGAAATCCGCAAACTCCTAGCCGAGCAAGTTTACTCGCCGGTGCTCTGGGAAGACAGCGTACGCTACTTGATCGAGCAAGGTGTAGACACCTTCGTCGAAATCGGATCAGGCTCCGTGCTAGCCGGCCTAATCAAGAAAATCGACAAAACCGTCAACATCATCTCGATCAACAGCCTAGACTCGCTCAAAGCAGCTGTCCTTTAACAAGCCGCTTGCGGCCAGGTGGTCTTGGTCTTTTGGTCGGTCTAATTCGCCAATCAGGCGAACAGCCCTGTGGCACCGCAGGTGCCATGCTCTTGATCTACCCGGCGAAGACTTAATCGCCGGTACAAGAAGCCAGCCGCAGGCGCAGGCTGTCAATGCCTCGTGGTGCCGCATGCACCATGCCCTTGACCTGTCCGGCGAAGGCGAAGCGGCCGGCCAACAAAGCCAGCCGCAGGCGCAGGCTGTCAAAACGCCCGACCAAAAGTAAAGCGTGTCCCGAATGGGACGAAAGCGAGCAAAAGCACGAACCTCCACCCACGCGTCTCTGGAGCGGTCTACGTTACCATGTGTCCCGAATGGGACAACAGGTAGCTAAACGGCGCCAAAAGTAAAGCGTGTCCCGAATGGGACGAAAGCGAGGACCCGCACGTACAACACTCGCGAGCGGTACTCTGCAGCTTAAACGTTAAACCTTCCGGGTGTCCAGAGGGTCGGAGACCCTTGGGGTCCCCCTATATAGGGGGATTTAGGGGGTAATTAAAGGTTAGGAGGTAGGTTCTCAATGTTTGCAGATCTCTCTGGAAAAATCGCCTTAGTAACAGGAGCATCCCGCGGAATCGGCCGATCCATTGCAATCGCATTGGCAGAAGCCGGCGCAGACGTAGCAATCAACTATTCCGGCAGTGAAGCGGCAGCAGCAGAAACAGCGGAAACAATCCAGGCGCTCGGCCGCCGCACGCTGGTGCTGAAAGCTAACGTAGGCAAGACCGATGAGTTCGACGGCATGGTCAAGCAGGTCGTGGAAACATTCGGTTGCATCGATATTTTGGTCAACAATGCAGGCATTACGCGCGACAACCTTATCATGCGGATGAAGGAAGAAGAGTTCGACCAAGTCATCGAAACAAACCTTAAAGGTGTTTTCAATGGCATTAAAGCCGTTACTCGACAAATGATGAAGCAGCGTTCAGGCCGCATCATCAATATTTCGTCCGTTGTAGGTGTTCTGGGCAATCCGGGGCAGGCTAACTATGTGGCTGCGAAAGCAGGCGTAATCGGTCTCACGAAAGCGTCAGCTCGCGAGCTGGCTTCTCGTGGAATCACAGTGAACTGTGTCGCACCGGGCTTTATTCAAACCGATATGACAGACAAATTGCCGCAAGAAATGCGTGAGAAGCTTGCTGCGGACATCCCGCTTGCAAGGCTCGGCGACCCGCAGGATATTGCTGCTGCCGTTCGTTTCCTTGCGTCAAACGCGGCGGGATACATGACCGGACAGACGATTCACGTGGATGGCGGCATGTACATGTAATCTAGGCGGAATGTCCGCAGGGACGCCGCTTGGACATGGTCGGTATGGCAATTTGTCCGCAATTCTCGTATAATACCATGGAGGAGGTGAACCGGATGTCCGATGTATTTGATCGTGTGAAGCGCATCGTTGTCGACCGCCTTGGCGTTGACGAGTCGGAGGTGTCTCTTGAGGCTTCTTTCAAAGAAGATCTTGGAGCTGACTCTCTTGATGTCGTTGAACTTGTCATGGAGCTGGAAGATGAATTCGATATGGAAATCTCTGATGAAGATGCAGAGAAAATTACCAGTGTGGGAGAAGTAGTGAACTACATAGCTTCTCTAGCTAAGTAATACAAATGATTAGTCCCGTTGTTATAGGCGGGACTTCTCTCCATATTCATGTGCTTTGCCATTATAACTGCTGTAAGCGCATTAGCGTTTTTATAGATAGATTAACCAATTGGGTTTCCCATCAGAGGTGAATAGGTATGACACAGAGAGTAGTCGTTACGGGCATGGGGGTTATGACTTCGCTCGGTTCCGATTTGAATACGTTTTGGGGTAATTTAATGGAAGGGAAATCAGGCGTCTCGTTAGTGGAAGCTTTCGACGTTTCTGAGTATCCGACTCGAATTGCCGCAGAAATCAAGAACTTTAACCCGGAAGATTATCAAATTGATAAGAAAGAAGCGCGTCGGATGGACCGTTTCGTGCAATTCGCAGTTGTTGCGAGCACACTGGCTGTTAAAGATGCCGCATTGAACATCGGCGAAGAAGTAGATGCAGAGCGCGTTGGCGTCATGATCGGCTCTGGTATCGGCGGTCTGGGCACTTGGGAAGACCAGCATAATATTTTGCTGGAGAAAGGTCCGAAGCGCGTCAGCCCATTCTTTATTCCGATGATGATTGCGAACATGGCTTCCGGCCAAGTTTCGATGATTACCGGAGCTAAAGGTCCCAACAGCACTGCGGTTACAGCTTGTGCAACAGGAACGCATTCCATTGGCGATTCCTACAAAATGATTCAACGCGGTGACGCCGATGTCATGATTTGCGGCGGCGCTGAAGCGACAATCAGACCGACAGGTATGGCCGGATTCTGTTCCTTGCGTGCAATGTCGACAAGAAACGATGAGCCGACTAAGGCTTCCCGTCCTTTCGATGTGGACCGCGACGGATTCGTTATGGGCGAAGGCTCAGGCGTGTTGATTCTGGAATCGCTGGAACATGCACAGAAACGCGGCGCTCGCATTTATGCGGAAATCGTCGGTTATGGTATGAGCGGCGACGCTTATCATATGACAGAGCCTGATCCGGATGGCGCTGCTCGTTGTATGGTGAAAGCTCTTCGCGACGGCGGAATCGAACCGTCCCAAATCGACTACATTAATGCACACGGAACATCGACTCCGGTTGGTGACAAGTCCGAGACAACGGCCATCAAGAAAACATTCGGCGAGCATGCCTACAAGCTGGCTGTAAGCTCTACGAAGTCGATGACCGGTCACTTGCTTGGCGCGGCCGGCGGTGTGGAAGCCGTTATACTGGGTCTTTCCCTGCAGAATGGCATTATTCCTCCGACGATCAACCTGGAGAATCAAGACCCGGAATGCGATCTCGATTACGTGCCGAATACTCCGCGTAAAGCCGATCTTACTTATGCATTGTCCAATTCCTTCGGATTCGGCGGTCATAACGCAACGATCGTGATGAGAAAATATGAAGCATGATAAGTTTGATGAGCTGCAGCAACGTCTGCAGCTCCATTTTCGTACCATCCGACTTCTTAGACAAGCATTTACACATACCTCATATGTGAACGAACACCGTCAAACCGCCATGGAGCACAATGAACGGCTGGAGTTTCTGGGCGATGCGATTCTACAGTTAACCGTTTCCGAGTTTCTGTACAAGACATTTCCGGAACGACCGGAAGGTCAGCTGACTCGCATGCGGGCTTCGATCGTTTGTGAACCTTCACTTGCACGGTTTGCGGATCTGCTGGATTTAGGCTCCCATGTTCTTCTCGGACGCGGTGAGGAGCAGCTGGGCGGGCGCCAACGTCCTGCACTGCTTGCAGATTTATTCGAAGCATTTGTAGGTGCCATTTATTTGGATCAGGGCTTGGATGCGGTTCGTGCGTTTCTGACTGCACATATGTTTCCGCATATCGACAGCGACGGCGGCTTGCTGGTGAAGGATTTCAAATCGAACCTGCAAGAGAAAGCGCAGCACGCTGGGATGGGCACGATCGAATATCGCATTGTAGAAGAACGCGGTCCGGCGCATGATCGAGAATTCATTGTAGAAGTCTTTATCGGGGATACGAGCTATGGCTCCGGTACAGGCCGAACGAAGAAGGAAGCCGAGCAGCAAGCAGCCGCAGAAGCATGGCGTAAATTGGTATAGCATCGATGTGAAACAAAATTCTGGTCGCCACTGGTAACCGGGATTTTTTGCATTTATAAGGGCAAGGTGGATACAGGACTTGGAAACGCCTTCCTTTATGATGCGCTTCATGCGTGTAAAGGGCGGATTTCGGGCATTTTCGACGTTTTTCGACCTGACCTTTTGGGACAGTTATGGTACAATAATCGTTGAGGTGAAGGTAAGCGATGTTCCTGAAAAGGATAGAATTAGCAGGGTTTAAGTCGTTTGCCGACAAGACGGAATTGGAATTCGTCCGCGGTATCACGGCGGTCGTTGGCCCCAACGGCAGTGGTAAGAGCAATATTAGCGATAGCATTCGCTGGGTATTAGGGGAACAAAGCGCGAAGAGTCTTCGTGGCGGCAAGATGGAAGACATTATTTTCGCGGGAAGCGATGCGCGTAAAGCGGTCAATTTCGGCGAAGTATCGCTCACGTTGGATAATTCCGATAACGCGCTTCCGCTTGATTTTAACGAAGTGACGGTCACGCGCCG
The DNA here is from genome assembly GCF_056269135.1 of Paenibacillus sp. J22FR21. Classification (NCBI taxonomy): domain Bacteria; kingdom Bacillati; phylum Bacillota; class Bacilli; order Caryophanales; family Paenibacillaceae; genus Paenibacillus; species Paenibacillus sp. J22FR21. Next base: position 496,850 of record NZ_JBWDNJ010000001.1, read on the forward strand.
CGTGCATCGCAGCGGTGACAGCGAATATTTGATTAACAAGCAGTCATGCCGACTGAAAGATATTACAGAATTGTTTATGGATACGGGGATAGGTAAGGAAGCCTATTCCATTATCGGACAAGGCCGTATTGAAGAGATTCTAAGTACGCGCTCCGAGGATCGACGCGGAATCTTCGAAGAAGCTTCCGGAATCGTCAAATATAAATCACGCAAACGCGAGGCCCAGAAGAAGCTGGAGGAAACAGAAACAAACCTGCTTCGGATCCACGATTTGGTCACAGAACTGGAGGATCAGGTTGAGCCGCTGCGCGTGCAATCCGAGAAAGCCAAACAATTCAAGCTGCTGCGGGAACAGCTGAAGCAGACCGAAATTTCGATGTATGTACATAACATTGAAACCGTTCATCATTCATGGAGCGATTCCAATACGCGCATGAGCAAGCTGCAAGAAGAACAATTGTCCTTGTCAACCGTAGTAAGCAAGCACGATGCGGTGCTGGAGAAAGATCGGTTCAAGCTTCGCGAGCTGGAAGAAGCGCTTGATCGTTTGCATGAATCGATGCTGCAATACAGCGAAGAGTATGAGAAATGCGAAGGCTACGGCGAGGTACTCAAAGAACGTAAACGTAACCTGGAGCAGAATCGTACACAGCTGGAAGCAACGATTGCGACGCAAAACGAACGGATCGGTGCATTGACGAAGGAAGAAGCGGAATTCCGCGGCAAAGCGGCTTCATTGGAGAACGAGTTGAACACGATTCGCTTCAAGCTTGCTGAAGAAGAGGCGCAGCTTCTTGGTACGTCGGCTTCCGCGTCCGGCGATGCCGAAGAATCACTCAAAGGCGAGTTGCTGGATGTGCTGAGCACGATGGCGCAGCTGCGTAACGAGATTCGTTATGCACTTCAGCAGGAAGAAGCGCTTCAGCGCAGAATGGAGCGGCTGGGTGACGAGCATTCCAAGTGGCAGGAGCAGCATGAGCGTGTAAGTGCCAGACGTATGGAGCTTAAGGAGCGGCTCGAAGCCACACTTGCTGAGATTAATAAAGCCCGGAATCGCTACATTACCGAAGCGGAGCATCTCCAGAACGGACAGAAGCTGCTTGAAGAAGCCCAGTCTGCTGTGCGCAAATGGGAGCAGAAGCTGGAAGCGCTAACCTCAAGGCGCGATACGATGAAGGAAATGCAGGATGATTTGGACGGCTTTATGCAAGGCGTCAAAGAAATCCTGAAAGCTTCGCGTCGTACAAGCGGCGGTGTTGAAGGTGTACATGGAGCGGTCGCAGAGCTGATTCGCGTACCTGAGAAAGTGGAACTTGCCATTGAGACTGCGCTCGGGGGAGCGCTCCAGCATGTCGTCATGAACGATGAACGCAGCGCACGCGCAGCGATTGCCTTCCTGAAGCAGCGTCAGCTTGGACGAGCAACGTTCCTGCCGCTAGATGTCATTCGTGGACGTCATATTCCGGAGCATGATAAACGCACGATCTCGGGAATGGACGGTTTCGTAGGCGTAGCGGCAGAGCTGATCTCCTGTGATGCGAAATATGCGCATATCGCCGAGAGTCTGCTCGGCAACGTACTCATCTCCGAAACATTGGAGCATGCCAACCGAATTGCTGCGAAATGCCAATATCGGTTCCGCGTCGTAACGCTCGAAGGCGATGTCGTCAATGCCGGCGGATCCATGACCGGGGGAAGCATCCAGAAGAAAGGTGCCAACCTGCTGGGAAGACAGCGCCAAATCGAACAATTGGACGAAGAGATTCGTTCAACGGACGGGCAGCTCGTTAAACTTCGCGACAAAATCAGTGATTTGCGCAAGGAGCAATCCATCCGCAATCAGAATGTAGATGATCTGCGGGAGCAAGGCGAGAAGCAGCGAATCGAGGAGCAGCACATCCGTGCAGAGCTTCAGCAGCTGGATAACGAGAAGCGTCACTTGGATGACCAAGCGCAGCTGTTCCAAGCAGACAGCGCCGGCCACAAGTCCGAGAAACAGCAGATTAGCCAATCCGCGAAGGACGCGGAGACCCGCCTTGAAGTGCTGACCAAGGAAGAGGCTCGATTGCAGGAAGAGATCCGGACCGCGGAAGATCGCCGGAAAGCCGGTGAATCGGCGAAGGAACAGCTGCAGGATCAATTGACGGATCTGAAGATCGCGTTCGCCAAGACGGATCAGGAGAAAATGTCATTCGAGGATCAAGCTACACGTGTTCGATCGGATATCGGTCGTGCGAAGCAGGAACTTGCCGGGTTGCGTGAAATGCTGCAGCGCCAAGATGAAGAAGCCGAGCAGCATCTAACCGAGAGTGTGAAGCAAGTCGAGCAGCTAAACGCACTGAAGCTGAAGAAGGACGGCTGCTCCGAGCAGACGGACCTTAAGCGTGCACAGCGTGCAGAGCTAACTCGTGATCTGGAGCAGGGCGAGAGTGAGACGAAGGAGCAGCGTGCACAGCTTCGCAGCATTGAGGATCAATTGCGGCAGATCGAAATTGCAGCGAATCGACTCGATGTCGAGCTGGACAACCTGCTTCGCAAGCTGAGTGAGGAATATGAGCTCAGCTATGAGCTTGCGAAAGAGCGCTACCCTGTACCGGAGGACGTGCAGGCTGCACAGAATGAGGTGCGTGATCTCAAGCGCCGTATTTCAAGCTTAGGCGAAGTCAGCCTTGGTGCGATCGATGAGTATGAGCGTGTCAAAGAACGGTACACCTTCTTGGACGATCAGAAGAATGACCTTATCGAAGCCAAGACAACGCTGTATCAAGTTATCCGCGAGATGGATGAAGAGATGGGCAAACGATTCCGTACGACGTTCGAAGCGATTCGCGGCCATTTCGTAGTCGTCTTCTCGAAGCTGTTCGGCGGCGGACGCGCGGATCTGGTTATGGTTGATCCGGAGCGGGTTCTTGACAGCGGTATCGATATCGTTGCTCAACCTCCCGGTAAGAAGCTGCAAAATTTGCAACTCCTATCCGGTGGTGAACGTGCTTTAACGGCGATTGCCCTGTTATTTGCAATTCTGCAAGTGAAGCCGGTTCCGTTCTGCGTACTCGATGAGGTTGAAGCGGCACTTGATGAAGCGAACGTTGCACGCTTTGCGCAATACTTGCGCGAGTTCTCGGAATTGACGCAATTTATCGTCGTTACCCATCGCAAAGGGACAATGGAAGAAGCAGATGTTCTTTACGGGGTCACAATGGAAGAAGGCGGCGTTTCGAAGCTGGTATCGGTACGACTCGAAGACGAAGACGAAGCATACTCAGCATAAAAAAGAATCAAACTCACGAATACACACGTACTATGAGAAGCCGGAGCTTGGCGCACCCTGCGTCACAGCCCGGCTTTTGCAAGTAAAGGATGGAGGACTATAACATGAGCTTCTTTAAACGCTTGAAAGAAAGCATTGCCCAGAAAACCGAAGCGGTAACATCCAAGTTCAAAGAAGGACTGACGAAGACCAGAACGGCGTTCGTTGGCAAAATCGAAGAGCTGATCACGCGTCGCAAAAAAATCGACGAAGCTTTCTACGAAGAGCTTGAAGAAATTCTGATCGGCGCCGATGTTGGCGTGAATACGGTTATGCAGCTAATCGATGATTTGCGTGCCGAAGTAAAGAAACGCAAAATCGAAAATGCAGCCGACTTGCAGCCTGTCCTCTCGGAAAAGCTGGTGGAATTGCTTAAAGGCGATGCCAAAGCAGAGCTGCGTATGGCTGATCAAGGCATGACTGTTATTTTGTTCGTCGGCGTGAATGGTGTCGGTAAGACGACAACGATCGGCAAGCTGGCCCACAAGTTCAAGAGTGAGGGCAAGAGCGTATTGCTTGCAGCGGGAGATACTTTCCGTGCCGGCGCGATCGAGCAGCTTGAGGTTTGGGGCAAACGAGTTGGCGTCGATGTTATTAAGCAAGAGTCCGGCGCAGATCCTGCGGCAGTTATGTATGATGCTGTCCACGCGGCTAAGCAGCGTGGTGTAGATGTCCTGCTTTGCGATACGGCGGGACGACTACAGAATAAGCACAACCTGATGGAAGAGCTGAACAAAATTTTCCGTGTCATTCAGCGTGAAGTGCCAACAGCGCCTCATGAAGTACTGCTGGTGCTCGATGCGACAACCGGTCAGAACGCACTCAGTCAAGCGAAGCTGTTCGGCGAGAAGAGCGGCGTTACCGGTCTTGTACTGACGAAGCTCGACGGGACGGCGAAAGGCGGTATCGTCATTGCCATCCGTAATGAGCTCGATCTTCCGGTGAAGCTCGTCGGACTTGGCGAGAAGATGGATGATTTGCAGGAGTTTGACTCTGAGCAGTTCGTTCATGCGTTGTTCGGCGGCCTCCTGCAAAGCGCTGAAGAAGAGACTGAGGATAGTGACAAGTAAATATACTTGACAGTCTATAGGCCGCTGAGCTATGATAAACGTCGTGGAATTGATGTAAAGGTATTTGCCTTGACGCAAAGGAGTGGCTGGCATGAAGACGGTCCATGAAGCTGACGCCTCGGTGAAGAAAACTCATCTTCCGGAAGCAGATGCTTTGGCGAAGACAAACCGAATTAATATGCTGTTTGACTTCTACGAGAAGCTGCTGACGGAGAAACAGCAAACCTTTCTGAAATATTATTTTCATGACGATTATTCACTTGGCGAAATTGCAGCTGAGTTCGATATTAGCAGGCAGGCCGTTTATGAGCATGTTAAACGTGCAGAGACGGTACTGGAGAGTTACGAAGGCAAGCTTCAACTGCTTGCCAAGCATGAAGCGACAGCGCGCATGCTCGCCCAGCTCGAAGAGCTTGTGGAGCAGGTTGTGACGCAGAAGGAATTAAGTATGGAACTGCACAAGCTCACCCAGAGCTTTCGTGCTCATATACAAGGTGTTACATAGCAGCGACTAGGAGGTGACGATCATGGCATTTGAAGGGTTGTCCAGCAGACTGCAGAATGTATTCGGCAAACTGCGCGGCAAAGGCAAAGTGTCTGAGGATGATGTTAACGAAGCGATGCGCGAAGTACGATTGGCGCTTCTGGAAGCCGACGTTAACTTCAAAGTCGTCAAGGATTTCATCGCAAAGGTGAAGGAACAGGCTATCGGACTTGAAGTCATGAAGAGCTTCACGCCTGGCATGGTCGTCGTCGACATCGTAAATAAAGAACTAACCGAGCTTATGGGTGGTACACAGTCTAAGCTTGCGAAGTCTAATAAGCCGCCGACAGTCATTCTAATGGCGGGTTTGCAGGGTGCTGGTAAGACAACGTCCACTGCAAAGCTGGCGAAGCTTCTACTCAAGGACAAGCATAAGCCGCTAATGATAGCAGGCGATATTTATCGCCCCGCTGCCATCAAGCAGCTGCAAGTATTGGGTGAGCAAATTGGTGTTCCGGTCTTTACGCTCGGAGATCAAACATCGCCGGTTGAGATTGCTCGTGCAGGTCTGCAATTTGCCAAAGATAACGGTCATGATTACGTGATCGTGGATACAGCCGGCCGACTTCATATCGACGAGGCGCTCATGGGTGAGATTCGCCAAATCCATGATGTAACCAAGCCGGACGAAGTACTGCTAGTCGTAGATGCGATGACAGGTCAAGAAGCGGTTAACGTAGCGCAAAGCTTCCACAGCCAGCTTGAGCTGACAGGTGTCATACTGACGAAGCTTGACGGTGATACGCGCGGTGGTGCGGCATTGTCCGTCAAAGCCGTTACAGGCTGCCCGATTAAGTTTGCGGCAACCGGAGAGAAGATTGAGCCGCTTGAGCCGTTCCATCCGGAACGTATGGCTTCGCGTATTCTCGGAATGGGCGACATGCTGTCCCTGATCGAGAAAGCACATTCCACAATCGACGCTGAGAAAGCGGCCGAGATGGAACGCAAAATGCGTACAGCGGAATTCACCTTTGAGGATTTCCTTGACCAAATGGAACAAGTTCGCAAGCTCGGACCGTTGGATCAATTGCTTGACATGATGCCTGGTATGGGCAAAATGAAGGATATGAAGAACCTCAAGGTGGATGAGAAGCAAATCGGACGCGTCGAAGCGATCGTGAAATCGATGACGAAGGCCGAGAAGCAGAAGCCCGAAATTCTCAATCACAGCAGACGTAAACGGATTGCGACAGGGAGCGGAACTTCCATTGCGGAAGTAAACCGACTCATCAAGCAGTTCGACGATATGAAGAAAATGATGAAGCAGTTCTCGTCGATGATGGGTCCTAAAGGACCTAAAGGCGGAATGAAGGGTCTTAAAGGGATGCTTCCTAAAGGAATGAAATTCCCGTTCTAATATAAAGCTCAGAAATTTTTTGAAGGAGGTGAATTATCATGGCAGTACGTATTCGTTTGAAACGTATCGGTGCGCACAAAGCGCCTTTCTACCGTGTGGTTGTATCGGACTCCCGTTCCCCACGTGACGGTCGCTTCATTGAAGAAATCGGCACTTATAACCCGGTTGCACAACCGGCACAAGTGAACATTGATGAAGAGAAAGCTCTTAAATGGCTTAAAGACGGAGCACAAGCTTCTGACACAGTTCGCAACTTGCTTTCCAAAGCAGGCGTAATGACTAAGCTTCATGAACTGAAGCTTCAAAAATAACTACTCGATGCGGGGGGCCTATTGTGATGAAAGATTTGATTCTTGTCATAGCGAAGGCTTTAGTGGATTACCCGGAGGACGTACGTGTCGACGTGAAAGAAGACGATCGCGGCACCGTCTATCTGTTATCCGTGAATCCTGACGATGTTGGGAAAGTCATTGGTAAGCAGGGACGGATTGCTAAAGCGCTTAGGACGGTTGTCACATCGGCAGCCGTCAAAACGCAAAAGCGTGTCATGGTCGATATTGTTTCGTAGCGATCGTACATCGAAGCAGGGTTAGGATACGAAGGTATCCTAGCCCTTTTTCGATGCTAAATTACGAAAGAGATAGGTGAACACAATGGATCAATGGCTATCGGTAGGTAAGCTTGTGAATACACACGGTATTCGCGGTGAAGTAAAAGTCGTTTCGCAAACGGATTTTCCGGAGGAGCGCTTTGCTCCGCGTAAAATACTTACGTTACTAAACCCGGAGACCAAGCAACAGCTTGAGCTCGAAGTGGTTTCAGCAAAATTGCACAAAAATATGTACATCATCAAGTTCCGCGGTTTCGAGGATATTAATCAAGTCGAGAAGTACAAAGGCTGGGAGCTTAAAGTTTCCAAGGATGATCTTGTTGAGCTGGAAGATGGCGAGTATTATCAGCATCAAATTATCGGCTGCACCGTAGTAACGGACGAAGGCGCAATACTTGGTCCTATTACCGAAATCCTCGTTCCGGGTGCTAACGACGTGTGGGTCATTCAGCAGCCAAAGGGCAAACAGATATTGATTCCTGTCATTGATGAAGTTGTACTTGATGTCAATGTGAAAGAAAAAGTCGTTAAGGTTCACCTGATGGAAGGGCTGATTTAACGTTATGCGCATTGACGTATTGACGCTGTTTCCGGAAATGTTCCACGGCGTGTTCGGAGCGAGTATTCTTGGAAAAGCGAAGGATAAAGGAATTGTCAGCCTGAATGCGGTTAACTTTCGCGAATATGCGAATAATAAGCATAATACGGTTGATGATTATCCTTATGGCGGCGGCGGCGGCATGGTATTGAAGCCGGAGCCGTTGTTCGCTGCTGTAGAGGACTTGATGCCCGAAGGCGCTGAGCGTCCTCGTGTAATACTGCTATGTCCGCAAGGGGAGCCTTACACACAGAAGAAAGCCGAAGAGCTGTCGGCTCATAAGCATCTTGTGTTTGTATGCGGTCATTATGAGGGATATGATGAGCGCATCCGTCAGCATTTGGTGACCGATGAAATCTCATTAGGGGATTATGTGTTAACCGGCGGCGAGCTTCCCGCAATGGTTATGATCGATAGTATCGTTCGCCTTTTGCCCGGCGTTCTCGGCAATGAGAACTCGGCTGTGACGGATTCGTTCAGTACAGGTTTACTGGAGCATCCGCATTATACACGCCCAGCAGTATTCCGTGATTGGGAAGTGCCTGAAGTGCTCATGTCCGGTCATCATGCCAATGTAGAAGTGTGGCGTCGTCAGCAGTCTATATTACGCACATTGGAACGTCGTCCGGAGCTGCTTGAGACCGCGGAGCTTACGAAGAAGGAACGTCAATGGCTGAATGAGCAGATCCGCTCTCGGGAACAAAGCAGGTAGATCTAGCTTGGATGCTATGGTTTAAAAAGTTTATGAAATGTTATTGTGTTACTGGGCTTGGGTGTGTTATAATTTCAGATGTTGCTTTTGCAAAGTCGGACGGTCCGCTATGAAGCCATGATCCGGTTTTCAATTTGTTACCGGTTAGCTTATATGAACGTCTATGGTGGAAGGAGTTGAAACTACAATGAATCTTTTACAAATCATTGCACAAGAAAATCTTCGTACTGACCTTCCTAGCTTTCGTCCAGGCGATACGTTGAAGGTACATGTAAAGGTTATCGAGGGAACTCGCGAGCGTGTACAGTTGTTCGAAGGCGTTGTTATTAAACGTCGCGGCGGCGGTATCAGTGCTACTTTTACAGTGCGTAAAATCTCGTATGGTGTTGGTGTGGAAAGAACTTTCCCACTTAACTCGCCGAAGATTGAGAAGATCGAAGTTGCTCGTCGTGGTAAAGTTCGCCGCGCGAAACTGTACTATCTTCGCGAACTTCGCGGTAAAGCTGCGAGAATCAAAGAAATTCGTTAATTATCGACAAGAGAGGGGACTTGCGCAAACAAGTCCCTTTTCGTTTTTTTAAAATACTAGTTTTACTTACATAACTAACAACAGACCCAGCATAGAAGAGGGTGGAATTAATGGATCAACAGAACCGCACAGAAGAGAATGGACAAGAGTCGAACGAACCGAATCAACGTGATCATGGACATGCTGCAGCAGACGGTGTTGATCCTTCAATCAATGCGTCCAGATCTAATCGATCGAACGGCAGTCGCGCGCAGAAAGAAGTATTCGAGTGGGTTAAAGCACTCGCAATTGCAGCTATACTAGTGCTTGTGATCCGATATTTCTTGTTTGCACCGTTCATTGTAGATGGCCCGTCGATGGAGCCAACCTTCTATACAGGGGAACGACTCATTGTAAACAAAGTGATTTATGATATTCGTGAACCGCATCATGGCGAAGTAGTCGTTTTTCATGTTCCCGATGAGGGAAGAGATTTTATTAAACGGGTTATTGGAGTGCCCGGCGATAAAGTCAAATATGAAGGCGATGATTTGTTTATTAATGACAAGAAGGTCGAAGAGCCGTATTTAAAGGAATCGATCGAGAATGCTAAAGCAAACGGTGAAATCTTCAACAACCAAGGAACAGACCGTAATTTCCCGAATGCTAATTTTACAACCGATGTTGTACCTGAAGGAATGATCCTTGCATTTGGTGATAATCGCCGCAACAGCAAGGACAGCCGGATGATCGGTTACGTATCGATGAAGGAGATCGTTGGCCGTGCGGATATCATTTTCTGGCCGATGGACAAAATTTCTTTCGTGAAACACAAATGAGGTGAAGTAGTTAGATGACAATTCAATGGTTCCCCGGCCATATGACGAGAGCGAGAAGGGAAATCCAAGAGAAGCTCAAGCTGATCGATATTGCGATTGAGCTGCTGGATGCCCGTGTACCGCTATCGAGCCGGAACCCGATGATTGATGATATTTTATTGAATAAACCAAGACTTATATTGCTGAACAAATCGGATTTGGCGGATGCGCGTACGACTGAGAAGTGGATGGCTTATTTTACGGACCTCGGTTATGCAAGCTTGGCTATCGACTCCTCCACGGGTACACGCGTCAATGAAATTCCGGTGAAGGTCAAGCAATTGCTCCATGAGAAGATCGAACGACAAATATCCAAAGGGATTACGCCGAGGGCCATTCGCGGACTCATCGTCGGAATTCCAAATGTGGGTAAGTCGACACTCATCAACCGTCTGGCTGGCCGTGCAATTGCGGCTACCGGAGATCGTCCGGGTGTGACGAAAGGCCAACAATGGATTAAAGTCGGCAAGGAAATGGAGCTGCTCGATACGCCGGGTATTCTATGGCCGAAGTTCGAGGACCAGCTCGTTGGCCAACGACTTGCCATGACAGGCGCGATTCGTGAACAGGTTCTGAACATCGAAGATGTAGCATTCTTCACGGTGAGAGAGCTGGCGAAACGCTACTGGCCGATGCTGTCGGAACGTTTCGGTTTGAAGGACCCTCCGAAGGATTATGAAGACAATGACGAAATCGTCCGTTTGATGGAGGATATCGGTCGCAAGCGTGGCTGCTTGATTAGCGGAGGCCGCGTTGATTTGGAGAAAACGTCCGGCATTATTTTGCGCGAGATGCGGGCAGGTAATATGGGCCGACTTTCGCTTGAAGCTCCGGAAGATTTTATGTAAGAGGCAGATTGTTGCATTCTGCTATTGGGACGGCTGCCTCTTGTATGTGAGGGAGCCGTTCGTTTTGTATATGGGGCTATACGGATAAGGGCAGAAGTGTGAATGGGGAGCGGATTGTAATGTTGGAGTTTGAGAAGCCGCTATGGGAGCAAGGCTATCGCAATATTGCCGGCATCGATGAGGTTGGGCGGGGTTGCTTGTTTGGTGATGTGGTGGCAGCTGCCGTTATTTTGCCGGAGGGTGTGATTCTTGATGGCGTCGATGATTCCAAGAAGCTGTCGGAGAAGAAACGTGAGGAGCTGTATGAGCTCATTATGGATCAGGCTGAAGCTTGGGCGGTATCTTGCGTGAATGCAGCAGTGGTTGATTCCATTAATATTAAGCAAGCTGCAAGACTTGCCATGAAACAAGCAGTAGAGCTGCTCGCTGTTCCGGCAGATTATTTGCTGGTGGATGCGGAGAAGGTGGATATTGACCTTCCGCAAGAGTCCATTATTAAAGGAGATGCAAGAAGCCAGTCTATCGCAGCTGCTTCGATTATTGCGAAGGTTACGCGGGACCGGCTATGCAAGGGAGAATGGGATCAGCTTTACCCCGAGTATGGGATTGCGATACATAAAGGTTATGCGACGAAGCTGCATCGGGAGAAGCTGCTGGAGCTCGGTCCCAGTCCGATGCACCGACAGAGCTTCCTCGGGAAGCTGTTTATGGAGCAGCAGGTGCTGTTTTAGTAATGCGCACAGATGAAGCAGAAAAAAGAGAACAAAAGCTGCGTTTTGACCGTTCGTTCCTATATAATTTGGGATGGACGTTTTTTTATTTGGGATCGTTAATCTGTGTCTCATCTGAGCCGATAATAACGATATAGATAGGATAACTAGGTAAGAGCGGTTCATGTGAGCCGATAATAACGAGTCTGTCAGGAAGGAAGCGGTCGCGTTATGTCATTATCGATCGGACAATTGATGAAGGGACTGCTTGGCGATGTGCAGCCCGGCGACAGTAAGGCATTAGAGCTTAAGGTCGGCCAAATTGTACGCGGCGTTCTAGTTAAGATGTTAAACGATCAGGAAGCGGTCATTCAAATAAATGGGACACAAGTACAAGCGAAATTGGAAACACCGCTGCAGCCAGGGCAATCGACCTTGCTTCAGGTGCAGCCGCAATCCGTCGATGGCACGCTTGTTCTAAAGCTAGTTGATCAGCAAACGGCAACTATGAATGAAGCGAGCTTAAAAGATTGGCTGAAAGCGTCAGGACTGCCTGAACAGAAATGGACGCAGGAGCTTGTGCGCGATTTGCGTCGTGAGGGCGGTACTCTGACTCACGAAACAGCGAGTCAATTTAAGCAGGCGCTGACTGCTATGCCGCAAGGCAGCGATGCGCAGGTTTGGGCGAAGGCGACCGCGCTCGCGAATAAGCGCGGGCTGCCGATGACAAGCGCGACGATCGGAGCGCTTGCACAGACGCTCTCCGGCACTCCGGCGCATACGCTGCTGGAGTCGCTGGAGCGGGGGCTTGCCGCTTGGAGCGGCGCGTCGTCCGCCGGCGATGCGGCGGGCGATGCCGCGCAGCCGCAGTCGGCGGCGCAAGAGGCTGCAGCGAAGCTGCAAACGCTGCTGCGCGAAGGCGCAGCGTTGATGCGCGCAGCGCCGGGCGGGGCCGAGGCGCAGCCGGCTTCGAGCGCCGAAGGCGCGCAAGGCGCCGGGGCGCAGCCGGCGCCGGGGCCGGCGGGAGCAGCGGGGTCCGCTGCTGCTCCCGTGCCCGCTGCGCGCAGCGCAGCGGGCGATGGCGCGGCGGCTGGCACAGCCGCGCCGAGCAGCGGAGGCGCAGCTGCCGCGAGCGCGCAGCCCGCGGCTCCGCCACCAACAGCCCCGCCAATCACGCCTGGCGGCGGGGCTGCCAAGTCGGCTTCGCCGGATGGCGCAGCCCACAATCATGCCGCAGACGCTGGCACTACAACCCCCTCGCCGCAGCCGGCTGGTTCATCCTCCAACTGGGTGGGCCAGATGATGAAATGGCTGGGCGTCGATCATGAGCGTCTGCTTGCAGCTGCAGTTACCGATGATCAGCAGCAAGCGGCGAAGCAGCCCGAGCTGCCAAAACAACCAATTGATCCTGCGATTCAAGCTGGTCAAGAAAACAAAGCTTCGGCGACTAGTCAGTCCCCTAAGGATAGCTTAGATCGGAATGTTGTTGTTGCAGGCTTGATCAATGATCGAGTTCAGGTGCAACAGGGAAACACGCCGCTTCCGAATGTGCTGCCTTCTACGGATTCTCTCGATTCCGTCAAGAACGCTGCCGATGATTCAATGAAGAGCGCATTAATGACGCTTGCTTCCACGGATGATGTGCCGCCGGCTCTTCGGGATACGGCGCAGCAACTCGTTTCCCATATTACCGGGCAGCAATTGCTGTTATCCCCGGAGAAAACCAGCTCGTTGTTGTCACATGTGACGATGTTTATTCCGATGCACAGTCAAGACGGAGGACAGACAGCCTCGGTACACATTCAAACAAGACGTGGCCGTAAAGGTGAACTCGATGCAGATAATTGCAGACTTCTATTTGATCTGCGCATGAAGTCGTTAGGTGATACTGTCGTAGATGTACAGGTCGTTAATAAAATCGTCAGTCTTAACTTATGGAATGATCATCCGATGGCAGGTTCACTTATAGAGACATCCCGTGCTGAGTTATCGGAAGCGCTGCAGCGTGCCGGATATCAACTGTTATCATTGAAAGCAACTCCGATGCCGGAAAGAATGGCGGAACGCATGAACACTTCGGAGGCAATGGCGGCAGGACCGGGTTCGACCGAGTGGTCGACGAAACCTTACAAGGGAGTAGACTATCGCGTATGAACGAGAAAGATAAGAAGGGACAAACCCAAGATAGCCTCATGCAGAATAAAAAAGCAGTTGCACTCAAATATGAGCCGGGAGAGCGCAACGCTCCGGTTGTTGTAGCCAAAGGCCGAGGTAAGATGGCGGAGGCTATTCTGGACAAAGCAGCTGAGAGCGGGGTACCGATTCAACAGGATTCCTCTCTTGTCGAAGTGCTGTCAAAGCTCGATTTGGATCAAGAAGTGCCGCCGGAGCTATATACACTGGTTGCGGAAATATTGTCGTTTGTTTATCGATCGGATCGTAAAGCGGGAGGAAGCAAAGATTGAAAGCAGATAACCGAACATCCAGAACCGATACGAGACAAGCGATTGGCAAGTTTGGCGAAGAGGAAGCCGCTAGATACCTGAAAGAGCAGGGGTATACGATCATACATCGGAATTGGCGTTGTCGTATGGGCGAATTGGACATTGTAGCGAAATCGGAATCCCTACTAATCATAGTCGAGGTGCGGACACGCAGAGCTGGCGGCAGGTTTGGCACAGCTGTGGAATCGGTCGATATACGGAAACAACTGAAAGTCAGGTCCATAACAGAGGTGTACCTGTCCATGAATAAGCTTCAGCATCCTGCGATCCGCTTTGATGTCATTGCAATTACCGCAGCTGTTCGGGTAGAATCACTCGAACCTTATCAAATTACCGAACTTAAACATATTGAATCCGCGTTCTAATTTCACTTCACACATAACTGAAAGCTGCGTTTGATACAACGTCGGTTTTTTAGCTTCTGGTACGGTAGTTCTGTACCTCCGTGATGAGTGTACTTTGTCGTCGCATTCCTACGCTAACGGTTGTGACAGTGGTAATTTGGCATAAATTAGCCCTATTTATTTTCTAACGGTTGCCCGCGAGCTTATTTGAACGTTTTCCCCTTGGAATCGACCCATTTGTTGTAAATAACGTCTGTCGCAACCGTTAGATTTTCAAAAAGGCTTATTTGTATGAAATAGCCACGCTGGCAACCGTTAAAATATTATTCATGATGTATAGACAACAATGTGGCTGTCCGAGAAAGTCTCGCCTTACCGAACGACAGACCGTGAGGGATACCGCAGCACTACGCTTCGGATCCGAAACATGTGCATCCTGCTCGATGCTGCAGAAATGCACAAGATTGCGCAACAAGCGAAAGATTGTTACCGGCATAGTTGGGAGGACAGCAAAGAGCAAGTCCGGCGAACCGCAGATTGCCCACCACCCGGAAAGGAGGGCTTAGGAGGGGGAATTCTCCCTCCTAAGCCCATATACTGAACCTGAAACTAAAAAGAGAAACCTGCCGTTATTGAAAAACGTGGTTTTCTCTACATTCTGATGACCTCAGGCTATCTCTTTCTTGTATTTACGCCTACAACGCATGAAGCTTTCGATCCAGACTCCGATAACCGATCGCCTCAGCGACATGCTGGCTATCAACGAGATCGCTTGAATCCAAGTCAGCAATCGTTCGTGAAAGCTTTAGTATCCGATCATGCGCACGTAAGCTGACGCCAAGTGTATCGAAAGCTACACGAAGCAGTTGTTCAGCTTCTCGTGTTAAATGAACGGCCTTTCGAAGCGACACACCGGCCAATTCGGCAAACGAACGACCGGTAAGGCTACCTGCTGTTCGAGCCTGCTGGCGCTCAGCTGCCGCAAGTACAATATCTCTCATTTGAGCAGATGTCATGCCGCTTGTCAGACCCTCGGTAGTCGGTGGTCGGGGTACTTCAATATGCATATCAATACGGTCCAGAAGCGGGCCGGAAATCTTCGCTCGGTATCGTGCGAGTACTACCTCGCTGCATACGCAGCGGTTCTCGTCAGTCTCATGTCCGTAGTAGCCGCATGGGCATGGATTCATAGACGCGGCAAGAAGAAAGGAAGCCGGAAATCGGAATACAGCGCGTGATCTGGCTATCGTTACTTCCCGATCCTCGAGCGGCTGCCTAAGCACTTCCAGTGATGCGCGTGAAAATTCAGGGAGTTCATCAAGAAACAACAGCCCTCGATGGGCAAGTGTAACTTCGCCCGGTCTTGGAATAGATCCGCCTCCAATTAAACCGGCTGATGAGATTGTTATTAAAAGGGTGTACACTCTAAACCCTTGTATTATAAGGGTTTTTCTTTTTGTTGCCAAACCTTATATTTAAATAGAACCCCACATCAAGCGGATTATCTTATTTGATAATTTATTTATCTGTGGTTTTATTTAGAAAGAGATTATGAACAATTGTGCATTAGTGGTAGGCGCATGAATAAATTACCGCAACTTTACTCGCATCGAGGGTTTATAATGGAATTGGGTGATGATAATGTTTATTTCTCCAATGTTGCTGCAGTACGCTCCAAACAACAGAGCATATGACAAACGAAATCATATCGCTGAGATGAAGTTTGATGGCATCCGATTGATTGTATCGAACATGGATGAACTGAAGCTTTATACTCGGCACAATAATGATGTAACTGCAAAGTTTCAAGAACTGCATAATCCACCATTCCCACAAGGAACAATACTTGATGGAGAACTGGTTGTAATTGATAAACAAGGTAAGCCGGATTTCGAAGAGATGATGTCTCGATTTCAATCAAAGTCTAATAAAACGAGGGTCACTTTTTGTGCCTTTGACATCCTTAGGTATCGAGGGATAGACGTAACGGGGTTGCCACTTTCACGTAGGAAAGAGCTTCTGGCTGAAGCCTTTCGAGATAATGAGTATTATACGAAGGTTCAAATGTCCAATGGTAGCATCGTGGATTATTTCGAAGCTGTACAGCTGCATGGGCTTGAAGGCATCGTAATCAAGGATCTGAATTCAAGGTATAAGGTTGATACTAGGTCACCATCATGGCAGAAGGTAATCAACTGGACTGAGGCTGAGGTTTTCCTGACCGGATATAAGAAGAATGAGTTCGGCTGGTTAACTTCAATTGAAGATAACGGACGTATCCGGCCTGCTGGAATTATTGAGTTTGGAGTGAATGATGACCATAAGAAGGCATTCCGAAGTGTCGTTGAAAAACTCGCCTACAAAGACGATAAGGATTTCGTTCACTTACAGCCGGTTATCAAGGCCCGGGTTAAAACAAGGAACTGGACGAAGAATGGTATGTTGCGGTCACCGGTATTCATGGAATTCATTCTTTGATCATTGATTTAAGAACATTCGTTCGTATATAATTGCCTTACGAGGTGAGCGAACGTGAGTGAGATTAAGGTAGCATCAAAAGAAGAACTGGAAATGATCCGCGACAGCTGCCTGCTCCCGATGCTTATGGACGTCGTTGAAAGGCAACGTAAGAAGATGGAGTATACCTCGATGCCACTGAAGGCATTGTTTCTCGCATCGGTTTCAGGGCTGCTTGATTTAATCCATTCGGATCTTGTTGAGATAAGAAGAAAACTTAAACAAGCGGATATTAAGGTGTGGGAGTTGCCTGAAAAAACAAGTAACGCCGCGATATGGTACCGTTACAAATGTCGTGGATACCAGAACGATTTTGGTATTATGCATTTTGTAATTATATCGGATCTCCAAATTAAGCTTGGAAAGTATGCTACGCGAGTGGAGAATGCATTTAATTGAGGTTAATGCGTGAAGTGGTCAAGACGGAGTTCTCCGTAAGGTTTAATCAGTATATCGCCAAGGTGTTCAAATAAAAAACGCTGCTATCCAGTATGGTTCTGGAAGCGGCGTTTTAGCTTTCTAAGAAATTAATCTTTCGATTTCATCTAGTGTTGAAAGAGCTCCTTCATGAATACCTTTAAGTGTTGGAAGGACTTGAAGATTGTACTCGTCAAATGTAAAGTCCACCCAAATTGTGACATCTGAATAGATGATTTCAGGAGGTGGAGATTTAAAGTTGACCTCTTCACCACCAAGTTTTATTGGACTACCACTGAAATCCTCGAAAACAACATTTGTAATAGTGGCACCTGAAGTAGTAACGAGATGTTTTATCTCAGTTTTTTCTTTTCGGGTTTGGGGTACTAGACGTTCATGCTTATTTTTATTTACTAAGTTTCTAAGTTGATAGAGCCATGAGTCCTTTTGGAGCATTTCAGTATAGCGCTGGTGACTTTCAAATAAGTCCACTAGAGCTTTGTTATTATTTTTTAAATCTTTGAAAACATCACGTAGTGCTCGTTGAAACCCACTCTTGTCTTGCTTAATTGGGAAGTAAACTTGAATATGTTTCTTCATCGAACTAGGAAATTTAGATTCACAGTAAATGGAAAAGATTTGAAAAGCTGCGTAATCTAAAGCAGAACGTACGTCTTCTAGGAAGTGCTTTATTTTTAGTTTGAGGACTGGGGAGACTTCTTTTTCAAGAAGCGATTCACCGTAAAACCTTTCAATGATCTGGTACTGCTCTTTTGCATCATCAAGAAGGAATTTTGCATCTGCTAAAGAAGACATTTAACTGAGCACCTCCGAAAATTTTATTGGGTATATGGTATCACTTTTGGTTATAACTGTAAAATGATTGGGAGGATTTAAATTATGGATGAAGAAGATGAGCCGATTGAAACTTTAGTTGACGATAATTACAATCAGGTTCAAGTCTTCGATGGATTTATTATATTGAACTCTGATCTTATAATACAGGCTGATCAAATTGGAGACATTATAGAACTGCTTGACCAGGCTCGTGAAAAGCTAGCAAAGAAATAAATCAAGTTTTGCGCTTAAGAGCGCGAGTGAAAAGCGGCCTACCGGATATAGAACCGGCAGACCGCTTTTGTGTAATACATATCGTTGATTTTGACAGCATGCTCGTTCACTTCCTGGATCAGGCCGCCATAGTCGGCAACTTCACCATCTTCATACATTACGATAACCGGCAGATTATCTAGAATGGCAACAATAAGTTGCGCATCCGTAACAAGCCGCTTGCGTGTAGGTCGACCCATTTGCGTTATCCTCCTCTAGATGACTAAATAGTACTTTCGACATAATAGAGGAAATTCCTTCCTATTTGTCGAAGTTACATTTAAAGGAGATGATCGAACTAATGAGAACCGAAGATGCTTTGATTATTAAAGGTGGCACTATAAGTCACACAGATCAATGCTTTATTTGTGAGAAGAAAATCGAATGGTATGCTATATTCGACAATGAGGAACATTCCCTACAAAACCATCTGCAATTAGGCGAGGTAATTGCAGAAAACAATAACGTATCTGAAGGACGCAACTTGTGGGCAGATGTTTCGATTAAGGTCAATTGCAAGCATTGTGGAATCAGAAATAAATTCAAAGGGATTAAGGTTAAATTAAAATAGAAGTCTCTCTCTTACCTTCCTTGAAGCTTAAATCATCTTGCCCTCGGCTATATGCCGGGGGCTTTTTTTGTTGTCCACGCATCATTTAGCACCTTTCGCATATATAAATCATAAGCTGCGTTTGAACGCGTAGCAGAAGACGCAGCTTCAGATTCATTGTCCGTGGCAATGTAAACATGATGATTACAAATCCCAGAACTGACTAGCCCTGACGGAAGAATCCACTTCCTGAAGGGCTTTTATTATTTTCTGGATTGTCTGCAAATTTGGATGGTAGCTCGGGTTGTTACACAAAGAAGTAATTGTATTTTTGCTATACCCCGCTTTATCCTCTAACCACGATTGCTTAATGCCTCGGTCATCGATCCATTTACCTAACTTTGTTCTTGGTTTGCCAATCCCCATCTTCTTTTACCCTCCACACTGCTTTGCTTTGATGTTACAAGGTTGGACAAGAAGCGCAGAAAATATACCTAAAAGGCTAAGTCGACTTGGAAACATGAACAAGCATTCGACATAACATAGGCGTATACCCAGATGATTACAGGAGGTGTACACCATGAAATCAGTGATTACATTTAGGCTACGTAAGGAACTAGACGCTGATCTCATCGCTTTAGGAGTTGAAGAAAACGCGCTGCCAGAATTGTGCCGCAATGGACTTAGGCTCATGCTCGGTATTCAAACAGCTAAGCAAGTGGAAGTAAAAGAAAGGCCGATTATCACACAGCAGGCGAAACAGCAAAAGCAATTACCTGGAGCATCGGTTGTATTCAGACCAAAGAAAGGGATGGCATAAATGAAAGTCACCATGAACGGCAGGGATTTACGCGAAAGGATGGATTTGCTTGCACAACGAGAAGAGCAATGTTTCAAGGTTGTTGAATCGGCGGGTGTTGTTATCATTGGGGCTGTCGTGCTCGTTTGTTTGTCTCTCCTACTTGACTACTTTACCGGCTTACATCTTGATTACAGCCCGAATAGGGTCATCGATGCTTTTAAGACGTTTAGATAGGAGGGCTACTAAGTGAGCACACTTTCAGCACGTCCCTATGGATTCAACGTTGATTTGCGAAATCCTGCAATTCCAGCAACTGTGTTAATGCCTGTTAACACCCGATTACAGAACGGTATCCGCATAGTCATAGAACATGTAAGCCGCCACAAGGTCATTTACCGTATCGGTGCATTAACGCTCACCATGCTCTTTGCAAGCGGATTAGAGCATGTGTTTGCTGATCCGGTTGATGGTATATCAGCCGTAGGCGATTCACAAGGCATTGATGCAGGAGCAAATAAGATTTATACGAAGCTGGTCAGTGTGGGTAAATGGGTCATCATCATTAAAGGAGCATTTGATACAATTAGCAGTACGGTTCAAGGCGATTTTATAGCTGCAAGGAAATCCGGTCTATCCTACATGCTTGTGTATGTCATCCTTTTAGGACTGCCGTGGGCATTTACTCAAATAGAAGGACTGTTCGAGGGGATGTGATGCTATGCCGATGAAATTTCGCATCACTTCTAAGTTTGGTGAAGTCCAAGAAATCCGAAATTACCGGCCACATACAGGATTGGACTTGGCGATGGACCGAGGAACAGAGTTACACAGCATAGCAAACGGAGTTATAGAGCGTGTGTTGTACAATCACAAAAGTTTGGGTAACGCGGTGTATGTTAGGACAGCTAACGGTGATTTACACCTTTACGGACATTTAGATCAGATTGCCGTCCATAAAGGCGATATTATAACGACAGGGAAACTGCTTGGTTTCGCAGGGTCCACAGGGCACAGCACAGGGAGTCACCTTCATTTTGCATTGATTCACAATGGTCACTACGCTGACCCTTCTCACCTGACTGCAGCACTCCAACACTATTCTGGTGAGATTGCAGGGCCTTCCATATTAGGTGTGCAAGGTCCTGCCTCATGGATTGGCCGCAAAGTAGCTAAACATGTAGCCGATGCAGAGGACCATGTGATTCACAGCTTCACAAAGCATGTGCTCCATTTCTTATATGAAACGTCACTTGCAGTAGTGGAGCTTAGTTATGGTGTTGCCCTTATTGGAACTGCGGTATTCATCATACTCGGCTGTATGGGTCTTAAAAACGGGTACAGATGGGCAGGAGTTACATTTGGGGTTTACTCGCTTATTCGCTTGTTTGGGAGGGTCTAATCATGAAATTCTCTAAAGTCCTGCAAGTGGTGCAGCCGGATTATGCTTTCCTCCGAATTAAGCCGAACAATGCGGTACGAAACCAAGGGACAGATAAAATCGCAAGAGCTATTGCGGGACTGTACAAAAGCGCTTTAATGAATATCAAAATAGAAGAACATCAACTGCTTAAGATGTTTGGTAAGGAGTTTGTATTTGGAACGCAGTATCGTTACACCTTACCTGCCAAAGTTGCTTATTTCGTTTATATGGAACGACGCAAGGTTGAATTTTATTTCATCGTCCCTAGGCACCACCTTTCCTATTTGCAAGAGAAGATGAGCGATGTATGGGGAGCTGTGACGATAGAAGAAGTTGAAGAGCTGCCGCAGTTTGGAACTAAATCAACACGCTATGAACTTCAATATCAAAAGGAAGATCCTCTTAGTTTGAAGGCAGATCATCGTAGCAACGAACTGCTCAATTCTAATCTAAACGCCGTAGAGATGTTGGAGGAAGGTGATAAGCTTGGCGTATTCTATAACTTTATTCCCGGATCTCAAATCAGTTGGAAACACTTATATAAGGCCACAATCGACAAGGTACACAAGCGGCTTCCGGTGGAACGTAATAAACTAGGGTCCATGTATGCCTTCAAATACATTTTAGCCGCAGGAAATGCCGTGTTTAAAGAGATAGCTGAGACACTAGGAGGTGGGCATAAGGCGGCTCGTACATCAGGTAACACAAATATACTTGATAGCCTTGTGGAACGCCTAAATGGGGCACGTAGAGTGTCGGAAAACACCGCAAAGAAAGCTAATAGCGTGATAATTGATACTCAAATCATTGTTCTATCTGAAAGTGACAACATTGGGCGGCAACGGAACGCTGCCCGAAGCCTAGCGCAGTCGTTTGATAGTGTTTCTGAAGATAACCAGTTAACATATAAGCCGTTCAGAAAGCATTTTAAAATGACGGATCGTGATGTTCGAGCTGGTAAGAACAAAATCGGTGATGCAGAAGCTCAGAACTTCATATCACTACCTGGTCGCGACTTACTTGGACGGTACAACTTCATGGAGAGGATTGGAACGCAGGAAACAGAAGTCCCGGATGATTTAAAGCAAGGAACTCTATGCATCGGGGAAAACATCTACAGAGGGAATATCCAACCGGCTTACCTTTCAACAGACAGCGAGTACAAGAATCTTTTACTTGTGTTGATCGGCCCAACGAGGGCAGGGAAATCCGCTCTTATTGCCAATCTTGGTAAGGATGCAATATCTAATGGAGAGTGCATGGTTATCTTTGATTACATTAAGAATTGCGAATTAAGTAGCGAAATAGCCCAACAATTTCCGAAAGAAAAAGTGCTTAACATAGAATGTGGGGATTTTAAAAAATTGCAGGGGTTGGGGTATAACGAAATAGGTAAGAGTGGCGATCCTCTGCAGCAGTATGACAATGCAAAACGAACCGCTATGCAAATACTCACGTTGGTCGATTCGATTGCAACCAATGATTCTCCGCTTACGCCAAAAATGAAGCGATATTTAGAAAGTGCTTCTGTTGTAGTGTCGTTATCGGGAGGAAGTATCAGAGATGTGTTCCGCGTATTGCAGGACGATAAAGAAAGGGAATCGTTCATTAACAAAATTCCAAAGGCACAGGAAGAGTATTTAAGTGAAATTGTCAGCAGTTTGTATGAACTGGATGAATGGGATAAAAAACATACGCATGTTATAGGAACAAAAGAAGGATTGATTAGCGGCATCATTGACCGTATGAACGAGTTGAAACGGAATACCTATCTGGAGTTGATGTTGAAAAAGGGTATGTCCGGCAATGTTGATTTGGTAAAGGAAATGCAAAAGAATCAACTTATCTGCATTCGGATGCCTGAATGGGCATACCCAACAGATGGTGAGCGTGATGTAATTTGCACATACTGGATGACTAAATTATGGCTGGCTCTTCAGATTCGTGGTCATCAGATACCGGATCGAAGTAAGGCAACAAAAGTAAACATCGTTATTGATGAGTTGTACCAGGTCAGAACAACGGAAAAGTTGCTTTCAGAGAAGTTAAGCCGGCTTGCCAAATTTGGAGCGAAGCCGATTATATCTGCCCATTATATGAACCAGATAAGTGGGATACGTAGCGAACTCCGATCTGCTAATGCGAGCTACATGCTAATTAGCGGCTGTGACAAACGAAATTTCGAGGAATTGAAAAGCGAACTCTATCCATACGAGGAAGAGGATTTACTAAAGTTGCCGCGTTTCCATTCGCTCAACCTGATCAAGAACAAAGACGGATATGCGCGTTTCATCACTAAGCTGCCTAAACCTATATAGGAAAGCGAATTTATCTATTATTATTTCTACAGAATATATGACTTTGGACTCAATACAAAAGCTCTATTAATAAAATCATGATTCAGAACAAGGCTGTTGGTTAATCCCGCAGCTCTTTCTTTTTATTCACCATAGTTCCCCATAGTTCTACATACCTAATGATCGACTGAAATGGTATAATAATGTCATTGGTAATTAGATAATATTGGATGGCATAGTACCGATAGCTAAAGAGGCCAGTATCGAATAAATGTCTGATTTTAATGGGAGGAATCATGAAACTTACTTATGATATTTTTGATTTAATATCACTAACGAGAAAGTCTCAAGGCCATGAACTTCAACCTAATGAATATATAGTTAATACAAGGTTAAAGGACAATGAATTATCAGTTGAAACTCGTCTTTTTCAAGAAAGTGATCCAATAGTTGGGGATATCGTATGTTTGCATAATCGGGACTATGTTTATATTGATGGGTTTACAGGCGGGAAATATAGAGCTGTTCAATTAACGAAAGACGGACTTTCAAGAGACAACAGAACTTCCTTTCGTTATTTAACCATTGAAAATGCGAATAGGATGACAATAATTAAAAGAGGTGTTCCAAGAGACAGATTTCTTTCAAATTTATTACGATGAAAAACTGAATTTAATGGAGAGTCATAAAACTAAGAGTTGCTTGAGAAGGGGGAGCATTTTTATTTATGAGCACCCATTTTAACAAAGAATTATTTGCTGAACTTCTGGAAGTTGCCAAGGGTACAAGGACAATGAGCCAATTTGGCTTACGATCTGGTGTTAGATCTACTCATATATCTAGTCTAATTCGTCAGCTTTCTGACACTCCGCCAACCCCATCAACAATCCAAAGACTTGCCGGAGTAGCATACAATGGAATAACTTTTAAACAGTTAATGATAGCAGCTGGACATATTCAAAAGAATGAGACTGAGTTGGAATTTGATATTGGGATTCAAGCAATGATAGCTGCAAAGAGAGAATTAAGTCCATCTGAGTATGATGAACTGGTCGTTTTCGTAAAAAGGATGGCATTGGTACTGAAGACTGAAAAATTTAATTAAAACGGAGATTTTTTAAAATGATAATGCAAATACTGGGTGTCATATCTGCCGTATTTTCTTTACTTAGTTTTGGTCTTGGTATCTATTCATTCTTTGCACGAGAAGATTTTTCTGAAGGTGTTGGTGCAGGTTTCACAAAATCAGGGCCATTTACTTGGTTCTTTGTTTATGGATTAGTCTCGTTAGTGCTTTTAAAAGATTGGTTTTAATAGAGGAAGGAGAAATGAGATGAGTAAATTATTTCTTGTTGTTCTGTTTTTGTTCATCTTTACTGCATGTTCAAATAATACAACTGAAACCGCATCTAGCACTAAAGTAGCCGAATTGGAGAAGAAAGCTATCGAGTTAGGGAATAAATATAACGCACTTATGAACTGGGAAGAAAAACTTGATGATGCCCTTACAATTCAACTTCAGCATGAACTTACTGATGAAACAGTATTGTTTAGAAGTGTGGACTTAGAAGATGTCTTTGTAGAACATGGAGCAACTTATGCTAAATTCGATACTTATTCAGGCATATACTTAACTTTGAAATTAGCTAATGATGAGCAATTAAACAGGTTGATTGAGGCTCATACTAATTATGATTCAATTACTTTGGTAGCTAAAGTTAAATACATCAGTGCCCCAATGTTTTCCCTATCTTCAGGTAACGCCTCTGAAGATTACACGCCAGTAGAGGTTAGCACCGATACAACATCTTGGGTCGAAGGCAATCTGCTTGATTTTATTCAGGATTAACTATGGATGAACTATCAATTTATTCTAGATGTAATTATCAATGTTATAGTCTCAGCATTGATTTTTGTTGGTTTAAATAGAGTGATATTTAAAAAGAAACTAAAATCTAATTCATAAAGATGGGAGATAAACTTAAACATGAAATCATTTTTCAATAGTTGGTTCGTCAAATATCTAGTTCTTTTCTTACTTGCAGCAGTACTAATAGTTGGATACAAACAGGTTTTTGACCGTTATGAGTACTTTGATAGTTCTGATCATACTATTAAAATCGATAAGAGGACAGGAGAGTTATATCAGTTTAAACCTAATGCACCCGATAAAGACGATTGGGTATTGATTACTGGACAGTGAATAAAATACTAGTTTTAAATTCATCAAGATATTCCTTAACAAAAACATTAATGAGGAGTTCGATGAATATGTTCATTCTGTTGTTTTCATTGGCAGTAATCGCATTAATAGGCGGTTTTATAGCTGGAATTGTAATAATGTTCAAAAAGAAATTCAAGTTAGGATTTTTGTTAATTGGCGGAGGTTTCCTTTCATTTTTTATTTTGACCATTGTCGCTGCATCAAATTTACCCAAAACCAAAGAAGAAACAATACATGAAGAAGTTATGACTACTGCTGAAGCAAAAGTTAAATCTGCTGAAGATGTGAAGGAAGCTAAAGTTAAAGCAGAGGCTGATGTAAAAGCGAAATCTGAGAAAAAAGCGAAAGAGCAAGCAGATGCACACAAATTAAAAGTTGATACAATGGCGAAGAGTTTAGAAGATCAAGGAATGGATAAAAAACAAGCAGAATATGATGCTGAGTTCGTATTAAATATGCAGAACTCCGGTGAATGGACTGCTAAAAAAGCAAAAGATTGGTTGGCTAAGGAAGTTGAAAACAATAAATATGTTGTCTGGCGTAATTCCCAGTTTTCGCAATGGAATGGTTCGATCCCTGTACTAGTTGATGCCGTCAAAGAAAACATGAACAATCCGAAGTCGTTTAAACATGTTGAAACAACCTATGAAGATTTGCCAAACCATGCAGGGTTTAAAGCACGTATGGTCTTTCGCGGAACAAATGCATTCAATGCAACAGTAACAAATTCGGTTGTCGGAACATTCAAGTATGGAGAAAACACATTTTCGTATAAATTTGAACAGTAATCACGTTAAAAGAGTTGTTTTATGAATGAGGCATCCGAAAGGTGAGGATTATTAGCTATGCATGGCATCCTTCTGAAACAAGTGAATGAATCGACTGTAAACTATAGGTTGCTGAAAGATGGAGTTTACATAAGAGATATTCAAATCAAAATTGGTTATACCTATCAGGTTGATCCAATCAACAATAATAAGCGCAAACACAGAGGAAGAAAATGTATTGTATTAGGATTTGAATATATCAAAGATAAAGAAAGTTATCATCTAGAGAATGTAAGAGTGAAATTTGTTGATACTGGTCGTAATGGAAAGGTACAAATTGATGACTTAAATGAACTCGTGTAAGGGAAATAAAAACTGACTTTTAAAGAACAGGAGTTATTAATTCTTATGGAAGATATGAAGAACTTCGAATTTTTTTTTAGAGAAACTGTCAGTCAATTATTAAGGTTGCGATTGGAACTTCAGCCGTATTTAAGAAGAGCGGATGCGTTAGAATTTGATATAGACTCCTTATTCTCGGACGCAGATAAATTAACTCTTGAAATGGACGTTATTCCGAGGCAGTGGTATGAAATGGTTAAGTCAATTGGAGAAGCTCAGAGAGAATACTTTAAATTTATAGATAATTTCAGAGCCTTCGTTGATGATGGTAAGGACGTGGATGCCGATTACACACCTTACTTAGATGAATTATCAGAAGCTCACACTATATTAGGGAAGAGTCTTAAAGGTAAATAATCCTATCTTATGGCTTTAAGATTGAAACAGATAAATAAAAAAATGGATGAATTTTATAAGGAGATACTGACGATGAACTGGGCTCAATATATCACAGCAGCTGTAGCAGTATACGGTGCAGTAATGTCAACTATAACATATCGTGCGAATAGAAAAGAGAAGTTCAGAACTTTATCTGTTGAATTTTCCAATGGTGTCCTCACATACGGAAATGGTGAGACTAGTGATGGTATGTTGTTTATTACAGTCTCGAATATTGGATATAAAAAGGCTATTGTAAATATACCTCGTTTACTATTACCGGATGAGCGGTCAGTTATATTTCCCAATTATAAGTCGCACGTTGAGTTCCCCCATACTCTTGAAGAGGGAGCTAATTGTTCAATATGGATTGGACTAAGAGAAATTAGTGATACCTTATTCAAGGAAGGTTATACAAAAGAAGTTAAATTAAGAGCAGATGTATCGGATCATAGCGGTAAGAAATACGTTACCAGAAAAGGATACAAGTTAAATGTTGAGGGTTGGACTTCATCCAAGTCATAATATAAAGCAAGTATTCCAACAATGGGGAGATATGTGAAAATGAAAAAGTTTGATATCTTATACAGCATAAATGAAACGGAAAAGAAAATAAGTTTAGTTAACATTTCTGAAGAAATTTCTCAAGATCAATATAAGTTAAGTGTTTATTTAAAACAAGAAGTATCCAAAAGAGAATCTGTTGAAGTTGAAGACGTTTCTATTATTTCTGCTGTTTGTATATTCAAAAATTAATAAACAAAAAAAAACTGGATTTGATGAGGTGTCATAAATGATGCAAATATATTCGATTGGTGAAACCGTAGCAACCCCAGATGGTAAAGGCAAAATCTATGCATTTGATAATAACTGGTATACTGTAAAGTTAGATTCCAATGGCGAAATCAAGTATTACACTGATAATCAATTGAAGAGAAGTTAAGCATCATAAAAGGATATTTCAATAGCAGTGAAATAAAGAAAGGAACGGTAAAATGAATAAAGAAGAAGTTTTAGTTGCCCTTAAAGCAGGAGAATTTGATGGTATAAGTCATACGTATCAACCACGAGGTGATGGTTTCAGTAAGAATAGTTATCAAACAAGTATGAGTGTATCTTGTGGGGTTATTGAACTAACGAAAATTACTACTGGCAAATCTTTTGATGGTAAGGAAAATGAACGATTTAAAAGTATTAAACCTGAAGTCTTAAGTGAAAATAAAGCGGTTAAATATATAGAAAAGCATCCGTATTACTTTAAACAAAGAAGACCAGATTTGTTTTAGTAAAGGATTTACTTAAAGAAGCGGCGCAATATATAACATGCTGCGAATGGATCTGAAGCAATAGAGTTTTTTATTTTATTCACTGCTAGAACTAAAAAACCGACTCAATAAATAATGGGTCGTTTTTTTATTTATTCACATATAGAGTTAGACAATGTGTTTGTTTATTTCATTAATCATTTTATTATGTAAGTATTCGATCAGGTCAAATTTATTCATATATGTAATCTCTTATCTCTTCAATTATGAATTCAGGTTTCCTCAGTTTTGTCCTATATTAGTATTATAATATCAACCAGAAAAGGAGGGATTGGATTATATATGGATGTAAAACTAACTAAATGTGTTGAATGCGGATCTTCTCACCTTGAATCCTTTTTAGATACAATGGAAATTGAGATTGAAGGTAAAATGCTGGTTATTGAAAACATCAGCTCAGTTCGTTGCACCAGCTGCAATGAAACGTATTCGGATGTTGCTGCTAATCGATACATTGATAAGCAAATTGAAATCTTCAAGGCAACAAAGTAACTAACGGTTTACGCGTCTAAAAAACCGACTCCAAAAGGGTCGGTTTTTGATTTACTCCTCGGTAACTTCGAACAACTCATCTACCTTAATCCCCAATACTTTTGCGATTGAAAACATATGAATATCTGAATGTTGAGTATTACGGTCAAAACGAGAAATAGCTGATTGAGGGATTCCTGATAGTTCAGCTAATTTCATCTGAGTCAGATTTTTTTCATCAAGTATCTTCATTAATTTAGGCTTAACAATTATCAACCTATATCACCTCTCAATATCTATTATACAATATGCAAATAAAATTAAAAAGGAGTATTGACAATTAAATATGCAATAGTGCATAATGGGTACATGAGCAACAAACAAAATGAAATGAGGGTGATGGGAAGGAGTTGTTGAAAGAAATAATTCGACAAAATGTGTCATAAATCGTCATTGAAATGATGATTATGCAATTGTCAATAACTGATTTCACGCGTTTTCACTACAAAATTGGCTATGGCTTCGACAAGAAAATAAATAGTATGATCTAGAGGAGGATAATTCAAATGCAAAAAAAGTATGCAATTGTTCTTGTGTACAGTGATAATGGATGCCTGATTCAATATGGCGACAAGGATCAAATAGATGTGTTCGTGAGGGCAAATACAAACCCAAGGCTGCAAGGTAATATTTACAAAACAGAGAAGGCCATGCTTAAGGTGATCGAACAATATAAACGCATAAAGCCTTATGCGACGATACAACAACTGATCGCAGCGTAAATCATACCAAGAGAGGCTGATAAATTTGTTAAATAAATTAATTCCAACGATTGTAGAACGTTTTGGGCCGGTAGTCGGCATTGGTCTGATTGGAGTCATGGTTCTTGTTGTGATTTATTTGACTCCAGTCGTAATGAAGAATAGAAAGTAAGTCGCTAAACAATTTGTGAGGAGATGAGTAAGAGTAGTATGGATATGAATGCAGCAAATAGAAAGTCGGAGATTGATTTTTTTGATATTGACCATCTCAAGAGAAGGGCTATGAAAGCATTTGAAAAACATACTGGAATCATTTTTGATAATCTTGAAGCAAAAGAGAGAGAACTTTTAATCAGTATGCTTTCGCCTTCAATGACATTTGTGGATAAAGATGGAGGAGATTCACATCATGTAAACGTTTTTGATACTGACAGTGACACTATTAGTCCACAAAATTTCCCTTATATCTTAGATAGATTTAATAAAAGATTGTAACTACTTGAGCATCCATGAAGGATGTATCAGAAATGTCCATATACATAAGCAATATAGTATAAGTTGGAGCCGATCCCTTAATAAAACCATTAAGTCCTATGGAATCTGAGTAGATGTTTATGCCCTCGAATTATCTCCTACATCTTTGTAGTACACACTTCAATAATCCACTACAATTCCATAGTTAATTATAAAACATCGCCTACAGGTCCATAACTGTGGTGCCAAGACTATATCATTATAAGTATTTAAATAATTAATATTACTATAACTGGAACAGGGGGTGAAAAATCGGCGCTACGCTTAGAAGAACAGCGGTTCAAGATCAAAAGATAAGAGCAATTTAGAACGTGGTTTCAGTTTCTGATTTTTAATCTAAATTTTTTAAATCTAAATTGAAAGAGGCTGATTCGATAATAATGATGATTAAGATTCCAAACTATGCTTTCACTATTCAGGACGAGAAGAAGTTATCTCCCGATGAAACTATAACTTTCTCCTTGCTGTTTAAATATCGAAACGTTGATGATGAGTTTACAACGACGATTGATTTACTAAATCAAATGTTGAAATTTAAAAAAGGTAACAACAGCGAAAATAAGTCACACATCAGAGAGGTAATTGTATCACTTCAAAGTAAAGGATACATCAATTGTAATGTGGATGAATTAACGGACTACTACAAAGTAATTAGTGGATCAATCATCAACTTAGATAAAGGATACAGCGGCGTAGATAGTTCTGTATTGGATGGTTTGCTGCCTGAAGATTTAAATAAATCAAAGTTGAAATATTATATTTATGCTGATGTTAACCGGTTCTCGGAAGGCAATAAATTGAGTTTTGAAATTATTTCATCGAAGTGTAATTATTTCAACAGTGATAAGCATTATGCAGTTGGGACTATACAAAAAATAGTTGATGATATAGACGGGAAATTGATTTTTCGTTTTAGTGGTGAGAGGATTAACGGAAATCCAGAACAAGAAGCAAATGTTTATTACTCGAATCGTTATATGACGGATGAGAAGAAGAAGTTTCATTCTCAACATATTACTGACAAGTTTAATCAAAAGCTTCTAAGAAAGAGAAAAGATAGCGAACTTATCAAGGATAATGCGATGTATGGTGATGACTTGACTGTTAAAGAGTTAAAGAAAGCCTTAAAGGATTCAAATTGGAGAAAAAAGGATGAGTTTCAGCAGTATTTAGATCTTACATATGACGATTACTTTTTATATAGAATCGCAAAAGACGAACAGGTTGCCACAGAATTTGTTAAAAAATGCGAAGTAGCAATTGTGAACATGAAAGATGATCCTAATTGTAAATATGAGTTTGATGCCTGGGAACAACAGTATCAGGAAGACATAAACGAAGATGATTCAATCTGAAAATTATAGAGAAAAAATGTAACAAAACTCCTCTGCCGACCACTAGAGAGTATGAGGAGAAAATAAATTTATAAAAAAGGCAACATTTTACCTCTGTCGACTCTATAGTTACTAGGGAGAATATTTTTTTAAAAAATGCAACAAAACGCCTCTGCCGACCACTAGAGAGTAGGAGAATGTTTATTATAAAAGTTCATACCAGACCCCCTATCTCGACCCTTAGAGGAGTATAGAGGTAAATAATATCTTATTGTCCAAAATAAATTTATAATAAAACGTCAACAAAACACCTCTGCCGACACTATATAGATAGGAGAACTAAATAAATTTATAAAAATGCAACAAAACACCTCTGTTGTGCCTTAGTATAATATAAGGAGTAAATAAACATAAAAATAGGGCTTATTTTGCCTGATTCAGTCCTTAGATAGTATAGGAGTAAAAATTTCAAATAAAATAAACAAATAATTTTTTCTCATTCCAAGACTTTAGTGCATTTATGGCTACTATAAGGTGAGAGGATGTATATTTTCTCAATAATCTATGCTCATTCCAACGCTTAAACGTGGAGTGGGCTATTTATTTTACCTCATATCCTTCTGAGATATAGAGCTAGTGGATAATAGTTATTCCTTTAGTTGAGACAGTTGAGTCGATGTAAGGAGAGAGATCCCGCTTGGACATTTACGTGTTCAGGTTGAAGGGGTCTCTTTTGCTTGCACAAAAACAAACTACAACTATAAAGGATAAGGTGAACTGATTAATGAGTAATGTACAGGTATTCAAGAATGAATTATTTGAAGTGACGGTAAGAGAGAATGGTATCAATGTTGAATTTGATGTGGAGGCCATTTCGAGAAATCTAGGGTTCATCCAGTCAAAGAACAACAAAGATTACGTCCGATGGGAAACAGTAAATAGTTATTTAACTGAGTTTGGATATTCCCAGCGAGTTGGGAAGGGAGATTTTATTCCAGAATCATATTTATACATGCTTGGTATGAAGGCGAACAATGATGCAGCTGTTTTGTTCCAGAAGTTTATCGCATTCGATGTGTTACCGGCTATTCGTAAGAATAAGGTGTACATTGATGCATCTGCAACAGATAGAGAGATTGAGGCAGCAGTTCGATTTGCTACACCTCAGAAGAGACGTACAGCATTATTAGAGGCGACAATTGATGGAAAAGACAGTATCTTCAACGTGTATGATGAAATCAAGGATTATATGAAGCGTTGGACTGCGGATGAAAAGGTTACTACATATAAGCACATCGAACGAGTATTGCTAGATAAGCAAGATACATACGGTAAGGATGTAGCATTCATACATAAGGTTGAAGAACTGCTTAGACAAGTAGCTAAGGATATCGATAAGGTTAAGAGCTGGAGAAATGGCGCTGAGAAGCGAGGATTGGGCAAAGAGAACAGACAACTTAAGCAGAAGATTGATTATCTTACACCTGAGTTAGATGACTACTACCTTATCGATTATAGTGCATTCTCGGAAAATTATATGTATGAGCAATTGCCAACAGGTAAATGGGGGAAGACAAAAGAATTCAGGAACTGGATTGAAAACTTTCCTTATGAAGATCTACCTTATGATGCAGGTATAGATTGGAACAAACCAATTAAAATGTACCTTGCTTTTGTACATAAAAAATCTTTGGACATTCAGAATCTTCATAAGGGTGTTATCGATTTAATCTTCAGGCATTACGGATACGATGATTATAAGATTGAGGATATCGATATCAGAGCAACACGTATCGGTACAGTAAACAGCCATAAAGATGGGAAGATCTACTTTATGATGCGGAATGTCTAACTATCTCGTTGATCCATAAAAGAACTGACAAGCTGATTTTACATAATGCTCATTTTTGGTAGATGTGACGGTTGTATCGTCATGCCCTTTAATGATAACTCCAGAATCAAGCAGATCACCTTGCTGGTATATATCGATAGGACGAGTGAACGTCTTCATTCTTTCGAAATCAGCATAAGTAATAAGTGGTCGTATTTTAGGCATATGTCCTCCAAGGAATGTAATAAATCTAATTTACAATAAAGTGGTATCTTACTCAACCTTATGCGTGATAAGATCTAATTTGGGGTGAGAAAAATTGATGCTCTTAGGTTATTTGATGGTGGCTCTTATTATTTACTTTTTATTTGAGAAGCGAATTAATCAAAGAATATATCTGAAGAATATCTCTAAGTCTGGAATGAATGAGATTGATAAGATGCCAGGAACTCAATTCGAGGACTATTTATATACGCTATTTAGAAGGATTGGATTTCAAGTAACTAAAACAAAAGCTACTGGTGATTATGGTGCCGATTTACTCTTACAAAAAGATGGGAAAGTTATTGTAGTTCAGGTCAAGCGATATCAAAAAAAAGTTGGAGTTAAAGCTATACAGGAAGTCAGAGCTGCAGTAGCCTTCTACAATGCTCATGAAGCTTGGGTTGTAACTAACAATTATTTTACTGACTCGGCCATTACATTAGCAAAGAGTAACCGTGTAAGCCTAATTGACAGAGAACTGCTGATGACTATGATAATAAACCGTGAGACAGTTAATATGTGATTAAAGAGGCTACCCAGTTGGGTGGCTTTTTTATTCGTAAAATTTGGGATAGGATTTGTTAAGATAACCCCGGACCAAAAGTAGTAGTCAGTATATGATATCGGAATAATTTTTAGCAGGAAATTCCTCCCTTTCTGTCGAAATGTGTAGGACAAAGGGAGGATGAGATTATCCCAATGAAATATTGAAATCCAATTGGGAATTGTAGTATAATTTCCTTATATCTTGGGTATACTTCTAGGGGGAATTTTGTTAAAATGTCCGCTATTGAATATTTAAATACATCGGCAGTGCAATCAGTAATTCCGAATACGGTTAAAAGAATTAAAAGACACATAAGGTTGGTAATTGGGATGATCCAACTTAAGGAGGAAGCCCAGATGGAAAAGCCAAGTGCAAAAGAACTAATTGATGCTTTGGGATACAAAGAGATTAAGCCTCTCGTTTTACCGGAAAGTATCCAAATTGATGTAGACAATTGTGATACCGAATACTATCAAGCTTGGCTAGAAGAGGAGCTGCTTGAGCGATATGAAGAGCTTTGATCCAGAAAAAATAAAAAAAATGGAAGTGCAGGATCAAAGTGATCGTGAGAATGCTCAACAAGGTCAATTCTTTTTTGCTAACGTAAAGACATCAAATGGACTGCTAATTCCCCATCCAGTTTTTATACTAGGAAAACATGATGACAGTAATGATACTGACGATGTAATTGTATGCATTTGTACTAGAGAAAAGGCAAGGTCTTCATACGACATTCCAATTAAACTTAAAGATGACTCATTTGTTAGAACTAATAAGATTTATTTATTAAATCGTAATCAATTAGTACATAAAATAAGAAAATCAAGTGTTGTTCCCACCACCATAGCAACCATTAAACAAAAATCTGTTGATGCCATTAATTAGGTTAATCCAACAGAAAAGCTGCTCAGTTCATGAGTGGCTTTTTTTGGTGTGTCTAGAGAAAAAATAAAAACCACCAGATCTCTTCATTCTGGTGGTCATCTACAGAGGTACCGAAGTGGTCAGCGTCACCACGTACATGTTGTTATCTCTCCTTATTGATTCACATTAGGCCAATCTAGATGGCAAACGAGGCAGAAATGATAGCGGAGCGTTCCATGCAGAGTTAATTAAACTGGAACCTTGTTGCGGTATGTTGTAACTTGCATATGAGTTTAGTGTTGCCACAAATAAAGAATCATTCCTATCCGTAACTTTCATCAATTGTTCTCTTATCTCTACATCTGTTTTATTACTTTGAACAATCCAAGTTGAATATTGAATCCATTTTACATTACCAAGTAAGTGTATCGCGGTATAAAGTTTTAAGTATTCCTCTTTGGGTTCATGCCCCTTCAAATCATATGAAATGATGTGAATATTCATCTTTCATCCCCTCCTTGATATTACTTCTTTTTGTTTGCTCTGGATTGTGCTAGTGCAGATCCTGCAAGAGACTTAGTAAGAGAGCTTGTACGAGAGCTAGTTAGAGCTTTGGATGCTTTTGTAGCCATTGGATCTGAAGTTACTTTACGAGTGCTGCTTTTAGCCAATTGCTTGTCCTCCTTTCAAGTTGTATTATGAACAGTTTGTTCTTCTTCTGTTCGTATATAATATATCATAGGGAATTTCCAATTTCAACTAAATGTCGAAAAGTATAATAGCACATATAGTGTTGAATGAAAGTTTTCATTAAAAAAATGATACATATAGTGTCAAATGGGATTTTTGTCGAAATTATGTCAAATTAAGAAAAAGCTCTAGTGAGGGTTCTTTTATGGCTAAATCATTTTCAAAACGGTTTTATAATTCGAAGGCCTGGAAAGAGTGCAGAGCTGCCTATATAGCATCAGTATTTGGCCTATGCGAAATTTGTCCGAATCCGGGATTCATTCTTCACCATAAGATTGAACTTACTGCTCAGAACATTAATGACGCATGGATAACGCTGAATCATGCTCATCTACAATACGTTTGTTTGGGCTGTCACAACAATATACACATGGGTACAACAGCGCCAATCACTGCAACGGGAACCGTGTTTGATAGTATGGGGAATCTTATTAAAGTTGGAGAGGGGTTTAAACGTGAAACATTCTGAATTAGTTAAAACTAGTAAAGCACAATGTGGGACATGTAATAAGATTAGTGAGATCAATTCAAATGACAAGGTGAAATGTTGTCACTGTGGAGATCAAAAGAATATGTGGGCAATGTATGAATTGAGGAGTAATTGCGATATCGATATTGAAAAGAACAAGTTCATACTTGAGTTTGATGAAGCTCCTGCATTGGTATTCGTATCACAGAATGGCGGTCGTGTTGCTGATGTATACCAAGACGGTGTTAAACTCGGAGGTATCCGCGCTATCACAATCAGAGCATCGGTAGACGATGCAACTACGCATGAGATTGAATACATCACTGGTTGTACTAAGCCGGGTTGGACTATAAAGCAGAAAAATGGGTAAAACCACCCCCCATAACGCTTTAGTTGACTAAAGTGTCTAAGACCGATGTGACACATTGAAAGAATAAATTTAGCATCCGCATGAGGGGGTGTAGTCATTTTAGAAGACAGAATCGCCAGAATTTCCGTCTATAAGAAGAAACTTACGACGCAATTCGCGAAAATTGAACCAAGAAAGAAGAAGATAGCCGCATCATTGATAGAGAACGCTGCTTTTATGATAATCACGTTGGAAGATTTGCAAGCCAACATAAACCTTCAAGGCGTGGTGAGCAATTACCAGAATGGGGAGAACCAATGGGGAACGAAGAAGTCTCCAGAGGTTGAAATTTATAACGCTATGATTAAAAATCACATGTCGATCATGAAGCAACTAACTGATCTTCTGCCGGAAGAGGCACCAGTCAATGAAGACGATGGTTTCGACACGTTCACGAATAAAAGGAGTTGAGTGAATAGATTTATATCAGGTGTATAACGGATAAGTGGGGGCGCTTTAATTGGCGGCTCTTTTCTTTTGAATGAAAGGTGGTGATGAGTGCAGATGGGACTCAGAAAAGAATATCCACTCACTCATAACCCGATTATTGCGTATTGGAATGAGATTGAAAACGGGCTTGTTGTGAGTGATAAAGTTCGGCGTATTTATCGACAGCTTACCAAAGATGTGTATGACTGTAGTAGCGTATACGAGTACAGTTCCAGTCATGCAAACCATGCGATTGAGTTTATAGAGAACTTTTGCAAGCACTCGAAAGGTAAATGGGGCGGGCATCCGATTGATTTAGAACTCTGGCAGCAAGCATTTATCGCAGCTACGTTTGGATTCATCCATAAAATTGATGGCACCCGCCAATACCGCGAGGTGCTTTTAATTGTTGCCAGGAAAAATGGGAAATCCACCATAGCGTCAGGTATCGGTCTTTACATGATGCTCGCTGACGGAGAAGCGGGCTCTGAGGTTTATGCAGTCGCAACTAAGAAAGATCA
Source organism: Paenibacillus sp. J22FR21 (assembly GCF_056269135.1). Taxonomy (NCBI): domain Bacteria; kingdom Bacillati; phylum Bacillota; class Bacilli; order Caryophanales; family Paenibacillaceae; genus Paenibacillus; species Paenibacillus sp. J22FR21. The sequence goes on from NZ_JBWDNJ010000001.1 coordinate 534,236, forward strand.
AGCTAAACTGGTTTGGATGGAAGCAAAGCGCATGGTTAATAAATCGCCGGTTTTGCGGAAACGTATCAAACCTCTAGTAAGCGAATTGGTCGGCTTGACGAATGACTCAACATTCAAGCCGCTTGGCTCAGACAGCGACACACTCGACGGCCTTAACGTATCTGCAGCTCTGGCCGACGAGATCCACGCGTGGAAAGACAAGAACCTGTATGACGTTATTGTGGATGGTACGAGTGCTCGAGAGCAGCCGCTCATTATGATGATTACGACAGCAGGGATGGTGCGTGAGTCCATTTATGACCAGAAGTATGCGGAAGCAGAAGCAAAGCTAAACAGTCTCGGTCTAGATGATGATTCTGATATCTCGCATGCTCGATTCCTTCCGATCATTTATGAACTGGACGAGCGGATTGAGTGGACAGATCCCGCCTGCTGGAAAAAAGCTAACCCCGGCCTTGGCACTATTAAGAAAGAAGACCAATTAGCTGTAAAGGTAGCCAAAGCAAAGGCTAATCCTATGCTTGTTAAAAATCTCCTGACCAAAGACTTTAACGTCATGGAAACCAGTACGGAGAGCTGGCTCACCTATGAAGAAGCGAAGAATGACGCAACCTATAATATTGAAAACCTTCGTGGTTCGTATGCGATCGGCGGTGCGGATTTATCGAGCACGACGGATTTGACCTGTGCGACGCTGCTAATTATGCGGCCCGATGATGACACGATATACACCATTCAGCAGTATTTCTTGCCGGAGGATTTGCTCGATAAAAAAGTAAAAGAGGATAACATCCCTTATGACCTCTATCTCGATCGGGGTTATTTGACGTTGTGCGCGGGAAACAAAGTGAATTATGCAGACGTAACCGCATGGTTTAACCGTATGCACCGCGAGTATGACATTACTCCGATGCTCATTGGGTATGATCCTTGGAACAGTAAGTATTGGGTAGATGAAATGGAAGAAGAAGGCTTTCGGATGGAGGTTGTGCGGCAGGGAGCGCAGTCGCTCAGCCAGCCTATGAAGCAGATGGCTGCAGACTTTGCAGCGAAGCGGATTAACTACAATAACAGTCAGTTGACGCTCTGGAACATCACTAACACCGTCGTGAAAACGGATGAAAACGGCAATATCAAGCCAGTAAAAGGAAAAAACCAAAATCAGCGGATTGATGGGCTTGTTTCAGCACTTATCGCCTATACGGTACTTTATAACAATATGTCAGACTTTAAAGCCATGATTTAACGAAGGGGGTGAGAAAATCAAACGCTCATTTTTTCAGATGGTATTTGGATTAAATAAACAACCGCCACAAAATAAAACGATGATGCAGATGCTGAACAGCGGCCCGAACTTCTACGATTTTTCAGGTGAAAGTTACGATAGCGATACTGTTCGGAGTACCATTGACGCCTTCGCTCGCAATGTCGGGAAGCTTAAAGCCCGGCACATACGCCGTAAGAATGGGCAGGTCACATCCGCCGATTCAGATATTGAGTGGTTGCTTCAAGTCAGGCCTAATCAGTTCATGAATGCGTATCTGTTCTATTATCGACTGGCGACCCAGTTCTTGATGAGCAACAACGTTTTCATATGGATTCGGCGAGACGGGATGAACCGTATAGAAGGCTTTTACCCTTTGACGTCGTCAAGCGTCGAATTGTTCGAAATGGCGGGCGAAATGGCGGTAAGATTCCGCTTCTACGACGGTAAAGAGTACACCGCACCGTACTTTGACATTATCCATTTACGCCGGTTCTACTTCAATAATGATTTGTTTGGTGAGTCTAACCGAACCGCGTTAACACCGATTCTGAATCTAATCACAGTGACAAATCAAGGCATTTCAAACGCGATCAAGACATCGGCTATTCTCCGAGGGATCTTGAAGTTTACTGGAATGATTAAGCCTGAGGACATGAAGAAACGTACCGAAATGTTTACTACTGACTACTTATCTGCAACTAATAACGGTGGTGTCGCTGCGACGGATGCAAATTTTGATTACGTCGAGCTTAAGAACGATCCGAAAATGATCGACGCCGAACAAATGTCCGCGATGGAAAACAAGGTTTACAGTTATTTCGGGACAAACGGAAAGATTGTACAGTCGAACTACTCAGAAGCAGAGTGGGGCGCTTTTTACGAAAGTATGATCGAGCCGTTTGCGCTGCAAATGGGGCTGGAGTTCACCTCAAAGATATTTACCGATAAAGCGCAGGGGCATGGAAACGAGATTCTTTTCGAGGCAAACCGGCTGCAGTATGCTAGCAACAGCACAAAGGTCAAGATCATTGAAACGCTCGTCGATCGCGGCATGATGTCGATAAATCAGGGCTTAGAGGTGTTTAATCTCCCTCCTATCCCCGACGGCGATAAGCGAATCATGAGCCTTAATTTTATCGACGCTGACAAGGCTAACGAGTACCAACTTGGCAAGGTTAATGGTGCTGCTGTGCCCACACCGAAGGGGGGTGAGGAAAATAATGACGACTGATAAGCAATTGCGTACGTTCACGATTGAGGCCAGAGCCGCACTGGAAGGAGAATCCGAGTTATACGTTGAGGGATATGCGGCGACATTCAACTCACCGACGGTTCTTTATTCGTATGACGGTGTGGATTATAAGGAAGTTATCGACGCGAGGGCATTCGACAGCGCCGATATGTCCGATGTGATTTTTAATTACAATCACGGCGGAAAGGTCATGGCTCGTACTCGAAACAATACGCTGGAACTCAAAACCGATTCACGCGGCCTCCATATCCGCGCGAGACTCGACGGTACGACAGAAGGCCGAAACATATATCAGGAGATCCAAGGTGGCTACATAGACCGAATGAGTTTTCAGTTTTCTGTTGGTGAAGATAAATACGATCGCAGCACACAGACTCGAACCATTACAAAAATCAAAAAACTTTACGATGTTGCAGCGGTAGATATTCCTGCCTACGGTGACACAAGTATCTCGGCTCGTAGCTTCTTTGAAGCCGAAGCCGAAAAGGAACGCGATGCTGAAAGACGCGCGCGCCTACTTTTAGAACTCAGCCTATAAGGCTTATTTTTTTTAACCATAATCGAGAGGGGTTAATTATATTGACTAGATTACAACAAATTTTGGCTCGCCTTACTGAAATCCGTACCGCGCTTCAAGGCGACGGTCAAGTCGACATTTCGGCACTTACAATTGAGGTAGAAGGCTTGAACGCAGAGAAAGCATCCATCGAAGCCCGAACTGCTTTGCTTGGTGGCATTCCCAATGGGGCTGTTCCAGTTCCAAACCCTGGTGCTGCTCCTACTGCAGAGGCAGTAGATCGCTTCGCTTCGGTTGAGTATCGCAAAGCGTTTTGGAAATTTGCCCAAACAGGCGTAATGGCTCCTGAGTTTAGCGGCCCTGAGTACCGAGCAAATGCTCAAACTACAGTCGCAGACGCTTCCGCAGTCGTCCCAACGACTATCGTTGATGATGTTATTAAGAAACTGTACACTACTGGCCAAATTTTTGCGCGTGTTCGCAAACTGAACATCAAAGGCGGTGTGTCCGTTCCAATCTTGTCGCTAAAACCAGTAGCTACCTGGATCGGCGAGGCGGCAACGTCTGACCGTCAAAAAGTTACTGCCAATACAAACGTCACATTCACATACTTTGGTCTGGAGTGCAAAGTCGCAACTTCCTTGCTCGCTGAAACTGTTACACTACCGAGTTTCGAGTCTACTCTCATCGGATTGATTGTAGAGGCGATGGCGAAAGCAATCGACCTTGCAATCATCAAAGGGACAGGATCAGGACAGCCGCTCGGTATTCTTACAGACACGCGTGTCGTAGCAGGCCAAACTGTCACAATGTCAATCGCAGGTGGTGACATTTCCAACTGGGCAAAATGGCAGACAAAAGTCATGGCTAAGATTCCACTGTCCTATCGTGCAGGCGGTACGTTTATCATGGCGTCCGGTACGTTCGACGGTAGTATTCTAGGCATGGTAGGAACTGATGGTCAACCTATCGGTCGTATTAACTACGGTATTACTGAGGGATCAAAGGAACGATTCGCGGGGAAAGAGGTTATTCTCGTTGAGGATGACGTAATCAAACCAGTCAGTGCCGCAGTTGCAGGTGATGTAGTCGCGATCTTCTGCCGTTTGGATGACTACGCAATTAACAGCAACATGCAAATGCAAATGTATCGCTGGCTTGATCATGATACAAATCAATGGGTAGATAAAGCGATTCTTATCGCCGATGGTAAGTTGATCGACCCAGACGGTGTAATCATTATCAAACTGGCAGCTTAATATCGGAGTTGGGGCTGCGATGCGATATTCGCGGCCCTATTTCTTTGATTGGGGGTTTATGAGTGGCACTCCTTAATGATGTAAAAACAGCTTTGCGAATTAGCCAAGCGACAACAGCATTTGATGGCGAGGTTTCGGATTTAATTGAAGCAGCTCGGAACGATTTGCGCATAGCCGGGATGTTACAGTCAAAAGTTGACGACGATGATGACCCGCTCATCAAACGGGCTATCACCGTTTACAGCAAAGCAAACTTCGGCTATGACAACGCAGACGCAGTAAGGTTCCAGATGTCCTACAACTCGATCAAGTCTCACCTGATGATTTCTCCAGAGTATACGGTTGAGGTGGCAGGCTCATGATTTGGCGGGATGTTATTGGTCTTATAGCAATCACTAAAAACAAAGATGCCTACGGGGCAGAATTAGAAGTCGACGGCGAACCGGTAACTGTCTACTGTAACAAGAAGTCGGTTAAAAGTGCCGAGTTCTATCAAGCAACAGCGGTGGGAATCAGGCCGGAGATTGTTTTCGAAATACGCGAGATCGAATACGCCGAGCAACCCAAAGTGTTATACGGCGATAAAGTATACCACGTTATTCGTACTTACTCCAAAAATGGTGAAGTGCTGGAGCTTGTCTGTTCACGGTATCCAATGGAGGGATGATGTAATGGCTCGTAATGAGATAACTGGCATGAAGGAACTTGAGCGTTCCATTCAGCGGCTCGGTAAAGTTCCGCAAAAATGCGTGAACAAAGCGGCAAGAAGCGGTGCTGCAGTGGCTCGTAAAGCAGCAAAAGATAAAGCACCTGTGGACATCGGGAATCTCAAGAGAGGCATCATTCTGAAAGGTGAGAGGCGAACGGTCATAGGAAAGAAGGTTTTTGACGTCATGATGAATCCAGAAATGAACGACATTTTTGTGAAAGTGTCAGCCGAAGGAGAGCGGTCTTATTACCCGGCTTCGCAAGAGTACGGGTATTTTGCACCTGATGGAAGTTACATTCCAGGGTACGGTTTCCTCAGGCGTTCAATCACTGAGCATTCGGCAGAGATCGAGAGCAAGGTTGTCGATGTGCTTTCAAAAGAGATTGACAAGGAGTTAGGCAAGGGGTGATTTTAATGTCTTTCATCACACCATTTCAAGTAATGGTATTAAAGTTTGAGATGGCATTGAATGAGGAACTGTCTGCAATACCTGATTTAACAGACAAGATATTCCCGCTGAATGCCCCAAGAGATACGAAATCTCCCTATTTGGTGTACGTGTCCAGTGAAGGGGTTTGGGATAGAACGCTCTCAGGATTCCTTACCAGCAAAGGTGTGAGCTGTGAGATAAACATCATCCATCCTACATACGACGGTCTAAAGGTGCTGATCGGATCGGTGCTCGGGACAATCCTTTCATTCGTCGGTAGAGGAATTGGCACAGAAGGGCCATTTATACAAGATGTGACATACGACGATCCGGTGGAGATGTACGAGTCTGCGATCAGGCAATACCGCTGCAATATTCAATTTCAATTTTATTTATGAGGAGGTTTTTTGATTGGCACAACGTTCGGTAGGTACCAAATTACAAATCGGTGCTAACTACATCGCTGAACTTACAGATATCGGTGGCTTGGAATTATCCGCTGATACGATCGATACTACAGCCCTAGACAGCGTTGGAGGATATCGTCAATTCATCGGCGGGTTCAAAGATGCTGGTGAAGTTTCCTTGTCGGGTTTCTTCAATCCAGGTGATCCCGGTCAAACAGCTATCTACAATGCTTTCATCAACGGGACTACAGACAGCTACACAATCCTATTTCCTCCATCTCTTGGCGCGTCTTGGGTATTCAGTGGAGTGGTAACAGGATATAAAACCGGAGCATCTCTTGAGGATGCTATCTCCTTCGAGGCTACCGTTAAGGTCTCTGGTCAACCTGTTTTGGCACTTACAGCTTCCGCTAACCTAACGACTCTTACAGCTACTGGTACTGCAGGAACATTGTCACCGGCATTCGCGGGCGGCACATATTCTTACTCGTACAGTTTCACAGGAACTTCGCTCACGGTTACGGCCACATTGTCTGGAGCGACTTATGATGTATATGTCGATAACGTATTGTTACAGGCGGGTATCCCGTCTGGTACAGCGTCGGGCACAATCACATTCGCGACGGTTGGAACGAAGATGATTTCGATTATCGAGAAAGAGGCTACAAAGTCACCTAAGATTTACGAAATTGTTGGTATCCGCACTTCATAATTATTTGAATTGCTCACAGGCTAGGGAAATCCCTAGCCTATTTTTTAATAAACAGGAGGAAAAATTGAATGAACACAGATAAAAATGACGTTGTTATTATCCAATTAGACAGACCGCGAGAGTTGCGCTTTGGACATAAAGCATTGAAAAAACTAACTGCCTTTACTGGGAAAGACATCGATGAGGTTTCTGAAGATCTCGATCTTGAAGAACTAGAAGCTATCTTTTTTTATGGCCTTCAACATGACGCACGAGAGCATAACGAGAATTTGACACTTGAAATGATGGAAGACCTTCTTGATCTAGCTCCGAGCTACAGTTATTTGATGGAAAAATTCCAGGAAGCATTGACCAAATCGTTCAGCGGACTCGCGGGAAACGCGAAAGCGCCGGTGACGGCGGCGCAGAAACCACGGAGGAAATAGAAACCGATCCATTCACATGGGAAGCTTCTCTGAGAGCAGCGGCTCGCGTTGGGGTTAATAAGCGGGATTATGACGACATGACTCCCTACGAGTTAAACCTTTACATCGACGAATGCGCGCGCAGATTAAAAGCGGAACATGAAGAAAGGGTTAGAATTGTTTACCTCGGCGCACAGCTTCAACGAGTTCAAAGGATGCCCGGCTTGGATAAGTTGATTGGCAAAGACGGAGAAGCAGCTAAACCGAAGAAGCAAACTCCAGAAGAAATGCTTAAAACTATCATGCAGCATAACGTGGCTCTTGGTGGCGCAACGACCTAGAGAAAGGAGTGAATTAATATGGCAGTAGTAAAAAACCTAATGGTGCGAGCCGGAGCAGACTTTTCCGGTATGCGAAAAGAGATGCAGAAGGCATCCAAGAACATCAGAGATTTCAAAGAAAGCATGAACAGTACATTAAAGGGTATCGGAGCAGCCCTTGCCACGATCGGTATTGGCTCGATTGTGAAAGACGCTGTGAAAAGTGCTATGGATGTCGAAGCGGCAATGCAACAAATTAACCGCATAATGGGAGACAATGCACAAGCCTTCAACGATTGGGCAAAAACAACAGGCGCTGCTTTCAATCTATCTAAGTCAGACGTCATCAAGTACGGCGCTGTTTACGCGAACCTAATCAGAAGTTTCACTTCTGGTACCGGGGAAATTACAAAAAAAACAGAAGATTTGTTGAAAACATCGGCTGTTGTTGCCTCTGCTACTGGTCGATCAATGGATGATGTAATGGAGCGTATCCGATCTGGTATGTTGGGGAACACGGAAAGCATTGAGGATTTAGGTATCAATGTCAATGTCGCCATGCTAGAAAGTACAGAGGCTTTTAAACGCTTCGCTGGAAGCAAGTCTTGGGCACAACTGGATTTCCAAACTCAGCAGCAAATTCGCTTATTTGCCATTCTAGAACAAGCCGCCAATACATACGGCATAGAACTGGCGGACAATACAACCACACGGCAAGGTCAATTCACCGCACAACTAAAAAATTTAAATCTCGCATTAGGGCAAGCATTCCTTCCGATTTACAATATTATTCTGCCAGCACTCTCCAAACTTGCTTCATCGGTTTCAACAGCAATGGGCTATGTGACGCAGTTTATGAACGCATTATTCGGGTCCGAAGATAAGAAAAAAACAGTTGATAAGCAAATGGATGCGACGAAAACACATGCAGCAGCAGTTACTGGGTTAGGTGATGCGTATAAGAAAACTGGCGAAGACGCCAAAAAGGCTTCGATAGGCGTTGCCGGGTTTGACGAAGTAAACAACTCGCTTGCAAGCGATTCAACTGGTGCTGATTCGGCAAGCGCTGCTGGTGCTCCAAATATACCTCCTGTTCCACCGGGTGATGCTAGCCCTCTCGAACCGATCTCAGGGAAAATGCAAGAGCTCGCAGACAAGGTAAAAGGATTCGTCAATTCAATCAGGGAGTTTTTCTCGGGTCTAAGTGAACTCATCTCGTCACATAAAGACATTATTATATCTGCGCTAGGCGGGATTGCAGCAGGCTTTGCTACCTTCATGGTCTTATTCAACTGGAGCAAGATTGTCGCAGGTGTGCAGGCTGCATGGGCTGCAATTGAAGCAGCGGGTACAGCCATAGCGGCAGCGATTGCAGCAATTGGTTGGCCGATCACTCTAATCGTTGTGGCTGTGGCAGCTCTTGTCGCGGGGTTCATTTACTTCTACCGAACCAACGAAAAATTCAGAGGCGTAGTTGATGGCATTCTTCAAAAAATCGGAGAGGTAGCAAAATGGCTCTGGACTGACGTTCTCGTTCCATTCGGTCAGTGGTTAGGCACGGCATTCGTCGCTGCGTGGAAAGGCGTGACGGTCGCCGCCAAATGGCTCTGGGAGAATGTCCTGGTTCCTTTCGGGAACTTCTTAGTCTGGCTTTGGAAAAACGCTATCCAGCCTCTCGCGACTGTCTTGGGTGAAGTCTTAGTAATTGCATTTAAGCTCGTGGCTGATGTCGCTAAGTCTTTCTGGACCAATGTGCTTGTTCCTCTTGGACAGGCGATGAAGGAATCCTTTGGACCAGCGGTTGAGGCTCTGAGCGCTGTGTTCACGTTCCTATGGAATCAAGTACTGAAACCACTTGGTGCGTATCTGTCCGACACTTTCAAACCGATTATCAAGGGTCTTACGGACGTGATCGTTTGGCTTTGGGATAACGTGTTAAAGCCATTAACCACATACCTTGCTGGAGCATTCCTCAAAGCGTTTGAGACTGTATTCAAGGGACTTGGCGAGATAATCGACAACTTGAAAACTGCTTTCATCGGACTTATGAACTTCATTACAGGAGTCTTTACAGGTGACTGGTCGAGAGCATGGAATGGCTTGAAGGATACGTTCTCCGGTATCTTCAACGCAATAGAGGTAGCAGCCCGGACACCGTTGAATGCTGTTATCTCCCTCGTTAACTCGGTCATTGAGGCAATCAATAAAATCCCTATGGTTAATCTCCCGACAATTCCGGAAGTACCATTGTCCGATAACGGCAAAAGCAAATCAAAACCTAAGCTTGCCCGTGGTGGCATTGTTGACGGCACAACGGACATGGGCAGTTATATCGCCGGTGAAGCGGGCCGCGAGATGATTGTCCCTCTTGAGAATACGAGCTTTGTCGATAAACTGGCAAGCGCGCTTGGAACTGCGGTCATGAATGGAATGCAGTTCATGCAAGGAAGCGCCAACAAAAACGATCAAATCGTTGTACAGTTTGACACTGCAACCGTCGCGCGCATTCTAAACCCGCATTTAGCTAAAGAAGGTGCAAGGATCGGTGGCAACATGATAATCACAACGTAAAAGGAAAGGAGTTGGTTTAATATGGCTATTCTGCGTGTGGGAACTGTTGATTTTCCAGCTCCCTCGGATCTTAAAATTGATATTGAAGACCTCGGGAATTCAGAGCGAAACACCAAAGGAAATATGATTCGGGAGATAATTGGTACCAAGCGGAAGCTCTACCCATCGTGGGAATACCTGACGCAAGCACAGGTTTCCTCCATTCTTCAAGCGGTATCGCTAGGCGCATTCACCGTTACATATCTTGACCCACAATTGAATTCGATGAGAACGGGGACGTTTTACTGCGGCGGTAGGAGCGTAGGGGTTATGGATGTGCGGAACGGAGTCACACGATACAAAGATATTAAATTTAACTTGATCGAGGTGTAGGCGAGTGTACATAATTTCGCAAGAAGCAAAAGACGCGATGTATGCACCGGCTCGCCGCACAGTGGGCCGCGTAACTTTTGACATCACGGATGTCACGGCTTACGACGATGTATCGAGCATTATAACCTCTACAGAAGCCTCATATAGCGACAAATCACAATTGAAAAACCGTATGCGGAAGGCGACATATAACCTTGCGACTCTCGAAACAAACCGGTTTAAACTCGATGGTACATTCTCATTTCCGGATGATGTCCTTGCGACTAATGGTGAGGTTGGTTTCGTTTCATCGGAATTATGCAACGCTTCAGGAGTCTTTGCGACTCCTCCAACGATTACGATTAATTTCGGCAACGCTCACTCAAGCGCCGGGCTTACAATTACGTTCGATACAATCCAAGGTGAGTATGCGACTGAGTTTGATATGGCTGCCTACGACGTAAGCAATAATCTAATAGACAGTGTTTCGGTAACCGGGAACACGGACGTCATAGCTCAGCCACTCGGCCAGCTTTTAAACTATAAGAAGATTGTCATCACGATAAAGAAGTGGTGTGTAGGCAACCGGAGAGCTCGCGTGATTGAAGTGGATTTCGGCATCGTCAGGGTGTATGCAGGCGATACCTTAATCAGAATGGGTCTCATTGAAGAACTGGACTTAACATCTGCTATACTGCCGGCAGCAGAGTTTGATTTTGAAGTCGATAACCGCGATCGCCTGTTCAACATCCTCAACCCGGTCGGGTTCTATAAGTACCTTCAGCAGCGGCAAAAGATTGAAGGCGAAATAGGGATCGAGTTGCCCAACGGTGACGTCGAATACGTCCAGTTGGGTAAGTACTACCTTGCTGAGTGGATAAGTCCAGAAGGCAAGCTAACCGCGTCATTCACTGCCAGGACGGCGCTAGACTTAATGTCCGGTTATTCCTACGAGAATCTAACGGGGTCAACAATTACGCTTCATCAATTAGCAGTCGATTTGTTCGCTACCTGTGGAATAAAGAGCTACACATTAGATGATTCACTCCTGCTGATCACGACAACCGGACTATCTAAGAAGGTTAGCTGCAGAACGGCGCTCCAAATGATCGCAATCGCAGGTTGCTGTAATGTGTATGTGGACCGAAATGGTGACATCAACGTGAGACCGATATCTCTCAACTCGAGTCATCCACCAATTGTCGAAGACGAGGGGTTTATAACTCCGTATCAAACGATGTTCAGCGGTGGAGAAGAGGCACCACCAACCACAAACGCAGAAATTACGGCTGATCACACATATGCTGAACCTTCAATAGTCCTGGAGAAGATCGTCAGAAAAGTGGATGTCTCCTACTGGACGAACCTCGATAATGCTGATGGAATCGTGTCGGCAGTAGCCAGTGTAACTGAGGGTGATACGCTGGCCTTGGAAAGTAACACCTTTATAAATACTTCGACTCAGGCGAGTATGGTTGCGACTTGGATACTAAGTCAGAGCGAATATAGAGCGAGGTACGATATCAATTGGCGAGGTGATCCTTCGTTTGATTTATCGGATGCCGTATCGATCGAGAACCGTTTCGGATCCGGCATGGCTTTGATTACAAAATCAAACCTATCGTATGAAGGGTATTTGCGATCGCAAACTCAGGCGCGGGGGGTGCCGAACTAATGGCTTGGATTACTCCTGTAACGAACTGGGATGCAGAAGATTATATCAATTTCGCGGACTTCAATCGCATTGAGAATAACATCCAAGAAGTAGCCGCTTATTTGAATTCGATTCAATACACGATACCGGCGCTGACCATTATAACAAACAGGACAGTTTCGTATATCGATTTCATTAGTAGTATCAACCGAATAGAGCAGAACCTCGAAGCGATCCGCAATAATTTTCTGACGCCACCAGATTACCTGCCGGCTAAAACTTGGGCATCAAAGAAAGGTTTCGATTACTCTGATGCTAACCGGATGGAAGACAACGTGAGAATGCTTATGGAGTATGGGGCGCTTGTCTATCAAAGCTTTCGATACTGCGGCGCTGTTATATGCGGGGGAGGGAATTTTAATTAAATGGCTTACTCAAAAACAAATTGGTTAGATAGAGCTGTGCAATATGCCAAGCGCTACAGACTTAGAAAATATCGGGGTAGCGATAAGAACATGGTTCCTCCATTTTCCGATTGGAGCACTATCAACCCAAACGTGACTATTGATTCTATTGATCCATACAAGATGACCTTGAACGCTACAGCTACAGCGCAGCATACAAGTATCGGTATCCCGGTAGTAATAGGACAAACATATACGGTTTCGGTGACTGTTGTTGGAGATGCAAACACACGATGGAACATAAGCAGGAATGCGAACAGTGGAACAAATGCAAATACATTCAATGGGACGAGTCAAAGCGCCTCTGGTGCCGTCACTTTTACTCCCGATGTTGCAACAGCTTATATTAACCTGTACTCATCTTCATCTGGGACATATGTTTACTCTAATCCTCAAATAGAGATTGGTTCGACAGCTACACAATTCGAAGAAATGTATGAAACAGACATTGTTGCTGCTCCGGGCACAATTACTCAAGCAGGTACACCACTTAATGCAGCAAACCTTAACAAAATGGAACAAGGTATAGCAGATGCGCTGCCGAAAGACGGATCGCAATCTATGTCGGGTTCATTGTCGGTTGATAACGGCAGCTACATTTCCACACTTAGTGCCAACCAACTCGCGTTCTCACGTAATAATACGAACTACATTAGGGCCTCGTCTGCAGGTGGGTCGTTCGCATTCAATGTCAACGGAGATACAACTTCTTCTGGAAATGCAGCGTTGCTTCTTGCTGCAGACTACTCTCTAAGAAGTAAAAATAACTATTTGGATGATGGATCCGGTAACGCTAATATTATTGGTGACGTTACCGTAACTAACAGCAGTCCTGCATATCGTTTGAAAGAAACTGGTGTCACTGCTGAGAATGGTCACTGGGATATTCAAGCAAATGCTGAAGCCCTTAACTTCCGTGCTGTCAATGATGCTTACTCGACGGCACAACCGTTCATGACTGTTCAGCGGACTGGATTAATCATCGATTCAATCACGTTCCCACAAGGAGACATCATCCAACAGGGTGAGATTGTTCCACGGACGAGAAAGAATAGCACAACTGGTGATTTTGAATTTCACAATGGAACGGGGTGGGTAGCAGTGGCTCCAAATAAGATATACCAAGCAAGCAATGCTATAGCGCAAACGTTAATTGCAACAGAGATCACATTAGCCACTAGTGGGTCAGTTGCGTACAGTATGATCGGAGTTTGGACACCAAGTTTCTCAGGCACTGTCAATTTATCCATCGATTTGTGGGGTGCCGATAGTACCAACGCTATGAACGTGTTTGTCTACGGTGATGGTGGTGGTAACTATGTAGACACCGCTAACAGTAATAGATACTTCATCAACAGCGGTCCAGCGTTTGCAAGTAATCTAATTGCCTATACGACACCAGCTGGAACTGTGATTGGGTCTCTACCTACTGGTGGAACAGCACCGACACTTCAAGTGGTCACCAACCATTCGAACATTGCAACTTACACCACAGTTAACGGAAACAATCCAGTATCGGTATACTCTGGTAGACCTTTGACATTCATATTGTCGGGTATCAAATCGGCGGGCGGCACAAGTTCAGTGAAAGCCAAGAATCTCAGAATCAAGTACGATCTTGTAACTCTATCCAACACATAAGGAGGTTGACTATGGCAGCAATTATTTTAAACGGCACTCGTTACGTGGGATACAACCTTAACGTGACGGAAGAGGAACTGATCCAACTCGGTTGCGAATATATGATGGTTGAAGAGGTTCCTGACATTCTCTTGAACATCCCAGTTGACCATTATGTAACATACGTTGACGGTGAATTCCAACTCGTCGCCATTCCTGCACCACCTGATCCAGAGCTGTCACCCGAAGAGATTCGTATTAAAGAGTTGGAAGAGGAAGTTGCTTCGCAGAACATCGCTATCATCGAGTTGTGGGAAACTCTGCTCGGATAGCATAAAAACCCATATACAAAGGAGAGGTTACAATGGCATTAGCACAATCACTTATAGTGGCTTACGCAAGAGCAATTTACAAAGACGGAACGCGGACATTCTCCACGATCAAAGCGGAATATGTTGAACCAGTTAAAGAATATGCAGCTATAAACTACACGCTTCCGATTATAGACGCAGCACTGGCAGCTGGTTACATTACACAAGAAGAGTGGTCAGATACAATCGCATATATGCCATAAAGCTTTGCACATGATGCGGAGCTTTTTTATTTGGCAAGTGAAGGAGGGCGAACGTCATAGTTAACCTGAAAGTCATAGTTAATCTAAAAATCATAGTTAACATTATAGTAGCGTCGGTCGGATCAATTATGACCTACGTTTTTGGGGGGTGGTCCGCGTTGCTGGATGTACTTTTATGGATGGTGATCGTGGATTACTTATCCGGCATGGTCGCAGCATTTAAAGAGGGGAACTTGTCGAGTAAGATCGGGGCTATCGGAATCGCAAAGAAAGTATTCATCTTTGCACTTGTCGCGATCGGGCACAAGATTGATGCAGCGTTTGGGAACGGCGAGTACATTATGCAAGCTATAATCTATTTTTACCTAGCAAATGAATTACTTTCTATAACCGAGAATGGCGGCAGGATAGGTGCACCGGTTCCTCCCGCTATCCAGCAGGCTATCGCGGTCCTCAAAGGAAAGGAAGGCAAATTCAATGATAAAGGGCTTTGATTGTGCTAGACCTCTCACAGGTTCTCAGGCTAAGGCACTAGCCCTCATGGGGTTTAAATATGCAGCTCGGTATCTTGTACCTGAGAGACTGGCGTGGAAGAGACTTATTCGCGGCGAGGCTCAGGCTATCACATCATCGGGTATGCAATTGCTTAGCATATTTGAAACAACGGCCAACAGGCCAGCAGGAGGCGCACCTAACGGGAGTGCAGATGGCAAAGAGGCATATAACGAGGCGCGGATTATCGGACAACCGATAGGAAGCGCTATTTATTTTGCCGTCGACTATGACGCGCAGGAGAAAGATTTTAACTTAATTGAGCAATACCTCAAAGCCGCAGCGGTTGAGACGCCAGGGTATCTTGTTGGGGTGTATGGCTCTTTCGCTGTAATTGAAGAAATGGCGAAGCGTGGAGCGGCTAAGTACTTCTGGCAGACATACGCCTGGAGCAAGGATCAGAAGAGCAAGCACGCCAACCTATATCAGTATAAGAACGGGGAGACAATCGACGCCGTCACACTTGATTTGAATGAAGTATACGACGCTGCTGGTGCATGGGATACGAATTCTCCTGTAGAGGTAGCGCATCCTCAGCCAACCAGTGCAGACGACACAATTAAAGTCATATTAAATGATAAATTGACCGCTTATGGTCGCATTGTTGACGGACATGTATACCTACCTCTGCGCCAACTCGGGGAAGTGCTCGGCGTATCCGTCCATTGGGATAGCACGACAAAAAAAGTTTATATGTATTTATAATAGGGGGTTCATACTGTGAGCAGCACTAATAAAAATTTAGCTCGCAACTTAGAAGGAGCGATACTTCCTCAATACTACAATGCAAAGTCAGACCAATATGAAGTGCTTGGGGGGAGAGGAGGGGCTGGCTTTTTTCAATTTGCTCCTGTTCTTGATTCTTGGACAGGTTCGGCAAATTTGACAAAATCCTTCACCGGAGAGAGATCCAGTATTCTTATCGCTAACGATGGAGCTACAGATATCGTCATAACCGTAAACAGCTTAACGTTCACCATTAAAGCGGGCGAAGTATTTGATGAGTTCCTGAATCCATTCACTTCACTTCAAATCGCGACTACCTCGGCTTATCGTGCATGGGCGAGGGGGATAGCATAATGAAGGGGTTATCTAAACCAGGGTACGGTGGCGGCGGTAGTGGTGGTGGATCATCCGCGAATGTACGAAACTATGGCGCAGTAGGTAACGGAACTCTTAGCGGCACAGGTACGAATGACACAGCGGCATTTAACACAGCAATCGCGGCGGCGAACGCGGCGGGTGGGGGTGTAGTACTAGTTCCGGCTGGCATTTATATTATTTCATCCAAAATCTCCATTCCATCGAAAGTTGTCCTACAGGGTGAAAGCATGGGTATCTCCATCCTTCGTCTTGCAAGCGGGGCTAATGTGGACATGGTTGATATTGGCATAAGTAGCGATTGCGGTCTTCGTAACATTACGCTATGGGGCAACTACTTCGACGCAAGCCCATCAGTAGGCAAGACTGGACTTATCATCGGCAAGGCTGGCGAATCAGGCGGCAACGGTGATGGCAACTCTTCAAATATTATTGTTCATGACGTTCAAATCCGTTCCATTGGCGGCGATGGCTTCCACTGTTTCGCAAACTCTTGGATATATGCACTAACGCGGGTTCGCGTTGAGTACTGCCAAGGTTACGGTCTGTACGTTCAATCAACGGATAACATGTACGATAACTTGGTAATCGGTGCTAACGGGAAAAATGGTATTTTTGTATCCGGCAGTAACAACCGCTTCATGAATGCGAAGGTTCTCTTCTGCGGACGCGGCAACAACCTCGATGGTTCTACTGGTACGGATGCGGACAACTCCGGTATCTATGTCACAGGCAAACGGAACACATTCGTTAATGTCGAGTGCCAAGAGAACTACGGTAATGGCTGGACGTTCAACGGCGCGGCAGATATTACGCTTGCTGGCTGTCTATCTGATGCGAATGGATATACCGCAATTCTTGACCAATTAACATCGTTAAAGCAACCAGCTACTGCATACGGTTGGTACTTCACAGGCGGTACAGCGCGGGTTAACGGTAATGTCCAAGCCACTATCTTTAAACAGGCTATCTCGCAATTGAAAGGTATTGTAATCGACGCAGGTTGTGCCAACATTAGCCTCATGTACGAAAATGATCACGCACAAGCCGATGTTAACAACTCTCCGGCAACATGTTCTTTTATAAAAGCAAGTGACATGGTGAACATGATGCAAGCAACACAATTCACACTCGCTAACCAAGCGGCTACTTTCCTACACTCCGGTCTTACACTTGTAAATGGAATCGCCGCCTATGACAATACGTACTTCAACCTGTCCCTTATTACAGGGTACACCATCGGCACGAACGAGATTCAAAATGCATCGACAACTTGGGGCGGCGGTATTCAAAGACTTGGCACCCGATACTTCTCGGTTACGTCAGGTAGAACGTACTTAGTTCATCTTAAATTCAAGCCCTCAATTAATAACTACAAGATTAAAATGGTTGCTTTGTACGATGAAGGGGCATTCAATAAAGTTACTCCTGACGTAGACGGCATCTATCCAAACTCTACGTATTCGGAAATTTGGTTCTCATTTACTGCGGACAGATCAAGTACGAAGCTGTTGATTTTCTTGGATGACAAGAACACATCAGGCGGTTCGAATGCGGTACAGGGAACGATGAACCTTAAAGAACTGTCGTTTATAGACATTACCGATGCAATGGCTCTATACTACACACCGACTTCGATTGATACGGTTGTGAAAAACAACTACTTTGTTAGTGCTCATGCGTTCACTTAGAAAGGTGAAGCGCGGACGACAATAAATAAAGCCACTATTCGTATCATAATTCATTGCATTCTATTAAGAAAAATAAAGAGGCACCCCCTAAAGTTCCCAAGGAGTGCCTCTCACTATTTTCATACTTGAAATTAATAGGACAATACCAAATGGCATGGGGGCTTTTGCTTTTTATTGGATGATTTAATTCAAAATGATTTCAGTCTTCAGATCATCGCCAAAATATTCATAGCCACCATCTGCCGAGTCCTTCGCAGCTTTATCTACAAAGTAATTGAGGCTAGTAATCGCTAAAACATCGCCTTCAACCTCGAATTGAATCTTCCCCTTCTTAATTACCTTACCCTTGAATGTGCCTGGAAGTTCTAAACTAAATCCATTTAGTTGCTCTTTAGTACTTGTTACGATTTGACTATACGTGCCTGGGAAAAACAAAATTTCATCGTCGGAAGTGTTCTCAACTGAAACATCTAAGACGACAGAGTTTGTTGGTGTACTGTATTGAGTGGTCTTGTATGCGGGGTCGAGAGTCACTTTCGAGATATTCATTACGATTGGACCACTGTTGAGCGTTACATCAACATTGAAAACCTTAGCTTTGGATACCGAATGTTGGGTGGTAGTAGACCCTTTTGAAGAAATGCTCACTGTCCGAGAAGAAGCATCATATTTAACTTCAGCTCCTAGCAACTCCGCCGCTGCACGTAGAGGAACATAAGTAGTACCGTCAATTACTTTAGTCTCGGCATTGGAAGGTTTTCCGTTAACAACCAATTTTATTGTTGTGGCAGCAAATGCTCCAACTCCGATGGACACCCCAAGAACTGATGTTAAGAGTCCAGCTACAATAATTTTCTTTTTCATGTTAATAGCCCCTTTTTGTCTTCATTTAGCGGATCATCCTTGATTTTACCACAAGAGTTATATAATTGGGGGAAATAAGACAGAGACAAGCATGTTTTGTTGTTGAAGTTGAATCTACCATTTGATACTATAATAACAGTTTCTAATTAATAGTATTGGGTGGTGGTTTAGATTGAGAATGGTATTTTATGCAAGGGTAAGTACAGACCATGAAGATCAAATTAATTCATTAAATAATCAAATTGGTTTCTTTGAAGAATATATAAGCGAAAATGGGTTTCAAAAAGCCGATTGCGGAGTTTTATGTAATAAGAGTGGTGAAAAAACAGTACTAACTGGTGGATATGCTGATGAGGGGATCAGTGGCAAGTCGTTAAAGAAGAGAGAAGCTTTCAAACAAATGATGAAGGATGCTTCTGAACGTAAATTTGATATGATTGTTACTAAAAGTGTTGCTAGATTCGCTAGGTCTGTTGAGGATAGTGCTAGATCAATCAAAGACCTGAAGGAATTAGGAATAGGGATATATTTTATGGATCTAAAGATTAATTCATTGGACAGCAGCAAAGAATTTATGATTAACCTCTTCTCGGCCCTTGCACAAGAGGAGTCTAATAATAAGTCTTCTATAACTCAATTCGGTATCAGAAGAGCACAAAAAGCAGGTAAATTTACCGGACATGCTCCCTACGGTTATGACATAGTTAATGGCTTTCTGAAAAAAAATGATGATGAAGCAGAAATAGTAAAGCGAATTTATGATTTGTACTATAATGGTTCGTTTGGAACCGGAAAGATATGCAGAATCCTTAATAATGAAGGACTTCCAACAAAGAAAGGTGCAAAATGGAGTCAAATACAAATATCTAGGATACTGGACAACACTATTTATAAAGGCTTGCAGATACAACATATGACTCAAATTAAAGATGTGAATAGGAACATTCGAGTTGAAATTCCAGAAGATGAATGGATAAAGCATCAATTAGATGAACTAATGATAATTGAACCAAATTTATTTGATCTCGTACAGATTGAGAAGCAAAAACGTCTGGAGCAATTCGGACACATTTCATACGTTAAGCAATTATATGTTGATGAAGAAAATAACCCTAAGATTTACAAGCAGAAAAGGGTGCTCACACGTAACAAGGGGAGGCACAGTAATACGCATATACTTTCTAATTTATTGGTATGTGGTAATTGTGGCTCATCAATGAAAAGAAAGAAAAGAAATTCTTACAAACGAATAGATGGTACCAAGTTAGATATTGGTTATGAATGGGCTTGTGCAATGAACGATATGTATGGTGCTGCAAAGTGTGAATATAGAAATTCATATACAGAGGAATATTTAATTAATTACGTAAGAGAGGAGATTAAAAAATATAAATCTCTAGATCACGAAAAAAATCTAAGGAAATACATTTATGCTTTCCATAATGATACTAATATCGATGCGAAAAAAACATCCATACAGGAACAAATTGATAAGAATAATATGCGAGTAGAATTAAACTTTGAATTGCTAAGTGATGGAACGATTGAAAAAAGTGAATATGCTACACGAAACCAAAAGTTGCAAAAGGAGCTTCATGAACTTAGGTCAGAATTAGATTCACTTATTAATGTAGATAAAAAAATCCATGAGACCAAATTAAAGTATGAGAAGTTTATTGAATTAGTACTATCAATCGATGTTGACAAAGAATTAATCAATGGTTCGCTTCGTAAATTAATTGCAAAAATATCTGCTTACACTTTTGATGAAAGTATGGTTGAAGGAGGATATATAAAAAAAGAGGATAATAAGTTACTACAAGTCCATTGGAATTTTATTGATAAAGGCGAGGACGAAATCACGGAGAATTATGTAAATAAATCAATGGAGGAATATGATCGTATTCATCCTCTAATCACTCCTGATGAAATGCAGGAGTCTATTCAAGAGAAATCAACACCCCATTTATAACATCCTCGGATGAGATTGTGTGATGAGGACTGCGAAAGGGACGTTCTCTCATTAAGGTAGGAATGCCGCCCGGCAGTTTACCGGCAGCGCTATAAATCTTCGTAACCTGCAAGGCTTCTTCTTCGCCTAGCGGAGGCATAATGCCCGGTAACCTTCTCGCGAGCATGGTCTTACCTGTTCCGGGAGGGCCTGATAGAAGAACGTTGTGACTCCCAATTGCTGAGATGAGCAAAGCGCGCTTCGCATGGTGCTGCCCCAGCACATCCCCATAGTCGCCATAGGCAGCCCCATAATCTCTTGAACCCGGTGCAGAGTTCTGTTCCGAAGCGCTGTCGTATCGAAGCTGCTCCCATGCGCGTTCATCCGCATTTGCTTCTCCTAACTCGCGTAAATGAGAAACGGCAAACAGCTGCATACCCTCTATACATGCGGCTTCTGCAGCATTTGCCTTCGGCAGAAGCGCATTCCTGATGCCGCTCAATCGAGCCTGCTCAACCATCGCAAGAACGCCCGGGATTGCCCGAAGCTCACCGTTTAGCGCCAGTTCCCCCAGAACCAGTACATGTTCAAACCACTTGCTCTTCAACTGCCCGCTTGAAGATAGAACGCCTACCGCAATAGCCAAATCAAAGGCAGTGCCTTCTTTGCGAAGGTCTGCTGGTGCAAGGTTGACCGTAATTCGTTCCATCGGAAAAGTGAATCCGCAATTCTTGACTGCTGCTCGAACACGTTCAATCGATTCTCTAACTGCCGGATCAGGAAGTCCAACAACATTGACTTGGGGAAGACCATTGGAAATATCGACTTCAACGGCAATTGATTTGCCTTCTACGCCATAAACGCTTCCGCTGCAAATTTGAGTATACATAGCAAAAAACACCTCCACCAAATAGTCGGATGAAGGTGCTTCCTCACAGGTCCGTATGCAATCATTGCTCAATTTGAATCATAGCTCAGCAGCAAATCAGCTGTCAACGAGTTCGAATTAAGCTCTGATAAACTGATCGATTTCATCCAAATGATGCCGGTCATGTGCGACAAAGTCATTCAAATAATGGTGAATCGTAAAGGGATTTCCGTCTCCATCGGTGTAGCTCAATTCTCTCTTCTCTTCAGAGAGGGCTATCAGAAGTCTCCATAACTCTTCTCGGACGGACATGCATTCTGCGAGCAGCTGCTCTTTACTGATCGAATCTGCATAAGCGGCGGCATGGCGATTAAATGTATCGTAATCCGAGTGACGAAGCGTCAACGGCCTGCCTTCTACAATTGGCATAATCGCTTCTTGCAGGAAATGTCGATCCCACAGCATGATATGACCGATCACGGAGCGGGAAGACCATTTGTCAGGCTTAAGCGGAGCGTTCCACATCTCTTCCGACAGTGAACGAAGAGAGCCTGCAAATGGAATCAGGGATTGGAATGTTGATAGTAGTCCGGAATAGGTATTCATTCAGTGACGACCTCCTAAATAATGCTTATTCAAAGAATACTAGAACATATGTTTGGTGTCAATAATTAGTTAAACTTAGGTAATACTAGTCAGGTAATCCTTATTTTAGCCTTTACATCTCAAATATGAGTGCATTTCATCTATTCCATCTCGATATGAGATTGATATGAGATGAAACTAATATCAAAAAAGATGGCATTTCAGGCTAAAAAAATAGGAAACACATGACGAAACGTGTTACAATACTTATGGTTTTGTGTACATACGTAGGATTTGACTGCGGATAGGAGGATTTTCGTCAATGAATATCCATGAGTATCAGGGTAAACAACTGCTTAAGCAGTATGGGGTTGCCGTACCGGAAGGTAAAGTGGCGTTCTCTGTCGATGAAGCGGTGGCAGCAGCGGAAGCGCTGGGCACACCGGTTGTCGTTGTAAAAGCGCAAATTCATGCAGGCGGCCGCGGTAAAGCGGGCGGCGTTAAAGTTGCCAAAAATTTGGATGAGGTTCGCACTTATGCCAGCCAAATTCTGGGCAAGGTTCTCGTAACCCACCAAACGGGTCCTGAAGGTAAAGAAGTAAAGCGCCTGCTTATCGAGCAAGGCTGCGACATTAAGAAAGAGTATTACATCGGTCTTGTTGTTGACCGCGTAACTGGACGGATCGTCATGATGGCATCCGAAGAGGGCGGCACGGAGATCGAAGAAGTTGCTGAGCACTCGCCGGAGAAGATCTTCAAAGAAGTTATCGACCCTGCTGTCGGTCTTCAAGTATTCCAAGCGCGCAAGCTGGCATACTCCATCAACATCCCTAACGAATTGGTCGGCAAAGCGGCTAAATTCATGCTGTCTCTGTATGCGGCTTTCGTAGAGAAAGACTGCTCGATCGCAGAAATCAACCCGCTCGTCGTAACAGGCGACGGCAACGTTATGGCGCTTGACGCCAAGCTGAACTTCGATTCCAATGCCTTGTACCGTCATAAAGACATCTTAGAGCTTCGTGATTTGGATGAAGAGGATGAGAAGGAAATTCAAGCGTCCAAGTTCGATCTGAGCTACATCGCACTCGATGGCAACATCGGTTGTATGGTTAACGGCGCAGGTCTTGCAATGGCGACAATGGATATTATCAAGTATTACGGCGGCGACCCTGCTAACTTCCTGGACGTAGGGGGCGGTGCGACCAAAGAGAAAGTTACGGAAGCGTTCAAGATCATCCTCTCCGATGAGAAGGTGAAGGGCATTTTCGTTAACATTTTCGGCGGTATCATGAAATGCGATATTATCGCAGACGGCGTTATTTCAGCGGCTAAAGAGCTCGGTCTTGACCGTCCGCTTGTAGTTCGTTTGGAAGGCACCAACGTTGAACTGGGCAAGAAAATGTTGAACGAATCCGGACTAAACATCGTGGCTGCAGACTCTATGGCCGACGGTGCACAAAAAATCGTCGCGCTAGTAAAGTAAGACTTAATTGTCGCACTTTACGCGGCATACGAATTCATTTAGGGGATGTGAGTTTCGATGAGCATTTTGGTAGGCAAAAACACAAAAGTCATTACCCAGGGTATTACTGGTGCCACAGGGTTGTTTCATGCGAAGGGCGCCCTGGAATACGGTACCCAAATGGTTGGCGGAGTTACGCCGGGCAAAGGCGGAAGCAATGTTGACATTACACTAGAAAACGGAACAGTAGTCTCGCTTCCTGTATTTAATACAGTTGCAGACGCAGTTGCCAAAACAGGCGCTACTGCGTCCGTTATCTATGTTCCGCCTGCATTTGCTGCAGATTCCATTTTGGAAGCTGTTGATGCGGAGCTAGACCTGGTTATCTGTATTACAGAAGGTATTCCGGTTATCGACATGATTAAAGTAACACGGTACATGGAAGGCCGCAAAACGCGCCTGATCGGACCGAACTGCCCAGGTGTTATTACGCCGGGTGAATGCAAGATCGGCATCATGCCGGGCTACATTCATACAAAAGGCCATGTAGGCGTCGTTTCCCGCAGCGGTACGCTCACTTACGAGGCAGTGCACCAGCTGACTACTCGCGGAATCGGTCAATCCTCCGCAGTAGGTATCGGCGGCGACCCTGTTAAAGGCTCCGAATTCATTGATATCCTGAACATGTTCAATGAAGATCCGGATACTTACGCTGTCATCATGATTGGTGAAATCGGCGGCTCTGCTGAAGAAGAAGCGGCAGAGTGGGTTAAAGCAAACATGAAGAAACCGGTTGTCGGCTTCATCGGCGGCGCAACTGCACCTCCGGGCAAACGGATGGGACATGCAGGTGCGATTATTTCCGGCGGTAAAGGAACGGCAGCTGAGAAAATCGCAACGCTTGAGAAATGCGGCATTCGCGTAGCGCCTACGCCTTCCGAAATGGGTTCTACCCTTGTAAGTGTTCTGGAAGAGCGTGGCATGCTGGACAAATGCAAAACGCACTAACAGCTTAGCAACACCATAGCTTCAATTTAAAGGTAAGCAACCTTTCGATTTGCCCTATATGGGCTTTCGGAGGGTTGCTTTTTTTCATTATTCTGATCACTTGGCTTGCATTCTCCTTGCCGCACGGTCACAATAAGGTAGAATGCCGGCCGTCACCTTGAAGGGACGGTGCATTATTAATGAAGGAATACAATCAAGAGAGAGAACTTCTGCTTACTCTACATGAAACGCCCGGCATTGGCTGGCATTCGATACGCAAGGCTGTAGAATACGGTCAATGGCGGTTATATGAACGATTTTCGCCTGAAGCGTGGGTTTCATCAGTCGGATTAAAACCGGATCAGGCAAAAGCGATTTCAAATGCGTTCTCTACGGTTAAGGTGGAAGAACGACAGGAACGGATGTCGAAGCTCGGCATTCAATGGATAACGCGATTTGATGAATGCTATCCTGAGTTGCTGCGTGAAACCCCTCAACCTCCTTGGATCTTATACGCAATGGGGCGAGTCGAGCTGTTAAACCGACATGCAATTGCCATCGTAGGAACGAGAGGACCGACAGCATATGGCCGCAAAACAGCTTCAGACCTAGCTAGGAAGCTTTCTGAGCGAGGAATGACAGTCGTTAGCGGAATGGCGAGGGGAATAGATGCACTGGCCCATGAAGGCGCACTGGAGGCCTTTGGAAGCACGGTTGCCGTATTAGGCACTCCGGTGGATCGTATATATCCCTCAGAGAACCGTGGACTCTACGAGCAAATTGTGAGAAATGGCGTCGTCATTTCGGAAGTCGCACCGGGCACTCCCTTTCATCCCGGTTTGTTTCCGCTGCGGAATCGCATCATAGCCGGATTATCATTAGGCACTGTTGTCGTAGAAGCTGCTGAACGAAGCGGGTCATTGATAACAGCCGACCAAGCACTCGACATGTCGCGGGACGTATTTGCCGTTCCGGGTCCGATCTCTTCACCGAAGAGCGCAGGTACAAACGGGTTGATTCGTCAAGGGGCTAAGCTCATCACATCAGTCCAGGATATTCTGGAGGACTACGAGGGACTGCTTCTGCAACCGGAAATATTGAAAGCGCAAGTAGGTTTGAAGTCTGAAATGCAAGCCGTGAATTTGGATGAGAATGAAGCTGTTTTACTTCAATTCTTACAGGATGGTCCGCTATCTATCGACCGTCTGCATGAGCTCTCATCCTTTCCTTTTGGACTTTTGCATTCAGTTCTGATAAATTTATCTATAAAACGGAAGATTGAACAGCATCCAGGTTCCATATATAGTGTAATGTAGCATGCATTGGAGAGGAGGGCGCATCTATGGCAGATTCACTTGTCATCGTCGAGTCACCGGCAAAGGCGAAAACAATCGGTAAATATCTAGGAAGCAAATTCATCGTTAAAGCATCGATGGGTCATATCCGAGATTTGCCGAAGAGCCAGATCGGTGTAGAGGTCGAGAATGATTTTAACCCCAAATATATAACCATTCGCGGAAAAGGGAGCGTCCTGAAAGAATTAAAAGACGCCTCGAAAAAAGTAAAAAAAGTCTATCTCGCAGCTGACCCGGATCGCGAGGGTGAAGCGATTGCGTGGCATTTGGCACACTATCTGGAGATAGACGAAAGCGACTCCTGCCGAGTCGTATTTAATGAGATTACGAAGCAGGCCGTGAAGGATGCATTCAAAACACCAAGACCGATTAATATGGATCTTGTAAACGCTCAGCAGGCAAGGCGGATACTAGACCGTCTTGTTGGCTATAAGATCAGCCCGCTGCTGTGGAAGAAAGTAAAGAAGGGGCTGTCTGCGGGACGGGTGCAATCTGTTGCCGTGAAGCTCATTATTGATCGCGAGAATGAGATTGATGCCTTTGTTCCTGAGGAGTATTGGTCGATTACCGCTCAATTGAAACAAGGCTCCACCACCTTCGAAGCGAAGTATCATTCTCTTAATGGCGGCAAGCGAGAGCTTGGCAACGAAGCGGATGTTCAAGAGGTGCTGCAGGCCATGGGCTCTTCCGCGTTCACGGTCAGTGAAGTGAAAGAGAAAGAGCGCCAGCGTAACCCAGCGGCTCCGTTTATTACAAGCTCGCTTCAACAGGAAGCGGCGCGTAAGCTTGGTTTCCGAGCATCCAAGACGATGTCAGTCGCCCAACAGCTTTATGAAGGGGTTGACCTCGGCAAAGAAGGGACAGTCGGTCTCATCACTTATATGAGAACGGATTCCACTCGAATTTCGACGATCGCTCAAGAGGAAGCGAAAGCTTATATAGAAGAGAAATATGGAGCTGCATTCGCGCCTGAGCAGCCTCGTGTTTATGTGAAGAAGAATAGCAATGCCCAAGATGCGCATGAAGCGATTCGTCCAACTTCCGTAATGCGTGATCCGGATACGATGAAAGAATACTGCAGTCGCGATCAATTCAGGCTGTATAAGCTTGTTTGGGAGCGTTTTGTAGCCAGTCAAATGTCTTCAGCCGTGCTGGATACGATGACAGTCGACTTTAATGTCGGTAATGGAGCAGTGTTCCGGGCCGTGGGTTCCAAAGTGAAATTCCATGGTTTTATGAAGATCTATGTCGAAGGCAACGATGACGGCACGACGGACGAGGAGAAATTCCTTCCGCCTCTGTCGGCTGGAAATGTCGTCGGCACGGAATCCGTTGAGCAGAAGCAGCATTTCACTCAGCCGCCGCCGAGATATTCAGAAGCACGTCTTGTGCGGATGATGGAGGAAGTGGGCATCGGGCGTCCAAGTACGTATGCGCCAACGCTTGAAACGATCCAGAAGCGGGGCTATGTTGCCATCGAAGAGAAGAAATTCATTCCGACGGAGCTAGGCGAGCTGGTCATTCAAATGATGGAAGAGTTTTTCCCCGAAATTCTGGATGCAGAGTTTACTGCGCACATGGAGGATGATCTTGACCATGTGGAAGACGGGAAAGAAGATTGGGTGAAAGTGCTCGCTAATTTCTACAGCTCGTTCGAGAAGCGTCTTGAAGTTGCTGAGGACGAGATGAAGGAAGTTGAGCTTCAGGACGAAATATCCGATGAGCTTTGCGAGAAATGCGGCCGTCATTTGGTTTACAAAATGGGCCGATTCGGCAAGTTCCTGGCTTGCTCCGGATTCCCGGATTGCCGCAATACGAAGCCGATTGTCAAAGACATCGGTGTTCCTTGTCCGAAATGTGCGGAAGGAAAAATTATTGAGCGCCGCAGTAAGAAGGGACGTTACTTCTACGGCTGTGATCAATACCCTGGCTGTGACTACGTGTCGTGGGATAAACCGACTACTAAGCCATGTCCGCAATGCAACAGCTTAATGGTAGAGAAACGGAATCGCAGCGGCGCGAAGCTAGCCTGCACGCAGTGTGAATATAATGAAGAAGTACCTGACGAGCAAGAACCGGCTGAAGGTTAAGATTGAAAGGATGGTAAGTTCATTGTCAGAATTACAACGTGTAACAGTCATCGGCGCAGGTCTTGCAGGCAGCGAGGCTGCTTGGCAAATCGCTTCGCAAGGAGTGCCTGTTACGCTTTACGAGATGAGACCGGCGACCAAGACGCCGGCTCACCATACGAATAACTTTGCCGAGCTGGTATGCAGCAACAGCTTACGTGCAAACGGGCTTTTTAACGCAGTCGGTGTACTAAAAGAAGAGATGCGCAGAATGAACTCTCTGATCCTCGATTGTGCGGATCGTAATGCGGTCCCTGCCGGCGGAGCGCTTGCCGTTGACCGTGACGGCTTCTCCGGCGATGTGACGAGAATATTGAAAGAGCATCCCCTGATTGATGTGCGGACGGAAGAGATGACGGAAATCCCGACGGACGGTATTGTTTTAATTGCTACCGGACCTCTGACGGCTCCGCGTCTATCCGCCCAAATTCAAGAGC
The DNA here is from genome assembly GCF_056269135.1 of Paenibacillus sp. J22FR21. Classification (NCBI taxonomy): domain Bacteria; kingdom Bacillati; phylum Bacillota; class Bacilli; order Caryophanales; family Paenibacillaceae; genus Paenibacillus; species Paenibacillus sp. J22FR21. Next base: position 562,729 of record NZ_JBWDNJ010000001.1, read on the forward strand.
TGTTAGGTCAAGAATATTTCTATTTCTATGATGCGGCAGCTCCAATCGTGGAGAAGGATTCCATCGATATGTCGAAGGTCTACCTTGCTTCGCGATATGATAAGGGAGAAGCGGCATATCTCAACTGTCCCATGACAGAAGAGGAGTTTGAACGGTTCCACGAAGCTCTTACAACGGCTGAGACCGCTGAAGTGAAGGAATTTGAGAAAGAGCAATATTTCGAAGGCTGTATGCCCATTGAAGTAATGGCTAGCCGCGGCAAGCAAACGGTGTTGTTCGGCCCAATGAAGCCTGTTGGTCTGATTAACCCGCACACAGGTAAACTGCCTCACGCAGTCGTTCAGCTTCGTCAAGATAACGCAGCAGGTACACTGTACAATTTGGTTGGTTTCCAAACTCATCTCAAGTGGGGTGAGCAGAAGCGGGTTCTGGCTCTGATTCCGGGATTGGAAAATGCGGAGTTTGTTCGTTTCGGCGTAATGCATCGCAATACATTTATCAATTCACCGAGGCTGCTTCGTTCTACCTACCAAACAAACAATCGCGATAATTTATTCTTTGCCGGTCAAATGACCGGTGTTGAAGGATATGTTGAATCCGCTGCTTCAGGTTTGATCGCAGGGTTAAATGCTGGCAGATTGGCACGAGGCTTAGAACCGCTAGTCTTCCCGGCTGATACTACGCTTGGCAGTATGGCGCAATACATTACAACGGCAGATTTCAAGCATTTCCAGCCGATGAATGCGAATTTTGGCTTGTTCCCGCCGCTTGAGAAGCGGATGCGCAGCAAGAAAGATAAGAACGACGCGATTGCCAATCGCGCCTTAGAACAGCTTGCTCGCTTTAAACATGAGCAGCTTGGCTATCCGGCTGAACCTGCACAAGTAGAGGCAGAAACGGTCACAGAGTAACGATACAACCAGAACAGGCAAAAGAGCAGCGGCTTCGATCGATTCCTCGGCCGCTGCTTCCTTTTGCATTTATAGGCTCCCGTCTATTAAGAGTTTTTGCAAAACTCGAGCTATTCTAACGAAGTAGTATTGTTATCGTTATCTGAAAGATTATTTTCTTCGCGAAACTTAATCCAATCCTTACGAAGCAGTTTCGCCTATGCGAGACTTTTAGGAGGTTATTAATGATGGAAATGCAATTTCATGCGACGACGATTTGTGCGGTTCGGCATAATGGGAAAGGTGCTATTGCAGGCGACGGGCAAGTGACGTTTGGCAATAGTATGGTCATGAAGCACCATGCGAAGAAGGTTCGTCGATTATATCGTGGGCAAGTCATTGCTGGGTTTGCCGGTTCGGTTGCCGACGCGATTGCACTCTTCGAGAAGTTTGAAGGTAAATTAGAAGAGCATCACGGCAATCTGCAACGGGCAGCTGTTGAGCTTGCGAAGGATTGGCGCTCAGATCGGGTGCTGCGCAAACTCGAAGCCATGATGATTGTTATGGATGCGACCGGTTTATTGCTTATATCAGGCGGCGGAGAGATTATAGAACCGGATGATGGCATTTTGGCAATAGGTTCAGGCGGCAGTTTCGCGCTTGCGGCAGCACGTGCTCTCTATCAACATGCGCCTCAGCTCGAAGCCAAGGACATGGTTAAATCAGCGCTTGAGATTGCCGCAGATATTTGCGTGTTCACAAACCGGAATATAATTGTGGAAGAAATAGGCTAATATAAGCATTTAATTCGGACTCATTTGGAGGGATCGGAAATGTCAAATGAAGCTATGACACCGAAGCAAATTGTGACGGAGCTCGATAAATATATCGTTGGTCAGAAGCCGGCCAAACGTTCAGTAGCGGTCGCCCTGCGCAATCGTTACCGGAGAAGTCGTCTTGACGAAGCGATAAGAGACGAAATTGTTCCGAAGAATATTCTCATGATTGGACCTACAGGCGTTGGTAAAACAGAGATAGCAAGACGATTAGCGAAGCTGGTTAATGCACCGTTCGTTAAAGTGGAAGCTACCAAATTTACTGAAGTAGGTTATGTTGGCCGGGATGTGGAGTCCATGGTTCGCGATCTCGTGGAAACTTCGATTCGGATGGTTAAGCAAGAAAGAACCGAGAAGGTGAAGGATAAAGCGGAGAAACAAGCGAATGAGCGCATCGTAACGTTGCTGGTTCCTTCTGCAGCTAAACCCAAAAGCCAGAAGAATCCGCTGGAAATGCTCTTTGGCAGCACGCAAGGCACGAAGGAGCCGGAGGTTGAGCCTGAAGAGTCTGCTTCTGTTATCGAACGCCGCAAGCAAGTGAAGGAACAACTCGCTACCGGGAAGCTTGAGAATGAGATGATTGAAATTGAGGTAGAGGATAACTCGCCTAATATGCTGGATATGCTTGCAGGGCAAGGCAATGAAGGCATGGGAATGGGCGCTAACATGCAGGAGCTGTTCGGGCAATTGATGCCGAAGAAATCGAAGAAACGGAAGCTGCCGGTTAAGGAAGCCCGTAAGGCACTTACGCAGGAAGAGGCCAACAAACTAATCGACATGGATGATGTTATCACCGAATCAGTCAGCAGGGCAGAGCAGACCGGTATCATTTTCATAGACGAAATTGACAAAATCGCAAGCTCTTCAAGAGGTTCTGGGCCAGATGTTTCCCGTGAAGGCGTGCAGCGAGATATATTGCCAATCGTTGAAGGTTCGACAGTGATGACGAAGTATGGCCCAGTGAAAACAGACTACGTCCTGTTTATAGCTGCAGGTGCTTTCCACATGGCCAAACCATCGGATTTGATTCCGGAGCTTCAGGGACGATTCCCGATTCGTGTGGAATTGACGAATTTAACTTTGGAAGATTTTGTTAAGATTTTAACCGAGCCTAAGAATGCGTTAACCAAACAGTACACGGCACTTCTCGAAACGGAAGGGATTACAATTACCTTCTCCGAAGAAGCCATTCGTGAGCTTGCATCTATCGCAGCAGAAGTAAATAAAAATACAGAAAATATTGGCGCGCGTCGTCTTCATACGATTTTGGAGAAGCTGCTTGAAGATTTATCCTTTGAAGCGCCTGAGCTTTCTCTCGAAGAGCTGATTATCACTCCGGAGTATGTCCGTGAGAAATTAGGCAGCATTGCGAAAAACCGCGATTTAAGTCAATATATACTGTAAAGGACCGGTAAGGAAAGTAGGGGGCAAAAGTTAATGATTTTATTGGCAAAAACAAGAACGCTTAACCGTCTGCTGCAGCGTGCGGCAGGCGGAGCGCTCAATTTTCGTGAAATGGCAGAGGTGCTCTGCACAACGATTCAATCCGACGTGTTCGTCGTAAGCCGCAAAGGTAAAGTATTGGGCTGCGCGGCAGTAGGTCCATTCCAGCATGAACAGCTGCGGGCGCTGCCTGTCGCAGATTTGCGGTTTTCTATTGAAAGCAATGAACGGTTTATGAATATGCAAGAAACTGTCAATAATGTTTCCCCTGATGTAGGAATCAGCGAGTCATTCCCTATGATGGCGGGTCAGCGTAAGATGACAGTAGTGCCGATAGTTGGCGGCCGCGAGCGTATCGGGACGTTGATACTGCTTCGCAACGCAGAGCCTTTCGGTGATGATGAATTGATTTTAGCAGAATATGGAAGCACGATCGTTGGCATGGAGATTTTGCGTGAGCGAGCGGAGGAAATTGAACAAGAGGCAAGAAGCCGCACAGTTGTTGCGGTGGCGGTGGGTTCTCTCTCGTTTAGTGAACTTGAGGCCGTTGAGCATATTTTCGAAGAATTGGATGGCAAAGAAGGGCTTCTTGTCGCATCCAAAATCGCAGATCGGGTTGGAATCACCAGATCCGTAATCGTTAACGCACTTCGGAAATTGGAGAGTGCAGGCGTGATTGAAACACGTTCATTGGGGATGAAAGGAACTTACATTCGTATACTAAATACCCAGCTTCTCCAAGAGCTAAAAAAGAACAAAAATTAAAATATTAGACAGTTACATTACAAAATCATTCATAAACCAGTACAATAATCCCATTTCAAGGTCCTATCTTCGACAAAGATAGGGCTTTTTTCTTATTGTAATAAATTAGGAAAGTGAGGAAGATTAACTTGACGGAAAACTTCGACACAACTCTCTCATATTTTTAATAATTCTTTGTCGAAAGAAGGAGGAATGAGAGGGATTCTGTTGAATTAAATATATTACACAGAATGGAAAGTGGGGTTTTTCAGTGAACCTGTTGAATGGCCCTGAATTTAGTAGATTACAGGGTGCTATGAATGCTGCAGAAATGCGCCAACGCATCATCTCCAACAATATAGCGAATGTAGATACGCCGAAATTCAAGCGCTCTGAGGTTGTTTTCGAACAAATGCTGGAGCAAAGCATGGGCGGCAATAACTTCCAGATTATTGGTAAAAGAACGAATGGTCGCCATATTCCCATCGGTGCTTCATCCTCTGTTCCAGGGGCTCGAATCATTACGGACGAAACAAGCGTGATGAACAACGACATAAACAATGTCGATATTGATCGAGAAATGTCGCTTCTTGCGAAAAATCAATTGAACTATAATTATTATGTTCAACAGATAAATCACGAAGTGAAAATGATGAGATTAGGCATTGAAGGGAGAGCTTGAGTATGAGATTAACTAACGGATTTGATGCGAGTGCATCAGCTTTGACTGCTCAGCGGCTCCGAATGGACGTCATTTCCTCGAATATCGCGAATGCAGAAACGACGAGAGCGAATTTTGTGAACGGTCGTTATGAACCTTACAAACGTAAGTTGGTCGTCCTGGAACCGAACTCCAAATCATTCGCCGATGTACTAAACGGACAGTTGAACGGCAAAGCTTCTTCTCCGGGCGTTAAGGCATCACGCATTATTGAAGATCAGACGCCATCCAAGCTGGTTTATAATCCGAGCCATCCTGATGCTGACGAGAACGGTTATGTAAAAATGCCTAACGTCGACGTGCTGAAAGAGATGGTAGACATGATCTCTGCTTCTAGATCTTACGAAGCTAATGTTACGGCATTGAACGCAACCAAAGGGATGTTTATCAAAGCGCTTGAAATCGGTAAATAAACAGAGATAAAGCGGAGGGATACCATTGATTAACCCATTGTCATTGAATATGCTGCAATCGCAAAATGTTAAGCTTTTTGATTCAGGTATTGAGAAGACGGATGTGAATGCTCCAGCGGCTGCTTCCGCTTCAGACATGACGAAATCATTCAGTGATTTCCTGAAGAACGCATTGGATGGTGTCAGTGCCCAAGAGAAGAACGTACATACAATGACTGACCAATACTTAATAGGGAATGTGGATATATCGCAAGTTATGGTCGCCTCGCAACAAGCGGAGCTCGGCTTGCAGCTCACCTCACAAGTCCGCAACAAAGTGATCGAAGCTTATCAAGAGATAATGCGGATGCAAATCTAATAGCAGCAAGAGTGGCATTTAGAGCATAACAGTGAGGTGAAATTGTGAACGAGAAATTTGCCCAGTATCGAGCTAAAGTTGCTCAATATTGGAACGCAATGGAGAAGAGACAGAAGATTTGGCTGGGAGCCTCGGTAGGCGTACTTATTCTAACAATTGTATTACTAACCATGATTTTCTCGAGAGTGAGTTATGAAGTTGCTTTTCGCGATTTGGATAGTACGGATGCTGCAGCAGTTATGGAATACTTGGACACAAGCAAAATTCCTTACAAACTTGAAAACGGCGGACAGAGCATACTGGTTCCGACTGCGGATGCCGCAAAGGTCAAGATCGAAGCAGGCTCGCAGGGGATTGTTCGTAACGGTTCAATCGGACTCGATATTTTCAATGATACCAGTTCTATGTTCGGATCTACGGATCGTGAATTCGACGTTAAATTAAGAAACGCTTTGAATGGAGAAATTCAGCAACTGCTTAACGGCATGCAAGGCGTTCAGAAATCGAATGTTCTCGTAACGATACCGAATGAATCTCCGTTTATGACAGAAGAAGAGAAAGAACAGTCTTCTGCTGCAATTACGATGTCTTTCCGTCCGGGCTATCGACCGAGTCAGAAAGAAGTTGACGGCTACTATAATCTGGTTAAAAGCTCGATTCCTAATATCAAAATCGAGAACATAACGATTTCTAGCCCTGAAGGCGAATTGCTTGCCTCGGATGAGATCGGCGGTGCAGCCACTGGCGGAGATTTAATTGAGACCCACTATCAACTGCAACGAAAATATGAGAATGATCTAAAACAAAAAATCCAAACGTTCCTTGCACCAATGGTTGGCATGGAAGATTTGGTTGTCAATGTTTCCAGCTCGCTGAACTTTGAGAAGAAAGTTTCTGATCAGAATCTCGTAAGGCCGCTGGATAACAACAATAATAATGGCATTGTTGTCAGTGAAACTCAAAACAATAAAACTGCGACCGGCGCAGGCGGTGCGGGCGGGGTTGCAGGGACCGGCGAAACGGATGTTCCCGGGTATACGGCAGACCAAAGTGCTGGCAGCACCTCTGAAGAAAACAATCGGATAACTAATTACGAGTATGATAAGATTCATAATCAAATTGAATCAGGACCATATGCCATTAAGGACCTTTCTATTAGTATCGGCGTAGAGAAGAGTAAACTTAATGACGAATCCAAAAATGATATTAATAATTTCTTGATATCTCTCGTTCGCTCGCAATTGATAGAATCTGGTCAAGATGTTAATGATGACGCGTTACTTGCCAAAAAAGTTTCGATCATGGCACAAACTTTTGTCGACAATGGCAGTACTTCAACTTCTGCAATATTATCGACGGGCTGGTTAACCGCAATCGGACTTGCTGCTCTTGCTATCATTGGTGCACTTGGTTATGTCGTTGTAAGACGACGCAAACAAGCAGCTCAAGCGGAAGAGCTCGCAGCAAATCAAGCGAAAGTCGAATATCCGACAATCGATTTGGAAACTGTCCAAAACGAGAGTCAAGTACGCAAGCAGCTTGAAACACTTGCCAAGCGCAAACCAGAGGAATTTGTTAATTTGCTCCGGACTTGGCTTGTTGATGAATAGAGGTGGCCAAGATGGCAAGGATGCATGGATTCAGTGGTCGACAGAAAGCGGCAATATTGTTAATCTCGCTCGGGCCTGAAGTTTCCGCTCAAATCTTCAAGCATTTGAGAGAAGAAGAAATTGAACAGCTGACGCTGGAAATCGCTAATGTTCGCAAAGTAGATACGCTGGACAAAGAAACGATTCTAAATGATTTTCATCAAATCTGTGTTGCGCAAGAATATATTTCGCAAGGCGGCATTACCTACGCTCGTGAAATTCTTGAGAAAGCGCTCGGCGAAAGCAAGGCCATAGAAGTTATCAACCGCTTAACTGCGACATTGCAAGTTCGGCCTTTCGACTTTGCCCGCAAGGCGGAAGCGAGCCAAATTCTCAACTTCATTCAGAACGAGAATTCGCAAACGATCGCATTGGTGCTTTCTTACTTGCAAGCAGAACAGGCTTCTCAGATTCTTTCTTCCTTGCCTCAAGAGAAGCAAGCTGAGGTTGCTCGTCGCGTAGCGCTCATGGACAGCACTTCACCGGAAGTTATTTCGCAAGTGGAACGTATTCTCGAACAGAAGCTATCTGCTACCGTTACTCAAGATTACACAAGTGCGGGCGGTATTGAATCAATTGTTCAAATATTAAATGGTGTCGACCGCGGTACGGAACGTACGATCCTGGATGCGCTTGAAATTCAAGATCCGGAACTTGCCGAAGAAATCAAGAAAAGAATGTTCGTGTTCGAAGATATCGTCAATATCGACAATCGCTCGATCCAACGTATTATCCGCGACATCGAGAATGCCGATCTGCAGCTTGCGCTTAAAGTTGCAAGTGAAGAAGTTCGCGAAGCGATCTTCCGCAACATGTCCAAGCGAATGGCGGAGACATTCAAAGAAGAAATGGAATACATGGGACCTGTCCGGCTGCGTGACGTTGAGGAAGCTCAAACACGCATCGTAGCAACGATCCGTAGACTCGAAGAGTCCGGTGAAATCATCATCGCCCGCGGTGGAGGGGATGATATCATTGTCTAAGTTGTACAAATCTTCGCATGTCATTTCAGTAGAAGATTTAAAGCGGCTTGAATGGTATAACAAGTATGTTCAAACGCCTGCGCCTGACGAAGAGCAAAGCGAGCCTGTAGGACCAAGTGCAGAAACGCTTACCATGCGAGATCAAATCCTCGATGATGCTGAAGAATTCGCCAAGCAGCGCATTCAAGAAACTGGCGATCAGATTGAGACGATGCACGCAGAGGCAAATGCTCAAATTGACCAATGGTGGTTAGAACGTCGTCTGCAGGACGAACAGCTGATGGAGCAAATCCATCAAGAAGGTTACCGGCAGGGCTACGAAGAAGGCAAGGCGCAAGCCGAAGCGGAAGTACAGGCGCACTGGGAAGTGATGCTGACGGAAGCCAGATCGATTCTCGATTCTGCCTATGAAACTAAGGAACAAATCATCCAAGAAGCGGAACCCTTCGTTGTTGCACTCAGTACGGCAATTGCTGAGAAGATCATTCATAAGCAATTAACGGTTGATCCGAATTGGTCACTGGACATTATACGGAAGTCGTTGGAACGGCGCCGGGAGCAAGGTGTTATCACATTATGTGTTTCTCCTTTGCAACTTACGTTCGTACAGGCGGCGCGTGAAGAATTGTCGCTCGTCATTGATTCCCAAGCTGAATTGCAAATTGTACCGGATGTTTCGGTAAAGGAATTCGGCTGTGTCATCCGCTCATCATTTGGCAGCATCGATGCACGAATTGATACGCAGTTGACTGAAATAAAACGTGAACTCATCCAATTAGCACACCAAGCGGATGAACGAGGAGCAGCTGATGACAACTAATAGGTTGGATGTAGATCGCTACATTGAACACTTACGTCCAATTGATCCCGTTCGCGTCAATGGCAAAGTCACACAGGTTATCGGTTTAACCGTAGAATCCGAGGGACCAGACGCCAGTATCGGCGATGTTTGCTTGATCTATCCGGCCAAGTCTACGAAGCCGCTGAAAGCTGAGGTCGTCGGTTTCCGCAATAACAAGGTCATTCTAATGCCGTTAGGAGAGCTCCAATCCATTGGTCCGGGCTGCGATGTAGTAGGTACCGGCAAGCCTTTAACTGTACAGGTTGGTTCTGATCTGCTAGGTAAAGTGTTAGATGGTCTCGGTCAACCGTTAGACGGATCTTATATCTCGAGCCGTTTGCCGCATCATTCTACTCATAATCTGCCGAGCAATCCACTTTCAAGACCGAGAGTTAAAGATCCTCTCAGCATTGGTGTTCGTGCGATTGATGGCTTGTTAACAGTAGGGCAAGGACAGCGGGTTGGTATTTTTGCAGGCTCCGGTGTAGGGAAGAGTACACTTCTCGGCATGGTCGCAAGAAACACCTCGGCTGATGTCAACGTTATCGCATTGATCGGTGAACGTGGACGTGAGGTGCTTGAGTTCATGGAGAAGGATCTTGGACCCGAAGGACTGGCTCGCTCGGTGGTAATTGTTGCAACCTCTGATCAACCGGCATTAATTCGGATTAAAGGTGCGCTTATCGCCACGACCATCGCGGAATATTTCCGTGATCGAGGACTGAATGTCATGCTGATGATGGATTCCGTAACACGTTATGCAATGGCACTTCGTGAAGTGGGACTAGCCATCGGCGAACCTCCTGCAACAAGAGGTTATACACCTTCTGTATTTGCGAATCTGCCTAAGCTGCTAGAACGTGCAGGAACCGGTGAACGTGGTTCGATTACGGCATTCTACACCGTCCTAGTAGATGGTGATGATATGAATGAACCTATTGCCGACGCGGTTCGCGGAATACTAGACGGACATATCGTACTTAGCCGTGCTTTAGCACATAAAGGTCATTTTCCGGCAATTGATGTACTTCAATCGATTAGCCGGGTTATGAAGGAAATTGTGCCTGAAGAGCAGCAAGATGCAGCGAATGAACTGAAACGTTTGCTCTCTATTTATAAAGATTCGGAAGATCTGATCAATATTGGGGCGTACCAACGCGGGTCTAACGAAAAAATTGATCAAGCAATTGATTCTATCGATAATATCTGGTCCTTTACTCGTCAGAAAACGCACGAAAAGGTTGGCTATGAGGAATCAAAAAAGAGGCTCATTCACGAATTTCATGCCTCACACGGGAGATGAACCAGCTAGATGGCACGATTTCGTTACGCCTATCAAAAAATCGTTGACTTAAAAACAAGCGAGAAATCACAAGCAGAATGGCAATTGTCCGTTGTCGTCGGTGAGCTTCAGACGGAGGAACAATCACTCTCAAAGCTTCATCAGGACCGTTCCGAGTGGAGCGACCGTTTACAGCTTTCATCGAATCAAGCGGTGACGCTCTCGGAGCTTATGGTTATACAAGAGTACATTGATTATCTGGATATTTGCATCAGGCAGAAAATGATGGATATCAAGAAAGCTGAAGCTGCCGTCGAAGTGAAGCGGAATGAATTGTCTGAGCGAATGAAAGACGAGAAGGTATGGCAGAAATCGAAGGATAACGCGCGCCAGCGTTTCCAAGCAGACATGTTGCTTATCGAGCAGAATGAGCTTGATGAAATGGCATCTGTGCGGTTCATGTATGCAGCGCACTAACAGTTGAGATGTTTTGCGAATCGGGAGCCAATACCCGAGGGAGGGACTTATTTTGGCGGATTTGGATATGGAAAAGCAAGGGTACAGCGGGTTTGAGCGGTTTATGTTTTTCGTTACGCCGATCTTGTTTACACTCATTCTACTTGGCGTACTGGTCACTTTGTTTAATTTCGACTTGCGGAATAAGGCACTTGAAATCGGAAATACCGTTCCGTTCTTAAACAAAGTACTGCCGGAGCCTGCGACGGATGAGAATGCAGCTGCTGTTGATGAAGGCAAAATCAAAACGGAAAATACGACAGCTAAGATCAGCGAGCTGCGGGCGCAGCTCACTGTTAAAGAAACCGAACTCAGTAAGGCTGCAGATGAGAAAACGAGATTGTCGCTGCAGCTTAAAGATCTTCAAGCTCAAGTAGAGCAGCTCAAGCAAGATGGAACGCAGAAGGCGCTTGAGGATGCAGAGTACCAGAACAAAATCAATGAGCTTGCAGCCATGTACGGCAAGATTACGCCTAGCAAAGCGGCACCGATCCTAGAAAGCATGGAGATGGATGAAGCGGTGCTCGTACTGGATGCAATGAAACCGGATGATCGAGTTCGGGTACTTGAGAAGATGAATCCGAAGAAAGCTGCAGAAGCCACCGTGAAGTTGAAAGATGTGAAGACTGCGAAGGATCGTCAAATCGCTGCGCTGCAAGCCAGAATTAAGAAACAAGATTCGGCTGTGGCTCAACCAGAGATCGTTCTTAGCAAAGCACAGCTCAACACCACTTTCTCGACAATGGATCCTGCAAGTGCCGGAGAGTTGCTGCTTAAGATGGCGGATGTGAGTCCGAGTAAAGTACTTCGTATTCTAAACGCTGTTGACGATGCATCACGCTCCAAAATTATCGCGGAAATGTCAGGGTTAAACAAAGATATTACGGCACAATTAGTTTCCAAACTCATGTTAGGCAAATAACAGTTTGCTGAAGGAGGTGAAAACAATATGCAAATGCCAGTATCCAATGCTACACCTAGTGTTAATGCACCATCTGCAGTATCAGGCACATCGACTGCTAAAGGGACGGAAGGCAATGAGTTTAACCAGACCTTAGTTCAGACGCTTGCCGGTAACGGAGCCGGTTCGACTCCTGCACAGCCATCCAAAGAAGCAGCTGTCGTCTCCCAATTACCGGTGAATACGCTAGCCTCTCTGCTCGGCGACAATGTATCGGCTGCCGATCTGCTTGCTGCAATAGAAGAGCTTCTCAAGAAGCTTGACGCTGCAGACAGCGAAGAATTGGCTCAAACGACGACGGAAAGCAGTCTGAGTGACGCTTTGGTTCAATTAGACAATCTACTGAGTATGTTGTCTGGTATGCCAGCAACACAACCGGTACTTCCGCTAACAGCAAATCAGACAGCGGATAGTATTAGCACACCAAATGAAGGCGATTCAACCGGTGGGATCAATGAACTGCTAACTATCATTGCGGGATTGAATAATGGCCAAGCGATTGCAGCCAACATTCAAAGTCAGGCGGCTCAAACGACTACAGATGCTTCGAGCACAGAGTCGGCCAGTCTGGAAACTATCTCAGCATTGAAATCAGGCTTGCAGGATGCATTATCCGATTTGCGGTTACTCTTGCAAAAACAAAAAGGAAATGCAGCCGATCGCGAACAAAATGGTTTGGTTAGTAAGCAGCTGATTGCGCTTGAACAATTGATTACTGGGAAGAAATCGGAGTCGACTGTTCTAGCAGGAGCTCAGCCATCCAATCCATCAAACGAAATCGATACCGTACGAGCTTTGCAAACAGCGCCTGCTACAAATAATCATCTTCAGCGTATGGCGCACCAATTGCTTCATGTAGGACTAATGAAAGCAGCAACCAAGCCAGAAGCAGCTGAACAGTTCGATGTTGAACCTTTACAGTCGCTATCTGAGCCGAGCAGTATTAATCTAGCTCTATTGGCCGGCAATCAAGAATTGCAACGCCAAACGCAGACAGCAGCAAAGCAGTTGGTTGAACAGCCTGTTCCCATTCAACAATTTGCATCCACCATTCAAAAGATGGTTGTGAGTCAGTTCAATGTAACGGCAAGCAATGGCATGTCCAACGCGCAATTGACTTTATTCCCTGAGCATCTCGGACAAGTTAATGTCAACATCTCGATGCATAACGGTACACTGACTGCACAGTTTGTGACAGATTCCGTTCTTGCAAAGGATATGCTGGAGAATCAAATGGCACAGCTTCGCTCGTCACTGCTATCGCAGGGGATGCAAGTAGAGAAGCTTGAGGTAACGCAAGCTCCTGTATTACCGAATATGTTCCAAGAGCGACAAGGTCAAAGCGGAAGAGATCAAGGAACGTCCAAACGTCAATCCGGCGACGAGGCAATCGGAGAGATCGATTTTGATGCCGGTCTGGAAGAAGTGACTATGGAGCAAGCAGTTGACCGTGATCTAGGCTTAGGCCGGGGCATTCATACGAGAGCATAACCGTTCGCGGTTATGAATGATAACGATGAACCTGTAGATCGGAGGTGACGAGAAAAATGTCCGGTGATAATATTTCAACCCGCAACGTCTGGCCTTATTACAGTGCCAGCAATGTGCAAGCAGCAGCTGAGAAGAAAGCGGACACTTCCCTAGGCAAAGATGATTTCCTGCGGATTCTTGTAACGCAGCTGCAAAATCAAGACCCTATGCAGCCTTTACAGGATAAGGATTTCATCGCGCAGATGGCGCAATTCTCTTCTGTCGAGCAGCTGGTTAACATGTCAGACCAGTTAACGATGCTTCGTCAAAACCTTGGAATGGCTTCCAGTATGATCGGTAAGGAAGTTCAATGGTATGAGTATGCCGATACCGGCGAGATGCTTGCAGTAACCGGTAATGTCGATTCCATTATTATTAAAGATAAAGCACAATACGCAAGAATCGGCGATAAGGATATCAAGCTGGATGACATCGTATCGATCGCTGATCAAGGCGGTGAATCTGCCGGTGGATGATATCTTAAAGATCGGACATTTACGTTTAACAGGTAACAGTCAGATTCGTAAACCGAACCAGCAGGAAAGCACGGCAGCCAATACAGCATCATTTAAAGAAGTATTGGACCGTAATGTGCTTAAATTTAGCAATCATGCCGAAATACGCATGGCGCAGCGCGGTATCACATTCAAACCGGAAACGATTTCCAAAATCGTAAACGCAATCGATCAGGCTGCTGCAAAGGGTGCGAAGGATTCGCTCGTCGTTTATCGGGATATCGCGATGATTGTCAATGTTCCAAGTCGTACTGTCATCACCGCAATGGACGGCAATTCACTCCAAGGCAATGTATTCACTCAAATCGACAGTGCAGTCATTGTTTCTTAATCGGCTGGACCTTCTTATCGGAAGCCGAAGAGTCGTGGATCGACTGAAGCGACTCACACGATAGACTTCTTTTGCAAGGCAGAGTAACTGTACTTACACCATTAGGAGGTTGACAATTCATGTTAAGATCAATGTACTCGGGCGTTTCAGGCATGCGTGGTTTTCAAACGAAGCTAGACGTCATCGGTAATAATATTGCGAACGTAAATACGGTAGGCTTCAAAGCGGGCCGCGTTATGTTCAAAGATATTCTGAGCCAAACGGTTTCCGGCGTAACGCGTCCTGAAGAAGGAACGACGGGCGGTGTTAATGCGAAACAGGTGGGCCTTGGTGTCGCCATTGCTTCGATTGACACGATCCACACACCGGGTAGTGCAATGACCACCAATGTTCCTACAGACGTTCGAATTGATGGCGATGGATTCTTCGCGGTTTCCCCATCAGCTGACGGTGCTGAAGCTCCTTACCTGACTCGCGCAGGTAACTTCACTCTGGATGCAGCAGGTCAACTCGTCAATGGCGACGGGATGTTTGTACTGGATTCTAACGGTGGACCGATCGTACTCGATCCAGCTGAGGTTAAATCCTTCACAATCTCACAAGATGGCTCCATCATCTCGGTTGGTGCAGACGGCCAAAGCCAACCATCAGGCTTCCAGCTCGGAGTAGTGAAAGTTACGAACCCGAACGGACTTGAGAAAATCGGAGGCAACCTTTACCGGATGACGCCAAATGCGAATGTTGACGGTGAAGTTGTCATGACTACAGCAGGTGACGCAGAGGCAGGAACAGGCGCAATTATTGCCGGTCAACTCGAGATGTCAAATGTTGATTTGACATCAGAATTCACCGAAATGATTGTCGCGCAGCGTGGATTCCAAGCTAACTCTCGAATTATTACGACTTCTGACGAGATTCTGCAAGAGGTTGTTAATTTGAAACACTAGGTGAATAACCGAAGGGGAGGCCAACCTGCCTCCCTCCTAGTTTAAGGAGGAAGTTCATGATCGCAGTAAAGCGTTTGAACGGAAAGACATTACATATTAACGCGCTCCTTATCGAGCAAGTTGAAGAAACACCCGATACATTGATTACCTTAACGACTGGAAAGAAAATATTGGTATTGGAGAAAGCTGATGAAGTCATTGCCTCCATACAGTCGTATCTTCGCGCAATAGGCGTTTATGCGGCTACCATTAAGAGTGAACATTCGGAGGGACCCTCGACATGAAAAAAATGCTGCCCTGGCTGATTACCATCTTACTTGCTATCACATTAATAGCTATCGTAGCTGTTATTCTGTACAACTCCCTGATGGGTGGGGAAGATCCGAAGGACTCTGCCGGCAAAGCGGCTAATAATGCAGAAGCCGTAAAGGTGGTCAAACTGACTGCGGATGAACGGGTGAAATTAACCAGTGAAATTGCGGATATTAAAACAAACCTGGCGGACCCGGAATACATCGCGGTACTTGGGCTTGCTTTTCAATTAGATGAGAAATCAACGAAAGAAGATTTCGATAAAATTAAAGACATTCAAATCAAACCTATCATTATTCGTACACTGTCCGACATGAAGCCAGATGAAGTTAAAGGTTCTGCTGGTAAAGACGAGCTGTGTGCCAAGCTGCTGAATTTGATCAATCAGGAGCTGCCGGAAGGCAAGCTCATTAAGGTACAGGTAACAAACTTTATCGTGACGACGCTGTAGTCATTAGTTTTCAACATGACGCATTCCTTGAAGGGGGTGAAATAATTGGTTGATGTTCTGTCGCAGAACGAGATTGATGCGTTGCTCGCTGCTTTATCATCCGGTGAAATGGATGCAGAAGAATTAAAAAAGGAAGACACGCAGAAGAAAATTCGTGTATATGAATTCAAACGTGCGGTCCGTTTCTCGAAGGATCATATCCGAAGTTTAACTCGGATACACGAAAACTTCGCGCGATACTTAACCACCTATTTCTCAGCACAGCTTCGTACATTTGTACAAATAAGTGTCGTTCAAGTCGAACAGCTGCCATATGACGAATTTATCCGCTCGATTCCTAAGATGACGATTCTTAATATTTTTGAGGCGGAACCTTTAGAAGGCAGAATGGTACTTGAGGTTCATCCGAACGTTGCTTATGCAATGCTGGATCGTTTGTTAGGTGGACAAGGATTAGCGCCTTCCAAGATCAACGCACTGACTGAAATCGAAACGAATATTATGGAACGAATCTTCAGCAGAGCATTTGAGAGTCTGCAGGAGGCTTGGAAGACGATTATTGATATTTCGCCTCGGATGGAAGCATTAGAGACGAATCCGCAGTTTATGCAGATCGTTTCACCGAACGAAACAATAGCACTGATATCGCTTAGCACCAAGATCGGTGATACGACCGGGATGATTAATTTATGTATCCCGCACGTCGTTATCGAGCCGATCATGCCAAGACTATCCGTACATCATTGGTTCGTGTCCCAGAAGAAGACAAGGGCGCCTGAGGAAATAGAGGTCCTGAAGCAACGTGTAACGAAAGCGAAGTTGCCGATCGTCTGTGAACTAGGTGCATCCAGTATTTCGATTCGCGAGTTTCTCGGACTTTCGGTCGGAGATGTGATTTCGCTTAGTAAACCAATAGATCAAGGGCTTGACATTAAAGTCGGGGATAAGCTGAAATTTATCGGCAGTCCAGGGTCGGTTAAAGATCGAATGGCCGTTCAAATTGATCAAATCCTCACAGAAGGAGTGGAAGAAGAGTATGACGAGTAAAGATTACTTATCACAAGAAGAAATCGATGCCTTGCTGCGTCAGACTGCCGATGAGCCCGAGATGCCGGAGTCATTTAACCGGGAGCAAGAACTAAATAATTATCTGAGCTCTATCGAGCAGGATGCACTTGGTGAAATCGGTAATATAACATTCGGAAGCGCTGCAACTGCTCTTTCAACACTGCTTGGAAGAAAAGTAGATATTACAACTCCAAAAGTATCATTGATCAGACGCAGTGAGCTCGATGATGAATTTCCGAAGCCGCACGTAGCCGTATCTGTTAGCTATGTCGATGGGTTCCAAGGGATCAACTCTCTTGTGATTAAAACCAAAGATGCGCAAACCATCGCGGATTTAATGCTTGGCGGTGAAGGAAAGCTGCTTGGTTCAGAGCTGAATGAAATTCACATCAGTGCTGTGCAAGAAGCGATGAATCAGATGATGGGCTCATCAGCGACATCGATGTCTACCATCTTCAACCGTTTTGTAAACATATCACCGCCTGGTATCGATATTTTGGATATTAACAGTGGATCAGGCGTCGAGAAGCTTCCTCCGGACGATCTCTTCATTAAAGTATCGTTCCGCTTGGCTATCGGCGACTTAATTGATTCTACCATTATGCAACTGCTGCCGATTTCGTTTGCGAAAGAAATGGTAGACACGCTGATGGGAGGAACATTTGCAGAATCTACGCCAGCTCCAGCACCGGCTCCAGCGGCTATTCATACACCTGCACCTGCAGCAACACCGGTATCTGCTCCAGCACCTGTACACACACCGCCTCCGGCGGCCTATATACCGGAACCGCCTGCAGCTCATATGCCGCCTCCAGGTGCTCATATGGCGCCTCCAGCTGCTTATATGCAGCCTCCGATGCCGCAGTATGCAGCACCGCCGGCGGGACCGCAAACTTATGGTGCCGCTGCGAACCGCAATGTGAATGTACAGCCTGTACAATTCGCTAATTTCCAAGGCGCGCCGTATGTGCAAACAGAGGATTCAAATTTAAATTTATTGCTCGACATACCGCTAAAGGTCACAGTAGAATTAGGGAGAACTCAGAAGCAAATCAAGGATATCCTTGAATTGTCGCAAGGGTCGATCATTGAGCTGGACAAGCTGGCAGGGGAACCGGTTGATATCTTGGTTAATAACAAACTAATCGCCAAAGGCGAGGTAGTCGTTATCGATGAGAATTTCGGTGTCCGAGTCACAGATATCGTAAGCCAATGGGACCGTATCCAAAAATTACAATAACACCTTAGGGGGAAGAAACGATGGCAAATCGCATTTTAATCGTAGACGACGCAGCATTTATGAGAATGATGATCCGCGACATACTTACAAAGAACGGATATGAAGTAGTTGGGGAAGCACAAGACGGTGCACAAGCGATTGAGAAGTACAAAGAATTGAAACCGGACCTAATTACTATGGATATCACAATGCCGGAGATGGACGGTATCGTTGCATTGAAAGAAATCAAGAAACTGGATGGCAATGCAAAAGTGATTATGTGTTCTGCAATGGGACAACAAGCTATGGTTATCGATGCCATCCAAGCCGGTGCAAAAGACTTCATCGTTAAACCTTTCCAGGCTGACCGCGTTATTGAAGCGATCAAGAAAACGCTAGGTTAATAGAATGAAGTTAGTACAAGGTGTTCGACTTGCTGCTATGGCTGTCTCCGGCTGGCTTTTGACAGCAAGTCTTGCGTCAGCAGAGCTAAGTGGTGATGAAGATAAGCCGGTAATCGGAACGAGTATCGGATATTACATCTGGGTCATCATTGCGCTCATGCTGGTCGTCGGATTAATCATTCTCGTAATTAAGTGGCTTTCCAATCGTAATCGTGGTTGGGGGACCAATCGGGCGCTTCGATCACTTGGAGGCATTCCGCTTGGTCAGAATAAATCATTGCAAGTGGTTGAGCTCTCCGGCAGAGTTTACGTTGTTGGAGTTGGTGAAGATATCACCCTTCTTGATAAAATCGATGACCTCGAAACGGCATCGGCTATATTGGAAGCGATTGATCAACAGAACGGCCGTACTTGGCATACACCGACTTTGACAGATTTTATAGGTCGATTCCGTAAAAGCAACAAGGCGGATGAGCCAACGAGCGAACCTTGGCAAGCTGCAACTTCTTTCAAGGAGCTGCTCAATAACGGGATGAGACGCCAGTCGGATCAGAAGCAGAAGGTAGAAGACCTGCTAAAAGAGCAAAATCAAAATGATCGGTTGTTGGACGAATGAACAAAAAACTATTACTAGCGGTTATTGCAGTACAACTGTTCACCTTGTTGTTTCACGCCCACGCCTTTGCAGAGCCGCTGCCTAATGTCAGCGTAAGCATTGGAGACAGCGGCAGTGAAACGCCTGGAACGAGTGCGCTTTCCCTATTACTGATGATCACCGTTTTAAGTGTAGCTCCGGCCATTCTCGTATTAATGACCAGTTTCACTAGAATCGTAATCGTACTAGGATTCGTCCGAACCTCACTCGGAACACAGCAAATGCCTCCGAATCAAGTACTGATTGGGCTTGCAATGTTTCTCACCTTCTTCATCATGGCGCCAACCTTAAGTTCAGTTAACCAAGTAGCTCTTCAGCCTTATCTCAAAGGGGAATTGACTCAAACCGAAGCGCTTAACAAAGCTGCTGTACCCATGAAGCGTTTCATGATGAAGCAAACGAGAGATAAAGACTTACTTTTATTTTTGAAATATACGAAGACAGAGAAGCCGAAGTCCGTTGAGGATGTTCCCATTACGATTATGGTTCCGGCGTACGCACTAAGTGAGCTTCGAACTTCATTTCAGATGGGATTCATGATATTCATTCCGTTTCTCATTATTGACATGGTGGTCGCCAGTACGCTCATGGCAATGGGGATGATGATGCTTCCACCGGTTATGATCTCACTGCCGTTTAAGATTTTACTATTCGTGCTGGTAGATGGCTGGTACCTGATCGTTAAGTCGTTGCTATTAAGTTTTAATCCGTAGGTTCTGCCAGGAAGGAGTACATACATGAGTACTGACTTCATCATCGCCTTAGCCGGACAGGCAGTATATACGGTACTGAAAGCGAGTGCCCCAATGCTCTTAGTCGGACTTGTAGTAGGCTTGATCGTTAGTATTTTCCAAGCTACTACACAGATTCAGGAGCAGACACTAGCATTCGTTCCTAAGGTGGCGGCGGTGTTGCTTTCCATCTTGTTATTCGGGCCGTGGATATTGAATACATTGGTCGATTTCACTTACAACCTGCTGAATAACTTGTATAAATACATCGGATAGGCTGTGGATCGATGGAGTTGTTTCTTCAAGGATTCCCTATTTTTTTGCTTATTTTTTGTCGAATTACAGCGTTTTTCGTCGTAGCGCCAATATTTTCGACTCGAAATGTGCCGAATACGTTTAAATTGGGATTCTGTTTTTTTATCTCGTTGCTTGTTTTTTTAACTTATGGGCTTAAACAAACGATCGTCCCCGATGCGGATTATGTATTAGCGATCATTCGAGAGATTTTGGCAGGTGCCTTGCTCGGATTTGCAGCTTATCTGTTTTTTACAATTGTAAATACGGCAGGCAGCTTGATCGATATGCAAATGGGCTTTGGTATGGCCAACATTATTGACCCGATGACAGGTGTTTCTGCACCGCTTATGGGTAACTTCAAAGGGATGATCGCAACCCTCGTTTTCTTATCGATAAATGGTCATCATTACTTGCTATCCGCTTTACTGCAAAGCTATGAATGGGTTCCTCTAACGAATACGTTGTTTGCCCACGTTAGTAGTGGGAGCATAACGAGTTATTTGACAGGCATGTTCGGACAAACGTTTCTGCTTGCCGTTCAGATGTCAGCACCATTAGTGGTTGCGATGTTCTTAACGGACGTTGGGCTTGGTTTTCTTGCGCGGACAGCGCCGCAGTACAATGTGTTTGTCATTGGGATTCCGATCAAGATTTTAGTCGGCTTTCTCATGTTGGCTGTTATGATGCCAGGTCTGGTCATCCTGTATGAGCACTTGTTTGAACAGATGTTCACTGCCATGCGGAAGCTATTCGACATTTTGCAAGGTCCTGCAGCTTAGGTAGGAGGGCAGTAATTATGGTTAAGTATCGTTGGACGCTCGACTTACAGATGTTCAATGGAGAGAAGACTGAGCGTGCAACACCGAAGAAAAGGCAAGATGCTCGTAAGAAAGGCCAAACGGCCAAAAGCCAAGAAATTCCGGCTGCCCTTATTCTTTTCTTTATTTTTCTAAGCTTTATCATGATGGGTGATTATTATAAGGTTCGACTGATGCGCATATTTGGTCTGATATTAGAGCAGAAGCTCTTGATGCAAGTGACGACCGAAAACGTCGTTTCCTTGTTTTCTGATCTGATGATGCAGAGCTTGATGTTATTAGCACCAATTTTCGCAATCACAGTACTCATTGCCATATTGGGCAATTACGCTCAGATCGGTATTATGTTTACCGGCGAGCCGCTCATGATGAAATTCAGTAAAATCAGTCCCTTGAAAGGCTTTAAACAAATTTTTTCCATGCATTCCGTAGTCGAGTTTGTTAAAAACATTTTGAAGCTTCTCCTCATTGGATTCATGGTTTATTGGATTCTGTGGGGTGAACTGGATGTCATTATGCAGCTCGCAACGGTTTCGATTAGTGAAATCTTTAGCATTATTGCAAGAATCACGATTAAGCTCGGCTTATATATCGGTGCAATTCTTGCTGTGTTAGCAATGTTTGATTACATGTACAAGAAATATGAACACGAGAAGAGCTTGAAGATGTCTAAGCAAGACATCAAGGATGAATATAAGAAATCTGAAGGAGATCCGCTCATTAAAGGTAAAATTCGAGAACGGCAGCGCCGGATGGCTCTGCAGCGAATGATGCAGGATGTACCTAAGGCTGACGTCGTCATCACAAACCCTACCCACTTCGCGATCGCCATTCAATATGAAGGCTCGAAGATGGAAGCCCCTAAAGTAATCGCAAAGGGGATGGATTTTGTGGCCCTTCGCATTAAAGAAGTGGCAAAGGAACACGGCGTAATCATGATGGAAAATAGGCCGCTTGCCAGAGCGTTATACGATCGAACGGAAATCGGTGATACGGTTCCCGTTGACCTATTCCAGGCTGTGGCGGAAGTACTGGCATATGTATATAAGCTCAAAAAGAAAGTGTAATTATCTACAACTATCTACGGAGGAGGGAACGTCATGAAGGCTAGAGACCTGACCATACTAATCGGGATCATCGGCATCGTTCTTATGATGGTCATTCCGATTCCACCAGCTTTACTTGACGTGCTCCTAATAGTCAACATTTCAGTTGCGCTGATGATTTTGCTTATCGCAATGAATACGCAAGATGCTTTGGAATTTTCCATATTTCCGGCCTTGCTGCTCATTACAACCTTGTTTCGCTTAGCACTTAATGTATCAACAACCCGAAACATTCTCCAGCATGCCCACGCCGGTAAGGTTGTTGCGACTTTCGGTAATTGGGTAGCGGGTGGTCAAATTGCAATTGGTTTTGTTGTGTTCCTAATTCTTGTTGTTGTTCAGTTCCTCGTTATTACTAAAGGGTCAGAACGTGTCGCAGAGGTTGCCGCAAGGTTTACATTGGATGCGATGCCCGGTAAACAGATGAGTATTGACGCCGACTTGAATGCAGGCCTCATCAACGAAGTACAAGCAAGAGAGCGCCGTCAAAAAATCGAACGTGAAGCTGATTTCTACGGCTCGATGGATGGTGCCAGCAAATTTGTTAAAGGGGATGCCATTGCATCCATCATCATACTCATCATTAACCTACTTGGCGGATTTGTAATCGGGATGTCGATACATGGCATGAGTTTTTCCGATTCCCTACATACGTTCTCCGTTCTAACGATTGGTGATGGACTCGTCAGTCAAATTCCGGCCCTATTGATTTCGACAGCAACAGGCTTAATTGTGACACGTGCTGCATCTGACGGTAACTTAGCCCATGATGTGACTACGCAGCTGTTTCGTTATCCGAAACTGCTCTACATTGTAGCAGGTACAATTACACTGCTCGGAGTTGGAACGCCTATCGGACCGATTGCGACATTACCTTTTGCAGCTATTATTACGTACGGTGCCTTTCGGATGCAAAAGTCGCTCACGAAGGAACAGGAAGCGCAAGAGCTTCTTGTGGAAGAACAGGAAATTGAAGAGGTTAGAAGTCCTGAAAGTGTAATCAGCTTGCTGCAAGTTGATCCGATCGAATTCGAATTTGGTTATGGTTTAATCCCACTTGCCGATACGCAGCAGGGAGGCGATTTGCTGGATCGGATTATTATGATACGTCGACAATGTGCGCTTGAACTTGGACTTGTCGTTCCGGTTATCCGGATTCGAGACAATATACAGCTTAAACCGAATGAATACATAATTAAGATTAAAGGGAATACGGTAGCGCGCGGAGAGCTTCTACTCAATCATTACCTCGCTATGAGTCCTGGATTTGAAGATGAATCGGTTATCGGTATCGAGACTGTGGAGCCGGCTTTCGGTTTACCGGCCATCTGGATTGATGAGGCAACCAAAGAAAGAGCTGAATTGACCGGCTATACGGTCGTGGATCCTCCGTCTGTTGTTGCCACTCATTTGACAGAACTTATTAAACGTCATGCGCATGAGCTGATCGGGCGCCAAGAGACGAAAGCACTTGTGGACAATGTCAAAGATTCGTACCCTGCTTTGGTGGACGAACTCATACCGTCAATTCTCAATGTCGGAGAAATCCAGAAGGTACTGTCCAAGCTGTTGCGTGAGAAAGTATCCATACGCGATATGGTAACGATCTTCGAAGCGCTTGCGGATCATGGAACCTACACGAAAGATACTGATATTCTGACCGAGTATGTTCGCCAGGCATTATCGCGACAAATTACACAGCAATTCTCCCACAATGGGGATACGCTTCGCGTAATAACGGTTGGACCGTCACTAGAGAAGAAGATTGCAGAATCGGTTCAGAGCTCAGATCAAGGCAGCTACTTGGCTCTTGATCCCGTCTCGACTCAAACCATCTACCAGAAGTTGAACGAACAAGTAAATAAACAGATTCAATCTGGCAATCAGCCGATCGTGCTCGCATCACCTACGATTCGCATGTATTTAAGACAAATCGTGGAACGTACGATGCAGGATGTGCCTGTTCTGTCTTATAGCGAGCTCGAACCGAGTATTGAAGTACAAAGCATTGGAGTGGTGAATCTATGAAGGTAAAGCGTTATGTGGTCAATGCATTACCCGAAGCGCTGCCGATGATTCGCAATGAGCTTGGTGTAGATGCCATCATTTTGAATACGAAAGAGATTCGGGTTGGCGGATTTCTGGGCATGTTCGGCAAGAAGAAAACCGAGGTTATTGCAGCAATAGAAGCGGGAAGCAAATCAGTACCTACACCCAAATCGCCTTCACGTCCACCGACGGCTAAGCAGCCAACTGTGTCGCCGACAATGATGGCTTCGATTGCCTCTATGGCGTCAACTGCCGTAGCAGAACAACAAACCATTAAAGAAAAACAACTCATGCAGGAAGCAACAGTTCAATTTGTCCCTGATGTGACGGAGGCAGCTCGAGTATCTCCAGCAGCTGCTTATGAGGCTCTATCTGGTGTGCATCAGCAGCAGCAATCTAGTGCAGACAATCGAAAGCCTCGATTGACAGAAGATGAGTTGGTTACTGAAATCCGAGATATGAAGCAATGGATTGTAAAGATGTCGAAGCAGCAGAAGCTGGAAACCAGACCCGAGGCATTGCAAGCATTACAGGATCGGTTGCTCGAACAAGAAGTCAGCGAGAAGTTGATTGATCAATTAATAGAAGAAATTGAGGGGAAATTGGAAGTTTCTGATTTATCCAATCAAACGACTACAGTTGATCGATCGACCGTATGGCGAATCGCCGAACAGATCCTGCAAGACTGGCTTAAGGACTTTGAAGCAAGTGTCATTGGAAGGGATACGCAAGTTATCCATTTCGTAGGTCCTACCGGAGTTGGCAAGACGACATCTATTGCCAAACTGGCCGCTGAGCAAACGTTGAAATCAGGCCGTAAGGTTGGCTTCATCACCTCCGATACTTACAGAATCGCCGCGGTTGATCAATTGAGAACGTACGCTACGATACTGAATGTCCCGCTTGAGGTTGTATTCTCGCCATCCGAAGTTGCCAGAGCGTTCAGGCAGCTTGAAGATCGCGAGCTTATATTCATGGATACGGCAGGGCGGAATTTCCGCAACGAGCTTTATGTATCTGAAGTGAACAGCTTGCTTCAAACCGACCGACGGTCAGAAACGTTTCTTGTCCTCAGTTTAACCGGCAAGTATGCCGATATGTCTAGCGTTGCTGAGAATTTTGCGAAATACGGTATTGATCGCGTGCTCTATACAAAACAGGATGAGACGAACGCTAGCGGAGCCATTCTCAATTTGGCTTTAGAACAGGGACTCCGTCCTACTTACATTGCATACGGCCAAACGGTTCCTGACGATATTACGACATTCAAGGTAGCGAGTTACGTTTCGCAATTGTTGGGGGCTTCCCAATGATGACTGACCAGGCGGAAGCACTTCGAAATTTAGTGCGCAATCAAGAACAGAAGGATGAAGGACGCACGACAAAGGTCATTACGGTGACAAGCGGAAAAGGCGGGGTTGGTAAATCCAACTTTAGTCTGAATTTCTCGCTTGCGCTACAGCGAATAGGACAGAAGGTTCTCATATTCGATGCCGATATCGGGATGGCCAATATCGATGTATTAATGGGCGTTTCGTCCCCGTATAACCTCTACCATCTCTTAAAACAAGAGAAGACGATTTGGGAGATTATTCAAGAAGGACCGCAAGGCGTCCATTTTATTGCAGGTGGATCGGGCTTTAAGGATCTCCTTGATTTATCGGCAGAGCAGCTGGATTACTTCGCTGAACAAATTAACAAGCTGCACGGACAATATGATTTTATATTGTTCGATACGGGAGCGGGGCTTTCAAAGGAAACCGTGAAGTTCATCACCGCCGCCCAGGAAACCATCGTCGTCACGACGCCTGAACCGACCTCGATTACGGACGCATACGCTCTAATCAAGATGGTCACAGCGATGGAGCATGACGTTAGGTTTAAACTGATCGTGAATCGGGCGATCGATACGAAGGAAGGCAACGCAACCGCAGACAAAATCGGTCTTGTGGCACAGCGTTTTCTAAATATTGAACTGCCGGTGCTTGGTATTTTGCCGGATGATCCGAATGTTACAAAGGCTGTGAAGAAACAAGTTCCTTTTGCTATTGCTTATCCGGGTACAGAAGCGTCGAAGTCGATCTTGGAAATTGCTAAACGATTTGTTGACGTACCTCAACTTCCTGCTGCCGCGAATAGCGGTGTCAAAGGATTCCTACATAAGATGTTCAGACGTTCATAATAATCCTTTGAATCGAGGAGGCGCATCAATGAATACGATCTCGCGAGTATTGGTTGTAGATGATTCTGCCTTTATGCGGAAAATTCTGTGTGATCTGATCGCTCTTGATCCCCAGTTTGACATTATTGCAACCGCAAATAATGGGCGCGAAGCAATCGAGGCTGTTCGAACACTTCAACCGGACGTCATTACGATGGACTTGGAAATGCCGGAGATGAACGGGCTTGAGGCATTGGAACGTATTATGCGAATTCATCCGGTGCCGATCATCATGCTCTCCAGCATAAGCGATGACGGTACAAGGGAGACAATCAAAGCGCTGCAGAATGGCGCCTTTGACTTTATCCGTAAACCATCTGGCCCGATGTCTCCTGATATCCACACAGTCGGCGAGCAATTGCTGGAGAAGCTTCGGATTGCAGTGCTGACGAAGCGGCACTCATACTTGTTCGAGCCTTCGAAACCGGCTCCAGCAGCGAAGAAGCCAAGTATTGCAAAAGCGAAGCCAACGACAATCAGCTTTGAGACAACCCCGTCGGTTAAGGACGAGCTTCCGCTTAAGCCTGTGCAACCGTTGGAAGAGTTTACGAGTCTTCGTGAGCGAAAACCTGCTGCCGCAAAAGAAAAAGTGGAGAAACCAGCGCCATCGATTGAGGTTAACAAGCGGACGACTAAGAAGGAACTTGAGCCGACATTACCATCAATGGATCAAGAACTGGAAACGGCTATTAAACCGAACAAGCCTGTACGAACCAGAAACTTCAAGCATCTGGTTGCGATTGGTACCTCAACCGGCGGACCGCGCGCCCTTCACGAAGTCATAACGACACTGCCGATTGACTTCCCGGCTCCTGTGCTGGTTGTACAGCATATGCCTCCTAAGTTTACGCGCTCATTAGCGCAGCGGCTCGATACGTTCAGTTCTCTACATGTTACAGAGGCTATACATGGCGAACGTGTAGAAGCAGGCGTTGTCTACATTGCACCAGGCGGTTATCATATGGAGCTTACCAAAGAAGGCGGCAGCTATTCGATCAAATTATCCGAAG
The DNA here is from genome assembly GCF_056269135.1 of Paenibacillus sp. J22FR21. NCBI lineage: Bacteria > Bacillati > Bacillota > Bacilli > Caryophanales > Paenibacillaceae > Paenibacillus > Paenibacillus sp. J22FR21. The sequence goes on from NZ_JBWDNJ010000001.1 coordinate 590,030, forward strand.
ACGCGCCGCGCGGCGGGCACAGACCATCCGTTGATACAATGTTCGAATCTTGCGCTGCATTCCCGGAATTACGCAGACATTCAGTCATCATGACGGGTATGGGAAGCGATGGAGTAAAAGGAATGAAAGCTCTGAATGACAGCGGAGCAGAAACTGCTATCGCCGAGTCGGAAGAGACTTGTGTCGTATATGGAATGCCGCGTTCCGCAGTAGAAGCAGGCGTCGCAAAGACTATTGTGCCGCTTCGACAAATCGCAACCGCAATAACCCATGCCGTCAGAAAGTAAGGCTTACATTTTCGCATGGCAACCATTTATACAGGAGGTGCATGGAAATGGATATGAACGCCTATCTATCAATGTTTATTGACGAATCAAATGATCATTTGCAGTCATTAAACGAGAATCTGTTGAAACTTGAAAGCGCTCCGGAAGACATTAGCATCGTTCAAATCATTTTCCGCTCTGCCCATACATTAAAAGGCATGTCAGCGACCATGGGCTTTGAAGATCTCGCGTCGCTTACACATGAGATGGAGAATGTACTTGATCTGGTCCGTAATAACAAACTCAAAATGGATAGCTTCATTTTCGATACGTTGTTTAAAGGTCTTGACGCGCTAGAATCTATGGTCCAAGACATTATCGGCGGCGGCACGGGGAAAGCGGATGTTTCGTCTATCGTTGCTTCGTTGCAGACGATCGTGAAGGCTGACTACAAAAGTGAGCAAAGCACATCCGCTTCAGCGGCAGCAAGTGGCAGCAGTGGAGATGGAGCGATATTGGACGAGTTCCAAAGCTCGATTCTTCTGCAATCTATCGATGCCGGACACTCCGTTTACCACGTAGTAGTTACTGTCCGTGAGGATTGCGTACTCAAGGCAGCACGTGCCTATATGGTATTTGACTTCCTGGAACGCAGCGGTGAGATTGTCAAATCTACGCCAAGCGTTCAAGAAATCGAACAAGAAAAGTTCGACCGTTCTTTTACCGTATTTACAATCGCGAGCATTTCAGAAGAGGAACTGCGAAAAGGGATTGAATCCGTATCTGAAATAGAAGGTGCAGCCATTACACAATTGGATCGTGAATCATTACAGCAGCTTTGCGGTGCAGCATCGCAAAACACTCCTGTGGCAGCCGCGAGTCCAATGAATGCAGCGCAAGTTGAAGTGAACGCCGCTAGGTCGCAGACAGCAGCATCGACAATGACAGCTGCACCAGCATCTGCTCAGGCATCAACGGCTGCCAACAATGTTTCACGCACGATTCGTGTGGATATCGAGCGGTTGGATGCGTTAATGAATCTATTTAGCGAACTTCTGATTGACAGAGTGCGACTTGAACAGCTTGCCAGTGAGATTCGCAGAAATGAACTGACCGAAACAGTAGAGCACATGACTCGCGTTAGCAGTGATTTACAGAATATCGTGTTGAAGCTGAGAATGGTTCCGGTAGAATCCGTATTCAATCGCTTCCCTCGGATGATTCGCGATTTAGCGAAGACGCTTGACAAGAAAGTGGATCTCATTATCTCAGGTGCCGATACAGAGCTTGATCGTACTGTCATCGACGAAATCGGCGATCCACTCGTTCATTTGCTTCGTAACTCGCTGGATCATGGCATCGAACCGATTGCAGATCGTATTGCAGCAGGGAAGTCAGAAACGGGCATGGTTCATCTCCGTGCTTTCCATAGCGGCAACCACGTCTTTATTGAAGTAGAAGAGGATGGCCGCGGGATTAACCGAGAGAAAGTGAAACAAATTGCCATTAAGAACGGAGTTGTTACTGCTGAAGAAGCCAAACGGCTAACAGATAGCGAAATTAACATGCTTATCTTCGCGGCAGGCTTCAGTACGGCAGATAAAATCTCCGATATTTCCGGCCGTGGTGTCGGTCTTGATGTCGTCAAATCCAAAATCACTTCACTAGGTGGTCATGTCAGCGTAGAATCCGAACCGGGTAAAGGTACGAAATTCTCGATTCAGCTGCCACTTACTCTTTCAATCATATCAGCCATGCTTGTGAAGCTTGGAACGGAGAAATACGCCATTCCGCTTTCATCCATCGTTGAAACGGGAATCGTTCCACGTGAGCAAATCCGTAAAATTCACGGTAATCGGATGATCGATTATCGCGGCTCACTTATACCGCTCATCTCCCTCAGCCAAGTGCTGGATGCAAAGTCCTTCCTAGAGGAAGAAGAGCATGAGACGGAGATCGTCGTTATTCGTAAGGGCGATAAAACATGTGCCATTACGGTAGACGAATTTATTGGCCAAAGTGAGATCGTGTTGAAATCACTTGGAAAATACTTAACAAATATTGAAGCAATCTCTGGTGCAACCATTCTTGGTGATGGACAAGTTGCCTTGATCGTCGATCCAAACGCGCTCATTAAATAGAGGAGGGTTTACGAATGGCTGAGGAAATCAAAGTTATCGTATTTGGTCTGGCACATGAGGAGTATGGAATTGAGGTAGAAAAAGTACGCACGATTGAGCGTATGATGCCGATTACGCGCGTTCCCAAAACACCTTCTTTCATTAAAGGTGTCATTAATTTGCGAGGTGTTGTGCTTCCTGTCATCGATCTCCGCGGACGTTTTAGCTTAGCGGAATCGGAAGAAACGGAAAGCTCCAGAATCATCATCGTAGCCGTTAATGATTTGGAAGTCGGATTCATCGTCGATTCAGCAAATGATGTCATCGATATCGATCCAGACTCTATTGATTCGCCTCCGGAGGTTGTAGGCGGCATTAAGGCGAAGTATCTGCGTGGTGTAGCAAAGATCGGAGACAGCCGATTGCTAATCATGCTAAACCTTTCCGAAGTGCTCAATAAGAGCGAAATTATTCAACTGGAAACGCAAGAGGTTTAAGCCGAGTGAATCCATTAGATAGTTTAGAAGCATTCAAGCTTGATGTATTGAAGGAAGTGGGGAACATCGGTGCGGGCAATGCTGCAACGGCGCTCTCCAGACTTCTGGACAAGCCTGTCGATATGAATGTTCCCACTGTCAGTTTAATCCCCTTCGAGAAGGTTGCCGATCGAGTTGGCGGATTCGAACAAGTTGTCATCGCCGTTTTCCTTCGCGTTGAAGGGGATGCACCAGGTAATATGTTTTTCCTAATCGAGGAGCATTCAGCGAAGAAGCTGTTGCGCAATTTGCTATCCATTCCAGTTTCAGAAGAGGGATATTCCGAAATGGAATATTCTGCACTTGCTGAGATCGGTAACATACTTGCAGGTTCTTATTTATCATCTTTGGCCGATTTCACGCAGTTGTACATGTCGCCGACCGTCCCAGCCATCGCAATCGATATGGCTGGAGCTATCTTGAGTTATGGACTTGTTCAATATGGTGAAATGGGCGATTCCGCGCTATTAATTGATACCACGTTTCTTGAAGGTCGGGAGGAACTAGCAGGACATTTCTTCCTTATTCCGGATCCTGAATCGTTTGGTAAAATATTCAGCGCTTTAGGAGTGCCTAACGAATGATGCAGGAAAATCTCGTGAAAGTGGGCATGGCTGACCTACAGATTGCACTGAATGGTGCAATCTTGAAAACAACGGGTCTTGGGTCATGTGTAGGCTTGACTTTGTTTGACGAACGCTCGAAGGTGGCAGGCATGGTGCATGTCATGCTGCCCTCCTCTGAGATTGCAAGAGAGGCTCCGATTAATATCGCAAAATATGCCGATACATCGGTTCCTCATTTGATTGGGCTCATGAAGCAAGCAGGCGCAGAACCGAGAAGACTCGTTGCTAAGATGGCAGGCGGCGCGCAAATGTTCGCTTTCACAACAAACAGTGATTCGATGCGGATTGGTCCGCGGAATGTAGAGTCCTGTAAGGAGATGCTGCGTCAATTCTCGATCCCGCTGCTCGCGGAAGATACCGGTGCTAATTATGGTCGGACTATAGAATTTAACAGTCTAAGCGGTGTACTAGTGATACGCAGTGTGCAGCAAGGAGTAAAGGAGATTTAGCATGGTAGGGTCTTGGCGCTGGAATGTCTTCCTTGGAGTAGGCGGCAGTTTACTTACATTATTATTCTCGCTGGACAGTAATGGGATGGCGGTTACCAGCCTCCGTTGCCTGTACGCTTTTCTCACTTTTTTTGTACTGGGCTTTGTTTTCCGCGCGTTAGTGGCACTTATTATGAATCCAAGGGCGCAGGCTTTATCACAGTTAGACGGTGATGAATCGAAAGGGAGTTCGGTTGATTATGCAACACCGGATCAAAGTGATGAGTTGAATAATTTGTTGAAAAATCAGCTGGATGGAAATCTAAAGCTCGATGCAAGTCAAGGAGCCGGTTTTCAGCCGCTGACACCACCCAAATTAGTATCAACTCAGAATAGAGAGCCTGAAGAATTGGCTAAAGCAATACGTCACCTAACAGGAGGGTGAGAAGATGATTGAGCCGAAAGCGCCTCATTTGTCTAACATCGAGATTTGGCAGAAGTGGAAAGAAGACGGAGACATTGAAGCGAAGAAACTGCTAATCGAACAATACTTAACTTTGGTCGATTACGTAAGCAATCGTATGGCTATCGGTTTACCTAAGAATGTGTCCAAGGATGACTTGGCAAGTAATGGGGCAATGGGGTTAATTGATGCTATCGAGAAATTCGATTACCGCCGTGGTCTACAATTTGAAACGTATGCTTCTTGGAGAATTAGAGGCGCCATTATTGATGGATTGCGTCAAGGCGACTGGGTTCCGCGTTCGGTTCGTGAGAAAGCCAAGCGGATCGAGGAGGCGTACCAGCTGCTTGAACAGCAATATATGCGTTCGGTGACGGATGCGGAAATCAGCGGATATTTGGATGTTTCAGAGAAAGAGTTTGACGTTATGCTGCAAGAGATTGCAGTTACGACGGTATGCTCACTTGAGGATCCGATCCGAGAAGAAGAGTCCGAGACCCGATTGTCGCTGCTAATCGATGAGAAAGCGAAGAACCCGGATTACAAGGTACATGAGTTCTTCCTTAAAGAGTCACTCATTCGCGGCATTGATCGTCTGACAGAGAAAGAGAGAACGGTAATTTCACTCTTCTATTATGAGGAATTATCGTTAAGTGAAATCGCAGAAGTGATGTCTTTATCACCTTCGCGGATTTCACAGCTTCATTCCAAAGCAATTTTGAGATTACGAGGTGCATTAGAAAAGCAAAAGGATCAGTTAATGCAGCATTAATGTAATAGAGGGGGGCCAGTTTTGTCTACATCTGAAACATTACAATCACATCTCGTTGTTCAGCTTGCACCTGATAAACTGACCGCTACGATCCAATTTAATGTTGCGGATGAGCAGTTCTCATGCACCGAAGGACAGCTTGAAGAGTTTTTAAAGAGCCATGGAATATGTTACGGAATCAGTCGTGACATGCTTCGTAATATCGCGCAGCGACCAAGTGCCTATTTTTACAGTCAAAATGTGATTGCGCAAGGAGAGCTGCCCGTACAGGGTGAGGATGGTTACATTCGATTCTCTCACGATATGAATGAAGGCGAATACCGTCCGGTAGAACTCGAGGGCGGTAAAATTGATTTTAAAGAAGTCACACAACTGAAGAATGTGAAGCGTGGTCAATTGATCGCCGAGAAGGTTCCGGCTCGAGCCGGGGTGGAAGGCAAATCAGTAACCGGTGATGTGATTACTTGCAGAAACGGAAAAGAAGCCTATTTTAAGATCGGTAAAAATGTCGTGTTGAATCCTGAACAAACAGCTATGTACGCCACGATCGATGGACTCATCTCGCTTACAGATAAAAGCAAAATTAACGTATTCCCTATTTTCGAAGTAAATGGAGATGTCGATTACAAAATCGGCAACATTGATTTCGTAGGTACAGTCGTCATACGCGGTAACGTCTTGACCGGATTCAAAATTAAAGCTTCCGGCGATATTCGAGTAATCGGCGGAGTTGAAGGGGCCATATTGGAATCCGACGGCTCTATTGAAATTACCGGTGGAATACTCGCAAGTAACAAAGGCTATGTGAAAGCAAATCGTAATGTGAAGAGCTCGTTTATTCAAGACAGCAACGTTTCTGCAGGAGAAGATGTATTGGTTTCTCAAAGTATCATGCACTCTCATGTTCGCGCTGGGAGAAACGTCGTTTGCAGCGGCCCCAAAGGGCTGCTTGTCGGAGGGAACATCCAAGCCGGTGATCGCGTAGTAGCGAGAACCATTGGGAATACCATGTCAACGGCAACAACGCTCGAGGTCGGTGTACGCCCGGAGCTGAGAGCGGAACTAAGTGAGCTTCGCTTACAAATCAAACATACCGTGGATAATCTTGACAAAACGGAGAAAGCACTCAAATTGTTAGATCAGCTTGCTTCTGTTGGGCAGCTGACACCTGACAAAATGGCCATGCGCATTAAGCTGACTTCAACCAAACGTGCCGCGGTAGAAGAGATTGCGACAGCAAAGGATCGCGTACTTGAAATTGAGAAGTCGCTTGAGGATACCGATCGCGCCAAAATAGATGTCGTTAACGTCGTTTATGGTGGAACTAAGATCGTAATTGGCCGCTACACACGATTCGTTAAAGACGCTACACAGCGTGTTTCGTTCCGCTACTTCGAAGGTGACATCGTAATGGCACCTTATGTCTAGCGTTCTTAGCGGGCGATATGTTTGAAGTTTAGGAGGAAACAGCATGCCTTTTAAACCTATAGATTTTCAGATGTCTATTCCACGGACTCCGGATAACAGTTTGCATCAACAGCAATTGAATCAGAAACCGGTCGCAGAACAAATGCGATTGGAGAATGATACTGCTAAACAAACGGAGCTGCTGCGTAATCGCAATACTGCCGTTGAACAGAACATAGACACCAAGATCAAAGACAATCGACAGCGTGAATCTCAAAGTAAGCAGAATCGGAAGAAGAAGCAGGATGGTGGAGCCGGTAATGATGCGGAAACCGATCACGGACAGAAGCATCCTTACAAAGGTAACCATATCGATATCTCTATGTAACGGATTGTTAAACCGAAATGCAGGTGAATGAAGATGGAATCATGGCAAACGATCATGCTGATCGGCGGTATTGTTGTTGTCTGTGCAGCTGTACTACCGCGTAGAATACCGAGTGGCAAGCAAGAGCAATCGACACAAACCGTTCGTAATATGGAGACGGCACTGGAGCAGTTTATGGAGAACATGGAAGCGGACAATCGTGAGCTTGTTGAGCTTGTCAGCAAATCCACCCATGATACACAGCTTCAGTCCAAGAAGCGCGATGAGCGTACGGAATTGCTTGAGAAGCGCTGCGCCGAGTTAGAATTGCTTCTGGCTGAACAAACCAAACTGCATGCATCCGCTTTGGAGCAGCAGTCTGTAACCATTTCAAATTTGGCTACTCCAGTGACGGATACTCATGCAGTTCAACCAAGACCCCAACATCTAATTCCAACAGTCACGAGTGATGTTGAAGCGGAAGAGATAGCGGCAGCTGAAGAGCCAATTTTGACGATTCGAGACCGTTATACCGATTTGTTCGATATGTATCAAAGCGGTAAATCCATTGATGCTATAGCTAAGAAACTCGGCAAGAACAAAGGGGAAGTCCAGCTTATTCTTCAGCTATCGAAGCAGGAGGAAGCAGCGCGTCATGAATAAACGTACATTTCTCTTTGGTGTAGGTGTTGGTATTATTATCGGTGCAGCACTTCTGCAGCTTATGATTATCGGTGAGAAACAAGTGAACAATATGGATGAGCCGGTTAAGCAGGAGACTACAGAATCAGAAGTAATCGGGTATTCGAAGACCGAACTTGATCAGGCTGTTACTGATGAGCGTATACGGGTAGAGGCTGAATATAAGAAGAAACTAGCAGACAAGCAGGCATTGCTGGATAAAGTTAAGCAGGATCAAGCGAAACAAGATGCAGCGGCTTCAGCTAAGGATGAGAAGAACGTAAAGGAGACAGCAGCTTCAGAGAACACGGCTGTCTCTAAACCTGTTGTAGTACGCATTCCGCCGAACTCTGGCGTAACGGAAACAGCAGACATCTTGCATGATAGTGGCGTCATTTCGGATAAGAAAGCTTTTATCAGCCTGATGCGTACAACGAAGATACGCGCAGGTTATTTTGCTTTCGAAGGTGACTTGTCTTTGACGCAAATTCGCACGATTATTACGAGTACGCCGAATGCTTCGTCATCCGAGTTGAAATCATCCGACCAATAATTCGGTGTCTATCGAAATAGCATTAGGAAACCTGTCAATTGCGGTTGCAAGCGTATATGCAGATGTGTTATAGTAATTGACGGTGTTAAAAACACACGCCGATTAATTTCGTTATTGGTGCTTCGACCCGGTCGAAGTGATAACGGAAAATGATATTGGCGGAGGTAACCACTAAAAACCATTTAACAGGAGGTGTGTAAGAGATGGCGGTAATTTCCATGAAACAGCTTCTAGAAGCTGGGGTACACTTCGGTCACCAAACTCGTCGTTGGAACCCTAAGATGGATCGTTATATCTTCACAGAACGTAACGGTATTTACATCATTGACTTGCAGAAAACAGTTAAGAAGGTCGAAGAAGCTTACAACTTCGTACGTTCGATCGGCGAAGAAGGCGGCACTATTCTCTTCGTAGGTACTAAGAAACAAGCACAAGATTCGGTGAAAGAAGAAGCAGAACGTTGCGGCAACTTCTACATCAATCAACGTTGGCTCGGCGGCACGCTGACTAACTTCCAAACGATTCAAAAACGTATCGACCGTCTTAAAACGCTTGAGAAATGGGAAGAGGACGGCACTTTCGACGTTCTTCCTAAGAAAGAAGTTATCATTCTCCGTAAAGAGAAAGATCGTCTTGAAAAATTCCTCGGCGGTATCAAAGGCATGAGAGGTTTGCCAAGCGCATTGTTCATCATCGACCCACGCAAAGAGCGTATCGCGGTTGCTGAAGCACGCAAACTTGGTATCCCAATCGTAGGTATCGTTGATACAAACTGCGATCCGGATGAAATCGACTACGTGATCCCAGGTAACGATGATGCAATCCGTGCAGTTAAATTGCTGACAGCTAAAATGGCTGATGCAATTGTTGAATCGCGTCAAGGCGAAGTAACAACTGCTTAATAGAGTTTGACGATACGACACGAAAGGGTGGTCAGAAGGTGCATAACCTCTCACCGCCCTTTTTTCGAATGCTCACGCTGATTGTTTTGATTGAGCCGGCGGTTCACTCAGCGATCAGTCATACTTAACTAATTTCAGGAGGTTTCCAACATGGCAGTTAGTGCTAGTGCAGTAAAAGAATTGCGTGAAAGAACAGGCGCAGGTATGCTTGATTGTAAAAAAGCGCTTGATGAAACAAACGGTGATATCGCGAAAGCAATCGACTTGCTTCGTGAAAAAGGTCTTTCCGCTGCAGCAAACAAAGCGGGTCGTGTAGCTACTGAAGGTACAGTAGAATCCTACATCCACGCTGGCGGCCGGATCGGCGTTCTTGTTGAAATCAACTGCGAAACTGACTTCGTTGGTAAAACGGATCAATTCCGCGAGTTTGCTCGTGATATCGCCATGCAAATCGCTGCTGCAAACCCTAAGTTTGTAAGCCGTGAAGAAGTTTCTTCGGATGAGCTGGATAAAGAGCGTGAAATCTTGAGAGCTCAAGCGCTGAACGAAGGCAAACCAGAGAAAATCGTTGATAAAATGGTTGAAGGCCGCATCAGCAAATACTACGAAGAATACTGCTTGCTTGAGCAGCCGTTCATTAAAGATCCCGACAAAACAATCCATACACTGCTGAAAGAGAAAATCAGCACAATTGGAGAGAATATCTCTATCCGTCGTTTCGCTCGTTTTGAGCTTGGCGAAGGCCTTGAGAAAAAAGAAGACAACTTCGTTCAAGAAGTTATGGCGCAAGCTAAATTGTAAACCGAACGCGCAGGCGGGGCGGGGCGTTCGCCCCGCCTATTTCCTATAATTAGGTCTAAATTTTCAAGTCCGTATACGGCCTTTTAAACAAAGTTGAAGATGGAGGTATACCAAGTTGCAAAGTCCCGTGTACAAACGTATAGTGCTGAAGGTGAGCGGCGAATCGCTCTCGGGTAATAATGGCTTTGGAATTGACTCCGCAATGATTTCCTCCATTGCAGAGCAAGTAAAAGAAGTAGTGAAATTGAATGTTGAAGTCGCGATCGTGTGCGGCGGCGGCAACATCTGGCGCGGAATTGCCGGTTCGGAGAAAGGTATGGACCGTGCAACAGCAGACTATATGGGTATGTTAGCGACTGTTATGAACTCTTTGGCGCTTCAAGATGCGCTTGAGCAAATCGATGTGCCAACTCGTGTGCAAACATCAATCGCCATGCAGCAAATCGCTGAGCCTTACATACGCCGCCGGGCGATCCGTCACCTGGAAAAAGGGCGTGTCGTTATTTTCGCGGCAGGCACAGGCAATCCATTCTTCTCGACAGATACCACTGCAGCATTGCGCGCAGCTGAAATCGAAGCAGAAGTAATCCTAATGGCGAAAAATAAAGTGGATGGCGTATATTCCGCTGATCCATTTAAAGACGCGACAGCGGAGAAATTCGAAACGTTGACGTATATGGAAGTTCTAAACCGCAATCTAGGCGTCATGGACTCAACAGCTTCATCGCTTTGCATGGACAACAATATTCCACTTGTCGTCTTCAACATTACCGAACAAGGGAATATCAAACGTGTTGTCCTTGGTGAGAAAATCGGTACTATTGTGATGAAAGGAAGTGTGTGAACGAATGCCACAAGCAATTAAGAAAAGCGCAGAAGATAGAATGGACAAAGCGATCGGAGCACTGAGACGCGATCTCTCAACGCTACGTGCAGGACGTGCTACTCCGGCTCTCCTTGACCGCATTCAAGTTGAATATTACGGGGCAATGACGCCCGTCAATCAACTGGCTAACGTCAATACGCCTGATTCCCGTACGCTAATGATCCAGCCTTGGGATAAAACCTCCCTGTCTGCGATTGAGAAAGCGATCATGAAATCGGATCTTGGTTTGACTCCGTCGAACGATGGCGCAACGATTCGCCTCAGCATTCCGATGCTGACAGAAGAACGTCGTTCGGAGCTTGTCAAATTGACGAAGAAGTTTGGCGAAGAAGCGAAAGTAGCCATTCGTAACGTGCGTCGTGACGCGAATGACGACATCAAGAAACTCGAGAAAACCGAGATTTCGGAAGATGAGTCCCGTCGTCATCAAGATGATGTTCAGAAAACAACCGATAAATTTATCGCAGAAGTGGATAAAGTACTAGCTGCGAAAGAGAAAGAAATTATGGAAGTATAATGCAAGCTCTCCGGCCCCTCCGAATGGTGGGGTTTGTTGCATCAATCAACGTTAGCGTGGGAGGACGAGCGTGTGTTAAAACGATTGAAGGCGTTATTCGGTAAAGCGTCCGCGAAACCAACTTCGCCGACGCTTGATTCGGATGGCATTCCGAAGCATATCGCCATTATTATGGACGGCAACGGCAGATGGGCCAAGAGCCGCGGTTTGCCTCGCATGGCCGGCCATCACTCCGGTATGAAAACAGTCAAACGTATTACGATGGCTGCCGATCGACTAGGTGTGAAATATTTAACACTGTATGCCTTCTCCACGGAGAATTGGAAGCGCCCGAAAGCGGAAGTAGAGTTTCTCATGAAGCTTCCTCAGGAGTTTCTCTCTATTGAGCTTAAGGATCTGATGGCGAATAATGTTCAGGTTCGAATGATGGGATATAAAGGTGATCTGCCGGACTACACGCTGAGAGCAGTAGAAGAGGCAATTATCCAGACGGCCAATAATACAGGGTTAGTTCTTAACTTCGCCCTAAATTATGGCAGCCGAAAAGAAATGATTGAAGCGGTACGTTCGATCGGTCAAGCTGTTCAAGAGGGCAAGCTGTCGCCGGAAGATATCGATGAATCGATGATGGAAGCGAACTTGTTATCCGCTGGGGTCCCTGATCCCGACTTACTTATTCGTACGAGCGGTGAACTTCGATTGAGCAACTTCATGCTCTGGCAGCTCGCTTACAGCGAGATGTGGTTCACTGACGTCTATTGGCCTGAGTTTACAGAAGAGCATTTCTTTGAAGCTGTTCGAGAGTATCAGCGTCGCGGCCGTCGCTACGGCGGGCTGTAATCGGCCTTACTGGAGAGTGTCATACAGGTGAAACAACGTATAATTACCGGCCTCATTGGCGGCGCAGCCTTTATTTTTCTAACTGTACTCGGCGGATGGTTTTTCTTTGCACTCCTCCTTCTACTAGCTGTTATTGGATTTATGGAATATACACGGATGAACGGGGTTTCAGCCAAACATCCGTTATCATTAATAGGGCTGGCAGGCATGCTGGTCTTGTTTATTCCTTGGGAAGATTTCGGCTTAGACTCTCCTGCAGCCATACATACAATTTGGTTATTGTTATTCTTATTACTCACGGTAACGGTTCTGACGAAAAATGTCATAACCATTGACGGAGCGGCTTTGATGCTGCTTGGAGCACTATATGTTGGCTATGGATTCCACGCGATGTACGAGGTGCGTAACGCGGAGTTCCATGGTTTACTTACGACATGTTTGGCATTCGGTGCGATCTGGGCTTCCGATATCGGAGCTTATTTCACAGGACGAGCCTTCGGTCGAAATAAATTGTGGCCTTCCATCAGTCCCAATAAAACAATTGAAGGCTCGATCGGCGGTATTGTGCTTTCACTGGCCATCGCGGCTATTTTTGCATGGATATACCCGGATATCATCAGCATCAGCAGGGCGCTGCTAATCGGTCTAATTGCAGCCGTTGCAGGGCAGTTTGGAGATCTCATTCAATCGGCTTACAAACGGATTCGCGGCATCAAAGATACCGGTTCGATTTTGCCCGGTCATGGTGGCGTATTGGATCGTTGCGACAGCTGGTTAATCGTGTTTCCGTTGCTCGTAATGACCGAGCTGCTTCCCCTCTGATTCAAGGAGGCTCCTTAGCGTTGAAGAAAATAACGATTCTCGGTTCTACCGGTTCTGTAGGGACGCAAACCTTAGATATTCTTAGTCATGAACCTGATCGCTATCAGGTTGAAGGCTTGGCTGCAGGCAATAATCTGCATTTACTTATTGAGCAAGCCAATCAATTCAAGCCGAAGAGCGTTTGTTTGTCGACCAAGGCTCTGGCGGATGAAGCCGCTCCACATTTGCCGCATGGGACTAAGGTGCTCTATGGCAATGAGGGACTGATTGAAATTGCTGCTAATAATGAGGCTGATACCGTTGTGACCGCAATTGTTGGCAGCCGTGGGCTGCAGGCAACGCTTGCTGCCATTGACGCAGGTAAACATATCGGACTTGCGAATAAGGAAACGCTTGTAACAGCTGGCCATATCGTGATGCAGCGTGCCATTGACAAAGGTGTGTCCATTCTGCCCATCGATAGCGAGCACTCTGCAATATTTCAATGCTTGAATGGGGAACGTCGCAGTGATGTGAACCGTATTACTCTTACAGCGTCGGGAGGCTCTTTCCGGGACCGTACTCGGGCAGAGCTTGAAGGTGTCACCGTTGCTGAAGCACTTAATCATCCCAATTGGTCGATGGGTGCCAAAATTACGATCGATTCCGCAACCATGGCCAACAAAGGGCTTGAAGTTATCGAGGCTCACTGGTTATTCGGGCTTCCATACAGTCAAATCGATGTTCTTATTCACCCGGAGAGTATTATTCACTCTTATGTAGAGTTCGTGGATCACAGTATCATTGCTCAGCTGGGGATGCCGGATATGCGCGTCCCGATCCAATATGCGCTTACGTATCCGGAACGCAGACCAACGCCAACAGAGAGACTGAATTTAGCGAAATTGTCTGCCTTGCATTTCCGAGAGATGGATTTTAATCGTTATCCTTGTCTCCGATTTGCATATGAGAGCGGACAAGCGGGGCAGTCTGCGCCTACCGTCTTTAATGCAGCGAATGAAACGGCAGTAGCACGTTTCTTGGCAGGCGAGATCACATTCCTTGAGATTGAAACTGTTATAGCAGCGGTGCTCAACAAGCATCAGCTTGTAGATGTTCCCGATGTCGAGGCCATCGCAGAAGTAGATGCCTGGGCTCGAAGAGAAGCGGCAAGCATCTAACCGGTGGTTCTCTTGTATCGAACGGGAGAATAATGATAATCTAAGTACAGGCCGTTACGAACAGGAGGCAAGGGGAACGATGCATACGATTCAAGTCGTCTTTTTGACGGTAATGGTCTTCTTCGTTATTGTGACCATTCACGAATGGGGTCATTTTTATTTTGCGAAGCGTGCCGGAATATTGGTAAGAGAGTTCGCGATTGGGTTTGGACCGAAGCTGTTTTCCATAAAACGTGGTGAAACCAGATACACGCTGCGGCTTGTCCCGGCAGGCGGTTTTGTCCGAATGGCCGGTGAAGATCCGGAGTTAGTCGAGATTCATCCCGGGCAGACCGTTGCAGTACGGGTGAAAGATAACACGGTTACTCGTATTTACTTGGATCGCTTAGATGATCGCAGCAATGTTGTCCGTGGTGAAGTAGAAACCATCGATATCGAACGTAAACTGAAGCTTGCTCTTAGTGCGGACGGAATCACGGATTCCTACGACGTACATCCGCAAGCGCTTCTGATCAGTAAAGGGAAAGAAACACAGATCGCTCCGATTGATCGCCAATTTGGCAGCAAAACAGTAGGTCAACGGGCTCTCGCTATCGTTGCGGGTCCTGTCATGAACTTTGTTTTAGCTTTCGTGTTGTTTGGTCTGTATTTTCAAATGGCCGGTGTTCCGATGGAGAATCCGGATCGTTTGTTAATTGGCAGCGTGGTTGAAGGAATGCCGGCATCACAAACGGATCTTCGTGTAGGTGATGTGATTGATTCGGTGAACGGAGAGAAGATCGGCGGAGATTCCAACAAAATGATCGAGCTGATCAGTAAATCGGTCGATGTGCCGCTCGTATTTAACGTGCTGCGTGACGGGAAGCCGATATCTTTCAAGATTACACCGAAGAAAGATCCAACTACAGGTGTCGGTAAACTGGGCATCTCAGCTGCGGTACCTACTCGCTCGGTAACATTTGGCGAAACATTCACCTATGCGGGCAAAGCGATGAAGAACATGACGATCATGATCTTCGATGGATTTAAGAAGCTGATTCTCGGTGACTTCAAGATGGAGGATCTTGGCGGGCCGGTTCGGACTGCTCAAGTGACAAGTCAAATCGCCGATGAAGGCATCGTTCAGCTTACTTCATGGGTTGCGGTTCTCAGTCTGTATTTAGGTATCTTTAACCTGCTGCCCATTCCGGCGCTCGATGGAAGCCGTTTGGTTTTCCTCGGATTTGAAGCTGTGCGAGGCCGTCCGGTTGATCCGAATCGGGAAAGCATGGTGCATTTCATCGGATTTGCGATGCTGATGCTGCTCATGCTGGCAGTTACTTATAATGATATATTGCGATTGGTACGAGGGGAGCACTGAGTCGGTCATGTCGAAGGATAAGCAATTCGTAACGGAAATCACACCGCAAAACGAGGATTTCTCGCGGTGGTATATCGATGTCATCAAGAAAGCGGAATTGATGGATTATTCCCCAGTGCGCGGTTGTATCGTATTCCGTCCAGAGGGTTTTGAAATTTGGGAGCATATGAAGGATGAGCTCGACCGCAGGTTCAAAGAAACCGGTCACCGTAACGCTTACTTCCCGATGTTCATTCCGGAGAGCTTCTTCCTGAAAGAGAAGGAGCATGTGGAAGGCTTTAATCCAGAGCTGCCTTGGGTAACCGAAGCAGGCGGAGAGAAGCTTGAAGAACGTTTGGCGATTCGTCCGACATCGGAAACGATTATCGGTCATATGTACTCCAAATGGATTCAATCCTATCGCGATTTGCCCGTGCTGATCAATCAGTGGGCAAACGTTGTTCGTTGGGAGAAACGGACGCTGCCTTTCTTGCGTACAACGGAGTTTCTGTGGCAGGAAGGCCATACCGCGCATGAAACCGAAACAGAAGCGCGTGAAGAAACAAACCAAATGCTCGATATTTATCGGGACTTCTGCGAGAACTATCTGGCGATTCCGGTCATTATGGGCCAGAAAACGCCTTCGGAACGTTTTGCAGGTGCAGTAGATACGTATTCCATTGAAGCGATGATGAAAGACGGCCGTGCCGTTCAGGCAGGAACGTCCCATTACCTTGGCAATAAATTCGCGGTTGCGTTCGATATTAAATACTTGGATCGCGAGAATACACAACAGTTTGTTCACACAACCTCATGGGGGGTATCGACTCGTCTGTTAGGTGCGTTGATTATGGTTCACGGTGACGATCGTGGTCTAGTGCTTCCTCCGAAAGTAGCACCGACTCAAGTTATCATGATTCCGATTGGCCCGGCGAAGACGCGTGACCAAGTGGTTGGACGAGTGGACGAGCTATTCGCTGAGCTGAAGAAAGCAGGCATCCGCGTGAAAGTGGATGACCGCAGCGATGTAAGTCCAGGTTGGAAGTTCAATGAGTATGAAATGCGCGGTGTACCGATTCGTCTTGAGCTTGGACCTCGTGATATGGAGAATGGACAAGTTGTTCTCGTGTCGCGTATTAGCGGGGAGAAGCGAATTGTCCTGCAAAGCAATTTGAAGGAAGAAATTGAGCATATGCTGGTTGAGACACATAATGATATGCTTGAGCGTGCAAAGCAATTCCGTACGGAGCATACTTACTCTGTGGAGACGCTTGATGAGATGAAGGCACTCTTCGAAGAACAGCGCGGTTTCGCGCTTGCCGGCTGGTGCGGATCAGATGCATGCGAGCGTCAAGTGAAGGAAGAAACGGGTGCAACGAGCCGTAATATTCCGTTTGAGCCTGCAGAGCACAAAACCGTTTGTCTCGTTTGTGGAGAGAAATCCGAGCATTCCGTCGTATTCGCCAGAGCTTATTAATAGCAACAAGAGTAAAAAAGGAATAAACGGCTGTATTCGCTGAAAGGCGGCGACAGCCGTTTCGTCTTGGGGGAGGACAATATGAACCAAACCGGGGGAAAGCGACAGCGATTCGAGCTGCTACTGAAGCAGGCGGATCTTCCGCAGCAAATGGTCGATGAATATTTTGCAGATGGTTATATAGATAAGGTAATCGTAAGCCGGAGTAACCGGGAATGGACGTTTTGCATTGGCAAAACGACTGTGGTTCCGTTACCGGCTTTTGGTGTTTTTTGCCGTGCAGTCGTCGCAAAGTATGCCCATATTGCTCAAATTTCGTTCCAGTTTCAATATAGCAGCGATGTACCGAAGGATGAATTGATCCAAGAATATTGGCCGGCATTTGTGGAATGGCTGCAACAGAACAATCCTTCCGTTAACGGCTGGATCAGCAAATCGAAGATGATTGCAGAGGGAGACCTGATTACCCTTCATCTGATGGACGACATGGGTCTTGAGCTAGCTAAGAAGAAGAAGATTGACGAGCTTGCGATTGATTTCTTCAAGCAGCAATTTGCTACAACATGCCGCATGAAGATGATTATCGGTGAATCCAATCAAGAGGTGTACGAACAGTTCCAGCAGAAGCGGGATCAAGAAGAGCGCGAAGTTATTCATGCGATGATGACAAGCACGACGGTTACTGAAGAACCGACGCTCGACGAAGGCGAAGTCCGCCTTGTCGTTGGTTACGATATTCGAGATGCGCCTGTGCCAATTATGAATATTATTGAAGAAGAGAAGAAGGTCACCGTGCAAGGCGCGGTCTTCGGCCTGGAAGAGAAAGAGCTTCGAAACGGCAGCACATTATTCACGTTTAACGTCACAGACTTCACTGACTCAATCGCCATGAAGATGTTCGCGAAGACGAAAGACGATGTCAAAGTGCTAAAGCAGCTCGCTAATGGCAAATGGATTAAGGCACGTGGACGCGTCGAGTATGACAGATTCATGATGGAGCCGGAGCTGGTTATGATGCCTTCCGACATGCATGAGGTTCTGGCGCCAAGGGAACCAAAAGATGATGCCGAAGAAAAGCGCGTCGAATTTCACTTGCATACGACGATGAGCACCATGGATGCGGTTGCTCCGGTTGACGCTTACATTAAGCAAGCTGCCAAGTGGGGACACAAAGCGATAGCCATTACAGACCACGGCAATGTGCAGTGTTATCCGGAAGCGGCGAAAGCGGCTAAGAAACATGGCATTAATGTATTGTTCGGATTAGAGGCAAACGTAGTCAATGACGCTATTCCGATGGTTATGAATGCGCGCGAAGAAGCGATGCAAACGGCTGTTTACGTTGTATTTGACGTCGAGACGACGGGCCTTTCCGTCGTAAACAACAAAATCATTGAGCTAGCCGGCGTAAAAATGCATGATGGCAAAGAAATTGATCGATTCTCCACATTTATTAATCCGCATGAAGATATTCCTTATAACATTCAACAGCTAACGAATATTACGAACGAAATGGTTGAAGACGCGCCGGAGCTGGGTCCGAAGATTCATGAGTTTATTGATTTTATTGGCGATGCGGTACTGGTTGCCCATAACGCTAGGTTTGATATGGGGTTCCTGCAAGCGGCTTGTAAGCTGCATGGTCTACCCGAAGTGAAGAATCCCGTTCTGGATACTCTTGAATTTGCGCGATTCCTGCATCCGACGATGAAGAATCACCGACTGAATACCCTTTCGGATAAATATAAAATCAGTCTCGAAAATCATCACCGAGCAATTGATGACTCCATTGCACTCGGCGGCGTACTATTTGGCTTAATTGGTGATGCGGCTTCTCGCAATATTACGGGATTACACATGCTCAATGACTACGTTGGGCTCGACTTGTCGAATATGCGTCCATTCCACTGCTGCATTTACGCATTGAATGGTACGGGCAAGAAGAATCTCTTCAAGCTGATTTCGAAATCACATACGGAGCATTTTAAACGTGTCGCTACGATTCCGAAGAGCAAACTGACCGAATTACGAGAAGGAATTCTAGTCATATCCGGCTGCGAGAAAGGTGAGTTCTTCGAAGCGGTGATGAATAAATCGTTGGAAGAGGCAGAGGAAGTCGCGCATTATTACGATGTGCTGGAGATTCAGCCGATCGACTTCTATATGCATCTGGTCGAGAAAGGTTTTGTCGCAAGCCGTGCTGAGATTGAACAGGCCATACGCCGTGTATGCGAGATTGGCGATAAGCTAGGTAAGCCGGTCATCGCGACAGGAAATGTGCATTACATGCTGCAGCGAGATAAGCTGTTCCGCGACATTACGATCCATGGCATTACAGGCTTTAGTCCTCTGAAAGATATCCGCAAGCCGGATGCTCATTTCCGCACGACAAAAGAAATGCTGGAGGAGTTCGCCTTTCTCGGTGAAGCACGCGCTTATGAGGTCGTAGTCAAGAATACTTCAGAGCTGGCTGATCGATTTGAACCGTTTGATATGTTCCCGAAGAAATTATTCGTACCAATTATCGAAGGCGCCGATGAAGAAATGCGTAATACGTGTTACGACACCGCGCGCACGCTGTATGGCGAACCGCTTCCGGATGTCGTTGTTGAACGACTCGAGAGAGAGCTTGTTCCGATCACGAAAGCCGGTTTCGCTGCCAACTATCTGATCTCGGCGAAGTTAGTTAAGAAGTCTAATGCGGATGGTTACCTGGTTGGATCACGGGGTTCAGTAGGGTCGTCCATCGTTGCAACCTTTCTAGGGATATCTGAAGTAAACCCATTGCCTGCGCATTACACATGCTTAGATGAAGCTTGTAAGTTTAGTGAATGGTTCCTTGACGGCAGTTATCCGAGTGGATTCGATTTACCGGATAAGGTTTGTCCGAGCTGCGGTAAGCCGCTCAAAGGTGAAGGTCAGGATATCCCGTTCGAAACGTTCCTTGGATTTAAAGGGGATAAAGTTCCCGATATCGATTTGAACTTCTCCGGTGAATATCAAGCGGTAGCTCATAACTTCACGAAGACGATGTTCGGGGCGGAAAATGTGTTCCGAGCAGGTACAATCGGTACGGTAGCGGAGAAAACAGCTTACGGCTACACGAAGAAATACGAAGAAAGTTATGGGAAAAAGTGGCGCGGAGCGGAGCTTGCAAGGCTTGCCAATGGATGTACCGGTGTGAAACGAAGCACAGGCCAGCATCCGGGCGGTATCGTTGTTGTGCCGGACTACATCGAGGTTGAGGACGTTACACCTGTGCAGTATCCCGCGGATGATCAGAATGCCGAGTGGAAAACGACCCATTTTGACTATCATGCCTTCGAGGATAACCTCTTGAAGCTCGATATACTAGGGCATGATGATCCTACCATGATGCGTATGCTGCAGGATCTTACCGGTATTGATCCGACAACGATTCCGATGAACGATCAGAAAGTCATGAGTATGTTCAGTTCAACGGATGCCCTTGGCGTGACACCGGACAAAATCCGTTCCTCAGTCGCGACGTATGGCGTGCCGGAGATGGGAACCAAGTTCGTACGCCAGATGCTCGAAGAGACGAAACCGGCAACCTTTGCCGATTTACTGCAAATTTCAGGTTTGTCTCATGGAACAGGGGTTTGGCTGGGCAACGCGCAAGAGCTGATTAAGAACCGCACCTGTACGATCAAGACGGTTATCGGCTGCCGTGATGACATTATGTTGTTCCTAATCTATAAAGCAGGCATGGATGCAGGACTCGCCTTCAAAATTACCGAGAGCGTTCGTAAAGGTAAAGGTCTGACAGCAGAGTGGATCGATGAAATGAAACGCTGTAAAGTACCGCAATGGTATATTGATTCCTGTCTGAAAATCGAGTACATGTTCCCGAAAGCCCATGCGGCGGCTTACGTTATCTCGGCAGTTCGGACAGCGTACTTCAAGCTGTATCATCCGATCGCTTATTATGCGACTTACTTCTCCATTCGCGCAGAGGATTTCGATCTTGAGCTATTATGCAAGGGATATGAGGCAATCTCGAAGAAGTTGGTCGAAATTGAACAAAAAGGCTTCAACGCAACGCCGAAAGAGAAGAACAGCGTTTCCTTGCTTGAGATGGCGCTGGAGATGACTGCCCGCGGCTTCTCCTTCAAGCCAGTTGACCTCTATCGTTCAGAAGCCACTCGATTCATCATCGACGGCAACTCGATTATCCCGCCATTCGGCGCCATCAGCGGGATCGGTGAGAACGCTGCGAAGAACATCGCAGGCGCACGCGATTTCGGCGAGTTCCTATCGATTGAGGACTTCCAGCAGAAATCCAAAGCAACCAAAACCATCGTCGAGGTATTGACGACAATGGGCTGCTTCAGGGGATTGCCGGAGTCGAATCAGTTGTCCTTGTTCTAGGTTGTTTGTTCACCGTAGTTGAGGTAAAGAAGGTTCACCTCAGGTGAACAAGCCCCGAAGGGGGCGACTGGGTTTAGAGTTTTGTTCTGGGTTAAGAGTTTTGTTCTGGGGTATATGGTAGTTTAAGGTGTACGGGTTTCACAGAAGTTGCCGAAGAACCTCGGCAACTTCTGCTTCGCCCCTATGCGCTGGTAAGCGAGGGGAAGGAGCGGAGTTCGGGGTGCAGCCGGAGAGTTTACGTGCCGCCTTTGAACTCGGGATGCCACCGCGAAGGCATCTAATCGAGCATCCCGAGTTCAACAGCGGCCGCAGGCGCACTCCGAATGGAGCGACCCACCCCGAGCGCACCTTACGGCGCCGTATTGTCACCACATCATGGTTATGTTATAATCTTTCTGGTAATGCTGATGATACGACCTTTTCGCAGAAGAGTGGGGAAACCCACTCTTTACGTTTTGTCTGCACCTTTTTACATATACGATGGGACATAAGCAGGTCTGCAACAGGTGCATTTCAGCTGAAAAATTAAACTGACCGTACGCCGACTATGTTGTGGCGCACCGCTGCAGTGGGAGGTACATTGTTTTTGAGCACATCCACAATCAAAACCGCTGTCGAAGAAATGGTTAGACCGTTCCTCGATGAAAATGGATTTGAACTCGTTGACGTAGAGTATGTCAAAGAAGGAAGCAACTGGTTTCTTCGTGTCTACGTGGACAAAGAAGGCAACATTGATATCGATGAATGCGGCCGGATTAGCGAATATTTGAGCGAGAAGCTGGATGAGAACGATCCGGTATCTGACGCTTATTTTCTCGAAGTATCCTCGCCGGGTGCGGAACGTCCGCTTAAGAAGCCCGAAGATGTGAAGAAATCAGTAGGCAAGCATGTATTTGCAACGACCTATGAGCCGATTGGCGGCTTGAAGGAATTCGAAGGCAAGCTTATTTCTTTTGATGGCGAAGAGATCGTCATTGAAATCGGCAAGAAGAAACATATCTTACCGTATGCGAAAGTTGCAAGTGCCCGTTTAGCCATCGTCTTCTAAGGAGAAGGCAACGGCATGATTATAACGTTAGGGAACTAGTTGAAAGGGGGAACTCATTTCCAATGAGCATGGAATTTATTGAAGCACTGACGGAAATCGAAAGAGAGAAGGGGATCAGCAAGGATATCTTGCTGGAAGCCATTGAAGCAGCCCTGATATCGAGCTACAAACGCAATTTTAATACTGCCCAGAATGTACGTGTTGATATTAATCGGTTTACCGGAGTCATCAAAGTGTATGCACGCAAAGCTGTTGTTGAGGATGTATTAGATCCTCGACTTGAGATCTCGGTTGAAGCTTCCCGTGAGCTCAACCCGCATTATCAGCTGGATGATATCGCAGAAATTGAAGTAACGCCTCGTGATTTTGGCCGGATTGCGGCACAAACCGCGAAGCAAGTAGTTACGCAGCGTATCCGTGAAGCAGAACGCGGCCTCATTTACAATGCCTTCATTGATAAAGAGGAAGACATTGTGAATGGTATCGTGCAGCGTCAGGACGTGCGTAACCTGTTTATCGACCTTGGCAAAGTAGAAGCGGTGCTGCCGCTGACAGAATTGATGCCAACGGACAAATTCAAACATGGAGACCGCGTGAAATCGTTCATCACGAAAGTGGAGAACACGACGAAAGGACCGCAAATCTTCCTTTCCCGTACGCACCCGGGCTTGCTGAAGCGCCTTTTCGAACTCGAAGTGCCGGAGATTTATGACGGTGTCGTTGAGATTCGTTCTGTCGCACGTGAAGCGGGCTTCCGCTCCAAAATCGCTGTTTATTCCCGCAATGCCGAAGTTGATCCGGTTGGATCATGCGTTGGTCAGAAGGGGATGCGTGTACAAACCATCGTTACCGAGCTCAAAGGCGAGAAAATTGATATCGTCCGTTGGTCCGAGAGCGTTGAAGAATATGTTGCGAATGCGCTTAGCCCTTCTAAAGTAATTGAGGTAATCGTATACGAGCAAGAGAAGATGGCTCGCGTTATTGTTCCGGATTATCAGCTGTCGCTGGCAATCGGGATTAAAGGTCAGAATGCTCGTTTGGCTGCGAAGCTGACGGGTTGGAAGATTGATATCAAGAGCGAAACGCAGGCGGAGCAAGAATTTGGTCGTCCAAAGTCGCCGATGAGCACGATGCATCAGGATTCCGTCTCCATCGACTAAGAGCTTGTGTTCAGGGGGGATGAACGATGAGACCTAGAAAAATTCCACTGCGTAAATGTGTAGCTTGCCAGGAGATGAAGGCGAAGAAAGAGCTGATCCGCGTCGTTCGTACGCCTGATGAATCGGTTCTGATCGATTTGACGGGGAAGAAAGCAGGTCGCGGCGCTTATCTATGCGGGAAAGTCGCTTGCTTTAAGCTAGCCAAGAAGAGCAGAGCACTGGATCGGGCTTTGAAACAAACCGTTGGCATCGAAATCTATGATCAGCTCGAGCAAGATTTTATCGCTGTAGAGGACACGTTTAACGCGAATAAGGATGAGATCGATGACGAAGACGAAGCATAAATCGCTTAACACGCTAGGCATGGCGATGCGGGCCGGTAAGCTCGTTACCGGTGACGAAACCGTATTGAAAGCAATCCAGCAGGGAAAAGCGAAACTTGTCATAGTTGCCGGTGATGCATCAGATAATACGAAGAAGAAGTTTCGGGACAAATGTACCACTTACAATGTTAAACTCGTTGAAGCATTCGACCGAATTACGCTTGGAGAAGCAATCGGCAAGTCCGAGAGGGTTCTCATTGGTGTAACCGACTCAGGCTTTTCTAAAAGCATTGCACAGAGCTTAATTGAACCTACGGAGGTGGAGTATATTGACTAAACAACAAGACAAAGATAAAACACGCGTCTACGAATACGCGAAATCCCTAAATATGAGCAGCAAGGAAATCATTACGATCCTAAAGCGACTCAATCTTCCCGTTAACAATCATATGAGCGTCATGGAAAACGAAATGGTTTCGAAGGTGGAAGGTTTCTTCCGCGATATTAAAGCGAATGCAGCAGCGAAACGTGCCCAGGAGAGCGCGACCGTCTCTGCAGCAGCTCAGTCGTCTAATCGCCAGCAACCGCAAGGTCAGCCTGAACGTAAGGCTCAATCAAGCACGAATGCTCCAGCGCAAGGACACGGACAGGTCAACAAAAATACTCAGGAACAGCAGGGGAATATGAATACAACAAATACGCAAGCACCTAGCACAAATGCAGCTCCGACTGCGAACGCAGCACCTCAGCCGGCTAGTACACAAACTCCGGCAACTAGCGTAACAGCGGGCACGACACCGACGACCTCCACTCAACAGCCTACAACAGGCCAATCGCAAGGCAGCACAAGCTCCAATCCGCGTCCGCAAGGTCAAGGCGGCTATCAAGGCAACCGTCCGCAAGGTCAAGGTGGCGGCTATCAAGGCAACCGTCCGCAGGGTCAAGGTGGTCAAGGCGGTCAAGGTAATCGTCCACAAGGCCAAGGCGGCGGGTATCAAGGCAACCGTCCACAGGGTCAAGGCACTGGCTATCAAGGTAATCGCCCACAAGGTCAAGGCACCGGCTATCAAGGTAATCGTCCACAAGGCCAAGGCTCTTCGCAAGGTGGTCAAGGACAACGTCCAGCAGGTCAAGGTGGCGGTTACCAAGGCAACCGTCCAGCAGGTCAAGGTGCGGGCGGCGGTGGCGGTTATCAAGGCAACCGTCCAGCAGGTCAAGGTTCCAATTCAGGCGGAGGTCAAGGCGGCGGATTCCGTCCATCAACTCCACGTCCGGATCAAGCGAGTCAATCGCCGAGTCGTAGTAATGCACCGGCTCGTACATTCGAGTCACGCAGCACGACTTCCGATGATCATGCAAAGAAAAGAAACAATCCGAAGGCAGCTAACAGCAACTTCGGCGCGAATAAACGCTTTGAAGATTCCCGCACAGGCAACTTCAAAAACAACCGCGGCGGCAAAAACAATCGTGGTAAAGGACAACAGCAAGAACGCAAAGAGAAGATCGACAATACGCCGAAGAAAATTATTGTACGCGGCGAAGTGACGGTTGGCGAATTGGCTAAATTGCTGCATAAGGATGCTTCCGAGGTTATCAAGAAGCTCATTACGCTTGGCGTCATGGCTACCATTAACCAAGAGGTTGATCTAGATACTGTACAACTGATCTCAACGGAGTATGGCGTTGAAGTTGAAGTGAAGATTCCAGTGGAAGAAGATGCATTCGAAACACTGGAAGAGAAGGACGAAGAGGGTACACTTGAATCCCGTCCTCCGGTTGTAACCATCATGGGTCACGTCGATCATGGTAAAACAACGCTTCTTGATGCCATTAGACACACTAGCGTAACAAGCGGTGAAGCAGGCGGTATTACGCAGCATATCGGTGCTTACCAAGTTGAGATCAATAATAAGAAAATCACTTTCCTTGATACACCGGGTCACGAAGCGTTTACGCTCATGCGTGCTCGCGGTGCTCAAGTGACGGATATTACAATCATCGTTGTGGCAGCTGATGACGGTGTTATGCCTCAAACGATCGAAGCAATCAACCATGCTAAAGCAGCAGGCGTTCCGATTATCGTAGCGGTGAACAAAATCGATAAACCAGGCGCAGATGTTGATAAAATCAAACAAAGCATGACTGAATATGCACTCGTTCCGGAAGAGTGGGGCGGCGATACAATCTTCGTTAACGTGTCCGCGAAACAGCGCACGAACCTCGAAGAGCTGCTTGAAATGATATTGCTTGTAGCTGAAATGAACGACTACAAAGCAAATCCTAACAAACGTGCCCGCGGTACTGTAATTGAAGCCGAGCTGGATAAAGGTAAAGGTCCTGTTGCACGTATTCTGGTTCAACACGGTACACTTAAGATCGGCGATGCTTTCGTTGCGGGTAACTGCTTCGGTCGTGTTCGCGCCATGGTGAATGACAAAGGACGCCGTCTCAAAGAAGCGGGCCCAAGTACACCAATCGAGATTACCGGTCTGACAGAAGTACCGCAAGCCGGCGATCCATTCCTTGTATTCGAAGACGAGCGTAAAGCGCGTGCCATTGCAGATCGCCGTGCCATCAAGCACCGTCAATCCGAGCTTGGTGCAAATTCGAGAGTAACACTTGAAGATTTGTACAATCATATAAAAGAAGGCGAAATCAAGGATTTGAACGTAATCATCAAAGCTGACGTTCAAGGTTCCTCTGAGGCGCTTAAAGGATCGCTTGCCAAAATCGACATCGAAGGTGTGCGCGTTAAGATCATCCATAGCGGTGCCGGCGCGATCACGGAGTCCGATATCAACTTGGCAGCAGCATCGAGCGCGATCGTTATCGGCTTCAACGTTCGTCCAGAGCCGCAGGCGCTAGCAACTGCAGAGCAGGAGAAAGTTGATATTCGTCTTCACAGCATTATCTATAACGTGATTGACGAAATTGAGCATGCTATGAAAGGGATGCTTGATCCAATCTTCAAAGAGGTTATTATCGGTCAGGCTGAAGTGCGTAATATTTTCAAAGTTACCAAAGTCGGCGTTATTGCAGGCTGTATGGTTACTTCCGGGAAAATTACACGCAGTGCGAAGGCTCGCTTAATTCGTGCCGGAATTGTGGTTTTGGAAACCGAAATCGAATCGCTTAAAAGGTTCAAGGACGATGCAAAAGAAGTGGCGCAAGGCTACGAGTGCGGCATAACGCTCGAGAAGATGAACGACCTTAAAGAGGGAGACATCATCGAGGCTTACGTCCTGGAAAGTGTAGAGAGGTGATCAACCTATGGCTAAAGTCCGCGTAGGACGTGTAGGTGAACAAATTAAGAAAGAATTGAGCCAAATCATTCAGACAGAGCTCAAAGATCCGCGCATCGGTTTCATTACGGTAACCGGTGTTGATCTAACGAATGACCTATCGCAAGCACGTGTATATCTTAGCGTGCTGGGAAGCGAAGAGCAGAAAGAAGAAACGCTTAAAGCTCTTGCCCGCGGTACAGGTTTCATTCGCTCCGAGCTCGGCAAACGAATTCGATTCCGCCACACGCCGGAGCTGCTGTTTAAATTCGATGGCAGCATCGAGTACGGCAGTAAGATCGAAGCGTTGCTGCATACGATTAATGGCCGGAGCGGCGAATGACCGCGGCGAAAGCTGCGGTGTTCTCAGCCGCTTATCAAGAACAGCTGCAAGCGGCGCTTGAATTCATTCGAGACGGCAATCGGTTTCTTGTCGTCTCGCATGTTCAGCCGGATGGAGATGCAATCAGCTCGACGATCGTGGTCGGCTGGCTTCTTCGCCAGTTGGGCAAGCAGGCCGTACTGATTAATGAAGGCGCAGTGCCGATTCGTCTTCATTTCATGGAATCGTCTGCGTCAATCATTAATTATAGCAAGCAGCCATTGGAAGAAACATTTGACCGCATCATCGCTATTGATTGCGCGGACTTCCGCCGAATCGGGCGGATAAGTGAACGATTTGCCGAATCAGCTCAGTTGCTTAATATCGATCATCATCCTACTAATGATGCTTTCGGCACAGCTAACTTAATCCGAATCAATGCGGCCGCTACGGTCGAAATTTTATACGATCTTATCGAGCATGGGGCCATTTCACTTGATCGTGAAGTCGCTACCGCTATTTATACAGGTCTACTAACCGATACCGGCGGATTCCGTTACTCCAATACTACTCCAAGGGTCATGCAGGTTGCATCGCGCATGCTTGCGGAGGAAGTTGAAGGACACTGGATTGCCAACCATTTGCTGGAGCAAATGACCAAGCCCCAATTACTTCTCTTGCAGCGTGGACTGAATCGGTTGACGTTCTCGGATGATAACCGGATTGCATGGTTGTATGTGGCTTTCTCCGATATGGCAGAAACCGGTGCAGTTGGCGATGACCTTGAAGGTCTGGTTAACTACGCGGTAAACGTGGAAGGCGTTGACGTAGGCATCTTGTTTAAAGAAACCGAGAATGGCGACGTGAAAGTCAGCATGCGTTCTTCCGGTAAAGCAGATGTCGCGGCAATTGCACAAACATTTGGCGGCGGCGGACATGTTCGGGCAGCAGGCTTTCGTTTGGAGCAAGGCATGCAGGAAGCTATCGGCAAAGTTGTACAAGCAGCAAGTGAGGCGCTTACTCTATGATGGATGGCATTTTGGCAGTTTGGAAGCCGGCTGGCTGGACCTCGCATGACGTGGTCGCGAAAGTCAGAGGCATCGTTAAAGTCAAACGTATCGGCCATACGGGTACGCTGGATCCTGCTGTAACCGGTGTGCTGCCGCTATGTATTGGCCGTGCGACGCGCGTAGTCGAATATGTGCAGGAGCGGCCTAAAAGTTATGAAGCGGTGATGCAGTTTGGTATCGCGACAGATACAGAGGATTTAACCGGTACTGTGCTGGAAGAGCTGCCTTCTGTAACGTTGACTGAAGCGGATATTCGCCGTGTCTTGTCTTCGTTCTTAGGCGAGATCGAGCAAGTACCTCCGATGTATTCCGCTGTGCGAGTGGATGGAAAACGGTTATACGAGTTGGCACGCGAAGGTCAAGTGATCGAACGTAAATCCAGACCTGTATCGATTTATACACTGGATTTGCTGGAGATGAAGCTGGATCAACCGCATCCGACGATTCGTTTCTCCGTTTCCTGCTCCAAAGGCACTTATATTCGCACCTTGTGCGTGGATATTGGACAAGCCCTAGGTGTACCCGCTGTAATGGCGGAATTAACTCGAACGATGTCCGGAGGATTTACTAGAGAGCAGTGCTTCACCCTTGAACAAATCGCGCAGCTGCAAGCTGTCGGTGAACTGGAAGAGAAGCTCACGCCATCGGATGAAGCGCTTGATCATTTCCCCCGTGCTACAGTTAGCATGGAGAATGTGCAGCGCGCCTTCCAAGGCAAGCGAATCTACTTGAACGCGCTGTTCGATCATGGGGATTACAATACGGATTCCATCATACGCCTCTATGGCAATGACGGTACATTCGTCGGGTTGTTTACTCCGGATGAAGAAACAGCGACGCTTAAAGCTGTTAAGGTCTTTACCAAAACAGCAGATTAGTGAAGAACATAAAGCAGGTGTGACTGCAGTGGAAATCATTTCATTACAATATCCGATTGTCTCGACTCAAGCAGCGCTTTCAGCGAAACCGAAAACGGTGGCAATTGGTCATTTTGACGGCGTACATCGCGGCCATCAGAACGTGATTCGGCATGCAATGGAAGCTGCCCGAGCGGCAGGTTTGCAGGGAGCAATCATGACCTTTCATCCTCATCCGAAGGAAGTGCTTGGTCAAAGCGGTCAGTACACGGCAAGCCTAACTCCCCTTGAAGAGAAGGTGGAACGTTTTCGCGAATTAGGCGCACATGTCGTATACATCGTGAACTTTGATTTAGAGTTCGCGAGCGTTACGCCGTCTGACTTTGTCGAGTACGTGCTGCGTCCGCTTCAAGTGAAGCATGCGACGGTCGGCTTTGATTTTTCCTTTGGAGCCAAGGGTGCAGGGAAGCCGGAAACATTATGGGCGCTTGGTGAGCCTGATATCGAGGTGGAAATCGTGGATCCTTTCATGCAGGATGGAGATAAAGTAAGCAGCACGCTAATTCGTGAAGCACTTTCCGAAGGGCGGCCTGAAGTAGCGGAGCAGCTTCTCGGCGAACCGTACCAAGTACGGGGAGTCGTTATTCATGGGGAAGGCAGAGGACGGACGATCGGTTTTCCGACAGCGAACATTAAGCAAGAAGCAGCCTATGTGATTCCAAGACAAGGCGTTTATGCTGTAATGGTACAAGTTGACGGGAAGCGGGTGCCGGCTGTTCTCAACATTGGCGTGAAGCCGACTTTCCACGAGAAACTGCCAGAGCCTGTTATGGAGGCTCATCTGCTTGATTTCAGCGGTGATCTGTATGATAAATCCATAACGGTGCAATTCATTTCGTTCTTGCGAAGTGAGAAGAAGTTCGGCTCCATTGATGAATTGATTGCTCAAATCAAATCCGATGCCGAACAAGCGAGATCCGTTCTGGCTGCCTACAATAAGAATTAAGCTCGGCATTTACTTCTTATAGGCAGTTGTGGTATACTCTATTTCGTTGCGTAATCATGTTCTATTCTCACTACGCGCGACTTTACAGAACCTTAGCTTGGCCGGTTCGTTTTTCACCGGGCGACGGCGAGGCTAACGGCGATTATGATAGAAGGAGGTGAACATGGATGGCACTTACACAAGAGCGTAAACACCAATTGATCGACGAACACAAAACCCACGCGAACGATACCGGTTCTCCGGAAGTTCAAATCGCTATCCTGACGCAAAACATCGTCAACTTGACAGATCATCTTCGGACGCACAAGAAAGATCATCACTCGCGTCGCGGTCTGCTTAAGATGGTTGGTCAACGTCGTAAACTGTTGGCTTACTTGAAAAACAAAGACGTTAAACGTTACAGCGCATTGATCGAAAAACTCGGCCTTCGCCGATAATAGATGCGGGGATAAAAGCAACCTGGTTGTCAAGCCGCCTGGGATTCCAGGCTCAGCTGCACTGGGTTGCTTTTTGTAAATGAACCATACATAATATTTTTGAGCAGCTCCCTTCGGAGCTTTTCTTATAGGTAATTTTCCAGCAGTTTTTGGTATGTAAGTACGCGTATGGAAATTAATGAAACCTGACAGCCGAGCATTCCGGGTGGGATGTAGCGGCTTGCAGTTAAGGAGGAATAACATGCTGCATCGTGTAGAAACAACGCTTGGCGGCCGACCGTTCATTCTTGAAACGGGTCGTTTAGCCAAACAAGCAAACGCAGCGGTAACCGTGAAATACGGTGAAACTGTAGTATTATGTACGGTTGTATCATCCAGCGAACCGAAGAATCTAGACTTTTTCCCACTGACAGTCAACTATGAAGAACGTCTATATGCGGTAGGTAAAATTCCAGGCGGCTTCATCAAGCGTGAAGGACGTCCAAGTGAGAAGGCGATTTTGGCGAGCCGTTTGACAGACCGTCCGATTCGTCCGCTATTCCCTGAAGGCTTCCGTAACGAAGTTCAAATTGCTAACATCGTAATGAGCGTGGATCAAGATTGCACACCGGAAATCGCAGCGATGATCGGTACTTCCGCAGCGTTGACGTTGTCGGATATTCCGTTCAACGGCCCAATCGGCGGCGTAATTGTTGGCCGTATTGACGGTCAATTTATTATCAACCCGACCGTTGAGCAAGAAACGAAGAGCGACGTGTACGTTGTAGTATCAGGTACTAGAGATGCGATTATGATGGTAGAAGCGGAAGCAAACGAAGTGCCGGAGGATGTTATCCTAGAGGCGATCATGTTCGGTCACGATGAGATCAAACGTATCGTCGCAACAATTGATGAGCTTCAAGGCCTTGCTGGCAAACCGAAGGTTGAAGTGAAGCTGAAAACGGTAGATGCTGCTGTTAATGAGGCTGTTCGCGCGTTTGCGAAAGCACGACTTGTTGAAGCGGTAAGCATTGTGGAGAAGCATGCCCGTCAAGAAGCGATTGATGTCGTTAATGCAGACACGATTTCCCACTTTGAAGCTGAATATGCGGAAACGCCGGAGCTTCTTGGCGACGTGAAGGAAGTCCTTTACGATATCGTCAAAGAAGAAGTTCGTCGTTTGATCACGCACGATAAGGTTCGTCCGGATGGACGGGCTCTAAGCGAAATTCGTCCGATCGAATGTGATGTCGCGTTGCTGCCGCGTACGCATGGTTCCGGTTTGTTCACACGCGGACAAACGCAAGCACTAAGCATCTGTACGCTTGGCGCGCTTGGCGATGTACAAATTCTTGACGGCATCGATTTGACTGAAACAAAACGTTTCATGCATCATTATAATTTCCCGCCGTTCAGCGTAGGGGAAGCTAGACCACTTCGTCCTCCGGGCCGTCGTGAAATCGGTCACGGTGCTCTTGGTGAGCGTGCGTTGTCCAAAGTCATTCCGAACGAAACTGAATTCCCATATACGATTCGTCTCGTATCCGAGGTATTGGAATCGAACGGCTCAACCAGTCAAGCAAGTATCTGCGCAAGCACACTTGCTATGATGGATGCAGGCGTTCCGATCAAAGCACCGGTAGCGGGTATTGCAATGGGTCTTATCAAAGACGGGGATCACTTCTCCATTCTCTCGGATATTCAAGGGATGGAAGATCATCTTGGCGATATGGACTTTAAAGTTGCCGGCACTGCAGCAGGCGTAACTGCGATCCAAATGGATATCAAAATCGACGGTATCGATCGTGCGATCCTCGCGCAATCCTTGGAGCAAGCTCGCGTAGGCCGTTTGCACATTCTTGGTAAAATGAATGAAGTCATGCAAACACCTCGTACAAGCCTGTCGCAGTATGCACCGAAAATCGTCATCATGAAGATCCATCCGGACAAAATCCGTGATGTTATCGGCTCCGGCGGTAAAATCATCAACAAAATCATTGATGAAACCGGCGTAAAAATCGATATCGAACAAGACGGAACCGTGTTTATTGCGTCTTCTAATGCAGAAGCCAATGAGCGTGCAAAACAAATCATCGAAGGCATCGTACGTGAAGTTGTTGTAGGCGAGGTTTACCTCGGTACAGTGAAACGGATCGAGAAATTCGGCTGCTTCGTAGAAATTTTGCCAAACAAAGACGGTTTGGTTCATATTTCACAAATCTCCACAGAGCGTGTTGCTAAGGTTGAAGATGTCCTGAAAATTGGCGATCAAATTACCGTTAAAGTAACGGAAATCGATCAACAAGGCCGCATCAACTTGTCCCGCAAAGCGGTTCTGTCGCCTGAGGTTCCTGCTCAGCAGTCCTAAGGTATCGTAACAGACAAGAAATTAGAGACAGATGATAGCATCTGTCTCTTTTTTGTTGTTTCGTTGTCTTTCGCTTCTTCTCATAAAGTGGGCCGAGCCATAATATGATGAAGGAGAAGGGTGGGACAGCTCCTATGAAGCTGAAGAAAGCAATCGTCATGGCATCAGTCATGCTTATATTGATCACGTTTGTTAGGCTTAATAGCCCGCTCAATGAATACGTGACGCTCCTTAAGAATGGGGACCGTGCTGCATCCGTACCAGCGCTGTACGCATTTTCCGGAATCAACTCCGCTCTGATGGATATGATTCGTTCAGAGGCAGAGAAGAAGCGTATTGCGCCGGTTGATGCGAGAGTGGACCGGGTGTGGAAAGCGATACCGGGCTATAACGGGCTCGAGATTGATGTGGATAAGACCTATCGACTCATGGAGAACGCCCCAGAGAGTGAGCCTATTCGGTTTGTATACAAAGAAGTAGAACCGAAAATTAGTTTGAATGATCTCGGACGGGTCCCCATCTATAAAGGCAATCCAAACAAACCGATGGTAGCGCTGATGATTAACGTTGCTTGGGGAAATGAGTACATTCCTTCCATGCTGAATACGCTGAGGAAAGAAAATGTAAAAGCCACGTTCTTCTTCGACGGGACTTGGCTCAAGAAAAATACGGATGTTGCTAAGCAAATTCAAGCAGAGGGACATGAAATCTCGAATCATGCCTATACGCATCCGAAGATGAGTCAACTTGATCGGCGTTCTGCATATAATCAAATTGCAAAGACCGAAGCACTGCTTAAGTCGACCTTGAATGTTACGAATAATTGGTTCGCACCGCCTTCGGGCGATTTTAACCAAATGACGGTTGATGTCGCGGCAGAGCAAGGGCTCAAAACAGTCCTCTGGACGCTCGATACGGTTGACTGGACGCATCCGCCTGCCTACGCAATCATTCGTAAGGTGCGCACCCGCGTAGAGCCGGGATCGCTCATCCTCATGCATCCGACAGATTCATCAAGTGCAGCGCTTCAAGGGATGATTACCGCAATTAAGCAGAAAGGGCTTATGCTCGGAACGGTAAGTGAAACGCTTTCCCCCAAGAGAACCTCATTAGTTGAGGCAAGACCATAATTTTGTTATAGTGAAGTCATTGTATTTCTGCTAGATGGTAAAGAAGCAGCAGAAAACGTGTAGGAGGAACCGAATTGAATAACTATACCCTTAGCAATGGTTTACGCGTCGTAGTAGAATACATACCGACATTCCGATCGGTGGCCTTTGGGATTTGGGTCAAGACTGGCTCGCGAAATGAATCGCCTGAGAATAACGGGATTTCCCATTTTATCGAGCACATGTTGTTTAAAGGAACGGAACGTCACAGCGCCAAAGATATCGCAGATCTGTTCGATGGTATCGGCGGTAATGTAAATGCGTTCACAGCCAAAGAATACACCTGTTATTTTGCCAAAGTATTGGATCAGCATCTGCCAATCGCCGTGGATGCGCTAGCGGACATGTTCTTCAATTCACAAATGGACGCGGCGGAATTAGCAAAAGAGAAAAATGTCATACTCGAAGAAATATCGATGTACGAAGATACACCGGATGATAAGGTTCACGATGAAGCGTCTCGTGCTGCATATGGGGATCACCCGCTTGCTTATTCCATTCTAGGACTGGAAGAGCGGTTAAGTGCCATGAACGGCGACTCGCTGCGCGGCTACATGAAGAGCCAGTATCGAATTGATAATACCGTCATCAGTGTGGCAGGTAACGTTGAAGAAAAAGCTCTGCTGGAGCTGCTCGAGCAGCATTTTGGAGGATTCCAAAATAACGGGACGGAAACGGCGGTTTCCACACCAACCTTTAACGGGCAGTATCTGTTCCATAAGAAGAAAACCGAACAAAACCATATTTGTATCTCGTTCCCGGGCTGTTCGATTGCAGATCCGCAGCTGTATGCGATGATCTTGCTGAACAATGCGGTAGGCGGAGGCATGAGCTCCAGACTGTTCCAAGAAATCCGTGAGAAACGCGGTCTTGCTTATTCGGTTTATTCCTATCATACGTCTTATGCTGATAGTGGACTATTTACTGTTTATGCAGGGACAGCGCCTAAGCAAACAAAAGAAGTACTGGAGCTGACGATGGCTCAAATGCATGACTTGGCCGTGAAAGGGCTGACGGATACGGAACTGCACCGCGGTAAAGAGCAGCTTAAAGGAAGTCTGATTCTTAGTCTTGAAAGCACGTCCAGCCGGATGAACCGACTTGGCAAAAACGAGCTGATGCTTGGCCGTCACTATACGCTGGACGAAATGCTGAAGCGAATTGATGATGTCGATATGAAGGATATTCAAGACGTAACGAAACGAATGCTTTCTGTTCCTTTTGCTGTGGCGATGGTCGGCAGTAACGATAAAGCAGCAGCGTCAATCGGGAGGGATTCACTTGTTTCAAGTACTCTTTAAACGACTACCCGGCAATGAAGAAATCGCGCTGCCACGCAAGATGTCGGAGCTTGCCGCGGGATTCGATCTTCAAGCGGCAGTAAACGAGCCTGTAATCTTGAAGCCGGGAGAGCGCAAGCTCATCCCAACGGGGTTCTCGATGGCTATGCCTGCGGAACTGGAAGCGCAAATCCGTCCCAGAAGCGGGCTTGCTTATAAGCATGGAATTACATGCTTGAATTCTCCCGGGACAATTGATGCAGATTACCGCGGGGAGGTAAAGGTGCTGCTGGTTAATCTGGGGCAGGAGCCATTTACCATTGAACGTGGGGAGCGCATTGCGCAGATGCTGTTCCAAATCGTGCCTGATGTAGCGATTACTGAATTGGATGAGCTGCCTGATACCGTACGCGGTGCAGGCGGCTTCGGCCACACAGGGGTTTAACCTTAAGCTGCAAAGGTAGAAATTATATTTTTATTGTACGAAGAGCACCGGGGCAGCAGCCCTGGTGCTTTTTTGTCTCTTCATGACGCTCGAATTTGATTTTCACCCCGCTCTGGGCGGATGCATAAGATGGTCTATAACCAAGTGCGCATACTGTCATTTGGGTTGCCTTAACGGAAGGCGCTGGGGCAGTTAGAGAGGTGCTGCTAACCGAGCCGCGGTATACGCGCGTCTAACGGTTACAGTAGTACTGCTAACCGAGCCGCGATGCACGCGCGTCTAACGGTTACAGTAGCACTGCTAACCGAGCCGCGATGCACGCGCGTCTAACGGTTACAGTAGGAAAGGAGTGATACCCTTATGTTGACAGGGGTTCAGGTCTTGCTTCTTGGCGGTGACGCTCGGGGGCTTGAGGTCATCCGGAAGCTGACCGAGCTCGATGCGTCGGTAACGGTTGCGGGCTTTGATCAGCTGCATTCCTCACTGGACGGAGCGGTGCGCGCCGAGCTCAGCGAGGATTTATTTGCGAATGCCGATGCGCTTGTGCTTCCGGCTGTCGGAACGGACGATGACGGCAAAATCATTGCTGTTTTCAGTGACCGCGAATTAATGCTGACTGATGAGTATGTTGCACGTTTACCGAAGCATTGCACCGTGTATACGGGGATGGCAAAGCCATATTTGCGGAATTTATGCGGCAAATATGCCATTAGGCTTGTTGAATTGTTCGACCGCGATGATGTTGCCATTTATAACTCGATCCCGACAGCGGAAGGTGCTGTCATGATGGCCATTCAGAACACGGATATTACCATTCATGGTTCATCTTGTATGGTGCTCGGAATCGGTAGAACAGGATTTACATTGGCACGAACCTTGCAGGGACTTGGGGCAAAAGTGAAGGTAGGGGTGCGCCGCGAGGAGCATTTTGCAAGGGCGTATGAGATGGGGTTTGAACCCTTCTACATCAAGCAATTACAGCAGTTTGTGGGGAATATTGACTTGCTTTTTAATACAATTCCGACTATGATAGTCACAGCGCAAATTATAGCAAATTTGCCATCGCGAGCGGTCATAATTGACCTCGCTTCGAAGCCCGGCGGAACGGATTTCCGCTTTGCCGAGAAGCGCGGAATTAAAGCGTTGCTCGCCCCCGGCCTACCAGGAATCGTCGCACCCAAAACCGCTGGACGTATCATTGCGGATTGTTTAAGTCGATTGATTGAGGAAGATTTCAGGCAACGGGGGAATGAG
This sequence comes from Paenibacillus sp. J22FR21, assembly GCF_056269135.1. Lineage (NCBI taxonomy): Bacteria > Bacillati > Bacillota > Bacilli > Caryophanales > Paenibacillaceae > Paenibacillus > Paenibacillus sp. J22FR21. The sequence continues at coordinate 627,384 of NZ_JBWDNJ010000001.1, forward strand.
CAATGAAATGGCAAGGCAAAACGGTGGGCTATGCGCTCTCCGGTTCTCACTGTACGTTTGCAGAGGTCATGCCGGTCATTCAGCGGTTTGTTGACGAGGGAGCGAATGTAGTTCCGATTGTGACGCAAACGCTGATTACTACGGATACGCGATTTGGAACTGCGGCAGAGTGGCAGCGGCAACTGAAATCCATCACTGGCAATGAAATTATTTCGACAATCGTCGATGCTGAGCCCCTGGGGCCGTCTAAACTGCTCGACGTTCTTGTTATTGCACCTTGCACGGGCAATACGACAAGTAAACTCGCCAATGCGATGACAGATAGTCCTGTACTCATGGCTGCGAAAGCGCAGATGCGCAACCAACGCCCGCTTGTTCTCGCAATCTCGACGAATGACGGTCTCGGCTTAAACGCCGCTAACATTGCAAAACTTTTAGTATGTAAAAACGTTTATTTTGTACCCTTCGGACAGGATAATCCTATCCAGAAGCCTAACTCGCTTGTCGCCAAGATGGAGCTGGTACCTGAGGCTTGTGAAGCCGCCTTACTAGGTAAACAGCTGCAGCCTTTATTGATTGAACGTTCTTAATTTGTAAGTAGTAAAATCTCAATTTTACGAATTCAGATGTAATTGGAGTAATCCTTGACTGACGTTCTTTTTTTGAGGGGAGACAACAACCAGCATGTCGAATCAGAAGTTGTTTAACGTCGCAGTAGTTGGTGCGACAGGCGCAGTAGGAGAACAAATCATTGGTTTGCTCGAGAAAAGGGATTTTCCGATTGCTGAACTGAAATTGCTGTCTTCCGCACGTTCTGCAGGTACGAAGATCATATTCAAGGGAAAAGAAATTACGGTGGAGGAAGCTTCACCGGATAGCTTTAAAGGAATCGAAATCGCCTTGTTCAGTGCGGGCGGCGATGTGACTAAAGCACTTGCCCCCCACGCTGTCGAGCATGGCGCTGTTTGTATCGATAATACGAATGCTTATCGGATGGACCCGGATACGCCGCTAGTCGTACCTGAGGTGAATATCGATAAGGTAAACGATCACAAAGGGATCATTGCGAATCCGAATTGCTCGACGATCCAACTGGTTGCAGCGTTGAAGCCACTGCAAGACCGTTATGGTATTTCACGAATTATCGTTTCCACCTATCAAGCCGTTTCCGGCGCAGGCAGTCGTGCAATCGACGAGATGCTGCGTCAAACTCGCGAGGTGCTGGATGGCAATGACCTGATACCGGATATATTGCCGGTAGGGTCGTTACCCGTGAAGCATCAGATTGCATTCAACGCCATTCCGCAAATTGATAAGTTTCAAGACAACGGTTATACGCTTGAAGAAATGAAGATGGTTCGCGAAACAAAGAAAATCTTGGGCGATGAGTCCATCGACGTAACAGCGACATGTGTTCGTATTCCTGTCGTTTATGGTCACTCGGAGTCCGTATACGTAGAGCTCAAAAAAAATTATGAACTGGAAGACGTCAGGACGCTCATTGCTGAAGCTCCGGGTGTCGAGCTTGTCGACGATCCTGCAGGTCAACGTTATCCGCTTGCTACTGAAGCGGCAGGCAAACCTGAAGTGTTCGTGGGACGACTTCGCCGTGATCTAGGCCATGCACGCGGTTTGAATCTATGGATTGTTTCCGATAATCTGCTCAAAGGTGCAGCATGGAATGCTGTACAAATCGCAGAATACATTGCAATTGAGAAAGAATAGACACTACACAAGTGAAGCAGGTTGTTCAGGAAGCTAACGATTCGGCGACGTTGTTCTCGTTCGGATACGGAGGCTTGTGAATGCGCATCCTCGTTCAGAAGTTCGGCGGGACTTCATTGTCCTCGGACGAAGCAAGACGATTAGTAATCGGACATATTGATCGGGAACGGCAACGACAGTACGGACTCGTCGTTGTCGTCTCAGCAATGGGGAGAAAAGGCGATCCCTATGCAACGGACACGCTTCTCTCGCTTATTCGCAATCACGGTGATTCATTGCCTGCCAAAGAACGCGATATGCTGCAGGGTTGCGGAGAAATCATCTCCGCTGCTTTATTGTGCAGCTTGCTGCGTGCCTCAGGGATCGCAGCAATCGCTTTGACCGGCGGTGGCGCAGGTATTATTACAGATAATCAATATGGGCGTGCCCGTATTATTGAAATTCGGACGGAAGCCATTCATAAAGCGCTTGAGGATGGCCAAGTTGTAATCGTTACCGGATTTCAAGGTATAACCGAAGCAGGGGATATTACGACGCTCGGCAGAGGTGGCAGCGATACTTCGGCAACTGCCTTAGGGGCTGCACTCCGCGCAGAGCGAGTCGATATTTATACAGATGTAAACGGCATTCTAACCGCAGATCCCAGGATCGTGAAGGATGCTCGGCCGTTATCCGTAATCAGCTATGCTGAGATCGGCAATATGGCAAGGCAAGGCGCGAAAGTTATTCATCCGCGAGCAGTAGAGATTGCACAGCAAGCGCGCATTCCGCTTCGCGTACGTTCTACCTTCTCTGAAGAGGAAGGTACGCTTGTGACAGACACCTTCGATGCTGCTGCCAAAGCTTCTGCAGTGCGCGATCGTCATGTCACAGGTGTGGCGCATGTCAGCGGCGTAACTCAAATTACGGTACAGGCGCAGGATGGTCACACCGATGTCCAATTGCAAGTGTTTCAAGCAATGGCAAGGCATCAAATCAGTGTTGATTTTATTAACGTAAATCCCGGTGGAGCAGTATATACCGTATTCGATCATGATGCAGACAAAGCGGTTTCGGTTCTGCATGATATCGGTTATGCACCGCGAGCAGTAAGCGGATGTGCCAAAATCTCCGTCATAGGCGGCGGAATGAACGGTGTTCCCGGCATCATGGCACGTATTGTGGAAGCGCTGACGGAGCAAGGCATTCCGATCTTGCAATCCGCAGATTCCAATACTACAATCTGGGTGCTGGTCAGTGAAAATTATATGGCCGGCGCACTGCAGGCGCTGCACACTAAATTCTCATTACATGAATAGCAATCGTAAGTAGTCCTTATAATCATGCAATCTCGAAACACGATACCAGATTACGGAGTCGAGACAGCCGATTCACCTTGGGAGGAATCATACATGGATTTCGGAAGAATAATTACGGCAATGGTTACCCCGTTCCATGCGGACGGGTCGATTGACTGGGAAACGACAGGGCGGTTAATGGACTACTTGATCGAGGATCAGCAAAGCGACAGCATCGTGGTTTCCGGGACGACCGGTGAATCTCCTACGCTGACGGATGACGAGAAGATCGCTTTGTTTACTTATGCTGTAGAGCACGCTCGCGGACGCTGCAAAATTATTGCAGGCTCCGGAAGCAATGAAACGGCACATTCGATCCACTTGACTCAAGTGGCTGAGAAATGCGGAGTAGATGGGGCATTATTGGTTGTGCCTTACTACAACAAGCCGACGCAAGAAGGCATTTTCCAGCACTTCAAAGTTATCGCTGAAGGCACTAAATTGCCAATTATGGTTTATAACGTACCTGGCCGTACGATTGTCAGCATGTCTGCGGAGACTACACTTCGTCTTGCGCAAATTCCGAATATCGTGGCTACGAAAGAGTGTGCTTCCCTGGACCAAGTGACATTAATTGCTTCGCAAGCGCCTGCAGGTTTCCGCGTTTACAGCGGTGATGACAGCAGTGCTCTGCCTGCGGTTGCTGTAGGGGCTCATGGTATTGTCAGCGTGGCCAGCCATATTATCGGCAAGCAGATTCGTGAAATCATCGAGTCTTATTTGAAGGGCGATGTTGCACAAGCCTACAAGGTGCATGCCGCTTCGCTGCCTATTTTCAGAGGACTGTTTGATCTTCCGAACCCTGTCCTTGTGAAAGCGGCACTGAACCTGAAAGGATTGCCTGTAGGAGGCGTTCGTTTGCCTCTTGTGGATGCAAACGAGTCAGAGTTAGCTGCGCTCCGGGGTATTTTGAACTAATACGCTATTCACTGCTCGTGGTACTTCATTCCGCAGTCGCCACAAACCGGTGCGCTTGCATCGGTTTTTTGTTTGTACATAGAGAAGGTCATTCTTGATTGGACATTTTCTGCTTTACTTGTTTTTCGTATTTTCAATCATGTATAATGAAAGCAAGTGACGGTGTGCGGCAAAATATTGAAAATGTGTAACGCCAAGGGTGGCGTTGAACAGCACTAGTTATTACTTGTATGAAGCGCGTTCCTGCGGGAGGAACGTCCAGCCATACAATTTGGACAACTATTATATAAGTTCGATCAGATTAGCTTCGGTTTCTGTCGTTTCGGCAGTGATGAGGTCTGGTTTGTTTCGTAAAACTATTAGGAGGTACGGATACACTTGTCTAAGAAAAACATCCAGGATAAGCTGCTTATTTTCGCACTGGGCGGCGTCGGTGAAATCGGGAAGAACATGTATGTCATTCAATATGGTAATGATATCGTAGTCGTAGATGCAGGTCTTAAATTCCCGGAAGAAGATATGCTCGGAATTGATATCGTAATCCCAGACATTACGTATTTAACGGAGAATCGCGATAAAGTTAGAGGGATTCTGATTACGCATGGTCATGAGGATCACATTGGCGGCTTGCCATATGTATTGAAGCACTTGAATGTGCCGATTTACGGTACGAAATTAACACTGGGCCTAATCGAAGGCAAATTGAAGGAAGCGGGCTTGCTTGGCGAGACCAAACGCATCCTGATCAATGCAGATTCGGAAGTTCAATTGGGATCCATGAAAGCGTCGTTCTTCAGAACGAACCACAGTATTCCGGATTCTGTTGGCGTATGCTTAGATACTCCTGAAGGCACAGTCGTGCATACGGGCGACTTTAAATTCGACCATACTCCCGTAAACAATCAATATGCTGACTTGCAGCGTATGGCGGGAATCGGAGCACGCGGTGTTCTGGCATTGCTTTCGGACAGTACGAATGCTGAACGTGCAGGCTTCACACCATCGGAAAGCAAAATCGGTGTGGAACTTGAAGATATTTTCCGTAAAGCTACACAACGTGTCGTAGTTGCTACATTTGCATCCAACGTTCACCGTATTCAACAAGTGGTGAACGCAGCAATAGCAACGAAGCGCAAAATCGCCGTTGTTGGCCGCAGCATGGTCAATGTCGTGTCGATTGCTTCTGAGCTTGGCTACTTGAACATACCGGAAGGCACAATCATTGAGCCTGAAGAAATCAACAAAATGGCAGCTGACCGCGTTGCAGTCCTATCCACTGGCAGCCAAGGCGAGCCAATGTCCGCTCTTACGCGCATGGCGCGTTCCACACATCGTAAGGTTGATATTATGCCTGGCGATACCGTTATTATTGCTGCAACTCCAATTCCGGGTAACGAGCGTTATGTTGGGCGTACAGTAGACGAGCTGTTCCGTCTCGGAGCTAACGTTATCTATGGAGCTGGATCTGTTTCCGGTGTTCACGTTTCGGGTCATGGCAGCCAAGAAGAATTGAAGCTAATGCTTAATCTCATCAAACCGAAATACTTCATTCCGATTCACGGTGAATACCGTATGCTCCGCCAGCACGCATTGCTAGGCGAATCCGTCGGAATCGAGCGCGAGAATATCTTCGTTATCGACAATGGCGATACTGTAGAGTTCACAGGCGGAGTTGCCCGTAAAGGCAGCAAAGTGCCAGCTGGTAACGTTCTGATTGATGGACTTGGCGTAGGTGATGTAGGTAATATCGTACTCCGCGATCGTAAGCTTCTGTCCCAAGACGGCATTCTGGTTGTCGTAGTAACGCTGAGCAAGCAAGATGGTGCGATTTTGTCCGGTCCGGACATCATCTCCCGCGGCTTTGTTTACGTACGCGAATCCGAAGGCCTGCTCGAGGAAGCTAACCGTATCGTAACTTCAACCTTGCATAAGCTGATGAACGATAAAGTCAATGAGTGGGCATCGCTCAAAACAAATGTGAAAGATGCACTCGGACGTTTCTTGTATGAGCAAACGCGCCGTCGCCCAATGATTCTGCCAATCATCATGGAAGTATAAATTGTCCCACCAATAGGAAACGGTCTCCGAAGAGCGTCATGCTCGAATTCGGAGACCGTTTCTTTTTGCCCATAATTGCATAATTCTACAGGCAGATTCCATACTATGCAGAGCCGACCATAGGCAGTCTAGGTGGAACGTTGAGGAGGACAAGGCATATGTTTGAGGATGAACTAGTTTTTAAATCGGAGCAGCCGGAGCCACCGGCACCTGATCGGAAACCGAGCACTAATCCGGTTGTGGAAACGATTCAGCAGCTCGGTCAGACGGCGACACCGCAAGCGGAGTCCAATATATTTTGTATGACGATTATCGGCCAGGTAGAGGGACATCTCGTATTGCCTCCACAGAACAAGACAACAAAGTATGAGCATCTAATTCCCCAGCTAGTCGCAGCTGAACAAAATTCTAAAATCGAAGGCATCATGATTGTGCTCAATACGGTCGGCGGGGATGTGGAAGCAGGGTTAGCTATAGCTGAAATGATCTCCTCGCTAACGAAACCTACGGTAACACTAGTCCTTGGCGGAGGTCATTCGATCGGGGTACCAATAGCGGTAGCCGGCAATAAATCGTTTATCGCGGAATCCGCAACGATGACCATACATCCGATTCGATTAAACGGACTCGTAATCGGGGTTCCGCAAACCTTCGAATATTTGGACAAAATGCAAGAGCGGGTCGTTCGGTTTGTCACATCCCATTCCAACATAACGGAAGCGAAGTTCAAAGAATTGATGTTCAAGACAGGCGAATTGACCCGGGATATCGGAACGACGGTTATTGGTCCGGACGCGGTGAAGCATGGTTTAATCGATGCGGTTGGGGGCATTGGTCAAGCACTGCGCGATTTGAATATACTGATCGATCAGCGCAAGCAAGGGGCAGCTGCCGGGGCAGGAGGTCTGACACAATGACGATTTATTCAACCATGCCTCTTGAGCTTGTCTATGACGGAATCAACCATCAGCCGGGTCCTTATGTGTCCATCAGAATAGGGGATGTACAGCTGCAAATCGAGTCGGTTACGCCGGGTGTCGGCCGTATCGTACGTTTGCTTGACGGGCCGTTAGATGCGTATTTACGTCCGGAGTTATCGCCGGGAACGTTGATTCCTTTTGGGCATCCATCCTCGTAGAAAGCCCGCCCTTGCTGGATAATAGTAGCACATCCTATGGTCTCCTATGGTATAATGACTACCAGAGGTGACCATTTTGGCGAAGAAAAAGAAGAAGCGCAAGAGCTCAATTGGGACGAGCCTTAAATATGAAGTTTATGGTATTTTACTCATAACCGTATCCGTAATCGCGCTGTCGGGTGAAGCAACGGTTGGCCGTTCCTTGTCCAAATTATTTGGTTTATTGCTGGGTAAGTTTTATTTTGTACTTCCACTTGTCGGCATCTATGTCGGGCTGATCGTCATGATGAAACGCGCCTGGCCTACAGGCTGGTCCACCCGTAAGACGGGCTTTCTGCTCGCAGTGCTTGCTTGTACCTTATGGAGCTCGGTAGCTGTTATGGATCTGAAAACAGAGCCGACCGGCGGTCTGTCAGCTTCTTACATACTCTCTCAACTTGGAAGCGATATCCGCGGGACATTAATGACCTCAGCACAACAGGCTCAGGCGGAAGGTGTCGTTCAGACGGTAAGCGGTGGGTATGCGGGAGCCATTCAATATACGCTGCTTTATTGGCTGTTTGGTTATTTTGGCGCGAAGTTCGTGATGATCGTCATGTTTGCGATCGCAATCATGCTCATGACCAACAAATCCTACGTGGATTTGCTGCGTGCAGGCCGTATCAGAGGCGGACGTTTCTGGTCTTTGCTGCGGATGAAGTTGTTCTCGAAGAGGCAGACGTTGGCAACTGCAGGTGCGAAAGCAGGACCGGTTAAAGGCAATGTCGTTACCTTGGATGACCTGGATGACGATGATGATGAGAATTATGCGCCGGTGCATAGCCCGCGTGCGAAGAAGAGCAGATTCCCGATTTTCTCTTGGTTTAATGAGGTACCGAAGGCCAATGAGGATGCTCATGATTCTGAATGGCAGATGGATGACGGACAGACCACAGATGCTAAAGGTCAAGCGGGTCGGATGCCTTGGCAAGAAGATGAAGACGCGGACGAGCTTGGGTGGCAAGCGAATGTACTGGAGCAGATTGAAGAACGAACAGCGAAATCAAAGGAAGAGCCGCTTCCCGCTTGGGAGCTTCCTTACGATGATGATAAGGATAACGCCGAGGTACTGACTGATTTCCATCCGATTGACAATCCGGCTGAAGTGGATGATGGCTTGCCTGGGGCGGATGATTTCGAGGAAGAGCTGCCGATGGTTGCAGCCATACCGACAAGTCCTGCGATCATGCCTGATGACCCGGATTCAGTGGAAGGCACAGTCAGCGTCGTGAAGCGACCGACGGAGAAACCCTATGTGTTGCCATCGTTTGCGCTCCTGCAGAAGCCAAGCGGGCTTGGCAAAACAGGGGAAACAGCCGACTCCTTGGAATCCAGACGTAAACTGGAAGCCACGCTTGAGAGCTTTGGCGTAAGAGCCAAGGTGCTTGATGTTGTGCGGGGTCCGGCTGTAACTCGGTATGAAGTACAGCCTGCAACCGGCGTTAAGGTTAGCCGAATTGTCGGTCTGACCGATGATATCGCGCTTGCTCTTGCGGCGAAAGACATTCGGATGGAAGCGCCGATTCCGGGCAAATCGGCGATAGGAATCGAAGTGCCGAATACAGAAGTGTCGGTTGTCACGATGCGAGAAGTGATGGAGACACCGTCATTCTTAAATGCCAGCTCGAAGATGTCGATTGCTTTTGGCCGTGATATCTCCGGGCAACCCATTGTCGGTAACCTGGCTAAGATGCCGCATTTGCTCGTAGCGGGTGCTACAGGCTCAGGTAAATCCGTCTGTATCAACGGGATTATTACAAGCATTCTGTACAAGGCGCGCCCTGATGAAGTGAAGCTGCTTATGATCGATCCGAAGATGGTCGAGCTCAACATGTACAATGGGATTCCTCATTTGCTTGCACCGGTTGTTACGGATCCGAGACGCGCTTCATTAGCATTGAAGAAGATCGTCGTTGAAATGGAGAAACGCTATGAGTTGTTCTCCAAGTCAGGCACGCGTAATATTGAAGGTTACAATACGCTTATGGCGGAGAATCCGGCAGCGGTACTCCCTTATATCGTTGTTATCGTGGATGAGCTGGCAGATTTGATGATGGTTGCCGCTAACGATGTCGAGGATGCGATTTGTCGTCTTGCTCAGATGGCGCGTGCTTCGGGGATCCATCTGATTATTGCCACGCAGCGTCCGTCCGTTGACGTTATTACAGGTGTTATCAAGGCGAATATTCCTTCACGTATTGCTTTCGGTGTTTCATCGCAGGTCGATTCACGTACCATTCTGGATATGGTCGGCGCGGAGAAATTGCTCGGTCGAGGCGATATGTTGTTCCTGCCTGTTGGTATGTCCAAGCCAATTCGGGTGCAAGGTGCATTCCTCTCCGATCATGAGGTAGAAGCTGTTGTAGCTTATGCACGCGGTCAAGGTGAAGCCGAATACAAAGAAGATTTGGTGCCGGAGATCGATGATACCGTCTCCGAGAATGAAGAGATTCTGGACGAACTGTACGATCAAGCGGTAAGGATCGTGCTGGAAGCGAAGCAGGCGTCGGTTTCCCTGCTCCAGAGACGGATGCGTATTGGTTATACACGTGCTGCCAGGCTGATTGACCAGATGGAAGCGCGTAGTATTGTAGGACCTTACGAAGGCAGCAAACCACGTGAAGTGCTGCTCACAATGGATCAATACGACGCAGGAAAGATTAGCTCTTAAGGCAAATTCATGCATAATCGTATCCTTGATTTCTCATACTAGGAATATGCTTCGCTTGCTTTGCGAATCCATTTGCAAGAGAAAGGCAGATTCTAAAGATGAGAAATCGTTTAATTACGGTGACCATCGTCATCGTCCTTCTGTTGTTCGGCGCCTTCACATTGAAGCATGCCTCGTTCGGTAAAACAACCGAAACGTTCAGCAGCGCTACACTCAAAGTCGGGTCATCAGGAAAAGACGTCACAGAGCTGCAAGGCCGGTTGAAAGCACTTGGCTACTTCGGCGGCAAAGTTGACGGAGTTTTCGGGGCCAACACGAAAAAAGCAGTCACATGGTTTCAATGGAAGTTCGGCCTCAAATCCGATGGGGTTGTCGGGGCAAAGACGAAATTGAAGCTGTGGGAAGCAACGAAGAATTGGAAACCGTCTGCAGCAGATACGAGCAGCGGCGGGAGCAGTGGCAGTGGGTCAAGCGGTAATCAGAACACTTCGGGATCAGATGTAAACAAGTCCAACAACCTTGGTTTGTCTGCGAATGATCTTAAGCTGATGGCCAATGCCGTGTATGGTGAATCCCGCGGAGAGCCATTTATCGGACAGGTAGCTGTGGCAGCCGTTATTTTGAATCGAGTGAAGTCACCGAGCTTCCCGAACACGGTTTCCGGTGTTATTTTCCAGCCGGGGGCTTTCACGGCAGTGGCCGATGGACAAATTTGGTTGACACCAAATGAGAACGCGAAGAAAGCGGTTCAGGATGCCATCAACGGTTTAGATCCTACCGGCGGTTGCCTCTATTACTTCAATCCGGTGACTGCAACATCCAAATGGATATGGTCACGTCCACAGGTGAAAACGATCGGAAAACATATTTTCTGTATGTAGTAATTTGAGGAGCAGCCTGCTGATCGACGCGGGTTGCTTCTTCCATTTCCGATCGGGTAGAATGGAATAGATCCTAGGAAATTGGAATAGATTGACTTTATAAACTTGAGCGGAAGGGGGTCGTGTTGCGTGAGCAACTCTCCATTTCAACGAGGACAGCTGAATCGAATTCGCTTGCATGTTCTGCCCACACAGCGCTTCAAAACATTTTCTATTTCCTTGTACTGTGGTCTCCCGCTGACAGAAGAGACCGTTACTCCGGTAGCGCTAATACCATTTGTGCTGCGCCGGGGAACGGCATCCACGCCGGAGACAATTGAGTTCCGCGAACGTCTTGATGACTTGTATGGTGCAGGCTTCGGCTTCGACGTATACAAACGCGGTGATGCTCAAATTATCCAGTTCAGAATGGACGTTATTAACGACCGGTTCGTTTCGTCCGAGCAGCCGTTGCTTGGCGAATCTTTGAAACTGTTAGGTGAGGTCCTTACCGAGCCGACATTAGAGAACGGGCATCTTCGCGCCAAATACGTAGAAGCTGAGAAAGAAACGCTGCGTAAGCGTCTTGATGCGATCATTAACGACAAAATTCGTTATGCAGCGGAGCGTTGCTTAGAGGTCATGTGCGAGGATGAGCCCTATCGGCTTCACCCGCTCGGCAAACTCGAAGACATTGCGAGTCTGACACCGGAGTCCGTTACAGCGGCTTATCGAGGGTGGCTGTCCAATGCTGCATTTGATTTGTATGTAGTCGGGGACACTTCACTGGAAGAAGTGAAAGCGCTCGTAGCGGAGGCGTTCCATCATAATGAGGGAGCACCGGCCGATTATAAGCTGCCGGAGATTCGCAAGCCGATTAGTCAGGTTCAGACGGTAGTCGAACAAATGGACGTCAATCAAGGGAAGCTGAACCTCGGCCTTCGGATTAACACGGCTTATGGCGATGATGATTATCCGGCAGCTCTGCTGTATAACGGTATTCTGGGCGGCTACCCGCATTCCAAGCTATTCCTTAACGTACGTGAGAAAGCCAGTTTAGCTTATTATGCTTCCTCTCGCTTAGACGGGCATAAAGGCATTTGCACGATCCAATCCGGCATTGAAATCGCCAATTACGATAAGGCGACTACGATTATTAAAGAGCAGTTAGAAAGTATGCGAAGCGGCAGCTACAGTGATCTGGAAATGAATCAGACGAAAGCGATGATCGCCAATCATCTGCGGGAGCTTCAAGATTCCGCTAATGAAATGATCGGCTTCGATTTCAATGCTATTCTATCCAAGCGCGAGCGTTCCGCTGCGCAGCTCCTAGAGCAAGTACAGTCCGTTACTGCTGAGCAGATTGCGGCTATCGCACACAAAACCGAGCTCGATACGATCTATTTCCTGCGTGACAGGAAGGAGGGCTAAGCCTATGGAAACGTTAGCTTACCCAGGCGTTCAAGAAACGCTGTACCGTGAAATTTTACCGAATGGTTTGGAAGTAGTTGTTCTGCCCAAGGAAGGGTTCAGCAAGACCTATGCGACATTCTCCACTCGATACGGATCGATTGATAATCGGTTTGCCGTAGGCGATCAAGCACCGATTTCAGTTCCGGACGGCATCGCTCATTTCTTGGAGCACAAGATGTTTGAAGAGCCGACAGGTGATATTTTCGCAACCTTTGCATCGCAAGGTGCATCGGCCAACGCATATACCAGCTTCGACCGCACCGTTTATCTCTTCTCGGCTACGGAGCAAATCGATGCGAACCTGGAAACCTTGCTTAACTTTGTGCAAAATCCTTACTTCACCGACGAGAACGTCGAGAAGGAGAAAGGGATCATCGAGCAGGAAATCAATATGTATCGCGACAATGCGGATTGGCGTGTTTATTTCGGGCTGATCGATGCGCTATATCACAAGCATCCGATACATATCGACATTGCAGGTACGGTCGATTCGATCCGTCAGATTACCAAAGAAACGCTGTACAGCTGCTATGAAACCTTTTACCACCCATCCAACATGTTTCTGTTTGTTGTGGGAGGCGTGCAGGCGGAAGCGGTTATGAAGCTCGTTCGGGAGAATCAGGCGCGCAAAACCTTCGAGCCGCAAGGCCCGATCTCCAGATTTTTCGATCCGGAGCCGGATACAGTGAAAATTCCGCGTAAAACAGCAGCTTTACCTGTTTCTATGCCGAAGTGCATGATTGGCTTTAAAGAGGATCGCGGTGCTTTGAAGCCGGAGGAGCTGCTTCGCACGGAACTTGCAACAAAGTTGATGTTAGAAGCGTTATTAGGTTCAAGCGCACCTATTTATCATGCTTTATATGATGATAATCTCATATCGGATTCTTTCGGGCATGAGTTCAACAGCAGTGAGGATTATGCTTTCTCCGTTATTGGCGGCGAAACGCGCGATCCGGATGAGCTTATTCGCCGGCTCCGTGCTGCTATAGATGAAGCACAATCAACGGGTCTTAACGAGGAGACATTCGAGCGGACCAAACGCAAAAAAATCGGCGGCTACCTTCGTATGCTGAACTCCCCTGAAGCAATCGCCGGTGAATTTACACGCTATCGTTTCCGTGGCGCAGATCTGTTCAAGATGCTGCCCGTCTATGAAAGCATTACGCTCGAAGAAGCAAATGAGCGGCTGCGTAATCATTTTGACTGGAATCGAATGGCTGTATCCATCGTAGCGAAAGAATCCGTTTGAAAACATTAAAAGAAATGACGGTGCTCGTGACCGGGGGAAGCCGTGGGATCGGAGCGGCCATTGCGCGCCGCTTCGCCGCGGAGAACATGAACGTCGTCATTCATTATAATCAAGCGCACGAAGCGGCCAACGAGACGGCTCGCAGCTGTATGCGGCTCGGTGCTGCGAATGTGTTGACCGTCACGGCGGATATTCGTTCGAAGGAACAACTTATTCGCATGCGCGAGAAGCTGGAGTCTCGCGGCATGATGCCGGATATCGTCGTTAACAATGCCGGTATTGCCCATTACAGTATGTTAAATGATGTTACGGAAGAAGCTTGGGATGAAGTCATGAACGTGAATTTAAAAGGTATGTTTCTCTGTACGCAGCTCTTTATGCCCGCGATGATTTCCCAGCGATTCGGTCGTATTATTAACGTCTCGTCCATATGGGGGATGTCAGGTGCCTCCTGCGAGGTGCTGTATTCAACCAGTAAAGGCGGCATGAATGCCTTCACGAAAGCATTAGCCAAGGAATTGGCGCCGTCAGGAGTTACTGTTAATGCAGTAGCGCCCGGGGCTGTCGATACCGTGATGCTGGACAACCTCAATGCAGAAGAGAAGTCGGCATTGGAGTCTGAAATTCCCGTTGGCCGTTTTGCGCAGCCTGAGGAGATCGCATCGCTAGTTTATTTCTTGGCGTTGCCGGAGTCCGCGTACATTACAGGTCAAATCATTAGTCCAAACGGCGGATGGCTGACTTGATGTTCAAATCCGAATAAGATTGATCCTTTGCGTGTACAATACGGTTGTTGCCGTATAACGGCTAACATGCGAAGGAGGAACAGAAACAATGTCAACTGTCCTTTCTAATTTCGAAACATGGAAGCATTTCTTGAGCGATCGCGTGGATCAGGCCAAGGGAATGGGATTGAACGAAGACACCATCGCAAATCTTGCCTATGAGATCGGCTCCTTCCTTGGAGAAAAGGTCGATCCCAAAAACGAGCAGGAACGCGCAATCAAGGAACTTTGGGATGTCGGCGACGAACAGGAACGAAAAACGATTGCTGGCCTAATGGTCAAGCTTGTACAAAGCTCGTAAACCTTCCACGAGAAAAGCCTCCCGAAACGGAGGCTTTTCTGTAATGTTTGCCTGAGGTTGCAGGATATTGACGAATATTGTAGAATAATCTTTTATCACACATGAATTATTACCTTATTACCTATTCCTCCACAAACACGAGGTGTCATAATGGAATTTAAACAATGGTACATGGAATACAGAATACATAAGAACCGCCCGGGCTTGCTTGGCGATATCGCTTCTTTGCTCGGTATGCTGGAAGTTAACATTCTTACGATTAATGGTGTAGAGAACCGCACACGCGGCATGCTGCTGCAAACGAATGACGACGAGAAGATCGAAATTCTCGGACGTATGCTTCAGAAAGTTGACAACATTACGGTACTTAAGCTGCGTGAACCAAAACTCGTAGACATATTGGCCGTACGTCATGGCCGCTATATTGAACGTGATTCTGACGATCGCAAAACATTCCGATTTACGCGGGACGAGCTTGGGATGCTGGTTGATTTCCTTGGAGAAGTGTTTAAACGAGAAGGTAACCAATTAATAGGATTGCGTGGAATGCCGCGCGTCGGTAAGACGGAATCCATTATTGCGGGCAGCGTTTGCTCCAATAAGCGCTGGACATTCGTTTCTTCTACGCTGCTTAGACAAACGGTGCGCAGCCAGCTGTCGGAAGAGGAAATGACCCCGAACAATATTTTTATTATTGACGGGATTGTCAGCACAATTCGCTCGAATGAGAAACATCATGCGCTTTTACAAGAAATTATGGCAATGCCATCGACGAAAGTTATCGAGCATCCGGATATTTTCGTGAAAGAATCGGCGTATGAATATAGTGATTTTGATTATATTATCGAATTGCGAAATACACCCGACGAGGAAATTTCTTACGAATCGTTTACGATGGGCTTTAACGATTTTTGATGAAATGAGGAGGTGTGGTCATGTCGGATTTGGGTGCCTTGCTTCAGAAGGCGAGGGAACAGCGAAGGCTGTCCCTGGATGACATCCAGGAATTGACGAAAATTCGTAAACGCTATCTTGAAGCGATTGAGGAAGGCAATTATAGCGTGCTTCCCGGTTCATTCTATGTGCGTGCGTTTGTGAAGAACTATGCGGAAGCAGTTGGGCTTGATGCTGACGAGGTTCTTCGGTTGTACAACAAGGAAATACCCTCTAACGTTCCGGAGCAAGTGGTGGAGCCGATCCAACGACCACGCCGCTCTCAAACGCAAGCCAATGATCGATGGGGCAAATGGGGATTCCGTACGCTGATGTGGTCGTTTCTGCTCTTGATTATCGTAGTTGTTTATATTTATGCGATCAAGCAGCCGAACAAAGATAATGTGGATACGACAGATCAGACGAAGATGACGGACCAGACGAAAGCGCCGGAGACCAATCCGGATAAGGATACGGTCAAGAATAATGATAATGCTTCCACGAACGAATCTACCGGAGGCAAAGATGAAGTTCCTGTTACGCCGCCGCCAACAGAGGAGAAGCCCGTGGAGGAGCCTGTTGTGCCAGCTACAACGCTGACACTTGATCGTTCTTCCGGTTCGACGGATTATTACAAGGTTGCCCCTGCCGGCGCGCACAAGATCGTGTTTAATGCGACAGGCCGTGCTTGGATCGGGGTTAAAGAGAAGAACAAAAGCGGGAAATATATTTTGCAGCATCAATTCAATAAGACCGGCGAAACCATTGAGCTTGATATAAACGGCCCCGCCTATATCAATGTCGGACGTGCGGATTTAGTTGAAGTGACCCTAGACGGCGTTGCGATGGATGACGGAAATGCAGCAAATCCACATCGTATGCAGCTCGATATGGTTGAAGCAGATGCAACAGATGCAGCTAATAAGACTGCTGAGTAGCGCACAGAGGCATTCACCCCGGGAATAGCCGGGATGAATGCCTTTTCTTGCGCAGTAAGATGCGTTATAATACTTGTCAATGAAAAAGTAAAGGAGCTGCAATGGAAGATGGCTGAGAATTCATTTGATATCGTATCGAAAGTCGATATGCAAGAGCTGAACAATGCAATTACACAAGCGGAGCGGGAGATTGAAACGCGTTTCGACTTCAAGAACAGCAAGAGCAGCATTGCAATCGAGAAAGAAGATATCGTCGTTGTATCGGATGACGAGTACAAATTGGCAAGCGTCATTGATATTTTGCAATCCAAAATGATCAAACGCGGTGTTCCCATCAAGAACATGGAATTTGGCAAATTGGAGCCTGCTTCGGCAGGAACGGTTAGACAGAAGATTAAACTGAAACAGGGCATCGAGCAGGATATTTCTAAAAAAATTAATATTCTGATTCGTGATTCCAAGCTGAAAGTGAAAAGCCAAATTCAAGGTGATTCCATTCGCGTAACCGGTAAGAGCCTTGATGATTTGCAAGCGGTCATGGCGTTGCTGCGCGGCGCAGATCTTCAAATTGATCTGCAATTTACGAACTACCGCTAAGCGATTTACGTACATAAGAAGAGTCCCGGTCCGCAGGCAAAGTCGCGGTGGCTGGGACTTTTTCGTATTTTGACACTGTATATGCCTTGTATTATACTTGTTAGGATAGCTTTACGGAGGGGTTTGGGGGATACAAAATGACAGAACGAGTGAAAGTCGTAACATTGGGCTGCGAGAAGAATTTGGTCGATTCGGAGATTATGTCCGGTCTAATCGATCAACGCGGCTACCAATTGGTGGATCAAGCAGATGATGCCACCGTTATTATCGTGAATACGTGCGGATTTATTGATGCGGCTAAGGAAGAGTCCGTCAATACAATTCTAGACATGGCGGAATTCAAGCAAACAGGCCGGCTTAAGGCGCTTATCGTCTCCGGTTGTTTGACGCAGCGCTATAAGAAGCAGTTGATGGAAGAAATGCCGGAGATCGACGGTATCGTCGGTACAGGCGATTTCCATCAGATTACGGATATTGTCGAAGAAGCGCTTCGCGGTAAACGTCCGGTTAAAGTCGGAAATCCGGCCTTTGACTATGATCAGAAGCTCCCGCGTCTAGTGACAACGCCGCGTTACACAGCTTATGTCAAGATCGCCGAAGGCTGTGACAACGCTTGTACATTCTGTTCGATTCCGATCATGCGCGGTAAATTCCGCAGTCGTTCGATGGAATCCATCGTGGCTGAAGTGGAGATGCTGGCTAAGCAAGGTGTGAAGGAAGTCAGCTTGATTGCACAGGATTCGACGAATTACGGTACGGATCTGTACGATAAGTTTATGCTTCCGGAATTGCTGAATCGTGTGAGCGAAGTGGAAGGCATTGCATGGGTGCGTCTGCATTATGCATATCCGGGCTTCTTTACGGACGAATTGATTGATACCATCGCCGCAAATCCGAAAGTGTGCAACTATATTGATATGCCGCTTCAGCATAGTGAAGATTCCATTCTGAAGAGAATGCGCCGCCCGGGACGTCAAACGGATACTCGTGCATTAGTACAGCGTATTCGTGCCCGCATTCCGGATGTAGCGCTTCGGACTTCCATTATTGTTGGGTTCCCAGGTGAAACCAACGAGGATTTCGAGCGGCTGTGTGACTTCGTACGCGAGATGAAATTCGATCGTTTAGGTGTGTTTACGTACTCGGCGGAAGAAGATACGCCAGCGGTTCGCTTGCCGGATGCTGTTCCTGATGACGTGAAAGAGTGGCGCTCCAATACACTCATGGAAATTCAGCGTGAAGTATCCAAAGAGCTTAGCGGCAAACATGTCGGCAAAGAGATCGACGTGCTGGTAGAACGCTATGACGGCCGCAGTGATGTATACGTTGGTCGCTCGGAATACGATGCACCTGAAATTGACGGTGAAGTGTTTATCTCGAAATGTAAAGCCGCAATCGGCGAAATTCAAAGGGTGCGCATCACGCACGCTTACGAGTTTGATATGTCCGGGGAGGGGCTCTCGTGAATTTAGCCAACCGCATTACGCTTGTCCGCATCTTTTTGGTGCCCATAATTATGGTGCTGCTGCTGATCAACGTTGATCTGAAGCCGCTCACCTACGATGATTTTTCCATTACATGGAACCAGATTTTGGCCGCGCTAGTCTTTATCGTTGCAGCGAGCACGGATGGACTTGACGGCTATATTGCACGCAAGAACAAAATCGTCACTAATTTGGGCAAGCTGTTAGATCCGCTGGCAGACAAGCTGTTAGTTGCGGCGGTGCTTATTTCGCTTGTTGAAATGGCTAAGCTTGATGCATGGATCGCGATCGTCATCATCAGTCGTGAGTTTGCAGTGACCGGCCTTCGCCAGATTGCATTACTTGAAGGCTCTGTTCTGGCTGCCAGCACGTGGGGCAAATGGAAGACAGCCATACAAATTACGATGATTATCGCGTTATTGCTTAACAATTTCCCGTTTGCATTTCTGGATTTTCCGTTCGATTTGATTTCTAGCTATGCAGCGGCACTCATCACGGTTTACTCCGGTATCGATTATTTTGTCAAAAATAAAAATCTCATTCCGGTAGCATAAACCGGCATTAAAGCATTAAACATGTAGCATCACTCCTTCTGTTCGTCAGGAAGGGGTGGTGCTTTGCTTTTCCTACACCTGGTTACTAATCCACCTCATACATAGATTGGAGCTGTTGTCATGCGCGCAGAAATTATTGCTGTAGGTACGGAATTGCTGCTGGGTCAGACTGTGAATACGAATGCTACATATTTGTCTCAAGGGCTTGCTGAGCTGGGGGTCGATGTTTATTTTCAGACTGTCGTTGGCGATAATGCAGGCCGAATTCGCCAAGCGATCGAGCTTGCGCGCACTAGAGCCGATCTCATTCTCTTTACGGGTGGACTTGGGCCGACGATGGATGACTTGACGAAGGATGCGCTGGCGGATTATTTGAACCGTTCCATTGAGATCCATCAACCGTCTATGGACAAAATAGAGGTGATGTTCAGCTCGCGCGGCATTCATATGGTGGAGAGCAATCGTCGTCAAGCGCATCTGATTGAAGGCAGTGATCCGCTGATGAATGATGCGGGCTTAGCTGTAGGCAATGCACTCGCCGTGGATGGCACAAGCTACGTGCTGCTTCCGGGGCCGCCGCGCGAGATGAAACCGATGTTCGATGGGCCGGCAAAAGCATGGATTAGATCCGTCATGGGTGAGGAACGCAGGCTGTTCTCTCGTTTGCTGATGTTCGCCGGTATCGGTGAATCAAGCTTGGAGCAGGCTATTATTGATTTAATCGAGGGTCAATCCGATCCGTCGATTGCCCCATATGCCAAAGAAGGCGAAGTTGCGATTCGGATTTCGACGAAAGCGTTAAACGAGCAGGAGGCCGAAGCACGTCTTAAATCGGCGGAGGATCAAATCCTTGCACGTGTTGGCACGCATCTGTACGCTCGTGAAGACATTCCGCTCGAGGAAGCTGTCATTAGGCAGCTGCGTGCGACCGGACGCTCACTAGCCAGCGCTGAGAGTCTTACAGGCGGTTTGTTCGCGCAGCTCGTGACACAAGTACCCGGAAGCAGCGGAGAGTTTGTTGGCGGCGTCGTAACGTACACCAATTTAATGAAACATAAATTGCTGAGCATCCCGATGTCGCAGCTCGAGGGGACTGATGCACCCGGTGCAATCAGCGAGTCGACTGCGGCGCTTATGGCGGAGCGGGTACGCGAACTCGCAGGCAGCGATTTCGGCGTCTCGTTAACCGGCGTAGCCGGCCCTGCAGAGTCCGAGGGGAAACCGGTCGGGCTTGTGTATTTCGGACTTTCGGAGCGCGGGAAGCCTACACAGGTGTTCACAGCGCATCTTAGCGGAAGCAGGGGCATTATTCGACTGCGTGCAGCAAAGTCGCTTCTTTATCGGCTGTGGCAGGCGCTGTAATTAGAATAAATTGTTAATAAGGCTTGTCAGATGATTAATTTTCGACTATAATCGACAATAGTTAGCGGAAGAACCGTGGCGAAGATTACTTTGCTGCGGTTCTTTTTTTGTTTCTCTATTTGGCCAAATGAGAAATAAGAATATATGTTCGTAAAATGTCTTGTCAAAGCGAACGAAACAAGGTATCATGAAAGTATAAATTATAAGGGATGTGGATTTCTTGGCAGATCGTAAAGCCGCATTAGAAATGGCATTGCGTCAAATAGAGAAGCAATTTGGTAAAGGCTCCATCATGAAGCTTGGTGAATCAACTCATATGCAAGTTGAAACAGTATCCAGCGGTGCACTTGCATTAGATATTGCACTTGGAATTGGCGGCTTCCCGCGCGGCCGGATTATTGAAGTATACGGACCGGAATCCTCCGGTAAAACAACAGTTGCGCTTCATGCGATCGCAGAAGTACAACGTGCAGGCGGACAAGCTGCATTTATCGATGCGGAGCATGCTCTTGATCCTTCGTATGCAAGCAAGCTTGGCGTTAACATTGATGAGTTGCTTCTGTCTCAGCCAGATACGGGTGAGCAAGGCCTAGAGATCGCGGAAGCACTTGTTCGCAGCGGCGCGGTAGACATTGTCGTTGTCGATTCCGTTGCGGCACTCGTACCGAAAGCGGAAATTGAAGGCGACATGGGAGATTCCCACGTTGGTTTGCAAGCACGTTTGATGTCGCAAGCACTTCGTAAGCTTTCCGGTGCGATCAGCAAATCGAAGACGATCACGATCTTCATTAACCAGCTTCGTGAGAAGGTCGGCGTTATGTTCGGTAACCCTGAGACAACGCCAGGCGGTCGCGCTCTGAAGTTCTACTCCACAATTCGTCTTGATGTTCGTCGTATCGAGTCCATCAAGCAAGGGAACGACATTGTCGGTAACCGGACACGTATTAAAGTTGTTAAGAACAAAGTAGCTCCTCCTTTCAAACAAGCCGAAGTCGACATTATGTATGGCGAAGGCATCTCCAGAGAGGGAAGCATCGTGGATATCGGCGTCGAGCAGGATATCGTTCAGAAGAGCGGTGCTTGGTTCTCTTATAACGGCGAGCGTCTTGGACAAGGCCGTGAGAACGCGAAGCAATTCCTTAAAGACCATAAGGACATTGCAGCTGTAATCGAGAAGCAAATTCGTGAAGCCAGCAACATGGCAGCTGCAGCCGCAGCTGGAGAGGCATTCAGCGAGGATGAAGAAGACGAGGACGAGTTGGATCTAGATGTGGAATAAACCGACGGAGATCGGTTACCCGGAGAAGCACCTTTACAGGTGCTTCTCTGTTTATAAGTAAGTGGTACGAATTGGGGGAGTGACAGAGGTGTTAGTAATTACCGGCGTTGAACAGGACCGGAAGGCCAAGCAGCGCTACCATCTATTTGTCAATGATTCGCAAGAACCGTACACCAGCGTACATGAAGACCTATTGATTAAATTTCGTCTGCTGAAGGGCAGAGAAATTCATGGGGATGAGCTGAAGCAGATTGTCGAAGAGGACTCCAGGCACCGGGCGTACATTCTATCGCTAGCCCATTTAGGGGCAAGGCAGCGTACGGAGAAAGAGATTATGCGGTATTTGGCAAGGAAGGAAATCGATCCCGAAACTGCGGAGAAAGCAATTGAGCGTCTGAGACAGGAAGGTTTGGTCAACGATAAGCAATATGCCAATATGTATGCTTCCGAACGGATGCGAACCCAGATGAAAGGGCGCCGCTTATTGCAGCAGGAGCTTGTGCAGCGTGGAATCTCCAGAGATATGGCGAAGCAAGCCTCTCAGAAGCTGAATGAGCAATCGGAGACGGATATCGCCATACGAGCTGCACATAAGAAATGGCCTTATATTAAAGGCGAACCTCGTGAGAGGAAACAGAAATTAGCTGTGTTTCTGCTGCGCCGCGGGTTTCCGATGAATACGGTAAGAGAAGCGGTAAAGGCTGCTGTTCTCGGAATGGAAGATGATGAGGATGGGCATATGCTTGACAATTGATTTTCACAAAAGATAAAATAAGTTTGTATTCTTTATTCTAGAATCGATTTTCCTTCCAAAAATTGATTCGAAACGATTATTTTCGTCAAATTAAGTATGTATGATCGGGTTAAAAACCGGCTAGAAAACCAAATAATGTCCCAAGCGTTTGCTTAGGTGAGCAACGAGGAGGTGAGAAAGATGCCAGTAGTGGTATGGATCCTGATCATTCTCGTTGTTGGTGCAATTTTCTTTGGTGTCGGTTATTTTATTCGCAAATCGATCGCCGAGGCCAAAATTTCAAGCGCCGAGCAGGCCGCTAGTCAAATTGTTGACAATGCGAAGAAAGAAGCCGAAGCGCAGAAGAAAGAAACGGTTCTCGAAGCGAAAGATGAAGTCCACAAGCTCCGTACCGAGGCTGAGAGAGATATTCGCGAACGTCGCAATGAGGTACAGCGTCTTGAAAGACGACTGATTCAGAAAGAAGAGTCGTTGGATAAAAAAATAGAAGCGCTGGAACGCAAAGAAGAACAAGTTGCCAACAAAGAGAAGCGGATCGAGGAAACACAGGAACAAATCGATACCCTTTACAAACAGCAGCTTCAAGAGCTTGAGCGGATTTCGAACTTGACAATGGAAGATGCGAAACAAATCATCTTGAACAACGTTGAGCAGGAAGTTCGTCATGAAACTGCACAAATGATTAAAGAAATCGAGCAGCAAGCGAAGGAAGAAGCAGATAAGAAAGCACGTGATATTATCTCGCTTGCGATTCAACGCTGCGCAGCAGATCATGTGGCTGAAACTACGGTTTCCGTAGTCGCATTGCCAAATGAAGAAATGAAGGGCCGCATTATCGGACGTGAAGGCCGCAACATTCGCGCACTGGAAACGTTGACCGGTATCGATCTCATAATCGACGATACACCGGAAGCGGTCATCTTGTCTGGTTTCGATCCAATTCGTCGTGAGATTGCTCGTACATCACTCGAGAAGCTTGTAGCTGATGGTCGTATCCATCCTGCACGTATCGAGGAAATGGTTGAGAAATCGCGTAAAGAAGTGGATGAACGTATCCGTGAATACGGAGAACAGGCGACTTATGAAGTTGGCGTGCATGGCTTACATCCAGATCTCATTAAGATTTTAGGTCGCCTCAAATATCGTACGAGCTATGGTCAAAACGTGCTCAAGCACTCCATGGAAGTCGCTTATTTGACCGGCTTAATGGCTGCAGAGCTAGGTGTGGACATGACGCTTGCAAGACGTGCCGGATTGCTGCATGATATCGGCAAAGCGCTCGATCATGAAGTGGAAGGCTCACATGTCGAGATCGGCGTAGAGCTGGCGAAGAAATACAAAGAGCATCCTGTTGTCATCAACAGTATCGCGTCCCACCACGGTGATTGTGAAGCAACATCTGTTATCGCAATGCTGGTTGGTGCGGCAGATGCATTGTCGGCAGCAAGACCGGGTGCACGCAGAGAAACGCTCGAGACGTACATCAAACGGCTGGAGAAGCTGGAAGGCATCTCGGAATCGTTCGACGGAGTCGAGAAATCTTACGCGATTCAAGCAGGCCGCGAGGTTCGCGTTATGGTTCAACCAGACAAAATCGACGACACAGAAGCATTCCGCCTAGCACGCGATATTACGAAGAAAATCGAGAGTGAACTCGATTATCCGGGGCATATCAAAGTAACGGTCATTCGTGAGACACGTGCTGTCGAATATGCGAAATAAGTAAATAGCAAGGTACCTAGAAAAGTGGCTGCTTGCAGCCACTTTTCTGGTCTTCACTAGAGAGGTTATGGTGTCATGAACGTATTGTTTATTGGGGATATCGTCGGTAATGTGGGTCGTAACGCGGTCAAGAAGGTGCTGCCTGCACTGAAATCCAAATATAACCCGCATATTATTATTGCCAATGGCGAGAATGCAGCAGCAGGCAGAGGCATCACATCAACGATTGTGAAAGAATTGCTTGAAGCCGGTGTTCACGGCATTACTATGGGCAATCATACTTGGGATAACAAAGACATTTTCGAATGGATCGATGATCAGCCTCGAATGGTTCGCCCAGCGAACTACGTGGAAGAGGCGCCTGGTCAGGGTGCAACCGTGATAAAGGCAAACGGCAAAGAACTGGCGATCATTAATCTGCAAGGAAGAACGTTCCTGCCGCCGATTGACTGCCCGTTCCGTAAAGCGGATGAGCTGATTGAAGAGATGCAGCAGCAAACGAGAAACATCTTGGTCGATTTTCACGCCGAAGCGACTTCGGAGAAAATCGCAATGGGCTGGTACTTGGACGGACGCGCATCCATCGTAGTCGGCACACATACACATGTGCAGACGAATGATGATCGCATTCTCCCTGGAGGCACTGCTTACTTGACGGATGTAGGCATGGTTGGCCCTAGAGACGGCGTGCTGGGTATGGAACGGAATGCAGTGCTCCACAAGTTCCTGACGCAGCTGCCAACACGGTTTGTGGTAGATGAGGGAGATTGGCATCTCCATGCCATCGCGGTTGAGATTGATGAAGCAACCGGGGCGGCCACGAAAATTCAGAAAATACGACTAACCGAAACAGATTGGCTGCTCATGTAGCAGACAATCTGTTTTTTTTGTTATATGAAAATTCTCATAATTCAGAATATATTGCAAAGTGAAAGCAGGAATTATTTCGCCTCTCTCGAATATCTATCTACATATCGGTATTCATCCATCATTCCCGAGGAGGTACTATCCATGGATGTCTTAAAAGTTTCAGCAAAGTCCAATCCAAATTCTGTTGCAGGAGCGCTGGCCGGCGTATTACGCGAACGCGGCGCAGCTGAATTACAAGCAATCGGGGCTGGTGCGTTGAATCAAGCGGTAAAGGCGGTGGCAATTGCAAGAGGATTTGTAGCGCCGAGCGGAGTAGACCTCATTTGTATACCAGCATTCACAGACATCGTAATCGACGGCGAGGATCGTACAGCGATAAAACTCATCGTTGAGCCGAGATAGAATACGCCCAAATAATTCCATCTGAACTCTTCGACCTGTTTACGCTGTAGGCAGGTTTTTTTGCGTGAAAAATAGGTGATACAGGAAGGTGTGTCCATGCCAAAACTACGAAGTGTGGATTTTCATTGTGATGTGCTGTGGAAGCTGCTTGAAGATCAGTCCTTGTCCTTTGAACAGGACTCGACGAATAAACTCGATGTCACTTTACCGCGACTTAAACAGGCGGGCTCTGTTCTTCAGACCTTTGCCATTTATGTTCCCGATCGGATGGAGAAATCGATGACACCTATTCTACATAGTATTGATTTGTTTCATCGTAAAGTACTGGCAGTTCCGGAAATGACCTTCGTTCGGACTTCTGCAGACGCAGCGAAGCTCATGAAAAAAAGCGATTCTATTGGGGCCATGCTATCGCTGGAAGGCGCAGACGGTTTGCATGGCGATCTGGCGATGCTGCGCATCCTCTACGAGCTCGGAGTGAGGGCTTTGGGGTTAACATGGAACTATGCGAACTGGGGCGCTGACGGGGCTATGGAGCCGCGTGGAGGCGGTCTTACAAAAAAAGGCCAAGCCCTCGTAAAAGAATGTGATAGATTGGGTATACTGTTAGATGTGTCTCATTTGAGTGACAGCGCATTTTGGGAAATGATCAAGATTTCAACAAAGCCACTGATTGCATCACATTCGAACTCTCGGAGCCTGTGCGCGCATCCCCGCAATCTTGCGGACGATCAGCTTGAAGCGCTCATTGAACGGGGAGGTATGATTGGGATTACTTTCGTGCCGCAATTTGTTGCGCCTCATCATGCTGCGGCAATTGCTGACGTACTGCGTCACATAGAGCGAGTTTGCGAGCTTGGCGGTGAAGATCAGCTTATGTTCGGATCGGATTTCGATGGGATTGAAGCACATGTACAAGAATTGACGCATCCCGGAGAGCTTTATAATCTACAGAATGCGCTGCTGGCGCGATATTCCGAAGAGCGAGTGGATGCATTTCTCGCCGGAAATGCATTACGTTTTCTTGTAAAGCATCTTCCTAGCTGAACGATTAAGGGATTCCCATCTCGCTGTGATATGGGTATAATCGAAAAGAACTATGCGATGAAAACGCATTTACACCTTGCATTTTAGTACTTTGAGTCATAAAATTTATTTGACTGTTAAAAGAATTTTATTATTATTGTTAAATGATGTCGAAAATATCGCAGGTTCATCAAAAGAGGAGATGGGCGTTTTGATTAGTCAATTGTCTTGGAAAATCGGGGGACAACAAGGGGAAGGCGTTGAAAGTACCGACCGTATTTTCTCGACAGCTCTTAACCGTCTTGGTTACTACTTGTATGGTTACCGTCACTTTTCTTCACGTATCAAAGGCGGTCATACCAACAATAAAATCAGAATCAGCACTAAACCGATGCTTGCCATTTCGGATGATTTGGACATTTTGGTTGCATTTGACCAAGAGAGTATCGACTTAAACGCACATGAACTGCGTGCTGGCGGCGTAGTCGTTGCCGATGCAAAGTTTAATCCTGTTCTGCCGGAAGGCATTAATGCACGTCTATTTGCAGTACCGATCACTTCGATCGCGGAGGATCTGGGTACTTCCCTAATGAAAAACATGGTGGCGTCCGGCGCGTCTTGGGCGCTTCTTGGTCTGCCGGTTGATGTATTTAATAAAGCAGTAGAAGAAGAGTTCGGCCGTAAAGGTGCGGCAATCGTTGAGAAGAATATCGAAGCGGTTAAACGCGGCTCGGACTATGTACTAGAGCTGGCAGGCGGCCCGTTGGAAGAGTTCCAGCTAGAGCCGGCTGACGGCAAACAGAAGCTGTTCATGATCGGTAACGAAGCGATCGGTCTGGGCGCCGTCGCAGGCGGCTGCCGCTTGATGTCGGCTTATCCGATTACACCGGCTTCCGAGATTATGGAATACCTCATTAAGAAGCTTCCTAAGTTCGGCGGGACCGTTGTTCAAACGGAAGATGAGATTGCAGCTGTAACGATGGCGATTGGCGCGAACTATGCCGGTGTGCGTACGATGACAGCTTCTGCCGGCCCTGGTTTGTCTCTTATGATGGAAGCGATCGGACTTGCAGGGATGACAGAAACGCCGCTTGTAATCGTAGATACGCAGCGTGGAGGTCCTTCCACAGGTTTGCCGACGAAACAAGAGCAATCCGACCTTAATGCCATGGTATACGGAACGCACGGTGAAATTCCGAAGATCGTAATTGCACCGGCTTCCCTGGAAGATTGCTTCTACGACACCATTGAATCGTTCAACCTGTCAGAGCAATACCAAGTACCGGTTATTCTAATGACTGACCTTCAGCTGTCGCTTGGTAAGCAATCTTGCGATGCGCTGGATTTGAATAAAATGCCGATTAACCGCGGTAAGCTCGTTCGAGAATTGCCTGAGCTTGAAACGAATGAACTGTTCAAACGTTATGAACTAACGGAAGACGGCGTATCCCCGCGTGTTATTCCGGGCGACAAAGGCGGTTTGCACCATGTAACGGGCGTTGAGCATGACGAAACAGGACGTCCTTCGGAAAGTGCCATCAATCGTAAGAAGATGATGGATAAACGTCTCACGAAGCTTGACGGCGTGTATATCCGTGATGCGGTTCGCGCAGATGCTCCTCATGCAGAAGCGGATCTTCTCATCATCGGCATGGGTTCAACCGGCGGCACGATCGACGAAGCTCGTCTTCGTATGGAGAGTGACGGCCTGAAAACGAACCATATTACGATTCGCCAAATTCACCCGTTCCCTGCGGAGCTTGTGAAGCCTTACCTGCAAAGCGCAACGAAGGTCGTTGTACTTGAGAACAATGCAACCGGCCAACTGGCTGATCAAGTGAAATTACATGCAGGTTACGCGGATAAAATCCAGAGCGTTCTGAAATACGACGGCAATCCGTTCCTGCCTTCCGAAGTGCACAAAGCATGCAAGGAGTTGGTCTAAGAGATGGCTACATTTAAAGAGTTTCGTAATAATGTAAAACCGAACTGGTGCCCAGGCTGCGGAGATTTCTCCGTTCAAGCCGCTATTCAGCGGGCTGCCGCTAACGTTGGTCTTGAGCCAGAGGGTCTGGCTGTTATTTCCGGGATCGGCTGTTCCGGTCGTATCTCCGGCTATGTGAATGCGTACGGTCTTCACGGTATTCACGGCCGCGCATTGCCAATCGCACAAGGCGTGAAGCTTGCTAACCGCGAGCTGACAGTTATCGCTTCCGGCGGTGACGGTGACGGCTTCGCAATTGGTATGGGCCATACGGTACATGCGATTCGTCGTAACGTTGACCTTACGTATATCGTTATGGATAACCAAATCTACGGCTTGACGAAGGGTCAAACTTCGCCGCGCAGTGCGGAAGGCTTCAAAACCAAATCGACACCGGAAGGTTCGATTGAAACAACGCTGTCGCCGCTTGAAATCGCAATGTCGGCAGGCGCTACGTTTATCGCTCAATCGTTCTCCAGCGATCTGAAGCAACTGACTGCCCTGATCGAAGCAGGCCTGAACCACAAAGGCTTCTCGCTGATCAACGTATTCAGCCCTTGCGTAACGTTCAACAAAGTAAACACCTACGATTGGTTCAAAGAGAATATCGTAAACCTGGATCAATTCCCGGATTACGATTCGACAAACCGTATCGCGGCTATGAACAAAATCATGGAAACGAACGGCATGCTTACAGGCCTCATCTACCAGAACAAAGAACGTAAATCGTACGAGGATATGGTGAGCGGCTTCCAACCGGAAGGCCTGGCTAACCAAGATCTATCCTTGTCGCAGGAGCAATTCGATAAATTGGTAGCTGAATTTAAATAATCGCAACAGTTTCAGCCTATATAGAAGGCATACAGTTCATCCCTGAGCTGTATGCCTTTCTTATCGACCTGACGCGTTGTATGAAAGGTGTTTAACAAACTTATGACAATGATGGTTCCCGTTGGCGTATCCGCCAGACATATTCATCTAACGCAGGAGCATGTAGAAATACTATTCGGACAAGGTGCTGAGTTGTCCGTCTTCAAGCCGCTATCTCAGCCAGGGCAATATGCAGCTAATGAAACAGTAGAGATTGTTGGACCGAAGGGGAGCTTCGGCAAAGTCCGGATTCTGGGTCCGGTTCGCAAACGTACGCAGCTCGAAGTTTCCCGTACGGATGCGTTCACGCTTGGCATTAAACCGCCTGTTCGCGAATCCGGTGACATCGCAGGCTCTGCGGGCATCACGATCAAAGGGCCTGCAGGGGAAGTAACAATCGAAGAAGGCGTCATCGTAGCAGCGCGTCACATTCACTTCCATACGAGTGATGCGGAGCGCTTCGGAATTGCGGATAAACAGCGGTTGACAGTGCGATTGCAAGGCGAACGCGGCCTCGTGCTAGAGAATGTAATCGCACGCGTATCTCCGGAGTTCGCGCTTGATATGCACATTGACACGGATGAAGCGAATGCAGCAGGCGCGTCTACCGGCGATCAAGCTGAGATCATCGGATAACCTGCTATAGCCGATAACTAGAAAGAGACAGTCGCTCGCAGGAGTGAATTGTCTCTTTTTTGTTACAATTGGATTGCTGTGAGGTTGAACAAAGGTTCATTCTTCTTTATAATCGCGACTGGGTTTGCTATAATATTGGAATGGACACGTATGGAGGAAGGGCGTGAAGGTTTGTGAGTAAGGAGACGCACGACGCGGCTGCAGGCCAAACAAAGCCCGTGAGCGGCGAAAAGGACTTCTCCAAGTATTTTGACTTCACAGGTGCGAAAGTACTGAGGGAAGAAGACGGGAAAACAACCTACCGAATTAACGGTCGCGATATAACGGTCAACGCTGCGCCTAACTATAAGGACGAGAAGCGAAGAGGGAAGGAAGCCATTCAGGTTCATTATGAATCGGCAACACCTCCGGAACTGCTGCAGCTTGGCAAAGGCAAGCTCTATCATATTACGACATACGGCTGCCAGATGAACGAGCATGATACGGAAGTCATGAAAGGCATGTTCGAGCAAATGGGCTACTTGCCGACGGATGACCGTACGGAAGCGGATGTCATCCTGCTCAACACTTGCGCAGTTCGCGAGAATGCGGAAGATAAAGTATTCGGCGAGCTGGGGCATCTGAAGCACCTGAAGCTGGAGAAACCGGGATTGATTCTTGGCGTGTGCGGCTGCATGTCGCAGGAGGAATCGGTGGTCAGCCGAATTATGCAGAAGCATAGCTTCGTCGATCTTATTTTCGGTACACATAATATTCATAGGCTCCCTTACCTCTTGCAGGATGCGCTGTTTAGCAAGGAAATGGTAGTAGAGGTATGGTCCAAAGAAGGCGACATCATCGAGAACCTGCCTAAGAAGCGTGAAGGCATGCGCGGCTGGGTGAACATCATGTATGGCTGTGACAAGTTCTGTACGTACTGTATCGTGCCTTATACGCGCGGTAAAGAGCGCAGCAGACGTCCGGAGGATGTAATCGCAGAGGTTCGCGAGCTGGCTCGGCAGGGCTTTAAAGAGATTACACTGCTGGGGCAGAACGTTAACGCCTATGGGAAGGATTTTGACGATATCGAGTATCGGTTCGGCGATTTGATGGCGGATATGGCCCGAATCGATTTGCCGCGCATTCGATTTACGACGAGTCACCCGCGCGACTTCGACGATCATCTGATAGAGGTTCTGGCCACACGGGGCAATCTTGTAGAGCATATTCATCTACCGGTGCAATCCGGCAGCACAGAGGTGCTCAAACGGATGAGTCGCAAATATACAAGAGAAATGTTCCTGGAGCTGGCTGCCAAAATCAAACGAGCGATTCCCGGTGTATCCATGACTACAGATGTCATTGTAGGTTTCCCAGGTGAAACGGACGAGCAGTTCGAAGACACGCTCTCCTTGATGAGAGAGGTCGGATTTGCTTCTGCTTACACCTTCATCTACTCACCGCGTGTGGGGACACCTGCTGCAGAGATGGAAGATAACATTCCGGAGGCTGTGAAGAAAGCGCGGCTCGCGCGACTGAATGCCGTTATCGCGGAGCTCAGCCGTCGTAGTAATGAAGCAGCAATCGGTCAAATTGTCGAAGTGCTGATTGAAGGCCAGAGCAAGAACAATGCACATGTATTGTCCGGACGTACGCGTACGAACAAGCTGGTACATATCGAAGGACCGGCTGAATGGATTGGACAATTCATCGAAGCAAGAGTGACCGAGGCTCAAACTTGGTATGTCAAAGCAGAGCCCATCATGGAATATACGAAACACGAAGCCGTATCTTAACAAACTAGAGGAGCTGGAACCATTGGCAAAAGAGCAAACAGCGAAACACGATCATAAACATGACCACGATCACGACCACGATTCGAGCTGTACGGTACCGAAATTCAATACAGAAGATATAATCGTACGTGCAGATATCATGGCCAAGACGAAAGAACTGGCAACCATGATCTTCACATCGGAAGAAGTTCAACAGTTCCAACGTGCAGAGAAACAAATCCAAGGCAATGAGCGCATTCAAGGGTTGATCGCAGTAATCAAGAAGAAGCAGAAGGAAATCGTCGCTTTCGAAACAACGTTCAAGAACGCAGATATGGTGGCTAAGATCGAGAAAGAGATCGAAGTGCTTCAAGATGAGCTGGACGGAATTCCGATCATTACGGAGTTCCAACAAAGCCAAGCGGATATTAACTATCTGCTGCAAACTGTCGTTTCTGTCATTCGCGACACGGTTGCCGAGAAGATCTCGATCGAAGATGCTCAGGTTGAAGATCCGGAAGAGTGCATGTAATTAGAGGCAATGAGGAAAAACCTGCCGCGCGAGCAATGTGCGGCAGGTTTTTGTGTTGTTAGGCAGATTGTGGCGCATGACTGCGACGCCAAATGAGGATTAGGGCAAGTGCAGCAAGAGCGAAGAGTCCGCCAAGCCAGAATCCGTAATCGCGGCCGAAGGCTTCGTTAATGAAGCCGGCTAAGAAAGGGCCTGCGAACATTCCGATCGAGTATACGGCTTGGTAGAAGCCCATCGCCGTTGCGCGTTTAGAAGACTCAAACGGCTGTATAGCGAGCCCGAGCAGCAAGGGCAGGTGCATGCCCTGTGCAAAGCCGTTAAGCGCCTGTGTTAGTGCCAGCCATCCGAGTGAAGGCGAGTAGGCAATGGCAATCGTGCATACTGCACTAAGTGCGAAGCCTACCGCAATGACATTCCTGCTCCCGTATCGCGGTGCAAGGATTCGACCTGTCAGCAAGGAAGCGATGGCATGCGGGACCATGAACGCAATGACGATTAACGTAAGCTGACTGCTTGATGCACCTAAGGATGTTGCTTTCAGCGGCGTAAACCCGAACATGGTAATAAACAGCACGCAATGCGCCAAGATCGATAGCGTAGAAACCTGTATGAGTGAAGGCGTTCGAACAACCTCTCGTAGATGCTGAAGCGAGATTGGCGGACGTTCCACCCCCTCGCGAGGCTCTTTAACTGCAAAGGAGAGCAGTAACCCTGCGATACCGAGTCCAATCCCGGCGATGAAAGCAGCGTTCCAGCTGTATGCGCCGGCAAGCCAGCCGCTCAGCGTCATGCCGATTAATTGCCCGGAGACGGTCATGAAGCTGATATTGCTCATCGCTTTGGTCGCTTCGGAGGAGGCGTAGTAGGCTGCGTACAGCACGGTGAAGGCAACCCATGCGGAAGCGCAGACGCCTGACATCATTCGTCCTGCTAACGGCCATAGCCAGGAGCCGGGAATCGTGAACAATACGCAGCTTAATGCACCGCTCACCATGCCCAGCATAAGGAACGGCTTGCGTTTATGAAGCTTATCGGAAGCGAGTCCAAGCGGGAAACGGACAAGCATTTGCGTAAAGCCGTAGCTGCCGAGTACGATGCCGATCAACACATCGGCGTACCCGCTGCTTTTCATAAACGGAGGAAGAATGGGGACATAGACATACAGGGTAGACCAGTACAATAAGGTGACTATGATGAAAATAACATGGTCAGCGCGAGTAGTGGGTATAAGCGCAGCCTTGGCGTCAGCGGACAACGGAAATTCACTCCTTCGGAAAGTTACATTAATCTACTAACTTTATCCTACGAGAGCGCGGACGGGCAATGCTTTTTACAAAATGCTGTTTTCAAAGAAACTATTTGATGGTTAAATTCGTAATAGTTATAAGAAGGTTTTGTTGGAATGTGAACGACGAACACCGAAAGCTGTACGAATTGGAAGGAGAATGATATGGAGAATCCGGAAGTTACACCTACGCATAAGAAACCGTGGGCGAGAGAAGTAAGAGACTGGATTCTTACGCTTGGAGTGGCGATGGTAGCGGCGCTGCTGATCCAGAACTATGCTTTTGCCCAAACCGAAGTAAGGAATATTTCAATGCAAAAAACATTAGTAGAAGGTCAACGATTAATTGAGGACAAAATCAGCTACAGGTTCGAATCACCGAATCGAGGAGATATTGTCATCATCAACGGTCCTGAAAGTGACAAGCGATTAATTAAACGCGTGATCGGCTTGCCGGGAGATGTCCTTAATATTACCGGTGATGGTCATGTCATTCTGAATGAACATCCATTGAAAGAGCCGTACATAAAAGGTCTTACCTTCTCAAACGGGCTGGAAATGCCATACACTGTCCCGGCTGATACCGTATTTGTAATGGGAGATAATCGAGAAAACAGTCAAGACAGCCGCGTGTTAGGCCCCATCGCCTTATCAAGCCTGGAAGGTCGCGCAGTATTTCGTCTGTGGCCTCTGAATAAATTCGGCGGGTTAGAATAACCGTGCCTTTTACATTTGCACATCCGCTGTTTGCGGTTCCACTTCGACGGATCAAACCTAAATGGGTAAGTGTCACGGGACTTATCCTAGGGAGCATGTCGCCTGATATGGAGTATTTTGTGGCGATGGAGCCCTATCAGAGTATTGGACATTCGATATTAGGTTTTCTAATACAAGGCTTGCCTTTGTGTATTGCCTTCGCATTCGTGTTTCATTATTTGATTAAACCGGTACTGCCAAAGTTTCTTCCGTCATTCGGGCGAATGGATCAGTTCGTCTCCAGCTTATGCGTGGATTGGAAGCTGGACTCGGTTCGCGCATGGATCGTCTTCCTCGGTTCCTTGTTAATTGGTTACTGGACCCATATGTTTGTTGATGCTTGGACACATGCAGGCGGTATATTTGTTGAATGGTTCGATTTCCTGCGTGCACATCATGGCGATTCGCCTTTGTATGCTAAGCTTCAGATTGACTTCTCGATAGTGGGGCTGGTAATACCGGGGCTCATCCTCCTGTATCGATACTTTCGCTTCATAGGGTTGTCACGGAAAACAAGTAAAGAGAAGCTCGCTGCTCCAAGCACGAAAATCTCCCTATGGCTTGTGTTGTTGAGTACAACGGTGATTGTTTACAAGCTGAAAATGATGGTTATTCACCACAGGCATGATTTCGTCAGTATCGTCGTTGTGGCACCGTTGTCTTCCTTATTATTCGGATTCTATGTTGCTTCACTGTTCTATTGGGCCGTGAAGAAGCAGCGAGTGTGGCATGCGCTCGGATCACTTGCTCTTATCGTAGCTGCCATAATTGCACTGCGCTTCGGTACCAATCTAAGAGAGCAGTTGTTCACAGACGGTATTCCTTATCGATATCTACACCCGCCTAAGGGAGTATTTGATCCGCTGTGGAATGGATTTCTATTGTGCTGGAGTGCCGCGCTGCTGCTGTCAAGTCGTATCGTGACGACAAGTCAGCGTGTGGTCAAAGGTCCATTCGAATTGAAACAGTAAGCTTATCCATGTATGAAAGAGCTTGAAATGGGGAATTCTACCATCGCCTAGACTATGGAGGTGGAAGAATGAGACCGTTAATAATTCTAATGATGACTTGTATGATGTTGTTCTGTGCCGTTACGCCTGTTTCCGCTGAACCGCCTTACGCAAAGTGGGGCAGACTCGCGATGAAGGAAACGACGCACCGTTATCATGCTGAGATCGTGGACTATAAG
Organism: Paenibacillus sp. J22FR21; assembly: GCF_056269135.1. Classification (NCBI taxonomy): domain Bacteria; kingdom Bacillati; phylum Bacillota; class Bacilli; order Caryophanales; family Paenibacillaceae; genus Paenibacillus; species Paenibacillus sp. J22FR21. The sequence goes on from NZ_JBWDNJ010000001.1 coordinate 662,865, forward strand.
CATGTCGGCCGAAAAGTGGAGGAAGCGGGATTGATGTCAGAAACGTTTCGTCTGCTGCTCAACAAAGGCTCCCGCAAGTTTGAAGTTACCGTGCGCATCTGGTTTGAGCAGCATAGCGAGAAGGTCGTTCGCATTCAATTTATGGAAGACGGCAAAGTGGACGGATTGCCTGCCTTTTCTTCGTTGATCTGAATCCAAAGAAGCAAGCGGCATAGCGGTGCGTATATGACGAAATAGAAAGCTGATCTGGAGCAGCATTCGCAGGAAGCAGCGGATGCTGCTCCTACTTATGTCGCTTGCCGGATGGACATTTGGTAAGGCAGAGGAGTAGAATGCAGGTATAGGTTTGAATTTATGCGCTAAGGAGCGATTGCAGGTAATGGGAGAAATAACAGCTAGTGAACTGGAAACTCGGCTGCGTGAAGGCGAGAAGCTGAGTGTAATCGATGTACGTGAACCCGACGAGTGGGAATCGGGTCATATTAAAGAAGCGGTGAGCATCCCGCTCTCCGTCTTCATCGAAAGACTCGGTGAATTGAATGCTTTCGAGGAGCCGCTGTATATGGTTTGCAGAAGCGGCAATCGCAGCGGCAAAGCTTGTGATTATTTGGCTGCCCAAGGGTATGAGGTCGTTAATGTGCTTGGCGGTATGCTGAGCTGGCCCGGAGAAGTAGCTACCGGGGAATAGAATGTTGTTCAAGAGAGCACTTTCGCGCTTGCTGCGCGAAGGTGCTTTTGTTGTTTATATCATGAGTCGAACAACCCTGCCATATAGTGGAGAGTAGGACAGCTAGTTTGTTTGATGGAGGAGGTTCCTTATGCAGCAGCAACGCGGAGACCAAGCGCTAGATTTGCGAATACACGGCATGAGCTGTACGGCTTGTGCTACCCGGATTGAACGAGCTGTCGGCAAGCTGGCAGGCGTATCCGGTGTATCCGTTCATTATGCGGCCAAATCAGCTTACATCACCTTCTCACCGGAACAAACGACGCCGACATCCATTATCGAACGAATCGGGCAGCTTGGATTTCATGCTTTCCTCTACGGGAAGGATGGGGACAATTCTTCCGAGCTGGACTCGCTTAAGGTGCGTGTCTTCGTGGCGGTGCTCTTCACAATCCCGCTGCTGTGGACGATGGTTCATCATTACGCCTGGCTGGAAGCCATCCCGGTTCCATTGATTATACAGGAGCCGCTGCTTCAATTCGTGCTCGCGGCAATTGTACAGTTCTTTATCGGGATGCCTTTCTATTTCGGAGCTTTCTATGCCCTTCGAGAGCGAACGGCGAATATGGATGTGCTAGTCGCGATAGGAACTACAGCTGCTTTCGCGTACAGCTATATCTCCATGATGACCGGCGGGGCGCTATACTTCGAAACGTCTGCGGTAGTCATAACCGCTGTGCTGCTTGGCAAGCTGCTGGAGGCGTCCGCATCGGAGCGGGTCATGAAGGAAAGCGATAGCTACGCTTCGCTTCAGACGAGCGAAGCGGTCGTCATTCGCGGTGGAAGCAGAGAGAAGACATCACTAGCAAAAATAAGACTCGGAGATCAGCTTATTGCCGCGGTGAATGAACCGCTTCCGACGGATGGAATCATCGTGGAGGGACATTCGACGATGGATGAATCCTTCCTAACCGGCGAGAGCGCGCTTGTCGTGCGGTCAGCCGGGGATCATGTGTACGCCGGTACTATCGTTCGCGGACAAGAGCTGCGAATTCGGGTAACGGCGACAGGGCCGGATACGATGTTAAGCCGAATTGCGGCATTGACGCGCCAAGCGCAGGCGACGAAGTCTTCGATCGGGCGAAGAGTGGATCGGTTATCGGCTATTTTTGTACCGATTATGATGCTGCTTTCTTTGGCTACCTTGCTTCTTTGGCTGATTTGGCTGGATCCGGGCGACTGGGGGAAGGCTTCGCTTCATGCGCTTGCTGTGCTTCTGGCAGCATGTCCGTGCGCGCTTGGTTTGGCAGCGCCGATATCGCTCGTATTGGCTACCGGTAAGCTTGCCCGCCGCGGCATCGTGATGAAGGAAGCAGGCGCGCTGGAGCGTCTGGCTCAATTGGATACGATTGTGTTGGATAAGACAGGTACGTTAACAGAAGGCAAGCCTGCGTTAACGGAAGTGTCCGCATTGTCCGGCTCGCCAAGCGCGCTGCTGCGTCTAGCGGCGTCTGCTGAGGCAAATTCTCAGCATCCATTCGCAGCAGCGATTAAGGCTGCCGGTAAACGGTCTGGGCTAGTGATCCCGGAATCAACGGCTTATCAAGCATATCCGGGCAAGGGGATTGAAGCAGTCGTTGAAGGCAAGCGCGTCGAAATTGGCAATGCCGGTTTTGCCGCTGAGCGGGACTGGAAGATGAATCGAGTGCTGCTGAGCTTCGTCAATCGGAAAGAAGAACTCGGGGAGACGGTCATCTATGCCGCGATAGACGGGGAATGCGCCGGTGCGTTTGCCTTCACCGATCAAGTAAAACGCTCCTCGACGGATGCAGTCTCGGCGATGGCAGCCGAAGGCGTTCGCGTCTTACTTGCAACCGGCGATCATTCATCATCAGCAATGAACGTGGCCCGGATCACGGGAATCGCACAGGATGATGTACATGCGTCCATGCTGCCGGAGCACAAGGCAGAGCTCATTCGCCAGCTGCAAGGGGAAGGAAGAGTCATTGCAATGGCCGGTGACGGCTGGAATGATGCTCCCGCACTTGCTGCCGCAGATGTCGGCATCGCGATGGGCGGCGGTACGGAGGCAGCGCTTGATGCCGGGCATATGACGCTGCTTCGCTCGCGGCTGACCGGTATCTATGAGGCTTTTCAAATCAGCAGAATGACAGTCCGGAATATCCGGCAAAATCTTGGTTTTGCGCTGCTCTATAATTCTATTGTGATCCCGTTTGCGGCAGTAGGCGGCATAGAGCCGTGGATGGCCGGAACAGCTATGGCGCTCAGTTCGGTGTCTGTCGTATTTAATGCGCTGCGTTTAAACGGCCAAATGAACCGATTTCTTCGGAAGTGAAAGCCAATTGTAGACATCCTAAAAAGGTGATGGTATAGTTACTCAAGCACAATTTCATAGTTTACGAACAGGTGCTAAGCGTATGCGTTCGTTTCAGTCCGTTGAAACGCGCAAGCTTAGCTTAAATGGGAAGACCGGTGCAATACCGGCACGGACCCGCCACTGTAAGAAGCGTCGATTCTGGAAGGGAAGGCATGCTCGCCCATCTCCAATCGACAACGCATCAATGATAAGTCACTGAACGATGGGATCGTTTGGGAAGACGTTGATGACAGAAGCTTCGAGTCAGGATACCTGCCTGTTCAGTATGAACGCTACCTACGAGGACTTAGGGAGGTGTTGGAGATGGGCAACCGTTTATTGCCCGCTGATGTTCTACGGAACGTAAGCATTTCTGACGCTCGAAGTCGGAAATGCTTTTTTTTGTTGTACGCAATTATAGAATGGGGAGAGAATGATTCAAATGAAATCTAAATTAATGCCATTAACTAAACTTGTATTACTCGTAACTATGGCTGCAGTGCTGCTGATTACAGCTGCTTGTGGCTCAGGTAAGAATAACGCCAATCAAGCTGCTGAGAATGCGGGTAATGCGGGCAGCGCTGGCAATGCGGCCAATGCAACCGAGCAAGCTGCTGCGAATAACTCCGCACAGCAACAACATTCCGTATACCCGCTGACGTTGAAGGATGTGACGGGAACTGAGCTCACATTCCAGTCTGCGCCTGCGCGCATTGTTTCATTGCTGCCCAGTGAGACTGAGGTCGTCTATGCCATAGATGCCGGGGCTTCTCTGGTTGGGGTAGACAATTACTCTAACTATCCCAAGGAAGCGGAGAGTGTGACGAAGATCGGCGATATGGACGCCGATATTGAGAAAATCGTTTCGCTGAAACCTGACCTTGTGCTCGCCTCCTATACCATGGGGAGTGCCGTTGTCGATAAGCTTCGCTCGCTCCAAATCCCGGTGTTTGCTACAGATCCGAAGACGTACGATGCTGTCATAGCGAAGGTGAAGCAGATCGGTGAAATTTTGGATAAGAATGAGCAAGCTGCAGCAGTTACGGCTCATATGGAGCAAGTTAGAGAACAGGTTATTAACACCGTTAAAGATGCGCCGAAACGGAATGTGTATCTGGAGTTCGCACCGGGCTGGACAGTCGGAAAAGGAGAGTTCTTGGATGAGCTCATTACACTCGCCGGAGGCGTTAACGTCGCCAGCGAGCAGGGCTGGTACGAGATTGACCCCGAGTCGGTCGTGAAATCGAATCCGGATCAGATCATTTATGCGTCCATGACTCTCGCTGAAGGTGAGACCAATCCTATCCTAACCGGGATAGAAACAAGACCTGGCTGGGCAACAATTAATGCGGTTAAGAATAAGCAGGTGTTTGAAGTGGATCAGGATCCGTTGACCCGGGTCGGACCTCGACTTGCCGATGGGCTGCTGGAGGTAGCGAAGAAGCTGCATCCGGATCTGTTCAAGTAAGATGAGAACAAAGCTTGTTGTTTATGGAGGAGCAGCGATGCTCCTTCTTGCTGTATCTGTCGTCGTCAGTTTGTCGATTGGCTCATCCGGATTGCCGCTACTGCGCGTTTGGGGAATATTGATTCATCAGTTGCCGTGGATGGAGGACCCGAGCGGTCTCTATGATGCCAGCGATATCGCAATCGTGACACAGCTAAGATTATCAAGAGTCGTATTAGCAATGCTTATCGGCGCTTGTTTGGCAATTGCCGGCTCCGGATTTCAAGGTGTGTTGCGTAATCCGCTTGCTGATCCGTTCACACTGGGTGTCGCAACGGGGTGCTCGGTAGGCGCGGCATTCATGATTGTATTCGGCTACCAGAAGGTAATCGGCTTATGGACGGTTCCGCTCGTCGCTTTTACTACAGGGATCGTTACCCTCTTTATTGTGTTTGCACTCTCCCGAGCAAGAGGAGCGATTAATGTCGAGACGTTAATCTTGTCCGGTGTAATCGTTCAAGCCTTTCTCGGCGCTTTCGTGACGTTCATGGTGTCGATGTCGCAAGGCGTTATCAACGAAGCCTTATTCTGGCTAATGGGCAGTCTAAGTGCTCGCAGCTGGGAGCACGTCCGGCTGATCTTGCCGTTTCTTATCGTGGGATTGCCGGTCATGATCCGCTATGGACAGCATCTCAATTTGTTCGTGCTGGGCGAACGACATGCCGCGCATTTAGGCGTGAACGTCGAGCGCACGAAGCTGATCGTTCTGATCGTTTCTACATTTTTGACCGCGGTTGCGGTATCTATTGCGGGTGTAGTCGGTTTCGTAGGGCTGGTAGTGCCTCATCTCCTTCGGTTGCTGGTCGGCCCGGACTATCGTTTCATTATTCCGCTGTCTGCGGTAGGCGGTGCTATTTATCTCTTATGGGCGGATACGCTCGCTCGAACTGCACTAAGCCCAAAGGAAATCTCGCTTGGCGTGGTGACGGCGCTTATCGGTGCACCGTTCTTTGCCTATTTGCTCTATCGGCGTAAGGTACTGCAGGGAGGGTCGCAAACATGATCGAAGCAAGGCGATTATCCAAAATAATTGGGGATAAGCAAATTCTGCGCGAGATTAGTTTCTCAATGCAAGAAGGTCGTATGTATGGCATTATCGGTCCGAACGGCGTCGGTAAATCTACGCTGCTCCAGCTGCTGACAGGCATGGAGCTGCCGACTTCAGGCGAAGTGCTGTTAAGGGATCGGGCTGTTAGTGCGTATAAACGCAAGGATTTGGCCAAATGGGTTGCCGTGCTGCAGCAAGGCGGATTGCCTTCGGTTGGTTTTACCGTGCGCGAGGTTGTTACAATGGGGCGTTTTCCATATCAGAACTGGCTGGGAGAGGAAACTTCCGGCAGCGGCGATGTGGTTGAAGATGCACTTGGCTCCATGGGCTTGCTTGAACTGCAGCATCGACGGATCGATCAACTGAGTGGAGGCGAGCGTCAGCGTGTTGCATTGGCCAAAGTTATGGCACAAGAGCCTGAGCTGCTGCTGCTCGATGAGCCGACCACTTATCTGGATATCGGGTATCAGATACAGCTGCTCGATACAGTGAAGAATTGGCAGCGGGAGGGTGGGTTGACGGTCATCTCCGTGCTGCATGATTTGAATCTGGCAGCACATTATTGCGATGCATTGCTTGTACTGCATGATGGAGGCATCGAAGCGTATGGATCTCCCTCGGAGGTTATTCGACCTGAGCTCATTCAAACGGTGTTCGGTGCCAGATCCATCGTGCTGCCGCATCCGGATACCGGTGTTCCGCAAATTCTATTGCAATCAGGCGTACAGCCGGGGTGAAAAGGAGAGTTAGCATGAAAGACGAAAACTATTTAATGGAGTTAATTGAACGTATTCAACCACTCGATGTGGAACAAATTGCAGCAGCCCAGCTTCACTTGGATAATTTGACGAAACCTCCCGGCAGCTTAGGGAAGCTGGAGGAAATCGCTAAGCAAATAGCAGGCATAACGGGCGAAGTTACAGCCGATTTATCAAAACGGGCCGTTATTGTGATGGCTGGCGACCATGGGGTGTGCGAGGAAGGTGTAAGTGCTTTTCCCGCTGAAGTAACGCCTCAGATGGTATTGAATTTTCTCTCAGGCGGGGCATGCGTGAACGTCCTTGCCAGAGGTGCAGGCGCTGACGTGTACTGTGTGGATATGGGCGTGAATGCGGATTTGGAGCACCCGTCCTTGATTACGTGCAAAACCCGCAAGGGCACCGCGAACATGACAAAAGAGCAGGCGATGACGCGTGATGAAGCAGTCGCGGCTATCATAGATGGTTATCATTTGACGACAAAGCTTGCTGCTGACGGGTATCGCATGTTTGCTACCGGCGAAATGGGAATTGGCAATACGACTGCAAGTGCCGCGCTATGTGCTGTGCTTGGCAGCATGTCGGCAGATGAGGCAGTAGGACTTGGCACGGGAATTAATGAAGAGCGTCGTTTGCATAAGGTTGATGTGGTCAATCGGGCAATCGCGTGCAACATGCCTTCTCCTTCCGATCCGATTGGCGTATTGGCCAAAATAGGCGGGCTTGAGATTGCCGGATTAGTCGGCGTCATCCTCGGTGCAGCGGCTAGTCGCTGCCCGGTTATTATTGATGGTTTCATCTCTTCGGCTGCAGCGCTTGTTGCAGCCTCGATTGCACCACAATCGGCGGTGTATATGATCGGCTCGCATCTCTCGCAAGAGCAAGGACACCGCAAGCTGCTGGAACAGATCGGATTATCGCCGATGATTTATTTGGATATGCGGCTGGGTGAGGGGACGGGGGCTGTGCTCTGCTTCCATTTGGTCGATGCAGCACTTCGCGTGATGCGAGAGATGGCTACGTTCGAGAGCGCCGGGGTTTCGCGCGAGTAGCGGACTGCAATGCTTGTTGGACAAGAGATGGGGGAGAACATGGCGATATTCATTACCGGCGGTGCTCGGAGCGGGAAGAGCGGCTTCGCCGAAGCCTATGCGAAGAAGCTGGCTAAGCGGGGCATCTATATCGCCACATCTCAGATTTGGGATGAGGAGATGAAGGAACGGACCGACCATCATCGGGAATCGCGTGCGCTGTCGGAGTTTGCTTGGCAAACGATTGAGGAGCCTTACGAGGTGGCGGAGCTGCTGGAACGACTTGAGGCGGAAGCTGTGGTTGAAGGGCGAGTGCAGGGACTAGAGCAGGGGCAAGTGGGGGGGCAAATCAAAGGACAAATCAAAGGACAAATCAAAGGACAAATCAAAGGTCAAATTCATGAGCGTCCTGCCGTTCTTGTCGATTGTCTCACCCTGTGGTTGACGAATCAGATGCTCCGACTCGGTGAGTTTGACGCTACTGATGGGGAATCATTTCGATATGATTCCGAAGCGCTCTTAGCAGAGGTCAATCGACTTGTCGATGCTGTATCCGGCTTTACGGGTACGCTGCTGCTCGTCACCAACGAAGTAGGCAGCGGAATCGTACCTGCTTATCCGCTCGGACGCCGATTCCGCGACGAGGCAGGGCGAATGAACCGCAAGCTGGCTGCATGCGCTGAGCAGGCTTTTCTGGTGGTGGCCGGCATCCCGCTTGATTTGAAGGCACATGCTTTTGAGTTGGGGGAGGATTAGCGTGCTAATTCGATTCATGAAAGTACAGCTTCAAGCGCTCGGAACGGCGATGCAGCTGTTGACACGGATACCCGTGCCGGTTGTCATTCCATTCACTCCTCAGATGCTGGCACGCAGCGTCGTCTATTATCCGTTTGTTGGTGCAATCGTTGGCGGTATAGTCGCCGCTGCGATGACTCTTCTTCATGGTGCGGTACCGGCGATGCCGGCAGCTGTTATTCTGCTAATCGTCTGGATTATGCTGAGCGGCGGCTTACATCTGGATGGCATGATGGATACTGCGGATGGCGTACTGAGTCACCGATCTCGCGCGCGCATGCTGGAGATTATGAAAGACAGCCGAGTTGGCGCCATGGGTGTGCTTGCGGCAGTATTATTGCTATTGTTCAAGTTTACTGTCTTGTCAGAATTGATGGTTGGATCAGAGCTGAATATGCGTACCGTAGCGGCACTCGTGATTCTTGCTTGTTCTTGGAGTCGAACATGGGTAGTTATGGCGATGATTGGATGGCCTTTCGCAAGACCGCAAGAAGGGATGGCGGCTTTGTTTAAATCGGTTAGCATACGCCACGCTGCGGGGGCCGTGCTGCTGCAGCTGTTGCTTGTTGCCGTGGCTGGAATTGTTGCATATCCAGAGTTAGAGTTAGGGATGCTGCTCCTGCAAGGCGTAATTACGATTGTTGCTGGCGTTGTTCTCAGTGTATGGCTGTCACGCAAGCTGGGCGGACTGACAGGAGATACGTACGGGGCAATGGTTGAGATGATTGAAGCCTTGCTGTTGTTTAGTTTGATGCTGGTTGTGGTTTAACGGAGTTATGAGTTGATGCAAAGATTGCAACCGAGGGCGTTGAGCGCACTCGGTTTCTTTCTGTTCAAGTTGCGAATTTTGACGGTGAAAGCGGAAAGTCCCTATAATAGGACATATGAGATTGAGAGACAGGGGAACAAACGATGAACGAACGTAATCACAATCGAACGGTTCGTGCTCAAGAGCCGCTTCCGATTGACGGGCTTCTGCCTGAACTGCGGCAAGTGCTCGAAGAAAGGACTTCTGCTGTGCTCGTTGCCTCCCCTGGCGCGGGGAAGACGACACGAGTACCGCTTGCTTTGCTGGATGCGCCGTGGCTTCAAGGTCAGCGAATTCTCATGCTGGAGCCGCGGCGTTTGGCGGCTCGATCAGCCGCTCGTTATATGGCAACAGCGCTCGGCGAGCAAGTGGGAGGAACGGTTGGATATCGCGTGCGAATGGATACCAAAGTCGGACCGAATACCGTCATTGAGGTTATCACAGAAGGCGTTCTGACGCGGATGCTGCAAACGGACCAGGCACTTGAAGGCGTTGGACTCGTTATCTTTGACGAGTTCCATGAGCGGCATTTGCACGGAGACTTAGGGCTGGCGCTCTGTCTGCAAACGCAGTCCGTCCTGCGTGAGGAGCTTCGATTGCTTGTCATGTCGGCTACGCTGGAAGCAGAGCCTGTCGCCTCTTTGCTGGGTGACGCGCCTATGCTTGTGAGTGAAGGTCGCGCTTATCCGGTTGAGACCTTCTACGCGGCTAAGCCTGTATCCGGCAGAATTGAAGATGCTTCTGCGCGGACTGTAATGGAGGCGATGCGTCAGCATGAAGGTGATGCCCTCGTATTCCTGCCCGGAGCCGGTGAAATAAGGCGAGTCGAAGGGCTGCTGCGAGCTGCTCAATCGTCCTCTTCACTGCCTGGAGCGGAGTCGCTCACCATTATGCCGCTCTACGGCGCGCTGTCGCCGGAGGCACAAGATCGTGCCGTCGCGCCACCTTCCGCACCGGGCATGCGCAAAATCGTCCTCGCCACGTCGATTGCGGAATCCAGCGTCACGGTGCGCGGCGTGAGAATCGTGGTGGACGCCGGACTAAGCCGCGTACCGCGATTCTCGGCTCGGACCGGAATGGCGAGATTGGAGACGGTACCTGTCTCCATCGCTTCCGCAGATCAACGGCGCGGTCGTGCCGGGCGGGAGGCGCCGGGCTATTGCTACCGGCTGTGGACGGAGCAAGCCCATTACCAGCTGCAGCCGCAGAGCGATCCGGAGCTGCTCGGTGCCGACTTGGCGCCGCTCGCGCTGGAGCTGGCGATCTGGGGAATCGCAGATCCGGGCGAAGATTTGGCCTGGCTCACGAAGCCGCCGGCGGCCGCCTATTCGCAAGCGATGGAGCTGCTGCGCGAGCTGGAAGCTGTCGACGCGGATGGGAAGCCGACCGCTCACGGCCGTGAGATGGCGGAGCTTGGTATGCATCCGAGGCTGGCCCATATGGTGCTGCAGGCCAAGAAGCTCGGCCTTGGCCGCCTCGCATACGAGCTCGCGGCACTGCTGAGCGATCGCGACCTGCTGCGCCAATCGCGCAGCATCGACATGCGGCTGCGCCTGGATGCGCTGCACGGGCGGGCCGAAGGCGAGCAGCCGGACGAGGCTGCGGTGAAACGCATCGCAGCGGAGGCGAGAGAATGGATGCGCGCAGCGGGCATCCAAGATACGGCGCCGCAGCCCGTCGACAGCTGCGGCTTGCTGCTCGCGCTGGCGTATCCCGACCGCATCGCGCAGCGCCGCAGCGATGGCCGCTATCTGCTCCGCAGCGGCCGAGGCGCAGCTATTCAAGAGCTGCAGCCGTTATCGGGCTCGGCCTATCTGGCTGCAGCGGAGCTGGAGGATAGCGGGAGTGACAGCCGTATTCAGCTGGCAGCGCCGATTATGTTAGCGGAGCTTGAGCATGATTTTGCCGATCAGATCGAGACGGAAACGGAAGTAATATGGAACCGCCAGACGGAGTCCGTGCGGGCACGGCGCAGGCTGCGGCTGGGTGCACTGATCCTCAAAGAAATGCAGCTCACGGATGCGGATCCCACTCTTGTTGCAGAAGCGCTGCTTAGCGGTATCGTTGAACAAGGCTTGGAGCTGCTCCCTTGGTCGAAGCAGGCCCGTCAGCTGCAAGCACGGATTGCGCTTATGCATACGCACAATAGCAGCTGGCCTGATGTTTCGAGTGAGGCTTTAATTGCCACGTTGTCCGATTGGCTCTCACCGTATATTGGCGGTATGCGAAGTCGCAACGATCTGTCGCGGCTGTCTATGGTTACGCTCTTGGAATCGCTGCTCACTTGGCAGGAACGCTCGGAGCTCGATCAGGAGGTACCGACGCATATTACCGTGCCGAGCGGCTCGCGGATTCCGGTCGATTACAGCGATCCTGCAGCGCCTTTTGTCGCCGTTCGATTACAAGAGCTGTTTGGTTTGCAGCAAACGCCACGCATCGCAGGAGGGAAGCTGCCTTTGACGATCCATCTGCTTTCTCCGGCACAGCGTCCTGTACAGGTGACGCAGGATTTGGCTAGTTTCTGGCAGCATGCTTATTATGAAATTAAGAAGGATTTAAAAGGGCGTTATCCGAAGCATTACTGGCCGGATAATCCGCTCGAGGCAGAACCGACTAACCGCGCAAAGCCACGCCCTAAGAATTAAGGAGGTCTGCTGAATGACACTGACATTACTGGACAAGCTCGTTCTAGCTTATTTCATCATTATTAATGTGTACGTGTTCGCCTTAATGCGAGTTGACAAAACGCGCTCTGTCCGCGATCGCAGACATCGCATCCCCGAACGCCGATTGCTCGGAATGAGCGCCATTGGCGGAGCGCTCGGCGGATTCATCGCCATGCGGATGTTCCGTCATAAGACGAAGCATCCTTCATTTTCTGTCGGGCTGCCGCTCCTGCTCATTTTGCATATCGTTGTTGCGATTTGGCTGATCCGTACGGTGCTGTAACAGTCGAATCCTGTCTAAAATGGGATGGATTGACTCGGACGGTTTGGTTATGCTATAGTGGTCACTCGTGCTCCGCCCCGGAGCCATAGCTATTATCACATATTTTCAGACCAAGCCGCATGCGAATGCGGCTTTCGCCGCCTCCTGGTAAGCCTAAGGGGTATGGACGGTGAGAGCTGTTAATACGCTGCATCGAATGCAAGCGGCTTGCAGTCGCAGAGGGAGGTAACTGACATGACCGTTCAAAGTGCCTTTCAAGAAGAGGCTGCGCGCGTAGACGAAGTGCTGCTGCAAATTCGCAAACAGCTTCGCGAAATCGGACCGCGCTACACCGGCAATGATTTCACCGAGCAAATGTTGGAGCTGCAGCGCGAACAGCGGCAGCAACGGCTGGAGGTGGCCGAGCGAGAGCCTTACTTTGGCCGAATTGATTTTCAAGAGATGGTGCATCCTGCGCCGAAGCCGCTCTATATCGGCAAAGCAGGCGTTGCCCATGAGAAGTCGAATGAAGTGTTGGTCGTCGACTGGCGCGCGCCGGTGGCAAGTTTGTTCTATGCTTTCAGCGGCGGAGAAGCGCCTGTTACGTATGAATCGCCGGATGGCGATGTTGAAGGTACGGTGCATCTCAAACGCAATCTGATGGTCCGAGATGGGAAGCTAGAGCGAGTTGTCGACAGCTACGTGCGGGGTCAGGAAGAAGAGTCCGTCACGGATGAGTTTCTACTCTATCGGCTGGGTGAGAGCAAAGACAACAAGCTGCGCGATATCGTCTCGACGATTCAACAGGAGCAGGATCGCATCATTCGTACGGATAAAAATAAAGCTGTTTTCATTCAAGGGGTTGCAGGTAGTGGAAAAACAACCGTTGCGCTGCACAGGCTAGCTTATCTGCTGTATCGTTATGCAGGCGCTATCCGAGCTGAGCGCATGGTTATTTTCGCTCCGAACCGCATGTTCCTTGATTATATCTCCGGTGTCTTGCCGGAGCTGGGCGTTGGTGACATTCTGCAGACTACTTTTGCCGATTGGGCGCAGGAGCAGCTGCAGCATGAGGTTCGTCTGGATGAGGCTTATGATCCTTTCGTGTATTGGTTCGAGCAACCGAGAACGCGGGAAGAAATGGAGCATGCGCCGAGTCGCGTAAAGGGAAGTTTGGCTTTCAAGGCGTTGGTTGATGAGAAGCTGGCGTTGACCGAAGCTTCGCTTATTCCGGAACAGTCCTTCGAACCGATGCCCGACTGGAAGGTAACGCCGGCCATGATCGTCGAGTGGCTGTCAACGGACGATGCAAGCGAGCCATATATGAAGCGGCGCAGCCGGCTGGTTAGTCGGCTCAAGCGCTGGCTGGAGTCCGAATGGAAGACACGCAGACTGACTGACAGCAAGCTGAAGTCGCAGCTGGGTACGAAGCTGAATGCCTATGCGAAGAAGATTCCTTCGTATACGGCATCGCAGCTGTACAGCTCATTGCTGCGCGAGCCGGCCGTTCAAGAGCTGCTGCCTGCCAAGAGCACTGCAGCGATGATCAAAGCGTTGAAGCAGAAACTCGTTCAGCCGGAGGATCTGGCGCCGCTTGTATATATTCAGCTGCGGCTGTTCGGCTTCGAGCATTCGCCGTATGATCATATCGTCATCGATGAGGCGCAGGATTACTCGCCGTTCCAGCTTGAAGCGCTGAAACAGTGCCAGCGACAGCCGTCGATGACGGTGCTCGGGGACTTGCAGCAAGGGATTCACGGCTATGTCGGCATTCATAGCTGGAAGGAGCTGACTTCGCTGCTGCCGGATGACGATACAGGCTATTTTGAGCTCGATCGGAGTTATCGGTCCACGATGGAAATCATCGATTTCGCGAACCTGGTTCTCGGAGCGATGGGGACCGGCGTGAAGCCGGCTGTTCCTGTGTTCCGCAGCGGCGAAATGGTGGAAGTAACGAACGCTTCCACCGATGAGAAGCGGCTGACGATGGTCGTTGAAACCGTGAAGGAATGGCAGAAATCCGGCCATTACCGGACGATGGCCGTCCTTGGCAGAACGGCACGCTCCTGCGAGGGGATTGCCGGTAAGCTTGCTGAAGCAGGCATTGCAGCTTCACTCGTGCAAAGTAAGCAAGATGCCTACGGCGGCGGATTGACCGTCGTTCCTGCGTATTTGTCCAAAGGCCTCGAGTTCGACGCGGTGCTGATCGCGGACGCAGACGGAGACAGCTTCGGCAGCAATGATGCCAAACTGCTCTATGTAGCGTGTACTCGCGCGCTGCATAAGTTAAAGCTGCTCTACTGCGGCGAGTTAACATCATTGGTTTCCGAGCCGGTAGCTGCTGTATTGTGATTGTGGAAGGGCTGTCCCATTTGTCATCTGCTGATGACAGGGGGCAGCTTTTTTCGTTCGACGATTACGCCTACGCCACCATCTTCAAAATAAGAAAGAAAATGTTTCAACTTTTCTCTTTTTGCCGGGGAGCAATGCCGATAGTATGTGGAGAGAAGCTCCTAAACTGCAAGGCGTAAAGGAAGGGATGGGTGAACCATGAACACGGGCAAGAACATGAACAAATCCATGATTCCAGATGAACTAATTCCGTTGATGGACGATTTTGGCCGGTTGCTTCGCCTGCATGTGCCGCATCTCGTGCATGGACTTTATCTTCAAGGCTCGATTGCCCTAGGCGGATATCAAAGCATGAAGAGCGATATAGACTTCATTGTCGTGTTAAATCAAGCTGTCGTAGACGAGGAAGACAATGCGAAGATCACGGCTATACATGAGGAATTACATGTCATGCATCCGTTTCATCTGGCGGTTGAAGGGCTGTATACGAGCTTGTTCCATCTGAGCAAGAAAGCGGAACCGGCTGGGGAGACTTTTCCTCGACTGACCCACGGAGGGAAACAAAGCTTGCATACCGGCTATGTTGACGCCACATCGGCATGGATTTTGAGGGATCACGGCATTGCGGTATTTGGCCCTGAAGCGGCTGAACTCGATATCGTCGCGGAATGGGATGAAATTCGCGCGGCTATGAACTATAATTTGAACGTCTACTGGGCAGGAAAAGCCACTCGAGCAGAGCTCTATATGGATGAAGAATGGATCGATTTCGCTGTGCTGACACTCGCTAGAATTGTCTACACCATGGAGCACCGCAGCATGATTACGAAGCTTGAAGCGGGTCAATATCTACTGCAGCAGCAGGAGCAAAGTCAGTGGCATCGCGTTCTACGGGAGGCTGTTCAGATTCGCAGCGGCGGCGGTGTCGAGGGGACGTTGTACAACACGGATCTCGAACGTGCACAAGAGGTGTTGCAATTTGTGCTGACTACGATTGCGGAAAGCAACTCGAAATATCATTTCTAATAGTCCGAACACGGTTTTCGGCAGGACAGCCTGAGTCGAATTATGCTATGCTAATGTCTTGAGTGTCAGCTTGACTGACGGGTTCGCAGATTACATCAGCTAAAGGGGCTCACATACCGGATGGATTTTATCGTTGAATATTTATCGTTTTTTGTTATACAAGGTGAAGGCGGCGACAACAGCGCAGCGAAGACGTTTAAACATTTTCAAACCTTGGATCGTTATGATTACGCAGAGAGCGAGCTGAAGGCTTTCCTGGATGGGGAATTCACGCGTATCTGTAAAAGAAAGGCAGATCGTCATCCAAGCACGGAAGGCGCGCCGACCAAAATCGGCCGTTTTATCGTGGAGCCCGGCTACGAGCTGGACAGCAATCCGAACTATAATACGTTTCAGCGGCTCCGTGCTTCCGCTTCTGCGTCAGAGTTTCACGGCTTCGCCGATGAGCTCGTTCGCCTCTATATGGAAGCGGCCGCTGTGCGAGGCGGTGCTTTATTGGTGGTGCATGCCACGCCGAATCGTCACACGGATGAGCCGCTGATCTTCGTATTGAAATGTGATTTTGAGCCGAAAATCGCCAGAATTACGGATGAGCATAACCTGATTTCGCATGTCGAAATGGCGATCAGCGCACGTAATATGAAGTCCATTCAATATCCATTCATGCCGGAGGACGGCATGCTGGAGCCGTGGGAGCTGAAGATTCATCAAGCGTCGCATGCCCGATATTTTGAGGATTTTCTTCGTTTTGTCAGCTATGAGAAGGCAATGCCTGAGCTTATGAGCGAGCAGATGCTGACGATGGTTCATGAGTATATGGAAGATAAATGGCAGGGGCATGTGGGTGAAGAGCGGCAGCAAGAAGAGAATCAGTTCGAAATTTGGGCGGCTAGTGAGAAAAGGGAGCTGCAGCAGTCCTGGGATCAGGAGCGGGTTGTTGCCGCAGCGGAGCGTCTGGTCGAGCAACAGCCGAACCTAAGTGTAGCGTTTAAATTAGGCGATGTTTCTATTAAAGGACCGCTTGCCGAGTTTGGGCAATCGATTCATTTTGCAACCTATAACGGCCGTTATATTGCACTTATTGAAGGGGATGCGTTCCAATTCGATCGCAGCATGTCACCGGTCGAATTGCTGCAGCCGCCGGATTTGCTGGAAGTGCTCGAAGTGGTCGGACGGAAGAAAGAAAAGGCCGATACGAGCAAGCATGATTTGCCATACTAAAACCGATTATTATGAAGGTAGTTAGGGGCTTGGGATGAGTCGTCGTATCTCCTATTTCATCGCAGCTGTGGTGCTTATTGTCCTGGGTTTGTCCGTTCGGCACTTCGGAGATCGCCTGCCTAGGTTTGTTGCGGATCACGCCGGCGATGCCCTTTGGGCAGGTATGATCTATGTTGGCTGTAGAGCCTGTTTGGTTCGACAACGCGCTTCGATTGCAGCCGGTATAAGCTTCCTATTCTGTATGGCGATTGAATTCAGTCAGCTGTATCTGGCAGATTGGATTCATACGCTGCGCTCGACGGTCATTGGCGGATTGGTGCTGGGGCAAGGATTTCTTGCCATCGATCTAGTTCGATATACCGTAGGCATCGCTATCGTATATGGAATTGATAGTGGTCTCCGTGCGAACAGCGGACGACGAAGGAACAAGAATGTCGCATATAAGGGCGATCTGTAAGCATTGTGCTTACAGGTCGTTTTTTATTGTCCGAGGGGTAGGCAGGTTGCTAAGGTTATCCTTAGATCGCTACAATAGAGGAAAATGATCCCAGGGAGGACGACTGTCATGAATCGGGGAAAATCGGTTGCAATCGTAACGGGTACGTCGCGAGGAATCGGTGAAGCAGTGGCGCTGGAGCTGTTAACGGATGGCTATGAGGTTTATGGATTATCACGATCGGAATCAAGCTTGCTCGCTGGACGGGACCGATTCATATCTATACAGTGTAATGTGGCGGATGCAGAAGCACTGGAGCAAACGATTAATCAATTGTTTCAGGAAATTGATGTTGATCCAGAAATAAGCGAACTATTGCTCATTAATAATGCCGCGATGCTGGAGCCGTTAAAACCGATTGACGCCATCAGCGCTTCGGAAATGGCTGCGCATATACAGACAAGCCTACTGGCACCGATGCTGCTCTGCGGCCGATTTATTCACCATACACGTGCCTTAACGACGCTCCGCCGCAAAACGATCATCAATGTAACTTCAGGTCTTGCCGAATACTCGGCACCTTCCATGAGTATGTATTGCAGCGGCAAGGCGGCACTCAATATGCTGACACGGTGTATTGCCGATGAGCAGCGGGATGAGACGAATCCGGTACATGTGTTTGCGTTTGATCCCGGTATGACCGATACTCAGATGCAAACCATTGCTCGTGGACGGGACAAGATGGATTTTCCACTACAAACCTTCTTCCAAACTAGCTATGAGCAAGGAAAACTGCGTTCCACAGCAGAGGTGGCGGCAGAGCTGATTCGATTGCTGGGAGAGTCACATCAGAGCGGGAGCGTTCTGCGCGCATTCGCGAATGAGCGATAGCTGTTCATATTTTGTTCATGGAACGGCCTTATAATAAGCGCATGAACGAGTAATTCATAGACCGGAGATGATCACCATGACCAAACTGCTTATCGTTGATGACGATCCCCATATTCGTGAACTGATATCGCTGCTGCTCGCTGCGGAAGGCTTTGAGATCGTGGAAGCGGGCGACGGGAGGGAAGCACTCACGGTTCTTGAATCCACGCAGGTACAACTAGTCATTCTGGATGTAATGATGCCGAACATGGATGGCTGGGAGCTGTGCAAGGAGATACGCGATGGAATGGAGCTGCCTGTTCTGATGCTGACGGCAAAAGGAGAGACCAGCCAGAAAGTAAAAGGGTTCGAGCTTGGCGCAGACGATTACCTCGTGAAACCGTTCGAACCGCTTGAGCTGGTGGCTCGAGTGAAGGCGCTGCTGAAGCGTTATCGCATTGCAACTTCACAAACGGTGCAAGCCGGCGGCGTTATATTGAATCGGTCAACCTATTCGGTGACGGTTGAAGATTCCACGATGACCCTGCCCATGAAGGAATTTGAATTGCTGTTCAAATTAGCAAGTTACCCAGGCAAAACCTTCGCGCGCGAGCAGTTGATCGAACAGCTCTGGGGTTACGATTAC
This sequence comes from Paenibacillus sp. J22FR21, assembly GCF_056269135.1. Lineage (NCBI taxonomy): Bacteria > Bacillati > Bacillota > Bacilli > Caryophanales > Paenibacillaceae > Paenibacillus > Paenibacillus sp. J22FR21. The sequence continues at coordinate 681,335 of NZ_JBWDNJ010000001.1, forward strand.
GAAGGCGATGAGCGAACGGTGGATGTTCATATTAAGCGTCTCCGCGAGAAGTTTCCCGAGGAACAGAGCCGGTTTCGCATTCAGACTATACGTGGCCTTGGTTATCGGCTGGAGGTATAGTCATGCCGAAATGGAAGAGATTCCTCATGGTTCTAGCAGGTGTTTTGTTGATGAATACCGCCATCTATACGTGTTATACGGTTGCTTTCACCATTGTTTCCTATACGAAAGAGAAGCGGAATCATTCAGCCGTGACTTCGGCTATGCTTCATGAAGTGGAGCTTATCGCCATTACACTAGCTAACCGAGAGCAAGTATCGGAATGGAACGGCGGCTTGGAGTCGCTGTCGAGCAGCAAGGGATATCGGTTTATTATGGTGGACGCTGCCGGTGATGAGAAGCGTATCGGTGAGCTGCATGATAGTGGCGGCAAAGCTGTCGAGACTACGATTGAACGGGATTATACGACTAAGGTGCTTGGCGGAGGAAGCGTCGAAGATGTGGAACGCAGCCATTTTTTTACCAAGGGGCTTGCAATGGTGGGCATACCTGTTGATATTGGCGGCAAACGCTACGCTCTCTTCGCTGAACGAGTAGCTCCGAGCATGTACGCCGGATTGTGGCAGCAGCTATTTACGGTGTTCCTTGGTTTCTTGCTCTTGTTTATCATTTTGTTTATTATTGGCCGACCTTGGAAGCAAAGGGAAGGTTTCAATCTCTATATTTCCGCGATTCGTCGAATGGCGAAAGGGGATTTCTCCGTCACGATTAAATTGCCGAAGCAAATGCGCGGTGAATTCAGTGAGCTGGCCCATAGCATTAATGATATGGCTGCGGAGCTGAGTCAGATGGAGCAGATGCGGCAAACGTTTATCTCCAACGTGTCGCATGAAATCCAATCTCCGCTGACGTCCATTCGAGGTTTCGCGCGCGTATTGCAGCAAACGAATCTGGAAGAAGAACAGCGCCAGCACTACGCGAGTATTATCGAGACCGAGAGTGTTCGTCTCTCCCGATTGAGCGATAACTTGCTGAAGCTCACTACATTGGAGGCGGATCAGCAGCCAATGCGGATGAAGCCCTTCCGGCTTGATCAGCAGCTGCGATCCACGATTCTGGCCTGTGAGCCGGTATGGACGGAAAAAGATTTGCTCATGGATGTGAATCTGGATGAAGAGGTCACTTTTATTGGAGATGAAGAACTGCTATCGCAGGTGTGGACGAATATGCTCGCCAATAGCATGAAGTTCACGCCGGAAGGCGGCAGCATTTCAATAGAAGTCAAGAGGACAAACGGCGGAGCGAGCGTCTGTATCTCGGATAATGGCGTGGGTATCTCTGAGGAGGACCTTCCTCACATCTTCGAGCGTTTCTTCAAGGCGGATAAAGCGCGCAGCCGTATGGCTGGAGGCAGCGGACTTGGATTATCCATCGTGAAGCGAATCGTCGAGATGCACGGCGGGACGGTCACCGCAAGCAGCAAACCCGGAAGCGGGACTACCATTACGGTGTTCCTGCCGGATGCAGCGGTTAAGCAACAATAGGGACTGGGTGAAGAGAGGTTGCGACGTCATTATGTGACGGTTGCGGCTTCTTTTTTATTTCCAGTTTTTCCTATGGCTGTTATACTGGGAGGATACTTGTAGAGTATTTATTTACCATTGAGATGAGGGTTTAAAGGATGATAACGATTCAAGAAGTAAATAGAAGTAACTGGTTTGCCTGCACACAGCTTCAAATTAGTGAAGAGAATGGGCAGCGATTTATCGTTCCCATCGTCTATTCAATCGCCGAATCCAAATACGAGGAGCATCTAAAACCTGTAGCGATCTATAACAATGAAACTGTCATCGGATTTAGCATGTATTGTCGGGACCAAGATGACGGTCGCTATTGGATTTACGTGTATATGATCGACGAGAACTATCAAGGGCAGGGATACGGCAAAGCAGGATTGAAACAATTACTCCAACACATGAAGGAAACGGAAGACATAGATGAAGTACTAATCGGTCACAAACCGGACAATGAAAAGGCTGGATATCTGTATGAAGCTGTAGGCTTTAGGCAGAACGGTCAAATTATTAATGGGGAAATCATCAGGACTTATCGATATGGAATTTAACCTTAGGATCCAACTATGCACAATGGATGATTTAGAGCTGCTTGCCGCACTAAATAAACAGCTTATTGAAGATGAGAAACACGATAACACGATGGATATTGAGCAATTGAAGGATCGAATGAAGCATTTCATTGAAACGGACTATATAGCATATAAGTTTGTGGCGAGCGATGAGGTTAGAGGTTATGCACTGGTTAATCATAGTCAGTCGCCGCTTTATTTAAGGCACTTTTTTATATGCAGGAAGGATAGAAGAAACGGATACGGGAAATTGGCTTTCGTGAAATTGACTGAATGTTTAAACACCAAGGAAATGGATTTAGAAGTCATGCACTGGAATGAGGCAGCTCATCATTTCTGGAAGTCACTGGGGTTTAAAGAACGAAGTGTATATATGAGGTTGGAGAGTTCGGGAAAGTAAGTTCAGAATAAAAGGAGCCCCTCACATGATCACCATTCAAAAGGTTGAATACGAGCAGAAATCTATTCTGCGCAATATATTGGAGCTGTATCGATACGATTTTAGCGAGTTTTTTCCGGAGGATGATCTCAATCCCCAAGGGTTGTATGAGTATAAATACTTCGATCATTATTGGACGGAAGAGGGAAGATTCCCTTTCTTCATTAAAGTGGATGACAAGCTGGCAGGGTTTGCGCTTGTGAGAGAGCTCGGCATCAATGACAAGCATGAGAAGATCTATTGGATGGCAGAGTTTTTTGTATTGAAAAATTATAGACGACTGAAAGTCGGACAATCTGCTGCATACGAGCTGTTTAATCGCTTCCCGGGTTGGTGGAAAGTGGCTCAAATCGAAGCGAATGTACCTGCAAAAGCTTTCTGGAGGAAGACCGTAGACGGCTACACGAACGGAGCTTATGAGGAAATCAAGGAAGCCGACTGGAATGGTCCGATTCAGACGTTCTCATCTCTCAATAAGAGGGAGAATCTCGCGGTAGAGAGTTTGGCGAGCACCCCCCAGATACTAATAGGCTCAGCGGATGATGCAGCCTATGTGAGAAATAAACTAATCGAGTTCAATGCTAAGCACGTGCCAAGTGGCCGCTATGAAGAAGTTAATTTATGCTTGAAGGATGATAAGGGCGAGATTATTGCGGGGCTTAACAGTGCGGTCTGTTGGAACTGGATGGAAATTGATATTTTATGGATTCAAGACGACAGACGAGGGCAAGGGCTTGGTAAGAAGCTATTGGAAGAAGCAGAGCAGATCGCAAGAGCGAAGGACTGTACGTTTATTAAGCTAAATACGTTCAGTTTCCAAGCCCCCGAATTCTATAAGAAATACGGATATCAGGTAATTGGAATTATCGAGAATGCTCCGGAAGGCAATAAACATTATTACTATAAGAAGGACCTGGACTAATTTCCGGATAGAAGGTGTTTACATGGAAGAAATCAAAAGCATTTTAATAAGCAAATTCGAAGAAATCGAGCGACGGATGCTCTCCGTTCTCGAGCAGCTTAATGATGATGAAGTCAATTGGCGACCGAATGATGTAAGCAATAGTATCGCGAATTTGATCGTACATATCAACGGCAACATTAATGAAAGAATCTTGAACGGCATTCTTGACCGTAACGCTGTGAGAAACAGAGATGAAGAATTTGAAGATTTGTATCGAACGAAACACGAACTCCTCGCTATCGCACATGAGTCTTTTCAGTTCACGATTGATACGATTAAAGGTTTAACGAAAGAAGATTGGTACAAAACGCAGGTCGTAAGAAACAAGGAAAGAACCCATCTGGAAGTGCTTATTCAATGTGCCGCTCATTTCTCGGAACATCTGGGACAAGTATTTTATATTGCAAAGATGATCAAAGATACGGAGTATGTAACGACATCGATCCCGAAGAAGAACAAGTCTTAAGTTGAATCCGTCGCCGAAGGAGATTAACACGATGTATGCTCATAGACCGCTTCTCAAGGAAGACCTTGAAACGATAGGAACATCCATGAAACCTAAGAAGGAACCGCAAATCGGTATGGCGGGAAGGATGTGTAGTGATATTATCAATTAGAAGATTGATCGTACTTGTATTTACTGTTGCAATCATAGTTATGATTTGGAATTTGTATTCATCTTCTACCTACGAGCTAGCTAGAGTTAAACAAGTCAGTGAAGATGAGATCACTGTAGTGAATTTAGGGAAAAGAGAACGAACAATAGAGATACCTATAGACATTTCAAAACTAATTGAAGTAAACAAGGATTACATCATTTCCTATGAAAAGAGATTCGGGGACAAATACAGACTTAAATCTATTCATCCTGCTTACAAATAACCCGATATGCAGCAGCAGTTTCAACTTTGATTGGAGTGAATCAGTTTGCCAGCGAATGTCACACACAAAATCTATACGATGTGTATGGTGCAGAACGGAACGAAAGTGCTTTTAATGAATCGACCCGATAAACGCGGATTTCCTGGCTACATAGCTCCTGGAGGCAAGGTTGATTTTCCGGAAAGTATCGTTGATGGGGCAATACGAGAAGTGAGAGAAGAGACGGGTTTGATCATAAAAGAGATCATCTATAAAGGGCTGGATGAGTTTTGCGAACCTGATCAAGGCTTACGGTATATGGTGTTTAATTATTTGGCCACTTCGTATGAGGGGGAGCTGCTCAGAAATCCACCGGAAGGGGAGCTGATGTGGGTGGAAATTGATGAAGCGCTGAAGCTGCCTATGCAGGATTGGTTCAAGCGAAGATTTCCGTTGTTCTTTGAACCGGGGACGTTCGAATTAAGCTTCGTATGGGATGAGAAAAGCGATGAAACCATAGGGCAGACGATCAAGAATTATGGCTTAGGGTTCGGAAAATGAAATCCTATACATTCGGTTATTTTCTCCTTTCCGTTGTGATTACTGTCATTTTGTTCATGATACTTGCAGTAAGCTTTCAATTTTCAGGTGACGAAGGACTTATGATTATTATTGGGATCATCGTTTCTCTTCAACTCTCTTTTCTAACGGGATGGACCATCAACAAATTAAATCAAATACAGAGGAAGCGCTAATAAAGCGCGAAGAAAGCGAGTGAATCCGCCATGTCGAACACAAATGTAGGACTCGATCTTGAACGCATTATTTTCATTGGAAGAACGTTTGAAGAATATAGCGATATCTTCAACCTTTCGAAGGAAGAACTAATGGATAATAAGATATTGGATTGTCCGTCCGGCGCGTGCTCGTTTACTGCGATTGCTAATCAGCTCGGTGGAGACGTTACAGCTGCAGATATTGCCTATTATCATCCAGTCCAATCGCTTAAAGAGAAAGGGCTTCAAGATCTGGAACACGGAATCGCGCACATTGAGAAAGTGAAACAAAATTACAAGTGGGACTATTTCGAGTCTACGGACGAGCTGCATGCTACAAGATCGAAAGCTTTAGTAGACTGCACGACCGATATGATTGCAAATCCACAACGTTATGTTGCTGCAACATTACCTCAATTACCGTTTGCAGATAAGCAATTCGATTTGACGTTATCGGCGCATTTCTTATTTATGTATGCAGATCGATTGGATCTCAGCTTCCACAAAGCTACACTTGCCGAGCTTATGAGGGTAACAAGAAGAGAAATTCGTATATTCCCACTCGTTGATCAAACCAGTGAACGATCTGAATTTGTTGACGAGCTGCTGAGTTATATGCAAGAGATGGACTGGAGCTATGAGATTCAAGATACAAGCTACGAGTTTCAACGCAATGCCAATCAAATGCTGATTATTCAAGCTGCGGGAGTCTAATAATGAACTTATTTATAATTGATTGTAAGGACGTTTTATTAAGAGAATTTATAGCTGAAGATTTGGAGTCGTTTCATTCGCTGACTTGGCAGCCGGAGATCTATGAGTTCCTGCCAGGCTGGAATGCACCTCGAGAACAGCGGGAAGATTGGTTTATCAACTACGAGCTGCCAGAGAACATCGCATTTCTACGTGCTGTATCAGACGAAGATGGGGACATCGGTGAATTGCGCCTGCGTTTGGGCATTATTCATAAAGAATCGGGGGAGCTTATCGGCTGGTGCTGCACGGGAATTAAGGATGAACTGCCCGTACCTAACAGAGAGATTATGTATGCGATATCGAAGGATCATCGGGGTAAGGGGTATACGACGCAGGCAGCACGAGGGTTAATCGAGTACTTATTTGAGCAAACCGATGTAGAGGTGTTGAATGCACTAGCGCTTCTGCGAAATGAACCTTCGAATAAAGTCATCATTAAATGTGGATTCACCTATCAGGGTATCGTTGAAATCGAAGATGAGCGATTCAATACTTACACGCTAAATAAGCAGGATTGGTCTTTTATGCAAAATAACTGCTGTCACAACCGTTAAAATTTTGAATGTAGTCGTTTTGAATGTTGGGGTTATGAGGCTGAGCGGAGATTGCCGCTCAGCCTGTTTGTCTACACCACTAGGCCATCGCCGCCGCGGCCAAGTGAAACGGAGCGGATCCCGTTTCGAAGGTGCGGGGCGCTCAGCTTCCCGTCGATATGGTATTCGCTGATGGCATCGGTATCCTTGAGCATGCTGCCGGTGAGGATGCATGCCGCCGATTCTTCTGGCGCGATGACTCCTTCACGAACAAGCTTGCGCAGCCCGGCAACGGCCGCGGCGGAAGCCGGTTCGCAGCCAATGCCGCTGCGATCGATGTGGGCTTTGGCCGCCATGATCTCCGCGTCACTGACAGCTGCGGTTACGCCCTCTGTCATATCGAGCATACGCAGCGCTTTGAGCCAGCTAGGCGGATTGCCGATATTTAGCGCAGACGCCCGCGTCGAAGGCTTCAGCTCCGGTGTGATCGTCCGAAGGGAAGCTGCTGCCATGCGGTGGAAGGGGCTGGCACCTACTGCTTGAATGACGGCTACTTTGGGTAACTTATCAATGAACCCTAGTGTATAGAGATCATGTAATCCTTGTCCAAGTGCGGCTGCGTTGCTGAGTGCGCCTCCCGGCAGGATGATCCATTCAGGCAGTTTCCAATCAAGATCATGGGCGAGCTCGAAAATAATGCTTTTCTGACCTTCAATTCGCAAGGGGTTAATGGAATTGCACACATACATGCTTTGCAGATCAGCGTTGTTGCTTAACCACTCAATCCCATCGTCATAGGTACCGCTGAACGTATTCACCGTTGCCCCATACGCTAGGGTTTGCAACACTTTATTGGGTGACACCTCATTGCTTGGAACAAGAACCATCGCCTGCTTGCCAGCCGTAGCTGCATACATAGCTAGTGACGATGAAGTGTTCCCAGTTGAGGTGCAGGCGAAGGTAGAATAGCCGAGCCACTTGCCATGCGACACGGCAACGGTCATGCCATTGTCTTTGAAGGAGCCGCTCGGATTCTCGCTTTGAGCCTTTAAGTACAGACGGCGAATACCGGCAAACTCCCTTACCGATGCTGGTTCGTACAACCCTGTATTACCTTCGTTTCTGGTCACAATTGCGGTGTTCGGCAGCTCCGGAGCAATGAGCTCCTTATACCGCCACACGCCGCTGGCCGCAGTACAGTTCCGCATCCCGCGCCGCTTATCGAATTTTCGCTTCAATCGCGCAGAATCCACCTGACTGAAATCATGAACGATTCGCAGTAATCCCCCGCATAACTCACAATGATAATGCATCGGTTTACGATCCAGCATCACCTGGGCACTACATGCTATACAAGCTCCCTGCATCATCCTGCCTCCCTTTAGCTGTTCTTTAATGTTTGTTCGCTTGTGAAGCCGCTTCATACTTCATACAATAAATTGGAATGATTAATAATTCCAATACAGAGTTTTATGGTAATCATAATTAATAGTTATGATATATATATAGGCTTAGGTTAGCTCTGTCTCAATAGGGAGGCTCCAACGAAACGATGAACCTGTATGGACTTATTGTCTTTCACCATGTCGCTGCTTCGGGCAGCGTTACGAGGGCGGCTGAAATTCTTCGTATCAGCCAGCCAGCGGTTACCGCTCATGTGCGCAATATGGCAGCAGAAATTGGACTCACGCTGTTAGCGCCTAAAGGAAGAGGGATTTTGCTCACCGAAGCAGGCGAGCGTCTGGCAAAACACGCGGCTAAGGTATTCGCGCTTCAGAATGAGATCATGCGCGATCTCGACCTTTACTGCTCCGGTGAAGCAGGGGAGCTTCGCATTGCGGCAACCTCTTTGCCTGCGAACTTTCTGCTTCCCGAACAATTGGTTTCCTTCAGAGCCGAATGCCCAGCTGTCCAAGTCACCATGCAGACGCTGAACGCAAGCGATGCCCTTGGTGCACTTCAGCATTATAAAGCCGATATCGCTGTAATTGGTGGCGGAGGAGAGTCTCGCCCAGGACTGGAGCGGAAGCTGCTGCTGGAGGATGAGCTCTGGTTTGTCGTAGCAGCGCATCACCGTTATGCGGGGAAGCGAATAGCTTGTGCAACACTGATGGAAGAGCCATTCATTATGCGCGAACCCGGCAGTGCAGCGCGCGATAGACTACTCTCATTATGCCGCGTTCAAGGAACGAACTTGCCTAGAGCTGCCTTGCAGGTGAACGGTGTACATGAATCACTTCATGCCGCTGCGGCCGGACTTGGCGTATCATTCGTATCTTCGCTTGAAGCAAAACGAGCCGTCATGCGCGGCGAGCTGGCCCGAGTTGAAGTGGAAGGCGTGGACCTGCGCAATCCCATCGTGGTATATACGAGGGAAGGGGAAGCGCCGCCGCCTGCTGCACAGCATTTTATCCATGTGATTATGAAGCAAGTGGAGGTGATGGTCTGATCGAAGTCGTTTGTCGATGGAATGCGGACCATCATGTGCGAGGATGAATTTAATTTGCTCCATTTAACGTTCCGTTATGTACTTGCATAACGAGGAGTCCACGTTAGTTGACCGTAAGACTCACGTACTTTTTGACATTGTATCCAATAAAACTTACTGACATGCGGCGATTTGCCATACATCGTTCGTCCCCAGCCGGCACACTCTAATCAGCGTGTTCGTCAATCTAACGAAGAGGCGAGGGATCAATACCTTATGGCAAAGCTCCTGTATATTACTGCTCATCCTCATGATCACCAGGCTTCGTATAGTATGGCTGTCGGCAAAGCATTTATCGATTCCTACAAAGAATCTCACCCGCAAGACGAGGTTGAACATTTGGATCTGTACAACACCCAAATCCCCAATATCGATGCTGATGTGTTCAGTGGTTGGGGCAAGCTTGGGGGCGGGAGCAGCTTTGATAAACTGAGTTCGGAGGAGCAGCAGAAGGTAGCACGGCTGGGCGAATTGTCAGATCAGTTTGTTGGGGCGGACAAGTATGTGTTCGTCACGCCGATGTGGAACTTCTCTTACCCGCCAATTATGAAGTCTTATATTGATGCGATCTGCGTTGCGGGCAAGACATTCAAATATACGGCGGAAGGTCCTGTTGGTCTCCTGCCGGACAGATCAGCTATTCATATACAGGCTAGCGGTGGTATATATACGGAAGGTCCGGCTATGGATTTCGAAAGCGGGCATAGACATTTGTCCAAGATTATGCAGTTCATCGGCATTACGGATTTCAAAGGCATCTTCGTTGAAGGCATGGCCGCAAAGCCCGATCAGGCTGCCTCCATTAAGGAGAAGGCGATCGCAGAGGCGCAGAAGGAAGCCAAAGTATTCGGCAAGCAAACAACAGGCGCAGGGAAATAACAAACCCGAACTCCTTCCGCTACAGGTGCAGATTTCAGAGCACTTGTAGTGAAGGGAGTTCTTGTGTATACATATAAGAAGATACGGCTGTCGCCGGAACCTGATTAATTCTATAATAGTACTAACAAGAGACACTGATCAGTTCGGCGTCTCGGTGATGTAAGATATGCATCGTATCTTTCTCTACAGGCTGAAGATGAAATCGGCAGCGGCTCTGCTGATACTCGGCGGGTTGATTTTATCTCAAGAGAGGATGGGTTTAGGTTGAGTCAAGACGCGGTATGGATGTCAGAACAAGATCGTGTAGTCTCGGTCGTCAAACAGATCGGGCAGCGGATTGAAACGCTGGAACAACAAACAGCGGATACAAGAGAAGAAATGGTCGATATTCGCAAAAACTTCTGGGATGAAGTAACCGTCAACTTCGAAGATTCGGTTGAAATGGCGGAATCCTTTGCAAGCTTGAAGCAACAGGCGGAGGTTCTCTCGGAGCGTGAACGGACGCATCGTCAAGCTGCGATGCAGCTTAAGACGCTGAGGAAGCTGAAGTCGTCGCCATATTTTGGACGGATTGATTTTCAAGAGGATGGCGAGGGTGTTGATCAAGTATACCTCGGCATAGCATCGCTTCGTGATGCTGCGGATGAGGATTATCTTATTTATGATTGGCGTGCGCCCATTGCGAGTCTCTATTACGATTATCCCCCAGGTCCGGCTCAGGTGGAGACGCCCATGGGAACGGTTCACGGAGAGCTGAAGCTGAAGCGACAGTTTGTCATCCGGGACGGGGAGATTCGCAGCTTATTTGATACAGGTGTGACAATCGGTGACGAGCTGCTGCAAGAGGTGTTGGGCAAACAGTCGGATGCAGCCATGAAGAGCATCGTCGGCACCATTCAGCGGGAGCAGAATCGAATCATCCGTGATGAGCGCAGCCGTCTGTTGCTCGTTCAAGGTGCAGCGGGGAGCGGTAAGACTTCTGCAGCGCTGCAGCGCGTGGCCTATTTGTTGTACCGGTTCCGTGGAACACTGAGCGCCGATCAAATCGTGCTGTTCTCACCGAACCCGATGTTCAACAGCTACGTTTCGACGGTATTGCCTGAGCTTGGTGAAGAAAACATGCAGCAAACGACTTTTCAAGAATACTTAGCGATTCGAATGGGAAAATCGTTCAAGCTGGAAAATCCATACGCACAGCTGGAGTACGCTCTTACGGCGGAGCAGGAAGCCGGTTATCAGGCCCGGATGGCGGGTATTGGCTTCAAAGCATCGACTGACTTTGTCGCGATAATTGAGCGGTATTTAGGTGTTCTGTCGAACGAGGGGCTGAAGTTCCGCGATGTTACTTTTCAAGATGAACTGCTTGTTTCAGCGGATCAGATTAGTGAGTACTTCTATGCGATTGATGGCTCTGTAGCGATTCCGAATCGGCTTCGCCTCGTTGCGGAATGGCTGCTCGGTTTATTGAAGGAGCGGCAGCAAGCTGCTCTGGAAGAGGCGTGGGTGGATGAAGCGGTCGAGCTGCTGGATAAAGATACGTATATGAAGGCTCACCAAAGCTTGAAGCGGCAAAATCGTAAAAACAGAGAAGATACGTTCGACGATTTCGACCGGGAACGTGAGCTGCTCGGTCACTATGTCGTTCAAGAGCAGTTTAAGCCAATTCGCGCTCGCGTGCGGAAACTTGCTTTTGTCGATTTGAAGGCAGCGTATGTGAAGCTGTTCAGTGATCCTGCATTCGCAGCGAATTTGTCTGATTCCATTGGCAAGTCATTGCCTCAGGAGTGGACTCAAATATGTAAGCAAACGACATCGCGGCTGCATAATCGGACCATGGCTTATGAGGATGCCACGCCGTTCTTATACGTTATCGAGCGAATTCGTGGATTCCAAACGAATACATCAGTGCGTCATATCCTTGTGGATGAGGTGCAGGATTATACCGCTTTCCAATTTGCGTATTTGAAGCGGTTATTTCCGTTTAGCCGTGTAACCGCGTTGGGTGATCTTAATCAATCGATTAATGCGCATACAGCATCGGATGAGAGTACAGGTTTTGCCGCGCTTGGAGCACTGTATCCGCAGGAAGAAACGGAAACGGTGGTGCTCAAGCGAAGCTACCGCTCCACGCGTCCCATCGTGGAATTTACCAGCCAGCTCATACCCGGGGGCAGCGAAATCCAGCCATTCAATCGGGATGGCAATCGGCCGACTTTAACGGTAGCGGCTGACTATGAGGATTTGCATCGTCGCCTTAAGGCTCGCATCGTTGACCTGGTGGCAGAAGGAAACCAGACGATTGCCGTTATTTGCAAGACAGCCGTGCAAAGCGCAATCGCTTACGATGCACTTCGTGATGATGGTAAGGTCAGGTTGATTGAAAAAGAAACAACGACCTTCGAACCTGGCGTTGTCGTCATCCCATCCTACCTTGCCAAAGGGGTGGAGTTTGATGCGGTTCTGGTGTATGATGCATCTGCTGCCTCCTCAGGCTACACAAGGGAGAGCGAGCGCCGGTTGTTCTATACCGTGTGTACACGCGCGATGCATGAGCTGCATCTGTTTGCTGTAGGTAGCACACGAAGTCCGTTTCTGAGTGAAGAAGCGGCAAAATACTACGATGTTCCAGGCACTAGGTCTTCTGACAACACGCCGGTTCATACTTTATAAATGTGAAAGAGGTATTATTCGTGGATTATATACGAGCTACTACTACTGATTTGTTAGAAGAAGCGATTGCCGTACGATTCAATGTGTTTGTGGATGAGCAGAAGGTGCCTGCGGATTTGGAGCGGGATGAATACGATGATTCACCTGAAGCCTGTCATCATTTTGTCGTGAAGGATGACGGCAAAGCTATCGCAGCCGGAAGATGGAAAGAATATGAGCCGGGCGTAGCGAAGCTGCAGCGTATTGCCGTTCTGCTGCCTTACCGTGGGCACGGTATAGGTAAGAAACTAATCGAAGTGATGGAGCAGGATGCTCGCGAGTCCGGCTACACTTCATCCATATTAGGCGCGCAATGTACAGCTGAAGGCTTTTATCAGAAGCTGGGTTATGTGACGGAATCGGAAGAGCCCTTCCTTGACGCCAACATCCCGCATGTGAATATGCGCAAAGTATTCTAATACGGAAGTCATTTGACAGATAAGACACCTATAGAGAAGCCGGCAGTTGATGCCGTGTCTCTATGGGTGTTTTTTTATACTTGAAACCAGATTACCATTTCTTGCATCCTACAAATCGAATATGCGATAATCGCGAATAGAAAGCAGGTGTAGGTTCGTTGAAGCGCGTGTTGATTATCGGCGGGTATGCTTTAATTATTGCGATTGTTTGGTATAACAAAACCGAGCTTCTGAGTTGGATGAAAGAAGGGGATGCGCCGCTTCTGTTGATCATGCTGCTTGTAACCGGCCTTGCATGCATACCCATCGTCCCGTTCAGTGTTGTCATTGGAACGATGGGATTTCTGTACGGGCCTTTGCTTGGCGCACTGCTTAGTTTACTCTGTGCATGGCTTGCCGCGCTCTTCATGTATGGCTTGTTCCGTTACGCCCTTCGTGAGCGAGGGCGAGAGCTGCTTCGTCGTTATAAACTGACTGATCGCTGGACGACGATGGTGGAGCGGCACCCGTTCCGATCCATTCTGCTTGCAAGGCTGATGCCGATTCTGCCGCAAACGGCAGTGAATTTGTATGCAGCCGTTGCAGCGCTCCCATTCTTGCCCTACATGCTTGCAACTTTATTCGGCAAAATACCGGCGATGCTCATATTTGCTTTCATCGGTGATCACATTTCGGGGGATTGGCAGTCGCTGCTGCTTGTGGCAGGCATATATGTCCTATTTCTGCTCACGGTTTATGGTTCTTTTCGGTATTGGCAAGCAAGGGGGGCCTGACGATGAATGACTTACATCAAGCTATTGTGCTGCGAGAGGCAGGGCAATTAGAAGAGGCGCGTCAGCTGCTGCTTAAATTGGTGAAGAAGGACATAGACGATCCGCAAGTATGGTATCAGTGCGCATGGGCACATGATGTATTGGAGCTCGAACGAGAAGCCGTACCCTATTACCAGCAGGCGCTTGCACTTGGAATCTCTGGCAAAGACAGACAAGGCGCTTATCTGGGACTTGGCAGCACGTTTCGAGTGTTAGGGCAGTACGTGGAGGCTAAAGCGATCTTCGAGCAAGGACTCGCCGAATTTCCGGAGTGCCGAGAGCTTCACGTCTTCTATGCGATGGTGCTGTACAACTTGAAGGATTACGGCGGGGCAATGGCAATCATGATGCGAGAGCTCGCTGAGACGAGCGAGGATGCAGGTATTCGCGATTATAAGCGAGCTATTCTCTATTACTCGAGCAAGCTGGATGAAGTGTTGGACGTTCAGTAGCTTATCGCTTATCGCTCTAATCCAAAGGAGGACTAAATAATGACGCAATCGAACTCACTTAACCACACTGCAGCTTTAAAGCCTTTATTTACGCCATTTCAGCTGGGAGATCTTACAATACCGAATCGTATCGTGATGGCACCGATGACTAGAGGGTTCTCTCCTGATGGAGTGCCGGGTCAGAATGTCGCTGACTATTACCGTCGCAGAGCTGAAGGTGGCGTAGGACTGATCATCACGGAAGGCACGCTAATTAATCATCCTGCTGCGTCAAGCAGTCCCAATTATCCTAGTTTCTTCGGTGAAGCAGCGCTGCAAGGCTGGGCTCAAGTTGTCAAAGCTGTGCATGATGTCGGCGGCCTTATATTTCCACAGCTGTGGCATCAAGGTACTGTCCGACAAATCGGCAATCTTCCTAATGTGAATGCATTACCTGTTGGTCCGTCAGGACTTACTGCTGAAGGTGTTAAAGTAAATGAACCGTTGACGCAAGCGGAGATCACTGAAATTGTTCAGGCTTTTGCCCAGGGAGCCGCTGATGCGAAGAGGCTTGGATTTGATGGAATTGAAATTCATGGCGCCCACGGATATTTAATCGATCAGTTTTTCTGGGACAAAACAAATCAGCGTACGGATGAATATGGGGGAAGCCTTGTAGCTCGCACGCGATTCGCGGCTGAAATCATTGCAGCCTGTCGTCTTGCGGTAGGTCCTCATTTCCCTATCTGTCTGCGCATCTCGCAATGGAAGGTTACGGATTACAATTATAAATTGGCTGCCAATGCAGATGAGCTTGCACAGTTCTTAGCGCCATTAGTTGAAGCCGGCGTTGATATGTTTCATTGCTCTACACGCCGATTCTGGGAACCGGAGTTTGAAGGATCCGAGCTTAATCTGGCCGGATGGGTCAAGAAAATAACCGGAAAACCGACGATTACTGTCGGATCTGTTGGACTTGACGGCGAGTTCCTCGGGTCCTTTGCAGGGAAAAGTTCCGGTAATGAAAGTATCGACAAAGTGCTTGAGCATTTGGGACGGGAAGAATTTGATCTAGTTGCCGTAGGGAGGGCTATTCTTGTTGATCCAGAGTGGCCGCGGAAAATAATAGAAGGCAGGAAGGATGAACTGCTGCCCTTTACTTCGAATGCATTACGTACATTATCTTAATCGATATGACTTCTTACGCAATCCCTTCAAGTAATGGAGGGGTTGCTTTTTTTATTCTAAATTGTGTGCATCTTTATAAAAAAGTAAAATTTTAGAATTAATTAAGTTCGAAGCTGGTGAGTTTCGTTTAGGATAGAGATATAAACTAGGTGATCCCACTGGAGGTGGAGCAGCGTGTTGAACAAGATCACGAATCCGTATATTGAAATCGTCGGTTATGCCGCATCCATCTTCACGACTGTGCTTTGGCTGGTGTTAGTTTGGAAAGACCCTTACTTCGAGGGGATGAACAAGGTTGACCCCACCGATTCCTTTCTGATGTTAGTTCTGCCCGCTTGTTTATTTGGCATTGGATTATTGCAATCTCGGGTCATCCTCATGCTCGCTGCGTTTCTTTGGAGTGTCCCGTTCAGCATTTTTATGTTATTCTCTTCCAGTATGTATGTCTTGTTTGGCGTTTGCTGCATCCTCTATTTGATTTGTGCTGTTCTGTCACGCATGAATAAGATTCGATATTGGTAGAGACGAGAGACCCAGTGAAACATTATTGCAGATCAAGACGTTGGTAGGATATAAACCGAAATGGGGTTTCCTCCCAATGGAAGGCGAGGTGTACGATGAGTCGAATCCGCAGTTTGAATCCCATACCCGATCCTTATTCGAGAAGGCGTTCGGGCATAAGTTCTAAGCGAGTGATGCGTAGTCTCGCGTCGGTTATTGTTTTGACACTTCTCGCAGTCATCCTGCTTATTCACTCCCTGTATCTATTTAATCCAGTAACGTTTCATCGAGATAATGTGACGTTATACAGCTGGTGGCATTATCCCAAATCAATGGTGATGGAAATCGCAGATATTGATAAAGCGTGGAAGACCGTAGTCGTTACCGATCCGGATGAGATTCGGCAGATTTATATGGAGCTTAAGTCTGCTACGGAAACAGAGAGTACGAGTACGAAGCAGCTAGGCAAACACTTCGTCATCACCACGCGACACGCCGGCACTTCTGGGAATATAGGCTGGATTGATCAGTTTAGCGGATATACGGAAGGCCGTACACAGATTAATAATGGGAAGCAAGTCGTAAACGGAAGTACGCTTAAGACAATGCTGGAGAGACTGATGACGGAGCAGGAGTGAGGCGGGACGATCTGTTTTCAAGGCGTGGCGGAGCAACCGTAACGATTATAAAACTCCGATTCTTATCTAGTTCGAAAAGAGGGATTCCATGCCAAAAGGTCAGGATGCTTCAGGAATCATTATCATTAATGAGCAGAACAGAGTACTGCTGGTTCGTCAAACGTATGGGAAGAAGAAATGGTCCATTCCCGGCGGCATGGTCGAAGATGGCGAATCCGCATGGCATGCGGCCGAGCGGGAGCTGCAAGAAGAAGCTAATATTAGAGTTCGCGACATGGAGCTGTCCGGGCTCTATTTTCAACCGCATAAGAACCGATACATTTACACGTTTAAGGCAGATCATTATGTTGGAACCATACGCGTAGATAATACGGAGATTGATCAGTATGGATTTTTCGATCTGGAAGCGCTGCCGAGGCCGATCTCCAGCTTCACCATTCAACGACTTAAGGATGCGATCACACATACGAAAGCTGTCTTCATAGAAGAGATGATTGATAAGTATGAGATTTTGTATTAATAGCATTGTGCAGCATTAGACTGCATCTAGCCAGTAGAACTTCTAGAATGTTATATACTTTGCAACATTGTCTCTGGATGCCCAAGGATAAGATTGATTTCATAGATTAGTTTCAATTGGACAACGATCCGGGAGGCGCCAATGCAGAATTCGATTAAAGCTGTTATTTTTGATTTGGATAATACGATTCTCGATCGAACCCGAATGTTTAGCGATTTTACGAATGCGTTCCTGGGTCATTACTTCAATCACCTTGAATCGACTCAGCCCGTCTATGACCGGATGATGGAGCTGGATCTGGATGGCTACAAGGACAGAAATGTGTTATTTGCTGAGCTGCTTGCAGAACTGCCATGGCAAGATACGCACACCCATGCGGACTTAGCAGAGTACTATAAACGTGAGTTTATCAAACATGCCATCTTAATGGATCAAGCTACGGACGTCATCTCTCACATAAGAGAAAAATATCGAACAGGGTTAATCACCAATGGGAGAAATGCCGTCCAATATGGAAAGATAGAGCAATTGGGCATTCGGGATGCGTTTGAGTTCATTCTTGTGTCGGAAGAGGCAGGGGTGAAGAAGCCGGATGCGCGAATTTTCCAAATGGCGATCGATAAACTTCAAGTGACAGCTGAAGAATGCATCTATGTCGGAGACCATCCGATCAATGATATTGAAGGAGCATCAATTGCCGGGATGCGAACGATATGGATTAGAGGCAAGCATAACTGGATAGATGATTTGAAAGCCAAACCATTACATACGATTGATCAACTCAGTGAACTGATTGAGCTTCTGTGAGGAGGACGCTGATTAATCAATCAGGGAGGACAATACCATGTTGACGTTCATTACGGAGCTTCCGACGGATTATCCGATTGGCGGCGTACATTGTGTACCCATTATGGAGAATGGCAACTTGATCATGGTTTGGGATCGTGAGGAGAAGGTGCTGACAACCGTCGGAGGCAGGTTGGAAACGAATGAGTCTTTAGATGAGGCTTTGAATCGGGAAGTGCTGGAGGAAGCGGGGATTGAACTGACCGAGCGACGGATTCCTTTTGCCAGCTGGTTCTGGAAGGAGTCTGGCGGATATACGATCTATTATTTAGTTGAGGTGAAGAGGTTTGTCGCTATGCCCGAAGGGTTCGAGAAGACGGGCTACGTGATCATGAATTTCGAAACCGCCATCGATATGATAGCGAGTATTGAAGGCAGACAGGAAAGGATTGCTATTATTCGTCGAGCTGGGGTATTGTCAGGACTGCTCAAAGAAGATGCTCAATCTTAGTTTGGAGGCGATGACGTGACGGTTAAAGCTGTTTTCTTCGATTTATTCGAAACCTTAATCACTGAATTTGAGCAGGGCAAGAGAATGTCGAATCGGAACTATGATTACAGTACGTTACTCGGCATCTCAAACGCAGACTTTAAGAAAGAGTGGAGCCTTCGCCAAGAGAAGCGCATGAATGGGCATTTTGATACGTACGAGGAAGTGCTTAGAGATATTGCGTTATCCAGAAACCTGGAGATGAATGAGGAATCTATCCGATATCTGTACCAATCCAGAATAGAAGAGAAGAGGCTCCCCTTCCATGCGATTCAAGATGAAATTATCGAACTGTTGACGGTGCTTCGCAGCCATCCAGTCAAGCTCGGCTTAATAAGTAACTGCACGGAAGAAGAAGTGCCCTATTGGCCCGATTCCCCGATATCGGCATTCTTCGATGATGTTGTGTTCTCTTTCGACGTCAAATGCAGCAAGCCGGATGCCAGAATCTATGAGATCGCTTGTGAGCGATTGAATGTGAAGCCTGAAGAATGTGTATTCGTTGGTGACGGTGGCTCGAATGAATTGGAAGGGGCATCTCGAGCGGGAATGCGCGTGTATCATGCCTTCTGGTTCAACACTTATGTGCAAAGTGATTATCGTAAACTACGAAGCCCGAAAGATCTCGTTAATGAACTTTGGTAGGCGCGCGGTTATAGTATGATCGAGAGAGGAAGTCCCCATGGAGCTAAGGCAAATGGCAACGGTGTTCTTGTTTCATGACAATCATGTTCTAATGATGAAGAAAACAAGCAGCAGGCTCTATCAGCATGAGTTTTATTCGGGGTTAGGCGGGCATCTGGAGCCAAGTGAGCTTAATGACCCGAAGACAGCCTGCCTCCGTGAGGTTCAGGAGGAGTCGGGAATTCCGGAGCTGAACATCCATGATTTGAAGCTCAGATATGTGTTGCTGCGCGTGAAGGATGGAGAGATTCGGCAGCAGTTTGTCTATTTTGGACGGACAAGCGACAGGCAATGTGTGCCTTCTGAGGAAGGCGAACTGTTGTGGGTTGAAGAGGCGGAATTGCTGAATCTCCGAACCTCCTCAATCATTCATTTCATGCTGCAGCATTACTTCGCTCATCGTCAATCCGACGAAGTCATGGTTGGAACAATCGCCTTAAACGATGAACAAGAGCCTATTATGCAATGGGCACGAATGCAGGATCCGATTGTTTTCTAGTTGTGCGAAATACCGTTACCAAACCTGGTAATGGTATATTTATTTCCGAAGAGGTGTGTGGGTCGAATGAACATTCGCGAAGCCTCGATTGATGACTGTGAAGGAATCGCCAAGGTCCACCTGGAAAGCTGGCGGACAACCTATGCCGGTTTGGTTTCCGATTCCTATTTGGCAGGGTTGACATTGGAAGGTCGTACGCGTAACCGGATTTGGACATTCAATAATCCCAATCCTGATCAAATTACGCTCGTTGCCGAAGAGGAGAACGGCCGTATTGTCGGTTTTGTCGATGCTGGGAAGAGCCGTGAGCCGGATTGGGGCTATGAAGCCGAAGTGTATGCCATCTATCTCTTGAAAGAAGCACAGGGTCAAGGCTACGGAAGCCGTCTGTTCGGCGCTGCTCGGGACGAGATGAAGTCAAGATCTTATTCCTCGCTCATGCTCTGGGTATTGAAAGACAACCCATCCCTGCAGTTCTATACTAAGCTTGGCGGTGAAGTGATCGGAAGCAAAGACATTCAAATTGGTGAGCAGTTTCTGTTGGAATCGGCGATTGGTTGGAAAACCATATAAAGGGAAGGTGCAGAGCAAGATGTCGTTTCCTATTCGAATCAGACCTACCGCTTTGATTATCGAAAATGATCATGTATTGCTTATTGAATACAGCGAACAAAAGGATCGGTTCCATTATAATCTTCCCGGCGGAGGTGCCGAGCCGGGGGAATCGGTAACGGAAACGCTGGTTCGCGAATTGTGCGAAGAAGCCAATATCGAGATCGATATTGGTCCGATCGCGTTCGTGTACGAGTTTGCACCGCATCGACAGTCGGGGGAGTATGATTCGGTAACGCCATGTCTTAATCTTATTTTTGACTGCTCGATTCAAGAGGGATCCGTGCCAAGATTGCCGGATATCCCCGATCCGACGCAGGTAGGCGTTCGCTGGGTTAGTCTTCAAGAACTCGAAACCATTACGCTGTATCCCAACATGAGTACACTTATTATCGAATACGCCCGTACGAAGAGATCCATTGCATTGGTTGAAGACCATCAATTAGAACGGTATGCTAATAACAGGTAATAACTTGACCAATTACAAAAGGAGCTGTTGGCAAAATGATTCAAACGACATTGATTGCTGAACCAGGTAAACAGGAGTATTTCATGAGCGTTACGTTCAACGCGCCGCGGGAGCTTGTTTTCAAGACTTATACCGATCCGAATACGATTGCAGAATGGTGGGGGCCAAGACGCCTAACTACGACTGTCGACCAAATGGATGTCCGAAAAGGCGGCGTATGGCGATATGTACAGCATGACAGCAAAGGGAATGAATATGCGTTTAGCGGGGTTTATCATGAGAGCGTTGCACCTGAGCGCCTTGTACAGACGTTCGAATTTGAAGGTATGCCAGGTCAAGCCGGGCTTATTGTAGTGACTTTCGAAGAGCTCCCAGATGGCAAAACAAAGCTGACGGAGCAATCGATTTTCCCGTCGCTTGCCGCCCGCGATGGCGTGCTTCAATCCGGCATGGAGGCAGGGGCGAAGGAGCTTTTTGAACGTTTTGCCGAGCTGCTGGCGAAGCTTCAAGCGTAACTTGAATGATTAACCGGAACGAGGGTGATATAACCTTGTTAGACAAATCGGTTCCTTACTTTAACATCATTATGAAGCGGTCACCGGGTAAGCCGATCGCTGAGGCTGTGCTACCGCCGGGCTATTCTTTTGTCCCTTATGCGTCTGGCCTTGAGCAGGCTTGGGCCGAAATTGAGACTTCGGTGGGGGAATTCGATGATCCCGCGGCGGCGATGGCTTATTTTCAGAACGAATATATCATTCATCCGGCGGAGCTTGCGGAGCGGTTGACGCTGCTTCAGAATCCGGACGGGCAGTTCGTTGGTACGGTCATGGCGTGGTGGAATGGCGATGGGGACGAGAGAGTCCCTTCTCTGCACTGGCTGTCGGTAAAGCCGGGCTATCAAGGATTAGGTCTTGGTCGGGCGCTTGTGTGTCAGTGTCTGCAACGGTTGCTCGAAACAGAAGGCGACGAGAATGTTTACTTACATACGCAAACATGGAGCTATCCCGCAGTCGGATTATATCTCAGCATGGGATTTGAGCTTGTACGAACGGGGAGCTTCGGCCGCTATCGGAATGATTTTGAATTGGCGGAACCTATCTTGCTCCAGCATCTGAAGGGATATCGAATAAGTGACTGAGTGAGGTGGGAGCGGGATGTTGCCATCCTTGACGATGAAAAGTGAAACGGCCTACACCTTGAATTTTCTTGTGTACATTCAAAATCTGTATCTAAACCAACGAAGCGGACAGGGCGATGAGCGCTATAAATTTCCTTTTCTTTCGGAACGAGAGATTCCGTTCTTGGCTGATTTTGAGAGGGAATTTGCGAAGGTGTGGGCGGAAGCCGCTACAGCACGTATAGCCGAGGTGCCCTTTCATGATCTGAACATGTTCAAAGCGCATCGGGAGCTGGTGTACGAGAGGCTGTTCGTGCAGGAGGAAGACAATGATCGCCACTATGACGAAATCCATCAATCTTTCCTTGCTTGGTGGAACAGCATGGCCGGGAGGTTCGCGCTGGAGAATGCTTTTGACATTCGGAGGCTATATGCAGCACTGACCACTGCTGTTCAAGCGAGCGGCTGCGAAATTCGCAAAACGTTCGATATTAGCATTTTGTATGACGCTTGCACACTAGGGGACGAAGAGGTATTTTCGTATTTTGCGATTATGCCTTATGCGGATTGCTTATTGAGAGAGGATGTCCTTGTGGATAAATTGATGGCTTGTTTACATAACTAGAGGTTGGAGAGAGAGCTATGCAGCTTGAACGTATAAATCATCTTTGTTTCTCTGTAAGCAGTTTAGAGCGTTCCGTTTCCTTCTATGAGCAAGTGTTCGGTGCCAAGCTGCTGGTGGTCGGGCGCTCACTTGCTTATTTTGACTTGTTCGGTTTGTGGATTGCTTTAAATGAAGAGCGGGACATCCCCCGAAATGAGATTCATCAGTCGTACACGCATATGGCCTTTACGATTGCGGAATCAGACTTTGATGCTTGGCTTGCGAAGCTGGAAGGGCTTGGTGCGAACATATTGCCGGGCCGGTCAAGGGAAGCGGAGGATCGTCAATCCATTTATTTCACCGACCCGGACGGACATAAATTCGAGCTTCACACAGGAACGCTGGAGGAGCGGTTGGAGCATTACCGAAACACAAAGCCGCATATGACGTTCTACACGTAGGCTGTCCCGTGACTTGATTACTGCCACTCTAGAAACTCTAGACGATTGCCGAAAGGATCAACGACATAGAATCGTGTGACGCCCTCGTCTACCCGCGCCTCATCATCGATGACATGAATCTGATTGCGGAGCAAATGATTGCGCAATTCATGAATGCCGCGAACGTGGAAGGCCGGATGCGCTTTGGTGGCGGGGACAAAATCACGCTGCACCCCGATATGGACTTGGTGGATGCCGCATTGAAACCATACGCCGCCGCGCTGTCGCAGCGGCTCAGGCTTGGGCAGCTCCGGCCAGCCGAGCACATCGGTGTAGAAGCTGCGAGCTGCTGATTCACAGCCTTCGGGTGCTGCAAGCTGAACATGGTCAATGCCTTCGTAATGGTAGGACATAGAAGGTTCCTCCTTGTCGTTGTAGCTTGAAAATGGTTTCATTCTGCGAAACTTAGTTTCAAAAATAATCATCTCAATCATAGTGGAATTCGATAAAACGGTCCAGCATAAAAAAGCTCAGCCCCGACTTGCGGAGCTGAGCTTCATAGTAACGAATGGCCTTACGCTAGTGCAGCGCCTCGTCTCCGACATCGCGCATTAATTGTTCCATCTCAAGCGTGAGCGATTTAACAATCTGCTCATAGTCCGGAGAATGGTATACGTTGCGAAGCTCGTAGGGATCCTCGGCAAGATCAAACAATTCCCATTCCGGCGGCTTCGATTCGTCGCGGGAACCTGTTGTACCGAGTGCCTCGGCGTAGTAATAAATAATCTTATAGCGCTGCGTTCTCATCCCGTAATGGGCGTACACCTCATGTGCACCGTCAAGATGCATCCAATAACGGTAGTACATAGATGTTCTCCAGTCCGCCGGTGTTTCGGCGTTCAGTACGGATCTGAAGCTGCGGCCTTGCATCGTCTCCGGGATCAGGTGGGCGGCGTAGTCCAAGAAGGTTGGCGCGAAATCGACATTCAAGATCATGGTGTCGCTGGAGGTTCCGGCTTGAATGGCCCGAGGATAACGGATCAGGAATGGCATGCGCAGCGATTCTTCATACATAAATCGTTTATCGAACCAGCCATGATCACCCAAGAAGAAGCCTTGGTCGGATGTGTAGATGATAATCGTATCGTTTGTTTCGTCTTCTTCATCCAAATAATCGAGCAAACGTCCCACGTTGTCGTCAACGGAGGCAATGCAGCGTAAGTAATCCTTGATGTACCGCTGATATTTCCACTTCTTTTCCTGCTCCGGTGTTAGCCCCGCGGGCGGTGCGCCTTTGGTATCTAGTTCATGCAGATCTTCGATGCGCATCTTTGCGTTTACGGCAGCTTGAGAGCGAGTGGCATAATCGTCGTAAAAGGTTTCCGGCTCCGGAATGTCGATGGCCTCGTATAAGTGCATATGCTTCTGATCCGGCTCCCAGTGACGATGAGGCGCCTTGTGGTGGCACATGAGCATGAACGGCCGCTCTTTATCCCGGTTCTTCAGCCAATCTAATGATTTGTCGGTAATAATATCAGTTACATAGCCGTCAACTTGCTGGGACACGCCCATCTCGATCATGACGGGATTGTGGTACTCTCCTTGGTCGGGAAGGACGCTCCAATAGTCGAAGCCGGTCGGATCGTAGTTGCCGCCGTGACCGAGATGCCATTTGCCGACAATTGCGGTTTGGTAGCCAGCCTTCTGCAACAGCTTCGGAAAGGTTGTCATGCGCCCATCGAGTGGGTCGGCGAGCGTCTTGACGCCGTTCATATGATTGTATTGCCCGGTTAGTATGGCTGCGCGGCTCGGCGTGCAAATCGAGTTGGTGCAGAAGCAATTATCCAAACGCATGCCGCCTTCCGCGATGCGGTCTATATTCGGCGTTTCATTGATTTGGCTCCCATAGGCGCTGATGGCGTGGGAGGCATGGTCATCTGACATGATGAACAGAATGTTCGGTCGTTTCGGAGTATTCGTGGTCAATTTTCATCTCTCCTATCCTCTTAGAAACGTTTCGATAGACTCAAAGGTATTGTATAATATTCCCTTGGAAGCGTCTACAACGGTGCCGATACGGGCAGACCGATTACGATATGCAAGGAGATGACAAAGATGGATGAACAACTTAAATCCTGCTGCTGTGCAAGCAGGGGTAATGTTTCCATAGTGGCTCCGGAATCCACTGCGTCAATCGGGCGCAGCGTAAGTGCGGATCAACAACAACGATTACCGGAGCTTGCGTCGTCATCGCAGGCGAACGAGAATATGGTGCTCATCCCCGGAGGGGAATTTCTGATGGGAACGGATGATGCGGAAGGTTTTGCGCAGGACGGAGAAGGTCCAATCCGAAATGTGAAGCTGGATGCATTCTACATCTCTCGTTATGCGGTTACGAATGAGCAGTATGCTCAGTTTGTGACAGCTACCGGCTATGTGACGGAAGCGGAGAAGTTCGGTTGGTCTTATGTGTTTCATCTACTGGCCACTGACGCTGTTCGTGAAGCGGCGGCTGGTTCACCTCAAGGCACGCCATGGTGGCTGGCGGTTAATGGCGCGTATTGGGCACAGCCGGAAGGACCGGACTCCAACATCCTGGAGCGTGCGGATCATCCGGTTGTGCATGTGTCTTGGAACGATGCGACAGCGTATTGCTCGTGGCGCGGAGGGCGACTGCCTACCGAGGCGGAATGGGAGTATGCGGCAAGAGGCGGTCTCGTACAGAGGCGTTACCCGTGGGGGGATTTGCTGAAGCCGGATACCGAACATCTCTGCAACATTTGGCAGGGGAAGTTTCCTATCAAAAATAATGCAAGCGACGGCTACCATGGAACCGCGCCTGTACATGCTTATAAGCCGAACGGTTACGGGCTGTATAACATGTCCGGCAACGTGTGGGAGTGGTGCAGTGACTGGTTCACTCCGCAGTATCACCGAGTTACATCGGCGGTCAGTCCTCATTATTCGAAGCCGACGCATGCGCGCTCCATGCGCGGGGGCTCCTATTTGTGTCACAAATCGTACTGCAACCGATACCGGGTAGCCGCGCGAAATTCCAATACACCGGACAGCTCTACCGGCAATTGTGGTTTTCGCATCGTTGTTGCAGGCGAGGGAGGCAATCAGCAGTGAGTGATCCGATCATTGTTGTTCCTTATGATGCAGAGTGGGTAAACGAGTTTCAGGAGATTGGTCTGCGACTGCGCGAGGCACTTGGCGAAACAGCGCTGCGAATTGACCATATCGGTTCAACGTCGGTTCCCGGATTGGCTGCCAAACCTGTAATCGATATTCAAGTTTCGGTCCGCTCACTTGAGCCGGTGGACTTGTATCGCCATGGTTTTGAACTGCTGGGTTACAAGTTCAGAGCGGATAATCCGGAGCTCACCAAACGCTATTTCAGAGAAGGAGCAGGTATGCGGCGCACGCATATCCATGTCCGAGAAGCGGGCAGTTTTGGGGAACAATTCGCCCTGCTTTTCCGCGATTACCTGAGAGTCCATCAAGATGAAGCAGACGGCTATGCGAATGTGAAAAAGAACCTGATGGCGCAATTCTCGCAAGATCGGCAGCGCTACGTCGATGAGAAAGATCCTTATATCTGGGCTATCATGCGCAAAGCCAGCGATTGGAGTCAACGTATGGGCTGGAAGCCGGGGGATTCGGATCTATGATGAAGGTTGATTTTGTAGTCTGGAGGCATTATTTTCTGCATAACCAGCAGAACTTGAGAGCGATTGATTGGGACGATTCGTATCGGCTGACGGAGGCTGAGCGAGGGTGCATTCAGAAATCCATTCAGCAGTTTCAGCTCGGCGAGAGCTCCGAAGGCAAACATCTGATTCATCAGGCGAAGCGTTATGCGGTGCGAACCGGGAATCATGATTATTATGAGGCGGTTACTGCTTTCATCCGTGAGGAGCAGCGTCATGCCAGAGACCTGGCTCAGTTTATGAGAGGTCAGCAATTGCCGTTAATTCGCGGTCACTGGGTAGATCATGTCTTTCGCAAAATGCGCCAATTTGCCGGGCTAGAGCTCTCTGTCATGGTGCTGATCACCGCTGAAATTATCGCGAAGGTCTATTATATTGCACTTCAGCGAAGCACGAGGTCGAAAATGCTGCGGGACTTATGCGATCAGATTTTGCAGGATGAGGAGAAGCATGTCGAGTTTCAATCGGAGACGCTCTACAAGCTGGGTGAGGGCAGGCTGTCAGTTATGAATCGCTCCTATAGGCTAGCCCATCGTCTGCTTCTTGAAGGTACGCTCGTCGTGGTTTGGCATCAGCATCGAAGTGTTTTTCGGGCCGGCGGGTACCGATTTCGTGACTTTCTGGCAGCGTGTCGAAAGGAATTTCGCTTATCAAGCAGCATAGCCGCCGGAATCACACAATCGGGGAGGACGTTTGAGGGATGATTCGGATTATGGAGCTGAGTGATCAGCCGCAAGCTTTTATCGATGAGGCGATTACCTATATCTGGCGTCAATGGGGTACCGAGCATAATTATGTGTTTTATCGCGACTGTATCGTTCACGCGCTGCAAGGTGATGTGGATGTGCCGAAATTTTATGTAGCCGTTGATCAGGAGAAGGAGCAGTTTATCGGCATATGCGGCGTGCTGCGCAACGATCTAATTAGCCGGCAGGACCTGTTTCCTTGGCTCGCTTGTCTCTATGTAGATCCGGGCCACCGGGGCAAAGGGCTTGGCAGTCGTCTAATGTTGCATCTGGAAGAGGAGCTTGTCGGCAAGGGTTATACGCAGCTTTACTTAAGCACGACACTTGACGATTATTACGAGCGATACGGGTGGAGCTACTTCAGCCAGGGTTATTACATGGATGGGAGCGGCACGAAAGTGTATCGCAAACAGCTAGGCGGATAAGTCTATGGCAATAGGAGGGAGAGGGCAAAGTATGATCGTGGTCAAAACGATTACACCTGAAGACGTGGAGTTGTACTGGCGATTACGGCTGGAAGCGCTCCTTGACAGTCCGGAAGCGTTCGGAGCGACGTATGAGGCATCGGTTGACACGCCGATTGAATCGGTTAGAGCACGGATTCAAGTGACCGAGGATCAGTATGTATTAGGAGCGTTCACGGAATCTGGTGACCTAGTCGGCATGGTCGGATTTCGGAGGGAAGAGTCCGTCAAAGTGAAGCATAAAGGCTTCGTGTGGGGGATGTATGTATCTCCGATCGCACGCCAGCAAGGTGTCGGACGTCTGTTACTGCAGGAGTTGCTGAACCGGGGGCGTGAGTTGGACGGGCTGGAGCAAATCAATCTCATGGTCGTTACGGGGAACGAGCGGGCGAGAGGTTTATATCTGTCGCTGGGCTTCGAGGTGTACGGCTTGGAGCGCAGAGCGCTTAAGTATAGAGGGATCTATTACGATGAAGAACTGATGGTGTATACGATCTGATTTGGATAAAGGGAGGTTATCAGGATGGTGATTGTACGTCCATATGAGTCGGAGTCGGATTTGGAGCCGCTTACCGCGCTGATGTCTGATCTGGGATCGCCGTCGACGCTTGAGGATATGAGGCTTCGAATGGCGCATATTGAGGGGAGTCCGAATTATTTTACATTTGTGGCGGAGCTTGAAGGTACTGTAGTCGGGATGGTCGGTCTGAGGATGCAGTTCAGCTACGTCAGCAATGAAATTAAGACTCAAGTATCTTCGCTGGTCACGAAGAAGGAGTTCCAGGGTCGCGGCGTCGGCCGAGCCTTGCTTGCGCATGTGGAGCAGTGGGTGCAGGAGCAAGGCGGGCATTTTATCTACTTGAACAGCGGGATTAAGGAAGAACGATTGGAAGCTCATGAATTTTACAAGAAGCGGGGCTACAGTATTACGGGGTATCGGTTTGCAAAGAAGCTGCAGCGTTCGTAGAACAAATTGCAGGGGACGTAGAACAGGATGACGATTCGTCAATTAAGCGCGGATGAAGAGCTGCCGTATGAGTTGCTGCTTCTGGCTGATCCGGAACGTGCCGCGATTGATGCTTATGCTGGGAGGAGTATCTGTACGGTACTGGAAGAGGACGGACAGGTGATCGGTGCTTATCTGCTGCTCGCGACTCGGCCGAAGACAGCTGAAATTATGAACATCGCCGTGCGGGAGGACTGCCAGGGCAGAGGTCTCGGCAGGAAGTTGATCGAGCATGCCGTAGCGCAATGCAAGGAGCAGCGGTATCGCGCGGTTGAGATTGGGACGGGCAATTCGAGCTTAAATCAGCTTGGATTGTATCAGAAATGCGGGTTTCGCGTGATTGGCGTGGAGACGGATTATTTCGTCAAGCATTATGCGGAGCCGATTGTGGAGAACGGGATTCCATGCCGGGATATGATCCGGCTGCGGATGGAATTGGCGTTAGTGTAGAAAGGCAGCGATAATAGCTGCCTTTTCTTACTACAATGGGTATGTTAAATGTTATTGTTAACAGTCATTTCTTAGGGGTAAGCCCGTTGAAAAGTTTCTCGAGTTGAGCGATATAGCTGCCTAAACGTGTACTAATCTCAGACCTCACTAAAAACCTCATTAATGCAAACTGATGTTCATAGCCTCGATAGTAAAATTTATAGTGTGCGGCATCGTCGACGCGTTCTTCCTCAATGACTTTAATTTGATTTCCCCTTAATTCTTTGCGGATTCCGGCCAAGTCTGAATGGATGGCATTTAACAGTGTGTTTGCTGCTGCCGCATAAATTGTCTTCAAGGAGTGGTTCGATCTCTCGATCTCAAGCCGATTGTTCTCAACCACCGTCATCATAATCGGTAAAAGTACGGAGTCACGTACCAAGATCAGTATCTGTTGAGGGACCTTCTGGGATGCTCCTTTATCAGGTTCGCTAAGCTCGTTCAGCTGATCACGATGCTCCGGAGAAATAAACTTCGTGCTCCAACGACCGTTCCCCTCGAGAAATTTGCTCATTTATAGTGCCCTCCAATTTTGTGAGCCCGCTCACGCGCCTGCCCAGATTTAAGGAGCGATGCGGCGCTTAAAATGGCCGCCTCGCCGAACCGTTCTTTGATGTTATCCTTGGTTGCGGCGAGTGCGTGCTGTCTGGGTAAGTCTTCAAACAGGTCCAGCTGGTACACGCTATTGTCTGTTAACTGGGAGAGGTCCACGGCAAGATGTGTCAATGGATTGCCGTCCCAGTACGACATAAACAGTTTCTGTGCAGCTGCGAGTATGTGATGCTCCAAGCAACTGGAACTATTCAGTGTTGTTTGGCGGCTGAAGCCGTTAGTTTTAACCCCGTCCGTTGTACCCGCACTGACAGTGACTGTTCGCCCTTTATACTTGTAGTATCGGCTTGTGCGGCATACCTCGATCACGAGTTCGAGCAAGAGCGGCTCAATGTCCTCTAAGGTTTGGTAAAGCACCCAAGGCAAAGCGCGGCCTCTTGTGACCGACTTCGGCTTGCCAAACGCTCCGGTCACGACAGGGCTAGGGTCAATGCCGCGAGCAGTCTGCCAGTAATAGATGGCCTTAATATCGCTCTGTTTGCCCATCCTCTGCTGCATCCGCCGTTTAAAGTCATGAAGCTCCATCCTGGCTAAGTCGCCAATCGTATAAATCCCCATTCGTATAAAGTGCACGGTCATGCGAGAGGCGACCATAAACATACTGCTGATCGGCAGGGGCCATAACTCGGATTCCATATTGTCGTAATCAAGTGTGAAAATCCCGTCCTGCTGCTTTTTGGCGAAATTGTCCGTTGCTGTCTTGGCTAATATCTTGGTTGGCCCACAGCCAATACGCGTCCAAACGCCGGTGGAGAGCAGCACCTTGCTTTGCATTTGGTTCGCAATCTCGAGTGGAGATCCGTAGAGCGAGACTGATCCGGTGACATCCAGAAACTGTTCATCAATCGAGAACGGCTCAACAAGCGGGGTGAATGACTTGTATATTTCCGTAATGAGCAGCGACACGTTGATATACGTCTGCATCCTTGGCCGAATCACGACGAGGTGAGGACACTTAATAACGGCTTCACCCAACCGCATGGCTGTAGAAACACCGTAAGATTTGGCAAGCGGGCAAGCAGCCAATACGATACCCGATTTACGATTGGGATCGGCGCCTACAATGACAGGCTTATTCGCATGTTCAGGATGCGAAGCCTTCTCTACCGACGCATAGAAGCTTTGGCAATCCGCCAACATGATGATCCGATCTTTAACCGACATCGCGGATCACCGGCTCGTGTGCCAAAATATTTTGCAGCTTAAACAGACGAGGTCCGCCTGATTCTAAGCAAGTTGCTCGTACATGCGTATGGGTAACGGATCGTATTAGGATTTGTCTCTTGGTTATCCGGTCGTTTCTGTCCTGATAAATGATAACTACGGCCATCCCGATATATTTGCTGAGATTTGATTGTAATGATGGCATTCCTATTCGCCTCCATACGAACGTTTGTTCTTTATTATACTACAAACATATGTTCGATATGCAAGGTGTGTTTCTGGAATTTTTCGGATTGATGACATTATATAGATAGAGCAACCGCGAAACTGGCAGATGAAGCCGTCATAATTCTTTCGGCAGTCGCTCAAGCGACAAAGAACATTCGCGTAATAAGTACCTTGTCTGTCATCAGTACGGCAGACCCGGTACGCGTATTTGAAGACTTTGCAACACTTGACCTTGAATCCGGTGGACGTGTGGAACTTATTGCCGGTCGCGGAGCTTTTTTGGAATCATTCGAGCTCTTTGGAGCGGACTTGCGAAGTTATGACGATCTATTTGAAAATAAGCTTGACCTGTTGCTGAAGTTAAATGAGCAAGAACGTGTAACCTGGAATGGTCAATTCAGATCTGCACTATTTGATGCGCAGATTGCGCCCCGACCGTATCAGTCCAAGCTTCCAGTGTGGGTTGGAGTCGGAGGTACGCCAGAGAGCGCCGCTAGAGCCGGAAGATTAGGTTTTAACCTGGCACTTGGCATATTGGGCGGAGATTCAAGAAGATTCAAGCCGTTGGTGGATATTTATCGAGCTGCCGGCAAAGCTGCGGGGCATGATTCATCGAAGCTACGGGTTTCGGTCACTGGTCACTCCTATATTGCTCAGACATCCACTCAGGCGTTGGACGAGTTTCACATCGTAACGGGAGACATCGAGAAACTATCCGGTCGCCTAGCGCAAAATCTTGAATCTATTCTTTCAAGCGCCTTCAAGTAAAATAACACTACACAATGTGCAAAACAAAACAGGTCAACCTTACAAGTGATATCGTGACCTGTTTATAGTTGAACAATATTTTGATAAGGAAGCATGCACACGGTTTGGCAAACTGAGTCATAAAATAGTAATACAATAAATTCCATTTGAGCCAAATAAGAAACAAGCCGCGGTTTTGCGGTTTGTTTCTTATTCTATCAACTAGCAAGTCTTAGCAAAAAGCAACTGCTTATTTATTCTTCGTTATGCGTGTCAATGACTTCATTTAACACAGAGGAATGCTCGTTGCTAGCTGCAACAATCTCTTGATCAACGTCATGCTGGCCTTGGATTTCTGCGGCTGCCTTGGCCTGTTGATTTAATTGTTTCTCGGCTTGCCCGATTCCGGTTGCACCTTGATGGCCACTACTGGATGTCATTATTTACTACCCTCTTTCCCTATATGCATTAAAAGCACCTATATCATGTGTAAAATTAGCCGAATGATACGTTTTTTGATGTTTATCGGTTGAAAAGAACATTGTCCGAATGTCGACGATAAAGTTTAATGATGTCATGAAATTAATAGGAAGTTCAGCACAACGGAAAGGGACAGGATATATCAAATATAAATCATATTTTATGAAGCTGCAGAGTTGCAGCTTTTTTATTTGTCCATCTGAAGTTGGACAGATACGATGGACTGCCACTAGTTCTTCATAATAACGAATGGCACGATATAACTGCTGTAACAGCCCTAAATCCTTGGAATGTATAATTAAATTAGGAATACACAATCTAGATTTAACTTTTCGAAAGGGTGAATGAATAAATGGCTAATAACAAGAACTATAATCATAACCAACATAATCGTACCGATAATAACGGACAGCGACAGAATAAAGTTCATGGTGGCGAGTTCCGAAATGGGCGTCTCAGCCAGATCAAAAATAATAATCCTGATGGTGATGCTGTGCAAAATGAATTTTTAAGTCAAAAAGAAGAATAATGGCATTAGCGTATGTTGATTGTTGGGTAAAATAAATTCATCCCATCAACTCTCCCATGAAACCGTACCAAGTATCCTACTTGGTACGGTTTTTAACTTCAATTAATTCAGTACTTTTCTACAAAATAAAATTGCTTTACAAACGCCTTAAATCACGAGAATAGAGGTAAGCAATTTGGATACTGAGATGCATTACGGAAGCGATTATCATGGTTTTCCGGTTACTTCCATACGAAGTGGAGAGGGTACCGAAGTAAGGCAAGACTTGTTCCAGCTGACGGTTCAAATCGCAAATGTGGCATTCATCGGCAATCCGGAAACAAAAGATTGGATACTGGTGGATGCTGGAATGCCGAATTCTGCAGATTCTATCATTGCAGAAGACAGGTTCGGAATCAATTCCCCTCCGAGAGCGATCGTTCTGACACATGGTCGCCATCACAGGGCATGGGAAGCCGGTGGAAGGAGAGACCTTAACAAACGGACTACGTAGACTGGCTATCAATTTCGATCAGATGGCCTTACCGAATTAATTTCTCAAAACAAGCCCGCCAATATGGTCTTCATGCCCATAGGAAACGATCATAGCCCGAATTTGTCTTGGTTCTTGAGCAAAAAGGAAATATTTAGAGGTGAGTTTCTAAAGCGTTTAATGGGAATGCTTCGGACGTTATTATCAACGGAAAAGTGGTGGAACTATGAAAGCCTTAACTTATCAAGGGATGAAAAAAGTAAAGGTTAAAGAAGTAGAGGATGCCAAACTCATTAAAGCCGATGATGTCCTTGTGCGCATTACGACAACATCCATTTGTGGTTCGGATCTGCATATCTATAATGGGGAAATTCCTAATATGCCTGACAATTTCATTATCGGTCATGAGCCAATGGGGATAGTGGAAGAGGTAGGAAAAGAGGTAACGCGTGTCAAGAAAGGTGACCGCGTGATTATTCCGTTTAATGTCGCCTGTGGTCAGTGTTGGTATTGCAACCATCAACTAGAAAGCCAATGCGACAATTCAAACGAGTTTTTACATGGTGACACAGGGGGTTATTTCGGTTATTCCGACACCTATGGCGGATACGCAGGCGGCCAAGCTGAGCTTATGCGGGTGCCATATGGTAATTTCGTTCCCTTTAAGGTTCCTGAAGACGCGGAGATGGAAGACGAGAAGATATTGTTTCTATCCGATATTGTTCCAACTGCTTACTGGAGCGTCGAAAACGCCGGAGTAAAACAAGGCGACACCGTCATTATTCTTGGTTGCGGGCCTGTCGGTCTTCTGGCTCAAAAATTCGCATGGCTTAAAGGTGCGAAAAGGGTCATTGCCGTGGATCATGTAGGCTATCGTCTGGAGCATGCTCGAAAGACCAATAAAGTAGAGACGTTCAACTTCAAGGAAACGGATAATCTTCTTGGCCATTTGCAAGAAATAACAGCAGGTGGAGCGGACGTCGTGATCGATGCAGTAGGGCTGGATTCCGAGAAGACGCTCTTGGAAAAAGTGGAAACACTGCTTAAGCTACAAGGCGGTGGACTCGGTGCATTTAGGATGGCTACAAAGTTAGTCCGCAAAGGTGGCACAATCCAAGTAACCGGGGTGTATGGAATGAATTACAATTTCTTTCCGTTCGGCGATTTGTTTGCACGTAACATAACTGTGAAACTTGGGCAAGCGCCGGTTATCCATTACATGTCGGAACTTTATAGACAAATCAAAGATAACGTGTTCGATCCGACCGATGTTATCAGTCACCGGATTAGCCTGAATGAAGCTGAGCATGGATACAAAGTATTCAATAATAAAGAAGACAACGCGATGAAGATAATTTTGAAACCTTAATGATTATAGCGGGATATAGTGGGTGAAAAAACTGATTCCAATAAAGGGATATCTTGTTGTTTGAATATTGGAACTAACTGTCTTGCCCTCCTTCGAATAGTTGGCTTTTATGCAGGAGACTGTAAAGGGAAGGAAGACGAACCAAAGGGAGGGCAATAACGACATGTATTACTACAAAGAAGAATTAATAAACAAGATTGAAGTGGATCAACCTGATCCTGCAGCTGCGAAAGTTTTGCAAGAGACTCTTGGTGGTCAGTTTGGTGAGGTGCGAACAATGATGCAATATTTCTTCCAAAGCTCGAATTTCAGAGGCAAAGAGAAACAATTCCGCGATTTGCTGCGAGGTGTGTTCCTGGAGGAAATCGCTCATGTTGAGCTCGTTCCATGGGGGCAAAAAGTTCTCTTCCAGTTGATGCTGGCGGTAACCCCTGGAATGGATCTTGGGTCTACAGTCACGGAAACTTAATCAGCGATATGCTAAACAACGTCGTTCTGGAATCAACGGGGGTTTTGCAAAAAACAAGAATATATGAGATGAGCTCAAATAAGACTTTCCCTAACTACGACATCAATAAATATCCTGAATGTCGTAAATACGTGGACATGGGATATCATAATGTTCAGTTTAATTTCAGAATGGATCAGACCCGCATTGGGGAAGTGCTTAATGGCAATTCACCAAGTCGTAATGTCAAGAATTCAGCGTAACGCCTCCACCGGTTGGATTTACAGTGCCTCAACTGCCTGACATGCCTAACGAACATAGCCCAGGTTTGGTAGATATGATGAGATAAGGAAGTTAGGCGTACAAAGGATGTGACATAACGGATGAAATGTGTATATTGTGAAAACTTGAAGCAATTCAAAGGAACAAAACATAAGTGTTATATTTGCTCTATTATAAAGACGCGTTAGTGGAATAGCCTCTAGATCCTTTAATAGTTCGTTTAATATGGTTCTAGGGGCTAATTAGTTATGGAGGAGGGGGACAGTGTTCTTCTTTAGTAATATATCAGGTAAAGGATGCTTATATAGTTTAATCATTATGTTGGTATGTTGTGGATTGTCCTTATTGATTAGTAGAGCATTTGGTTTTTCCTTCTTTCTTTTCATTCCATTTATCTTACTGCCATTTATGTTTAAAGGAAAATAGCTGCTTGTTCCGGAACCGTTCGAGGGAAGATCTCTTACTAACGTACGTATGAATGGGTTTTCTTGGTCAGGTAGATTCCGAATAAAATCTCACATCGAGGGCAAGCTTTGCATAGCAGTATAATCTAATTCAAAAGGAGTGCGGCGAAATGAAAAAGATATTCTATACATTTGTGGTTGTAAGTTGTTTTGCTTTGATGCTGGGAATGGGCATTGTGAGTGCGACTGGAACAACGACAAACGGATACGGTACTGGGGTTCGTACAAATAGCACAGATATGGCAAGGAACGATTATAACGCGACCTCAGTAAATAACGGTGGGGACTACAGAGCTACAGCTTTAGCTGATGATGACAATGACATGGACTGGGGATGGCTAGGTCTTCTTGGCTTAATTGGCTTAGCAGGACTAAGAAGTCGCAATCGTGAACGCGACGGAGCGCGTTAACACCCGCTACGACTAAAAATTAGAAGACGATGGCCGCTCATTATTGAGCGGCTTTTTCCATGCAATACATACTCAACGACTTAGCTGGTCAAGGATAAACCACACTAAACTTATAGGTTCATTTTGGTGGGGAGAATCGTTCAGGGCATTGGAGCTGCTGGTGCATTTCCGATCGTAATCCACTGGTCGGCGATATGTTTGATACCAAGGAAGAAGAAAGTAGTGGGCTTGGCATTATCGAAACCTCCAACACCTTTGGTAAAGTACTGAGTCCTGTTTTGGGTTCTGCACTTGCCCTGGTCGTCTGGTTCCTGCCACTTGCTGTAATTCCTTTCATATCCTTTGTATCTATTGTTTCTGTAATTTTCCTGGTTAAAATGCCAAGTCCAAGCAGTTCGACTGATGATAGTGATTCAGTCAAGGATAAGGATAACCGGTTTAGTACGTTCGTCCGTACCACTGTATCGTTACTAGTGGAAAAAGGACATTGGGTCTACGCCATATTTGCAATTGGCTGCTTGGTCATGTTCATTATGTTTGGCTTTCTTTATGACCTATCATCCGTACTGGAAGACCATTATCGAATTCATGGCATCAAGAAAGGATTATTACTTGCAATACCCTTAAGCGCAATTTGTGGATTATCTTATGTGACTGGAAAATTCGTCGGAGAAAATAAGCACCGGATGAAGGTATTCAGCGTTATTAGGCTTATTGCTTTATTGGCAGCAATGCTGATTTGTGCGCTTGTTAATAGCAAAAGCCTGTGGTTTCTTATTTCAATGATGTTCGTAAGCGGAGGTGGCATTGGCCTCGTGCTTCCAAGTCTAGATGCACTTATTACAGAAGGAGTTGAGAAGGAGCAACGTGGAACGATTACTTCCCTGTATAGTAGCGCACGCTTCATTGGCGTTGCTCTAGGCCCATTAATTGCTTCGGTAATGATCCAGCATCAAGAATGGCTATTCTATTTATTCGCCGCTTGTGCGCTCATCTGCTCGGCTTTGGATATATTTATGCTTAAGCCGAAAGATGCGAAGAGTAAGAAAGAGATGGATAAGCAAAAGAATAAACATAGTAATAAACATAAGAAAAAGAAAGGAAGCCCGTCGTTATGACGGGCTTCCTTTCTTATTTTCGACTCTCTTCAAGCCGAGGCCTATTGATAACAAAAGGAGGAGGAACAAGCCATCCCTTTTCCTTGCTTAATCGAAGGGCCTTTAATCCAATTACCGCTTTCGTGTCATGGTATTTCGCAAACAAAGCACCGATGTCTTATATGCTTCGGCTCACTGCTTACTAATTCAAATTTACGATCTGATTGATATCCGTACCTTCCGTATTTTTTCCCAACAGCCTGCTGAACAGAAACTTGGCCATCTTAAACTTGTTGCCAGTATCCCAATACTCGGCGGTTTCGGCTATTACCTTAATCAGAACGAGGTTCGGATCGTCATAGGTTGTCTCCAGCAGTTTCTCGTAAGCTACGTTCCAAAATTCTTTTATTTTCTCGGTACTGCCCACGAGTTCTGCTTGACCTCGAATGGAGACGAATGATTTACCCGCATATGAAACGTTAACCTGCCGGTTGTGAAGCAGTTCTTCAAACTTGCCGGTATCTTTCTTGGTTAGAAACCAAAGGTTACCGTCGAACTCGACATCCTGAGTCTTCATGGGACGTGAAACCAGTCCATCCTCCGATACTGTTGTTAGCATCGCTATTTCAATGTCTTTGATTAATTCACTTACTTTTGTAATCGCTTCTTGTTTGTTAGCAATTGTCTCCATAGGCAAATCCCCTTCTGTAATAATTAGTCTGAGGATTATATTCCCAAGCTCAATCACACTTTATTCATTTTAGGCAAGAACGCACCGGAAGGATCGCTGATTTTTTTCGTAAGTATTTATCATGCCATTTCTTCGTGTTTATCAGATTCTCCAGTCTCTTATTGAGATTTTTGAGTATGGACAAAAGGAAGAAAATAGCTTTGGAGCTTTCCAGCCCGAATTATTGGCTATTCTGGTAAGAAGAGTGCGATTGACACTTTGAGTGGGCGAATTGCAAAAGATGGAATTTAAGATATACACCGTACCATTGAGGAGACAGTCCATACATTCAATTTAGCAACGAGGTGTGATAATAATGAAAAAGATTCAAAAAGACGCAATGCAAATTACCGGAATTGTTCTGAGTCTAATCGGTCTTGCAACAGTTATACAGCCGCTCGCTAATCCGCTTGAACGAGAAGAACACCACTATAATTGATAGCAGGTTTTTGAAGTTCAGAATATTAGCTATGAATTTAGTCCTTTTGAAGGTTAAGTCAATTCAGTGAAGTACAATTTCTTGTTTCGGAATATACTGGTTTTTGAAGTAAAGTGCCGGTGGAAATTAGTTGGGCACGATAGAACAACAAGAACCTGATATCGCTTAAATCATAAGGCTGGAGGGGGTTGACGTACAAAAGGCCCATATAGCGGGGCTACGCCGAAGTGAACGATCAGAGCAACTGTTCGTAAGCGGGAGCAAAAAGCAAATGTACGTCAAAAAGCCGCTCCGATCGGTCGCGAGACCTTTCGGTACGGCTTTCTCATTTTCAACACCCGGCAGCAACCGCCGCTACTTGCCGTTCTCAAGAATTTCCTCGGTGCGATCTTTATACTCGTTGCTTCCTTCGATTACGATAATCTTTTTTAAGTACATCATAGTTGTATTGTTACTCTAAATTTGTCTTTCTGGTGTCCGCCGTCTCAAAGCTGACAATCCCCACATCAATAGAGGCAGACCGATCATGAAAATAGGCAGCATAATACGGACGGCGATCTTTTGCGGGAAAACGATCGAGGTTTCCACGACGTTTAGCGGAATAAACGTTATTCCGTAAGCGATGCATGCTATAATCCAGGTCATTCTCTTCCAATTGCGGACGCCGAACAGTTGAGCGGAGCCGTGTCCGGATATGAACAAGTACAGCGCGAGCTTCGTAAAGACGCTCATAATCCAAATCGTAACCGCGATGGCATCCAAATTCTCGATGATTCCGCCGAGGGAGACGGCCCGCACTAGCATCATCAAGGGATAATTGTTGCTCTGGCTCACCATGGGGCCAAATGAAAGCAAGCTGGCGAAAATCGAAAGCATCGTGAACAATCCGGACACAAGTACGCCGCTCACGGCATACTTTACCGTTTTGCCCTTGGATTTCACGAAGGCGATGATCATAACCAATAAGACGCAGTCGCCGAGAAACGTGAGCGTGGGAATGGAGCCCTTCAGAATGACGAACACGCTGACATCGCCGAAGAATGGCCGAATGGACTGTAACTCCATATTATTGACCGACAGGACGACGGGGAAAATAACGCCAGCCATGACAATCGGTCCGATGACCTCGCAGCAGCGAGCGATCACGCCGACACCGTGGAGGGTTGGATATAGAATCACGGCCAGCATCATGGCGATGATGACAGACATCGGCGTTTCAGGCAATATCGTTTCGGAGAGGAAGAAAGCGAACTGCTTCAAGATCACCGTGAGCAATACGAGCCAGAAGATCATATAGAGAAAACCGATGGCTCGGCCAATCCATCTGCCGAATAGAATATCGCCATAATGTATGACCGTCATTCCCGGGAAGCGAAGAGCCGTCTTGGCGCATACGAGCGCGATCAGGAGCCCGGCTCCCGTCGCGATTAACGCCGATATCCAAGCATCCTGACTGGCGATCTGTATCGTCGGCGCAGTCGTAAGCAGCAGCGTCATCGTAATTTGCGTGCTGGTCATAATCCAGAACAGCTGTCTTTCGGCTATGTTCATGTCCGTCATTGGGCGTCCTCATTCTTTCTGGTTGCTTGAATGCTCGTTTTTCCCGGCTGCCTGATGAATACGTCAACGTCAAAGTCGACCTCGACTTGCGTAAACCGTTCGTCCCAGCTGTTCATCACCTTGCGCCATTGTCCGGGATAGCGGATATGGAAAGCTTTCGCAAATCCAATGGCGTCCGTGCGGAAACGATGCTGCGCCTGCCACAAGGCGCTTCTCAGCTGCTTGGTCATATCCTCCTCGAATCGCTTACCCAGCTTTCTCAATCGATCGTCATCTTTCATGAGGTTGTAATGCGTACTGTTCATCAGGACGTCGCCGTCTACGCGTATCCGAATCGTCATCTTCCATTTTCCGTCTTGAATGCGCGGCTTCCACTTCATCCGGTAATGCCTCATTCGAATGGCGACGATGCCGCCGTTCTCTGTAACGGACATGGTCGCGAATCTGCTGAGCTGCGTATTGGTCAGCCATTTGAAGCCTTGCACATGCGGAGCATCCACGAATCCGACCAGCTTTAAATCCTTAATAACCGCCATGCCTTCAACGCTTATGATGGCCTTCTTGGTTCCGTTCGAGGCGAGCATCATTGTGGTTGCGACGGGAATAACGAATGATCCGGACTCGCCGCTGTTCAACTCCTCCACGATGTGAAGCGTCGAATGCTGCAGGGAAGGCTTTTGGGATATTTTAATCAGCGTTTCGTACGTATTGGGATCTTGGAGCGATTGAATCAATTCCTTTGCCGTTCCCTTGCAGATGAAGAGATTGGCCTGTTCCCGAGGCTGAATATCTCGAACGAGAAAATCCATCTCATCTCGTAACCCGTCCCTGGCAAGCGCCTCTCCGAAAAAATAAGCCTTGGCATGGCTCCACGAGAACCTTCTCGGCAATTGGGCTTGCAGCTCCGCGAGCGCATCCGGCACCGTTTTGCCCGTATTGGTTGCCGTGTATAGCCTGCCTTGGCCGCCACCGTCAGCGCCCCCCGATGAAGAGGGGTTCGGTATGAACACTTGAATCGTCAGAGACACCATGCCATTCTTTTCTTTATCGATCCCGGCGGAAATGATTAAAGCCATATTATTGACCTCTTCCCGATCCCAGCAACCTGTAAGGAGGAACGCGAACAGGCATGGGAGGAGCAAGCGGCGAATAGACGCTAGTTTCACTGGTCTTCCCCTTTCGCCGGCTCCCCTTGACGCTTCGAATTGCCCGGACTCGCGAAAGCGGCTGGACGCCGTTTCATAAATCCGATTGGCGCGCGTATGAGCGTATCCTTAAAGCTGTCGGTTTGTATAGGAGCGATAGGAGTCAGATATGGGACGTCGAAGGAGCGAAGGATGCATAAATGGCTAATGATGACCAAGATGCACAGGATCAACCCGTAGAGGCCGAACATGCCGGACATGATCATGATGGGAAATCGCAAGATGCGGAGCGCGATATTAAAGGCGTATTGCGGAAGCATGAAAGAAGCGATCCCCGTAATCGCGACGATCATGACCATAGGCGCCGACACGAGTCCCGCTTGAATGGCAGCCTGTCCAATCACGAGCGCGCCTACGATGCTGACCGCCGACCCGATCTGCTTGGGCAGCCGAACGCCGGCCTCGCGAAGCGCTTCGAAGGTGATCTCCATGATGAGCGCCTCCATGAGCGCGGGAAAAGGAATCTCTTCCCTGGATTGGGTGATGCGCAGCAGCAGGGTGGTCGGTACCATCTCCTGGTGAAACGTTAACGTGGCTACATACACGGACGGAGCAAGGAGCGCGAACAGGAAGAAGAGATAGCGAAGCCACCGGATCAGCGTACCGATCAGAAAGCGCTCATAATAGTCCTCCGGCGACTGCAGCATGGACCACAGGGTAGTCGGAGCGATCATGACGAAGGGCGTATGATCGGTGATAATCAGCACTCGGCCCTCCAGCATGGCCGCGACCGCCACATCGGGGCGTTCCGTCGTTTGCAGCTGCGGAAACGGGGAAAAGACGCTGTCCTCGATGAGCTCTTCGATCATTCCGCTCTCGACAATGCCGTCGATCTCGATTCGTTGCAGCCGGTGTTTGACGCTGGCTACGATCTCTTCTTTTGCGATGCCTTGCAAAAACACGACGCTTATATCGGTCTCGGAATATCGGCCGAGCGAGAATGTATCGATTTTCAGAGCAGGCGTCTTCAGACGCTTGCGCAGCAGCGTCAAATTGACGATTAGCGTCTCGGTAAAGCCGTCCCGAGCTCCCCGAATGACCGATTCCGCTTGCGGTTCTTCCACGCCTCTTTTCTCGCAATGGATAAGCCCTAGGCTTAGCGCCCCCGGGATGCCATCTACAAGGAGAAGGGGCCGGCCGCTGAATAATTCAGGCACCATTTCTTCATAGGTAACATGCTCCTTGCTGTCCATAACCGTAAGCCAGGCACGCAACTCCGTCAGCGAGGACGCGGAGAGCGCATTATCCGGCTCCATCATTCGCTTTAACACATCGTGATCGATCGAAATGACGTCGGCAAGCCCGTTAATGTAGACGATCGCAGCCTCTCGGGAGTCGGAAGCGCGGAACCGGTGATAAAGAACGTCGCCGCAGCCTTCAAACTGCGCTTGAAGCCGCGGCAATACAACGGCTAATTCCGCGGCAAGCGGCCCTCGGATCGTCGGCTCGGCTTGTACCCGTTGGCCGATGCGATCGGCTAGACTTCGTTTCTTCATCCTTTCTCGCCCTCCGTTCCCACGTTCTGGATATCCTATGTTTTGCTCTAAAAACAGTCAAATTATCCGAGTTTGGAAACGATGTACTTCTTTTGGAGTTACAAACAAAGCCAACAAAACAATTCACTTGAGTTGGGCGTGTTACTGGCTCGTTTTAACTCAGTAGGCGACGTCTACTATGGCGCCGGACTTGAGGTTGAACGAGAGACGAACTATTATTAGCATGATGAGCGGTGAAACATGGATGCCTGCTGCTTAGTAACATCGACAAAGTTGATCAACTATTAGGGTAGTTTAGAGGAGGTGTTGGGGGTGAAACCGAATATGCAGAATAGAAGCGTCATTTACTTGATTTCAGGCCCTCTTGGAGTCGGCAAATCCACGACTTCAAAAGAACTGGCACGCAAAGTCGGGCAATGCGTGTTAATTGAGGGGGATATGTTGCTTCATTTGCTCAAGGAGGAGCTGCCCCTCTCATGGGAAGATAAATTACGCCTCACTTGGGATAACATTTTAGCTTTAACGAGAAATGTGATACGGGATCATATAAGCGTCGTCATCGATTTCGTCGTCGAAGATGAATTTGATTGGTTCTGCGAACAAATTGCCGACCTGGACGTAGTCCTTAAGTATATTGTGCTCCTAGCCGATCAAGAAACCATCATCGAAAGGTTGACGATTAGAGGGGATCTGGATGCTTTGGAACGTTCATTGTTTTTAATGAACAAAATGGAGCAATCGCCATCCGCAAACCGCTTTGGTTACAATACGACGGGAAGCCGGCCCGCGGAAACGGCAGATGAAATCCTAAAGAATACCCGGTATCAGGTTGAGCTTAAACCATTGTAAATTCAAGCGATTGCACGCGTCCATTTAGATTTAACATCGCCTAAAGAGCCTGTAAGGTCGCAGGCTTTTGTCAGT
This sequence comes from Paenibacillus sp. J22FR21, assembly GCF_056269135.1. Classification (NCBI taxonomy): domain Bacteria; kingdom Bacillati; phylum Bacillota; class Bacilli; order Caryophanales; family Paenibacillaceae; genus Paenibacillus; species Paenibacillus sp. J22FR21. The sequence goes on from NZ_JBWDNJ010000001.1 coordinate 725,230, forward strand.
TCTGAAGATTTATTGCTGCAGAGCAACTAATGCATAGATTCTTGCGTTAAAGGTGTAAAAAGCGACGAAGGGAAGCGTGCCCCATGAAGCGAATGACCCTTACTGTACTACTGGCTATTCTACTGTTAACGAGCTGCGGCCGCCACATGGAGCCTAGTGGCAATGTGCAAGGCGGCAACGCCAATAATTCCGTTCAAGTAACCGACAATGAAGTGAAAGGTTCCGGGACCATCGATCCGCTGAGCGAGCCAGGTGAAGTTCGCAGCTTTCTCCAAGACAATGAGATTCCTAACGGCGATATTTATTTGAAGGACGGGCTTCTCTATATCAATCTCGTCAAACCGACCGAAAGTGGCGAGCAGTTGCTTGCGGACCGCTATAAAGCGGGGACATACAAGACGGTGCGCGTTACGCATTCGATTGAGGAGCTGCAGGCAGCACAAGATAAGCTAGGCAATCAGGAGCTGTTCAGTAGACTAAACCTATATTCGACTAGTATGGATGTCATCAAAAACAAAATCACCATATCGATGCCGGATTCGAGCGAAGCTGAAGCAAAGCGAGAAATCGAGAAGCTGATTGATCCCGCTCTGATTGAATACGACATTCAAAAGCTAAGCGAGAAGCCCGACGTCGTCGGCACAATCTCGAAAATCGACAACGAGTCGCATCGCATCCTAGTTCTGGAAGACGGCAAGGCCGAGCCGAGCTACTGGTTTAGCTTCAACGATCATTCGGAGATGGTAGACAGCACCGGGCGCACAGCCACCTTTGACGATTTAAAGGAAAAGGGCAAAGTGCGGGTATGGATCAACGGCGCAGTCATGGATTCCTTCCCGGCGCAGGCGGGAACCCGCAGACTTGAGCTCGTTGCCTCGAATTAAGGCGCGGATGGATAGGGGGTCTGGTCTGCTTCAGTAATTTATGATTTTGAAGCATGGGCTGATCATTATAGTACACGACAACACTAGAGTTGTTTCTTTTAACAGATTCGGAGGGTCTAATGAAACGTCGAACTAAACGGATCAGCGCGATTATCAGTGCGGCTGCGGTTGTATTTTTATTTTACTGGCTTGTCGGCATTCCGGCCGCATGGTCGATGCAAATGGCGGATATCGCGAATAACACGGAGAAGTTTACGGATAAGCACGGTTATGCCGTTCCGGGGGAGTATTCCGTTTCCGTCGATTTGGGCGATTTGGAGAGCAACTTGGGTAAAGAGCTGTACAATGACGGGGCGCACCGCATCTATGTGATGTGGATGGATAATGTCGACTTGCAAGGTGGAGGTTATCGGATCGGATTTCGATCGGTCGGAACTTATTCGCGTAACGGAGCCTCATTAATATCAGGTACGCATCACAAGACAGTAGGCGAACATGAGTTCACCTACGATATGACTGCAAAGATGACAGCCGAATATAAGGGAAACATGTATGAAAGCGCCACGTATGGCACCGGCGGTCTAAATTTCAAGGATGGGGATGAATTTTCTTTCTATCTTTTTCCGAATGATGCGTATACGAAGGATGGGATCACGCAAGACGAAAAAGGCATTGTCCGGTTGACGGTCACGGGACTTTATCAAAATCTATGGTCCAGAAAATAGGAAGATTAGGCTGGCGAACTTATTAAGTGCCATGCCTAATCTTTAGCATGTTGCATCAACGGCAGCGTGATGAAATACGTGGTACCTTCTCCTTCTTTGCTGCGAACCTCGATCTTGCCGTTCATGCCCCGGATGACGCTGAATATTACCATGGTGCCAAGACCGGTACCCTTGTCTTTGGTGGTGTAATAGGGCGACCCTAGTCGGTTAAGCTGTTGCTCATTCATACCGATCCCGGTATCGGCGATCGTGATGGTAACGATTTGTTTAGGCTCATTGACCATATAAGTCAAGGTCAACATGCCCCCGCCGGGCATCGCCTCGATGGCGTTCTTGCCGATATTGATGATGGCTTGTCTGAACTTAGACTTGCTGCCGTATACCGTTGCGGGGAGCTTGATGTCCGTGACGATCTCGACGTTCTGTAAATTCGCGTAGGAGTTCAGGATTTGGGATGCCTTGATAAGCGCTTCCTCCAGGACAATTGGTTCCAGCCTCTCGTTCTGCGGTTTAGCGAGCGACAAGTAATCGGAAATGATCGATTCAGCCCGGTCCAGCTCCTCGAGCGTAATGGCGGAGAACTCTTGACGCTTCCGATCGCTGAGTGCCGGATCGGACATTAATTGGATGAAGCCGCGGACGGACGTTAACGGGTTGCGGACTTCATGCGCTACGGACGCCGCAATTTCGCTGACGACCTTCATTTTCTCGGCGTGGATGATCTCGTCTTGCATCCGAATTTGAGTGTGTATCATTTCAATGATGAAGACCAACATCACCGCCATAATGCACTGAACGAAGATGATGGGCAAACTCGGAACAAACGACGCTATAAAAAAGGAAGTATTCCCTTCGAGCAGGGCATACAGATTGACGACCGTCACGCGCAAGAAGAAGCATGAACCGGCAACAAGCAGCATTCTCTTCTTAGCGCCGGCTTTCTCGTACAACCTGATTAGGATCAGCAGCAGCACGATTGTCGGCAATAGCGAAAGGAAGTAATGAAATAGATCGATATCGCCCAGAATCTGCCGGTAAGCAAGCAGACTGCCGAATAAGAGCAACATCGTATAAAGGCCGCCGTAGAGAGAGCCAATCACGAGTGGAATACCTCTTAGGTCGAGCACAGAATCGAAGATTCTAACCGGAAAGGTCATGGTAATGATCATGGGAATCAAGAATAATACAAATACGAAGAGCGGGTGCTTGCGTTTATAGAAAGGACGGTAGAAAATCAAAGGCAGGAAGATAATGAATGCATTGAGGATGAATGCGGAATGTGAGAGCATGAGGTTGCTCCTTTTCTGTGTGCTTGCTCTTAATTTCGAGAAAAGGTCCGTAATTTCCTTCAAATTAAGGAGAGAATTTACGTGCAAGAAGCCAAATTCACGAAAAGAGGTGCTGCTGTGCTGCAAACGGTTTTAGGTCGAATTTCAGCCAAGGATGCAGGACGAATTTTAGAACATGAGCATGTCATGGTAGGGTTTGTTGAAGACGCGAAGCTTACACCGAACATGTATGACCGTGACGAGGTGGTCACATCCGTCCTTCCGTCCTTGTTAAAGTTGAAGGAAGCCGGATGCAGCACCATGGTGGACTGCGCACCGGAGTATTTAGGGCGGGATCCTTACATTCTGCGGCAGCTGTCGGAATTGTCCGGAGTCCATCTAATCACGAACACCGGATTGTATAAGAAGCCGTATTTGCCTTCATTCGTTTATGAGATTTCAGAACATCATCTAGCCGATATATGGATTCGAGAAGCGCGGGACGGTATCGGAGAGAGTAAGGTGTTGCCGGGTTTTATCAAAATCGCGCTTAATGACGGCAGGGCAATCGACGATATTCAATTGAAAATCCTCCGTGCTGCTATGCGAACTTCACTGGAAACCGGCCTGCCGATTCAGTGTCACACGATAGGCCATGATAACGCCCTGCATGCTTACGAGATTATGAAACATGCGCAATTCGATCAGGAACGGTTCATTTGGGTGCATGCACAAACCTTTAAAGTCACTGATGTTTACAAGCGGCTTGCGGAGGCAGGAGGCTGGATTTCCATCGACTCCATATTGCCGGGGACGTATGAGGAGCATGTGGATTTGTTAGGGCAGCTGCTCAACGACGGCGTTGGTGACCGAGTGCTTCTGTCACAGGATACCGGCTGGTACAATGTAGGACAGCACAAAGGCGGAAATTTGCGTCCCTATCATCACTTATTTACCGACTTCTTCCCTGCAGCGGCGGCCGGTGGTCTCGAACCGCATTGGCTCGAGCGATGCGTTACGAGTCATGCTTTTCAAGCCATGAGCAGGCGCTCCTAAACCGAATAAGGGGAGAAGTTTTATCACACATTCCTTAAAGAAAAGAGATCTGCGCCATGATGCCTATTAAAAGAATGGAAGTGGAAGCCGAGCTCCGGAACTTTGTCGGGGCGGAGGTATATATTCACAGCGAAGCGACATCGTTTATGTTTGTGCGCAACTTCAAGGTGCGGGTTACGCATGCTTTTATCGCCGGTGAAGGGTCTTTCCGCGCCGCGCTCCGTTTCGACGGCCACGGCTGGCTGCGGATGGAGGCGCTTACGCATTTCGAGGTGGACGGGCAGGGTTGTCTGCTGCTAGCTGGCTATGACGACAGAGGTCGCATGAATGTCGCGCTGCATCTAGGAAGGGAGCCGTTTCCGGAATGAGCCATGAACAAGTGCTGAAACGCAAGCTGCTTGCTGTATTCGCCCATCCCGACGACGAGTCGTTTATTTGCGGGGGTACGCTGGCGAAATATGCTGCCGAAGGCGTCGAGATCACGCTAGTGAGCGCAACGAAAGGCGATATGGGACGCCGGATGGGTAATCCGCCGTACCTTAATCGCGAAACGATGGCTGCCGCCCGCGAGCAGGAGCTGCGGGAAGCCTGTGACTTCCTCGGCATCGGCAGGCTGATCTTCTTCGGCCTCCGCGACAAAACCGTTGAATTCGAAGACGAAGCATCGCTTATCGAGCGGATTGAAGCGCTTATCCGCGAAATAGAGCCGGATGTCGTGCTGACGTTCCATGAACGGTATGGCGGTCATCCGGACCACTGCGCGATTGGCAAGGCCGCGACGGCCGCCTTCCAGCGTTCCGCGGATAAGGGAGCGCTGTATTTCATTACGTTCGGGGACGCGCTGGAGCATCCGGAGCATTACGGACACACCAAGAACGACGTCATCCGTGTCGATGTGAAGCCGCACAACGCAGCTAAGTTAGCCGCTTTCCGCGCTCACCGCTGCCAGACCGAAATCGACGAGTGGGTATGGCAGTCCGATAAAGCCGCGCTGTCCAGGCTCGGAAAATATGAGTATTTCCTGAAAGGGAACGTCAACTCGCCGTCACGGGCTGACGATTTGTTCTGATTATGTTCCTTCGCCAAGCGCGGAAGCGGCCAGCGTCTGGATAACCGAGCTGTCCATCGGCGGGTTGTGCAAGCCGGCACGGACGTCGCGGTAATAGCGCTCAAGCGGGTTCGTGCGCGATAGGCTGGTGGCGCCGACGATTCGCATCGCGAGATCGACGACGCGGATGGCGTTGTTCGTTACCGTATATTTCGCCAAGCCGAGCTCCGGCTTCATCGCGGTTCGTTCCGTCGGTTCCTTGTCCCATCTGTCGGCCGCCGCATACAGCAGTGTGCGGGCGGTGCGAAGCTCGATCTCCATCTCCCCGATCGTTTGTTGAACGGAAGGGAGGGCAGCAATCGGTTTATCCAAGGAATTAGGCTTATAAGAGCGGGCGAATGCCAGTGCATAGTCGCGTGCGGCAAGGGCAATGCCCATATAACAAGCCGGAATATGCAGCAGCCAACCGCCGCCGTCATCCGTGCCTTTGCCGGTCAGTCGGCCGTCCGCGCCGGTGAAAGCGCCGTCCAGCACTACGTCATGGCTGCCTGTTGCGCGCATGCCAAGCGTGTCCCATGTCTCCACGATTGACACTCGGTCCGACTTATGGACAAGAAAATCGGCCGTACAATCTTCGTCCGGGAGATAGGCGGACACGACGAAACGGTCAAGAATTGGCGCCAGCGTGCTGAACGTTTTGCGTCCCGTGATCCGCCAGCCGCCGTCCGAGGCAACCGCGATCGTTTCCGGACGGCCGCCGCGGCTCGGACTGCCGGAGGACGCCTCGCTGGCGAACGTGTTAATCATCGTGCCATCCTTCACGACAGAGCGGCAAAGTGCTTCAAACGTCTCCGCCGGCCACTTTCCGGTCGTGCGCAAATGCATAATTTGGCCGAGGTGCCAGCCGACGGCAAGCGCAGTCGAACCATCCCCGTATGCAAGCCTTTCTTGCAGCAGAACGAACTCGTACAGAGAGATTTCGTCGCCACCGAAAGCCCGAGGAACGGTCAGCTTTAAATAGCCGTCCTTGCGCAGGTCGGCAAAATTATCAAATGGAAACGAGCCCTCGCGATCATACCTGGGCGCTCGCTCCGCGAAACGGGCTGCCAGTCGCTCGACGAGCGCAGCTCGATTGCGTTCTTCATCGTTGCGAATGGGGCTGTCAATGAATCGTTTCATTACGGCTCACTCCTTCTCCTCGTAGTATAACAACCTAATCAAGGATAGCGCGAGCACGTATATAAGCTGATTCATGTTCACTATGTTGAAGGTTTTCGGTTTCTGAGAATTTTGAACATTGTGGGAGAAATTACCTTTGCTATAATTAGGCTAAGAAAACCTAAGCAGCAGGTGATGAAGCATGCGTTACCAGGAATCCGTGCAGCGAGCGATTGATTATATCGAAACCCATTTAGAGGAGGAAATTGATCTCGCAGGCTTGTCAGAACGGTCCTATCTCTCTGTCGCACAATTGTACCGAGTCTTCTCCGCGCTTACCGGGCACCCGATTAAGGACTATATACGAAAAAGAAGAATGAGCGTAGCTGCCGATCACCTGAGAAACTCGAAGCGATCCATCGAGGATCTCGCATGGGAAAGCGGGTTCGAGTCCTATCACTCATTCGCAAAGGTATTCAAGAAGATTGTCGGGCTGACTCCATCAGCGTATCGCCAAGCTGACATTTATTTCAGCTTCGAACCGATTCGGTTGGAGGAACGGGTCGCTTACATGGAGGATAGGGAGCAGAGCGAACGTTTTCCGGACGTCAAAGTGATCCGGTTCATGCCGGAGAAAGTCTATGCCTACTTGCATATTTCGGAACAGAAACTGGAAATGGAGAATGAGGCTTTCCGAGTCGTTAATGAATTCTTAGTTGATTCCAAATCAGTTTCAAAGATGAGGATTTTCGGTCACAACGTCGATCTTCCGGAAACAGAAGGCAAGACGCAATTCGGTTACCAGGTGCTTGTGTTCTGCGAAGAAGGGCAAATTCGGCATCATGCTTTCGCGGAGGAGGCATTCGTCGGAGGTCTCTATGCCGTGAGAAAAGTCTCCGCCAAATCCCCGAAGATCGTTCAAGAGAGTTGGAACCAGCTGCTATCCGAATGGTTACCTAAGAGCACGTTCGAAATCGGTACGCATGCGTACGTCGAAGAATTCATCGCCTACAACGGCAAAGTTGCGCGAATGAACCTCTATCTCCCGGTACAGCGAAAGCTGCGCAACGAATCCATTGTAATCGTGAGTCTTCCGTCGACGGAAGCGTACTTCTGCAAAGAACAGGGGTTTGGGGCTCAAGAGGTCGCCGAATGTCGATTAATCGACTGGTATGGCAAGCAGTCTTCCGGCCCTAGCTGGAATGATGAAGGTTATTATTACATGTCGTACCACTATGGCGCCGGCGATTCCGAGACTTACTGGTGGGAGAATGGAATCCTTGTAAACGCTGAGGTAAATGTGCCAGAGACGGGTCTCGAGCGTAAGTGCATGGGAGCGGGATTGTATGCTTGCCGTGTATCCAAGACTTACGGACAGCTAACCGGCATACTGGATACGATGCATCGGTGGATTGCGGTTAACGCAGCGTATCGGTTCGATGAAGCCAGGCAATGGTTTGCCTCCTATCATCCATTGGAAGACGGGGATATCGAGCGGGATACGCTCGTTAACATATATATTCCAATCCTATTGATAGAGGAGTGAATTTAAGATGGGGTCTGTTACTTTGAAAACTCCAATTCGGACGGCTACAAACCAGAAAGGGTGCGAACAATGAGTCGCGATCCATTACGCACAGATATACCGAAAGACTATCGGCCGTTGATGGTACCGAAGGCTTTTAAATTGATTAGTGGAGGAAAAATCATGAAAGAACAACAGCAATCCATAGCGGAATCATTATCATCGAGTCCTATCAAGAACAAAGTCGGAAGCGTGTTCGTCCCGGTTCGGGATATAGAGAAGTCGCGCGATTGGTATTGCACGATTCTTGGGCTCAACGCAGCCGACGTTTCAATTTTATCCGGTCACCTGTGCCCGCTGCCGATGGAAGGCACCGGCCTCATATTGGATACGATGCCGCAATGGGGTGGGCAAGAGCCGGGTGGAGCACCATCAATCGAGACGCCGGCGTTTATGCTGATGACGGAGGATTTGCAAGGTTCCCTGGACTACATGAAGAAACTCGGGGTCGAGCTTGTCACGGAAATTGAGCATGACCATTGGTTCGTCGTGAAGGATCCGGACGGGAACAAGTTGATGATTTGCCGGGAATGATGCTAATGGCCGCCCCTTGCAACTTTCGCGGGAGTCTTCCCGTCGATAGGCATGAGGTGATGATCAGATGATGAGAAAAGCGGCAATTATTGGATTAGCTTTGCTGCTGCTGACGGCTTGCGGCCGAGTGGGAAGCAGCGGTCATACCGAAAGCGGTCAGACGTATGAGGCCGGAGATGATTTTCCAAAGGTGACTGAACCTTACGAACCCGAACAGGCGATACAGAACGGTGACGTTGTTAATCTGCATGGGAAATACTCGAATTTGGAGAAATGGAATCAATTTGTGAAGCATGTGAACGAAAAACAAGCCGGTCGCATGAATGTGCGGATTACCCAATATACGATTGAAGGGAGTCCGATTTTCTATGAGCTTACCTACGACGGGAAGCAGATTCATTATACGTTTGACAATAGCATGGATGCCTTCGGAAGTGATCTGGGCAGACCGAGTACGACATGTGAGGGCTTGGACACGAAGGAGAACGATCAAGGACAGTCGTTTGTTGTGCTGTCTGGCTGTGTAGACCAGAAGACGGCGGATACGTTCTACTTCGCAGCTAATGCCAAATGATCATTACGGTTGAAGGTGGCCTCTGCTTCCATTAGAATAGGAGGACATCAGCAAGAGGAAAGGCGTTCACATGTGGAAGTATACGTATCATCTATTTCGTGATCTATCTCCGGGGGTTAAGCGATTTATTGCCACGGAAAGTCTGTTTGGCATCGGGGCAGGCATCCTCAGCCTCATACTCAATCTGCATCTGCTTGATCTCGGATTCTCCAAAGGTGCAGTCGGTCAAATAACGTCGCTCGGGGCGCTCACCATCGGGCTGACAAGCTTGCCGGTTGGTCTCATCGTACAGCGTGTCGGACGCAAACGAATGCTGGTTATTGGGATGCTGCTCTCCTTTGTTTCGCTCGTTGTGTTTGGTTTCGGTACGAGCAGGGCAGCCGTCACAGCGGCGCAGCTCATCTGGTCGCTTGGGGTTACAGCCATCGTGAATTCAGAGATTCAACTGATCTTCCAATATTGCAAGAGCAAGAAGGAAGAGACGAATGCTTACTCCCTGTTATTTGCCGTATTCACGCTGTTCACGGGGATCGGCACACTGCTTGGCGGGTTTCTGCCGAACTGGATTCAGGGCAGTACGACGGTGTATCAATATGCGTTCTTCGTAGCAGCAGGCTGTTTTGCACTATCTGCGATCCTAAGAGGAATCTTATTACCGACGCCTAGCCAGGCACCGAAAGTAGGGCAAGAGAAGCAGAAGGAAGACGTGAAGGGAGAGGTCGGCAGACGGCAAAAGAAGCGGCATGCTGTTTATTTTCTGCTTGCGCTTTCGCTGCTCATCTTTAATTCCGGCTTCACCTACGGATTGCTCAGTCCGTTCTTGAATGTCATTCTGAAATTCCGGTTTGAGATGAATGATGACACCATCTCCGGTTTGCTGGCGCTATCCGGATTCTTCTTCTTCATTGGCTCGATCATAATGCCGTATTTCATCGAGAAGCTGGGAAGCCGCAGAAGCTTCATCATTCTGTTTCTCTACAACATTCTGATTGTGGCGTTGATGGCTGTAGCAATTCCGGCGGCGCCATTTGCAATTCTGCTCATGCTGCGCGGGACAGGCTTTACAATGTTAAACAACCTCATAGACAGTAATTCCATGTCCGCAGTAGCCGAGGAAGACCGCAATTTATTCGCGGGCATGCGAACGGTATCCCGCAGCATCGGCAATACGATTGCTTCCTTCTGGGCCGGGTATATTCTGGCCGGCGATCATTATTCGCTGCCCTTCGTACTGACGGCGGCAGCTACGCTGCTTGGTTTTATCGGCTATACGTGGTTTATTCAAGGGATGCTGGAGCGAAGAGGGCAGAGTGATCAGGCAAGACAAGGAACGGTTGAAGCGTAAGCGAGAACACGCAAATAAACGGCAAAGGCGAACAATCAGCCTTTGCCATTTATTTGTGAATCCAGCAATTGATTCGTCTTGGATTTCATGGCCGAAACGACCATTCGCTTGTGACGAACCGCGAGAAGCAGCACTTGTGCCTGCTGCCTGTGGGAGAGTTGTTTGAAACGGTGATCCTCCTTCAAGTAAGCACGCACGATTACCCAACTGGAAGGGGTTAACCGTTTGAGCATATTCTTCGAAGAAGCAGGTTCAGCCGCAGGCGGTTTGCGGGAGAAACGCTGCAGCCAATACTGAAGGCCGGCTCCAAGCTTCGATTCATTGACGATACAAGGAGCCGTCAATTTCTTCGTATGGTTGCGCAAATATTCGTAACGGTCATTGCCGAGCAGGATTCGATATTGGCCGTCCTTACGGTCTCTCTGCACGACGATGAGATGCAGGCCATCCCACATCAAATGGCGCAAATACCGAAGGCGGGCGGTCATGCCGACTGGCAAGCCGGGTTTGATTTTGCTCAGCGGGATGTAGCGGACTGTGAAACGCATCATGATCCCCTCCCTTATTGGAGGATATGGGGGCATCCATTGTCCTAGTCCTCGCGGCATACGCTACTTGCCTTTGCGAGACAATGCAGCAAGTGTGTCCCATTGTTCATCGGTGACATCGGCTAGACCGTTGAACTGGCCTGCACCTTGCAGCCATTCACCACCGTCGATCGTTACGACCTCGCCGTTGATGTAGCCGGCGTAGTCGGAGATCAGATAAGCAGCGAGATTGGCGAGCTCCTCCGGATCGCCGACTCGCCCGAGCGGAATTCGGCTGAGCAAGCGCTGCTCAATCTCCGGCGTAGGCATCAGGCGCGACCAGGCACCTTCCGTTGGAAAAGGTCCAGGTGCAATAGCCACCTGCCGAATTCCGTGTGGTGCCCATTCGGCAGCAAGCGAGCGGGTGAGCGCAAGCACGCCGGCTTTGGCCGCGGCTGAAGGCACGACGTAGCCGGAACCGCTGGAAGAAGAGGCGTAGGTGGTCACGATATTGAGCATCGTTCCAGAGCTGCCTTGCGCAATCCAGCGTTTACCGAGTTCTAGCATCGTGTAGAAGGTGCCGTGCAGCACGGTTCCGAGCACGGCATCCACTGCACGGTGGGAGAGGCGTTCGGTTGGACTGATAAAATTGCCGGCAGCATTATTGACAAGAACGTCGATATGGCCGAAATGACCTTCAACTGCATCCATCAGCGCTTGCACGGCAGCAGGATCACGAACATCACAGCTGTGGTAGTACACAGGTTCCGCTGCAGTCCAGGCAGAGCTCATTTCCAAACTTGCTCGCTGCAGCACCTCTTCTCGGCGGCCGGAAATGGCCAGTTTAGCGCCGAGGGAGAGAAATTTGTCCCCCATCGCACGGCCGAGACCGGTGGCTCCGCCTGTAATGAGCACGACTTTCCCATTCAATAAATCAGGTACAAAAGGTCCCATAAGCCGATTCTCCTTTATATCAGACATGCGGCAATTATGGTTATAGGTATGTCAGTAGGGCAAGCGGCATGACTGCATGCGCTCCAATGTTAAGTGGCGATTTGGCGAAGCTCCGGATAGTCCTCCAAATAACCGGCATGCTTCAGCTCAAGCAGCGCTTTGCGGATCGTTGACTCATTCTCATCGGATTGATCGGATAGGGCAATAAGCTCGGCTACGCTAGTGCTTGGATGTTCCTTGCAGTAGGTGAGCAACCCTTTCGCGGACCAGGACAGTCGATCGTCCTGAAATTCGCCGATTAAATGCCGAAACACTTTATGGGAGATCAGCTTCTGCTCGGTAAGATCCTGCATGGCTTTAATGACCTGCTTAATGGTCATTCGGCCCTTGCGGGCCATGTCAGGCACGCTCAAGGATAACGAGTCTGACGCGCCGGAACTGAGCACGATGTACGTCATTTGGGCATAAATATCGAGATTGGGCATCGAGAAAATTTCTCCGGAAACCGTGAAGCTGCGCGCCGAGGCTGCAGAGGATTCTTGCGACATATTGATCTTCCTCCATTTGGCAGAATAGATGGTATGCCTATACAATACGCGCAAGCAGCCTTGAATCAGGGGTATATGAAAAGTTTCTAACCTTACTTACCGATACATTTTCGCGCGGCATTGTGAGCCATGCGGTGCAGGGCGTTGTTCGTCTTATGACGGTGCATATGCGTGATACGGATCTCAATTTCCGGGTGCTGGGCACGCAAGCGCTTAAGGATTGCATGAATGGCATCTCGAACCACGGCATAGCGAGCATCGGCAAAATAAGCCTTCGTGAGCAGCCGCTCTATGGCGTGACAATCGGTGAAAACAACGGCAGATTTGGGCATGGGATGGAGCTGTTCCTCTGTTAAGGCATGTGCAAGCCATTCCAGACTGTAATAAATCGCCTGCAGTTCGCCATAATCGGAGCCGAGCGCATAATCATATTCGAGCCTCTTAGCCTGCACGCGAAGGGTTCGGTTGAAAACAAACGTGCAGGCAACCGCATGATTATGCTGCTCGGAACCGGAGTAGTCGCAATACAGCGAAATCATGCCGGAGTTGACTAGGTTCGCTCGGACTGCCGGCGTAGAATAAGCTTGTCTGGTTAAAGCATCCATCGTAGAATCCATCGTGATTGAGCACCGCCTTTTGCATTTTCTCAGTACCGGTGAGTGGCGTTGGCACTTACAATAGTTAGCATGGACAACAAAGCTGAGGGGCAAAACCGTGTCATGTGACAAAACAAAAAAGGGACAACCGATGCAACTCCGGTTGTCCCTTTTCTCCATGTCATCCACGACCTAAGGCAAATCAAGCAGCGTCTCAAACTCCGATAGATCCTCGCTATTTTCTTTATATATTCTTCTCCAGCTCATCACGACTTCATCAATAATACTAATTAATGCGGGATCGAATTGCGTTCCGCACGCCTCTTTGATTCGTTCAATCGCATCGTTAACGGATGCGGCTTGGCGGTACGACCGGCTTGATGTTATAGCATCGAATGTATCGGCTATGCTTAATATCCTTGCTTCAAGCGGAATATCAAGACCTGCGGCTCCGGTCGGATACCCTTTTCCATCCCACCGCTCATGATGATAGAGAACGCCGGGTTTTAATTGTCCCAGACCTGGAATTTTCTCCACCATCCGGCCACCGACAACCGTATGCGACTTAATGATCTCGTATTCTTCCTCCGTTAGTTTCCCAGCTTTCGTCAGCACCGATTCGGGAATGTTAATCTTTCCGATATCATGAAGCAAGCCGGATAACCGAAGCGTCTGCATACGCTGCTTATCCTGAAACTCGGGAAGTCTTGCGGCCAGCTCGACTGCATATTTGCTCACTCGCTCGCTGTGACCGAAGGTATAGCTGTCTTTGGCCTCGATCGATACAATGAACGTTTTGACAACCTGCTCAATCGTTGTTTCCATGGAATGAATAATCAGATTAACTTGATTGTTGTACAGCTGATCCAATTGTTTCGGCAGCAAGTAGCTGAATGTTCCGACGACCACATAAAGCAGTGCCCGATTGGATATGTCGATGGAGTCAAACACGCCGCTAACGAGAGGGTGGTTCAGATCTACGCCGAGCATCATGACAAAGCCAACAGCCGAATAAACGAACAATACTCTCAAATTACCATACATGCCCGCCAGAATAGGGATGACTAGAAAATAGCCCCATGCCTCTCTGTAACCGGACCCATAATATAAGCTGCAAATGACAAGAACACTAAAGGATAGAACGACATGCTGCATAATGATCGGCTTGATTTTGATAAACCGGTTGAGCGTTAGTATAACGACCAGAATAGCAACCGGAATGAGCAGAAATTTGATCTCGGCTCTCGAATACGGCATATGGAGCAGACGAAAAACGGAATTCCATCCAATGCTTAGAAGCAAATAGATGAGTGCAATCTTCAATATGTTTAAGCTGAGATTTCGCTGATGTGTTTTGTAGTACGAAGACAGTAGTTTTTTTCGTTCGCTCAGCATACGTCCATCCCATCCGGAGTAGTAGACTCCAATTCTTAAATCATACGATCACGTACACCTGATAACCTCTATGAATACGACAAACCTTTGGTATAGTGGATATATAATCCATTTGAACTAGGAGATGATAGATGAGGAGAGAAAAGTCCTATAGCAATCGACAACCTTGAGCCATTCAATCGCAGCATGAGATATACAGATTATTAAAATCAGTGTATCACTCAGCATTCGACAATAAAAGACCAAATGCAGAAAGAAGCAGCCGAACTTTTCATACTATTTTGCTGAAATATCGTACAAAAATCCAAAATAAGGGAGATTATACTTATGAAAACAGATAATCAATACTTTTACAGCGTTGCAAGAGGTAAATTACGTGAAAAAGCGATTAAGCTGCATGTCGAAAGATATATTGAAGTTGGTTTTTTTAAAAAAAACGAGAAAGATCCCTATCAAGCAAATTCTACCTATTTTACTTCGCAATCTATAGATTCGGATGAGGTGGTTGGTGTTACCCGTTTAATTTTCGAAAAGCTGGATGAGTTGCCTACTCTGCAAAACTTTCGCATTTTTGACATTGAGCGAATCAAACTTCAACAGCTTGATCTGATTCGGTATGCCGAACTGAGCGCATTTACTAAATTGCCTGCACATGACGTAGCGCTTGGCTTGCTGAAGACTGCCTTGCAACATTCACTTCATATTGGCATTACCCACTGGGTTTGCTGCGTTGATGAGAGAGTCTATAATTATATGAATCGGATTTTCAAATTCCCATTCCGACTTATCGGAGAATCACGCGTCTATCTGGGCTCGAATACGATCCCATGCGTTCTCGTGCTGGATGATGTATTGAAGACGGTTAGAGAAGAGCGTCCTGCGCTATACGATTATTTAGTTGAACAGGAAACTCGCTATTTGGAGGTGCTTAATTAATGAAAGAGCAATTTACCCGTAATTTAGGCATTATGTCTGAAATCGACATGGACAAGCTTCAGCATTCGACCATTGCGATTGCCGGCTGCGGCTGCATTGGCGGCTTCTCGGCTGAACTGCTTGCGCGAATGGGAATTGGTCGCCTCCTGTTGGCGGATCCCGACACTTTTGATATTTCCAACATTAACCGGCAGTGCGCAGCAACCTATCATACCGTCGGTATATCCAAAGTGACTGCACTCAAAAATCATCTGCTGGCTATTAACCCGGACCTCGAAATTATTGAATATCCAAACGGCGTCTCGGAAGCAAACGTTGGCGAATTCGTTCAAGATGCTGATTATGTCATCGATGCGATCGATTATTTCGCCTTTCCCGATGCGGTTGCGCTGCACCGCGCAGCCCGCAGCCATGGCAAGTATATTATTACGGCAGCGGCGCTTGGGTTTGGCACTACCGTACTCACATTTGCACCGGATGGGATGACGCTCGAACAAATCGCCGGCATCTCGGAAGATATGCCGATCGAGCAGTTGATAGGCGCAACATTCCCGCCGTCCAGCTATGCGGATAAGCTGCCTTCTTACGTGACGGCTGCCCATCTCCAAGAATGGCTGACGAATAGGACGATCCCAACGATCAGCGTCGGCCAAGCCTTAGGTCCGGGTGTGCTCGTATCGCAGCTTGTTCTCCATCTGCTAGGCAGGAAGAAGCCGCTGCTTGTGCCGGAATCTTTTCAATTGCAATTTGAAATGTAGTTTTAATATTGACCAAAAATTACCTTGCGCATATAGTTGAATTAATTTAATGAAGGTGAGTGATTCTTATGCAAATGCGTCCATTCCTGAACAAAACGGTGCGGAAGGGATAATCCAAAATGAGTCCCTTTCGTGAACAATGCAAACTCATGGAGGGAAGAATCGATGTCGTATAGCTATTATGGGAAATTATGTACCGAGGTTTATGATTTAACGAAGCGGGTCGGTCAGTCTATAGGCGGCGATCTGGAATATTATCAAGAACGGCTGAGCTCTTGCAAAGGGAAAATTCTCGAAGCTATGGTGGGTTCGGGGCGCGTCATTATTCCTCTGCTGGAGGCGGGAATGCCTGTTGACGGCGTGGATTATTCACCCGAAATGCTGGCATCTTGCCGCAAACGGTGCGAAGACCGAGGGCTGAACGTCAGATTATTCGAATCCAATCTCGTAGAGCTTGACTTGCCCGATCGCTATGAAGCGATCATTATACCAGCCGGCTCGTTCTTATTAATTGAGAATCGAGAGCAATCTATTGCCGCGTTAAAGCGGTTGTATGAGCATCTGCAGCCGGGCGGCAGACTGTTGGTGGATCTATTTCTGCCGGATACTCATTTTGAAAGTGGTGGGTTCAGCGGATCATCGACCTTTCATTTGCCGGATGGGGATCTGATCACGATGGAGGGCAAGCTGCTGGAAGCGAACTTCTTTGATCAGTACAAAGTGTCCTTATTGAAATACGAGAAGTGGCGCAAGGGTGCTTTGATCGAGACGGAGCTGCAGCGTTTTGCCTTGCGGTGGTACGGCGTTCACGAGTTTAAGCTCGTGCTGGAGAGTATCGGTTTCACGGATGTGGTCGTGTCGGCAGATTACGAGTATGGCCGGGCTCCAAGTAATGGGAAGCAGAGCTATGTGTACGAGGCGATAAGGAAATAAAAGATGAGGGCTGATTCAAAAGCGGGGTTGTGGCTTTTGGAGCGGCCCTTTTTTATGGTGAGGTGAATCTTAGTCGCCGAGTTGGTGGGGGGAGTAGTGGCGGCTTATCGAGAGTCGGATGTGGCGACTCTCAGCTGCAGATAGAGGGCGGTGGATACGAAAGAGAGGGGGCATGCACCCCCTTAGTCGGTTTTCATAATGTTCGCGTAGAACTGCTTCGAGGAAGTGAACAGCCCCTTGAGTGCGGCGTTCAGCTGTTTCTTATCACGCGAGGTAAGCGCGGCGAGTATGGCGGACCGCTGCTTGACGCTGTTTTCTTTGGCTCCCGGTACGCGGAGCAGCTTCAGGCTCGTTTCTCGTCTGAGGTGAATGCTCATTTGCATCAGCTTGTTGAAGATTCGATTGTCGGAGCGTTCGCCGATGCGAAGGTCGAAATCATCAAGCAGCTGGAGAAAAGCATCCGCCTCCATATGAACCGACTCGGTCATATGGGCGAGCTTACTGTCAAGCAAAGCAAGCTCCTCCTCGGTGAGCTGTCCGGCGGCGGAAAGGTAAACCTCGGTTTCAATAAGCTGCCTAGCCGCATAAACCTCATCGAGGTTATGCTTCTCCCGATGGAACATCCATGCAATCGTGTCCGAAGGAATCGGCTCTTCCTGTTTATTCACAAAGCTGCCTTCACCCGCTTTGATGGTGATGAGGCCGATAAGTGCAAGAGCTCGAAGCGCCTCGCGGACACGCCCGCGGGTAACGCTGAACCGCTCGGCCAGATCTCGCTCGTTAGGCAGCTGCGCACCAGGCTCAAGATGACCGTTCGTAATCAGCTGGGCGATCTGCTCCATAATTTGTTCGGTAACCGTGAGTCGTTTGACAGGTTCAATCTGTATCATGAGAGGTAGTCTCCTTAATTGGCACATGGGATTGAAAATTAACATTGATGGATGATCATGGTTCGTGATACGCTGGTCTCGTGGTACTACCAGAGAACCGAGCTTGGAAAAAGCTTAACACGAAACAGAAACCGAGTAAAGAACAGCCAGTCAGCCAATTAGCCAATTAGCCATTCAGTCAGTCATCCGCAAGTTATCCAGCTATCCAGCCATCCAACCAGGCATCGAGTCATCCAGATATCGATCCAGCTATCCATCCAACCAACCAGGCATCGAGACATCCAGCTATCGATCCAACCAACCAGCCATCCAGCCATCCAACCATCCAACCATCCAACCAGTCATCCAGTCATCCAGTATCCCATTCATTAATCTCTAAATTTATATGTACTCAATCCATCAATCCATCAATCCATCAATCCATCAATCCATCAATCCATCAATCCATCAATCCATCAATCGTGGTACTACCAGAGTACCGCGCTATTACTAGTCAATCATGATGAAAGGTGATGACAAATTGACGACAACATTAAGAGGCATTACATGGAACCATAGCAGAGGGTATGTGCCGAAGGTGGCGACCGCGCAGCGTTTTATGGAAACGCATCCAGGCGTGGAAATCACTTGGGAGAAAAGGTCGCTGCAGGAATTCGCAGATGCTCCAATCGAGCGGCTGGCCGAGCGGTATGACCTGCTCATTATCGATCATCCATGGGCGGGTTTCGCAGCGGATAAAGGAATCCTCGTTCCGCTGGAGCAGCATGTGTCGGCGGCTTTTCTCGCCGATCAAGCGATAAATTCGGTCGGTCGCTCGCATGAGAGCTACCGCTTCGATGGTGTGCAGACAGCGTTCGCCGTAGATGCAGCGACTCCGGTAGCTTCGTATCGGCAGGATTTACTTGCGGCTTCAGACGAAGAGGTGCCGCAGACATGGGATGAGCTGTTAGCATTAGCGAAGAAGGGCAGGGTTGCTTTTGCAGGGATTCCGGTCGATACGTTAATGAATTTCTATATGCTCTGCGTCACGCAGGGTGAGGAACCTTGCAGCAACAACAGCGAACAAGTAGTGAGCGAGGAAACCGGCGTCCGAGCATTGGAGCTGCTTCGCGAATTAACGGCTCTATGCCCCGAAGAGATGCTGCAATGGAATCCGATCCGAGTATACGAAGCCATGTCCTCGGGGGATCAAATCGCTTATTGCCCGTTCGCTTATGGTTACTCCAATTACGCTCGTGTTGGGTATGCGCGGTATTTGCTTCATTTTGCCGATATGGTGTCGCTCGGTTCATACGGGCCGCTTCGGTCCACGCTTGGCGGAACGGGAATCGGCGTCTCGGCACGATGCGCGAATATCGATCTGGCGGTCGAATATGCTGCCTACATGGCTAGCCCGGTGATTCAGCGAACCGTATTCGCGGAGAATGGTGGTCAGCCTGGACACCGTGCTGCTTGGGTTGACGAAGAGCTCAATCGGCGCACGAATAGCTATTTCCAGGCTACATTACCGGCACTTGACCGCGCCTACTTGAGGCCGCGCTACAGCGGATACTTGGATTTCCAAGACCATGCGGGCGACGCGGTTCGCGATTATATCATTTCCGGCGGGCGGCCGCAGGAAGTACTAGAACGCCTTAATAAGCTTTACCGATCATCCAGAATGGAGGCGGCGAAATGAAACCATTAGAAGGGCTGCTGGTATTGGATTTCAGTCAGTTTCTGGCCGGACCTTCGGCTGCGCTGAGGCTCGGTGATTTGGGTGCGCGGGTCATCAAGATCGAGAAGCCGGGGACTGGAGAATTGAATAGGCAGCTGTCGATCAAGAATCAGATGGTGGACGGCGACAGTATGCTGTTTCATACGATTAATCGGGGAAAAGAGAGCTATGCGGCGAACTTGAAGGACAGTGAGGATGCAGCAAGTGTAAAGGCATTGATTGCGCGAGCGGATGTGCTGATTGAGAATTTTCGGCCGGGGACCATGGAGAAGCTTGGTCTTGGTTATGATGCGGTCAAGGGGTTGAACAGCGGCATCGTATATGCCTCTGTGACAGGTTATGGTCAGGAAGGACCTTGGCGGGATAAGCCCGGGCAAGACCTGTTGATCCAATCATTATCAGGACTCGCATGGCTGAACGGGAATGCGGATCAGCCGCCCGTACCTTTCGGGCTCGCGGTCGCGGACATGTTCGCAGGTGCTCATCTGGTGCAAGGGATTCTAGCCTGCCTAGTGCGCAGAGGCCGAACCGGTCAAGGGGGACGAGTGGAGGTCAGCCTTCTGGAATCCGCGCTGGATCTCCAGTTTGAAGTACTGACGACACACTTAAACGACGGCGGGGAGCTTCCCCAGCGAAGTGCGGTGAACAATGCGCATGCATATTTGGGAGCACCTTATGGGATCTACGAAACGAAGAATGGCTATTTGGCACTTGCGATGGGCTCCGTTGTGCGGCTGGGTGAGCTGTTGGCGTGCGAGTCGCTGACAGCTTTTCAAGATTCGAAGAGGTGGTTTACGCAGCGAGATGAGATTAAACAAATTCTCGTAGCACATATCCGGACGCGCAGCACCGAAGAGTGGCTGCAAATATTGGAGCCGGCGGATTATTGGTGCGCCGATGTGCTGACGTGGGAGCGTTTGTTTGCGCATGAAGGATTTAAGGCGCTTGGCATGGTTCAAGAAGTAGGGCATGAAGATGGCGGCCGCCGACTTCAGACGACGCGTTGTCCGATTCGAATCAATGGCGAGCGGCTATTCGATACGAATGCGGCACCGAAGGTGGGGGAGCACAATGCGGCAATCGAGCAGGAATTTCAACTGCGCGATGCACAGTCTCCCGAGGGACAACAGGAGCCTAACGGAGGCGAGAGAGCTTGATCGACTTCAGCAGCAAGAGCGAAACCGAGCCTGGTGCAATGATGCTTCAACGACCATTGGAAGGGATGCTCGTACTTGATTTTGGGCAGTTTCTGTCTGCTCCTTCCGCCGCGCTAAGGCTGGCTGACCTTGGCGCACGCGTGATCAAAGTGGAGCGGGCAGGCAGCGGAGATATTTGCCGAAGCTTGTATATCTCCAATATGGAGCTGGACGGAGACAGCACGCTGTTCCATTCGATCAACCGCAACAAAGAGAGCTTCGCCGCCGATCTGCGCGATCCGATCGATGCAGCCGAAGTGCATGCGCTAATCCGGCAAGCGGATGTGCTCATACAGAACTTCCGCCCGGGTGTCATGGAACGGCTGGGTCTTCATTACGATGCCGTCAAGGCGATTAATCCAGCCATTGTCTATGGAGAAATTACAGGCTACGGGAACGAAGGTCCGTGGGTAGGCAAGCCGGGTCAGGATTTGCTCGTACAATCGATGTCCGGATTGACGAATGAAGGAGGTCTCCGCCGCGGATCGCCAATGCCGCTCGGGCTCGCGGTTACGGATATGATTGCCGGTGCGCATCTGGTTCAAGGCCTATTAAGCTGCCTTGTGCGAAGAGCAGTTACCGGAGTCGGAGCGAGAGTAGAGGTCAGCTTGCTGGAATCGGCGCTTGATCTACAAGTAGAGTCGCTGACTGCGTATATGAATCGCGAAGATGAGAAGACAAAGCCGCAATTTCAGCCGGAGTCCCAGTCGCACTCCCAATCCCAATCCCAATCCTCACACATTGCCATACCTAACAGCGGCATCTATGCCACGAGTAATGGCTACGTCACTGTGCTGCCGCGGGAGCAAGAAGCAGCTGAGGCAGAAAACGATGCAAACGATGCAAACGAAGTTGCTGCAAATGCTGCAAATGCAGTAAATGCTGCATCCCCAGAATCCTACCTGCTCGCCGCCCACACCATGACGTCGCAGCAGTTAACCGAAGCGCTTGAGCCCATCGGATACGAAGCTGCAACGGTGCTGAATTGGCGGCAGCTGCTGGAGGAGGAACATGTTCAAGGGCTGAATATGGTGCAATCCATCACGCGCGGCAACGGAACCACGATGCGGACAACTTGCTGTCCGATTCGCATAGACGGCATACAGTTTAGGTCAGCGAAAGGCTCACCGAAGGTGGGCGAAGATACAGCAGCAATCCGGAAACAGTTGATGGATCCAACACCTTAAAGGAGGATGTCGCACAAAGATGATGAAAATCGACGCGCACCAACACTTTTGGCATTTGGAGAAGGTCGCTTATCCGTGGCTTGATCCTGCATTCGGCACGATTTGCCGCACAATCGAGGCGCCAGAGCTGGAACCGCTCCTTAAGGAAGCGGGCATTGATAAGACCGTAATCGTACAAGCGATGAACAGCTACGAGGATACGGAATATATGCTGCAAGTTGCGGAGGAGAAGGATTGGGTGGCCGGGGTCGTGGGCTGGGTGCCGCTCAATATCCCTGATATCGCAGATAAGAAACTGAAGCAATTGAAGCATAACCCCTATTTCAAAGGCGTCCGTCACTTAATCCACGAAGAGAAGGATCCGGACTATATCATTCGCGATTCCGTGATTGATGGTCTCCGCGTGCTTGCCTCCTACGACCTCACTTTCGATCTCGTGGCCGTATTCCCGGATCATCTCAAGCATGCTCCGCGTCTGGCCAAGGAAGTACCGAACCTCAGAATCGTCATCGATCATCTGGCCAAACCGCCCATAAAAGACAGAACGATGGGCGAGTGGGCGGAGCAGCTCGCGCGAGCCGCGCAGTTCGAGAATGTCTACGCCAAGGTGTCGGGGCTGAATACAGCCGCAGATCACGACAATTGGTCGGCCGAGGATTTGCAGCCATACATCGATTACGCTAAGGAACAGTTCGGTGCAGATCGCCTCATGTTCGGCAGCGATTGGCCGGTTGCGAACTTAGCCGGTACTTACGGCAAAGTATGGAGAGAAACGAACCGCGCTATCGCCGCTTATTCGGAAGCGGAGCGGGATGCGATCCTCGGCGGTACTGCAGCGAAATTTTATCAAATCAAATAGACCGGGAAGCATGTGCGTATACAGCGATATGGCAGTGTAATCCAAGTGAAGCCTGAGATGCTGGAGGAATTCAAGCGTCTGCATGCAGCGGTTTGGCTGGATGTGCTGGAGTGCCAAGGCGAATGGTTGGCGGACATGGAAGAAGTATTACATCTGGACTAACACTTAGGAGGAACGATTACGATGAGAAGCTTATTTTACGACGATTACGAGATTGGGACAGCAAGAAGCACGTTCGGACGCACGATCACGGAGACGGATATTGTGCTGCATGCCGGCCAAACCGGAGATTTCTATCCGCATCATATGGATGCCGAATGGTGCAAAACGCAACCGTTCGGCCAGCGAATCGCTCACGGCACGTTGGTGTTCAGTGTCGGTGTCGGAATGTCAGCAGGTGAACTGAATCCGGAGGCGTTCTCCTATGGGTACGACAAGCTGCGTTTCACCAAGCCGGTGTTTATTGGGGATACGATCTCGGTGCGCATTACCATCTCGGAGAAGCGTGATTATCCGAAACGTCCGGAATACGGCGTCGTTGTGGAACATGTGGAGGTCCTCAATCAGAATAACGAAACCGTTCTGGTCTGTGACCATCTGCTGCTGGTTAACAGAAATAAACCGGCTTCCCTATATACGGAAATCTAGCGTACAGTAGAAACGATTGACCATCTGCCAGACAAAATAGTATGGTAGGCTTGCAGCACCATCAGAGGGGCTAGGAGGCTTCTGCATGTTCAACGTCATGATTGTTGAAGACGAAATGCTCGTACGTTTGGGATTCAAAAACTCCGTGCAATGGGACAATTACGGGATGACCGTATGCGCTGATGCGGCCAATGGCAGGGAAGCGTGGGAATATTACACGAACAGCGTGCGACCGGACGTCATCATTACCGACCTTCGCATGCCGATCATGGGCGGGATTGAGCTCATCAAGAAGATTCGGGAGCAGGATGCGCAGACCCGTATTGTCATCTTGTCGTGCATGGAGGATTTTGACTTAATTCGCCAGGCCATGCAGCTTGGCATCTCCAGTTATATTCTGAAGCTGACGATGACGGAGGAGGAGATCCATCATGTGCTGATGCGTGTGCGCGAGGAGCTTGGCACGCAGATGACGCTCGGTTCATCCAAAGGGATCATCCGTAACCCGGATCTGCTGAAGGAAAACATTATCAAGAACTTCGTCTTCTACCATCTCTACTCCAAAGACGAGTTCGTTCATCATATCGATCAATTGAAGCTGCGGCTGAACCCGGAGCGGCTCATCGTTTCGATGATGGAAATCGATCATTTCGAGCTGGTGCAGACGAAATTCAATGACGAGAAGGGCGAGCTGATACGCGTTACCTTCTTGAATGTCTTGAATGAGCTGCTCGTGCAGTCGCAGCGCGGCGAGGTCGTATCCGATGAAGACAAGCGATATCTCTTCATCTTCAGCTTCCGTGATATCGCGAGCGAATATCAAATTCGCGAGGAAATGATCGGGATTATGACCCAGATCCAGAAGGTGCTGAGTCGGTTCTTCAACATTTCCGCAACGTTCGGCGTGAGCGGGATGAAGAGCGGATACGCGTCGCTGCACACGCTTTACAAGGAAAGCGAACGAGCGGTTGCGCAGAAATTCTTCTATGGCACGGAGCGATTGCTGTTTCTCCGTGATGTAGATTCCGATGCGACCGAGGAGCTCGTGCGCAGGAAGCTGCAGCAGTTTCATGAGAAATGGTCGATGATCGAAGAAGCGGCACAGAAGGATGTGGAAGCCATTGTGCAATCCTTCCTCACATCCGGTAGGCTGAGCCATGAGCAGGATATCAGGAAGCTGTTCGTCAGGCTGCTGCACTGCCCATCCGTCACTGCTTCGCTTAGCGAATCCGAAGTAACAGCGCTTGTCTCCACCTATGGGGAAGAGATGCAGAAATGCGAAACGCTGGATGAAGCAGCGACAGCTTATAGTAAATTTCTAACCGAAATCATCTCCAGAGGCGGCATCAAGAAGCAGCTGAGCAAAGACATTGCGCGTGCCGTAAGGTTCATTCAAGATCGATTCCACGAGGATATCTCCTTGCAGCAAATTGCGCAGTACTTGGAACTGACGCCGAACTACTTAAGCGTATTGTTCAAGAAAGAGCTGCAAATGAATTTCTCCGAATATCTCAACCGCATTCGCTTGGAGAAAGCGAAGGAGCTGCTGCTCGGCACCAATCTCCGATCCTATGAGGTGGCGCAGCAGGTCGGATTTACCGATGACAGCTACTTCAGCCGCGCCTTCAAGAAGCACACAGGCGTCAGGCCGAACGGCTTTCGCAGATTGTGGATCAATGACTGGACAGGCACGGCGGAGGCGGAGGACAAATGATCGCTAAAGCATCGAAGTTGAGGTTCAAGTTTAGACTCTCCGGCATCTCGCTCAAGGCACAGCTGATTTTCTCCTTTATGGCGGTTACGCTGCTTGTCCTGTCCGTCAGCTCCTATTACAGCTATAAGAAAACACTGGATATTTTCCAAACGAGAACACAGGAGACCACCTTATCGCAATTTCGTCAGATTGAAATGAATACGCTTACTTTACTCCATGAGGTGGATAAGCTGTCGAAGACCTTCCTCATGGAAACGAAGGTCCAGTCGTTTCTGCAAAGCGACAAGCTCTCGCACCTCGAATTTATTGCGCTGGAACGCGACATTATGGATCGGATCAATCAATATTTAACGACTTATAATTATTTGGATTCGGTGTATATCTTCGCTGAGAACGGCACGGTTATCGGGGGAACGCTTTCTCAGAATCAGAGTACGGCGGAGGTAGGCAAGAATTATCCGTTCTACGCTACTCCGTTGTACGAGCAAGTGAAATCCAGTTTCCCGCAAACGATCTGGACAGGCGGCTTGGAGACGATTGACTTTATGCGCAGCTCGATTCCGGATGGGCTGTCCAATTCCAGAGTCATCTCTTCGCTGCGCGGCGTCAGATGGATCGGGGGCAGTCAGATGAGCGCAGAGCTCGTCTTTAATGTGAATGAGCGGTATTTCAATTCCGGCTATGGAAGTTTGCAGAGCACGCCAGGCGGCTCCATGCATATCATTGATCGCTACGGCAAAGTGATTTCAAGCACGATTGAGGATACGATCGATCGGACGTATCCGTTCATCACCAAGCTCACGCCGGAGCATGCATTCGGCAGTTTCGCAGATAGCCGGGCCGGAACGCATGAACAAATTATTTATTATCGGATGAAAGAAACCGGCTGGACCTTGGTGAATGAGGTGCCAACCGAGCTGTATACGAAAGATATTAGCCAGATTGGGCGATTTACGGCTGCGGTCTTCCTGCTGTCGCTCATTCTGATCGTCGTCTTCGCATCGTTATGGATGGACCGCATTATGAAATCGCTGCATCAGCTGATTAAAGGGATGAAGAATGTCGGCCGAGGGAACATCGGCATGACCTTGCCGCAAGCGTCCAATAAAGAAATCGGACTGCTGATCGAGCAGTTCAACAGCATGTCTACCGGTATTCTGGAGCTGATGAATCAGAATGAGGAGACCGAGAAGACGAAGCGCCAGCTAGAGATCGAAGCGCTCCAATCCCAGATTAATCCTCACTTCTTGTACAACACGCTGAATACCGTGAAGTGGATGGCGGCTATCGCCAAGGCACCTAACATCATGGAGTGCATGACCAGCTTAGGTAATATGCTTAGGCCGATTTACTATGATCCTTCGCCACTCTGGTCGATTAAAGAGGAAATCGCGTTCGTTCAGAGTTATATCAACATCATGAATTTCAGGTACGGCGAGGAAATGAGGTTCGAGTTTGACGTGCCGGAGCAGCTGCTGCAATGCCAGACGCTCCGATTCATGATTCAGCCTTCCATCGAGAACGCGCTGATCCATGGCGAGATGCATAAAGGGGTCATTCAAATCTCGGTCTCCGAGCATGGCGGAGATTTGCTTGTCGTTGTGCATGACACATGCGGCGGTATGGCAGCGGATAAAGTGATCGAAGTCAATCGGAAGATTCAATCCCAATTGAATGGGGATCGGGCATCGAAGGGGATCGGGCTGAACAATGTGAACAAGCGGATCAGGCTGCATTTTGGCGAACGATACGGCATTGAAGTGCAAAGCAAGGAAGGGGTCGAGACGAAAGTATTCATGACCATTCCCGCGATCTATGACAATGCGGCTTCGTGATGACCGGAATCGCGAGCAACCAACCGACTAACCAAACAACCTCACTGATTACTGGAGGCGAACAGCTTGAACCCGATATTTAGGCCGCGAATCATGTTGACGATGACGATCATGCTTGCCTTGTTGACCGCTTGCAGCGGAACCGGCGAGCCGCAGCAGCAAACGCAGGATGTGCAGACAGCAGAAAACAACGAAACTGTCGTGCCGGCCAAACAGCCGGTAACGCTTAAGGTTCAGCTGAACAGCGTAGGCAAAGATTTCGAGCATACCGAGGTGTTTAACGAGATTACGAGACAGACCGGCGTGACGATGAATCTTGAATTGTATGATGAACAGAAATTCAAGGTCGAGCTGGCGGGCGGCGATTTACCGGATATTATCCAGGTGCCGAATAAGAACATCAAGGAGCTAATAGCAGGCAATAACATCATTCCGCTGGACGAGCTGCTGAAGACGAACGGGCCTGACTTGCAGCTCCCGGTATATGAGAAAAGCTTCGAGTACATTCGGAAATTCTGGAGCGATAATACGAACAAGCTGTACATGGTTCCGGTTCAAATCGGCACCAGTGATTTTGGCTTTGAGCAGCAGGTCGGTTTTAATGTGCGCTGGGATTATTACAAGGAGCTCGGGTATCCGAAGGTCGAATCCATCGACGATATGGTGAATGTGCTGGCCGATATGGTACAGAGGCATGGGACGACGAAGGACGGCAAGAAAGTGTACGGGGTCAGTATGTGGAATGACTGGGCAACATGGGGCATTCGAAGTATGGGGCTGATTACCGGAAACGGAATGTTCAACACAAATTTGATGCAGCTGATCAACACCTATACCGATACGACTCACAGTGAAATCTGGGACACCGCGAAGTTCATGTACAAGGCGCAGCAGAAGGGGATACTGGACCCGGATGCTTTTACAGCCAAATATAACGATATTGTAGCCAAAGCTTCAGAGGGCACACTGCTCTCGGCTGTCGCGACTTGGCCGTTTACACAGGTGAATGCGGATCTGCTGAAGGAAGGATCTGATAAAGGATTTGTCACGATTCCGCTGGACTGGGGATTCTCGAATGTCGGAGGCACGACGATAGCGGGCTGGAACGATCGCGCTTTTGCCATTTCGGCGAACTGCAAGTATCCGGAGCGTGCAATGGATCTCATCAATTTCCTTGTGTCCGAGCAAGGCTCGCGGCTGATTGCCAGCGGCATTGAAGGTGAACATTGGACCTATGTGGATGGCAAACCGGCGATGAAACCAGAGACGGTCACACTTGCGGCAGCCGGTGGAGACAACTGGAAGAAGACGGGAATTGGCATGATCGCCAACCAGCAAGGCCTAGCCGATTATACGAAGCTCAGCGACGGAGGAATTGTCAACCTGTTCAATACGCCTGAGGTATTCGCAACCAAGGTGAATTCGCTGAACAAGGATTATGACGAGTACTATGATGTTTCTTACCCGGCAGAGGCGTACAAGCGGCTCGTAGATCAAGGGAAAGTGAAAACGCTGTCCCATATGCCGCAGGATGTGCTGAGTGCAATGCCTTCGCCGCCGGATGACATCAAGCGCATTCAGACCAAACTCGATGAGCTGCTCGTAAAAGGAATGCCGATCCTCGTGCTCGGTTCCAAGGACGATGAAGCCTTCAAAGTCAATCAGCAGGAATTAATAGATGAATTAATAGACGCAGGCGCAGATAACTATTTCGCCTGGTATAAACGTTCCTATGAGGAAACAAAAGCACGCCTTGCAGGCGGATAAATGTTCATGCAATCATTCCAGGCTCTTCCAAAGCAGCTTTCAGCTGCCGCGGGGGAGCCTATTTTAGTCCAGAAATCGTAGAAAACTTCATATTTACGTCTTTGGCGATTTCTTATACTGAGGATAGAAAAAGAGATGGAGTGATACGAGAGATGAAATTTAAAGCTAGCCGAGTCACATTGTTCATCATGGTTGTGCCGTTTATCCTCCTGGTATTCGCCTTCAACTACATTCCATTGTTCGGATGGGTGTACGCGTTCTACGATTACAAGCCAGGCATTCCGTTATCGAAAACGCCGTTTGTCGGATTGAAGTTCTTCCGCTGGGCGATTGAGGAGAAGGAGGATTTGTTCCGAGTGCTCACCAATACGCTCGCGCTCAGCTTCTTATCGATTCTAGCTTCTCCGCTGTCTGTCATCTTTGCGATCATGCTGAACGAGTTGAGAAGCAAACGCTTCCGCAAAATCGTGCAAACGCTGACGACGCTGCCGAATTTTATAAGCTGGATTATCGTGTATTCCCTTGCTTTCTTCATGTTCTCCTCCGGTGGCTTGCTCAATGAAATACTGATGAAACTCCATTGGATTGATGAGCCGACGACTTTGCTTGGCAACTCCGCAGCGACCTGGTGGTTTCAAACCGGGATTGCGATTTGGAAAAGCTTAGGCTGGGGCGCCATTATCTACTTGGCCGCGATAGCGGGCATTGATCCCGAGTTGTATGATGCAGCCAAGGTCGATGGCGCGGGCCGCTTTCAACGGATTATGGCCATTACGGTTCCGGGGATCATGCCAACCTTTTTCGTTCTGCTGCTGCTCAACATTGCAAGCGTTCTCTCTAACGGGGCATCCGGCTTTGAGCAGAACTTCGTCTTCTACAATTCGCTGGTAGCAGATCGAATAGAAGCCCTTGATTACTACGTCTACCGCGTCGGGATTACGACAGGCGACATCTCCTTCGGTACGGCAATCGGCATAGCCAAATCGATCATCAGCATCCTGTTATTGTTCTCCATGAACGCGCTGTCCAAGAAAGTAAGAGGCCATTCCGTATTCTAGCTGGAGGTATTGACGACTTATGAAAAATGATTCCTCGCTTGTGTTCGATGTGTTCAACTACACGGTACAGATTCTATTCACGATCATGTGCATTTATCCGTTCTACTATATCTTAATCTACTCCTTTAGTGAGCCACAGGAAGCGCTGAAAGGGGTGCTGCTGATACCTAGAGGGTTCACATTCGTCAACTATACAACAATCTTTAAGCTAGACGACATGCTGCACTCCTTCTTCATCTCCGTACTTCGTACGGTCATTGGAACCGCGCTCACGATAGCCTGTTGTTCGTGGTTTGCTTATGCCGTAACGAAGAACGAGCTGTATCTGCGCAAATATATCTACCGGTTCCTGGTCATCACAATGTACTTCAACGCCGGTCTGATTCCGTGGTATATCACGATGAAGGAGCTGGGGCTGAAAAACAACTTCCTGCTCTACATTCTGCCAGGTGCTGTTGTCGCTTATTATGTTGTGCTGCTGAAGACGTTCATCGAACAGCTTCCGCAAGCGCTGGAAGAGTCCGCAATGATCGACGGCGCCGGACATTTTAAAATCTTCACAAATGTCATCTTCCCGCTCTCCATGCCGATTGTCGCTACTATTGCCGTCTTCGCTTCGGTGGGGCAGTGGAACACCTGGTATGACAATTATTTTCTCGTATCGAGCGATAGACTGCAGACGCTGCAGTTGATCCTATACAACTATTTGACGGATGCGCAGCGTATCGTGGCAAGCAGCAGCATGCAGGATTTAAACCGAGGCATAGCCTCCAAAATATCGCCGGATTCGATTCGAATCACCATTACGATGGTGGTTACCCTGCCCGTGATGCTCGTATATCCGTTCCTGCAGCGTTTTTTTGTCAAAGGACTCATGCTTGGCGCTATCAAAGGCTAGTAAGTCCATAGCGTTGGATGTAATAGCTCATTAGAAGCTATCATCATAGAACATAATTTCAGGAGGTCATGGTATGAAGGTAAAGAAAGCACGAGGCAAAGCAGCTCTCATGCTTGCCGCAATGCTGGTTGTATTGTCAGGCTGCGGCGGCAATTCAGGTAACAATGCCAATAATACGGCTTCGACGAACACACCTGCAACGACAGAAACAGAGAACACCACTGCAGAAGCTGCGAACAACGCCGCAGCGACAGATGAGACTGCTGCCAATGCTCCGGCCGAGAACGCCAAAGCACCTATTACGTTTAAAGTACAAGTAAACAGCACGACTAAGGATTTTGAGAGCACCGAGGTATACGCCGAAATTACGAAGCAAACAGGCGTCACGATGGATCTTGAAACTTTCGATGAAGAGAAGTTTAAGGTTGAATTGGCAGGCGGCGATTTGCCGGATATCATTCAAGTGAAGAACATCAATACCTCATACTTGAAGCAGCTGATTGAGGGCAACAATATCATTCCACTTGATGATTTGGTTGCGTCGAACGGCCCGGATATTCAGAAGCCGCTCTTCGAGAAAAGCTTGGCGTACAGCAAGAAGTTCTGGAGTAACGACACAGGCAAGCTGTATGTGATTCCGGTTCAAATCGGCCAAAAGGGATGGGGCTTCGAGCAGGGGACCGGCTTCGTCGTCCGTTGGGATTATTACAAAGAGCTCGGCTTCCCGCAAGTGAAGAGCATTGATGATATGGTAAACGTGCTGGCAGACATGGTTGCCAAGCATCCGAAAACAGCAGACGGCAAGAAAGTATACGGTACTTCGCTTTGGAACGATTGGGGCACTTGGGGCTTAACCAGCATGGGCATGCTGACCGGCTCCGGCGATCCGATTGTAAATGACTACACGGATCTGGAGAAAAGCGGTGTCTGGGCAAATGCGGAGTTCCTGTATAAATCGAAGCAAAAAGGGATTCTCGATCCGGATGCGTTCACAGCCAAATACGAGGACCTTGTAACGAAGGCTTCCCAGGGCACGCTTCTGAACGCGATTGCGACATGGCCGTTCCAAAACGCGAATGCAGAATTGCTCAAAGAAGGACCTGACAAAGGCTTTGTTACCCTTCCGCTCGACTGGGGCTTCGCATGGGCAGCCGGAACTACGGTTGCAGGATGGGGCGACCGCGCATGGGCGATTACATCTAACTGTAAAGATCCTGCGCGTGCAATGGATTTGATTAACTACCTGTCCTCAGAGCAAGGCTCCCGTCTAATCGAGAGCGGCATTCAAGGCGTTCACTGGGATATGGTTGACGGCAAACCGCAAATGAAGCCTGAGATTGTTGAACTTTCCAAAGCCGGCGGCGATCCTTGGAAGAAAACAGGCATTAACATGATGGCGAACCAACAAGGTCTTTCCGACGATACGATGCTTAGCGATGGCGGTCCTGTAAATCTGTTCAATACGCCTGAAGTGTTCACAACGAAGATGAATTCATTGCAAAAAGACTACGCCGACCACTTTGGAGTTCCATATCCAGCGGCTGCTTACTCTAAGTATGAGGATGCAGGATCGGTCAAAACACTTAATGTCATGCCGCAAGACGAGCAGGCTGCAATGGCACCGCTGACGGATGATATGAAACGGATTCAAACGAAGCTGGATGACTTAATTACGAAAGGCATTCCGGATATCGTCTTGCATGCGAAGAACGAAGAAGATTATAAAGCAAGACAGCAGAAGCTGATTGATAAGCTGAACGATGCAGGCGCAGAGGAGTTTTACCAATGGCGTCTCAAAGCGTTTGACGAAGCGAAAGCGAAATTCGAATAAGCGGCTAATGTTTAGTTCATAGAAACAGCGCCGGACTGTTGAGAGGATTCAACTTGTCCGGCGCTTGTTTTTTTGCCGTTTAGAAAGGGAGACGAACATGGGCATTGGCAGACAGGAACTGAATGGGGCATGGAAGCTGCGGGGAGCAGACGGACAGCGAGGCGCAGTGAAGACGCATCACCTATTCGAAACGGATGCAGCGAAGTGGATGGACGCAACCGTCCCTGGCGAAGTCCATCTGGAGTTAATGAAGCAAGGACTGATTGAGGAACCGACAGAAGGACTGAATGCCTTGTCTGCTCGGTGGGTCGAAGAGAACCTGTGGAGCTACAGAAGAAGCTTCACCGCTACGGATGAAGCCATCGAGAATCATGCTTGGTTGATTTTCGAAGGGCTGGATTATCATGCGAAGATTTATCTCAACGAGGAGCTGATTGGCGAACACGCCAATTTCTATCGCCCTTGTAAGGTTTCTGTGTCCGGCAAGCTGCGCAAGGAGAATCTGCTCGTCATCGTACTCGACAGCGGATTGCATTTGGCTGGGAACAAGTCCATCGAAGGCTACTACGAGAATTCACAGGATCATGAGCTCCATAAGCGGATCTGGCTTCGTAAGCCGCAAAGCTCATTCGGTTGGGATTGGTCAACTCGCCTCGTGAATGTCGGTATTCATAAGCCTATTGCGCTTGAATGGGCGACGAGTGTCCGGCTGGATGACGTCGTTATTCTGTCTCAGGTGAGTGAAACGATGGATGAAGCGGTCGTGACTGTTCGCGCATTCGTTGAAGGGTGCGGGGAACATCCTGTTTCTGGTAAATTAACGGTTCGAATCGGCGAGGATACGAGTGCCGTTCAGTCGTTTGACTATACAATCGAACCCGGCATGCAGCGGCTCGAAGCGAAATGCACGGTAACGCAGCCGAAGCTGTGGTGGCCGGCGGGTCAAGGGGAGCCGCATCTCCTTGAAGTGGCAGTGGAGCTGCTCGTGGATGGTGAGGTCGCCGGTTGCCGCTCGAAGCGAATCGGGCTGCGCAAGCTGCGGATTAACCAAGATCCGCATCCGACCGGCGGCAGTTACTTCTATCTTGAAGTTAACGATCGTCCGGTGTTCGCGAAAGGTGCGAATGCCATTCCGCCGGATATGATTTTCTATCGTGCGGATCGTGCTCGTTATGAGGGGCTAATCAGTCGCGCGCTCGAAGCCAACTTTAATTTCCTGCGGGTCTGGGGCGGCGGCATCTATGAGACGGATGATTTCTATGAACTGTGTGATGAACATGGCATCATGGTCTGGCAAGATTTTGTATTCGCCTGCGCGGATTATCCGGTGACAGATGCGTCATTCATGAGCAATGTAAAGCAGGAGGCTATTCATAATGTTCGGCGGCTTGCGCATCATCCGAGTCTTGTGATGTACTGCGGCAACAATGAGAACGAATGGCACACCTTCTACCGGGAGGAAGGCATTATTTATCCGGACTATGCCCTCTATCATCATATTCTTCCGCGTATCGTGCAGGAGGAGGCCCCCGGTCGGTATTATCAGCCGAGCAGCCCATTCTCGCCGGATCATCAGTATCCGAATGCGAATGATCGCGGCGATCAGCATCCATGGGCGGTTGGTTTTGAAAATAACGACTTCCGCGATTATCGCGAGATGATCTGCCGCTTCCCGAATGAAGGCGGCGTTCTGGGCACGACCAGTTTGCCTGCCACCGAAGCTTGCCTGCCTGAGAGCGGACGCTACGTGCAATCCTATGCGTGGCAGCAGCATGACAATGCGGTTGACTCGTGGTTTGCGCTCTCGGCACCGGATAAGCAAATCAGCGACTGGACTGGACTTGATCCGCGGGCGATGTCCATCGAGCAATACGTCTATTACGGAGGCTTGATTCAAGGGGAGGGCTTGCGGGAGTATATCGATAATTTCCGTCGGCGCATGTTCGACTGCGCATCGGCGATCTTCTGGATGTTCAATGATTGTTGGCCGGCGACGCGCAGCTGGACAATCGTCGATTATTATTTGAACCGGACCCCGGCGTTCTACCCGGTGAAGCGGGCTTTCCAGCCGATTTCGGTCGTGGCAGCCAAGGAAGGGCAGACGGTTCGTGTATTCGGAATCAATGAGACCGATCAAACCTGGGTGGGGCAGCTGCAGGTTGGTTTGTTCCGATTCTCCGGCGAATATGTGATGGATGAACATCGGACTGTGGAATTGCCGCCGAATACATCGGTTTGTGTAATGCAATTCAGCGATGCGCAGTGGGAGGAAGCAGGTATTTCCGATACGGCTGCTTTCGCAAGACTGCTGAATGAGCAGGGGGAGACAGTGGCGCGGAATCGGTTGATTTTACCTCGGTTTGTGGAGATGAAATGGAGTAAACCTCGGATTGAAGTGTCTAGAGAGGATTCGTTCGCGGTGTTCCGAAGCGACGTGTTTGCGTGGGGTGTATGTATCGATTTGGACGGAACCGAGCCGCTGTCCGATAACTTCTTCGACGTTTGGCCGGGGATGGCTCATCGGATTCCATGGCCGGAGGGTCGAGCGCTGCCGCTTGTGCAGTTTGTAGGGAACTTGGTTGAATAACGGATGTGGAGCGGCAGTACGCGAATGGAGCGTATTGCCGCCTTTTTTGCGTGGTGACAATCGGCTCCAAACCGTATGCTAACCGCCAAATGAGGTCACTACACACGGTTCGTCAGCGGTTCCCTCGAGAATCAAAACGAAACGTGGGGGAGTTTATAGGCTGGATTGCTGGGTTCAGAAGATCTAACGAACCGAGGGGAGTTTATAGGCCGGATTGCTGGGTTCAGATAATCTAACGAACCTTAGGTGCGGTAAATGGCTGCAGTGGTTCAATTCAACTGTCCAAAAACAGTAGAAATCTTCATTTCACCAACCAGCGCTGAAACGCTATACTTTATCTGTATAAGAAAGCGCTTTCAATTTGAGTTGTCGAACGACGATTATCACTTCATAAAGTCGACGATACTCGCTTCTTTATACGTCCTTCATAGCTTCTTAAGTCATAGGAGGTAGGTAGCTCAAGTGTAGGCATCGGCTCGGCTGATTTCAAGTCCGCCATCTGAGGGGTTTGAGATACAATTTTTTAGGAGGAAGGGTGTAATTGATGAAGAGAAGGTTAATCTCGTATCTTCTGATTGCGGCTTTGCTGTTGACCGGTTATGTTACGGCAGCCCCGCAGAAGGTATCCGCAGCAGGCAACACGTACTATGTCGATGGCGTGAACGGCAACGACACAACCGGAACAGGCAGCACGGGCAGTCCGTGGAAAACGATCAGCAAAGCGGCAAGCATCATGACAGCAGGTGATACAGCCAAGATCCGTACCGGCGTCTATCGCGAAACGGTCAAACCGACGAATTCGGGCACACCGGGCAATGAAATTACGTTCCAGCCCGATACCGGAGCAGATGTCACGATCAGCGGCGCGAATCTCGTAACCGGCTCGTGGTCGGTTCACTCCGGTAGTATTTATAAGGCAAGTGCCACGCTGCCGATGGGCGACTACCTGGATTCGGTGTACGTCGATGGGATAGCCAACAACTTGGCTCGATCCCCGAACACAGCCGTCGGCAACCTGTACGACCCAGCCCTCTATCAGTATAACAACACCTCAAACCGTGGACTGCTCGTCGATTCCACCAATCTGACACAGGCTGCGGGCTATTGGGATAACGCTTCTGTCTTCGTGGAGGATTCCGGCGAATGGAACTTCAGTAACGCGCTGGCAACCACTTATACACCTGGCAATCTGAATCTCAAAACCTCGCAAAATGCATACAGCCTTAAATTTTCCACCTATGATAATACACTCAAACTGCTTGGCGTAGGCGGGGCCGTATTAGGCTCCTACAATGTCACAATTGCTCAGAACACCACTTACAACCTGAAGGTTACGACCTCCGGAAGCTCCATTAATGTCTATCTGAATAATGGAGCATCGCCAGTCATCACAGCGACGGATACGAATTTGAAGGAAGGAAGCTTCGGCTTAGGCGTGGAATCGAGCAGTTCATCTACTGCAGCGAAGGCGGAGTTTACGAATGTTAACGCAACCATTACAAGTCAAGATCCGAATCAAGCGACTGGCCGGGAGGCAGCGTCTTTCACCAGTAACATCAAAGGCTGGTACGCACCGGAAGCTTCCGGCTACTGGAAGCCAAGCGGAGCTACATTGTTTGGCTACACGCAGCCTCAAACTTCAGGAACAACCGCGTGGTATGAGTCCACAACCACGGCCAAAGATTTTACCTACTCTGCAGATGTGAAGCTGACTAGTGCGGGTACGGCATATCTCGTATTTCGCAAGGAAATGCCACCGGGCAGCGTTATCGATCTATCCAACTGGGGTTATGGAGCAGCGGAATATTTTATCATGGGCAAGCTTGCCGCGCTCGATTATCCGGGGGAATGGTATTATGACAGAACAGCCGGTCAGCTGTACTTGCGCACAACGGCGAGCAACAGCCCGGCATCCCATACGGTAGAGTATAAAGCGAGGAATTTGGCTTTCGACCTGACGGGCAAATCCAATATCGTCATCAAGAACGTGAAGCTGTTCGCAGCGGCTATTGATACGACAGACGGTTCGAACAATGTCATCGACGGCATTAATGCCAAATACTTATCGGAGTTCAACCGCGCCATTACCTATTCGGCAGGTGTCTGTCTGTGCGGAACGAACAATACGCTGAAGAATAGCGAGCTGCAATATTCATCCGGTGCTATCGTGA
The DNA here is from genome assembly GCF_056269135.1 of Paenibacillus sp. J22FR21. Lineage (NCBI taxonomy): Bacteria > Bacillati > Bacillota > Bacilli > Caryophanales > Paenibacillaceae > Paenibacillus > Paenibacillus sp. J22FR21. The sequence goes on from NZ_JBWDNJ010000001.1 coordinate 762,412, forward strand.
CAATCGAGGGCGATAATAATAAGCTCATTAATAACTCGATCCATGACGGAACGTATGGTCCGATCGTCTTTAACTCTGTCGTCGATATTACCGGCAGAGGCCACCTGATCAGCCATAATACGGTTTACAATTCAGGAAGATCGCTTATTGGCGGTGAATTCTTCGCTACGGTTATCCAATATAACGATTTTCATCACGGGAACTATTTTGCCAAGGATACCGCGATGCTGTATACGGCCCATAATGATCTCGGGAACTCCGAGATTCATCATAATTACTGGCATGATTCCGTAAGCCGTGCGAATGCGGATGCCAATGGTTCGGGAGGATGGACCGGCGGGATCTACTTGGATGAATCATCGGCCAACGCCTTAATCTATAAGAACGTGACATGGAATTTGTCCTGGGTCGGCGTTATCGTCAATCATCTCTCCGACTATGTCATGGTCTATAACAACACGACGCATAACTTCTCCGGTATCCGGATTTCGGAACCGACTTACGGCATTGATGCTTACAAGGATCGGATTGCCAACAACATAGCGCTGCAAGAGTTCGGCACGGGCGCTTCCGCCATTGGAGCGGTTTTCAGCAACAATATGACTTCCGGTTCACCGCTATACGTGAATACGGCGACGAATAATTTCCAGCTGCAATCTGGTTCAGGCGCCAAAGATATAGGGCTTGCGATCAGAGGAATCACGGATGGATATACCGGTACTGCACCGGATGCGGGGGCTTATGAATACGGCGGCACAGCCTGGACGGCCGGCGTCAATTTTGCCAGTCCGCCAAGTCCTGTCTATCAGCTTGCGGACACGGATTACAAGAATCTGGTCGTAAACGGCAGCTTAGATATGAATCGGATGCATCATCCGGTGATGGATAGTTTATATGGCTGGACAAAGACAAATTCACAGACTGCGCAGCCTGCCTATGATTATTCCGGAGGCAAGGTATCGAGTAGATTCAGCTATGAGACCGGTGCCAGCTTGGGTTCGGGGGCGGATGGAATCGAGCAGACGATTACGGGCTTGACGCCAAATACGACCTATGAGCTTTCAGGATATCTGCGGGCCGGAACATCTGGGCAAACCGTCCGACTAGGCGTCAAGAATTACGGCGGCAGCGACACCTACCAAGAGAACACCACGACAGCGTGGGTGAATAAGACGTTTACCTTTACAACCGGTGCCGCTAATACGAGTGCGACGATTTATGGGCTTAAGCCTACAACCGGCGGTTATGCTTTCGTCGACGATGTTATGCTGTCCGCGACGACTGCGCTATCGGGCAGCGACACGACCGCTCCTAGTGCGCCAACGAGCCTGGCTGTAGCATCAGTTACCGATACTACCGCATCGCTGACGTGGACGGCATCCACGGATAATGTAGGTGTAACGGGATACCGAGTTTACCGTAACGGCGCGCAAGTGGGCACGCCAACCGGAACCAGCTTCACGGATAGTGGATTATCGGCAAGCACGACCTATACGTATACGGTAAAAGCCATCGATGCCGCAACCAATTTATCAGCGGCCAGCAACTCGGTTTCTGCTACAACTTCTGCCAGCGGTTCCAGCGGCTATTCGGAAAATTTCGAAAGCACGACAATCGGGCAAGTACCTGCCGGCTGGACGATCAACGCTACAGGCGGTACGGTGTCCGTTCAACAAGTCGCGGACGGAGCCAATACAACGAATCGCGCCTTGACTTTAACGCAATCGGCAGGGAGCTATGGCGTGGCGGATGTCAGCGCCACAAAGTCTTTCACAGCCGCGACAGGAACCGTAACGATTGATACGCGGATGAAGGCGAATCAGACGAACGCTCTCACTGCCAGCCCCGTCTTGATGAACAGCAGCGGAACTCCGATCGTGCAGCTCGGCTTCCGAGATAACGGGAAATTCGCTTACGTTAGTTCAAGCATGGCATGGACAGACACGACGATGACGTACGCGGCGAATCAATGGTACGACGTTCATATCGTGGTGAATCTGCCCGCGGGAACGTACAGTCTGACGATTAACGGCACGTCTGTATTAACGAATGTGCCTGTAATGGCTTCATCCAGTAATCTGTCGTCAATTAATTTCTCATCTAACATGTGGTATACGGGAACGGTTTCTTACGATAATATCCAAGTCGGTACCGGCGGCGGGTCCGGCGATACACAAGCGCCGACAGCTCCAACCGGATTGACCGCAGCTTCGGTGACTGCAACAACCGCTTCGCTCACGTGGACGGCATCGACCGATAATGTTGGCGTGACCGGCTACAAGGTTTACCGGAATGGCGTCGAAGTAGGCACCGCTTCCGGTACCAGCTATACGGACAGCGGATTGACGGCGAATACAACCTACACGTATACGGTCAAAGCGTACGATGCCGCAACTAATCTGTCATCTGCCAGCGGTTCGGTTAATGCCAAAACAAACATCTTCTCGGAGTTCTTTGATGCTACAACGATTGGGCAAATGCCTGCCGGGTGGACGGTTACCGCTTCCGGCGGCGCAGCATCGGTACAGCAGGTTGCTGACGGAGCGAATACGACGAATCGTGCGTTAACGTTGACGCAATCGAACTACGGGGTCGCGGATGTCAGCGCCGTGAAGACGTTCACCTCCACGTCGGGAACGGTCACGATCGATACGCGGATGAAAGCGAATCAAACCAATGCGCTCCTCTCCGGCCCGATCCTGTTGAATAGCAGCGGAACACCGATCGTGCAGTTCGCCTTCCGCGAGAACGGGAAGTTCGGCTATGTCAGTTCAAGCATCGCTTGGACGGATACAACGATGACCTATGCGGCGAACCAATGGTACGATGTTCGTCTCGTCGTGAATTTAACTGTAGGAACGTTTAATCTGTCGATCAACGGAACGTCTGTACTAACGAATGTGCCTACAATGGCAGCAGCATCCAGCGTTTCACAGCTTTCTTTTGTCTCCAACATGTGGTATTCCGGCGTGGCTTCTTTCGATAAAATTCAGATCTCGCAGTAACGATAGGGAGAGCGGTTAGTGCATTCGTGCGCTAGCCGCTTTTTCGATAGAGTTGCGGGGAATTCGTCCAAAAATCGTAGATTACTTCATATTTGGTCCTGCCTCCGGCTCGTATACTCGAAAGTGTGAGAGTGGGATTCCAAGACTATTGAAGATAGAGGTGTAGGGATGAAGCTGACGTATGACGGCAAATCATTTATGAAGGACGGCGAGCGGATCTGGGTTATAGGCGGTGAAATCCATTATTTCCGTCATCCGCGAAGGGAATGGAGAGAGGTATTACTACGGGCCAAGCGTGCCGGGTTGAATACGATATGCACGTATGTGGCATGGAATTTTCATGAAGAGAAGGAAGGTCAGGTGGATTTCGCGGGCGATAAGGATCTTGCCGCATACATTGACCTCATTGGGGAGCTGGGCATGTATGCCATGCTGCGGCCCGGTCCATATATTTGCAGTGAATGGGATGGCGGCGGAATACCGGCATGGCTGTGCGCGAATCCGGTTCTGCGGTTCCGCGAGGACGATCCTGTCTATATGGCTGCCGTTGAAAGCTGGTTCGATCAGCTCATTCCGATCATTAGCGAACGCCAGATTACGCGTGGCGGTCCTATCATTACCATTCAGAACGAGAATGAATATCCGGGCGGCTGGGATGAATCCATGCGTCGTTATCTCTACAAGATCAATGAAATCTACTATGGACATGGCATCAATATTCCGATTCTGGCCTGTAATGTACATGGCGCCACCCCAACAACCGTTAAAATCAATGATTCCACGGAAGCAGCCGATCAGCTAATCGATGAAAGTATGATTCTGACTTACAACCATCATGTTGAGGTTGAGCCGGTGTACGACCTAAAGAGCAAGCAGCCGAACGCGCCATTGATTACGACCGAGTTCTGGTGCGGTGCTCCGATTTATTGGGGCAATCAAGTCAGCGACTGGCCGAATCGGCTCGATCTGGCACGAGCGGTATATGAGTATACGTCATCTGCCACTCAGGTTTGTTATTACATGTTCGAGGGCGGAACGAACTTCGGGTTCTGGGGCGGTAACAACATTGCTACCTCGTATGCCTCCGGCTACCCAGTAGGAGAAGGCGGGAAGCTGACGGACAAATATTATGCGGTGCGGCCGGCTAATTTGTTTATCGCGCATTTCAGCGAATACATCATGGATAGCATGGAGCTTCAGGATCGCGGCGGTATGACAAGCGAGGAAGGCGTGCGACTAATTGTTCGCGAGAGCGAGAAAGGCTCGCTTGCGTTTGTGTCGACAGCTGATGCGAGGCGCGAGCTTCTGGTTACGACCAAAGCCGGGAAGCAGCTGAACATTCATCTTGGGGAGGTCGCTGCCGCGGTTCTTCCGGTGGAGCTGCAGCTGTTTGGAACTACCGGTGGCGTAACGATTAATTACAGCAGTCTATGCCTGCTGGCTTGCAATGAATCGAGGAAAACCATTCTATTGTACGGTCCGGCTGGGACAGATGGTGTAATAAGCGTGAACGGGATCGAGTACGACTTGTCCGTAAAACGGCGGAAGGTACAGCATACGGCAATAGACGGCATTACGATCATCGTTGTTGATGAAGAAATGGCCAGAAAATGCTGGATCGTCGAAGATCAGATTGTCTTCGGACCCGATTATGCAGCTGAGCTGCAGCAGGATGGTTCGTTAGATATTCGGGTAAGTGACGGAACGCCGGAGGTGGTTTATCTCGATGCGAACGGAATGCCGGTTAGTCGCAATTTCCAACATAAAGCCCTGCAAATCACCTTGCCAGAGCTTCATTCGTGGCAAATAGCGCCTTGTCCTGAACTGCATACAAGGGGAGAAGCAGCCGGTTGGACTGCACTCGATAAGCCTCGATCCCATGAGGATTTAGGTGTCGTTCAAGGGTATCTCTGGTACAGTGCAGAGCTGGAGTGGGACACAGACGGCGTGGAGACCATGCTGCTCAGTCATACGCCAACCCGAGCAACGGTATTCGTGAATGGTCAACTATGCGGCGTTCATGCCGAGCGCCGGTCTGTGCGCATGAGAGACGAATACGGTCATCCTGCGGATTGGGCGTTCGAAGAAATTACGGTAACGCTGAAGAGGGGGGTAAACCGATTCGTCTTCTTGTCCGATGATCTCGGTCACAATTACGACGTGCCCATTGCAGTCGGTATTCAAGGGCCGGTGGTTGTTGGATCGCGCAGGGTTCAGATCGAGACATTCCGTGAAGTGAGCCCGCAGCCGATGTCCGCACAAGCCTTCCATTTCTTATATAACCGCTTCTATCGCGAACAAGAGCCGCTTCCGGCAATTGAATTCGACCTTTCACTTCAGTCCGATCAGCAAGCTTTCATTATGATTCATGGCGTGAAGGCATGGGTGACGGTGAATGGCGAGGAAGTACTGCCATTATCTTATCCGGACTCGCCGTGGACGATGTTTTCCCAAATCAAGCGCTGGATCACGTGGCAGATTCCCGTGCCATCGGAAGTCGGCGGCAGCCTCAAAGTCCGGATACATTACGCGGAGAATGTGCCAGATGCCGTGAAGGAGAATTTGGCTGTCTATGTGGCGCCTCAATCAGGTCAACTATCCAACTGGCAGTGGAAGCCTTGGGAGGAAAGCGGGGACTTCTCGGCTTCGCAGCTCATGAACGGGCAGGCCAAGGAAGAAGAAGGACTTGTCGTGCTGCTTCCGGTCGGTAACAGGGTTGCTCGGAAAGGCCGGGCATTGAAACCGGCCTATCTGCAAACGCAATTCAAGCTGCCGGAAGGGGATCGACCCGTTTACCTTCAGATTGGGGAGCTGCAGAAAGGACAAATTTTCTTAAACGGACATAATGTCGGCCGGTTGTGGGCTTATGGCGGCACGCAGGATCGTTATTATTTACCAAGGAGCTGGATGAAGGCGGATAATGAGCTGATTATCTTCGAGGAGCTCGGGTTAAATCCGCAGAACACGTCGCTGGTGTTTGGCGAAGCCGGCGACTGGAGCAGCGTAAAGCTGCAATTCGAGCAGTTAGAAGCGCACAAGGGGTGAATTCGGAGTGACCATTGACTCTATTTATGTGGCAACGAATGGGCTGGACTCCAATCCCGGTACGGAGGCGCGGCCGGTAGCTACGCTTGGCGAAGCGCTGAATCGCACTAGGGCAAAGAAGTTCGATGAAGCAGCAACAGCAGCTGCTGCAAAACGCATTGTCGTTCGCGGCGGACATTATTACGACGTCAGCTTGTCGCTTACTAACGAAGATGCGGGACTTCAACTTGTCGCCTATCCGGAGGAGAGCCCGATTCTGTTCGGCGGTGCTCCGGTGACATCCTGGCAGCGGGAAGGAGATTGGCTCACGACACCGCTTGCCGGCGTGCATAATCGGGAGTTGGATTTCCGCCTCATTGAAGTGGATGGAAGTTACCGACAGCGCTCGCGACTGCCGGAGCAGGGTGCATTCCGTCATTTGAACGAGTTTAAAGTAGAATGGCTGTCGACCTTCGCCGGTGGTTGGAAGCGACCGCCGAGGGAGGACGAAATGATGTCATTGCGCGTGAAACGAGAGGATGTCTCAGACTGGCTCGATACGCGTAATGCAGAACTGACCATTTATCATGAATGGGATGAGTCGCTTGTCGGTGTTGCGAGTATTCGGTCCGAAGGCGATGAAACTGACATTCAGTTCTTAGCTGCGCCGGGTCATCCGCCGGGTGCGTTCTACGAACGTAATGCCAACGCAAGAACCTATGTGGTTTGGAATGTGCGCGAGGGCTTGAAGCAGCCGGGACAATGGTACTTAGATCGATCGAACGAGAAGCTAGTCTACTGGCCGCTGCCCGGTGAGGAGGCGGATCGCATCCAGCTGATTGTGCCTTCGAAGGAGCATATCCTCTATCTGGAACCAGGAACTCAAGATGTTCGCTTGGAAGGACTAACCTTCGCTTGTGCGGCAACGCCGTTATCGGCAGGAGGCTTTGGGGCGCTCTCCGTGAGCGCCGCCATCCACGGCGAAGAAGTGCAGAAGATCGTATTCGATCGTGTAACCGTGCGGAATACAGGCGGATGGGCGTTTAATCTTAGCGGTAAAGAGATTCACCTGAACGAGTGCCACATTCATCACACCGGAGCGGGAGGCATCAAGTGGAAAGGTGAAGGGGTTCGACTGGAGCGATCAAGGATTCATGATATCGGGCTTACTTATCAGAGTTCAATCGCCGTTAATAGCGACGGAACGAATCATACCCTTGTCCATAACGAGATCTACAATACGCCTTATAGCGGGATCGCCAGCAGCAGTCCGAATACGGTGATCAGCGGCAATTTGCTGTATAACACGATGCAATTTATGAAAGACGGCTCAGCCATATATATCTGTTGGTACAGCGATCATGTGACAGTTAGCGGAAATGCGGTTTTTGCAGCGTATAACGCCTCGGAGAAGGTTCGTAGATATGCCTATTACTTAGATGAGAAATGTACGAATTGTTCCGTGCAAGACAATTTGGCCGTTAATCTCGGTGTGCCTATGCTCAGTCATATGACGCGAGATTGCAGCTTCGAGAACAATATTTTTATGGATCAAGGGCTGCAGGTGGTATCGGTATTAAATTCGTCCGGCACAAGGTTCGAACGGAATATTCTCATGGCTGACGCGATCGAAATTCATTCCCCGCAGGGGAATCCGGAAGGTTTAATCTCGGAGGAATATGACTCGCATCCCTATATGAGCACGTTCTCCACGTCGGATGGGATCGTTTCCTTCCGGAACAATATGTTGTTCAGTCGGAATCAATCGAGACGTTTCAAGCGGTTTTTTCATTATAAGGCGATCCATGAACATGAGCTGAAGGAGATTGAAGGTAACGCGTTTGCTGACCCCTTGTTAACAGGAGCCGATGCTGGCGAGTATTCGTTCGATGCGGATTCTGTGGTTTGGTCACGCGGCATACGGCCGTTATCGTTCGTTCATGTAGGCTGTGATGGACGATTTACGGAGATATTTGATCATTTTAATAATGCTGACCATAGATCATGACGAGAGGACGAATGGAAATGACAAGCAACGCGGCACCACATATGAAATGGTTTATGGACGATCGCTTCGGCCTGTTTATCCACTGGGGACTCTACGCGATTCCGGCGCGCGGCGAGTGGGTGCGCAGTTTGGAGAAACTGTCTGTAGCCGATTACGAGCCGTTCTTCGAAGAATTTAACCCAGTTAAATATAATCCGAAAGCATGGGCCAAAGCTGCAAAAGCAGCAGGGATGAAGTACGCGGTTATGACGGCAAAGCACCATGACGGCTTCTGCTTGTTCGACAGTAAGCTGACAGAATACAAAGCTGCCCATACTCCGGCAGGCAGAGATCTGATCCGCGAATATATTGAAGCATTCCGTGAAGAGGGGCTGCGCGTAGGGCTCTATTATTCCATTATCGATTGGCATCATGAAGATTATCCGCACTTTGGGGACAAAATTCATCCGATGCGCGATCACGAAGACTATCGGAATCATCGGATTGAATTCGACCGTTATCTGACATACATGCACGGACAAGTGAAGGAATTGCTTACGAATTACGGGACGATTGATGTGATGTGGTTCGACTTCTCCTACGATGACATGACCGGCGAGAAATGGAAAGCTACAGAGCTCGTGCGGATGATGCGCAGCCTGCAGCCGGACATCGTAATCGATAATCGGCTTGGCGGCGATAAGAAATCGGCCGAACCTGAAGTGTATGCAGGCGATTTTATGAGTCCGGAACAGCTGCTCCCGCCGGAAGGCGTCGTGAATGAAGCCGGCGAACCGCTGCCTTGGGAAGCGTGCATTACGTTGAATGATCACTGGGGGTATTGCGCGGGGGACAACAACTACAAATCGCCTAAGACCGTCATTCGCGGGCTGGTCGAATGCGTAAGTAAAGGCGGCAACCTGCTGCTTAATGTCGGTCCGAATGCCAAAGGCGAAATTCCGCGGCAATCCCTAGAAATTCTGGCCGAAGTCGGCCAATGGATGGATGACAACGGCGCCAGCCTGTATGGCTGCGGGCCTGCCAAGCTGGAGAAGCCCGAATGGGGCCGCTATACGCAGAATGGCAACTACCTGTATGCGCATATTTATGATCGTGGCATGGGACCGATTAACTTCCGTGGCTTGAATGGCAAAATCAAGCGCGCACGCCTGCTCGCAGACGGCACGGAGATCAAAGTAGAAACGCCTTGGAATGCTTGGGAATATCCGCATGATGCATTCATTAGCTTCACCGGTGCCTCGCTCCCGGACGAAGTGAATACGGTCGTAGAGCTGGAATTATGGGAGAACGTCTTAGATAATTAATTGCATTAATCATTCCATGGAACAGGATTAGCGTTTGAGAATCGGTTCGAGCAATAGGGGCCGATACTTACATCGTAATCCTGTTCTTCTTTTTCATAGATGTGTGGGGTATTATGGAAGAAGTGGAGGTGATTGTTATGGACGAGATCAGACCTAATCAAATATCGCGCAGAGCATTTATCGGCACTACAGGCAAGCTTGCCATTGGAGTCGTTGGCGCACTGGCAGGAACGAGCGGCTTGTTCTATTACGGAGCGATTAAGCACCGTGGGAATGGTAATGAAGGTTTGCCGCAGAGCTATGCGCTGCTCGGTGATCATAATTGGTTAATGTCATTAAATGACGTGGTGAAAATCAATTACAGCGCCATCTACGACGATGCTTGGAACTCCAAGCCGGTGAACGGAGTTGTCTATGTTGCAATTGATGATCAAGGCATGCTGCGGATCATGTCGCCTGCCTGCTCGCATCTCGGGTGTACGATTGAGCCGGCTACAGCTGCGCAGATCAATGCGGCGAAGGACAAATCGACGTACTTTAATTGTCCCTGTCATGGTGCACAATTCGATCGATTCGGAAATGCTACCTTTGCCGTAACAAGAGGCCTTGATTTATATGAACCGATCCTCTCCGGCGGCAACGTATATATGGATATTATGAAACCGATTGTGCAGCAAGACGCTCAGCGGACTTAATATCATGTAGTTGCAGTGTTGCAGAATTCCTCTTCAATCAGGTAGGATCTAATAGATGTGAGATGTAGGAGGAAATCATTGTGATCACGAAAGAAGGATATATTGAAGTACCCGGTGGGAAAGTCTGGTATGTGCAAGTAGGCAATACGGGTAAAACACCGCTCTTAGTGCTCCATGGCGGGCCCGGAAATGTACATGATCCCTTAAAATCGGCGTTAAGTGCGTTAGCGGATGAGCGTCCGGTTATTTTCTATGATCAGCTGGGCTCCGGTAATTCGGATCATCCTGAGGACCCGTCATTATGGCATACCGATCGGTTCGTAGAAGAGCTTGCTTGCATTCGCGAAGCGCTCCATCTGGATGATGTGCATGTACTTGGGCATTCCTGGGGTACGATGCTGGCATCCTCTTATTGTATAGAGCGGAGACCGACAGGAATCCGAAGCTTGATATTGTCCAGCCCTTGCTTGAGCGCGCTTCGTTGGAAACAAGATGCGGACCGTTTGCTTGCACAGCTGCCGGAAGAAATGCGGCAAGCTATTGAAGCGCATGAGGCGGAAGGGACAACGGATTCCGAAGCCTATGGGGAAGCCATTAAAGCCTATTACAATCGGCATGTATGCAGACTTGATCCTTGGCCGGACATTATGGCGGAGAGCAGACCGAAAGGGAACAAAGAAGTCTATCTGTCCATGTGGGGACCATCCGAATTTTGTCCGACCGGCAGCTTGAAGACCTACGATGTCACGGCACAGCTGCATGAAATCAATGCGCCGACATTGTTCCTTTGCGGCCGATACGATGAAGCGACTCCGGAGGCAACGCAGTATTATCATTCTCTCGTCCCGGGAGCGAAGCTGCATGTATTCGAGGAAAGCTCGCATATGGGCTATTTGGAAGAAACGGATGCCTACTTGCAAGTGGTTCGTCAATTTATTCGCGATGTAGAAGAAGAAGAAGGTAGTCATGGTCATTAATGAATCGGAGCTTCCGCTGACTCGGACGTCCATCGCTGCAGCGATGAGACAATTAGGCGTACAACCGGGAATGACGTTACTCCTTCACTCCTCGCTGAAATCATTTAACCGCTGGATTGTCGGCGGCGCTGAAGCTGTCTTACTGGGATTAGAGGATGCCATCGGCGAAGAAGGTACGCTGGTTATGCCGACGCATAGCAGTGATTTATCCGATCCTGCGTTATGGGCCAATCCCCCGGTACCGCAGGATTGGTGGCCTATCATAAGGAATGAAATGCCTGCATTCTCGCCGGATCTTACGGTAACAAGCGGGATGGGCCAGCTGGCAGAATGCTTCCGCAAACAGAATGGAACGCTCCGCAGCCGGCATCCGCAAGTTTCTTTCGCCGCGCGAGGGCCGAAGGCAGCGTTTATTACGGAAGGACATTCGCTCGAATTCGGCCTTGGCGAACACTCTCCGCTTGGCAAACTCTATGCATGCGAAGCATTCGTGCTGCTGCTTGGGGTAGGCCATGGCAATAATACTTCGCTTCATTTAAGCGAGTACCGGTCAAGCTATCCGGGCAAGAGCGAAATTACGCAAGGAGCACCGATTCAAGTGGAAGGCACCAGAGAATGGGTGACATTCCGGGATATTAACGTCAATTCGGATGACTTCACTGAGCTAGGCGCAGCGTTCGAAGCACATGCCGGCCTCTCTATGAAGTCGGCTCTCCTGGGAGAAGCTGAGGTGAAACTGATGTCGCAGCGCGAGCTTGTTGATTTCGGTATACACTGGCTTGTTAGCTTCCGGAAACAGTAGCCAAGTCTACGAGGATACGAACCGCATAAACCCCCTATCCATAAGCGGATAGGGGGTTTTGTATATATGTCAATATTAGCTTATTTTAGCGTTCCCGTTCTATTTGGAGATGTGAGGTTTTCTAGTATTTCATTTATATTACAGATGCTTGCAAGGGACTTTCTTCTCTCGATCCCACGCATATTTTCAAATATTACTAAGTAAAAATGAGTATCGCAATAAATACGAGCGAGCACATTTCGTGTGAAAAGGAAGTGTAGCCATGAGGAGTTATCAGTGGATCAAGTGGCGCAAATTCCTCATAAGGCTCACCGTCATCGTCATCATTGGCGTGTTGGTGTGGTCAGGAGGGCCCCAAGTATGGGGGATTACACTGAGCATAGTCAGTCTCCTATTCCAGCTGTTATTTGCCATGATGTTCATGATTATTCAATTCGCAGCACTGTTCTGGTTTCTCGCGAGGGGGCGAACGTATTGGATTCTGCCCGGTGAGACCGGTGCCACCTGGGATGATTACAGGGGGAATCCCGAAATCGTAGAGAATGCAAAGCGGATTGTAATCCTGCTCAAAGGGGTTAAAGAGTTCAAGGAGATGGGAGGAGAGGCGATCCGGGGATTCTTGCTATGCGGGCCTCCGGGTACAGGTAAATCCTACTTGGCACAAGTTATTGCGAATGAAGCTCAGGTTCCCTTCGCCTACGCGTCAGCGCCGAGCTTCCAGAATATGTTCTTTGGGGTCGGTAACCTCAAAGTCATGCGCATTTACAAGAAGGCTAGGAAGCTTGCCAAAATGTACGGCGCCTGTATTATCTTCATCGACGAAATTGACGCCATCGGTATGAAACGCCAAGGTGGCGCAGGTGCAATGGGCGGGATGATGGGGATGGGCGGCGGTTCAGGCCTGCTTAATGAGCTGCTCCTTCAGATGGATCCGCCGAATATCGATAATACGAGAATTGCGAAGATGATGCGTATGCTCGGGCTGCGCCGCAAGAAAGCGGATCGACCTGCCGTGCTTACGGTCGCCGCGACGAACTTGCCGGATGTGCTCGACTCCGCACTGCTGAGGCCGGGGCGGTTCGACAGACAGCTATGGATCGATACGCCGGATTATGACGGCCGTGTGGACGTCTTCCAATACTATCTCAAGAAAGTAAAGCATGATTCCTCCCTGACGCCGGAGAAGGCCGCATTGGATACGATCGGTTACAGCCCGGCTCAAATTAAGCATATCGTCAATGAAGCTGTCGTCATCGCTCATCAGCGCGGTGTCTTTGTCGCCGAATATCCGGATTTCCGCGTTGCCATGGAGACGTATGAGTGGGGACTTAAACAGCCGCTGCGATCCATGCGTCCCGATGAGAAACGAAACGTGGCTTACCATGAGGCGGGTCATGCGGTTGCCCAGTATTTGTTGAAGCCGCATGATCGGGTATGGAAAGTAACGATCGTTCGGCGCGGCAATGCGCTCGGTCTTGCTGCCACCAAGCCGACGCACGAGCGGTATAATCGAAGCGACAGTGAAATCTTGGCGAGTATTCAAGTCTGTTTGGCTGCCAGGGCGGTTGAAGAGCTGTTCTTAGGCAAGAAGCTAAATGGCGTCACTTCCGATTTGCAGCAGGCTACGAATATGGCAGGTGCCTATCTCGGAGCGGTTGGTATGGGCGATGAGTTGTTCAGCTTCCTGGCTGTCGGTTCGCAAGCGGATGCGCTTAGATCCCTGCGACCGAAAATCAACGAGCTGCTCAAGGATATGATGAATCAGGTGAAGAAGCTCGTATCGGACCATACTGATTTTGTGCATGCAATCGCGGAGCAGCTGCTGAGTCAAGAAGATCTGACCGGCGAGGAGATCGAGCAAATCTATATCCGTCTATACGATCAGGACAGACCGGATCCTTCAACTATTCGGACGATCATATTCGACCAGCCGTCTAAGAATAAAGAAGTAGAGGCACCTGTGGAATCCGAAGACGAAGACGAATTGGCCCAAGAAGAGAAGGAAGCTACAGACGAGGACGACGATACGGAGAAACCGGAAGAGTCTTAAGTGTTACGTAGTTGTGACGAAATCGCGAGAACCCAAACAAGCAACAGCTGCTCAGAAGCAGCTGTTGCTTGTTTGGTGTTGTGTTGTCAGGAAAGAGAAGCGAAAACGACAAAGGAAAATCCAGATTCAAGCACGAATGTAAATAGTAGGTGAAGCAAACAGGAAGTTCGGTGTTCTGACAGATAGGAAGCTGCGCGCAATACCGCAACATTAATCTCGTCAAGGAGGTCAAACATGTTTGTGCGATGGGGTCAACATCATAACGATTTAGAGACAATACCGTTTATTCACGATGAAGTCCGGTACAATCTGCTTCATCTTATTCACGATGAAGTCCGGTACAATCTGCTTCATCGGATTACAGAGATAAAAGATTCCATATGTATTCGATCCGATAATGGTCAGCTGCTGTTTGCGCAATCGCCGGGACAGAACGGTTGGTTATGGATGGCAAGGTCGCTGGCAGGGGATGAGGAGAAGCGGATGCTTCAAGAGCTGGTTAATCATCTGGATGGCCATTCGCTGCCAGGCATATCCGGTGCTCCGCAGACGGCGTATCCTTTTGCCGTGGAATATTCAAGGGCGAACAACTTGCGTCACTCGACTCAAATGACGATGGAGGCTTATCATTGTCCTCAGGTGAACAAGCCCTCGAATGTGAGAGGGGATGCGAGTGTCGCGACGCTGCAAGATGTTGAAGTGATTGCGCAATATCTGGCCGGATTCTCGGAGGACGCACACGGAAGAACAGTCGATCCGGAGAGCCAGCTGGAGTCAGCTCGGGGGTTGGTTGCTTCGCGCAAGCTGTATTTGTGGCGCGTTGATGGTGAAGCGGTTTCTATGGCTAATATAGCTCATCGTTCGCGGAGACACGGTCGTATTAACGCTGTATTCACGCCGCTGCGGCTGCGGAAGAAAGGTTACGCAAGTGCGGTTGTTGCTGCCGTCACCGAGCAGTTATTACAGGAGAATTTAACTCCGATGCTGTATGCCGATTTACGTAATCCCAGCGCTAACAAGGTATATCGAAACATCGGCTTCATGCCAAACGGCCAAATTTCGGATATCGGATTCAGTCCGAACTAAATATATGGTTTGCAATAAGGCATCTCGATCCTAGTAAAGGATGGTCGAGGTGTCTTTTAATATGTCCATACGATCGCCCTTGCAACTGCCGGGAGAGAAGCATAGATATAAGAAAGGATTGAAGAAGCTACCTTGGCTGATTAAAGGGGGAAGCAGCGCGGACATATGGTTACGATAAGCCTTTGCATGATCGTGCGTGACGAAGAGTTGGCATTGGAACGATGCCTATTAACCATTCATGATATTGTCGATGAGATTAACATCATTGATACCGGATCCATTGACCGTACGAAACAAATTGCACGGAAGTATACGGACAATTTTTATGATTTTGGTTGGATAGATGACTTCGCTGCTGCGCGCAACTTCGCCTTTCAGACAGCAACGAAGGATTATATATTATGGCTGGATGCCGATGACACCATCGAAGAAGAAGATCGGATCCGCTTTAAGCTTCTGAAGCAAGCACTAACGACCGCTGTTGACAGAGTGACGATGCCCTACAATCTTGGATTTGATCATGCAGGCAACGTAACGTCCAGTTTAAGGCGCAATCGACTTGTCCGAAGGGAATGCCAATTTCAGTGGATTGGACCTGTTCATGAGTATTTGAATGCTTGGGGGCCGGTACTGGATAGTGATGTTTGTATCACGCATAAGAAAGAGAAAACATACACCGATCGGAATCTGCAAATCTATCAGAAGCGTCAGAAGGCCGGCGAGGAATTCTCCATTCGAGACTTGTATTACTATGCCAATGAGCTTCGTGACCATCGCATGGATGCAGAGGCCGTCGTTTATTATGACAAGATGCTAAGTTCCGGCCAAGGATGGATAGAAGACAACATCCAGGCATGCCTCAAGATGTCGGAATGTTATCAACGACTGGCAAACAAGGAATTGCAGTTCCATTCCCTCACTCGCGCGCTCCTATACGAACGTCCACGACCCGATGTGTCCTGTGCACTTGGAGCTTATTTTCTCGAGGAGAAACAATACGAAACCGCGATCTTCTGGTATCGCCAAGCAACGGAAGTCACTCAGCCCGCGACGATGGGAATGGTGAACAACGCAACCTCGACTTGGTTCCCGCATCTGCAGCTCTGTTTGTGTTATGACAGGCTAGGGCAGTATGAGGCTGCATTTGCTCATAATGAGACTGCGCTGCGTTACAATCCGTCACATCCGAGTTTATTGTATAATCGCGATTATTTTAAGGATGTTCGCAAGCTCGGCGGGACGTCTTAAGCGAAGGAGGTAGTGGCAAATGACAGATAGACTGGGGAGGATAACACTCTCTATGGTTGTGCGAAACGAAGCAGGACGTTATCTTCGCAGAGCGCTCTTGCAGCATCGTGAGTTTATAGATGCAGCCGTCATTATCGATGACTGCAGCGACGATGAGACCGTTGCGATTTGTATGGAAATGCTGGCGGGCTTACCGCTCAGAATTGTGAGCAACCAACGTTCGGAGTTTAGCAACGAGATCGAGCTTCGCAAACAGCAATGGCAAGAAACGGTGGCTACGAATCCAGAGTGGATTCTTAATCTGGACGCCGATGAAATCTTCGAAACGAATATGCGTGATTATGTGCCGGCCATGGTGAATCAGCATGTGGTCGATACGTTTGGGTTCCGCTTATACGATATGTGGAGTGAAACTCATTACAGGGAAGACAGCTACTGGCAGGCTCACCTCTTCTATCGTCCGTTCCTGGTTCGATATCGGCCGGACATCGATTACAGATGGAAGGAAACACCGCAGCACTGTGGCCGCTTCCCTCTCAATGTACTCGAATTTCCTTTCTGCATCCACGAAGCGAGGTTGAAGCATTACGGCTGGGCGACTCCGGAAGATCGACAAAACAAATACAATAGATATATGCAGCTTGATCCCGATGCCCGTTATGGGTGGAGAGAGCAATATGATTCCATTCTCGACCAGGCACCTCCGCTTAAGGAATGGACGGATTAAGGAGAGTGACTTTGTTGAGCAAGAAGCGCGTGCTGATCGCAAGTCCCGTCAATCAGGTCAGGATTATCTTGGAACCCTTCTTGGAATCGTTGATGACACTTGCGAAGAGCGAACTCATCGTTTCGTATTTGTTTATCGACGATAACCAGGATCCGGCCTCCGGCCTCCTCTTGCAGCAGTTTCAACAGACGGCAGGGAACACCGAGCTTCTGCGTTACTCGAATCTCACTTTCCCGGACGCCCGAGTTCATTTCTATCATAAGGACGAGAATACCCATTATTGGAAAGAAGATTTGATTTGGAAGGTCGCAGACATGAAGGACTATATGATCCGAAAGGCGATCGAGCAACAGTTCGATTACATCTTCCTGATCGATTCCGATCTCGTCCTGCATCCCGGCACGTTGGAACAGCTTGTCCTGGCACAGCGGGATGTGATCTCCAATGTCTTCTGGACGAAGTGGGATCGAAGCGGGATGGAGCTTCCTCAGGTGTGGTTGTCGGATGAATACATCCTATACGATAAGAAGCGAGAGGAACATTTGCTGCCAACCGAAATTACGGCCCGCACGCAGCAGTTTATAGAGCGACTTTGGGTACCTGGTGTATATGAGGTAGGTGGTTTGGGCGCATGCACGTTGATCAGTCGGCATGCTCTTAGCGCGGGGCTTCGATTTGCCAAAATACCTAATCTGAATTTCTGGGGCGAAGATCGACATTTCTGTATTCGGGCAGCAGCCATGGGCTTTCCTTTGTATGTAGATACTCATTATCCGGCGTATCACATCTATCGAGAGGCGAATTTGACTGGATTGGAAGCTTTTGCGGCAAATGGGTATCGAACGATGCGCGACCGATTAGGGAATGCGCATTGGCTGCAGCAGCAAGAATGTTATGATCTGGCTTGCGTGCAATATGAGGCTTATTTGGATGAGAAGCTCGGATTACCCGAGCAGATGCTCGGCGCGGCCAAGAGCCTTGCAGCTTGCTGGGAGAAATTAGGGGAAACCGATAATCAAGTTAAGACGCTGCGCCGTGCGCTTGAATTAGGAGGACTTCCGCAGCCAGACTGTTATTGCCAGCTCGGAGCCGTACATGTGGAACGGAAGGAATGGCAGCAAGCGATCGAGGCTTACACGGCTGCCGCGAACATGAGCGACAAAGATATGCCGCTTGAACTATGGAACACGTATTGCACATGGCTCCCTCATTTGCAGCTTAGTTTATGCTATGACCGTCTGGGGTTGCTAGAGGCTGGAAACCGACACAATGAAATTGCTTATTCCTATCATCCGGATCATCCTGCTATCCTGTACAATAAAGCTTACTTTACAGAGGTGTTGAAGAGTTAGAATGGCAACGATTAAGGCGACGTTCACCGCGTATATGGCGGTAAGCGTCGCCTTCTGTTATTCAGATGTTCTTCGCTTCTTCAGCAACACGCGGAAACAACTCAGGCCGCCCCATTGCTCGGTGTATAGGACATTTGCCGGCAATGTCGTATCAATGGAGCCAACAAATTCAAAACCTGTTAGCATCATGATCATTTGAAAGAATGCAAAATCGACGGTCGGGTAATCCAGTGTAATTACGACTGCGCCGTCATCTTTCAGTGTGCGATGAAATTCATGCATGGCAAGAAGTGCGTCTGATGGGCTTAAATGCTCCATCACAGAGATGCAAAATATTCTGTCAAAGAAGCGGTCACTGTATGGAAGCTCAGTCAGGTTTGCTTGCTGAAGATGGATTCTTGAGCGGAATTGCGAGTCGATTAACTTAGCTGCCTCATCGCCGATATCTGTGCGGACTCCTTCTACGATGTTGTCAAAGGAGGTTATAAGCGGATCCCAATCGCAGGCATAGGTTTGTTTGCAATGCCGTGCCAAGTAAAACTTAAAGGGGTGTGAAATGCCGCAAGCGGCATCCAGTACAATGTCATCGGCTTCGGCAAAAGCAGAGCACCACCGATATTCATAAGGTCGGCTCCACCAGGAGCTCGGAAGCGGGAAGACGATTTCGCTGGCATAAGGATCACTCTCCAGTATGAACCTGGATGTGAGGTCAGACGGAGGCAGATGCTTCAAGCGTTCACACTCCTTCTCGGACGATCATTCTGATATTGCTGATAGTGTATGAGTGATAGGTTCGTTTGTGTACAGCCGTTTGCGGAGCATTTCGAAAGACTTTCGTAACATTTGGGAAAGGGTCAGGTATGGTTTCTCCATTACGATTAGAGCAATGAATGAGTGATGGAGGGGTTGCACGATGAACGAACCTATTGTTGAGGTCCATAATCTAACGAAGCAAATACGCGGAAAAACGATCGTGCATCATCTTAACTTTCAGCTAAACCGCGGCGAAGTGTTTGGTTTACTCGGACCTAACGGAGCGGGCAAAACGACAACGATTCGCATGATGGTTGGCTTAATAGCCATGAGCGATGGCGATGTCCGAATTGGCGGGAGCAGCATTCGAAGTCAGTTTAAGGAAGCGATTCGGCATGTCGGCGCAATCGTGGAGAACCCTGAGCTGTATAAGCATCTCACAGGATTGCAGAATTTGATGCAATATGCCCGCATGGGCGATGGGATTACGCTGAGACGGATCGAGGAGGTTGTCGCACTGGTGGGACTCCCTTCTCGCATCCAAGACAAAGTGAAAACCTATTCGCTGGGCATGCGCCAACGACTAGGCATCGCGCAAGCGCTGCTGCACAAGCCGGCCGTACTCATACTCGATGAACCGACCAACGGCCTTGATCCCGCAGGGATCCGCGAGATGAGGCGACTCGTTCGTAAGCTTGCTCATGAAGAGGGCATCGCGGTTATGGTTTCGTCACATTTGCTCGCTGAGATGGAGCAGCTGTGTGATCGATTCGGCGTCATGGTGGATGGCCGACTGCACGCGACCTTTGCGCTGGAGGATCTGACCCATTCACAAACTTTAGAAGAGAAATACATGCAGCTGACGGAGGGCGAAAATCATGCAACAAGTAGTACGCAAACTGCTCGTTAACGAACTGCATAAGCTTTATACGCGGATGGGGACCAAGATCATGGTTCTGCTCGTTCCTGTGATGGCAATTGCTGCGGGACTGCTTTGTTTCTATTCAAGCGAGCAGGAGATTCAAGTAAAGGATGCATGGGAGTTTCTCGATCTGGTCTTAACCGCGATTCCGAACCTCATGGATATTGTGACCTTGTGTACGATTATTGTTGGGGCAGGCATCGTCGCGTCTGAATTCTCCGGCGGTACCATCAAGCTGCTGCTCATTCGACCTTATAGTCGTTCGCAAATCTTACTGGCCAAATACGCAGCGATGCTCTTGTTCGGACTATCGCTCGCACTAGTCATGTTGGTTACAGCTTTGATCACCGGCGGTTTATTGTTCGGTTTCGGAGCTGGTGATCCTGCAGAAGGTGTTCTGGGTAACTTGTTGAAAGCAGCAGCCTATGGCGGAGTTGAGCTTGTGGTTATGGCGACATTCGCTTTCATGATCTCATCCGTTCTTCGCTCAAGCGCAGTCGCGATCGGAGTATCGATCTTCTTCCTGCTGAGCGGACGGCAGCTTGCCTATATGCTGAAATCATTCGGCTGGACCAAATATCTGCTGTTTGCCAATCTGGATTTATATTCGTATACGGCGGGTAGACCGTTCCTCAGCGATATGACGTTGATCTTCTCGCTGCTCATTCTGGCAGGTTATACGGCCTTATTCGGTATTTTCGCATGGGGCGTATTTGCGAAGCGGGATGTCGCGAACTGACGATTCAGCTCTGACTGTTCATGGATTGGCAGAAAACGGTATACTGGTAGCAACTAATAGCCAAGGTGGTAGCAGCATGCAAAGTCAACTTTTACTCATAGAGGATGATTACGCGATAGCAGATATGGTTCAGCGGCATTTGTCCAAGGAAGGCTTTGTCATCCGCCATGCGGCAGATGGGGAAGAAGCAATTCGGCTGCTGACTAACGAAACGTATCAGCTCATCCTGCTTGATCTGATGCTGCCAGGCGTCGATGGCATGGAAGTACTGCGTCACGTGAGGGGAAGCAGCACCGTACCGGTCTTGATTCTCTCTGCCAAAGACAGCGATGTGGATAAGGCGCTCGGGCTCGGGTTTGGAGCGGATGATTATTTGGCCAAGCCGTTCTCGCTTATTGAACTTACTGCCAGGGTGAAAGCGGCGCTGAGAAGAGCATCGCAATATGCAGGTACAGCATCGGTTACCGCACAGCAGCAGGTGCTTCGCGTTCATGAGCTGACGCTGCATACCGAAGAGCATCTGGTGATGAAACGCGATCATCCCATTAATCTAACGGCCAAAGAGCTGCTCATTCTGAAGCTGTTGATGACGTATCCGAAACGTGCGTTTTCGAAAGAACAAATTTATCGTGCGGTGTGGAATGATGATTATTTGAACGACGTAAATGCGATCCAGGTTCATATATCACGCCTTCGGGACAAGATCGAGGACGAGCCCGCCAGTCCGAAATACATTAAGACGGTATGGGGGATCGGCTACAAAATGGGGGAGTTCCAGCATGATGCTTGATCTTGTGCTCGTTCTAGCCGGACTTGTGCTGGCTCTGCTTGTGCTCGTTCTTATGCTGCTCAAGCGTGGAAGGGCTCTCACTCATGATCTTCGTTATGTGCAGCACAAACTAAATGCCATTATCGATCAGGATTCCACGGAGAAGGTGCTTCGGCATACGGAGGCCAGGCAGGTTCAAGAGCTGCTTATTGCTGTAAATCGACTACTTGATGCCAATCGGAAAACAAAGTCAGATTACATCCGGATGGAGAATGCGCTGAAGAAAATGATCGCCAACATGTCGCATGATTTGAAGACACCGCTGACGGTCGTACTTGGATTGACAGAGACGATGGCGCGGGGGACATCGGCGGATGATCCCGGCGAACAACGCAGACTCTCCCTTAAGGTTCATGAGAAAACGCTCGATATCATCAATCTGACGAATCAGTTCTTCGATCTGGCTAGGCTGGAATCCGGTGATCGACCCGTTCCGTTGTCCAAAATCAACCTAAGCAGCTCCTGTCGCAGCAGCATCCTGTTCTATTATGAGGAAATTGAGTCACAGGGATTGCAAGTGGAGGCTGATATTCCGGAGGAGCCGATTTATGTCTATGGGAATGAAGACGCGATTGGACGTGTATTACATAATCTCTTATCTAATGCCATAAGGTACGGTCATGATGGCGGAATTGTCGGAATTGCGATCGTTGAGCAAGGAGATCATGTGCTTATTGAGGTATGGGATCGCGGGAAAGGAATTCGGCAGCAGGATCAAGCGAGTGTATTCGACCGGCTGTATACGTTGTCGGATTCCAGAAATCAATCGCACCAAGGAAGCGGTCTCGGTTTAACGATTTCGAAACGGCTTGCGGAGCTGATGGAAGCGGAAATTTCGCTTAAGAGTGTGCCGAATGAGAGGACGGTTTTCACGATTCGATTCATGAAAGTCCGTTTCTAAGGAGGGGGAAACACGCATGAGCATAATCATGCAAACGAAGCAGCTATCAAAGACCTATAAGAAGAAAGAAGTCATCTCAGGCGTAAACATGAGCGTGCGGCAAGGGGAAATCTATGGATTTCTCGGACCGAACGGAGCCGGCAAAACAACCGTCATGCGTATGGTGACAGGACTTGTGCAGGCGACAAGCGGCGAAATCGAGCTGTTTGGCGAGAAGCAAACACCGGGGTCCTATGAATGGATGAAACGGATGGGCAGCATTATTGAATATCCCATCTTCTATGACCACCTGTCTGCACATGCCAATCTGGAGCTGCACTGCGAGTACATGGGCTATTATGACAAAGCTGCGATCGTAAACGCGCTGGAGCTGACCGGGTTATCCGATGTTGATCGGAGAAAGCCGGTCAACCATTTCTCGCTTGGCATGAAACAGCGACTTGGGATTGCCCGTGCGATATGCACGAAACCGGAGCTGCTCATCCTCGATGAGCCGGTTAATGGCATGGACCCGTCAGGAATCAGGGAGCTGCGGGATCTGTTTCGGATGCTCAGCAAGGAGTATGGGATGACGCTGTTGATCTCCAGTCATATTTTGCAGGAAATCGAGCAGTTGGCGGATACGATTGGCGTAATCAATCATGGGCGGCTGATCGAAGAAGTGTCCATGGAGCGGGTAAGAGAAAGGCAGAATGAATACGTGGAAGTAACGGTCACGGACAGCAAGCAGGCGGTGCTTGTTCTGGAAGACAAGCTGTCCATCGCCAACTATAAAGTGATGGGGCAGGGGGCAATTCGCATCTATGACTCCGGCGTAACACCTGTGGAGCTGAATCGACTGTTGGTACAGCACGACATCGGCGTTGAGTCGCTGAACAAGAAGTCGCGTTCGCTGGAAGAGTATTTCCTCGGATTGATCGAAGGAGGCAGCGGGCATGTTATGGAAGCTGATCAAGCTGGAGCTTAAGAAGACGCGATGGCGCGGACTGCTGCTCTCTGCCGTGGTTACGATTCTGATGCTGGTGCTTTGGGTGGTAGGCAGCGATATCCCTAATAATGATGTCGATTCGTATGATCGCGCTTTTCAAAGCATTATGAATTACGTGGGCATTACGTTTGTAATCTTCGCATCCGTGTTGATGTCGAGAATGGTCATTGATGAATATCGCAACAAAACGGTGACGATTCTGTTCGTATATCCGGTGTCACGCAACATGGTCTTCGTGGCTAAATTGATTATTATCGGCGTCTGGACTTTTCTGACGGTCATTATCGGACATCTTGTGGTTTCAGGTGCGCTGTTGGTTGCCAATTCCCATTATCACTATATTACCGAGCCGTTAACGAGAGATCGGCTCTGGGAGGAAGCAGTGCGAATCATCATTATTGCGGTTATCGCTGCCGGGTTGTCCCTCGTTCCGCTCTTCTTCGGTATGCTTCGCAAGACGATGCCGGCGCTGATCATCAGTTCGTTTATCATCTCCAATTCGGGGATGGTCGTTATGAATAACGATGTCCTGTATCAGAGCCTGCAGTCCATGTCGATACTGGCTTTGGTCAGCGTTGGTTTCGGTTCATTCATGGCTTATTTGGGGGTAAGGCGGAGCGGAGAGTTATAGGGAGTAGGGTAATCAAATAAGCCGGAGAGTATCGCTCGCCTTGTGATCCATCGATTACATGAGCGAGTCAAATACCCTCCGGCACAAATGCATGAATGTATTAGAGCTGATCTGTCAGCCAATTCGCGCTGTTGCGGATCAATTGTCGGCAGGCCGGATGCAGGAAAGAGGGCTTATGATGCCCGGGCATCAGATAGACCAACCTGCCTCGACCGCGGTTAGCGGTCCAAGCGGCCGGATAACGTTGACCTTCCATTGCATATTCCATCAACACGCTGACGCTGCTTGCCGGATGAAATTCGAACCTGTACGGCTCTTCTTCAAGGAAGAAGGGGACGACGCCACTTGTGACGGGATGCTCCGTATCGGAGAAATGAAATTCAAGGCTTTGATAGTCCGGATGTCCGGTGAAGCGCGCACCGATGAGCTCGACGCATTCCTCTCGGGACTGAAGCGAGATTCCGTTATGGATAACCAGCAGACTGCCTCCTTGATGTACATATTGCATCAAAGCAGCAGCTTGGTCCGTTTCAATTGGTGAGCTCCAACAGTCCGTGTAGGAGATAAACAGATCGCAGGCATGCAGAATATCGACATCCAATGTATTGTAATTATCGGTGTAACTGATTTCATATTGTTCCTCGCCAAGAATGGCAGAGAGTTCCTCTTGAATGTTGATCAGTGGATGGTAAGGCGCCTTTGCATTATCGCCAAGCACGAGCACATGCTTCCGAGTATTTACAGTCATCGCATTATCCCTCGCTTTCTCGTTCTCACCAAGGCATTTCATTTCCTAAGTAGTCTCTGTACAGCGGCTTATCGGACGGTTCATTCGGTTTGAGCTCAAGGATGCGTTGGATAATATGAGCTGCAGATTGATCTGCAGTGAGGGTCGCTTCGGTATTTAACGTCCCGCTCATGTACGATTGTACCCAGCCTGGATGGAGGAGCAGGACTTGCCCGAAGGCCTTCTTCACTTCGTTATGGATAAGTGCACCTTGCATATTCAGCGCTGTCTTCGACATGCAATAGCCAAACCAGCTTGTACGTTCGCAATCGGCAATGCTGCCGGCTTCCGAGGAGATCGTGACGAACAGCTTGGATTCGCTGCGCAGCACCATAGGAGCAAGCGCATTGGTGACGCGCAGCGGTCCGAGCGTGTTTACATTGTACACCTGCTGCATGTCGGCAAATGGAAGCGGATCCAGAATGGTCGCCTGAATGTCGCCTAATATACCGGCATTATTGAGCACCAGATCCAAGGTGTCGGTCATGGCGGCTATTTGTGCTGCCGCTTCGGCCACGCTTCGATCACTCGCGACGTCCAGCTTCACTAAGCTGAGGGAATCCTGAACCTCAGACGCGAGCTGTTCAAGCTGCGGACTTTGATCCAAATAGTGACCAGCTATCACGTGAAACTGTTCTTGAAGAAGTCCTTTCACAAGCGCAAAGCCAAGCCCGCGATCAGCGCCTGTTACGAAGGCAAATCGTTTCATCTGAGCAGCCATCTCCTTATGCGATCGAGTAGTAGTGGTGGAAATAATCGTGCCTATTTCCATTTTACTCTTTTTCTGGTTGCTGCTAAAGGGTAATATTGGCTATGTAAGCGAATTCTAACTTTCGGCAAAAGGTGGCTTCACGACGAATGAAGAGCTATTCAAGGGTTATGGGAATTCCGGTTCCTAAGCTGACGATGAAAGAAACGATTGCCATTATTGATCAAACTATAGACGAACGTCGATCTGAATTATTTCATGTTGTTACGCTTAACCCCGAAATTACAATGTCCTGTCAGCATGATGCGCAGCTGCGCAGTATTGTAGAAGAAGCGGGACTGCTCACAGCGGACGGCATGGGCATCGTAATGGTTTCCCGGCTGAAGGGAAATCCGCTTCCTGAACGCGTAACCGGCTGCGACCTGCTCCTGCAGCTGCTGCAGTCAAAAGGGCCGGTTGCCAGAACCTATTACTTGCTTGGTGCGAGTGAAGAGACCAATCAATTAGCGGCGGAAGAGATTGAACGGAGCTATTCCGGTGCGAAGGTTATTGGCAGACATCATGGCTTCTATGGCGAACACGAAGAAGGAGGCATTATCGCAGAGATTGGGAGGCTGAGTTCCGGATATCCTGGTCGTGGCTTTAGGTGCGCCTAGATCGGAACAGCTAATCTACCGCTATAAGAGCATGCTTAACGCGAGGATTGCCATGGGGGTCGGCGGCAGCTTGGATATTATCGCCGGAACGGTGAAGCGAGCGCCGGCGATCTGGCAGAAGTGGAACGTGGAGTGGCTGTATCGACTGCTTAACCAGCCTTCCAGATGGCGCAGACAGTTGATATTGCCGCGTTTTGCAATTCGTGCATTGATGTATAAGGACAAGAATTAGAGCAGTGTACTCAGCGCTGCAGCAGCAATCGGTTTAATTGTTGAGCTAAACCGGCACTAATCGGACTCATAGGCAAGCGCAGCGAAGGTGAGGCAAGAAGGCCTTGCTCAGCCAGGATCCATTTGAGCGGTGCGGGATTAGACTCTTGAAACAGGGCATGAATCATAGGAGTGAGCGAATGGAATAGGTTCTGCGCTTCGATCATTTCTCCTTGTGACACGTGGTTGAATAATCGCACAAACCGTTCGGTATGAACATTCGCCGATGCTAATATGCCTCCGGTTGCTCCGTTGGCTAACATCTCCAAGTAGGTTTGATCATTGCCGCAGAGGATCGGTTTCGTATCCGATTGTACAAACTGGGTCAGGAGCTGTGTGTTGCTTGTGCTGTCCTTTAATCCAATGACACCTTGTAGATCTAAGATTCTGCGAACCGTTTCCGAAGTTAACTGCAGCCCAGTTCGAGCAGGTACTTCGTATGCAATAACGGGCACGCCGACTTCGGCAGCTCTGCGAAAATGCTCGATCACGCCTTCCTGCGAAGGACGGCTGTAATATGGCGTTACAACGAGGACGGCATCTGCGCCCAGCTCAGCGGCTAATTCGGTCCGCTGAACGGTGGAGCGGGTGCTGTTCGTTCCCGTACCGACAATGATCGGCAGTTCATGATTGCACCGTGTCATCGTCTGTTTGGTCGCTGAGAAGATTGTTGCTACTTCGTCCCAGCTTACAGTCGGTGCTTCACCGGTGGTTCCGTTAACGACAATGCCTTGTATATGATGTTGCAGCAAATTCGACAGATAACGCTGGTAGGATTCCAAATCCAGCTCTTCCGTAGGCAAGAATGGTGTAAGCGTAGGTACATAAGTTCCCCTTAAATCGCGTTCATTCAGCATGACAGCATCCTCCTAAAGTGTAGTTGCTATCACTTTAACATGTTCTTTCGCATCACAGTTATCTATAATAAGTGATGAGTGTTATCAATAATATTGAAGTGGTGACGATATGGATCTTACTTATTTCCAGACCTTTCGGGAGGTCGCATTCCATCAAAGCTACACGAAAGCAGCGGGAGAGCTTGGCTATGCGCAGTCCAGCGTGACGATGCAAATCCAGAAGCTGGAGCAGCTGTACGGGGTAAAGCTGTTCGAAAGGTTTGGTCGCAGCTTGCGGCTGACATTGGCAGGAGAAGAGCTGCTCAAGATCTCTGTTCAGATGCTGAATTTGTTTGATCAGTCCAAGGGGATGCTTGCCGTTCAAGGCGGGGGAACTTTGACGATCGGGACGATTGACTCGCTTGCTTCGTATTATCTTCCACCCTTTATTCAGCAGATGAGGCAGCGGTATCCGGCACTTACAATCCGGATTCAGCCGGATCGCGAAGCTGCGATTGTGGAGAAGGTGCGAGAAGGGGAGTATGATCTGGGACTCTTACTGGAAAATAAACCTGCTCATTCCCCGCTAACTTGGACGGCTATACGTGAAGAACCGCTGGTTCTGGTTACAGGTGCCGATCATCCGGTTACATCGATCGGAGCCATTCAATTAGAACAGCTTCAAGACGCAGAGTGGCTGATGTCCGAGCCCACCTGCAATTATCGGACGATGCTGGAACGGGTCCTGCAGGAGCAAGGCATTTCGTACCGCGTTGGCTTGGAGCTCGGTAATCCGGAAGCGATTAAGCGCTGCTTAAAGGCTGGCTCAGGTATCGCTTTGCTGCCTCGAATGGCTGTGCAAGAAGAGATTGAACGTGGCGAACTGGCTGTACTGCCATTCTCTCATGCAGATATCAGACTGGACCTGCAGCTTATCCTTCACCCGAAGAAATGGATCTCTCATGCCTTGCAAGACTTTATCGATTTGTTGTATTAAGGGGTGGTTGGCGTACTTCACATGTTGGGTTGTACAGCAGAGGATCGCTTGTTAATTATTAACGCGGATGACTTGGGAATTACGCAGGGGACGAATGAGGCTGTCTCGGAGCTGTTTGCAAGCCGCGCCATTGCATCGGCTTCCATTATGATGCCATGTCCAGGTGCGAGAGAGGCGGCTCGGCTCTGCTTGCAAGATGACAATAGTCATATTGGCATTCATCTAACCTTATCCAGCGAGCAAACCCATCCATATCGACCTGTGTATCAATCAGAGAGGCTGTCCAGTTTAGTGACAGCGGACGGTTTCTTGCATAGCGACTTATCGTATATTGGGCAGCATGGCGACCCGGAAGAAATTCGCTGCGAGCTAGAGTCGCAGATCCAGCTTGCCCTAACCCTCGGCATCGACCCGACCCATCTGGACAGTCATGGGGGCACGATTATGGGACTGACAGGAGGGCGAGATTTTCTGGAGATTGTGTTTGATTTATGCGCGAAGTACCGACTTCCCTTTAACTTGCCGACACGCATCGTGGAGCAGTCATTTATTACATCAGAGCTGAAGATGATGTTTCAGGCCAGGATCGAGACTGCAAGGAAGCGAGGGATCTTGCTAATCGACGATTTGATTTCTTTGCCGTACTGCATGGACGAATCGATGGGATACGAGACAGCAAAGGATCAACTCATGAAGCTGATGGAGAATCTAAAACCGGGAGTCACGCAATGGACGGTTCATCCTTCCATACGCACACCTGAGCTTAAACCGTATACATCCTGCGCACGTGAAAGGGAGATCGAATTTCGATTGCTGCTGGACGAGGATGTCAGGCGTCACATGATGAGAGATGGCATACGTCTCGTTTCTTGGAAAGAAATTCGAGACATGCAGAGAAGTCAGTAATACACAACTACTAGGCTTCTGCTTCTAATAGAAGTTGTTCCAGTACAAGAGCGACCCCATCATTATCGTTCGTATCCGTTACTCGATAGGCAATCTCATGCAGCTCTTGGATGGCATTCCCCATAGCGATCGGATAACCGCAGATTCGGAACAAACCAAGGTCATTATAATCATCGCCAAAGACGATAACCTGTTCAGGAGTGATGTTGAGACGCGAGCAAACCATCTTCAGCGCTTCTTCTTTGGTTGCTTGGGTGGACATGATCTGTATGAGTTGTCCGGCATCTGTGTGAAGAATATTCGCGCGCTTGCCATACTGGCTTACCAGCTCATCAATAGCTTTGAAGTGCGTCACCAATAATTTAGAAGCAACAAGTGCTGTAAGCTCCTCCAATGGGATTAACTCCGGTCTATCTTGGACCTTAATTATGGTGCTGTAATCGGATTCCGTATGGCTATACCATCGATCACTGGATTCCACTGAAATTTGAGGCGAATATTCAAACGACTGTAAATAGGTGATGAGCTCACCGAGAAGCAATGGATCAAGTGGAAAATGTTCATGAATGTCCAGACGCTCACTAACAACCAGCGCTCCATTGTAATAAATCATAATCCCCAGATCTAACAATTCCGCAGGCAGCAGCTGCATAATCGCACGAGGCGGTCTTGCCGTAGCGATAATGACAGGAATATTACGCTCACGGCACTGCCTCACAGCTCGCAGATTGCGAGGACTGACTTCTTTATTCGAATTTAATAACGTACCGTCTAAATCTAGTACAATAGCAGCTGCTTGCATGTCTTCTCCCATCTCCATTCGACAGAGAGCAGCCCGCCACATGCGGCAAGCTGCTCTCGGACAGATTCTTTATTTAGTGCCGGTGATCCAATTGTGGGCTGGCATTTCGCTGCTATCGTACATGCTGATGTTCGCGCCCAGTGAGCGGAAGGAGCCAACCACATCCTCATAACCGCGATCGATATGCTGAACACCGGCAATTGTGGTTGTGCCTTCCGCGCGTAGACCGGCAAGAATCAAGCATATGCCGGCTCTAACATCTGAAGCGTGTACCAATGTACCGTGCAATACGCTTCCGCCTATGATTGAGGCTACGCCAGAGCGGATCTTAATATCCGCACCCATGCGAATAAGCTGATGGGCATGATTGAATCGAGCCGGATAGATCCGCTCGCCGATGATGCTTTTGCCGCGGGCTTGGGTAAGTAACGCCGTCAATGGCTGCTGCAGATCAGTTGCAAAACCCGGATACATGGCCGTACGCACTCTCGTAGCACGAAGGATTCCGGTTGAGTGTGCGGTAATGGCGTTATCGTGCACATCCAGCTCCATCCCAATTTCACGCAGCTTCGCTAAGCAGGAAGAAAGATGCTCGGGGATCACATTATCCACGGTAACCGATCCGCCTGTAACGCCGGCTGCCATCAGGAATGCACCGGCAATCAGCCGATCCGGTATGACTGTATAGGTACCGCCGTGCAGGGATGTAACACCTTCTATGCGAATGGTATCTGTGCCGGCTCCGGTTATTCTGGCACCTAATCGATTGAGCAGATTTGCGGTATCTGTAACTTCCGGATCACGAGCCGCATTGAGCAATACCGTTGTGCCTTTCGCACGCACGGCTGCCATCATGACGTTAATCGTTGCGCCGGATGTAATCATGTCAAAGTAAATTGTCGCACCATGCAGCTCTTTAGCTTCTACAGTGTAGGAGGTCGGTTGAAACGTGAACGTTGCGCCCATCATCTGGAGTGCTTTGATATGCTGATCCATGGGACGGCTGACAAAGTCATCACCGCCGGGATATCCGACAGAAACTTTGCCAAATTTGGCTAGAAGTGAACCGACGAAATAATAGGCAGCACGGAAAGAAGACGATTTAACGGGATCAAGCACCGTGCTCGCGATATTTCGCGGGTCCAATGTAATGGCACCTGATTCATGACGCTCGACCTGAAGTCCGATTTCACGGCTCATTTCATAGATCACTCGCAAATCAGCAATGTCCGGTATACCGAGCAGCGTGACTGGTTCATCGGCCAAACAAACTGCTGCAAGCAGTGCTAGTGAGCTATTCTTGGAACCGGGGATTTGAACGCTGCCATGAAGAGAGTTGGACCATTCCACACTAATTGCTTTCATCGGTTACGCCTCCGCTTGAATAGTGTTCATCGGCAATGATGACATTGATGTTACGGTTCTCACATTCCTGTATAAAGGGATCGGGAGCCTTCTGGTCGGTAATAAGCAAATTAATCTGCTGCAAGGGGACAGAGGTGGCAAAGCTACGGACGCCAATCTTCTCGTGAGGCGCAAGACAAATGGTTGACTGAGAGGCATCAGCTACTGCTCGAATCAGTGCAGCATTCTCCGGAGTTGCGACGCAAATGCCGTTCTGTGCTATTCCGCCGCCGGTAATAAATCCGATATCGTAATTAAATCTGCTGATCATTTCGACGGCAATGACGTCAATCAAGCTTTCACCGGCAGCTCTAAGCTTACCGCCGACAAGGTAGGCTTCAATATGAGTCATGGATCGAATGGATTCTGCGATCATAAGAGAATTCGTAACGACGGTGAAAGGAAAGTCGTTGGGGAGATATTTCAACATGCCGTACTGAATCCCGGCTCCGCCAATGAAGATCGTATCGTTCCGTTGAATGTAAGAAGCGGCTAATTTAGAAATGGCATTCTGGTGCGGCGCGCCTTCCCCGTACCGAATATTCTTCGGCTGCGGTTTGGCACGTACTTTATGCGATTCATTCGGAGCTAGCGGTATCGCGCCTCCGTATGTTTTCTGAAGGAGGCCTTGCTCCTTCATAATGGTTAAATCACGGCGAATCGAATCAATAGAAAGCTGAAATTGTTGTGCCAGCTCCTGTGCAACGACTCGGCCGTCCTTGGCAAGCATCTCCAGGATGCGCTGCCTTCGTTCCTCTGCGAGCATGGTGACCTCCGCGGCTTTTACTAACTAATAGAACTCTTTTGCCTATATCCTATTCCGTATTGTTCATTGTTGTCAATTGATTTATTCGGTTTTCTTCATGGTTGTTCATTATTCGTGACGAAAGGGAGAAGAACATGAACATTGAACGTAACGAAACCCTTATTCGGCAGTGGGCGGAGTCGAATGCAGCCTCGTTAGGGCTGCAGCAGGGGACTGAAGTGCAGGTTACTTATATTTACAATCCCGGTGGATTTGTGAATCAGTCCTATCGGGTAACGGATGGGAAGATGATGAGGCATCTCAAACTCGCACCTCATGCGAAAATGCATCGCCTTCAGCAATGGGCTGTTGTCAGCCAGCAGTTGTCGAGCCGCTATAACGCCCCACGGCTAATCCTCGAAATTCGAGAGGAAATCATACCCGATTATCGATATGGGCTGGTGTTCGAATATATTCGTGGCGATTCTTTGTCATCGATCTCGAATGCATCAGCTGCGATTTCGAAGGTGTTGATCAAGTTACAGCAGTTGCATCGTGATCAAGAGCTCGCGACGGCTCTTGTTCGCAGAGACGAAACGTTTACTTATGCAGATGCCTTCGCTGATGCTTACATTTCTCGTTTCGAGGGAGATATGGTTACGATTAGGGAAGGGAAGCATTTGCTTCATTTTGTAACGGAGGAGACCTTGGATTGGTTTGATGCTGAGATTCGAGCGTTGCGAGAGACGGTATATGCCCATCCGGCTTTCCGGAAAACAGCGAACGATGTTGTCCATAATGATCTGGGCTGGAACAATGTGCTGGTGGATGAGCGCGGTGAGATTTGGATGATTGACTGGGATGACTTATCGGCAAACGGAGATGCGGCGATGGATTATTCCGTCCTGTTATGGCCGCTATATAAGTCAGCTGATTGGCCTAATTGGGAGGGGAAAGTGATCGAGCAGGCAGGCGAAGAGCTCTATGAGCGACTATCGATATATTTTCGAGCCAGTTTGCTGGATGACGTCATCGACATCCTTGCTGATTACGTTGATGCGGAGACGATCCCGGAGCTGAGAGAGAAGACGCAAGCAAGGGCACAAGCGACACATCTTCGTGCTTATCCGGAATATTTGAGGTTGTACTCGGTTTAGGTTCAACCTGTAACTTAGCTGTTTATCTCGAGCTCAGACTATGTAGATTTCAGCTCTATTTTTCTCGAAATAACGCCGCTACGGTTCGTTAGATTGTCGGAATCAACAATGATGCAAAATTTGGCCAAGAAGGAGGAGAACCCGTTGAACCTTGAAGTAACTGTACTCCCATACGAGGACAAAACGATCCTCTACCAGCTCATTCAACTATACCGTTATGATAGCAGCGAGTTTGATGGACATGTGCTGAATGAGCATGGCTTCTATTAATACAAATACTTCGATCATCAGTGGACAGACGACTATCGGCGTCCATATCTAATCAAGGTAGACGGCGAGATTGCGGGATTTGCTCTTGTAAGCCTGGAAGTGCCACCTGAGTATATGAAGCTGAGTACTGCTGAACGTACGCATACCATCGGTGATTTCTTCATCATGCGAAAATATCGGCGAAAAGGCGTTGGGAGGAAGGTGGCTCTCTACATCATGGAGCAGCATCGCGGTTGTTGGGAAATACGGCAAACATCCGGCAATACATACGCGCATACCTTTTGGAAACAAGTTATTTCAGATTATATCGGGGAAGGCAATTATCAGGTAGAGTGGATTCAGAATGATCAGTGGCATGGGCCGGTGTTTGTATTTCGCAATGAATAATATAAAGCCGAGGAGTTAGATGGAATGATCGTGAAGTCATACGTTGCTCAGAATCAAGATATTGCAACGCAGATGGACAGTCTTATCCGGATTGTTCTAATGAATCCTGTACTGGAGCAAGTGTTGGCGAAGGCATCGTCGTTCCAATTGGAGCACTATTACATAGGGGCAGGCTGCGTGACGCAGACGGTCTGGAATTATCTGTGCGGGCGTCCGCTGAATGATGGGATAAAGGATCTTGACTTTGTGTATTATGACGAGGATTTGTCGTACGACAAAGAAGGAGAGATCATCGACAGAGTCAGAGAATCGTTCGGCGAACTGCCCTATCAGCTGGATGTGAAGAATCAAGCTCGCGTTCATCTTTGGTATGAAAACCATTACGGCTATCCGATCCAGCCCTATCGATCATTAGAAGCAGCCATAAACTGTTGGCCGACAACGGCGACGGCAATTGGGCTCAGAAGGGCTGAAGATGGCACCTGGAAGATCTATGCGCCATTCGGATTGAATGATCTGTTCGGGCTAATCGTACGAGCCAATAAGGCACAGATCACGGAACCATTCTATCTGCAGAAAGCGGCGAAATGGAAGGCCAACTGGCCGGCATTGACGGTCATTCCATGGGATAAATAGCGACGCCTAAGGGGGAGACGTGCGATGACGAATACAAAGCTTATTCTGCTTGAAGGGATTCCGGGATCGGGCAAATCTACCTCTGCACAATTTATCTCAGGAGCACTTACCCGTGCCGGGTTGAAGCATAGATGGTGGTATGAAGAAGAGGTCGGTCATCCTGTTTATGTCTTCGAGGATTCGGCTTCGCTGCATCAGGTTGTGCACGACCTCGAGAACGGGAGCTATCAGAAAGTCATCGATGCCGCTCTTGCCAAATGGCAACAATTCAGCAACGCAGTTCAATCATCGGATGAGATTGTAATCATAGACAGCTGCCTGTACGACAACACGGAAGGGGCTTGGTCGGAAGACGAGCAGAAGCTGTTGGCTTTTATGGGACTGGAGGCCGGCACGAATAACGAGGCTGTGACTGTGGATTTGCAGCGATTTGCAGGGGTTTATTATGCGAAGTCAGAGGATGATGAGCATACTTGCGAGGTGCGATTCGATCTTGATTCCGCCTCGCTTATCGTTGACCGACTTCCACAGGTTTGGACGCAAACGCCATTAATTCAGCGCGGTGACAATGTCTTCGATGTTCAGTCTTTACCGTTACAGGTTCACTTCGAAGAAGGTGACAACGAACAAGGTATTCGCTTGCACTTAACCGGACCAACGCTGCTGAGTGGGAAGGTAGATGTTGTATTAATGAAGCGGCCTTACCAGCGTAGCTCATAACTCTTGCGCAAATTGGAAAATATAAACACTATATTTTCTAGTTTGCGAGAAGAGAAGGGGACATTCTACGATGAGCATTAAAGGACGAACGAACGATCGACAGGAAATAGTCGATGCGATCAAGCAACGAGCAAACCGCTTGGATCAGCCTGTGGATCTTCTGCATCTTGCGAACGCATCGGCCGGCTCGAAATATGTATTGCTGGGCGAAGCGAGTCATGGAACGAGTGAGTTTTACACGAATCGAACGGCGCTCTCCCAAATGCTGATTGAACAGTATCAATTTAGTTTCATCGCAGTCGAGGGTGACTGGCCCTCCTGTTATGAAGTAAACAAGTACGTCAAGCATCACCCAGAGGCACTAGGCTCCGTCGACGAAGTGCTGCAATCCTTCGATCGCTGGCCGTCGTGGATGTGGGCGAACCGTGAAACGGCGGAGCTCATATCTTGGCTGCGCGAGTATAATCGCGAGCTGCCTGAGGAATATCGGATTGGATTCTATGGTATTGATGTGTACAGTCTCTGGGAGTCGATGGACGAAATTATCAAGCATCTGAAGAGGACGAATTCGCCGGAGCTTGCTGCAGCGCTGAACGCCTTCTCCTGTTTCGAGCCTCACAGCCGGGATGGCCAGAACTATGGCATGTCTGCCGCATTCTTCTCCGAGATGTGCCAGGATGAAGTGCTTCAACTGTTGAGAGAGCTGGAAGCGAAGCGCAATCGAGCAGGCGGCACGCATGAAGCGCTGTTGAATGATGAGATCAATGCGCTCGTTGCCGTTAATGCCGAGCGTTATTACCAGGCCATGGTGAAGGGCGGACCTGATTCGTGGAACATTCGGGATCGGCATATGGTCGAGGCGCTTAATCGAGTCATGCATTTCTACGGTCCTTCTGCAAAAGCAATCGTATGGGAGCACAACACTCACATCGGAGACGCGCGTGCTACAGATATGGAAGCAGACCGTATGGTGAATGTGGGTCAGCTTCTCCGCGAGCAGAGCGAAGATATGGAAGTCTTCGCCATCGGATTCGGGACACATAGCGGTACAGTCATCGCAGCTGATGCCTGGGAATCTCCGCTTGAGGTGCTGCGTGTACCGGAAGCGCAGCGCGGCAGCTGGGAGGATCTGATGCACGAAGCAGGTGCATACGATCAATGGTTGATTTTCCGAGGGACGGATACGGAGGTCTTCCATCATACGTACGGCCATCGCGCGATTGGCGTGGTCTATCATCCGCATTACGAGCGAGGAAATTATGTCCCGAGCGTCATGGCGGAACGCTATGATGCCTTCGTGTTTATCGACCGATCGAACGCGCTTCAGCCGTTAATTCCGGCCACGGTTTAAAGATGTAAGCAAAAGAAGGAGCTAAGCCTGCGTGTGCTTAGCTCCTTCTTCTATGAAGGCGGCAGGCGCGCATACTCACGATGGAATTGGGAAATCCTGCATAGAGATGTCGAACGAGCGTCATAGGACGGAAACTACCAACGAGATATGAGGATGAACTTTCATGAAGGCGTATCGTCAACCACCCATCGATTCGCAACACCAAGAATTGAAACGCCCTCTGTCCGCGAACCTCGATGAAACTTTGCAAATGCTTCGCTCTATCTACGATAAATGCGAATATGTGACTATTCACGAATTCGTCCTGTCTAATAGACGGAATGCCGCCCTGATCTATATTGAGAACTTATCCGGTAAAGAAGCCATAGACGAATTTGTGCTTGCCCCACTCATCGCGCAAAGCTCCTGGCTGGAAGCCGGCGAATCTATAAAGGCTATTCAAGAGAAAATTCCGGTTTCCAAAATATATACCGTATGCCAGATTGCAGACGTCATTGAACGAGTATCCATTGGATATCCGGTTCTGCTTGTTGATCTGGAAGATCAAGGCCTCGCACTTGGTTTATCCCAATCAACCAATCGTTCTATCGAAGAACCGATCGCAGAATCCATCGTCAGAGGATCAAGAGACGGATTCACGGAAAACTTGATGACCAATACGTCTTTATTGCTAAGGAGAATCAGGAGCCCGAAGCTGAAGATGAACTGCATCAAGATCGGAAGATATACGCAGACGGACGTAGTAATTACCTACATCGATGGAATAGCTGATTCTGCCTTAGTGAGTGAGATAACTGCGCGTTTAAAGCAAATTGACGTTGACGGGATTTTGGAAAGCGGTTATCTTGAAGAATTTCTGGAAGGAAACCCTTATTCCCCGTTTCCTCAATTTATTGCTACCGAACGCCCAGACGTAACTTGCTCGAATTTATTAGAAGGGCGCGTTGCAATACTGGTGGACGGGACACCATTCACGATAATCGCGCCGACAACGTTCTTTTCCTTGCTGCAGTCGCCGGAGGACTATAATAATAGGTTCATAATCGGCACGATGGTTCGCTGGCTTCGTTACCTCTTCATCGGAATCAGTTTGTTAGGGCCTTCGGCTTATATAGCCATACTTACGTACCATCATGAAATGATCCCCACGATCTTGCTGCTGAGTATTGTGGAATCACGAGAGGATATCCCATTTCCGGCATTAATTGAGGCTTTGTTAATGGAAATCACGTTCGAGGCGCTCCGCGAAGCCGGTTTACGACTTCCCAAACAGGTCGGTCCCGCCGTCAGCATTGTCGGAGCGCTCGTAATTGGACAAGCCGCAACGGCGGCCGGTCTCGTATCATTTCCGATGGTTATGGTCGTAGCCATTACCGGAATCGCTTCTTTCTTAACGCCGCATTACACGCTGGGCATTACGATTCGAATGCTTCGCTTTCCGATTATGTTTATGGCCGGGATGTTGGGTTTACTGGGGATCATTCTCTCGCTCATTCTCATCGTGGTCCATCTGAGCACGCTGCGTTCATTCGGTATTCCATATTTGACGCCGCTCGCGCCATTCAAACCTCACGAACTGAAGGATGTGCTTATTCGTGCTCCCTGGTGGAGGATGACTACCCGTCCGTCCCTGGCCGGCGCAATAAACAAGTATCGACAAGCTCCCGGACAAAGGCGTAACAAGAAAGAAGGGGAGGGGTCGGAATGATTGAAAAAGGCAAAATATCCGCGCTGCAATTGGCTATGATCATGTATCCGGCTATAGTCGCTACCGGCGACCTCATTATTCCAGCCTTTACGGCCAGACTCGCTAAACGGGATTTGTGGATGTCTCCGATTTGGGCGATCGTTGTCGGTTTTATTGTACTATCTATCATGTATCGGCTATATAAGTTATATCCGAACGAGACACTTATTCAACAGCTCGAACGCATATTCGGCAGCGTACTTGGAAAAGCCATCGGAGCTTGTTATCTATTCGCCATTCTTCATATTAACGGAATGATCGTCAGGCAATACGCGGATTTCGTCACGAGTGTTTTTCTGCGCAATACGCCGATTCTGTTTATCATCGCAAGCATGGTGTTGGTTTGCGCGATTACCGTGCGTGGAGGTATCGAAGCGATCGCAAGAAGTGCTCAGATTTTAGTGCCGCTGCTCATCCTTTCCTGGATCATCATTCTCGTCTTGCTCATTCCGGACATGCAGCCTCTTAATCTGCTTCCCGTCTTTGCTAACGGGGTTCAACCGTCGTTGAAGGGTGCAATCCCGACAGGAGGCTGGTTTGCACATTTCGCGCTCGTATCTTTTCTGCTGCCTAATTTGGTTAATCCGCAGAAGGCGATGAAGTGGGGGACTATCGCGGCTGTAGTAATTATGGTTACGCTGGTCTTAATCACGATGGCGACCTTATTTATATTCGGAGACATCACCTCTCAGCTGCAATACCCGGTCATGATGGCCATTCGTTATATTAACGTAGCCGATTTCTTCGAACATGTAGAGGCGATTATGGTGGCAATCTGGGTTATCGGTGCGTTTATTAAAATCTCGATTTACTTTTACGTGTTCGTGCTCGGAACCTCACAGCTGCTTCATTTAACCGAATTCCGTCCGATCGTATTTCCTAGCGGTATCCTGCTGGCCCTGTTCACGCTGTGGGTCTCTCCCAATATTCAAGAGTTCGCTCATTACCTCGGAACGAGTACGCCGTTTGAGAACATGACGTTTGAATTGGTTCTTCCGGCTGGCTTGCTTCTCGCCGCGATCTTGCGAAACAAATTCCAACCGCAAGTAAGGAGGGATGGAGGATGAACGACGCAGGTCGAAGATGCTCCGGCAAATGGCTGCTCTTGTCTGGTTGCGTCATTACCCTTCTCTCTCTCTCCGGTTGCTGGGATCGAAAAGAAGTCAACGATGTGGCGGTCATCCTCGCTACGGGTATCGATAAGAATGAATCCGGCGGCCTTGTGCTGTCCGTGCAAGTTTTTGTACCGAAAAAACGGAGCGGCGGCCAGGAAAACTCGCGATCAGGCGGGGGGGCACCCTCGACTTATGTGAGATCGGCCACCGGAGTGACGGAGGCTGATGCCTTCTCAAAGTTGCAAGAAATGTTCCCTCGCGATGCCATTTGGGGACATGACAAGATTCTGATATTTAGCGAGAAGGTCGCCAAGGAAGGCATTCGCGATACCGTCGACGTCAAGATGCGGTTTCCGGATGCTCGGATGCGATTGAAAATTTTTATCAGCGACGGAACAGCGAAGAGCGTACTTGCGCAGCAGCCTCCGCTAGAACAAAGCACAGCTAGCACGCTGCGGGCAATGACCAAGCTCCATTCCGTCATGGACGTGCCGATCAAATCGTTGGCACAAATGCTGGCCGGTAAATCCGGAGCAGCCGCATTACCGCTAGTTAAGAATCTCCCATCGGAGCAACCGTCGAGCCCTAATCAGTCAACACCGTACGTGAAGGGGACAGCCGTTCTCAAAGATGGCAGGATGATTGGGAAAATTGACGATGAATTAACCAGGTCGCTTCTCTTGCTTAGAAACGAATTAAGAACGAATATCTTAACGTTTGCTCCAAAAGAAGGGAAAGGCATGGTATCGCTGTCTTTAATAAGAAGTCATACTACAATGCGGCCTCGAATCAGCAATAAGAAGTGGAGCATGACAGCCAAAATCAACATCGAGGCGAGGCTAGTCGAAAGCACAAATGCCATTTCTTATAGAAACCCGCAATTAGCAAAACAATTGGAAGGTGAACTAAGCGAATATGTTGAAGGCCAAATAAAGTACCTATTTCAGCGAGTCCAATTGGAATTGCAGTCGGACATCTTTGAATTCGCCGAAATCTTTTACAGGAAATACCCGAACGAGTGGGAGCGCAATAAGGTGAATTGGGACGAGAAATTTCCGGAAGTCCAAGTTCACGTTCAAGTGGTTTCAAAAATCGTTACGCCAGGGTTAGTGGATGCTGGCGTCAACCGACCTGAAAACGAAGTGAAGAAGAAATAAAGGGGAAACCGCCATGAAATTGGGTTCTTTATTAGGGATCACGGTAATTTTCGTCATCATGATTGTAATGGAATGGCCAAAACTGCGACACCTCCGAAGAGAAAGAACCGCATTTGCCGCTCTTACGGCCATCGGATACATGCTTGCCTTGCTGCTGCTCTATTACCCGGAGGTACCTGGTCCAACGCAAATGTTCGAAACGTTCTATAAACCTTTGATCAGCATTCTGGAATAGAAATATGGTATAAATACAGCCAATAGTTAATCCATTTTGTGTGCTATGATGGAGATATTTGGAACGCTGCTTTCCGGATAATCAATCATCGGTAGAGGTGGGAACCAATGACGATTACGATTAGGGTAAACGGGGTATTAAGAAAGAGCGAGCGAAGCCCGAGGTCCTTGACTTATTTAAGAGAGGGGTATTAGCATGATTACGTTTAACCGCTTTAGTCAGCTTCCGGCTAACGAGATCGTCACACTATGGAACAAAGGCTTCGAAGGGTATTTCACGAATGCAGCCATGGATCTTGATCGATTTATGTCACGAACGGTCAATGAAGGGCTCTCTCTGGAGCATTCGCTGGCGATGATAATTGACAGCGAACCTGCCGGATTTGTGATGAACGGCTTTCGGACTGTCAATGGAGTGAAAACAGCTTGGAATGGCGGTACAGGAATTGCTCCCGCTCATCGAGGTAAAGGGTACGGAAAACAGCTTATGGCGCACAATGTACAGCTGTATCGGGAACAGAATGTGAATCATGCCTTGCTCGAAGCGATTATACAGAATGAACCGGCGATCAAGCTTTATCAAAGTGCCGGTTATCAAATAACAGGACAATTAGTTTGTTCCACACAGGAAGACGCTTTAGATCCCAGCATACTGCTGCCTAGCTTCCCGCAACGGTTTGTAATCAGGCATGCGAAACCGCGCGACGTCAGAATGCTCTCCTTCTATAATCACGATGCAGCTTGGCAGACAGGCTGGCAAAATCAGAATGATGGAGAATGCTGCATTATCGCAGATGGAGAAGATCTGGTGGGCTATGCGCTATTCAAACGAAATTACAGCGAAGACGGATTTCTGAATTCAATCGTGCTCTATCAATGCGAAGCAGCGCCGAGCAGGTCGGATTCCGGCAAGATTCTCAAAGCATTGCTCAAAGAAGTATTCAGTCCGCTGGAAATGCCTTATAAACGAATGACGTTGAATATCAGGCATACTAATGCGGAGCTTCTCGAGCTGCTTGATCGCCTTGGCTTCAAGCCATATATCGAACAAGTTCATATGTCGCTCCGGCTATAATGGACAACTTGCAACCGCTCTATCGAATGGCTTATGATTGTTTAGAAATGCTGCAATCATCTGTAATCATATGAAGGAGTGATTATTCGTGTTTGACATTATCATTATCGGAGCAGGCCCTGCAGGAGCTAGTGCAGGATTATTCGCAGCTAAGGCTGGCAAGAAGACACTTCTGATCGACAGCGATAAGAGCATGACGAAGAAGGCATGGATCGAGAATCATTACGGTTTGCTGGAAACGACAGGTCCAGAGCTCGTGGAAATCGGCAAGAAGCAAGCGGTTAAATTCGGTGCAGAGCTGATTCAAGATACAGTAGTCAATGTTACGAAGAGTGAGAACGGATTCAGCGTAGCGACGGAATCGCAGCAATTCGAAGGCAGTCATGTTATTGTGGCGACAGGGATCTCAACAGATCTGGCTGAGAAGATCGGTTTGTCGGTAAAAGAAGGCACTGAGCCGCGTATCAAACAAGTATTCGATGTGGATGCGAGCGGTAAATCGAACGTTGCCGGCGTCTGGGTTGCTGGTACAGCGGCCGGAGTCAGTGTGCATACGATCATCACTGCAGGCGACGGCGCTAAAGTTGCTATTAACGTAATCAGTGAGCTAAACGGCACGCGTTACGTGGATCATGATTTGTTGAAATAAATGTAGCTGAACCTGATAGATAATCAACAAAAGGAACTACCCTGAGCGGTAGTTCCTTTTGTTTGTGCGCCTGAATACGTATAGGCATGAGGGGAGAGAGTCGCATGATCTATGTCGTACAAGGTGGAGACACGTTAGAGCGAATAGCCGATCGCTTCGGATCAAGTGTCGCTCGGCTGATGGAAGTGAATGTGATCTGTGACCCGCAATGGATTGTGGTAGGTCAACCGCTGCTGATCCCGGATGCAGGGATCGACTATCAAAGAGCAGGCGGATATCCCTATTATGTCGTTCAATATGGCGATACGCTAACCTGCTTATCGCCTCAGTTTCATCAAACACCGGCAGCATTTGCGGCTAGTAATCGACTTCCGATAGCAGCGCCTTTAACGGTTGGTAGTGAGCTTCTTGCTGGCTTCTCTGTGCCGGATCCGGCACGTTTAGCTTCCGAATGGGAACAAACCGCCACATCAGCAGCGTGTGATCTTAATTCCATGCAGCAGCATGGCATCTACTATATCGGTTCCTTTCAATGGGAGACACTCGGAGAATCGGCGGTTCCGTACCTTATGCCGCTGTTGAAACACGCCTGTGAGACGGTTCGGTATTACGCTGTAATGAGCTTAGGACGTATCGCAACAGGTGATGCAACTCGAGCTGCATTAGAATCGGCTGTACAAGATCAAACGCCGTATGTGTCAGAGCTTGCGAAGCTGGCTTTGCGCCGAGCGAAATTAGTGCCTGAGGTGACCAAACGGGTGCATCTCTTAACAGCGGATCAACGTTTGTATTCGGAACCTAACGGGAGTTCTGCTTCAATTCCACTTCCGGCTGGTACGGAGATCTTCTCGATGAGATGGAACATACCCAGCAGTACGAATGAAGAAGGTCCAAGAGGCGGATTGGAATATTACGATCAAGTGCAGGTTCGGAGCACCGGTCAGGTCGGTTATTTGGGCCGGGTTGGTTTCAACGATGCACAGATGATTTAATCGGAACGGGATGGTGGAAAAAGTACAATAACTACTGGAATCCGTTCATTGTCCGATATGCGCAACTCCTTGATAATAAAGGTAAACCAGCTTCATCCACTATCGAGGAGTGAAATGAACTATGCTGAATGCGGAACAGTTGAAGCAGTATCATGAACTGGGTTATGTCATCTTTGATCGCTTATTCACAGCCGAAGAAATGGACCGAATACGCGCCATTATTGACGTGTTTGATTGGGAAGGCGAAGAGGCGCTTAAGAAGGGCAGCAAAGGGTTCAACAACATTCCGAATCAAATCAATTTCACCTGTAATTTGGCCAGACGGCATGAGGAGCTTGAGAAATTTATCGGCGATCAGCGTTTTGTCGATCTGACCACTAGCGTATTAGGCGGTGACATTCGGCTGTATTGGGATCAATCCGTCTATAAACGTCCGGAAGCGAAGAAAGACTTCCCATGGCATCAGGATAACGGTTATGTACCGACTGATCCCGTTCATTATATGACCTGCTGGCTGGCGCTCGACGATGCCACGATAGAGAATGGCTGCATCTATATTCAGCCCGGCTCGCATCTGCAAGGTTATGTCGAGCATGTGCAGACGGACACAGGCTGGCAGTGTTATTTTGGCGAAGACCCCGGTCAACCGGTTCCCCTGCCTAAAGGCAGCATGGTGATCTTCCATTCGCTTCTCTTTCACCGCAGTACGCCTAATCAAAGTGACAGCACGCGCAAAGCCTATGTCATACAATATTCAGTAGAAGGCGCCAAGAATCCGGTGACGGGCAAAGTGTTCGACAATGGGCCGCTCATCGC
This sequence comes from Paenibacillus sp. J22FR21, assembly GCF_056269135.1. NCBI lineage: Bacteria > Bacillati > Bacillota > Bacilli > Caryophanales > Paenibacillaceae > Paenibacillus > Paenibacillus sp. J22FR21. The sequence continues at coordinate 806,871 of NZ_JBWDNJ010000001.1, forward strand.
TCAAGACGGTAGAGCGCTGATTGCCAAATGAGTGCCGTCATCGTCGTTTGTCTGCGGAATTTACAGGAGAATCGTCACGGTACAATGCTTGATCAGCTCGTCCTAGATGGCCATGATGTCTCGTTGTCTCATTGCCTGAATCAGTGCGTGGGCTGCAGAAGGGGACCGGCACTCTCCATCGATGGCTCCTGGATCGGTGCTGCCGATGAAGCGGCGCTTCGAAACGAGGTTGACGCGAGGCTGCCGAAATAACGTTTCCAAACTATACTACGGCTGGTGTAAACTAGGAGTATACTAGCTGATAGGATTGGCGGGGGAACCGGTGGAAACCAGATCGCTTACAAGCACTAGCTTCGATCAGTGGCAGGTCAACGTCTACATGGTCGATGAAGGTAAATACGAGACGCTAAATCATCAGCACATCATATATCCGAATTGGGTCATCAGCCATGTGCGGCAAGGCCAAGTGATTACAACGACGAATGGCGAACAGCACAAGGTACGTGAAGGAGGGGTTATGCTGCACCCTCCTTTTTTGCCGTTCTCCGAACGAGCGGACCAGTCCGGTTTGCATGAGTGGGTATCAGTTCAGGTTCAAACAAGCTATAACGTAGACCTGTTCCAGCTCTATCAAGTTCAGCCCGTGGTACAGCTGCTCGATGCGGAGGCGTATAGTCTCGTGTTCCAATCCATGCTTCGCACTTGGAAGAGCAGCTCATCCTTTCGCGAAGTGTCCCTCGCAGCAGACATGCTTCGATTGTCTACGATGATTCTCGAGAGCTGGGAAGCGCATGGTAGAATCGGACGCAGCGAAGCCTATTCCGCGAAGTATGACAGGTTCTTCCCAATCATTCGTTATATGGCGGACCATATGGCGATGAAGCTTTCTCGGGATATGCTGGCGGAGAGGGTACATTTGAATACGAATTATTTGGACCGGGCCTTCCATGAAGCTTACGGGATTAACCCGATGCAGATGCTCAGGCAGATGAGGCTGAATAAAGTGAAGCGTCTGCTTGAGACGACAGAAGAGCCGCTCAGCCAGCTGGCGCAATTATGCGGATTAGGTGACGCTGCCTACTTGAGCCGTCAGTTCGTGAAAACCTTCGGCATGACACCGGGCAAATACAAGCAGACGATTCGCTCCGCACAATCGAATTTTATGGCGGATAAGAAATAAAGAACCGGTGAAGCAAAAGTAACTGACTTTTGTTCACGCGGCACAAGTGGTACGATAATTAGGAAGAGTTTACAAGTTTGCAAAGTTGAGAGGAGTGGCAAGTAACAATGGAGAAATCAGGAATCAAGGCGCTTCAGCTAAATATGCTGGTGAATGCGAATGACTTCATTGTCCACGCTGCTATCGTATGGGACGAGCAGGAGCTTATCCTTGTGGATACCGGAATTCCCGGACAAGTAGACGTGATTCGTGACGCGTTGGCGAAGGAAGGCTTCAATCTGGATGATCTGACCCAAATCATCATCACTCACCAGGATCGTGATCATATTGGCTCGCTTCCGGAGCTTGTGGAATTGTTTGAGGGGCGCGTTGAAGTGCTTGCTCACGAAGTTGGAGTCCCTTACATTGCCGGTGAGCTTCCGCTTCTGAAGAGCAAGACTCTGGTGCCTCCGGTTAAGGTGAATACCGTTCTGAACGATGGGGAGCTGCTGCCTGTTGCCGGTGGTTTGCAAGTCATCTATACACCGGGACATTCGCCGGATCACATCGCGCTCTATCACATCCCAAGCAAGACGCTGGTTACAGGCGACTCGTTGACCTCAAACGAAGGCGTGCTGATGCCGCCGGCCGCAAACTTTACCCCGGACTGGGAGACGGCGATGGAGTCGGTTAAGAAATTCCAGAAGCTTGATATTGCAACAATGATCACCTATCATGGCGGCGTTTGTACGGATAATCTGCAAGAGCGATTGGCGGATATCGTGAAATGAATCCACAAATGATCATGATCATAAATTTCATTCCGTTCATACGGGGAACATGCAAGTGTCCGAATAATAGGGAGGAGATGTGTGGAAATGAATCAAGAAGTGAGCAGCTTTATTGAGGAATTGAAACAACCATGGCAGGCGGAGGCTTGTAATCAACTTCGTCAGATGGTTCATCAAACCGTGCCGGCGATCGATGAGCGTATCCAGTACAAGAAGCCGCATTTTCTGAAGGACGGCAAATACGCAGCAGTCATCAGCACGGCCAAAGATACGGTGACGTTCATGATCTTCAATACGACAAACGTTGATCTGTCTGGAGGTAAATTCGAAGGACCTGTAGAGCGAAGATGGATGAAATTTCGTGAAGGGGATCCGATTGATTTGCCACTACTAGCTAAGGTGCTGACCGAGGCGTCGAACACATTATAGGCGAGAGAGAGCGTGCACTCATCATGTATAAGGCGATATTGTTCGATCTAGACGGAACGCTTACCGATCCGAAGCAAGGAATAACCCGAGCCGTACAGTATGCGCTGGCGAAATACAAGATTATCGAAGATAATTTGGATCTGCTGGAGCCGTTTATCGGGCCGCCGCTTGCGAATTCTTTTCAAGAACGATACGGTTTCTCAGCGTCAGAAGCACGAACGGCGGTGGATTACTATCGCGAATATTTTACGGATAAAGGGATCTATGAGAATGAGTTGTATGGCGGTATACGAGAGCTGCTCGAACTGTTAGTAGAGCAGAAGAGGACTATCATCATTGCAACGTCCAAACCTACTGTATTTGCGGAGAAAATAGTAAGCTACTTCGAGATCGATTCTTATTTCGACTATGTCTGTGGCAGCAATCTCGATGGCACGATGTCGGATAAAAGTGAAATTATCGCGCATATTCTGCAATCGCAGCAGCTTACAGCGGCATCAGCGATAATGATCGGTGATCGCAAGCATGACTTGATCGGCGCTCAGCGTAACGGAGTTGCTTCTATTGGAGTAGGGTACGGCTATGGAAGCGAAGAAGAATTGCAGGCGCATTCGCCGGAGTATTATGTACGGAATGTGCGGGAGCTGCAAGAGTTGTTTCAGCATGCAACAGCCGTTTAAGTCTCGCCTTGGACTCCGTCAATCGATTAGCTTAATTGCTCTGCATAACTCAACCAACTGATGAACAGCTTGAAATTGATTCCGAATTCGCGCATGAATGCCTTGGATTGCGGTCTCCGTCAGCTTCATGGCTTGCTCGACGCTCTGGTGCTCTACGGCATGAACGATATCCTTCAAGTTACGGAGCAGATACACGGTGCTTCTCAGCGTTCTGATAATCAGGATCTGGCGGATATGCAGAGCGGTGTACAGCCGATAGCCGTTGTCTGAGTCGCGTAATGGTGTGAGGAGCTCTTCCTTCTCCCAGTGACGCAGAGCAGCTGTCGTAACGCCGGCTAGAGCAGCCGCTTCTCCAATCGACATGGGATTCTTCCTTCTTGTATCAACGAAATCCGGCAATGCCAGCTGATGAAGCAGCTCCAAGGTCTGATCCGCTGCAGTCTTATCCTGCTGCAGGAGAGCTTGCTCCTTGTTCACGAGCCAGAACGCGGCATTCATCTGGCCTGCCTGAATGTGACGAAGAACATCACAGGTGACGGCAACGCCGAAACCGGCAAACATCGTTCGTAAGCACCGGAAATAAGCCAAATGGATATCCGTATAGAGACGGTAGCCGTTAGCGCCGCGTTCCGGAGCCGGAACAACACCCCAAGACTCATAATGTCGCAGCGCGCTTGTACTGAGGTTCAGCGCTCGGGCAATTTCGATTGGTTTGTATGTTCGTTGCATCTCTTCACCTCGATTCAAGAGCGTTAATGCTCAATATTACCAGAAGCTTGGAAGACTGGCAATTGCCTGAACGGTCGCTTGAATATGCGATCGTTCAGGCTTTTTGTTTGCTCTTCAACTTGATATGTAAAAATTTTAATATAAATCTATTGACGGCAGCCTCCATTGTGTAGTATTTTCTTAAAGGCCTAATATCTTATTCAGTAAGATAATGAGCAGGTAAGCAACTGATTAAGGAACGTAACGCATTGTTCAGAGCGGAGGGAGAAGGATTACACATTCAGGCGGAAATAAACTAGCCGAGCTTCAGCTCCTCATGGAACGTTTTGCGCAGAGGGCGAAGAATCGGATTAAGCTGCTTGAGAATCCGTTCAACCTCACCAGCGGTCATATCTTCGTATTGATGTATTTGCATCGAACGGGAATTTGCCGGGTGAATGATGTCGTGAAGCTCCTCGGCATTACATCAGGTGCTGCTACGGGATTGACGGATAAGCTTGTTTCACTTAGCCTCATTGAACGGACGAGACCGGAGGATGACCGCAGAGTCGTACAATTAAGCTTAACGGAGAAAGGCAAGGAAACAGTTGAGCTCATCCGTAAACAGCGAATGGAATGGTTCACCGGCTTGATTGGACAGATGGAAGATGATCAGGTAGATCTCATCACGGATGCGTTTAAGCTGCTATTGCAAGCACTCGAGGAAAAATGACAGAAGGAAGTGGTACGATGACAAATTTAAGTCCAAAACAGCTTCGCTGGATCGTGACAGGACTTATGCTTGGCTTGCTGCTCGGATCGCTCGATCAAACGATTGTATCGACGGCCATGCCGCATGTAATTGCTGAGCTCGATGGTTTTAGTCTGTATAGCTGGGTATTTACGATTTATATGTTAACTTCAACAACGGCTGTTCCGATCTTCGGGAAGCTCGCCGATTTGTTCGGCAGAAGACTTGTGTACTTGATCGGGATGGGGTTGTTCCTTGTAGGATCGGCACTTTGCGGTCTGTCGCATAATATGACGGAGCTCATCATTTTCCGTGCGATTCAAGGTATCGGTGCAGGTGCGCTTATGCCAATCGCGATGACCATTATCGGAGACATCTATCCGCCGGACCGTCGCGGCAAAATGCAAGGTATTTTCGGCGCTGTATTCGGATTGTCCAGCGTTCTCGGTCCTGCAGTCGGCGGATTTATCGTTGACCATATTGCTTGGCAGTGGATATTCTACATTAATCTTCCGTTCGGCATATTCGCAGCCATTATTCTATCCATTGCACTGAAAGAATCAAGAAGCTCGGAGAAAAAATCGATCGACTGGGGCGGTGCATCTACGCTCACAGGTGCGGTCGTAGCTTTCTTGCTCGCTATTGAGATGGGCGGAAACGGTACATCCGAAGGCGGCATCACGAAATATCCGTGGGATTCCCCGCAAATCATTGGCTTGTTCGGAGCGAGCCTGCTGCTCATTCTGATTTTCATTTGGATCGAATCCAAAGTGAAGGAACCGATCATTCCACTGAAATTGTTTAAGCTTCAAGCGATTTCGGTTTCCAGTATTGTTGGTTTCATGATGGGCATGGGGATGTTCGGCGCGATAACGTACATTCCGCTGTATTCACAAGCAGTAATAGGGACATCGGCTTCGCACTCCGGTTACATTTTAACTCCGCTCATGCTGTCCTTGATTCTATCCAGCATCCTTGGCGGGATTCTGATTAAGAAGCTGAGCTACCGTACAATCGTAATGTCTGCTATGGCGATTATGACGGTCGGCTACCTGTTCATGTCGCAAATGGATGTGAATACAACCAGTCTGGAACTGATCCTGTACATGATTATTATCGGTTTCGGTATGGGAGCGCTTATGCCTGTACTCACAATCGCAGCTCAAAGCGCGGTTGGCCATGATCTGCGCGGTGTTGCAACTTCGACTACGCAATTCACACGCTCCATTGGCGGTACGGTTGGTGTTGCGATCATGGGCGTTATTATGACGAATCACATGACGAGCGGGCTTAAAGATATTCAAAGTGATTTCACAGATATCCCGGCAGATAAGCTTGCTCAGTTTGCCAATCCGCAATCCTTGCTTCAGCCGGAAGTGAAAGCACAAATTCCGGATAAGCTGCTTGCAGCCTTGCAAGGAATACTGAGCAATGCGATCACATCGGTGTTCGTGATCGGTATTGTAGTTGTCTTGATCGGTTTGGTTGCGGCTATCTTCTTCGGCAAGCTGCGTATGCCTAGAAGTGAAGAGAGCGCGAAAGCTGTCAAAGCTGAACTGAATATGCATTAGCTTCAAGATGGTGGACAGGTGGACAGTTGACAAAACTGTCCACTTTTTTATTTGCACCGATTCAGACACTGACGCTGTTCAAAGCTCTGTACAGAAGAAATGAGTAAAATAAGCGTTTTCCACTGAGACTAATATAGGGGTGTTTAAATATTGGGAAGTCATAAATCCAGAGCTATCCATTATGGTTGGTTAACGCTTTGTATTGTGCTGGCTTGCATTGTCTTTCTGCAGTTTAGAGCGTTGACCAATCAACGTAACGAGCAGCAAGAGATGCAGGTACTCTACGAGGAGAAAACGAATGATTATTTTCTGGAAATGCTTGCGAACTTGAACTCCTTTCAGCCGTTAGTGAAATCCTTGACCGAAATATCAGCTATCCATGATATGAAAGATCGCATTCATAACCAGAAGGTACTCGATCTCGCCAAAGAACAGGCCAGCCAAGTGACCAATCAACTTGTGCAATTGATTCAGGCTGCGGATCTCAAAGAGAAGGACCAGGAACTTCGACATCGAGTCAATAACTTGATTATGACCTCCCAGCAGCAGGAGGATGCAGCGCTTCTGGCTTTTGAAGCCGATCTCTGGAGAACCGTGTATAACACGAGCTCGAGGTACTGGTTAGGAAAGCCGCAGGTGATTGATCAACTATCACTTGAAGCTAATCGTGATGCCGCACTGGAGATGGCTAACCTGGATAAGACCATGCAGCAATTCAAAGAACGCGCGAACGAGATGAGGATGAGTGATCGATACGCAGGCATGCAAGTGGATTTCGTTACGTTATTAAAGAAGGACTTGTTGGAAGGTCTTGTCCCCCATTTGAAGAAGTTGACTGCTGTTAATGAGTCCTTCAACAAACGGAAGTCAGTGGGCTGAATGGATCAGTGGCAAAAAAATCCATACAAACCCTGCGGAAGCTGATATAATACGGCTTATTACTAATTTTCCGAAGAGGTGAGCTGCAATGTACATACCGAAACCTAAAGCGGGAGAATATAACTCCGTATGGGACAATTATTATGCAACGGTCGATGAAGGTGACATCCATCAGCTTCTCATCAATCAAGGGAAGCAAATTTGCGATTTGTATAGTTCACTGACAGAGGAACAAAGTCTGTATCGTTATGCGGAAGGCAAGTGGAGTCTCAAAGACGTGCTGGGTCATATTATCGACACCGAACGCATGATGACTTACCGGATTCTTGTTGCCGGCAGGGGCGATTTGACACCTATGCCAAGGCATGCAGATGTGTATGTGAGTTTGACGAATTTTGATCGTCGTCCGTTAAGTGAACTGATCGAGGAGTACCGCACAGTGAGAGCATCCTCTGCATCGCTGGTAAATGGACTGACGGAGACGGAGATTCAGCAATTCTGCATCCTCAATGAAGTGAAAACGTCGGCTGCTGCCGGTGTGTATTTCATTCTTGGACATGCCCAGCATCATATGAATGTTGTGCATGAACGATATTTACCTCGTTTAACTTAAACTAGGAACCGCCGCGATCATCGTTCGCGGCTTATTTATATTATCGCTAATTCCGGTCATGAAGGAGCATCGTCAAATGCTGAAACTGTTTGAGTACAACTGGCAGGTCCGTGGGGACTGGCTTACATGGTGTGAGAACGTATCTGAAGAGGAATTACTGAAGAAACGTGTAGGTGGAGCAGGCAGTATTCTCTATACGTTGTTTCATATTATCGATGTCGAACACAGCTGGATCAGCAGCTTGCAAGGCGGGACTATGCCGGAGCTGCCGCCTTTTGATGCGTATGCTTCGATCGGTAAAATAAAGGAATTTTCGGCGCAATGTCATGCTGAAATCGCCCCATTCGTATATGGTTGGAATGACAGCTTGGAAGAGAAGATTCTGTCCGATATCAATGATGAAGGTGACACGGAGCGTTTTAAATACGGCGAGATTATGAGACATGTCCTTGCTCATGAAATTCATCATATGGGCCAGTTGTCGATTTGGTCGCGTGAGCTGGGATTGAAGCCGATTACGGCCAATCTCATCCGAAGAGGACTGTTCGAGTAGTATGATGCTGACGAGGAGCGTAAGTGGATGGCCAACAGCAGATTAAATCATAAAGCGGATGTATTTATAAGCAGTTCCAAGAAGTGGCGTGAAGAATATGAGGAGTTACGAAATATCGTTCTGGATTGCGAGCTGACGGAGGATTTCAAATGGATGCATCCTTGTTACACCTTCCAGGACAAGAACGTCGTCTTAATCCATGGATTCAAAGAATACTGCGCACTGCTGTTTCACAAAGGTGCTTTGTTAAAGGATCCGCATGGCATCTTAATTCAGCAAACCGAGAATGTGCAAGCAGCACGCCAGATTCGGTTTACCAGTGTACAACAAATCGTGGCCATGGAAGCCACCTTGAAAGCTTATATTCGCGAAGCTATTGAGGTGGAGCAATCCGGCTTGGAAGTGAACTATAAGAAGAAGAACACGGAATATACCGTTGCTGAAGAATTTCAATCGAAGCTCGATGAAGTCCCGGCCTTGAAAACAGCGTTCGAAGCCTTAACTCCGGGACGACAACGAGCTTATCTACTCCATTTCGCTGAGCCCAAACAATCCAAAACACGAGCGGCGCGGGTCGATAAATATATGCAGCAAATTCTCAGCGGCAAAGGATTAAACGATTAGTTGCCTTCTTCCATGAGCTGCTTAATCAGACGTTTCGGAGCCGCGTGCAAATAGGCTTCCTTCAGCAGAAGGCCCATTTGATCCCAATCCGAAGGCGAATTCACGCCGACCCAGCCGCGATGTCCGATATACTTCGGTTTATAGAATTGATCCTGCTGCAGTATGATTTCTTGATTCTCCAGATCAGACTTAAACGTCATGCCATAATCGCTCATAATGATAAACGATTTATCTTTCACTTTGAACGTCGTATGACCATGTCCGTCGATGATTTCGGTTGTTTCGGGAAGTCGGCTGCAAATTTGTCTGACTTGCTCCAGCATGCGAATGCCTTCCGGTGTTTGCATCCCAATAGGGTGGTTCATGTTCATGTTGTTGTCCTCCTTATGTATAGTCAGGCTGTCTGTTCCTCCTAGACAAGCACTGCATTCTCCTTATATAAACATGACAGGAAAGAGTTCGCATTTCAAGCAGATCATGCTGACTGCAACCTTTTGATCCGCTATGGAGTCAGTATAAGAGAAGTGCAGCTTGACTAATGAGGGGGTTAGAGAATGAAAACATCCGTTCTCTTTATGTGTCTACTTAGTGGAGTCGTCCTGGCAGCAGGCGTGTGGAGCTATATAGTTGTTCAAACGATCTAAGTAGGTTTTGTTAACTTTATTGATATAGCAAGTGAAGAGAAGAAGGTGGCCAGTCTGCAATTGTCGACCAGATGGCGAATGATTCGAGCTTCAACCATTCTGCTGGGAATCGTCGTGATTCTCGGCGGAATGTTACTCTTGCTGGTGAGAATGCTGAATTCGCATCACACACCGAGAGTGGTTCGATATCCTGCGCATGATTATCTCTATACGGAGCGAGAAGCATCGAATGGATTCCAGCTTCATGTGCTGCAAACGCAGCCATCGAATATCACCTTCGAAACGATACGCCAGAATATTGCGTTATCCGATTATTACGGCATAAACGGTGGATTCTTCTATGAGTCCGCACTGCTCAGTATGGCGGTTGTGAACGGTAATCCGGTTGCCGGCGCATTAAATCATTATGGCTCCGGATCGGAAAATGCCAAGTACCCGCGCGGCACGCTCGTATGGGATGAAGCCGCTAATAAACTGAGTGTGCAGGTAGTATCGCATGTTTCTGAGCTGCGGGTAAGGGATCGAGCACATTTCTGGGCGCAAGGCGGAATTAGCATGAGCCTCGGTCGTGATGCAGTATGGCTGATGAATGCACAGCTTGAGCATGCACCTAATATGGACGAGGAAAGGCTTCGTACTGCAGCCGTATATGACAGCTCCGGGATGCTGTACCTAGTCGTTAGCAGTACAAAGGGAACACTTTCAGCTTTTCGATCTGCTATTATAGAGCAAATTGGAGAGGGTCAGCTGGCTGACGGGATATTTCTCGACGGGGATGGCTCATCGCAATTGCAAGCTGCCGAAACGGTGCTTTCAGGTGACAATAGGCCGGTCGTACAGATGATTAGGCTTATTCATTGAGTACTTTCCCAACATTCTACATTTACATAACGCGAAACGTGAGTATGCTAAGTTAACAGGGATTTCAATCGCAACATGAAGGAACAGACGCCGCAGTATATGAGGCGTCTTTTCTTGTTTTCGGTGAGGTTGGCATGGGAATTGCTCATTCAGCAGGTAGATGGCAAGTAGGAGATCACTGCGCGCGAAAGGCGCGGAAGGAGCGCGTTGAATGAAGAAGCATCGCATCTATGTATCCGTTGCGGAGCCGTTTCCGGGACCTAACACGAAAGCGCTGCTAGAGAAGCGAAAGCAATATGTACCGTTAGGCATTGGCAATACGACGCCGATCTTTGTACAGCAGGCCAGCGGTGCACAGATAACGGACGTGGACGGCAATGTGTTCCTTGATTTTGCCGGTGCGATCGGCACGCTTAACGTCGGGCATTGTCCGCCTGAGATTGTGGATGCTGTACAGAAGCAAGCTTCGCATTTTATCCACACCAGCTTCCATGTGGCTATGTATGAGCCCTATATCCAGCTGGCAGAGAAATTAGCAGAGATTACACCGGGGAATTATCCGAAGAAAACCATACTGCTGAACAGTGGGGCTGAGGCGGTGGAGAACGCCGTAAAGATCGCGCGGAAGTTCACGGGGAAGCCGGGTATTGTGTCGTTTACGCGGGGCTTTCATGGACGTACATTGCTCGGAATGTCGCTTACCAGTAAAGTAAGACCTTACAAATATCGAATGGGGCCGTTTGCGCCAGCTACTTATAAAGCCATGTATCCATATCCGCTGCACAGACCCGAAGGAATGACAGAAGAGCAGTATGCCGCATTCTGTGTGGCGCAATTCGAGGATTTTCTATTGACGGAAGCCGCCCCCGAAGAGCTGGCAGCAGTCATTATGGAACCGGTGCAGGGCGAGGGAGGATTCATCGTTCCTCCTGTTTCATTCGTGCAAGGCATCTATGAGGTGTGCCGCAGAAATCAGATTCTGTTTATTTGTGATGAAATTCAAACCGGCTTCGGACGAACGGGAACGATGTTTGCTTCGAGCTATTTTGGCATAGAACCGGATCTGATTACAATGTCCAAATCTCTTGCAGCAGGCATCCCGCTAAGCGCCGTTACCGGTCGAGCAGAGATTATGGATGCTCCGACTCCGGGGGAGATTGGCGGTACGTACAGTGGCAGTCCGCTTGGCTGTGTCGCGGCACTTGCAGTTATTGAGAAGTTGGAAAGAGAAAAGCTCTGCGAACGTGCTACGGAAATCGGGAAGCGGATCATCGATTGCTTCACGGCTCTGCAAGAACGAGTTCCGGTCATTGCGGAAGTGCGCGGTTTAGGTGCGATGTGCGGCGTTGAATTTATCGATCCCTCGTCCAAGACGCCGATGAAGGAATTTACAGCGAAGGTCATTCAGGCTTCCTATGAGGCAGGTGTCATCTTGCTTAGTGCGGGCATCTATGGCAATGTGGTTCGATTCTTAACGCCGCTGGTCATAACAGATGAACAGCTGCAAGAGGGGCTGGATATCCTAAGTGATATCGTGGAACAGCTCTATTCGCAGGAACAACAAATCAGTTAAAGGAGGCTTGGCGGATGTTAAAGAAGCAGCTCTATATAGGTGGAGAGTGGTTGGAGGCCAAGTCCTACACGAAGTTGACAGCGCCATACTCCGGTGAGGTACTAGCAGAAATTCCGCTCGCTGACAGAGAGGAGACGGAGCGCGCAATCGAAGCCGCATACTCAGCAAGAGGGGTCATGGCGAAGTTGCCCGCTCATAAACGGGCCGCAATATTGGAGACATTAAGCCGCCTGCTGACCGAGCGCGCAGGGGAGGCAGCCCGAATGATCGCAATGGAGGCGGCCAAACCGCTTAAAGCTGCGTTAGCAGAAGTGGATCGTACCATTCAGACGTATAAGTTTGCTGCTGAAGAAGCGAAACGGCTCAGTGGCGAGATGATTCCGCTCGATGCCGTACCGGGCGGCGAAGGGCGAATCGGGTATACGATGAAGGAGCCGATTGGCGTCATCGGTGCGATTACGCCGTTTAATTTCCCCATGAATCTGGTCGCGCATAAAGTAGGGCCTGCCATTGCTTCCGGTAACACAATTGTGCTCAAGCCGGCATCGCAAACGCCGCTGTCCGCATTCTTCTTGGCCGAATTGCTGGAAGAAGCGGGTCTTCCCGCCGGTGCGCTGAATGTGGTGACGGGCTCTGGTTCCGTTATTGGAGATGTCATTGTTAAGCACGATAAAGTGAAGGCGATCTCGTTCACAGGCAGCCCGAAGGTCGGCATCGGTATTCGCAATCATGCCGGCTTGAAGCGTGTTGCGCTTGAGCTGGGCTCGAACTCTGCATTAATTATAGATAAAGGTGTCCAATTGGACAAAATCATTCCGCGCTGCGTGGTCGGCGCGTTCTCCTATCAGGGTCAGGTATGTATCTCCTTGCAGCGTATTTATGTGCATGCGGATATCTATGATGAGTTCGTTGCTGGATTCTGCGAGGCTGCAGCTAAGCTGAAGGTAGGCGACCCGCTTGATCCGGACACCGATCTATCGGCAATGATCACGCAAGGTGACGTCGTTCGCGCACTTGCCTGGATTGATGAAGCGGTTGAGCAAGGAGCAGTCGTTGCATGTGGAGGAAGCACTTCATCCGCAAAAATTCTTCAGCCTACCGTGTTATTGGGAGTAGATCGTTCCGCCAAAGTATGCTGCGAGGAAGTATTTGCTCCAATCGTGCTCATTAACCGGATTCGATATGTGGAGGAAGGAATCGAACTCATTAACGATTCCAGGTTCGGTCTCCATGCCGGGATCTACACGGATCGTATTCATACAGCGCTCGATGCAGCGGAGAAGCTGCATGTGGGAGGCGTCATGATTAACGATATTCCTACGTTCAGGGTGGATCACATGCCGTATGGCGGCGTGAAAGAGAGCGGGGTTGGCCGCGAAGGAGTCAAGTATGCGATCGATGAAATGACGGAAATCAAAACCGTTATTATTAATCGGACCTAGCCCAACCCGAATATACTATAGGAATCCACCTTCGAAGCAGGTGATTCTTATGAACTCCCGGTACGGGTTCGGGATGTATCAGCAGCAGAAGGCGCATATGCATATGTCGCCGCAGCTGCAGCAGGCGATCAAAATTTTGCAGCTGCCGACGACTGATTTGCTTGCGTTTATTCGGAATGAGCTTGAAGAGAATCCGTTCTTGGAAGCGTGGGATGGTCAGGGAGGAGCCGGACTTGGTACGGACTTCGCACGAGGTCCGCGAAGCGCGGCTCCACTCGATTACATCGCAGCAGATCAGGGGCCGACGATGGAGAAGCACTTGAAGGAACAGCTTCGTTTCGATTCGGAGATCACAGGTGCTAGGAGGAAAGTGGTCGACTTTATCATCGGAAATTTAGATGCAAACGGCTATTTGGACTGCCCGCCGGAGCAGATTGCTGCCAAACTGAAGATACCGCTTGCTGAGGTTGAGCAAGCGTTAAGTGATGTGCAAGGATTAGAGCCCGCTGGGGTCGGTGCCAGAAATTTGGCGGAATGTTTGCTGCTGCAAGTGAACCGAACGGAGGGCTTCAGCCCGCTGGTCATCCCGTTGATTACTTCACATCTGGAAGTGGTTGCGGATTATCATATTCAGAAATTAATGCGACTGCTGCATGCCTCGCATGAGGAGATCGTATCGGCCATCGCCTTCATCAGATCGCTGAACCCAAGACCCGGCGCCGTCTATCAGCCGAAACATGCCGATTACATCATCCCGGATGTGCTTATTCGAATGGTTGGGGATCAGTTTGTCGTATCCATTCAAGAGTCGGCGGCACCAAGACTAACGATGAACACCACGTATGTAGGAATCGCGAAGGAGCTGGGGAATTCGGATGAATCAGCACGATATTTCCTGGCGAAACGAAGCGCCGCTGCATTCTTGCTCAAATGCTTGGAGCAGCGCAGGCTGACGCTATTGCGGGTGACAAGAGCGATTGTGGAAGAACAAGCTGCTTTCTTTCGCGGAGGAGCGGATCACCTCAAACCGATGGTGCTCCGGCAAATTGCGGAGAAAGTAGGCTTGCATGAATCGACTGTCAGCCGAGCGGTTGCAGGCAAATATGCACAGACGCCTTGGGGCACCTGCGAGCTCGGTTATTTCTTTCCGTCGGGCTACAACAGCGGGCAGGAAGATGCGTCAACAGCAGGGAGTGTAAAGTCGAAGCTGCGGGAGATGGTGGAGCAGGAAGCGGGCAGTACGCCGTATTCGGACCAACAGCTGGCGTTAATGCTCGAGGGAGAGGGCATTCCCATTTCCAGGCGAACGGTCGCCAAGTATCGGGAGGAGCTTGGCATTGCCTCCTCCTTCAAACGTAAACGAGCCAAAGAGCAAGGGCCATAACTAGTAGTGCTCCGGGAGTATTTTGCACCATAAATTCATATCCTCGAACTTGTCATAGATATCGCAGTTCTTCGTCAGTCGACCCTGATAGTCATAACCTAATTGAAATAACGCGGCATTCATGCCGAAAGACAGTGCGCGTGATAGGGAGTAAGCAGAGCGGATATTACGTAGCTGTAAATCCTCTTCCAGCACATGAAGCAGCTGTCGCATTAGACCATGTCCGCGATAGGCAGGCAGCGTGAGGCAGTCCGTGAGCTCTGCATTGCGGAATTTGGTGTTGATTTCGGCAGAAGCCGCACTGATGATACGACCCTCATGCTCCACAACAACAAACACTGTGCCTTCTTCCATGACATGAGCCACATACGCGGGATCATTCATTGGAATCGGATAGGTTTGAAAAATCTGTCCATATAAGGAGGCCAGCTCTTGAGCATCCTTTGCGTCAGCATTGCGAATGGAGAACGGTTCCGCTAACGGTTCTCTATCTGGCTTCGGTTGCAGGGCATACACTTGCTCCAGAATGTGATCCTCTTCGATCCAGTGATCGCTCGCGCGTCTGGCGAGGTCGGTATATTTGGCCATACAGTACGCATCTTGCCCATCAAAATATCCCTTGTAAATCCCTTCAAGCATATAGCCCTTGGCTAGCAAGCTTCGCATATCCGTTTCCCGCGCCTTAACGAACAGTTTCGTAAACAGTGGATTGCCCATTAACTCCGTGAGACGGCTGCACAATGCATCCATATTTCCCTCGTAGTTGTAATCATCGATCCGCAGCCGCATGTTGAATTCATCTCTGCATAATTGAAGGGTGAAGTTGCTGCCCTGATCGGTTTCCATCGCATAATACTGCTTATCGTTCTGATTCGATTCCATGATGAGTGATCCTCCAATCCTGTTTCCGTTATTCTACATGGTATAGATGCAAAATCAATGCCAGATTAGTGAATTCGCAGCCTTCCGGCCCAAGTTGGCACCGAAATTGCAACAAGAATGGGCGAGAAGATAGGCCGATTGGAGGGGAAGCGATTGACGCGGGAGCATTTGATCAAGCCGCTGCTAAGTGCCCACTATCCGAAGATTGACTATGGCAAAGGCGTATTTCTGTACGATGAGCATGGAAAAGCATACTTGGATGCCTCGTCAGGCGCTGTAACGGCGGGGATCGGGCATGGTGTGCAAGAAGTAATCGATGCGATGCTGGCTCAAGCGCAGAAGGTGTCTTTTGTCTACCGATCCCAATTTACGAGCGAGCCGGCGGAACAGCTTGCGAAGCGGCTTAGCGACATGGCGCCGGGCCATGATTACTGGTCATTCTTCGTGAACAGCGGCTCTGAGGCAACGGAAACCGCAATGAAGATTGCCATTCAATATTGGCAGGAGCAAGGTCGACTCGGCAAAAATAAAGTCATTTCCAGACGGATGAGCTACCATGGCATCACGCTCGGAGCGCTGTCGATGTCCGGTCATGTCACCAGGAGAAGGCGGTTTGTTCCGCTGCTTGAGGAGCTGCCGGTTGTAGCAGCGCCGTATTGCTATCGGTGTCCCTTGTCGGCGCCGAGCTGCGGGCAAGCCTGCGCGGAAGACTTAGAGACGAATATTAAACGAATTGGCGCAGAGCATATAGCGGCTTTTATTGCAGAGCCGATTATCGGAGCGGCCGGAGGGGCTGTAGTTCCGCCGGAAGGCTATTATGAACGGATCAAAGCGATCTGCGAGCAATACGATATTCTCTTCATCGCCGATGAAGTGATGACCGGCATCGCACGCACAGGAGCGATGTTTGGGATGGAGCATTGGGGCGTCGAGCCGGATTTGATCGCCCTCGGTAAAGGGCTTAGTGCGGGTTATACGCCGATAGCAGCTACGTTAGTGAAGGACCGAATCATGGAGCCGATTCTAGCCGGTTCGCGGATTGTCATGTCCGGCCATACGTTCAGTGCAAACCCGCAATCCGCGGCAACGGCCTTGGCGGTTCTCGATTACATCGATGCCGGGCAGCTCGTAGGTGCCGCTGAGGAGAAAGGCAGCTATCTGCTGCAAGCGCTGAAGAGGATTGCTGTTAACTGCGTGACGGTCGGCGATGTTCGCGGCAAAGGGCTGCTGCTCGGGTTGGAGTTTGTCGCCGACCGGGCGAGCAAGCGGGTTTTCCCGGTTGCGCTCGGTGTAACAACGCGGATCGTAGAGCGCGCGCAGAGCAAAGGGCTGCTCATTTACCCTGCGGCAGGAGGCGTGAACGGTGAGGGCGATGCCGTCATCATCGCTCCGCCGCTTGTTATCACAACCGAAGAGATGGATCTGCTGGCCTCGCTGCTTGAAGAAACAATCGTGGAAGTGATGGGGGAGGTCATGGGCGGATGACGAAACAGAAGACGATCGCTATCGATGAAGCGCTTAGGTGGATCGTTGATGGCTGTACGCTGATGTATGGCGGATTCGGCGGGATCGGAACCCCTCCGACACTAATAGAGGCGATTTTGGATAAAGGTGTAAGGGATATCACGCTTATCGGTAACGATACCGGGTTTCCGTGGATTGGCATTGGTCGCTTGGTCACCGAAGGACGTGTTCGGAAAGTTATCACGTCGCATATCGGCTCCAATCCTAATGCCGGTCGCATGATGGAGGATGGTCGGATGGAAGTGGAATTCTATCCGCAAGGCACGCTGGCTGAGAAGATCAGGGCAGGCGGAGTTGGGCTGGGCGGTATTCTTGTCGATGTGGGGATCGGTACTACTTTGGAAATAGGCAAGGAGAAGGTCGTGGTGGACGGCAAAACGTATCTGGTTGAACCGGCGCTCACGGCAGATGTGGCTATCGTTCATGCGTTGAAGGCTGACGAATATGGGAATTTAATCTACGACAAGAGCGGTCGCAACTTCAATCCGCTTGTTGCCATGGCAGGTACGCGGACGATCGCGGAAGCGGATGAGATTGTTCCGTTAGGCGAGCTTGATCCGGAGCGTATCGTGACGCCGGGAATCTTCGTTGATGCAGTCGTTGCAGGGAAAGGAGTGAACTGGCAATGGGTGTGGGAGAAACAAGCCGCGACCGGATCGCAAGGCGAGCCGCCCGTGAAATAAAGGATGGGATGGTCGTTAATTTGGGGATCGGCATTCCGACGCGAGTGGCTGATTTCATTCCCGAAGGCATCCATGTGACCTTCCATGCGGAGAATGGAATCTTAGGAACGGGGCCGACGCCGGAGGCAGGCGAGGAAGATGGGTTTCTGTGCAATGCGGGCGGTTATCCGGTAACCCTGGCGATCGGCGCATCTTATTGCGATAGTGCCATTGCTTTTGCCATGATTCGCCGTGGTTGCATCGATATGACGGTGCTCGGAGCGCTGGAGGTCAGCGAGCAAGGGGATTTGGCCAATTGGATCGTACCCGGTAAACGGACGGCGGGAATCGGCGGTGCGATGGAGCTGGCGCAGAAAGCGAAGCGCGTCGTAGCCGTGATGAATCATGTTAATCGCGACGGCAAGTCGAAGATTAAGAAGCACTGCGAGCTGCCGCTTACGGCACAGCGATGTGTCGATTATATCATTACGGAAATGGCGGTCATGGAAGTGACGGATGAGGGTCTCGTGCTGAGGGAAGTGATGTCTCCTTTCACGATTGAGGACGTAATCAGCTGCACCGAGGCCACGCTCCTCATACCGGGCAAGGTTGATTACATCACGTAGCCGATGAAGGAGGCGGACAGCATGGACCTGAAGGCGCAAATTCATGAATGGATCCAGCAGCACCGTGAGGAAGGCATTGGACTGCTGCAGAGTTTGGTCCGAATCGCCAGTACCCAAGGCAATGAACAGGAAGCGCAATTGCTCATTGCAGGCAAACTGTTCGAGATGAAATTGGATGTGGATCTGTGGGAGCCCGATGGTGCCCTGCTGGAAAAACATCCTTATTTCTATTCGCCGAGAACGAGCTTCTTCGGCAGTCCGAATGTTGTGGGCATCCTGCGAGGAAGCGGGGGCGGCCGTTCGATTATTCTAAACGGTCATATGGATGTGGTGCCTGAAGGCGATCGCTCGCAGTGGCGCAGTCAGCCATACAGCGGTGAAGTGGTGGACGGAAAGCTGTATGGGCGCGGCTCATCGGATATGAAGGGCGGCAATGTCTCGTTGCTGCTTGCGATACAAGCGATTCGCAGTTTGGGGATTTCGCTGCAAGGTGATGTCATCTTTCAAAGCGTTATCGAGGAGGAAAGCGGAGGAGCCGGGACTTTGGCGATGATTGTGAAAGGGTATAAGGCCGATGCGGCATTGATACCCGAGCCTACGAATATGCGGATCTTTCCAAAGCAGCAGGGGTCCATGTGGTTCCGAATCGTGGTGAAGGGCCGCGCGGCGCATGGGGGAACACGGTACGAAGGCGTCAGCGCGATTGAGAAAAGCATGCTCGTGGTCGCTCATGTGCTGGAGCTTGAGCAGGTGCGCAATGCGAGGATCCATGATCCGCTCTTTGCGGATAATCCGATTCCCATACCGATTAATATCGGTACTATTAGCGGCGGCAATTGGCCATCTTCTGTGCCTGACACGGTGACTTTGGAAGGTCGAATGGGGGTTGCGCCGGAGGAGTCGCTTGAACATGCCAAGGAGCAAATGGCCACTTGGTTGGAGCTGCTGGAGGAGAAGGACGAGTGGTTTCGCGCTGCGCCGCCAGTGCTGGAATGGTTCGGCGCCAGGTGGGTGCCGGGAAGCGTCGATCCGGCACATGATTTGGTACGAATCGTGGCGGAGCAATACACGTCGGTGACGAATCAACCGGCGGTCTTGGAAGCTTCGCCGTGGGGCACAGATGGCGGGCTGCTGACGGTTCTAGCCGATACGCCATGTATCGTATTCGGACCCGGCCTCACGCAGATGGCCCATTACCCTAACGAGCATATCGAGCTCGACGCCGTGTTCGAAGCCGCCGAGATTATCGCGCTCACGCTCACGGAGTGGTGCGGGGTTGAAGAGGAAGCGGCTCGGAAAGGGGATAGTGCGGGAGCAGGGGGTGTGACTGACAGAGACGAAGAAGCTGAAGCTGTTGTAGAGGTTGATGTCGGTGCGGAAGTGGCGGGAACGGTAGTGGAAGTGGAAGTGGAAGTGGAAGTGGGAGCGGAAGTAGCAGAAGTGGGAGCTGAAAATGCAGAAGCAGAAGCAGAAGTAGAAGTAGTAACAAAGGCAGAAGCAAAGCAGTAACATAGTAAGAGTAACAGTAACAGAGGCAGTCGAAGGAACAGTCGCAGAAACAGTAACAATAACTACTCGGCAATAAATGATGATGCGGTAATGTGTGGCGAAACGATACAAAATAATCTAACGAATCCCAGAGGTCTTATTCCAGCCCAATCAGCCACTAAATTATTCTAACGAATCGTAGAGGTCCTATTCAGGGAAATTCAGCAATATCGTGCTTGTTGACCCCAAATAAGACCTGTAGGATTCGTTAGCGTTTCAAATCCAGTTGTTTTGCCCAAATAAGGCTTCTCTGGTTCGTTAGCGGTTTGTATGGGGTAACACACCGCCCAGCCGGCATAAATAAGCCGCCTCAATCGCGCTTCGCGCTACTATGAGGCGGCTTATTTGCTTTTTCCACGACTATGGGTGGCAGCATTCCATTTGTTGTGAAACAGATCTGATGCCCGGCTAACGCCGTCTCACACTTACTCGCTCTTGTCCTCAGGCTCGCCCTTCGGCGCGCCATCCCCGCCAGCGGGAGCAGCCTGCTGCTTCGCGCCTTCGCCGGCAGACTGATCCTGTCGCGCGCGCATGAGCTTCTGCTTCATCTCGTCGCGTTTCTCGCGTTTGTCCTTGAGCGAGTGGTGGTCGGCCGCCTGCTCATACAATTTGCGCCTGCCGATGCGGCGCAAATTTTCCGGCACCAGGTTGAAATTTTCATCTTTGATGAGCGAGATGATGCCGGTGCTGGGCGGTTGCTTCTCTATGCCGTAGATCTCATTGAAATACGCATCCGCTCGGCCCGGCACATAATTGCTAGGCTCGGGATAACCGACGATAACGCCTTCATAGTTACGCAAGATCACCTTATCCTGACTTTGCGAAATAAGATAGTTCGGTTGAAGTGCGATTTTACCCCCACCACCGGGAGCATCAACAACGAAGGTAGGCACTGCATACCCGCTGGTATGGCCGCGAAGCGCTTCAATAATCTCCAGACCTTTGGAGACAGGCGCCCGGAAGTGGCCGATCCCTTCGGATAAGTCGCATTGATAGATATAGTAAGGTCGTACGCGGATTTTGACCAACTCGTGCATGAGCTTTTTCATGATATGGGTACTATCGTTGATGCCCGCGAGGATAACCGATTGATTACCGAGCGGTACGCCGGCATCTGCCAGCATCGCACAGGCTTGCTTTGCTTCATCTGTTATTTCCAGCGGATGATTGAAATGCGTGTTCAACCAAATCGGGTGATACTTGCGAAGCATCGTGCACAGGTTCTCCGTAATCCGCTGAGGGAATACGACCGGCGCCCGTGTGCCGATCCGAATGATCTCGACATGGGGAATCTCGCGCAAGTTTTTCAATATATATTCCAGAATCGTATCATTAATCAACAACCCGTCCCCACCGGACAACAGCACATCCCGAACCTCCGGAGTATTGCGGATATAAGCGATGGCATCGTCCATTTGCTTCTTCGGCACGCCCATGCCCACTTGGCCGGAGAACCGGCGGCGCGTACAATAACGGCAGTACATCGAGCATTGGTTCGTCACAAGGAAGAGTACTCGGTCCGGATAGCGATGCGTTAGTCCCGGGGTTGGTGAATCTT
Organism: Paenibacillus sp. J22FR21; assembly: GCF_056269135.1. NCBI lineage: Bacteria > Bacillati > Bacillota > Bacilli > Caryophanales > Paenibacillaceae > Paenibacillus > Paenibacillus sp. J22FR21. The sequence goes on from NZ_JBWDNJ010000001.1 coordinate 828,333, forward strand.
CGTCTTCAAAGAGCGGATCCTCGAGATCATATTTCGTCTTCAACAGCTCCGCAGAAATCGGAACCGACTGCAGCCGAATGGGACAGCGCGGATCATCCGGATGCATGAGGGAGGCATAGTAAGGCGTAATGTTAAGCGGAATCGTTTGCGTCGAAATGAGCACACCTGCCTCTTCGTCGGGCGTCAAATTGACCACTTGCTTCAGCTCATCCAGCGTCTTGATCGTATGCGTGAGCTGCCAGAGCCAGTCATTCCACTGTTCGTCCGTCACATCTTTCCACAACGCTACTTGCTTCCAGTGCCTCTTGCTGCTTAGGGGCACCTTGTCCGTCCTACCATCGTTTGACATGCTCATGATTGGCGCACCTCCACGGAAATTTGCTACTCACGCATATTGGTGCAAGAAACATGCCAACCTTGCCAAACGCCGCCCATTCCACGCAAAAAAGGCCTCTGCCTACAAGCAGAGGCCAACCTGTCGCCAACCATCACTTCATCCGGCCAATCAAGGTTTCTTCGTAATTCCATATCGATTCAGTTTATATTGCAAGGCCTGCCGTTTCATGCCAAGCTCTTGCGCAGTTTGACTTACATTAAAGCCATTCTTCTGAAAAGCAATTGCAATGGCCTCACGTTCCATCTGCTTCATCCGCTCGGGCAGTCGATCGTTACTACTACCACTATCCACCTCAGCGATTACCCGATCCGTCAGCAGTCCTCTGGGTAAATGACGTTCTTCTATGGTTTCCTCATCGATTTCCACCATATTAAAGGCAGATTCAATCGCATGACCCAGCTCGCGAACATTACCGGGCCAGCTATAAGCAGTCAATCGTCGCAGCGCATCAGGCGAGAGGTTCTGAATTTGCAGTCCAAACACCGGATTCAGCTTCTCGATAAAATGGCTCACCAGCAGCGGAATATCCTCTTCTCGTTGCTGCAAAGGAGGGAGCTCGATCTTCACCACACTCAGCCTGTAGTATAAATCATACCGCAGCAGCCCTTCTTCCAGCGCCTGCGCCGGATCCATATTCATTGCGGTAATGATGCGAACATCCGCCTGCTGTTCATTCATCCCGCCAATCCGCCTGACCATGCCATCTTGCAGCACCCGAAGAAGCTTTGCCTGCAAATAAACATCCAGACTGCTCAGCTCATCCAGGAATAATGTGCCGCCGCTGGCTTGCTCGAACAGACCCGCCCGATCGACCGCACCGGTAAACGCGCCTCTTGCCGTACCGAACATGATGCCTTCCAGCAGATCAGCAGGAACAGCGGCGCAGTTCTGTGCAACGAAAGGGCGATTCCGCCTGGCTCCGGCGTTGTGAATGCTTTGAGCGAACAACTCCTTGCCGGTACCCGTCGGACCGCAAATCATGACGGGGGAAACCGTTCGCGATGTCTTCTTCGCAAGGGTTAAAGCGTCTTGGAACGGTTTGCTTCGGCCGATGAGGTCGCTGAACTCGTATCTTGCCGTCCCTTTATTCTTGTTTTCCTTCTGTTTCGCCTGATAGAGCTGATGCCGAAGGTCGAGAATCTGATCGTGCAGCTGCACAATGCTCGTAATATCTTTCGCGACTTCCAGTGCACCGATCAATTGGCCATTGTCATAGAGGGGATAAGTGCTATTAATGGTCATAATCCGTTTACCTGTCACGTTGAAATAGGTTTGGATATGGGCGGGCAGCTGCTGACCGGTCTGAAGCACCTTCTCAAGCGTGCTCGTTTCCTGCGTAAGGGAAGGGTAGAGGTGCAAAATATTTTTCCCGAGCACTTGCTCCCGGTCCAGCCCGTCAATTTCAGCCATTTTATCATTGTAGAAGACGGTATTGCCTTCCTGATCAATGAAATGAACACCTACATCAATCGTGTTGAGGATCTTCTCAAAATAGTCGGACACGATGCTGTTTCGATCGGACATCGTTCGCTCGCCTCCATGCCCAGCTGCGATGATCTGAATAAATTTACACGCTATACACAAAAGTTATGCACCATGCCGAATAATCATCACCCAGAAACCAACCTAGCATACTGTGTAGGAAGGTGGTGATGATACATGACATTTACACTTGCAGCATGGGTGACCTACACGATGTGGGCAATATTTGCCCTGATGATCATTGATTTTGTTATAGCCTTTTCCAAGTCTTTCTGGAAAGGGTCTTTCGATACAACATTTCTCGGCTATTTGAAAGACATTGTCTTCTATGTACTTCCTCTGAATTTTCTGCTTTCGATGGTTTCCATCGACCCGACTACTTACACGCTGATCGTACTTTTCTTCATAGGCGGCGCTTCGGTCATCTATAAGTACGTAATGGATATCATCGGTCGATTCAAAGAGTAAAGAAAATAGAATTGCTGATGGGGCTGCGAGGGGGCAAGCCCCGAACGGCCTCTTTTGGTCTGGGTGCGTTTAGGATATAATTGGGAGGTCACACTTTGGCACTATTTAAATAATTCCTGTAAGGAAAGGTTAGGTGCGTATTCATGAAATTTAGCGAGTACCGGTACGAACGACCGGAAGTTAAAGAGTTTGAACAGAAGTTTAAGTCGCAATTGGAATCGTTCCTATCCGCGCAAACCTACGACGAGCAAGACCTTGCAATGACGCAGTTAAACCAACTTCGCAGTGAGTTCGATTCGCAGGCGCAAATCGCGAGCATCCGCCACTCCATTGATACGAATGACGAGTTTTATAAAGCCGAGCAAGATTTCTTCGACGAAAGCGGCCCGATCGTGCAAGAATACATAACCGATTACTATCGCGCACTTGTGGGTTCCAAGTTCAGAGCCGAGCTTGAGCAGAAGTGGGGCCGTCAGCTGTTTCAATTGGCCGAGCTGTCCCTCAAGACGTTCAGTCCAGAGGTCATTGAGGATCTTCAGCAAGAGAATAAGCTGACGACCGAATATTCGAAGCTGATTGCGTCTGCCAAAATCATGTTCGAGGGCGAAGAGCGGACATTGTCCCAGCTCGGGCCGTTCCAACAATCGAAGGATCGCGATATGCGCAGGCGTGCTATGGAAGCTTCATCCGGCTTCATGGCAGAGAATGAAGCCACTTTCGATCGGATCTATGATGATCTCGTGAAGGTACGCACTAAGATCGCGAAGAAGCTTGGTTTTGCCAACTATGTTGAGCTTGGATATGCACGAATGAGCCGCACGGATTACAACGCGGAGATGGTTGCTAACTTCCGTAAGCAGGTGCTTCAATACATCGTGCCGGTTGCCTCGAAGCTGAAAGCTGCGCAGCAGGAACGAATCGAAGTCGATACATTGCTTTACTACGACGAGAATTTCGTATTCAAGTCCGGCAATGCGGCACCGAAGGGTAATCCGGAGTGGATCGTGAAGAATGGCGAGAAGATGTATGCGGAGCTGTCTCCGGAAACCGACGTGTTCTTCCGTTTCATGCAGGATAACGATCTGATGGATCTGGTAGCGAAGAAAGGCAAACAAGGCGGCGGCTATTGCACGTATATCAGCAAGTACAGTGCGCCTTATATTTTCTCCAACTTTAATGGGACTTCCGGCGATATTGATGTGCTGACGCACGAAGCCGGCCATGCTTTTCAGGTGTATGAGAGCAGAAGTTTCGCTGTACCGGAGTACAGCTTCCCGACCTACGAGGCTTGCGAAATTCATTCGATGAGCATGGAGTTCTTTACTTGGCCTTGGATGGATCTGTTCTTCGAGGATGAAGCGGACAAATACCGATTCGACCATCTGGCAAGCGGATTGATCTTTATCCCCTATGGCGTGACGGTGGATGAGTTCCAGCATTTCATCTACGAGAATCCGGATGCAACTCCGGCAGAGCGCAAGCAAGCATGGCGCGAAATCGAGCGTAAATACTTACCGCATCGCAACTACGCGGACAATGCGTATCTGGAGCAGGGCGGATTCTGGCATAAGCAGGGTCATATTTTCAACAGTCCGTTCTACTATATCGACTACACATTGGCACAGATCTGTGCGTTCCAATTCTGGAAGAAGATGCACGAGGATCGTCCTGAAGCATGGGCAGACTACCTGAACCTATGCCAACAAGGCGGAAGCTTGTCGTTCACGGAGCTGGTGAAGGTTGCCGGTCTGAACTCCCCGTTCGATGATGGCTGCGTAGCTTCTGTCATTGGCAGCATTGAGAGCTGGCTGGATGAAGCGGCACCGAATGTTGAATAGGATTTGTTGGCTAGAAAACCGCCGTTTTGGCGGTTTTTTTGTGTGCAAAACAGGTTTCTGTGCGGAGGTGGGGAAATAGAATACAGAGTATTGTAGGTTTTGTTGAAAAAAGTTTGAACCCCTCAGATAGATTGCAGCTTCGGCTGGCATCTCTAGATATAGGTTGACGAAAGGAGGCAGCGAATTGTTGGTTTCTAATCATGCTGATCAGGAGCGCAAGGACGAGAAAGTGCCGGTTGGGGAAGCGGAACTGGTAGCTCTTGCGAGAACAGGTGACCCGGATGCTTTCGGGGAGCTTGTCCGAAGGAGCCGGGCCAAAGCCTTTCATCTGGCCTACTCCTTAACGCAAGATCATCATCTTGCGGAGGATGTGGTGCAGGAAGCGCTCGTGCGGGCATTTCTTCATCTGGGATCGCTCGTGGACAGCAGCCGATTCGCCCCGTGGCTCAAGACCATTGTGCGGAATGAAGCCAACATGAAGCTGCGCCGAGGAGGGCCACACCGCAGGGAGCGGCCGTTCACCAGCTGGAGCAGCAAGGAGATTGCTGCAGTTGAAAGAGCGAATGTTGCCTTCGACGATCCATATAACATGGATCATGTGCTGTTCCGCCTCGGCAAACTTGCGCTTGATGAAGCGAAGCAGGCGAATGATCCCTCGGCTGCCTTACTGCGCAAAGATTTGGTCGATGGCATTCGCGGCATGATGTACTGCTTAACCAGTCGGGAGAAGCGAATCTTCGAAGCGTATTTCTTCGATCAGCTGTCGCCGCAGCATATCGCTTCCTTAATGGACACCGCAGTCGCTAATGTGTACAACAGCATTTCGAGATCACGGCAGAAGCTGCAGCAGGAGCGAATTCGTACGCAAATCAGCATGTACATCGAGGGACGCAAGAAGGTAGGGAAACCGGCAGTGAAGCTGCTCGCTCCACCGCAGTACAAAATCACATGGAAGGAATGAGAACGATGGAAATGATAGCGAAAACCGATTGCAGCTGGAGTCATAATACGGATACGGCGGCGGTGCACAGTATTGTGCAATACACCGAGCTGGCAGGTATGACTTTGGTAGAGGTGATGGGGTACACGGCGCATGCTTTTCGAATCATTATTGACCAAGAAGCGGTAGAGGTGGGGAGTTATTCTTGCTTCGATTGGAAGCAGCATCATGAAGCAGCTTTGAACAATCTTGGATTCTCGGTTGAATATGCCGGCAAACAAACGAACAATCCTCCAACACCTGAAGAGCTTGAGGAAGGGATAGCGCTTGTGCAGCAGGCGATCGATCGAGGTATTCCCTCGCTAAGTTGGGATCTCTTCATCCCGGAGTGGGGCGTGATCTATGGTTATGACGATAATCGGCGGGTATTCCAATGCAGGGATGTTCGTCAAGATGGTGAGCTGCCTTATGAGAAACTAGGGCGAGGCGAAGTAACGGAGCTTTATGTTCTGGGGATAACGGGGTATCAGCCAGTCGATCGGAGATCCATGTTGAAGGGCGCACTGGAGCTTGCGTTGCAGCATGCCAAGGAGCCCCTGAGGGAACTGGACAAAGTGCCTCACCGCAACGGAATCGCTGGCTATGATGCGTGGATCAAAGCGTTCACGAATCGGACGGTAGAACCTTTCGGTAACAGTGTTAATGGAGTGAAAGTTTGGGATGCCCGCGAATTTGCCGTGAAATTTCTGGAAGACATCGTGGCAAACTGGCCGGAGGAGAAGGAAAGGGACTCGTCGCAGCTTCGCCAACTCGCCTCTGAAGCTGCCACCCATTATCGGATCGTGGCAGACCGTCTTGGCGCACTAATAAGCTTGTTCCCGTTCCCGCAAGGAGGCGAACCGAATCAAGAGGCGAGTGCTACTCGTGCGATTGAGCTGCTGCAAGATGCCAAAGCCGCGGAGATTCAAGGAGTTCGAGTTCTGGAGCAGATGCTGGAGACATTGAGCTGAAGTTAGTTTAGAGGCAATAAGCGGAATAGCCGCTTATTGCCTCGCATGTGATCGAACCTCTCCTACGCCTCATATAGTAGCTATATAAGCAACTAAGGAGAGTGCGGTATGGAGGAAATTTGGGAGGGGCTTCTCGAAGTGCTGGCGGGCATCGGCGTGTTGTTTTTCATCTTGAGTTCTTGGTTCTGGTTTGCGGTCGGAGGCGTAAGCTGGATTCTGTACGCAGTGTTTGTTCATGGCGATACCATGCACTATATTTGTCTGGGTATCACGGCCTGGTGGCTTATTACGCTATGTATCTCCAGTGAAACCAAAGATGGACTGTGGGGCGGATAGCGCTCTATTCGAGATAGATCATTTTGCGCGTCATTCCGCCATCGATCACTAGATTTGTTCCCGTTACGAAGTCATTTCGAGGATCTGTCAGATACAGACAGGCTCTGGCAATGTCTTCGGGTTTGCCCACCCGCTGCGACGGATGCTGGTGATGATCCTCTGGCCGAAGCTTGGCGTAATCGCCTGTCTCGATCCAGCCGGGACTGATCGCGTTTACGCGTATCCGATCCTGCCCAAGCGAGACCGCCAGCGCATGCGTAAGCGAGAGAATCCCGCCTTTGGACGCGGCATACGCTTCCGAATTCGGCTCGGACATGGTCGCTCGCGTAGATGATATATTTACGATTGCTCCGCCGTTGCCGCCGGTTTTCATTACTTTGGCCGCTTCGCGAGCACAAACAAATGTACCGCGCAGGTTCGTATTAATGACGCGGTCCCATTCCTCGATCGTAAGATCATAGACCGATTTCCATATGCCGAAACCGGCATTGTTAATGAGCACATCAAGCCGTCCCACACGCCTCGCCAACTCCTCGAAGCAGGCTTCGATGGATGCGGGTTCACTTAAATCCAGCACGCGGCTTATTGGCCGATCAAATCCTTCTGCAATTATAAGCTCCTCAGTTCCTTCCAGCGACTCCTCATTCTTATCCACGATTATGACCGTTGCTGCTTCCCGCGCATAGGCAAGCGCCACATTTCTACCAATCCCATTCCCTGCGCCGGTGACGAGCACAACTTGGTTCTGAGCACTCAAACGGATCCACTCCAATTCTGTTCTTGTAATGCTACTGTATACGATAATTAGGTTGTGTTGTCAAACACACAATGCTCCTAAACCTAACAATAGGCTGTCCCAAAAAGCGCGGAAAGCGACTTTTTGGAGACAGCCTTCTTCGCGTGTCATAAACCTCACTTCATATATTTCTGCAGAAAGGTCAACGGAGAGTAAGAATTGTCGACTTCAGACAAACCATACAGCTCACTCCAATTGTAAATGACAAGGAAAGGTAACAGCCCGATTGCCAGAACAGCAATCAAGAAACCGAACAGCAACACCCGTAAAGCCTTCGTGGCATTCATTGCTTTTCATCTCCAATCGTGAAGTCGTATTAACCCGCTCCTTATTACCTTATGCCGCCCAATCGCGCAATCGGCACTTTTCTAAATAATTGGATGTTAATTCATGTTGTGGAAAATACTAAGCCTACTTAACTCAAGTGAATAAGAAGGAGAGATCATGATGGCAACGGATTCGAAACAGCCACAAGATGAATCCAGACGAAGGTTTCTAAAATACTCCGGTACCGCTCTGGGAGGAGTTGTCCTAGGTGGTGTAATCGGCGGATTAATCGGCTCCAACACGAAACAAACAACGAAGGACGAAGAGCCGGCAGCACCGGCACCGACATCCGAAACGAAGGACTACAATCAAGCGCTGATGTTCTTCTCTCAGGATCAGTTTCTGACTGCGGAAGCTGCGGCTGAACGGATTTTCCCGAAGGATGATCTTGGACCGGGAGCCAAGGAGTTAGGCGCCGCGTTCTTCATCGACCACCAAATGGCAAGTTCTTTCGGAACCAACTCGCGAGATTACATGTCGCCGCCGTTCTACAAAGCGGAAGCCTCGCAAGGCTATCAGCTTACCTTCAAGCGCAAGGAGCTGATGGCGCTTGGCCTCGATTCGCTCAATTTGCACAGCAACTCGAAGTACCAGAAGCAGTTCGTGGACATCACCCCTGAAGAACAAGATGAGGTTCTGACCGCATTTGAGAAGGATGACGTGCATTTGAAAGGGGTTCCGGCTTCAACCTTCTTCTCGATGTTTCAGAATCTGACGATTGAAGGCGTCTATTCGGATCCGCTCTACGGAGGCAATAAGAACATGCAAGGGTGGAAGATGAGAAATTATCCGGGCAACCAAATGAGCTATTCCAAGGAGATCGAGAAGGAAGTTTTCGTCAAAATGGAACCGCTTAGTCTGGCTGATCATCTCGATATAGGTTAGGAGTGATGGAATATGGCGACTAAACTTCCGAAAGTACCTGTCGTAATCGTCGGAATGGGCTGGGTTGGCGGCATTATCGCCGCGGAATTGTCGAAAGCCGGCATTCAAGTGGTCGGGCTGGAGAGAGGGAAGGGGCGAGGGACGCAGGATTATTTTCACGTCCACGATGAGCTTCGATACGCGGCTCGCTACGAGCTGATGCAGGACTTGTCCAAAGAAACGGTGACCTTCCGAAATACCTACAAAATGCGTGCATTACCGATGCGCACTTACGGATCTTTCCTGCTTGGAGACGGACTTGGCGGGGCAGGCGTGCACTGGAATGGCCAGTATTATCGGTTTCTGCCGTATGATTTTGAAATCTACAGCAAGACGGTTGAGCGATATGGGAAGAAGAAGATTCCCGTAGGGATGACGATCCGCGACTGGGGCATTACATACGATCAGTTAGAGCCGTATTACGTGATGTACGAGCAAATGTCAGGGATATCGGGGGAGAAAACGACACCTCCGAATGTCGGTGCGATGTCCAAGCCGTTTGCAACGGAACCGATGAAGAAAACACCGGGAATGAAGTTGTTTGAGGAAGCAGCCGGTAAGCTTGGCTACCATCCTTACGTTATTCCTTCGGCAAACTTGACGGAAGTTTATAAGAATCCGGACGGTATTGAACGCGCTGCCTGCCAATACTGCGGCTATTGTGAACGATTCGGCTGTGAATACGGAGCGAAGGCTGATCCTGTCGTCACCGTTCTTCCCGTCGCTCAGGCATCCGGAAAGTTCGAGCTTCGCACGCACTCGAATGTGACTTCAATCCTGCACAACGGTTCGAAGGCAACTGGTGTCACCTACATCAACACGCCAACCGGGGAAGAGTATATTCAGCCTGCGGATGTTGTGATTTTGGCCAGCTATGTGTTCTCGAATGTACGTTTGCTGCTTATGTCCAAGCTGGGTAAGCCGTACAATCCGGACACTGAAACAGGTGCAGTCGGCCGCAACTATGCGTATCAAGTCAATGGTGCGAGTACAAGCGCATTCTATGAAGACCGAGAATTCAATCTGGCGATGGGCGCAGGGGCGCTCGGCAGCAGCTTGGACGACTTTAACGGCGACAACTTCGATCACAGCGATTTGAAGTTTCTGCATGGGGCTAATATTCGGTTTACGCAAACAGGACTTCGACCGATTCAATATCAACCGGTTCCGGCCGGCTCTCCGAAATGGGGGGCAGAGTTCAAGAAGGCTACCATTCACAACGCCAACCGAATTCTATCGGTCACCGGTCAAGGGGCGAGCATGCCGAACCGCTATCACTTTCTCGATTTGGATCCGGAATATAAGGATGCGCTTGGACAGCCGCTGCTGCGCATGACGTTTGATTTTGAAGAACAAGACCGGGAGCTTGTTAAATTCATTGCGCAGAAGACAAAGGGAATCGCCGATGGCATGAGTGCCACCAAAGTGGAGATGCATGATGCGCTTAAGCAGTATAACATCGTTCCGTACCAATCCACTCATAATACGGGTGGGACGATCATGGGCAGTGATCCGAAGACATCGGTAGTGAACAACTATCTGCAAATGTGGGATGCCGAAAATGTGTTTATCTGCGGGGCTTCCAACTTCGCTCATAACAGCGGCTATAATCCGACGGCGACGGTTGGCGCTTTTGCTTATCGGGCTGCGGAAGGGGTCCAAACCTATCTTAAGAAAGGAGGACCTCTTGTGTGAGCAGCGGTAAAGGCCAGGCGAAGGAGCTGCTGGACCGTGATTTGATCGTTCACTTGTCGGAGCTGCGCAAACGTCTGATCTATGTCGGGTTATGGTTTCTGGTCGCTTTTGCAGCCGGGTTATTCGAATCACCGCGCATTATCCGGTTCATCAAGTCGCATCTGGGCGGCATTCAAGTGGAATGGAGCGTTTTTGCCTTATCGGATGGGCTCGTTGTATACATGAAATGTGCGCTTCTGATAGGGATTACGATCACGCTTCCGTTCCTGATGTATCATTTCTGGGCTTTTGCGAAACCCGGAATGACGGAATCCGAAGCCAGAGGCACGCTGATCTATGTTCCGATGTCTGTTCTGCTCTTCTTATTAGGCGGTTCGTTCGGGTATCTGGTCGCGCTGCCGATGATGATTCGGTTCATGATCAAGCTCAATCAATCCATGGGAGCCGCCGAAGTGTATGGCATTCAGCATTACATGTCGTTCCTGATCAGCTTCCTGCTGCCGATGGGCATCGCCTTTGAAATGCCGCTCGTGATGACCTTTCTAACTCGAATCGGACTGCTTACACCGGAGAAAATGAAACCCGTTCGCAAATATGCGTATGTCAGTTTAGCGGTGCTTGGTTCTCTGATTTCGCCGCCGGATTTCGTATCCCATCTGTCTGTCACGGTGCCGCTTATTCTTCTGTTTGAGATCAGCGCACTGGGCTGCTCGATCTACTACAGACGGAGGCTGAAGATTGCGATGCAGCCGGCACAGTAAAATAACTTAACAATTGGAGGTGCTCCTATGTTTAACAATATTGGTATATCGGGGCTGATCATTATTTTCGCCATTGCGTTAATCGTGTTTGGCCCTGCTAAGCTTCCGCAGCTTGGACGGGCGTTCGGAGATACGCTGCGCGAATTCCGCAATTCCACCAAAGGAATTGTCGACGATACCCCTGATGAGAAGACGAATATTATCGAGATCGAATCCAAGCGTTAACCTATAAGGAGGAAGCTACAATGAAACTACGATTACTGGTTATCACAGCAGTATTGGCGATGGCGGCGTTCGGTCTGGCAGGCTGCGGCGGGAAGGATAACGACAACACCGGGAATAACACGAATAACGGAGCAAATGCCGGGAATAACACGGGTACAAATACGGGGTCGAACAACAGCAGCGGCGGCAATTCGATTACGGTGAAAGCCTCCAATTTCAAATTTGATCAAGAGGAAATCCATGTGAAGCAGGGCGACAAAGTGAAAATCACTTTGCAGGACGAGGAAGGCGTGCATGGTTTTGCGATTGATGATTTCAACGTCGATATCCAAGAAAATAACGGGACTGCGGAGTTTACGGCTGATAAAGCCGGCGAGCATGCGTTTCATTGCTCGATTATGTGTGGTTCGGGACATGCGAAGATGGTCGGGAAGTTGATTGTAGATTAGTTCGTGATTTGCGAAGGAAGCTGCCGGGAACGGCAGCTTTTTTGGTTTTCCGCGCCGATCGTGGATTGACGATTTCAAGTTCGTTGGGATAACATTACGTTAACGTAAGTTATTTGGGAAGAGAAGGGAGAACGCCGAATTCCGCATGGAAGGAAACCTTAAATTTACGATGGAAGACATCACAGAGCGACTAGGCATTACAGCCAGAACGCTTCATTACTACGAGGAAATTGGGTTGCTTCCTACGGTAAGTCGAACGGAGGGCAGGCATCGGGTTTATGACGAAGAGATGGTGCTTCGCATTCAACACATTCTGAGATTGAAAGAAGTTCTTGGTGCATCGCTGCAAGAAATACGTGATATTCTGCAAGCGGAAGCTGACCTTGATCGCCTTCGAGCAACGTTCTATGGGGATTCGCTTACGGAGAACGAACGAGAGAATGTGCTGGATGAAGCGACGGACCGACTACGGGACATCATCCGTCACATTGAGGAACGGATGGAGAAACTGCAGCTGTTAAAGCAAGGGTTTGCAGAACGTCTCGATCGCGCGACTCGCTTGAAACATCGCTCTTCAGCTGCGTCGGCGGATTGAGTGAAAGGGGAGAACGAACGTGGATGCTTCGCGAAAATGGTGGATATTATCCGTAACAAGCCTTGGTTCCTTGCTGTCTGCACTTAACTTCAGCACACTTATTATTGCGCTGCCGGATCTGCTAACAGGCTTACAAGCTTCGCTGATGCAAGCCATGTGGGTGATGCTCTCGTATATGGTGGCTCAGACGGTTATGGTACTCATGGCCGGCTCACTTGCCGATCGGTTCGGGCGGAAACGGATTTATATTGCGGGGATGCTGCTGTTTACTGTTGTATCGCTGATCTCAGGGTTCGCCGAGCATGCGCCGCTGCTTATTGTGTTTCGGATCTTACAGGGCATCGGCGGCGCCATGGTTATGGCCAACAGCACGGCGATTGTCGCTGACGCTTTTCCGAAGGAAGAGCTGGGCAAAGCACTCGGCATTAACATTATGGTCATCGCGGTTGGTCAAATTATCGGTCCCGTTCTTGGCGGCTGGCTGACGACGGCTTTTGGCTGGGAGTGGACCTTCTGGTTTAACGTTCCATTCGGCGTCATCGGCGTCATCTGGGGACTGGCGGTCATGGGGATCAAGGATGATAAAATTGCCGCTCCTAAAGCAGGTGGATTGGACATCGGCGGGGTGGTTACGTATGTCGTTTCTATTACTGCCTTGTTGATTGCCTTGACATGGGGTCCGATTCAAAGCTGGACGTCGCCGGTCGTATGGATATCCGGACTATTCTTTATCGTACTTTTTCCCTTATTCCTGCGGTTCGAACGGAGACATCCAAACGCGCTGCTGCATTTGCCATTGTTCACGAACAAAATATTCTCCTTCGGCATCATATCCGCTACACTAAACGCCATTGCACGGATGGCCGTCATGTTCATGCTTATCTTCTACTTCCAAGGGGCACTGGAGAAGGATGCGCTGGTGGCCGGCATCATGACGATCCCGCTCGCGGCAGGCATGCTCGTCGTATCGCCGCTTGCAGGCAGTCTTGGCGACAAATATGGGGAAACGACGCCGGCCACCGTCGGCTTGTTCCTTAGCATTATCGGCTTGGCGGGACTTGCGCTTGATACGAATCTGGCAACGCCTTTCTGGCATTTAGCGCTTTATATGACAATCATTAGCATCGGCTCGGGGTTGTTTAATTCGCCGAATTCCAGCAGTATTATGAATGCGGCAGGCGCCAAATATCGCGGCGAAGCTTCCGGGATTCGCTCCCTCACGACGAACATGGGGATGATGCTCAGCATTGCGTTCTCGATGCCGATCGTCACGCATAGCATTCCACATGAAGCGATGCTTGCGATATTCTCGGGAACACAGGTAGGCATGAAGGGTGCAGAATCGTCGTTGAATGGATTTATCAGCGGTCTGCATGCCGTATTCTGGCTCATGGCGGCGCTGATGGCGCTCGCTGCGGTCATGTCTCATCTGCGCGCGAACAAACGAATTACTAATCATGGATAAGTAAGGAGACTTTCATTGAAATGCCGGATCGAACGATATTATTAAAGCTATGGGGTGTTTCGTTGTTATGGGGCGGCAACTATGTTGCCAGTGCCTACATGCTGCGGGAGTTTTCGCCAATATTTCTGTCCTTCGCAAGACTCGTCGTCATGTCGCTGTTCTTAATCAGTGTTGCTATGATTCGCCACTCCATGAGGAAGCCTAGTCGAAGAGAGATCGGCTTGCTGTTATTGGCTGGTATATCCGGTACGCTCATTAATCAGCTGTTTTATTTTACCGGACTGCAGCATTCCACGGCAGGTAACGCCGCCCTAATTATTGCGTTGTCGCCAATTGCTACGACATTGCTGTCGCGTATTTTCTTGAAAGAAGAGATTACGCTGGTGAAAGTAACCGGAGCGATCGTAGCGCTTGTCGGCGTCGTTTGCATCGTGCTCTACGGCGGTAAGGAGCTTGGTATTTCCAAAGGTGATGTTTACCTGCTGATGGCCATGCTCGGAATGTCCGTTAGTTTGCTGTTCATTCGTAAGCTGACTGTCTCCATGTCTTCGTATGAGGTGACGATTTATTCGACTGTCATTGGTACGATTCTGATGTCTCCGGCCGTTGGCGTTGAGGCTTGGAACGGCAACTTGCATGGCAGCCATCATTGGCTGGTATGGCTGCTCCTGGTAACAGTGGCTGTAATCGGCCAAGGTCTGGCTGGCTTCTGGTGGAACCAAGGCATCGCAGTTGTCGGACCATCGACTAGCGCCATGTTCATGAACATTCCGCCATTCGTCGCCATTATCGTGAGCTTCTTTGTCCTTGGTGATCCAATCAAAGCCGCACAGATTGCCGGGGGCATTCTGATCTTAGTCGGCGTTGCCATCACCAATATGAAACGCCGTCAACCACAGGTGATAGCCGCTGGCGTTGATGTGAACGGGTAGTTGGCAAACGCGGGGCAATGATGAAGCGGGTAGTTAAAAACTGATGTAGAGCTCAAAAGAATAGCACCGCAGACATGCGCCGATTGCAAGGCCATGTCTGTGGTGTTTTTAATGTGTTCTTGGTGCTGAGAGACGGATATTCCGACTCTCAGCATCTTTTTTAAGTGGTTTTCCGATTGAGAGTCGGGTTTTCCTACTCTCGAGGCACAGTATGGTGGTGGTTGGCGACTGCGGCGGGCGACTTTGGCAGAGTCCTTCGATTGTGTGCGTGAAAGGATTGACAGGAAACCAAATGGTTGTATATAATCGGAATCGTAAAGTGAAACCAAATGGTTTCGTATTAATCCGACAATCAAATAAAGCGAGGGAATTGGATGTTGTTTAGTGACATTAATTATTGGGCGGTATTCGTTACGGGTGTACTATCTTTGGCATTGGGATTTCTATGGATGGCGGTCATTTGGAAGAAGCCGTATCAGCGGGATATGTACCCGAACGTTACAACTCAGCCAAGCAACGCTGCTAAGATGCAGTCCTTTATTATCTATATTCTCGTTTCGTTCGTGACCTCGATCGCCTACGCAGTTTGCTTACAGCTGTGGCAAGCCGGCGGACAAGCTTTCGATTATGACGGTGATTCCTTTGCCGGTGCATTCTGGTTCACGATGCTGCTGGCGGCAGGCTATACTTTACCGTTCACCATCGGCAAGAAAGTATGGCAATTCAAGAGCTGGCTCGTTGTAGCTGTCGATACGTCCTATGAAGTCGTACGCTTTACAATGCTGCTGCTCATCTTCTGGTACTGGAATTAAACGCTTCACGTGACTATACCCGGTGAAAGAGCGGATAAGCTCGCACCGGGTATTTTTGTAATACAACGGTTTTCTATTGGAATAATTACACCATGAAAGGCATATCTGCCAATGCTCCGCATACGATTAGGCGAAGAATGCGAGGAGAGGGATGATGCTGACATGGCCGCGAACGAACAGCAGCTGTCGCAAATCGCAATGGCAAATTTGCCGAGTGGTGCGGAGCTGATGTTACTCAACCAGTCTGCCGCGAATGCGGCGGTTTGTGCAGCTGATTTAAACGGAGACCGATTGCCTGAGATTGCTGCAGTATACCGGCTTCGCAACCAGCTTCATTTGGTGGTGTTGCAGCAGAAGAACGGGGTATGGGAAAGAGCAGCCGATATCCAAGGGCATGGCCACGGTGTAGCGCAGTTGATGGCGATGCCGGTGCTGCGAGCAGGTCAGAACAATCTAATCGTAGGCTGGCAGATCAACGCACAGTGGTCGAAGCTGTCTGTTTATGAATGGAGCAAGCAAGGGTTTAGAGATGTCGCGCCGTCTGGCATGAGCTACAGTTATATGGAAGCCATGGATATGCCGGGCTACCAGGGTCAAGACGGGAAGGCAGAGCTTGCAATTTGGATGCAAAATAGCGGGGAATCCTTTCACATTGACGTCCTTCGTTGGCAGGAAGGAAGCTTTGTACCTGCGCATGATGTGTACAGCTATTATTTTCCACATGTCGTCAAGTACTATGAACGCCTCGTTTGGCGGTATCCGCAATATCCGCTGTATTGGTATCATCTCGCTGATGCCCAACATCGCTCCGGACGTGCAGAACCGGCGTTGGTGTCGGTGCATCAAGCACTCGCTTTCGCTCAACCGACTCGGGATACACTTCTTGAGCTGGAACAGTCGATCCGGGATGTGCTGGAGCCTGTAAGTGCATCTCGAGCCGTGGGATTATTTCCTGCGTCGCTGAAGACGGTTAAGGGCATGAGATGGGGCTACATCGACAATAGGGGCAGGATGGCGATAGACCCGAGGTTTGACGATGCCGGTGACTTTCAGGAGAACGGATTGGCAGTGGTCTCCGAGAAAGGAAAATATGGCATCATTAACGCATCCGCTCAGTTCATCGTCCCACCCATTTACGATTCAATTGGTACATTCTCAGAGCAGCGCGCCTCTGTAATCGACAGCCAAGGGTTTAAGCTGATCAACGAAAGCGGCACGGTGTTGACGAAGAAGGCCTATCCATTTATTGCAGATATGCATAACGGCAGAGCGGTATTCTATGACACGCTTCCCGGTGCTTCAGGTGAGAGTACGATCAAATATGGCTATCTGGACGCACAGGGCAATGTTGTGATTCCGGCTCAATTTGAGGAAGCCAATGATTTTCAAGGAAATAAGGCACTTGTCAAGGTAAAGGACAATGAATATGCCTTAATCGGTCTCGATGGCCGGCGGCTTCATACCTACAATTATGCGAGTGTCGGACCGCTCGGGGATGGTTTGCTATCCTTCCAGCGCGAGCTTGCGGGTAAAACGGGCTATATGGATGAGAGCGGGAATATCGTGATTCAGCCTACCTTTTATTCCGCATTCCCATTCGAGGATGGCCGCGCAATCGTTAACACCTCCGATGATTTCAGGTCGAATTACGGGGTCATTAATAAGCAAGGTGCATTTATCATAAAAGCAGCGTATAACGACATTCGAAGCTTAGGAAGCAGGCGGTTTGCAGTAGGTAATGCCATCGATCCCCAGCAGCCTTTTATCGGTTCGATTTATGCTATCGCAGATTGGGACGGTAAGCTGCTAACGGACTTCAAGTACAGTGATGTCGCTGATTTCAAGGATGGCTTGGCTTCCGCATCGGATGTGAAGCAGACCTTCTTTATCGATCTCACCGGCCAACCGGCTGCAGGTTATCCGCGCGTTAACGGCAGCGGTACGCTTACTCTGGAAGAAGGCGGATTGATCAAGGCTTACGTGGATCAGCGGCTCTCCTATCTGGATCGCACCGGTCGAATCGTCTGGAAGCAAAATACGATTATTCCTCTGAAGGAGCCTTACTTCGTCAAGGAAGAGAAGTATAAACCGAATCGAGATTATCTGGTTTATTATCCGCAGGTGGAAGGGATAGCTGACCAAGCCGCGCAGAACAAGGTTAATGCGAAGCTGCGGGAGCTATCTCAAGTAAAGCCGATTCCGGAGAATCAGAAGCTGGATTATTCGTACTCCGGCGATTTCGATGTCTCCTTCTACAAGCAGCAGCTGCTTCAGCTTGAGCTGACCGGCTATAATTTCCCGTTCGGAGCCGCGCACGGGATGCCAACTAAGAAATTCGCCATTATCGATCTCACGACCGGCCAAATGTTCGCGCTCAAGGATTTGTTTAAGCCCGGCAGCAACTATGTGTTGGAGCTTAGCGAGATTATTGGCAAACAAATCAAGGAAGATCCGCAATATTCGTACGTGTTTCCGAATACCTATAACGGCATTCGTCCGGATCAGCCGTTCTTCGTCTCCGAGAACGCCCTCCATATTTATTTTGAACCCTATGAAATTGCGCCGTATGCGGCGGGATTCCCAACGTTCACGATTCCTTTTGCCCAGATCAGATCGATTCTCGACACGAACGGAGCGTTCTGGAAGTCGTTTCATTGATCGAGTTGATGCATGCTGGAAGAGTCGCGATTTCTTCGCGGCTTTTTCTTTTGTGTAGAAGGAGGTTGGATCTGTAAAATGGAATGTATAGAGTTCGCTTAAAGGTTAGTACGGTGAGTAGAGATAGATCGAATAGGATTGGTGATCAGGGATGAAGGATGACGTGTTGCAAGCGAAAGAGTGTCCCATTTGCCAGAAGCGGAATCACTGTGAAGGAAGCGAAACCTGCTGGTGCAGCAGCGTTGTGTTTCCTAGTGGGATATTTAAGCTAGTGCCAGCTGACCAGCTGAATAAATCATGTATTTGTTTGGATTGCTTGAACGAGTTTAAGAAGGCGAATGAGGAAATAGAGAAATAGTCGTTGGGAGCCTACTAGGCCATTATCAAATTGGAGGGGACTATAGCTTATGTTTCCAGAGATAACGAAGCATCCGGACTATTTAAGGCCGCAATCGTTCGCTTGGTGTAAGGAACTGGCAGCAAGGACAGGTAAATATGAGTTTACTTGGAACAGCGTAGTTGATGGCGTGTCAGGGGAAGCTGTGCTGACGGAGAAGCTTGCTGCAGTTATTGGCGGAAAAGTGCTCGATGTTGGATGTGGACACGGCGAATACACCAATCGTTGGGCAGCTGGTGTTGAAGAGATTGTAGGTTTGGATGTAACGGCGGGATTTCTGGATACGGCGAATCTCCATCGGAAACCGAATGTCCGTTATGTTCAAAGTGATACGCATCATTCATTGCCATTTGCAGATGATGCGTTTGATGTGGCTTACACGAAGAAAGGACCGAGCAGCTGGTATAAAGAGGGGAACAGAGTCGTTCGTCCCGGCGGTAAAGTAATCCTCTACCATCCGGGTGATGGAAATGGAGAGGGCGGAGAGCTTGGATTGTGTTTTCCGGGAATCTTTCCGACGCCGACGGTGGGTACGCCGATCTTGGATCGCGTGATGGAACGGCTGGAAGCGAGCGGGCTTGCCGTCATTCATATGGATCGGATTAGAGAGACGGTTTGGATTCCATCTGCCGAAGATGTGCTGAACATGCTGTGTTTCGGCCAGCGGGACAGCTACTCGAAGTATGTGCGGGAAACTTGCTATGCGGATATAGCTTCGCAATTCGATAAGCATGCCGCTGTGCAGGGAATCCGCACGACCGGATTTTATTATTTGATTGAGGCTGTTGCTTCTGGTTAGAGGGGCGACGTTAGGGGAGTAGTTGAGAGTTCGGGGCGGCTGGCTGGCTTACCCGGCGGCTGCCGATGACCGAATGTATCAAGCGCTTTCACTTGTTTTTCGTGCAAATTCCGACATATGCACCCGAAGATAGGTTGCTGTGCGCCAATGCTGATCACGCTGCGCATATAGCTCCCCGACGATGTTGGCTACAATATCCAGTCTATTTTTCCGGAATCAGAATGAGATACAGCTTTACAGCCATACTAATTCAGGGCTCTCCGAGCACTCATGCACGAAACTGCCGGTGCGACAGTTCAATCTGAACCCTAGTTTCAATGTCGTATCTGAGAGAAACGTCAGGATTTCATCCGACAATATCTTGCAATGTGTTGCATCAATCGGAAGATAAGTTTAGTATTTCTGAATCAATAGTGATATTTTAGAAAAGATACTAGCAGTCTACTCTATCGACATCCATTACGTGAGGTGAATCATTGTGAAAGTTAGTCAACATGAAATCGACACTCTAACGCTAAGTGAAGAGAATATTCAACTTGCCGAAAACCTGATCCGCGTTAACGGATATGTAATCCTTGAAGGCGTCCTGCCGAAGGAGAAAGTCGCCGAACTTAAGAAAGCGTTCACAGACGCGATGAACTGGTTCATCGATAAACACGGTAAAGAGATTTATTTGAATAAAACGGGCTTCAACGAAGGCACGAATCACTTGGGTATTTTCCTTCCGTTCGAAGCGCCATTCAACGATTCCTTGGTTATCGAGCATCCTTTTGCGATTTCCATCATGGATCGTATTCTTGGCAAAGATTACTCGGTTACGCTGTTCTCCTCGAACACATCGCTGCCTGGCGGTCAGAAATCGCAGCCTGTTCACCCGGATTACGGCGCTCGTTTCGGCGATTTGTGCACGACGCACCTGCCGATTACGGATCTTGTGTTCAACATTCCGCTCGTCGATGTTCACGACGGCAATGGCCCAATGGAAATTTGGCCGGGCGGTACGCATTTGCTGCCGGATAACTACTACGGTCCAAACGGCCCGGATCCCGAGAAATTGGCACCGCATATGCATTCGATGAAAGTCCATATGCCTGCAGGCTCCATCCTGCTTCGCGATGTACGTATGTGGCACCGTGGAACACCTAACCGCGGTAACGAAATTCGTCCGAACCTTGCTCTTATCTACAGTGCAAGCCATCGCGATAACCGCGTTCAAATTCCGCAAGAAACGTACGAGCAAATGTCGGATCGCGCCAAGCACCTATTCCGCTGGCAGAAGATCGGCTTCCCGGCTATCGAGCCAACTCACGAATAATTTGAAGAAGGACTACAGAATCGTTATGATTTGTGTAGTCCTTTTTTTAATTCCAACAAAGGGGGAGATCAAGATGAAAGCTGCACAAATTTACAATGAAGTAACGACATCGGACAAGCTAATCGCAATTACATTCGATGATGGACCGAATCCGGAATGGACGCCGCAATTTATACAAGTATTCAAGGAGCATGGTGCGAAAGCAACCTTCTACGTACAAGGGACGAATATGGAGAAATATCCAGATGTCGCGAAACGAATGGACGCGGAAGGGCATGAGTTCGGCAATCACAGCTACACTCATCCGCATATGGCAAGTTTGAGCAAAGAGGAGCAGTCGGAGGAGCTTCGTCGCGCCGAACAAATCATTATCGACGTGATTGGCAAACGTCCGACCACGTTTCGGCCACCTTATCTGGAATACAATGACGACCTTATCGCCGTATGCGAGCATTTCAGGTATCCCATCATTCATGCGACGAATCTCGATACCCGTGACTGGGACATGCCGGGAACGGATCACATCGTGAATGTTTCACGCGCTGAGATTCGAGAGGGAAGTATTCTCTTGTTCCATGACGGATTCGGAGATCGGTCGCAATCGCTTGCGGCCATTCAAATCCTGGTACCGGAGTTAATTGAACAAGGGTACAAGCTTGTTACGATTAGCGAACTACTAGCTGCAGAGATCAAATAACCATCCCTCACTCCGCTTCGCGAATACGCCGAACGAAGCTTTCCGCTGCAACGGAGAGCTTCTTATCACGCCTCACTGCAAACCCAATCTCCCGAGTCGGAAGAGACACATCCAACTTGAGCTCGAGCAACCTCCCGCTGCGCAGCTCCTCCTCTACAAAAGACCGGCTGATCAATGCCGCCCCATAGTTCAAACTTGCGAATTCCGCCAATAAATCAACGCTGCCCAGTTCAATATCCGGCCGCACCGTTACCCCTTTTGCGGCAAACCATTGATCCACAAAGTTACGTGTACTGCTGCCGGGTGAGAGCAAGATCAAAGGCAGCTCAGCCAGCTCTTGAATGGAAAGTGTCCGCTCGGCCAGTTCCTTATAATCCTCTCCGACAACAAAACAATCCTCGATCGTTGCCATCGTATGAATCAGCAGCTGTGGATTCTGTATGGGCAAATGCAGCATCGCGCAATCAATCTCACCATCCAGCAGGCGCCGAGTGATGTCGGGCGTTTTGCCATGAGAGAGACGGATTCGAATGCCCGGATGCTCCCGGTGAAAGGTATTCAGATGCGGAAGCAGCAGATGTTTGATGAGTGAATCGCTCGCACCGATCCGGATTTCACCGGCATGTAACTGCTTCAGATTGCGCAGATGCTTCTGCGCGGAATCCAGCATCGAGAAGGATTGCTCGACATAGTCGAGCAGGGCCTGACCTTCGGCCGTGAGCTCGACGCCTTTGGATAATCGGTGAAAGAGCTGCACGCCAATCGCTTCCTCCATCTGCTTGATGGCATAGCTAATTGATGGCTGCGTGACATGCAGCTCTTGTGCGGCTTTCGTTAAATTTCGGTGACGCGCCGTATGCAGAAAGATCCGATACCACTCTAAATTGATCATTTTGACATAAACCACCTTTATGACAACAATCGAATATTCCGATTTCATTTATTCCAAGTATCTCATTATAATCGGGATAGATCAATTACTCCTAAAGAGGTGGACGGAAATGGTAACGATACATCCGGATTTAGAAGCGCGTTCTCCGTGGTCGGCGAATAACGATCGACTTGAGGTAAGAATCAGTCCTCCGAAGTCAGCGGTTGAAGGTACGATTCGAGTGCCTGGTAGTAAAAGCCTCACCAACAGAGCGCTTATTATAGCAGCGCTTGCCCAAGGGAAATCCGAGCTGCACGGCATTCTGAAGAGTGACGACTCGTATTGGTGCATCGATTCGTTAAAGAAACTTGGCGTAGCTGCGGCCGTTCAGCAAGAGACGGCTTCCATTGAAGGCTGCGGCGGAGAATGGCCGAATTCATCAGCGAATTTATATGTCGGCGCTGCTGGAACGGTGGCAAGATTCTTGCCCGGCGCGCTTGCGGTCGGTCATGGCAAGTGGACAGTGAGCGGCAGCAAGCGGATGAGTGAGCGACCGCAAGCTCCTTTGCTTGCTTCATTAACCAAGCTCGGTGCGAAATTCGAATACACGATGGCCGAACATAGTCTTCCCTACATGCTGGACGCATCCGGTCTGAATGGCGGCGAGGTTACGATTCCCGGCAACACATCCAGTCAATTTCTAAGCGGGTTGTTAATCGCTGCCCCCTACGCGAAGGAACAGCTAACGATACGCATTGATGGAGAAGTTGTTCAGAGAGACTACGTTCAGATGACACTGGATATGATGGCTGACTTCGGTATTGAAGCTGATGTGGCAGCGGATGGTCAATCCATCACGGTTCCTCAAGGAAATTATGAAGGAAGAACCTATCAGCTGGAGCCGGATGTCTCCACTTGCTGTTATTTCTGGGCTATTGCAGCACTGACCGGAGGCCGAGTTCGGACTGAAGGCATCCATGCAGCGAGAACAAGTCAGCCTGATATCGAGATGCTGCAGATTTTGGAGCAGATGGGATGCACGGTTACACATGGTGAGAATTACGTTGAGGTGCAAGGAACGGATCAGCTTAAAGGCGGGTTCACGCTAAGCATGAAGAAATGGTCGGATCAGACTCTTACGGTTGCGGCGATGGCAGTGTTCGCAGATGGTCCTATTACGTTAAAAGATGCTGCGCATATCAGGCATCATGAATGCGATCGTATCGCAGCGATTTGTGCAGAGCTAACTAAGCTGGGAATCCGGGTAGAAGAGCATCAGGATGGTTTAACGGTTTATCCGGGCATGCCGGTGCCGACGTTGGTAGATTCCCATGACGATCATCGGATGGCCATGGCGCTCTCACTTATTGGTCTGCGGGTTCACGACATCCGAATTTCCGATCCCGGCTGTGTCTCCAAGACTTGTCCGGGGTATTTCGAGCAGCTGGCCGGACTTGGTATCCAAGTCGACTATTAATAGAGGGAGGCCAATCTAATGGCAGGCAATACATTCGGTGAACGGTTCAAAATCACTACCTACGGAGAATCGCACGGCGCTTCAGTTGGCGTCATTGTGGATGGCGTTACGCCAGGCGTTGAAATCGATGAAGCTTATATTCAGAAGCAGATGGATCGGCGTAAACCGGGACAATCTTCCGTGACTTCGCCTCGCAAGGAATACGATATCGTTCATATTGAGTCCGGTGTGTTCGAGGGCCGAACAACAGGGACACCGCTCTTCATCATTTTGCATAATCACGATATGAAGCCGGAGGCGTATGGCTCGATTCAGCATGCTTTTCGCCCCGGACATGCGGACTTTACGTATTTGCAGAAATACGGCATTCGCGATCATCGCGGCAGCGGGCGTGCTTCAGGCAGAGAAACAGCGGCCCGTGTAGCCGGAGGTGCAATTGCACGCAAATTGCTTGAGCGACGCGGTGTTGACGTCATTGCATACTCACGCGAAATCGGCGGCATTAAATGCAAAACCTTCGATGAAACCATCATCGAGCAAAATGCGGTTCGTGCCTGCGACCCAGAAGCTGCGAAGGCAATGATTCGCAAAATCGAACATTTAGCTTCCGTTGGCGATAGCTGCGGCGGAATCGTGGAATGCCGCATTCGCGGGGTGATGCCCGGTCTTGGCGAACCCGTCTTCGACAAATTGGATGCCGAGCTGGCAAAGGCGATGCTGTCCATCGGCGCGATTAAAGGGATTGAATTTGGCGCAGGCTTCGAAGCGGCTGTGATGCTGGGCAGCGAGCATAATGACGGCATGAACAGCGGCGGTTTTACAAGCAATCATGCAGGTGGCATTGTGGGCGGAATCAGCAACGGACAAGACATCGTGTTTCGGGTCAGCGTCAAACCGACATCATCGATATCCGTTCCTCAGCAGACGATTAACGTGGACGGCGAGGAACAAGAGATTCAAACGATCGGTCGACATGATCCTTGTATTTGCCCGAGAATCGTTCCGGTTGTAGAAGCAATGGCTTGCCTTGTTGTGGAGGATATGTATAAGCGACAAGCGGCTATGCTTGGCTGAGAATTAATGGTAAGATACGCCTGAGAACGAGGGAGGCGAGCAACCATGATATCCTACGTGTGGGAAGGCAGTAAGGTCAGACTGAGGCCATTGGAATTCGGCGATTGGGAGGACTATCATCAGAATGACCGCGATTCTGAAGGTGCTCGGCTTAGCGATATGATTCATTTTCCAAGAACCGAAGAGGGTACGAAGGCATGGGCGGAGGAGAAGGTCGACCATCCGGTGGAAGGCGACAATATATGGCTCTCCATTGAGACACTTGATGGAGTGCTGGTCGGAAGTCTGTGTACGAGCAATTGTGACCAGCGAAATGGCACCTTCAAGTACGGCATTGCGATCTTCCGCGAGCATTGGCGTCAAGGCTATGCGTCGGAGGCGGTTAGGCTGATTCTTGGTTATTATTTCGAGGAGCTGCGCTATAACAAGGCTAATGCCCATGTTTATGCATTCAATAACGGTTCCGTTGCGCTGCAAGAGCATCTGGGCTTTAAACAAGAAGGCCGCCTGCGTGACATGATCTTCACGAAAGGCAAACATCACGATGAATATATCTACGGGCTCACGAAGAGCGAGTATGAGGCATGGCTGCAGGAGAAATCAACGATGTAATAATGCATCGTTGATTTTTTTTATTGACTTGTCATCCTTACCCATATGATAATCGAGTCACTGCTGGTAATTATTAGAATTTGTAGTAGTCATTAGTCTTTTCAGAGGAGAAAAGAGGGATGGTATGGCTGTCATTCAAGTGGAAAATTTGCGCAAAGAGTTCAAGCGCAACAAGAGCAGAGAAGGGTTATGGAACAATGTCAAAGGGCTTGTCTATCGCGAGTATGAAACCAAGACGGCCGTTGATGACATTTCGTTCACGATCGATAAAGGGGAAATTGTGGGATATATCGGCCCAAACGGGGCGGGCAAATCCACCTCGATCAAAATGCTCGTCGGAATTCTCGTACCAACAAGCGGTCGGGTTATCGTAAATGGCATTGAGCCTTACAAGAATCGTGAGCTGAACGCGATGCGCATTGGTGCCGTCTTCGGTCAGAAAACGCAGCTATGGTGGGATACGCCCGTCATCGATTCACTCAAGCTGATGCGATACATGTACGATATTCCACTCGCCAGATTCAACGAGAATATGGAGCGCTTCACGGATATTCTTGGTTTGGAGGAGTTCAAGCATGTAGCCGTAAGGCAGCTCAGTCTTGGACAGCGAATGCGGGCGGACTTATGCGCTGCACTGCTGCATGACCCGGATATTATCTATCTGGATGAGCCAACCATCGGACTGGATGTGGTGGTCAAGGAGAAGATCCGTAACTTTATCCTCGAAATCAACCGTGATCGCGGAACGACAGTTATACTCACGACCCATGATATGTCCGATATTGAGAAGCTTTGCAGCCGCGTCATGGTTATTGATCAAGGCAAGCTGATGTATGACGGGAACCTGGAACAATTGAAGAACGACTTTGGCACCGGCGAACAGATGGTTGTGGAAACGGATCGGATATTCGAGTCCTCTCAAGAGCTGAGCGAGCTCGGCGTGACGAGCGTCAGTGTTGACGGTAAGAAGACGCAGCTGGTCTATGACAAGAAGCTAATCAACTCCTCGATGCTGATCAAATGGATTATGGACAGGTACGAAGTGAAAGACTTTGTCGTCAAGGAAACAGACATCGAAGAGATCATTCGTACGATGTATGTCGAGCGGCTTCCGCTTGAGGCTGCTGCGGATCGGGAGCGTGTTTTCGTATGAGACTCGCCCTCTATCGGGAATTGACGCTGAATTCACTTCGTCAAAATATGGCTTATCGGATGGAAGTATTCATGTTTCTGTTTGGCCAGCTGATTAAGGTTTTCGTGCAGGTTTACATCTGGTATGCCGTATTTGCCGGACATGCGCAGGTGGATTCCGGTGCAGGCAGCATCTCTGTAAAGGAGATGGTCACCTATGTAGTCATCAGCTCGTTCATCTCCGTATTCGCAACGAATAATGTCATCTTCTGGGTCGGGAGAAAAGTAAGGAACGGCGAAATTGCGATGGAGCTGCTGAAACCGGTGAATTTTCGCTTCGTCGCATTCTTTCATTCGCTTGGACAGAACGTATACCGCGTACTCTTCGAACTCATTCCGCTCCTATTGATTAGCTTGTATTTCTTTCGATTAGAGCTGCCGACCGGCTGGAATGCGGTGGCTTTCGCAATTATGCTCTTCAATGCCTTTCTACTCAACTTCCTCATCAACTACATCATCGGTTTAATTGCGTTCTGGTATGTCCTCGTCTGGCAAATTAATGTGCTGCTAAGCGGGCTGATTCGCTTGTTCTCCGGAGCCTTCATCCCAATCTGGTTCTTCTCCGGAACGTTGACGACAATTTCCTATTGTCTGCCGTTTCGGTTGATTTACTATGATCCAATCTCCGTTTATTTAGGCAAAACGAGCGGGTTAATGGACGTTGGCTTCGTTATTTTGCAGCAGGTGGGCTGGATCGTCGCGTTGCTTCTTCTGGAACGGCGGATGTGGGCAAGTGCGGTGAAAAAACTGGTCGTGCAGGGAGGCTGAACATGCGGTTTCTGAAATTATATGCCCGTTTTATCCCGATCTATTTCAAAAGCAAATCGGAGTACGGCATCATGTTTTACTTGGATTTCCTCGGATTCGCAATGGGACATATCGTCAATTTCTTGATCATCTGGGTCATGCTCGACCGATTCAACACGATTAATGGCTGGGGAATGTACGAGGTCATGCTGATTTACACGATGAATATGTTTACGTTCGGCTTAGCTTCGATTTTCTTCTCGTTCCAGATGTGGGAAGTAGAAGACATGGTCGCACAAGGCACATTCGATGTCATGCTCGTCAAACCGGTTAACCCGTTCGTCCATATGATTATACGGACATTCGGGCATTTCTACTTAGGCGATGTGATCATCGGGATTACGATGTTCATCGTGTGCTTCAACCATCTGAATGTACATATGGGATTCACCGAATTGCTCATCCTTGCTGTCGTTCTGCTCGGGGCAACCCTTGTGCAAGCGGCTTTCATCGTAATTACCGGCTCGATGTGCTTCTGGTTCACTCGTTCCGGTGCATTGATGGACATGGTTGTGCACGGGATTCGTTCGTTTATGGATTATCCCATATCAATCTACAACAAGTTTATTCGCATTCTCGTTACCTTTGTCGTTCCCTATGCTTTCGTCAACTTCTATCCGTCACAGCTGATCTTGAACAAGACGGGGGAGACACTGTTCTCGCCGATGCTGCCTTATGTCGCACCGGTTGTCGGACTTGCGCTGTTCGTGCTCGCCTACGCAGTTTGGAACAGGGGACTTAATAAGTATCAGGGGACAGGAAGTTAACTGTTGTTCTCAAGGCTGCCTTTGGCAGTCTCTTTTTATGTGATAAATAATACTTATTACAAGTATAGAATAATGAAGGTTCTGTTTATCTATTTGGGATGCTACACTCTAACTGAGCGATTATTGTTGGAGGTGGACGAATGGAGATTTCGAGCATATCCGAGAGCTTCAGAAGATTTGCCGAGAAAGAATGCAAAGGGTCAAGCAGCTTGTATGAGCAGCTTTCAGGCCGAATAGCGGGAGACGATGACCTGCTTCGCATGGCCTCTGCCAGTAGAGAAGGGCAGCCAATCCCGAACCTCTACCTAGGTGCGGTACATTATATGCTTCTAAGCGGCATTGAGCATGACTTGAAGGATTATTATGCGAGTATTGTGCCGAATCCGAAGGACGCCGCAGCAGCTTTTGAACCTTTCAAGGCATTCTGCCTGCTCTACCGAGATGAACTTGTTCAATTGCTGACTACGAAGCTGGTTCAGACGAATGAGGTTCGCCGCTGTGCGTATCTGTATCCGGCGTTCTGCCTCATCCACCATCTATCGAACAAACCGCTTGCATTAATCGAGATCGGAACGAGCGCCGGACTGCAGTTGTTCTGGGATAAGTATAGGTATTCCTATAGTCATGTCGATGGGTATTATGGCAATCCGCAATCCCAATTCACCTTGACCGCTTCTCTGCGCGGACCGAATCTTCCATTCCTCTACTCGGATAGTCCTCCGGTGGCGTCCAGGATCGGCATTGATCTCCATGTAAATCAACTCCATCAGTCGGAGGATCGAATGTGGATGAAGGCTTTAATTTGGCCGGAGCATCGTGAGCGTATGAACCATTTTGAAGAGGCGGCAAGTTATTTTGATCATCAAGCTGTTCAACTTATTGAAGGCAACGCCTTGGCATGTTTGGATTCGGCGGCAGTGACGACCTCTGAGGATCATGCCTTGTGCATCTTTCATACGCATGTGGCTAATCAACTCCGTCACTCAGATAAACACCAATTAGTTGAACAAATCCGAATATTGGGGGAGACAAGAGAGGTCTATCACCTCTACAATAATATGTGGGATCTTGATTTGCATCTCGATACCTATAGGGATGGCCGGTTTCAGAGTATGCGGCTAGCCGAAACGGATGGGCATGCCAGGTGGTTGAGTTGGAAACGCTAGTTTAGAGATGGTCATGACCACGTTTAGCCGTATTAAGAAATAAGGATGTGACTAGGGTGTTCACGGAGAGCGAATATTTCGATGAGCAATTCAAGGATATCAAGTTTAGCAAAGTGGAAGTCGTCGCGGTCCATTTCTACGATTGCACGTTTACGAATTGTGAGTTTAGCGAAACCGTATTCGATGAATGCAAATTTACCGGATGCACGTTTATCCGCTGCGATTTGAACCTCATGAAGGTTGCTGACAGCAAGTTCTCTCAGGTTCATTTCATGCAATCGAAGCTAGTCGGGATCAATTGGTCGGAAGCGGAATGGCCGCGAATCGCAGTGCCGAGCCTGCTCAAATTCGAAGATTGTACGTTAAATCACTCGACCTTCATCGGTGTCGCATTGCCGCAATCGTCGTTCACGAATTGTTCTGTCAAGGATGTTGATTTCCGCGAAGCGGATCTGTCGAAAGCAAATTTAAGAGGCTCGGATTTCACGGAAAGTATGTTCGGTGACACCAATTTATCCGGAGCAGACCTCTCCCACGCGCTTAATTATCAGATCGATCCTAGCCAGAATCGAATCCGCCAAGCGAAATTTATGCTGCCCGAGGCGCTTAACCTCTTGTATTGCATGGATATTGTGCTCGCTGAAGAGTAATTGACGAAGTCGCGATGAATCGCGGCTTTTTTGTTATGTATAAATATGGATATGAAAATGGCCGGTCGCCTGTTATATTGGAGAAAGCGCTTCAATTATGGTAGGCAAATCAGTAATGGGAGGCTTGAACAGAGATGAACATGGTGCTGACTGATTCACAGATTGAGCAATTTATGGAGCTGGGTTGGGTCAAAGTGGAGGAAGCATTCCCGAGAACGTTGGCGCTGGAATGCCAAGACTTCCTGTGGGAGCAGCTAAGACGATATGAGATCGATCGAGACAACCGAGATACGTGGAATACGCCTATATTGTTCATGAAAGAAAACTTTCGAAGCGAAGCATTTGATCGATGCAACACGGACCGGCTTGGTGATGCTATTGAGGATCTGATTGGAGAGGATCGCTGGACGCAGAAGGTATTGTGGTACGGCGACGAGGACCGGAATTATCCGAGCTGGGGCTGGTGGCCGGTTAATTTCAATCTTGGTGCGAACGAAGAGTGGGATGTTCCGGCAACCGGCTGGCACTGGGACGGGTCTCATTTTCGCCATTTCGTCGACGCCCGTGAGCAGGGTTTGCTGTGTTTGTGCATCTTCTCGGAGATCGGGCCGCATGGCGGGGGAACGTTAATTGCAGAAGGCTCTCATCAAGTTGTCGCCCGTTACTTAGCCACGAAGCCGGAGGGAATGGATCCGCATGAAGCGATTGCAGAGTGTAATGTCTGGCATCCCTGGCTGGCCGCGCTAACAGGAAACGCAGATGATTCTTTCTTGCCCGGAGCGAATCGTGTTGAGAGGTTTATGACGAACGGCTTTACCGACGAGCACGGCACTTTACTTCGGGTAAAGGAGACGACTATGTCGCCGGGCGACGTTATCTTATGCCATCCTTTTCTCTATCATACCCCCTCGCAAAACCATAGCGGCGTGACCCGTTTCATGTGCAATCGAACGACGCCTCTCAAAGAGCGGATGAACTTCGATCGTAGCGACGGCAGTGCGTATTCGCCGCTTGAGATGAGCATTAAACGTGCGCTCAAGCTGTAGGCCGGAGGTAGCAAAGTTCTCGTAGAAATAGTAATTGCTTCCAACCACGATCTCATATACGATGAAGATACTTGTTATTTCCGAAAGGAGTGAGCGGCATGAAACGCCGGGCTACGACCACTACTGCAACAATTATTAAGGTGAGCGTGAACTGAATAGGTGGGCAGACACAGTGAGTCTGCCGTGAAGAAGGATGTTTCTGTACTATATTTCTGTATCGGGATAGGTTTGTTTGCGTATGCAAGCAAACCCTAATGATCAGAATTATTAGGCCGCAGGCAATATGCCTTGCGGTCTTTTTGCGCGCAAAAATAAGCTTATGACGCGGAGGTCACCTGAATATGTTAAAGCTGAACTATTTATTCCATAATGAAAACTTGGCCGAAATGATTCTGAGGAACTGGGACTATGATGCAGAGTCGACTGAGATGTTTCAATATTACCGGATATCATCGAATGCGATTTATCCGTTTCGCAAGAAAAGCGAGACACAGCTGCTAAGGTTTGCTCCTGTTGGGGAGAAAAACCGATCGAATATCGAAGCCGAGCTGGCATTCATTAAGTACTTGCACGAACATGAGTATGGCGTGCTGGTGGCCGTGAAATCCAATGCAGGGGAGGAACTCGCAGAAATTCAAACGCCTTGGGGCGACTATTACGCCTCCGTATTCGAGAGAGTGCCTGGATCTGCGATGAATCAAACTGACCTTGCCGACGAGATCGTCTTTAGCCACGGCCAAGCGCTGGGTGAGCTCCACCGGTTCTCGAGCGAGTATGAGCCGGGGGATAAACGAAGATGGTCATATAGCGAGGTGCTGGATTGGATTGATGATCAGATCAAGGAGCTCCCGAATGAAGCAGCAGCCAGGACGGAGGTCCAATTGCTTCGCGATTATTTTGCTGCTTTACCCATCCATTCACGAAATTATGGTTTGATCCATTATGACTTCGAATACGACAATGTGTTCTATGATCATGAAACGAAGCGTTGTTATGCGATTGACTTCGACGATGCCATGTATCACTGGTATGCGATGGACATCGAGCAAGCGCTGGACAGCTTGCAGGACTGTATTTCGGAAGAGCTGTATCACCGTAAGAAACAGTGTTTCTTGGAGGGATACAGCACGGCATATGATTTACCGGAGAACATGGAATCGGTATTACCGGCACTGAGGCGTTTTGCAAATGTATACGGTTATGCGCGATTAATTCGATCCGTTGCGGAGAAATGGGATCATGAGCCGGAGTGGATGCAGCACTTACGAACGAGATTTGCGCAAGCCATGAGCAGAAAGTCGACGAATTTCGGCACGAAGCTCTAATAGGCGACACAAGAGTACAGAGGCTCCTTCATTGAGCCTCTGTACTCGCTTCAATAGGTAACGCGAAGGATAATAAATTGTTGTTGTGAATATCGATTACTCGTTATATAATCAAATGTGCCCGAGCACATAGCGATTGAAACCGTTCCCAACGTGCCGGACTCAAACACGCGATCCCGCGAACCATCGGAGGGAGAACATGAGTAGATACGTAGTTGAAACGCTCAAGCAAGATGGCATAACCATTATTAAGTTGTCTGATACATTAAGCGGAAGTATTGCAGAGCTGCTGCCGGAAGTTGGCAATAATCTGTACAGCTTTACGACTGATGGACGCGAAGTCATCAAGACTTCCGTAAGCTTATCTACGCTGAAGAACGAGAAATTTGCCAGCTCGAAGTACGGGACTCCGGTGTTGTCTCCACCTAACCGGATTAACAAAGGTACATTTACGTTTCGAGATCGTACGTACCATTTTCCAATCAATGAACCGCCGGATTATCATTTACACGGAGAGTTGAGCGTAAGAGCATGGGAAGTGCTTGATTGCGGTGCATCCGATGAACAGGGAGCATGGGTTACAAGTCGTTTGCGCTATGAGAATTACCCGGACATCCTGGCATATTTTCCACATTCATTAACGTTCACGATTACATACCGGCTGCTTGACGGCAAGCTGGGTATGGATAGCTGCATAAAGAATGAAGGCTCCGATGAAGCGCCATTCGCTTATGGATTGCATCCTTACTTCTCGCTGCCCTATGAAAGCGACCCCTATCTTACACTACAGGTTCCTGCTGCAGCAGAATGGCCCATTACGAATTTATCTTTCGTAACGGGACGTCCAGCGGTAACGGAGCTGAGCGAAGCGATCCAATCCGGAATCGAGCTAGCCGATTATCCGGAGCTTGGATGTACGCTGCTCACCATTGATCCGGAGTCGGATTTCATAAACCGTTTAGTACTGCCTAATGCGGGCTATACCATCGCCTACCAACTTGATGCGCAATTCCCATTCGTGCTGTTGTTCCGACCGAACTGGGATCAAGCTTTCTCCATTGAGCCTTATACCTATGTAACGGATGCATTCAATCTTCCGTATGAGCAAGAGTTAACGGGTGTCCAGGGTATAAAAGCAGGAGAAGAGCGCACGATAACAACTTCACTTTGGATCGAATCCAATAACTAGGCAAGGAACGAAGGAGGCATAAAGATGAAACAGCTTGATTTTCAAACCATTATTCGGCCTGAAATGCCCAAACGGATGGATTACCGGATAGGATGTATCGGATCCGGCTTTATTATGCGGGATTGCCACCTAGTCGCTTATCGCGATGCCGGATTCAATCCGGTTGCCATTGCGTCCCGTACGTATGAGAATGCGAAAGCCGTAGCAGAGCTGCGTAATATCCCTAAGGTTCACCGTACGTGGGAAGAGCTCGTGCGCGATCCGGAGATCGAAATTCTCGATATCGCATTGCCTCCGGATCGTCAACTTGACGTAGTCCGCGAAGCCGTGAAGCAACCGCATATTAAAGGGATTCTGTGCCAGAAGCCGCTTGCGATGAATTCACAAGAAGCTCGTCAAATCGTCGAGTTATGCGAGGCAGCAGGGGTCAAAATCGCCGTAAACTCCAACATGCGATATGACCAATCCATCCGCGCGCTTAAAGCGATTCTTGAAGGCGGATTCTTGGGACAGCCTGTTCTTGCAACGATTGAAATGCGTGCGATTCCGCACTGGCAGGGCTTCCTTGAGCAATATGAGCAAATCGAGATTCTTAATATGGGTATCCATCATATTGATGCGTTCCGTTATCTGTTCGGCGACCCTGAGAAGATCACAGCCGTTACGCGCAAAGACCCGCGCACGAAGTTCTCGCATATCGATGGTATTTCGCAATACACCTTCCAATATGAGGATGAGTTGATGGCGACTAGCTTAGATGATGTATGGGCTTGGCCGGGCGAAGGCACAGAGAAGGATATTTACATCAAGTGGCGCGTCGAAGGTTTGGATGGCATGGCTACAGGTACAATCGGCTGGCCGCGTTATCCGGAGCATTCGCCAAGCACGCTGGCATTCACGACCCGTCAGCAACCGAACGAATGGATTCGCCCGGAATGGGATTCCGTTTGGTTCCCGGATGCATTCCAAGGAACAATGGCACAGCTGCTGCGTGCCGTGGAAACAAACAGCGAGCCGGAAATCGGCGGACGCGATAATTTGAAGACCATGGCGGCGGTTGACGCTTGCTACAAGTCCATTGCCGAAGGCAGGACAGTGAAGTTATCGGAATTCATTTAAGCCAAAATATAACGCGCGGAGGTCATCATTATGTTATCAGTCGGTATTTTCAACGCTTATTATCCTTATTCGCTTCAGGAATCGATCGCTAGAATGAAGAAAGACGGTTTCTCATGCGTGCAGCTGGACTTGGCTTTCAAAGACATGGATCTATCCTTCGATTCCTTGACGAAAGAGAAATGCCGCACCATTCGCGATGCATTCCGTGATGCGAATCTGCCGATCGTCTGCATCTCCGGTTATACGAACCTGATTCACCCGGATCCCGAGAAACGCAAACAGAACGTCCATGGCGTTAAGAAAATTCTTGAATTTGCTCGTGAACTAGGCAGCCCGTACGTGGTGAGTGAGACAGGTACTTACAATACGGAGAGTGACTGGGTATGGGATCCGAAGAATGCAACGGAAGAAGCGTACGAGGAAGTAGCAAACACGATTGAAGATCTGGCTAAATTTGCTTACGACAACGGCTCTGTTTTCTTGATTGAGAACTACGTTAACAACGTTATCGGCTCTGTGGATCAAGTATCGCGCTTGCTCTCGGATGTCAATCATCCGGGACTTGGCCTACTGATGGATCCGACTAACTATTTCACCGACAATAATATCGATCATATTGATGAAACGTTGAACCGCATCTTCAATGCAGTTGGCGATAAAGTCAAAATTGCGCACGCCAAAGACTGCATGCGGGCTACTGATACGCTCGAGAAGCATGCTGATATTGACGCTTCCGAGTCTCACTCATTCCGTGGTGCAGGCGCAGTCGAACTTCCGGCTCCGGGCCTTGGCAATTTGAACTATGACTTGTATCTGGAGCGTTTGGCGAAGCTTCATCCGAACATTCCGATCATCATTGAGCATTTGGAAGAAGAGGACATTCCGCGTGCGAAAACGTTCCTCGACAATAAACTCAAATCAGTTGGCGTATAAAGGCTCTTGTGAGAATAAATCATTCGCTCTATAATAAAAGGTGCCCGAGCACACCTGGGCAATAGGAGCGAATTATGACCGTAACCATTAGAGAAATTGCCAAGCAAGCAGGGGTATCGCGAGGAACCGTTGACCGGGTGCTTAACGACAGGCCCGGCGTGAAACCGGATGTTCGCGATCGAATTCTTAGCATTGCAGCTGAACTGAATTATGTACCTAATATTGCTGCCAAAGCGTTAGCGTATCAGAAGAAACCTCTTGTATTCGGCATTATTATGCCGCCGCAGGAAATTCAGTTCTTCGAAGCGATTCGTAACGGAATCAGCGTTGCGGCAGAAGAGCTTAAGGATCTTGGCGTCCGACTGGAGTATCGATTCGTCGATAATAAGAGTCCGGAGGAAGGTGCGGCTGCCATTCGCGAGCTTGTCGAAGCTGGCGTAAGCGGTATTATGTTCTCCGTCATGGACGATGAATTGATTCGTGCAAGCATCGATTACGCTGCTGAACGGGCAGTACCGATTGTCACGTTCAACTCGGATGTAGAGCTCAGCAAACGGATTTGTTTCGTGGGGCAGGATTTGCATAAGAGCGGGATGGTTGCTGCTGGTTTGATGAACCGTGTTCTGCAGCCGAATGCCAAAGTGTTGATCGTTACCGGTAACCTGAAGTTCCATGCACATCGTTCTCGGGTTGAAGGATTCAAGCAAGGACTTGCGGAGCATGGCAATAAGCTTGAAGTGCTTCAAGTCATTGAAGGCTTTGACCGATATGCAGATACGTATCTTCACCTTGATCTTGCACTGCGTACACAACATGATATTAGCGGCATCTACATGGCGACAGGCGATATTGGCGCATGTGTTGACGTTATCAAGCATCATAAGCAAGAAGGCGCACTTCGAGTTGTCTGCAACGATCTGATTCCTCCGGCTATTCAAGGCCTTCGTGAGCGGATCATTGATTTCACGATTGTACAGAATCCGGAGAGGCAAGGGTACTTGTCGCTGCGTATCCTGTTTGATCATGTGTTTGCAGGGAAGCAGCCGGAGTCCGAGCATCATTATACAGAGACACATATTTATATTCCCGAAAGCCTGTAAGGCTTTCTTTTTTGGAGAATGACGTGCCCGCGCACGAATAGAAATAAATAAGGAGGCGGTCATAGTGGCAATTGTCGTACAACGAAGAGACTACAGTTTGAAAGGCGTTGAAAGCAAACGTGCGGATGAGAAAGGTCTTGCTTCCGCAGAGTGGCATCAAACCCCAATCCCTCGTGCAAAGATGAAGGAATTGATGAAGAGAAAGGATGGTCCGGCTATCCGAGATACGCTGATCTGGTTTGGCGGACTCATTATCCTTGGATTCCTTGCTTATCAATCTTGGGGCACATGGTGGGCAGTTCCGGCGTTCTTCCTGTACGGTTTGCTTTATGCAACACCAGGCGATTCCCGCTGGCATGAATGTGGACACGGTACCGCTTTTAAGACACCTTGGATGAATGACGTCGTTTATCACATTGCTTCGTTCTTTGTCCTGCGATCGGCTACGCCATGGCGCTGGAGTCATGCCCGTCATCATACCGATACGATTATCGTAGGCCGCGATCCGGAGATCATTACCGCCAGACCGCCGGTTTGGAAAATCCTATACATGCAAATTTTCCACTTGTACGGCGGCCCGCTGGCAATCAAAAGCTTCCTCCTGCATACATTCGGTAAGCTGGATGAGCAAGAGAAAGACTATATTCCGGCTTCCGAGCACCATAAAGTGTACCGTGAAGCACGTGTTTACATGCTGATTATTCTGGCTGTTATTGCAGCATGCATCTACATGGGCAGCATTCTGCCTGCAATGTTCATCATTCTTCCTTCATTCTATGGCGGTTTGCTTGTACTCACGTTTGGGATTACGCAGCATTTGGGTCTGTATGAAGATGTGTTGGATCATCGCCTGAATACGCGGACAATCTATATGAACCGGGTATTCCGTTTCCTTTATTGGAACATGAACTACCATACGGAGCATCATATGTTCCCGATGGTTCCGTTTCACGCCTTGCCTAAACTCCATGAAGTCATGAAATCCGATTGCCCGGCAGCTCGACCGAGTCTATGGGCAGCCCTCAAAGAAGTTATCGGCGCGCTTCGCAAGCAGAAAGACGATCCGTCTTATGTTGTCGTTAAGCCGCTGCCGGATACAGCCGTTCCTTATCGCTACGGTCCTAATTTGGACCAACTAACAAGGAGTGAAGCATAGTGTCAAACCAGGAATGGGTAGAAGTTTGCGATGCTGATGAAATTGAAGTAGAGGATGTAATCCGTTTCGATCAGGCAGATCGTTCCTTCGCTGTGTACCGCTCCGACAAAGGGGATTACC
This sequence comes from Paenibacillus sp. J22FR21, assembly GCF_056269135.1. NCBI lineage: Bacteria > Bacillati > Bacillota > Bacilli > Caryophanales > Paenibacillaceae > Paenibacillus > Paenibacillus sp. J22FR21. The sequence goes on from NZ_JBWDNJ010000001.1 coordinate 866,254, forward strand.
ACGCGACTGACGGTTTCTGCACACATGGGAAGTACCATCTGTCAGAGGGACTTGTAATGGGGAAGCAAGTGGAATGCCCGAAGCACAACGGTCGCTTTGATATTACAACCGGTGCGGCAGTACGCGTTCCTGCTTGTGTGGATTTGCAGTCCTACCAGGTCAAAGTAGAAGATGACAAAGTGTTTATATTGATTTAATCGTGCATTACGAGTAGGCATCGAATGGATAGGGAGAAATTCCTGTTCGCTCGGTGCCTTTTATTGTATGATTAAACTTATATTGGTTTAATATTCCAAATTAGAGGTATGTTCTATGAGTGTCGCAATCGTCAATGGTCCGAATTACTATGAGCCTTGGAGCGAATTTACGATAAAAGATGCCGATGGATATCAGAATACTTTTGGTGGCGGAGTAAGCAAGAAGATAGATTAGGTTCTGCAAATACAGCTGTCTGAAACTAGGCCGCCAGCATCCGGAAGGATGAGGGCGGCTTTTCTATACACAAGAAATAAGCGTAGTGCAGCAAGCGCGACTTCCTAGATCGGGAACTAGGCATTCCAAATGATTTCGACCCGAACTCCACCGAGTGAGGATGAAGAGAACCGAATAACGGCGCGTTCTCCGAATTCCAGAACAAGCCTTCGATACACGTTCCAAATTGCGTGGCCCATATCCTCATTCAGTGTAGAATGTAATTTATCATGTAGACGGCCGATTTCTTCCTGGGTTAGTCCTTTTCCGTTATCTTCAACGACGATGATATTCATCTCACTACGAACTTGTCCTGAAATGCAAATTATACAAGGACCTTTCTTCTGTTCAAAGCCGTGAATGATGGCATTCTCTATAAAAGGCTGCAGAAATAAGTAAGGTAGTTCCATATCCAGCATTTCTTCCGGAATGTCGATCTGGTACTGCAGCCTTTTCATCCTTAATTGCTGAATCATGAGATAGTTGGTGACCAACTTCAGTTCATCATGAAGAGGTGCCGTACGCTTCTCCAATCGTGTCGTATAGCGGAAGAATTCCGCTAAGCTCAGTGCCATTGCTTCAACGGCTTCATCGTTTCCGGAGCGTGACATATTTTGAATGAAAAACAGACAGTTGTACAAAAAATGCGGATTGATTTGAGATTGAAGCTGCTTTAACATGGCCTCGCGCGCGAATAGTTTTTCCTTATAAACATTCTCGATAAGCTGTTCGATTTGTTCCGCCATCTCATTGAAACTCCCGATTAAGAAATCGAATTCATTCTTACTGGTGTCACGAATCCGCACCGCATAATTACCTTGCTTAAACTGAGTTACCCCCCAGATCAGCCTGCTAATGGGGAGTTGAACGTTTCGATAGAGCATGAAGGAGGCCGTAATTCCCGTTGCCAGCAGGAGAACGATAGAGAAATAGAATAGATTTCGGGTTTGCGTAATGGGCTCAAGAACGCGATCGAGTGGCGTGTACCCAATCATATACCAGTTCAATGTTTTGGATTTTGCGAAATACACCATATATTTTTCTCCAAGGAGCTTTAGGACTTGGCTGCCTTCATTCGGAAGCAGACTTGTATCCAGCCTAGCCGTAAGCTGCTGAACCATTGAATTATCAGTCGTTTGTCCCATAATCGGTGCACGGCCGGGGGAGTAAAAGTAGGCTTCCATTTGCTGACCTTTCGTAAAATCACCCAGCATATACCGAATATTCTCAGGAGTAAAGCTTGCCCGCAGAATAACATTCGCGTCGTCGATTACTTTATTTTGCGAGTAGGGGGAGAACAAGTATCGTTCAAAATAAGACTGATATTCCTCATTGATTCCCTGATTCCTCTTAAATGTCCACGATTCGGAGATGGCCCCTGGTAAATCAGGATATTCAAATTCACCAACGGGATAAGTGCCGACAGTTTGTTTAGCAGATATGGAATACACGCTTAAATGATTCGCGAATTGATTGGATACGCTTTGAAGAACAAGTTTTCTCTCGATCGTATTAGCAAGTTCCATCTGCTCAAATGGCTTCAATCGACCAAGGTAGGCGAAATCAATGATGCTTGGATCACTGCTTAGCGTAACAAGTACTTTCGATAATTGGTTTACATTCCCATCAAGCTGGTTGACCAGATAGACAAGCTGATTAAGCCCGGATTGCTGCTGCGTATTTTTGACTACGTTTATACTTGCTTGATTAGAGAACCAATACAGAATATTAATCGGGATTAGCAGAAGGAAAATAATGAAATTCATTTTATGAAAGGTAGTCTTATTCGTTGATGAAACTCTCATAAATGCCCCCTGACTTTAGCGCTTGGACTACTTCTGATCATTCGACGCATGGGCTCCTCTTCCTGCTGATGTATTTGTCTCAGAGCGGCTTGTTGGAGAAAATAGGAAAACATCTTTAAATAGTGACACGATATTGGGTATTTGATCTTTATAAGTTGAAAGCGCTTTATTACTATGGAGGTAGGTTAGTTTCCTTATCCAATTAAAGGGGTGACGGTATGCTTAAAAGTCGGCCAATTATCATGTTGCTTGTCATGCTATTGTGCACAATGACTTTGTTTACGGCCTGCAGCGGATTCCCGGATGACGAACAGAAGAACGCAAGTAACGACAAATCGACGACTGATCGATCCAACAACACACAAAAGAATGATCAGCAGGTACAAGAACCGGATGTGCAAGAGGACAATTCTGCGGAGAATGCCACCGTTGTTGACGGGAACTTATCAGGGAAGTTTAATCCCGAGGTAACGATTACCACCGTTCGTGGCGTTGCTGCAGGTGTTACATTCAAAGATGGTGAGAATGTCGATGATAACGTACATACGAAATGGGCGAAAGAGAGGTTTGGAATCAATATCAAAAATCTTTGGTCTGTAACGGACCAAAACGACGCCTACAAAACAAAACTAAGGCTTGCTCTCTCGTCGAATGAGCCCATGCCCGATGTGATGATTGTCTTTGATGCAAACTTGGCTCAAGACCTTATCTCTTCCGGCAAATTCATGGATGTCGGCGAGACATTCAATGAAAAGGCTGCGCCGATCTGGAAAGACGCGTTGGAAAAGTATGATTATACTTGGAACCCTTTCAAGAAGGATGGCAAGAAGTATGGTATTCCTCTATTGACCTATGGTTACGGCTCGGATCCCGTACTATGGATCCGTCAGGATTGGCTGGATCAATTGAATTTAAAGGCGCCGGAGACGATTGACGATGTAGAGAAAGTGATGGATGCATTCACCAACCAGGACCCCGATCAAAACGGCAAAAAGGATACGTACGGCCTTGTCATTGCACCGAAGGCTAGTTTGGCAGACGGCATTGGCAATTCCACCTGGATTTTCGGTGCCTACGGCGTCGTACCGGAGCAATGGAATATGACTGCAGACGGCAAAGTCGGTTATGGGCCAGTACAGCCTGAGATGAAAGCAGGCTTAGAGAAGCTGAAGCAGTGGTACGACAAAGGCTACCTACCTAAAGACTCGGGATTGTACGACGGCGGCAAAGTGGCTGAAGTAATCAGCAAAGGTACAATCGGTATGATCGCGGGACCTCAGTGGCTTCCGTGGTATCCGTTCCCTGATCTGGTTAAGAACGTTCCGTCGGCCAAGATGAAGCCGTACCACATTCCGACCGGTCCGGACGGACTAGCGGGTCGTAACGGCACGGTTCAAGGCGGTTCGGCCATCCTAATTAACAAGGACATCGAACCTAGAACCCTGGATGCACTATTCGTTTATTTCAATTACTTGTTCGAGAACCTGGCATATCCAAGAGAAGGCAGTGAGTTTGAGCACGGGTATTTCGAAGGTTATGACTGGATCATGAAGGATGGTCAGCCTACCAGGAAAAACGAGGATCTGCCTAACGGCTATATTGACTCCAAGAAGTATTTCCTGCTGTGGGAAATGCCGCAAATTCCCGAAGCCAGCGTAGAGCCGATGATTAAGCGTTACAAAGGAGAGGCTCTGTCAACGCCTAATGATCTGTTCTATAAAGATCATCCGGAGGATCAGGTTCAAGGGTACGGTAAAATATTGGAGCAGGTTGATGCCTCTAAAGTAAATGTTTTCAACGGTGCGCCTACGGCAACCATGAAGAAGAAGTGGGAACTTCTTGAGAAAATAAAACAAGAGACGTTTAGCAAAATCATTTTCGGCAACGCTCCGGTAAGTGATTTCGACAAGTTTGTTGACGAATGGAATTCCGCCGGTGGCGATGCGGTGACCGCTGAAGTGAACGAATGGTACCAATCGGTCTCCCAATAAGGAAGTCAGCATAAATAAGCTTGGATTGGTCAAAGTGGCAAGAAGACTTTGACCAATCCTTCATCTAAACGGAACAGCGTAAGAAGAAGGAAGGTGGCCACAAAGGATGCTGACGAAACTACGAAAATCACGCAAAAACGGATGGCCGCTGCATCTCATGCTGCTGCCTGCCGTTATTTTCACTTTCGTGTTCAGCTATGTACCGATCGCCGGCCTTATCATTGCGTTTCAGGATTACCAGCCTTGGCTTGGTTTCGTGAAATCCGAGTGGGTGGGACTGGATCATTTTCAATTTATGTTCGAATACCGTGACAGCAAGCAGGTAATTTGGAACACGTTCTTAATCGCACTTTTAAAAATCGTTTTTACGACTCTATCCAGCATTGTCTTTGCCGTCCTCCTCAATGAAATGCGAAAAGTCATTTTTAAACGGACGGTGCAAACGCTCGTTTATTTGCCGCATTTTCTGTCATGGGTCATTTTAGGCGGCATATTGATCGACTTATTGTCCGTTGACGGCGGGTTAATCAACCGTGTGCTTGGCAGCTGGTTTGGGATTGAACCCATCTTCTTCCTGGGAAGCGGAAACTGGTTCCGTTTTACGGTCATTCTTAGTGATATATGGAAGGAGTTTGGCTTCGGAACCATTATCTTTCTCGCTTCGCTAGCCGGAATTAATCCATCGCTATACGAAGCTGCCGAGGTCGACGGGGCGAATCGGTGGAGGCAAACATTGCACATTACTTTCCCTTCCATCATTCCGATTATTGTCGTCGTGGTCACCTTATCACTTGGGAATATCCTGAATGCCGGATTTGATCAAATTTTCAACTTATATAATCCAATGGTTTATGAAAAAGGCGATATTATCGATACATTCGTGTACCGTATGGGGATTGTGAATGGGGATTTCAGCTTTTCCACAGCGATCGGACTTTTCAAATCAGTTGTTGGGATGCTGCTAATCATTATCTCGTATCGGATGGCCTATAAGTTTGCTAATTACAGGGTGTTCTAGGGAGGGTGCTATGTATTATAAAGCGAAATCCTATAAAACCTTCTCGGCGATTAACTATGTATTCATGTTTGCGTTATCGCTTCTATGTATCCTGCCGCTCATTCATGTACTGGCCGTTTCTTTAAGCGGATCTGCGCCAGCCGGGGCAAATTTGGTCAATTTCTGGCCAATCGATTTCACCGTTGATGCATATGCGAAAACGATCGACAACCGTTTCTTTCTTCGGTCTTTGATTATCTCTGCGGAACGGACAATTCTGGGTACAGGACTTAGCATGTTCATTATTACGCTGGCCGCATATGCGTTATCGAAAGAAAACCATGTGCTGAAGTGGCGTTCGGCGTATACGTGGTATTTTCTCTTTACGCTACTGTTCAGCGGGGGGATTATCCCGAGTTATATATTAATTCAAAAGCTTCATATGATGAATACCATTTGGGCGTTGGTGCTGCCGGGAGCTGTGAATATCTGGAACCTCGTCTTGCTTATGAATTTTTTCCGTACAATTCCGAAGGAGCTGGAAGAGGCAGCACTAATTGACGGGGCCGGCCATTTCAAAACGATGATGACCATTTATATTTCGCTTTCCATGCCGGCCATCGCAACATTGTCATTGTTTACGATGGTGTCCCATTGGAATTCGTGGTTCGATGGTATGATCTATATCGCAAGGGCGGACAACTATCCGCTGGCAACCTTTCTCCAAACGATCATCGTACAGCAGGATTTTACGAAAATGAATTTTGATCCGAAAAATCTGCAGGATATTTCGAATCGGACCGTCAAAGCCGCTCAAATCTTTATCGGTGCAATGCCTATTCTTCTCGTTTATCCGTTCCTTCAGCGGTATTTTGTGAAAGGCATCGTACTGGGTGCGGTAAAGGAGTAAATCAGCTCTTTATCATCGTTTACGATATTCTTGAGGGGTTAACCCGTAATGCTTCTTAAACTGCTGGATGAAATAGGGCCGGTTGTAGAAGCCGAGCCTATCGCAAATCTCGAAGATTTTGGAGTCCGTATTTTTCAGGAGATAGGCTGCATGCTCCATTTTGATACGTGCTATATAATGTACCAATTTCTCGCCGGTTTCGAGCTTGAATATCTTCGACAAATACACCGGATGTAGAAAGACATATTCAGCAAGCATTTGTAAGGAAAGGTCCTCCGTCCTGTTAAGGTGAATGAACTCTTTCACTTTGTGGATGATGGCGCTTCGATGGTCGTGCTTCTCCATGTCCAGAACCATGGTTAATTTATGCAGTACGGAGAGTGACCAGTTCTGCAGTTTTTGTACCGACATTGCAGGCGATTTAGCAACCGTACGTACGAAATCCTCTTCAAGAAGGTCAGAAAACGTTCGGTTGTTCTTATGCAAAATGTAGGAGAATGACGATGTGATGACAAAAAAAGCTTCCAAAATGTGCTCGGTTGATTCATATGCACCATTCAAATCGCTGCAAATTCGCTCGATTTTCACCTTAACTTCCTGCCAGTTCCCGCTGTCCAGCAAATGAAGAAGTGAAGGGGGTTCGTATAATCTTCGTGAATATTTTGCCTGATTTGGTGCGCTGTCTGCCGACATGGCTGTGAAAAGTCCGTTTTCGCTTCCGAAATGTTTCATTATACCGGATATTGCAGCCTGATAATGCGTTCTCACATCCTCAGGAAACGTGCCACAAGGGCTAAGTAGGATGGAAATGTCGCAATGCAAGAAAGTATGGACGTTATGCTGAAGTTGCAGTGCCTTTTCTTCCAGAACAGGATATTTTGTCGCCTGGTCGCTGTTTCGGAACCGGACTAGGAAAACCAGATAATCGAACTCGTCTTTCGTATGCCAGATATCAAAATGAGACTCGAGTGTTTCTTTGGCAATATTGCAGATTCCATAATCCAGAAGCGATAGTCCGTTACTATCAAGAGTCGTTGCTTTCACATCCTCCATCCGGATCAGCATGAAACAAAACGGCTCATTCTCTTGATAAGGGATCCCATAGAGTTCTAGTTTCGTTTGCAATGTTTCTTTGGGGTACCGTTTACCCGTAATCAGTTCTAGCAGGAGTTTCTCCTTAAGTACTGGAATATGTTCCTTCAGTGCGTTGATTGCACGCTGATAAGAACCGGCTTCTATCCACTGCCGTTTGATGTCTTCGATCACGTTTAATACGGAATTTACTAGAAGCTCGTAGCGGATCGGCTTAAGCAAGTAATCATCTGCCTTGTTTCGAATGGCTTGCTGTGCGTAAGAAAAATCGGAGTATCCCGTTAAAATGATGCATCTGGTTTTCGGGGAGATTTCGTGGATCTTCTCTATCAGTTCAAGTCCGGTCATTTCGGGCATACGAATGTCCGAGATGATGATATCTACGGAATGAGCATCTATAATCTCGATAGCTTCATCACCTGAATAGGCTTTGAACACACGATGGATATCATGTTCGAACCAAGGGATGTTGTCAGCTAAACTATCAACATGATCGGGTTCATCATCGATAAACATGATCTGAAACACATCAGCACCTCCGGTTTATGCGTCTACTAATCATTTCGACTTGATGGTGCAGTCTCCTTTAATAGGGAAGTGGTTCCAAGATAAGTGAAATTTAAGAGTATGAAGGAGGAGCTTACATGATAATGACTCATGAAGATGTAGCTCGATATCATAGAGACGGTTTTGTGTTAGTGAATAATTTGTTTGCTCGTGAAGAAATTAATCAAATGATCCGAGAAATTGAAGATGGCGAACGGGTGGCAGGGACAACGTATAGCAACGATGATCGCTCAGGACTAAAGGCCAAACTGGCGATCTGGTTCGAACTGGGGTCTGACTTATGGTCTGCTGTGTCTACATGTCCCCGCTTGGTGAACAACGTAAGTACCTTATTAGGCGAGGATACCGCTTTCTTTCACGGCAAAGTCATGCTGAAGGAGGCTCGTTCAGGTGGGGCATGGGAGTGGCATCAAGATTATGGTTATTGGTATGATCAAGGTTTTATATATCCCAATATGATCAGCGTATTTATTGCCCTGGATGCCGCAACAATAGAGAATGGCTGCTTGCAGGTGCTACGTGGCTCCCATATGCTCGGCCGACTGGAGCACGGGAAGGTAGGCGGGCAAACCGGTGCCGATGTGAACCGCATCCAACATATTCGGTCGATGTTTGAGCTTGTTCACTGTGAGATGGAACCGGGCTCCGCACTGTTCTTTCATAGTAATCTCTTGCATAGCTCCGCTCCGAACTTGTCGGACTACCACCGTCGTACGTTCGTCTCTTGTTATAATGCGACTAGCAATCCGCAGCTTCAAGGTGATAGGGTTAAGCAGTATGATTTATGTCCGGTAGGTTCGGATAATTGGCTGAAGGAATTCTAAGTACTTGAGACAATCATCGATTAGCCGCCTCTTGCAAAGAGGCGGCTTTGTTCGATTTACATGACTATTAACGCAGTATATGAAGCACTTATGGGCCGCAGGGTACAAGACTATCAGCATGCTTAATAATACAAAATATGACAAAAATAGCGATTGTCGGTTACTTCGGCTACCTCTATAATAAAGCTATATCTAACATTATCGATAATCGATAATCGATAATGTTAAAAGGAGCAGTGAAAGCCATACGCAGTCCTCATGCGGATTATCCAATCAACTCGATAAGCGAACATGTTTATGCGGAATTGAAGAAGGTTATTCTTGAAGGCGTGCTCCAGCCCGGTGCAAGACTAATCGTGACAGAGATTGCGGGTAAATACCAAATCAGTCAAGCACCTGTACGTGAAGCATTGGAGCGGTTGAAGCAAGAGGGCCTCATATCGGGTATTCCGAACAAAGGCTCTGTCGTATCTGCGATAACAGCGAAAGAGATTAGAGATATCTTCGTCCTGCGCGAAATCATCGAGGGATTTGCGGTACGGCAATCCATGCCGCTATTAACGGAAGAAGACTACGAATATCTTCATCACATTATCGGCGAGATGGATATTGCGAATCGGCAGCAGGAAATGATGCGCATTTTGGAGCTGGATATGGATTTCCATGCCTTCTTCTACAAACGTTGCGATAATCAGGCTGTTCTGGAGCTGTGGAATCATATGCGCTCCAAGGTCATGCGTTTCATGGCGATTTCCAATCGTCATCATACCACCGAGGTTCTGGCAGAGTGGCATCTATTGCTTATCGATGCTTTACGCTCGGGCGATCCGGATGCGGCAGCGGCGGCTTTTGTAGGACACATGCACGCTTATAAGATGATTGATCTGGAATAGCAGCATGAAAGAAGCATGCAGCTGATTAACATCCGTTCGTAAAGGGGAGAAAAGATGCTAAGCGAAGGGCTGTTGTATAAGGATGATGTTATTTTGACGTGGATGCGAGACCGATTTCTTCAAGATCTTGTCTTGGGTCTCAAGCCGAAGAGTACAAATTTGAAAGATAGCTTATCTCGGTTGAATTTGAATCCCTACTTCACTTATCCTGCATTAGCGCTGCTTGAGCCTTCTACGTCTAACTTGGAGGAGCAAGAGAAAGTGCTTCTTGAGGAAATGCGGGATTATTTGCAGCAGCAGATAGCCGGTCATACCGGAAGTATTGTATTTATGGATGATCAGAATCGTCTTGCCTTGTTGTTCTCGTGGGTATCCAAGGCGGAATTGGAGAACATTCAAACCAAGCTGAGCAGGCAATTCAGCCTTCAGGTCAATATTGCTGTTGGCAATCCATGCAGTCAATTAAATGATATCAAACAATCGTATAAACAAGCAGCCTGTGCGCTGCAAGAAAAGTTTTATCGCGGAATTGGCCATATCATCTATTACAGCGAACTACCCGAATACTTGGCGTGCTCTGATTATCCGACAGACAAGGAGCTTGACTTGCATGAAGCTTTGAAATCAGCAGACAATGCTGCCGATATTGAAGAGGCTGTTGAAGTCTTCTATCATGCCATGCTTGAGCAAGGACCGGTAGACATCAAGTCTATGTATGAATTGACGGCTCGCTTATTAATTGGAACGGAGAAGAAGCTGCTTACTTCCGCTAATTATGACAGCGCTTACAATAAATTGGAAATAATGTCCATTGCTAAGATGCAAACGTTGCAGGAAATTAAACAATATGTCTGTGATTTCTTATCCGGCGTTAGAGAAGTCCTGTCCTATGATCAGAAGGAGAGCCACAGAAGCATTATTAAGAAAACCATTCATCATATGGAGCAGGAATACCAGGCATTATCGCTGCAAAGCGTCGCGCAGAAGGTTTATATGACACCGACCTACTTAAGTTTGCTCTTTAAGCTGAACACCGGCAAAACCTTTATCGAGCATTTGACGGATATTCGGATCGAGAAGGCTAAGAAGCTGCTGGTCAGCACGCATTATAAGAACTATGAAGTGGCAGAGCAGGTTGGGTACCAAGATCCTCGTTATTTTAGCCAAATCTTCAAGAAGAAGGTAGGCGTATCCCCTACGGAATATCGAGAGACGATTACGAATTAGATCGTAAAAAAGGACTCCGAAGAGCGTTCAACTAACGCTTAGACGGAGTCCTTTTTCATCGCATAGGATTACAATCGCACGTCATGACTATCGGAGCCGCCGGCTAATTTTGCCGCTTCCTCAAGCTCCTTATTCCATGCTAAATGACGGTATACCTCCGCAGCTTGATCGCTTTCGAACCAGCTTGTAAAGTCATTCCACATCGCCAATGTCCAATTGGAATCGATTTGAGCGGTGGAATAGACGCCTTGCTTGAGACGGACGAAGCCAAAGATATCGCGAACCTGAGATTTCTCCGCCTGTACGACCGTAAGCTCGGCGAGGTGCGGAGGGATGAAGATCACGCCTGCAGGCGTTCCGAGCACGATATCCCCGGGGAGGCAAATCGCCTTTCCGATGCGGGTAGGCACATTCATGCCTACCATCGTGACATCCGCGATGGCGGTAGGGTCGCTGCCCCGATAATAAACATTGATATTATCAATCTCGACAATTTGCTGATTATCTCGAATCCCGCCCCATATAACCGCGCCTCCGCGTTTCGTGCGTGTAGATATAGCTGTACTCAGATTTCCGCCAACATAAGTCCCAAGATGGACTTTGTCGAACATATCGACAACGACAACATCGTCCTCCACAAGGGAATCAATGACCCACTGGTTGAAGAAGCCTTTGCGACCTTCCTGCTCATGACCGTACTTAAGGAGAGTCTCATGCAGATCAGGACGCTTCGGAACCATAACTGCGGTCACTGCGCGGCCGACCATCACGTTGTCCGGATGAATGATTTTGAACTCACCTTCGAATTGAAAGGTGTAACCGTGGTTCCATAGAGGACCCCATGCTTCCTCCAATGTGATTTTGCGCATGCGGCGCAGCACATCCTCCGAAACTTTAGGACGGCCATTCGGGAAGCGTTCACCCTCCCATAGCGGGGTTAGCTGGACAATATCTTCCGGGTTATCGAATCTCATATAGAGCACCTCTCTCGACAGGTTTAGGGAATGAATTCTTTTCTTAAGTCTATTGTTATGGACAACTCGCAGATTGTCGATGCGAGATTCTTAAGGCATTTTCGCAGGAACACATAATAATTTCACCTATCCCGCAATCGTTTTAAATAAATCCAACCATTTCGTAAAATTGTCACCTTCACTCTTGTAACCGTTTTCTATTAGAGTTAAGACGAGCTACATCTTACAAAAAAATTACTATATCCTTTCAAGAGGAGGAGATCCAGGGGTGACAACCGAAACGTTAGCCCAAGCACCACGCACGGAGTCGGCAACAGCTTCCGTACGCAAGCGTAAAAACAAGGAAGAAACGAATCTAGCCGGGTATCTATTTATTGCTCCGTGGTTAATCGGATTTTTGCTGCTTACGCTATGGCCGATCGCGCAATCCTTCTATTTATCGTTCACGGAGTATTCGTTGTTGGAAGCCCCGGTTTGGACCGGAACAGACAATTACGCCAATATTTTCACCAATGACGATACGTTCACCAAATCGTTAAGCGTAACGTTTATGTTCGTTCTAATATCGGTCCCGTTAAAACTATTCTTCTCGCTGCTGGTCGCGATGGCGCTGAGCAAGAACATTCGGGGGATGAACCTGTACCGGACGGCGATTTACTTTCCTTCCTTAATCGGCGGCAGCATCGCGGTAGCTGCACTTTGGCGCAATATGTTCGGTTTGGAAGGCTATATCAATCAAGTGCTGTCATGGTTCGGCATACAAGGCTTAGGCTGGATCACGAATCCCGATACCTCGCTTGGAACACTCATTCTGCTCAACGCCTGGCAATTCGGTTCAACGATGGTCATCTTCTTGGCAGGACTAAAGCAAATCCCTCAGGAACTCTACGAGTCTGCATCAGTAGACGGAGCCGGGCGATTCCGTAAGTTTGTCAGCATCACCTTGCCGATGCTGTCGCCGGTCATGTTCTTTAACCTCGTGCTGGGTATCATCGGGTCCTTTCAGACCTTCACTTCGGCTTTCATCATCACCAAAGGCGGCCCGATCAATTCGACTTACATGTATGCGCTATTCCTGTACGAGAAAGCGTTTAAACATTACCAAATGGGCTATGCTTCCGCACTGGCATGGATTCTGCTGGTCATCGTTGCGGTATTGACCGCGCTCAATTTCTTGGCCTCACGTTATTGGGTATTTTACGAGTCGGACGGAGGGAAGGCCAAATGACTACGATTCGGTTCAAGCTATCCAATCATTTGTTTCTCTCTTTATTCTCGCTCTTGATGCTTTATCCGGTGATCTGGTGGATCGGCGCTTCCTTGAAGAAAGCAGAAGAGTTGCGATTACCCACGATTTGGCCTTCTATTCCGATGTGGGAGAATTACAGCAAAGGCTGGAACTTCTCTGCCGACTACAGCTTCGCTCACTTCTTCGGCAACACGCTGCTGATGGAGCTTGGCAACGTAACGGGCGGCGTGCTGACAGCAGCGCTCGTAGCCTACGGCTTCGGTCGGCTTCAATTCAAGTTTCGCGGCTTCTGGTTCTCGATTCTGCTGCTTACTATGATGCTGCCTGGTCAGGTTACCGTGGTGCCGCAATATATTCTCTTCAATAAGCTCGGCTGGGTGGACAGCTATATACCGCTGGTACTGCCGCACTTCTTCGGTGGCGGAGCCTTCTTCATCTTCCTGCTGGTTCAATTTATTCGCGGCATTCCGCGTGACTTGGATGAAGCGGCCAAAATCGACGGCAGCTCCGTGTACGGCATTTTCTTTCGTATTATTTTGCCGCTGATCAAGCCTGCACTTGTTACGGTAGCGATCTTCACCTTCATCTGGAGCTGGGACGATTTCTTTGCCCAAGTGCTGTATATCAGCTCTATCGACAAGTTTACAGTCGGTCTGGCACTTCGGATGTTTATCGACCAATTTGACATCCAGTGGGGACAGCTGCTTGCCATGTCCTTCCTGTCCATCATGCCATCGGTGATCATCTTCTTATTTGCCCAGAAGTATTTTGTGGAAGGGATTTCCACGACCGGTTTGAAAGGATAGCCCATCACTATGAAAGTATGAGAGGAGATTGGAAGGATGAGAAGAAAATCAGCCAGTTTACTATTGTTGAGCTTGGCCCTGACGCTAACGGTAACAGCGTGCAGCAGCGGAGGTGGAAACGGCAATACGAACGGCAATAACGCTGCGGGTACCGAGACCGGCGCAAATAATGAGCCGGCGAAGGATAACAACGAGGCGACCCAGTTAAGCATTATGTGGTGGGGACCGGATGCGCGACACGAAGCAACGAAGAACGCACTGTCGATCTATACCAAACAGCATGCCAATGTGACGTTTAAGCCGGAATTCATGGCCTGGGACGCCTATTGGCAGAAGCTCCCGACGCTGGCCGCGTCCAAATCGATCACGGACGTGCTGCAAATGGATGCCGCATTCCTTCAAGAATATGTAGCAAGAGGGCAGCTGGAGGATTTGTCTGATGTGGATTTAAGCGGAATCGTGGATCCGAAGGTGATCGAGAATCTGAAGATCGGCGGTAAATTATACGGGATTCCGCTGAGTCAGAATGCGGCGGGGATCGCATTCAACAAAGAGGAGCTGGCGAAATACGGCATTGCGCTGCCGAAGCAGAACTGGACCTACGATGAGTTCTTCCAATGGGCGAGGGATGCACGCGCCAAGCTGCCGGAGGGTAAATATCCGATCGGGGATTCGGGCACTTGGGATTCGTTCAATTTCTATCAGACCTCCATGGGCAAGGATCCGGTCATGGCCGATGAAGGCAAGAAGTTTACTCTCGATAAAGACTTATTCATGACCTACTACAAAACGTATGAAGAATTCCGTAAAGCCAAAATCGTTCCGCCGGCGGAACAGGGAGCCGCATTCCTCGAGAATGACCCACAGGCTGATCCGATGGCATCCGGTGTGCTTATGACACGCGGAGCGACGACAGGTTCGGTTAGTGCACTGGAGCAGCTGATGCCAGGCAAAGTAGGCGTCGTCAACATGCCGGTCGGTCCATCCGGAGGCGGCTGGGCACAATCGACGATCTTCCTGAGCGTGAGTGCGAATTCCAAGCATAAGGATGAAGCGAAGAAATTTGTACAATGGTTTATTTCGGACAAAGAAGCCGGCAATGCGCTTGGACTGACACGCGGTATTCCCATTAACCCGGAAATTTACAAAGTTCTTGAGCCGACGCTTGAACAGAAGGACAAGCTGGGCAAAGAAATCTATGATCTCTCGGTTGAGAAGGCGTTGCCGTTCTATTCGGCTGCTGCAGGATTCTCGGAGTGGGTGGATACGTATAAGAAAGAGATGGAGGCTGTCTCGTACGGACAACAATCCATTGAAGATGCTTATGACAAGATCAACAAAATGGGTATGGATTTGGCAGCCAAAGCGGCTTCGAAATAATCTCGGACTTCGTTTCCGAACCAGAGGAGATCACGACTATGAAACTAGCTGAATTTTTCTCTTCACAGCCCTCACAGCTATGGGAGCTTGCGAAGCAAATGAACGTGAACTATGCGGTTGGCGGCCTTCCCTGGGAGGAGAAAACCGAGAAAGCTTGGGACCTGATGCCGCTTATTCGCATGAAGCAGCGGTATGCCGATCACGGCCTGTCCCTATTAGTCATTGAATCCATGCCTCCGAGCAATCATATCAAGCTCGGCACACAGGGACGCGACGAAGAGATCGAGAATTTCCAGAAGTTCATCCTCAACATGGGGGCAGCCGGCATTCCGGTACTCTGTTACAATTTCATGGCGCAGTTTAATTGGTTCCGCACGTCCACAACGACCAGAGCTCGCGGAGGAGCTCTCGTTTCCAGCTATGATCATAGCCTGATGAAGGATGCGCCGCTAACGGAAGCAGGTGTCGTGACGGAAGAGCAGCTGTGGGAGAATCTTCACTATTTCATGGAACGGATTGTTCCCGTTGCAGAGGAAGCCAAAGTCAAGCTGGCGCTTCATCCGGATGATCCGCCGATTACGCCGATTCGCGGCGTCTCGCGTATTCTTCGCAGCGCGGATGCGCTTCAGCGTGCGATTGATTTAGTTCCCAGCGCATATAACGGCATTACGCTCTGCCAAGGAACAATGGCAACAGCGGGGGAGGATATCCCAAGCGTGATCCACCGTTTTGCCAAGCAGGATAAGCTATTCTTCGTCCATTTCCGCGATGTGAACGGTACGCCGGAGAAATTCGAAGAGACCTTCCATGATAATGGCAAAACGAACATGTTCGAAGCGATGAAAGCCTATTATGAGGTCGGATTTACCGGACCTGCGAGACCTGACCATGTGCCGACCATGGCAGGCGAAGCGAACGAGAATCCGGGTTACGAGCTGCTAGGCAGATTATATGGGATCGGTTATATAAATGGTTTGATGGAAGCAGCTTCGGCAGGGTAACACAAAAATACAGTCCGCAGGTGGTTTACACGACCTGCGGACTGTATTTTTATTTATATCAGCTCCAAAGCCGGTCAGAAGAATAGTATTTATTCCACTGATCTGTCGATTCCCACAGGCCCGGGATCTCAGGATGCAGATGCTGCTTAAGCAGTTCATCATTTAAATCGTCAATGCCAAGCCCTGGCGCATCCGTTAGCGTTATAAATCCATTCTGCACCAGCTTCTTCGGGAGTTTGCTGCCAATTATGATATCATCCCACCATTCCACTTCGCAGGAATGATACTCTAGGGCAAGGAAATTCTCGGTGGCAGCGGCGACATGGGCGGCAGCCAAGCATGCGATCGGGCTTTCCGCCATATGAATCGCCATCGCGACACCATAATCCTGCGCCATATCACCAATCTTCTTCGTTTCCAGAATTCCGCCTGATGTAAGGACGTCAGGGTGGATGACCGAGACGCCGCCGGCTTCGAGAAGGGGCTTGAAATTTTCCTTCAAGTAAATATCTTCCCCGGTACAGATAGGCGTCGTAACTGCACGTGCCAATCTTGCATACTGCTCCGTATACTGCCAAGGAATCATATCTTCCATCCAGGCGAGATTGAATTTCTCCACGCGTTTGCCTAGTTTAATGCAATCCTCCAGCCCGATATGACCAAAATGATCAATAGCAAGCGGTACTTCATAGCCGATTACCGCTCGTACATCGAGCACATATTGCTCCAGTATATCCAGACCTTTGTCCGTCACGTGAATGCCCGTGAACGGATGGGCGATATTGTGAATATCATAATGACGATTTCGAATGTCGCAGACTTCTGCCTCTGTCAGACCGGCAGCGTTCAGCTTGTAGCGTCTTCTTGACTTGTCTATCATTTCTTCTATGAAACCAAGAGGCGCGCTCAGCGTTCCGGGTTGATCCATCAGTTGCCCGATGCCCAGATCCATCTTGAGGAAGGTAAAACCGTCGTCCATCCGTTTCTTAAGTGCAAGACCCATGGCTGTCCCCGTATTTTTGCCGCTGACGTCCGTATCGCAATACATGCGAATCTTGTCTCGAAACTTACCGCCAAGCATTTGATAAATCGGCACGCCATACGCTTTGCCTGCCAAATCCCACAGAGCGATTTCAAGTCCGCTGACACCGCCGCCTTGACGGGCATGTCCACCGAATTGCTTGATCCGGCGGAACAGCTTGTCGATATTGCACGGGTTTTCGCCCAGCAGCCTGCCCTTTGCAATTTGAGCGTAGACCTTGTCGGCCCCGTCGCGCACTTCTCCAAAACCAACCAGCCCTTGATTGGTATACACTTTAATCAAGCTGCTATGAAACGGACCGCCAACAATGTCGGTAAAACGGATATCCGTGATGCGAAGTTCAGATGGATTGGAATGTGTATTCACATGTGCAAGTGTTTCTTCATAGGTGTTTGGCTTATTCGTCAACTCATTCACCCCGATTGAATAGAAATAGCGATGCATCTTAATCTTAGTGAATTCCATTGGTCGGTCGCGATACCGTAAAATTATGATTTCGTTTGTTTTCTTTGGAGAAAAACAAGGTCCGGTACCTGGCCTAAAATAAATGACTTATGCTAATATACTTCTAATATATTCCTAAACTATCCTTGTTATTATGATCATGTATCCGATGCAATTGCTATGCCCAAACTATATGAAAGAACGGAGAATGGTACAATGGAATCTTATTTGCAAGAGAAAATTGAATCATTACGTTTCGAAATGACTGAACGGGCATGTAAGCACGGTAGTCTCACAGATGAGAGAGTCGTCTATGTTAGTCAGCAGCTGGACAGGTACATCTTCGTGTATCAGAAGCTGCAGCGCAAACGATATCAACGCAAATCATAATCATCCAATCGGATGAATAACACCCAAGCTATACCGAGCAGTTGCCCGGTTATGGATTGGGTTTTTTGTTGGGTGGCCGGTAAGTTCTACCCATGGATGAATGAATAATGGTAAACTGGAGCTGTTATATTTTAACAGAATAAGCAGTAGATAAGGAGCCGCAGATGAATATTTCGTTTCTATCGAAAGAGGAATATCTGGTAGATGGCATTCGAGTGGACAATCTATTTGACCGGCTCTACTGTATCTTTGATTTGGAAGGCACAGGCATTCTTGCAGAGCATGAATCGATTACCCAGTTTGGTGCTGTTTTATTTCATAAGGGTCGGGTACTGGATACGTTCACATCACTGGTAAAATCCTTCAAGCCAATTCCGGAAGCTGTCCAGCAGCTAACCGGAATCTCGAATGAAAGCTTAGTGGATGCGCCAACGTATGCTGAAGTTTATCGCAGCTTTGTTGATTTTTGCGGGGATGCTGTGCTGGTTACCCAAGCGGGGTATGAGTATGATATCCCCATGCTGAAGAAACATTGTCTCTTGCATCATGTTCCTTATGCGGAGAGTACAGTTATCGATACGAAAGCATTGTTCGCTGCAATCCATCCGGAGCTGGATGATGTGTTCTCAACGGATTATTTGATCCACTATTATGGGATCGATGATGCTGATATCAAACGTCACGATGCTGCTGGTGATTGTGTGTTAATTAGTCGTATTCTAATGAATATTTTAGCTGAGTATCGAACGAAACAAGTATCTGAATTTGATCTGACAGAAGGCTTGAAGGTGAAAAGGTTCATCATTCCGCAGATGTACCTGACCTAGCGGGGGGTGAAACTTCTTCGACTTGTTGAACGTATGGGAAATTAGCAGCGTTGCTGCTTCTGTGAAGAATGGAGTTGAAGGTACTGAACTTATTCATGTCCGATCTAGATGGAACGCTGCTCAATTCGAATCAGAAATTAAGTGATTACTCGATTATGGACAATGCTCGGGACTAGGGGGAGAACGGTGTGGCGTGGATGACTCTAATGGATCATGATTTACTTTGTGCAAGGTTAGATAACGATGATCAGAGTCTGCTGCTTGAGGTTAACGATGGGGGCTTCTCGGCAGAATATGTGACAATCCGATTAGGAAGAGAAGATGTTGAACTTCTCGAAGAGGCTATTCGTCAATATAAAGAAATAACGAAGAAGTGAGGGTGATCACATGTCAGAGGACCTGAATCGTCAATTGCTCGAGGCCAAGGAGCGCATGTACCATTACCAGAAGGCGCAGCGCAAAAGCGAGGAGCTCAACAAGAGACTCCATTCGCAGGAACGCCTCATTATCCAATATGAAGTCCAGCTTGAATCCGAGCAAGCAGATGTCGAGCGCTTAACGGGTTTGACGTTGACTAATATTTTCCATACCATCCTTCGAAGCAAGGATGAACAGCTTGACATGGAAAGACAACAGGCACTGCAAGCCGCGCTTAAGCTGCAGGAAGAGAAGCAGCGATTAGCCGATACGCAGGATGAATTGAAACGAATCGGCGATGCGCTTGCTGCATTCAGTAGTGCAGAGTACGACTATCAATCGTTGATGAAGGCGAAGGAAGCGGCGCTGCGCAGCGGAAGCTTCGGCTCTGAAGAGCTAAGAAAGATGGAAGAGCAAATTGCAGAACAGACCCTTCTAGTGAAAGAAATTCATGAAGCGGTAACGGCAGGCAAGCGAGTAATGGCTTCGCTGGAGGATGCTTCGAACAGTTTGGATAAAGCGGAGAACTGGGGCAACTGGGATTTATGGGGCGGCGGAGGAGCAATCAGTACTCATATCAAACATAACCATGTTGACGACGCCAAAGGGTATATCCATCAAGCGAATCATCAATTGCACAATTTCCGCGATGAGCTGGATGATCTCAATCGGAGCATCAATATTGTCATCGATATTAGCGGTACGCTGAAGATGGCTGATTATTGGTTTGATGGCCTGATTGCGGACTGGATTGTCCAAGGTCGCATCAAAGATTCACAGCAACAAACCTTGGATGCGATTCATAATATTCGTCAAGTTCTCAAACAGCTCGAAGCGGAGTATACCAAAGCAGAAGCCGCACGCAGCGGCCTCGTCACGAAGCGTCAAAGCTGGATTGAAGATACGAAGAGCGAGTAATGGGTAACAAAGTAGATGGCTCCTCTAAAGTAGAGGAGCCATCTTTATTTATGTTGGAGCAGTGCGACGAAAGCTTCGGCGGCGTCAGCAGCTCTAACGAACCGTACAGGTCTTATTCTCACGATAATGGGCTCTCCGAAATTCTAACGAACCGTAAGGACGCTATTCAGCCGAAATGGGCAGCTTGGTGCCGTGATTCGGCTGCTGCGCTTCCACCATTACAGCTTCACCCAGGCCGTCAAACCATCCGGTTCATCGGGGTTGATCCCTTGACGCTCCGCGCTCGAGAGGGCAACGATCTGTGGGATGAATAGGAACGGGATACCTTGAACCGGCACCTTAAGCTCCGATTCCGTCATAATGGCAAGATCAACATCATCTGCGGAGATGTTTGCAGCAGCATCGCCGAAGGCGATTACCTTCGCGCCGCGTGCACGAATGTCTTGCATCAGCTTACGTTGATGCTCGCTGCCGGCACCGGTAAGATGCGCGATAACGAGCGTTTCCGGCCCAACCGTCACCATCGGACCGTGACGGACATCCAGAACATGAAACGCATGGGCTTGCACCTTCGCGATTTCCGTCAGCGCAATTGCGCCTTCAGCAGCAAGGCCGTTCAGCTCTCCATCGGCGAGGAGGACCGCGTTCGTCCAACCATAGTCGCTTGCTTCACGGATTGCCGATTCTACACGTGCCATATAAGCTTCACCTTGAGCAATCGCAACTGCGATGTCGGCAAGAACGAATTCATCATTGCCAAGAAATGCGGCGATCATGAGATTGGCCGTATAGAGATTGGTGACGGTTCTCGTCTGGCAGACGCTGTGGTCAAACGCCCATGGAAGCGATAGTGTGAGATCTGCAATTTCAGATAGGGCGGAACCAACCACGCATGAGATTGCTAGTACCGGCGCTTCACCACGTGCTTTCAGCAGCCGAACGGATTCAACGATTTCGCTGGTAGAGCCTGAGCGAGAAGGGGCAACGAGAAGTGAATCGCTGAGCAGAGGAACGTAAGCTGCAGCATGGAGCAGCAAATCACCGCCTGCAAGTGCAGAAGCAGGTATTCCTGCACGTAAGCGAACGGAGAACGCAGCGGCTACACTGAGCGTAAAGCTCGAACCGCAGCCTATAAAGGTGACTGATCGTTTGCCTTGCGAATGAAAGAAATCGGTAATCACGGTGCGATTCGTCAGCATGTAGTCGTACGTTTGCTGCAAGGACGAATATTGCGATTTTATTTCCTCATAGGTCAAGCTCATCGGAATCCTCCTCATAATAGGTGTTGTCGATGTGTATGCCTTTATAATAGATCGTTTCGTTGATGTCATCAATCATTATTTGATTGAAACTATCAGAAAATGATTGTAAAGATCAAAATAACCCGATATGATAATCTTATCAGAGTCATAATCTTCCAATGCTAGTTTCGGTATGTAAAGCAGTCATTCAGAAACGACAGGAGGCTCCTTCCTTATGCCACTTCTTTCATCCACCCGTATGCTTCAGCAAGCCAGAGCCGGTAAATACGCCGTAGCCGCATTCAATGTTCACACGCTAGAGATGCTCCAAGCGGTAACAGAAGCAGCAATTGAAACACAATCGCCGCTAATCATTCAATCCACAGTAGGTACTGTCAAACATTTGGGCCCGGAATATATCGTTGCCGCGGCTACCGTTGCTGCCAATCAAACCGGATTGCCAATCGCGCTGCATCTCGACCATTGCACGGATTTCAATCTCATTGTAAGATGTATCCGCGCAGGCTATACCTCTGTTATGATGGATGCTTCCATGCATCCATTCGATGAGAATGTACGGCGAACTGCGAAAGTGATAGAAGTCGCAGAGGCGGCCGGTGTTAATGTAGAAGCGGAATTAGGCAAGGTTGGAGGCGTGGAGGACGATATCATTGTGGATGAGCTTGAGGCATTGCTTGCCGATCCGGATGAATGCGTGAAATTCATGGAACTAACAGGTGTCCATACGCTCGCTCCTGCAATCGGTACAGCACACGGCATTTATAAAGGAACGCCCAATATTGATTTTGCAAGAATAGCATCCATCGCTGATCGAATTGCCGCACCTCTCGTGCTGCATGGCGGTTCGGGCATTCCGGCTGAACAAGTGAAGCTGGCGGTATCGCTTGGGATGGCGAAGATGAATATCGCGACCGAGCTTCGCATTGCCTTCTCGGATGCGATTAAGGACGTTTTTGCAAACAAACCAAGTGAGAATGATCCGCGCACCTACATGGTGCCGGCCAAACAAGCAGTGAAACGGCTTGCCATGGAGAAGATGCAGCTATGCGGCTGCGTAGGCAAAGCTATCGAAATGCGCTAATGATGGAGGAAAGAGCATGCTGCAATCGAAAGGCGATCTTCGCAGAACGAAATTGCTTGAACGGATTAAGGAATCGGGCAAAGCCTCAATCGGTGATTTAATGGAAGCCACGGACAGCTCGATCGCAACCGTCCGGCGGGATCTGGAATGGCTCGAGAAATCGCACAAAATCATTCGCACCATTGGAGGAGCCATCTATGATGAAGGCAGCGGCAGAAACGCAGAGCTGGCTTTTGCCGAGAAACGCGATGTCAGCCGAGAAGGTAAGGAGCGAATCGCTGCGGCGGCGGCTTCATTAGTAGAAGAAGGCGACATCATTTGTCTCACCGGGGGCACGACCACGTTCATGATTGCCAAGGCGCTCAAAAACCACCAAAACATAACCGTCGTCACGAATGCGGTCAATATCGCAAACGAATTGTTCGATGCCGAAGGGGTCCAGGTTGTTGTATCCGGCGGAGTTATGAGGCATAAGAGCTATGAGCTTATCGGCCCGCTGGCAGAGAGCGTCATTGAGAAGCTGAACATCACGACAATGTTCCTCGGCGTTGACGGCGTTTCCAAGGAGCATGGGTTTACGACTCATAATGAGCTGGAGGCTCGTATCGCTCAGCTCTTCATCGCTCGTTCAAGTAAGGTGTATGCCGTGTTCGATCAAGCGAAGCTGCAGAAAACAGCGCTGTTTACCATCCTTCCATACGATAAAGTAACAGGTGTAATCACAGATCTGAATGATTGAGAGACGCATAGGGTTGATAAAAGGCGCAAGCAATGCTTGTCGCTTTTTTTGTTTTGCTGCAGGAATTGTGATAATCAATAAAATGATGAAGGTGCGTAAATTTCGTAGATATCTTTTCCGCGTGTCTTCTTATATTTTGAGAGTAAGGAGTACGGTTTTACATCCAATTGGGGGAGTTGAACTGCTGGTGGAAAAAGGGGCAAAGAAAGCGGTAAACTTGGGACGCTTGTATCAAGGACCATTTCAGATTGAACAAGATGATGGCTGGTACACGATCTTTACAACGACTCCATCAAACAAGCCGGTCCGCAATCCCGGCTTGGGATTGATTGCATATGCCTGGGAGGAGAATGGGCCATCCATACAAGCTAGGCAAGGACAGGAGACAATTGAAGAACATGTAGAGAAGCTTGCAAAGCTTCCTTATGTCGATGTTCTCTATATTCGCTGCGATTGGAGAGATGTACAATCCAGCCCCGGACAACTTGACCTTCATCCGATCTGGGAAGCAACGTTTGCTGCCGCTGAACGATATGGCCTCCGCGTTGCCTTCCGTATTCAGCTGTCGAGCCCTAATATTCAACCGGCAAGGCTCGCCATGCCGGATTATTTGCACGATCAAGTACCGCTGGTCAATATCGGCCGATTTCATAATCATGACTTTGATTACTATGAGCCTCGCTACGATCATCCTGCGTTTCAAGCTGCATTCACGGAGTTAAACGAGCTGCTCGCTGAACGATTTGACGGTAATCCGATCATCGAGTTTGTGGATCTGATGATGTATGGCTTCTGGGGAGAAGGTCATACGAATGATCTGAAGAATCCATTTCCCGATTACACAACGGCAGAGCATACCTTCATGTCTATGACGAGAGAGCAAATCGAACGTTGGAAATATACGCCCCTTGCAGTCAATACACAGCCTGACATTAGCCATACCGGTAATCGTACGGTTAGAGAGTATGCGATGAATGAAGACTGCTGGGTACGGACGGACAGCATCATTCTGGATGAACCGGAGCAAATTGAAGTGATTGCGGGGCGGGCGGCTTGGACCGCAGCTGTTATAGAGGATGGTTACTACAGGCATTTCAAGCAGGAGAAGCTCAAATTCGATAGCGGGAATGTCGATGTCATTGCAAACTCCATGCTGCATGCGCTGGATATCGGCGGGAATTATTGGGGGTTATGGACAGAGGCAGATGCGATAGCCGGTTATCACGAGCTGTACCCGGAGGGAATAGATACGCTTCAGCGCCGATTGGGCTATCGGCTTCGCCCATCATGGGTGTGGCAGCGAAAACGTCAGGGGACGGATGAGCTGGTCATCGCACTCGCCAATGACGGAGTTTCAGGCGTTCCAGGCACATTGTGGTTGGAAGCCGTAAACGCAGATGGCTCGGAGAAAGTGCGCGGCAAGCTGGACAAGGGATGCCCGCTGCCTGGTAAGGTAAGTCTGGCTTCGATGATTCTGCCTGCATCCTGGCGTGATCAAGAGATTAGACTATCTATCGAGCTTGAAGTAAAACCGGGTCAATATAAACAAGTAAACTGGGCATGTGCACAGAAAGTGAACGAAGACGGTTCGCTGTCGATTCAATTGAAGGCCCATAAGGATCCCGATTGGCGGTGCGGCGTCTAATGCTAACCATCGGATTAATCGGCTGCGGCTGGCATTCAAGGGCGACACATGGACCTTGCTTAAAGCAATACAAGGAGGCAATTGGCGGCATTCGTCTTACAGCTTGCTGCGATTTAGATGAGGAGGCAGCTGAAGCCTATCGGGCGGATTTCGGATTCGAGCGGGCTTACACGAGCTACGCACAGATGCTTGAGTCCGAACAATTGGATGCTGTATGGGTTATCGTTCCGGAATATCTGACTGTCCCAATCTCGCTGCAAGTCATGCATGCCGGTGTAGCCATATTCATGGAGAAACCACCGGGTATAAACACAGCAGATGTTATACAGCTCCAAGAACTTGCGGCTAAGAAAGGTATCCGGCATCGCGTTGCATTTAACCGTCGATTTATCCCGATGACCGCCACGCTCATCGAGAAGCTGCGCGAACATGCACAAGAACACGATAAAGAAATCTACAGCATCACCTATGACATGATAAGGATTAATCGCAAGGACGCTGATTTCTCCACAACAGCGATCCATGCCATTGATGCGGCGAAGTTTATCGCCGGCTCCGAATATGGGTCGCTGCGGTTTCAGTATGATGATTTGTCAGGATTAGCGCCGGGACTTATTAATATCATAGCTGAAGGTTGTTTCCGCAATGGCGTGCGTGTCAATCTGAACTGTTATCCGTATTCCGGTTCAGCAAGGGAGATGGTCACCGTAAGGGGGGAGGGCTTCTCCTATGAGCTGCATTTGCCGCTTATGGAGAGCCTGGACAGCTTCGCTGGGCTCATTTGTTCGGAGAAGGGGAAGGTTGAAGTCCTACGCGAGGAGCGGGAGTGGACGACGTCATTTGGATTCTACCACGAGAATGCCAGCTTCCTGGATGCGCTGAAATCCGGCGGGAATTTGACGCAGGATCTAAGCTCCTCGATCCAATCCGTCGCCGTCATGGAAGCCATTCGTAATCGCGCAGAAACCTATCACGGATAAAGGGAAAGCCGCTTCTATTCACGGTTAATCGTGAAAAGAAGCGGCTTTTCTTATCCTTCAATGAGATACTGCTGCTTACGGAATTCGCTTGGCGTAACGCCGCTAATCTTCTTGAACATCCGGTTGAATGAATTAATGTTCTGATAACCGACTTGGGTGGCCACATCCTGAATGCGAAGATCAGCGCCTTTCAGCAGTGATTTGGCCCTATCAATCCGGTAATTGTTGATGTAATCGATAAAATTCATGCCAGTCTTGGTCTTGAAATAGGTCGATAAATAGCTGGCAGAGATATTAAGCTTATCCGACAAAATATCAAGGGTAATATCGTCCCGGTAATGCTGCTCCATATATTTCATGACAAACTCAATGATATTGTCGCGAGCCGCTTTCTTCTCATTCACGCGAGCCATCGCGAAGGTGAGCAGCTGGATTACATAGTCCTGCAGCTCATCCTGATTCGAACAGCTGCGTGCTTTGCCGGACAATGCCAGATGACTCTGAAGTGCCTGCATATCGAGATGAAGAGATGCGAATGTTTTGGTCACCAGTTGGACGATGTTATCTGCAAAATCATAATACTGGTTAGCCGTTGCGTCTTTCTTCTCTAGCTGCCCGAGTACTTTAGAGATGATTCGAAGCACGAATTCCTCATTGCCCGATGACAAATTCGTATAGAGCTCTTGCTCTTGGCCGCCGGTCATTGCAGCTTGCCAATCCGGCAGAGGCTCGGCCGCGGTAATGATTTGAGTCACATTCCCTAGCTTCCGGTAGTCAATTAAAGCTTGTACTTGTTCGTAAGCCCGCGTTAAGTCAGATGAATTGCGATAGAGGCTGCCGACGCCGATCGTAATGGACCAATAGCGCTGGTCGAGATCGAAGACGGTCTTCAAGCTGCTGAGAAAGGCTGGGATATCCGCTAGAATCGAATCGCCTATGACAAGCGATAGAATGAGATCATGCTCAAGTTGAATCGTTTGCGTTTGCACATACGTCTTCAGGTGAGAGTCAATATACTCGCGTACGAAGAAAGAGGCTTTACCTCCATCCGCGTCGATCTCACGGAAGAACGAAGGTGTAAACTGCAATCGAAACAGGAGAAGGCGGTATGGCTCCTGGATGGAGAAGTCGTATAACTCCTGATCCTTGAGCTTAATATTTTTGATTTTATTCATAAAAGCATAATAGCTGAGCAGGGAGTTTTTGCGGCTGTTGGCTTGATCGATCGTGTTGTTCGTTTGAACGAGGTGACGGACCTGATCGTTGATGTAGTTGAATTCATGTATGCTGCTTTGAACAGCAGATGGCGCGTTTAACGTCTGAATGGACTGCATAATATTCTTAACCGGATTATGGAATCGTTTGGTGAAGAACCAAGCTGCGCAGATGCTGATAATGGCGAACGCGATCAGTAAGGTGAGCAGAATCGAGTTGATTTTGCTAATTTGAGCTGAGATCAGATTATCGGGAACGATCTTGACGTAACGGATACCGGTGACAGTGCCTACTTTGTTGAAATAATAGATATCGTTCTGGTTCACATAATTCTTACCGCTCTCCCATGCAGGCAGAGTGGCTTCAACCTGCTCATTGACGTTATCAGCCGCTAGGGGGTTCCCGGCTGCATCTAGGAGAATGAATTGATCTTGTGAGGAATCATGGAACTCGTGCAGCATCTTGTTTAAATCAAGCATAATAATGACTTGATAATCCGGGAAGAACTTGTTCCGGACAATAACCGGCATATATCGGCCTTTAGGCGTCAGTCGGTTGATTGTTTTCTCTTTGAACGTGGAGGAAGGCAGAATGCTGTAGCTGCTTGACTTGTTGAATTGCTCCGCCCAGAAAGCAGGCGAATAGTCCGCGCTTTGGTAGTATTGACTGAACATTTCATTGGCGCCGGCACCACGGTCACCGGAAATGATAAAGTTGCTTTTCTTGAAATATATGAAAATATTTTGCAAGGCGATATCTTTATGCCCTAAGTAGCTGTTAATAGAGCGCATAAGAGAGCGGGCATTCAAGTAGTCGAGGGTGGAGCGATTCAGCGTATTCAATTTCTCGTCTAGCAAGAGATCAAGTCCAATATTCCGGATCTGATTGAAATGATTCTCGTATTTCTCGATGGTTTTATTCATGCTTAAGGTATTGTATTTGATGACTTCGTCTGTGGCGTGATTCTTCAGTAGGGTGAAGGAGAAGAAAAAGAATGAGATGAGAGGGATGAGGATGGCTAGAAAGCTAAGTAAAAGCTGAATGAATAGGGAGCCTGCAGCTTGCTTAAGGAGCCCGATTTGTCCCATTGTTTTCCTCCTCTTCTATGGAATACATGAGATGTCCCCATAGTAGCATCGGGAAACTGTTAAATCAAGGTAGAAATTTGTACTTATAGGAAATTCCCCTTGTTAGATAAGGAGGAGATCGAAGCACATCCTGTCGAATAACATAGCAAAATGATCGTGTCGAACTCGGTTTAAGGAGGGCAATCGTGTGAAGAAGAACGGAGTAGCAGGTATGCTCATCATCGCCATGTTCGCACTCCTTGCTGCATGTAACGGTGAGGGAGAAGACAGTACGAATAATAGAACCAATCCGGCATCAACAAAGGCCGGTACATCAGCAGATAACGGTACCCAAGCCATAACCGGTGACGCAGTCCGCGTTTCTTATATGGACGGCTTATGGGACGCAGCCATTCCATCTCAGGATGGTCCTGCGGTTCAAGCCATTAATGAGAAATTCGGCATCGATTTTAGACCTCAATTCTATTACATGCAGGAGTACCCGGATAAGCTTGCAGTCACTATGGCAGGCGGCGATTTACCGGATATGATCGGCCTTGAGAATCCCGATACAGGCTTCATCAGATGGGCGAAGCAAGGCGCGTTCCTGCCGCTGAATGATCTTATTAAGAATTACCCGACGTTATCCAAAATCCCGCAGCCTGTATGGCAATCGGTTTCTGTCGACGGCAATATCTATGCCATTCCTAGATGGTTTACGAAGAAATACGGCAAACATCCGGTGATTCGGAAGGATTGGCTCGACAATCTAGGCTTGCCGATGCCAACCAATTATCAGGAATTGCGCGATGTACTAATTGCCTTCACCAACAATGATCCCGATAAGAACGGGAAGGATGACACGCTTGGTCTTGGTTTATCTTCCGTGGGAACCGGTCTCTTGTACGGAGCTGCAATGGGAGCAGGTTACGACTCGGCCGCCTGGTATGATCGGAATGCTGCAGGGCAGCTCATTCCCGGCACAATTTCGGAGAGCAACAAGGAGCAAATCCAATTTCTAACCGAGCTTTACTCGGCAGGCGCTATTGCCAAAGATTGGGCCGTGTCCAAAATGAGCGATGTGCGCAATGATTTCTTCTCCGGCAAGTTCGGGATGTATTTCGAGCAGCCCTATGATTTCAATGAAAAGCGTTTTACAGCACTTAGGGAGCTGCAGCCCTCTGCGAATTTAGCCGTCATCCCGCCTTTTCTGCAGAATGACGGACAAAGCGGATATGTCTCTACCGGTAAAGGCGTCTATCAGATGATCATGCTGAATGCAGAGCTGAGGGAACAGCCAGAGAAGGTGAACCTGATACTTGGCATGATCGATTATATGAGCAGTTGGATTCCATGGGAGAATCGCAATCCGGCGAACGGGGATTTTGACTGGCAGTACGGAGGCGTGAATCAGGGCTATGAGATGAAAGACGGCATACCTGTCGAGAAAGCAGATGCCCAAGACTTGCGTCCCAAAAACTACTTGATCGGCCGCTATTGGGCACCAAACGATGAAGCGGTTCAACCGCAGTACACCTTCTCAGATCCGCTGGCAAAGCAGTTCGTGCAAGATGCGGTCGACACGTTGAAAAGGTATAAGTTTTACCGGAACCCGGTGGATTACATTACTTCTCCACTGCGCAGCGAGAAGGAATCAGAGCTTGAACTAGCGTTTACGGACCATGTAACGCGTATGATTGTCGGTGATGAACCCCTCTCAAGCTGGGATGAAGCTGTTAAAGAATATCTAAGCAATGGCGGGCAAGCGATTATTGACGAGGTGAACAAGCTCATTAAGGAGCAGCATATTTCGCCGGGATGGGAATGATGCAGTAATAAATAAGAGTTGTCTTCAAAGTGTGCCGGGCACTTTGGAGACAACTTTTTTTGTTGTTTAAGCCAGAGTCGGTGTGGCGACCTGGTCGATTTTATTGGTACTTCACTTTTTTTCACCTGAACGAATAAATCGTTGAAGCAGTCAAAGAACAGTCGATTTTCATCAAGGCGCTCATCTTATACGCTTGGTGTGAGGGGGAAGCGCCTTTCATAACCAATCAAGCTAACGGAGGAGATTGCGTGAAGAGTAGAAGGTCACTGATAGTCCTTCTCGTTATGTCCCTAGCTACAACTCTTGGCGCCTGCAGAGGAGAAAATAACCTCGCACAGAAAAGCACAACGAATTCTTCGAACAACAGCACGGCAACCACTGACAATGCACCTTCAACCACCGGTGCCGATGAGCCTGCATCCGGAACCAAGGAGAGGTTCACGGTTTCGTATATGGATGGACTTTGGGATTCAGCGATCCCCGCTACTGAAGGTCCGGCGGTTACGGCAATCAATGAGAAGTTCAACATTGATTTCAAGCCTCAATTTATCTACATGCAGGAATATCCGGATAAACTGGCGGTCACGATGGCCGGGGGCGACCTGCCGGATATGATCGGCCAAGAAGGACCTGACGCCAATTTCGTGAGATGGGCGACGCAAGGCGCGTTCATGCCTCTCAATGACGTCATCAAGAGATACCCGACATTATCGCAAATTCCACAAGAGATCTGGGATGCGGTATCGGTCGACGGCAATGTATATGCCATCCCGAGATGGTTTCCTAAGAAATATGGTAAACGTCCGGTCATTCGTCAAGACTGGCTCGACAACCTCGGCCTCATGATGCCTACAAACTATGAAGAGTTGAAGCATGTACTTATCGCCTTCACGAAGGATGATCCGGATAAGAACGGCAAGAACGATACGCTCGGAATGGGGATTTCCTCAGTCGGAACAGGTCTGCTATACGGCGCAGCGATGAGCGTAGGGTGGGACTCCGGCGCATGGTACTACAAGAATGACAAAGGTCAGCTCATTCCGGGTACGATTACGAGCCAGCACAAGGATGAGATTCAATTTCTCGTGGATCTATACAAAGAAGGCGCGTTATCCAAAGACTGGGCAGTCGCAAAGCAAAGCGACGTGCGCAACGATTTCTTCACCGGCAAATACGGGATGTATTACGAGCAGCCGTATGATTTCAACCAGAAGCGTTTCACTGCCTTAAGGGAGCTGCAGCCTACTGCTAATCTGGCCGTTATTCCTCCATTCGAACAAGAGGACGGACAAAGCGGCTATATCGCTTCCGGCAAAGGCTTCTACCAAATGATTATGCTAAACGGCAACCTAAAGGATCAACCGGACAAAGCGGATCGTATTCTCGGCATGCTCGACTATATGAGCACATTCGTTCCTTGGGAGCAGCGCAATGCGGATAATGCGGATTTTGACTGGCAAAATGGGGGTCTGGGCAAAGGCTACGAGATCAAAGACGGAATCCCGATCGATCTTCCGGATAAGCAAGACTCACGTCCGAAGAGCTACCTCATCGGTCGTTATTGGGCGCCAAACGAAGAAGCGGTACAGCCGCAGAACGCGTTTACAGATCCGCTGGCGAAGCAGTTCGTGCAGGGTGCGGTCGATACGCTCAAGTCAGTAAAGTTCTACAAGAATCCGGTGGATTATATCACTTCGCCGGTTGCAAACGAGAAAGGCTCGGAACTTGATCAAGCCTTTAATGACCATGTCACACGGATGATTGTCGGCACTGAGAAGATGGAGAAGTGGTCTGCTGCGGTCAAGGAGTATCTCGACAACGGCGGTCAAGAAATGATCGATGATGTGAACAAAGTTCTATCGGAGAAACATGTAACGCCAGGTTGGGAGTAAGTCCGTACAAGCAGCCCTATGCAGGAACCCTTGTCGGTGTAGGACGAGGGTTCCTGCCTGTTACTAACTGAGGGAGGAACATACAAATGTGTCCGATATCGAACCAAGAGCTATATGAATGGTGCAAAGTGCCGGTTAACGAGCTGATGGATCACAAGGCGCGTCGGATTCCTTTTCGATTGGTCAGGGATTCAGTTGAAATGGGAACGATCATGGCCAGAGAATTTGCCGATGATATTCGTCTGGCAAATGAAGAGAGGCGTTCATTCCGAGCGATCGTGCCTTGCGGACCGAAGGCTTGGTATGAACCGTTCGTCAAGATCGTTAATGAAGAGAGCATCTCGCTTGCGAATATGACGGTGTTTCATATGGATGAGTGCTTGGATTGGGAGGGGAAGCAGCTCTCCCGCAATGACCCCTATAACTTCAGAAGCTTCATGGAGACCTATTTCTATGACGGGGTTCGGCCGGAGCTTGCCGTTCCTCAAACGCAGCGATATTTCCCGGTTCCATCGGCGATGGAGACAATCAAGTCGCGTATTGCTGAAGCTCCGATTGATCTGACGCTTGGCGGTTGGGGTCAGGATGGCCATCTGGCTTACAACCAAGCAAGAAGGCATCCATACAGCTCAATTACGGTGGAACAGCTCCGTAATTCAGAGATCCGGGTACAGGATAATAACCTCGATACGATTATAGCTCTTGCACAGCGCACCTTCGGTGGCGCGTATCAATTCGTGCCGCCGATGTCAATTACCCTTGGCATGAAAGAGTGCCTGTCAGCTAAGAAAATAAGGATTTACAGTGATACCGGTGCTTGGAAGCAGACCGCTCTCCGCGTAGCCCTATTCTCAGGGGAAACGGTCGAGTATCCGATGACCTTGCTTCAATCTCATCCGGATGCGCTTATTACAGCAACACTTGAAACGGCTGCACATCCCATTGCCGAACATCCGGAATGGGAGTTTAACGGGGTGCGTGTATGAGTACACTTCGGCCCGTCTCGGGTACCCAATATCGATATCGCCGCCTTATCGGAACCGGTGGAATCGGCTCAGGCATTTTGTTTCAGCTTGAAGGAAATCAAACCCTAGGCAGAAATGAGAGCCGCCTCGGCGTGCTGACGAATAATCAAGATTTCTGCAAGCTCCATATTATATGCCATTATCCGGCGGTCTTACTGAGCGAGCAAAAGATAGACGAAGACCGTTTCGAGCTATATCCAATTGGTAGAGTTGGAAACGACCTAGAGGGAAAAGCACTACTAGAGCAGTTGCTTGCTGCCGGGATGTCCACCGATTACGTGAACAGCCTCTCAGATGCCAAAACACTATTCAGTGTTTGCTTTCAGTATCCGGATTTGGCCGGCGGCAATATAACGACTTCGAATAGTGCCAGTGAGCGCGTAACGCCGCAAGATATCAACTGCGCATTAGAGCAGCTTCCACCAATCGGACCGGCGGAAATTGTGCTTGCCGCTCCTGAAGTACCGCTTGCCGCTCGCATCGCGCTACTCGAAGGAGGCCGAGCACGGGGGAGTTTCAATGTCGCAGCCTTGCTGTCTTCCGAAACGGCCGAGTTCGAACAGCTTGGCGGATTCGTACGCACTGATCTGCTTTCCGTTAATCGCGATGAAGCTCGCCGCATCGCCGAATTAACTGAACCCGAAGAGCAGGTGGAGTGCGGAGGTTATCAACTGGCAGCGATATGCGCGTGTCAACTCAGCAGCCACAATGCTGAGATAAAGATGATCATGACGGACGGTGCAGCCGGCTGTTACAGCTTTGAGAACGGCCGCATCACGCATACCCCTCCGCTTAAGGTTGAGGCCGTTAGTACAGCAGGTGCTGGCGATGCTTTGCTTGGCGGTGTCATTAGTGGCTTGAGCTGTGGCTTACCATTCACCAAGGCGTACAACGATACCTATTTCGCTGAAACACCGCTCGAAAGTGCGGTTGAGCTTGGCACTTTGATCGCGGCGCTGGCCGTTACTTCGCCACATTCCATTTATCTTGAGCTGAATGTGAAGCTGCTCTCCGCTTTTGCCATCAAGAATGAGCTTCCGATGACTTCCGCTTTCCGGCACATGCTTGGTGCAGATCAAATATAAGAGGGAGAGTGCAGCACGATGAAGGTGAAGGTACGACTAGTGCAGCGGTTTCACGCGGTCAGCAGAGAACAATTTCTGGCGCTTGAGAGCAAGTTTGCCAAACTCGAACGTGAGAATCCGGCGTTTCCTAAGGGTAAACGCTATTTGCCTTATAGCGGCAGAGAAGCTGGAAACACATTGATCTGGGAGTGTGAATTCGACACCCTGGAAGCGGCTAACCAAGCGCTCGCTTTCCTCGAGCAGGATACGAGTCATGAAGAGCTGGCCCAGCAGCAGCTGCCTTATTTTCAAGATGCCTATACCGAAATCTATCGATTGTTGGAGGACTAACCATGACGAAGATGAAGATTCTCCCGATTGAGGAAGTCATTCCTGAGCCGACTATCATTGTCATCTCTCCGCATTACGATGATTTCCTATTCTTTCTGGGCGGTTATGTGCTGGAGCTGAAGGAGCGAGGTCTCCTCCATACGAAAAATTTCCGCATCATCAATGTATTCTCGCGCAGCAATTACTTGGCACATACCGGAAGCGGCAATTTCGACGCAAGTCTGGATCGCATCAAGCTGGCAACCGGTAAGCGGCTATTGGAAGATCTGAATTGTATCGATGAGCTGCTCAGCCCATACAGTTACGGCTACGAGCTGCTTGCTGAATATGAATGCTTCACTAGAGGCAAAGCGCTGGCAAGCAGCGAAATGGAGTTTCCGCATGGGATGTTCGAGGATTTCGATGAGCGAGATCAAGAGATTTACGACCGGATGCTTGAGCGAATAGCTCAGTTGGCGATGCTTCCGGATACGGCTCTGGTATTCCCGATTGCATTCAAGGAGCATATCGACCACTTCATCGTGCGTGAGGCTGCGGTGCGAACGGCAAGTGAGCTTGGCAGCGAGGCGCAGGCAGCCTTTTATTTTCAAGAGGATAAGCCTTATGGCGGGATCGCAACGGAGGAGGAAGAGGCGCGAATCCAAGCTTTTATCAGCAAGCATAGTTTGGAGCGGCGCGGTTATCGCCACCATCCAGAAGTCGTTGTGGAGCTTGCCTTCAAACATTACATCAGCCAAGTCGATGAGGTATACCGGCTTGGTGTTCTTAATCGGGCAGATACCTTAAGCAGGATGTACGAAATTCCATTTCCATGTGATCAGCTATTTCGCTATGGACGGTGAGGTAGACATCAATCAACGCGATTGTAGATGAAGGAGGCGGCTTGAAGGTGGAGAAAACGTATGACATCACCTACGAAACGAGCTTTGGCGGTGAATATTCAGAACGATTGCAGTCGTATGCAGGCGAGAAGTTGAAGCTGTTCTTCGTGCCAAGCGTGAAACACGGCCGCGAGATCGTCGAATTTATTCGCCGAACCGGCGTGGCGTATGAGACGGTAACGATCGACAGAGCTTGGGATTTGAACAAATGGGGAATCGGCGATTATTACGATATTCGGGCATCGGTCGATGATCAGCATATTATGTTCGACAACTTAGAGAAGGTGTTGACCTCAGAGCAGCACTTTGATGTGCTGGTAATTCCGGCAGTTAATGGCTGGTCGCATTTCACAGCGGCATCCAGAGAAGCGATTGTTCGCCGCGTAGAGGCTGGCGCGGGACTCGTGTTAATGCGTCCTTTCCATGGAGAGGACAAGCTGAGGTCCACAGAGCTAGAAGCGCTGTCGCCGCTAGTGAACCTATTCGAAGAAGGGTTCGCTGTCGACAATAATGCCGGAGAAGGCTATCCGAAGGTAAGATTTGACTTGTTGAAATCAGGCCGATGGACAGCTGCAAAGTCGCACTTTATAACTAGCGGAATTCCACTTGAGCTGTTGCCTTGCGAGGAGCTGGCTTATTATCCTTATCAAGCGGCCGGGGAGGTGTTAATTGAAGCTGCGGATGGATCGCCAATTGCTGCGGTTAAGAGCTATGGCAAAGGCAGAGTGGTCGCGTTCGGCTACTACCCGCGCGATATCCTGCCTCAGCATAAAGCGTTCACCGGTAAGGAATCCACCTACGACGCGGTCATTGACAGATGGGCTGGCGCGAAGAGCAGCTGTACGTTTGCCTATCTGGAATCGTTCTATGAGCTTGTCTACCGAAGCGTGCTATGGGCTGCTCAGCGCGAGACCGATTGTTTAATAGAGCCTCCGGTACGCAAGGAACAGGAATGGAACGTTCGGACTTCCGGTTCCTTGGCTCCGGATCGTATCCAATATACGATCAAGAATGCGTATGATGACATTGTCGCAGAGGGGAATTGCGATGGCAGTGTGCTTCCATTGCCGAGGCAGCTCGCGAATGGTGGCGAATTTCGTGTTGAATTGAACGCTTATGCTGCGGAGGCGTTAGTAGACTTTGCGACATTCGGCCTCTCTCAACCACTTCAGACCTTTATCACTGAAACTGCGCTTAGCAATCAGTCACTTCAAGTGGGAGAAAAACTGCAAGTGATGCTCAAGCTGGAAGGGATAGCTGCCGGTGAGTTGAGTGTTCAAATCGTAGATGATTATGGCAATATCCTGCAGCAATCGGTGACGGCATTTAAGAGCGGCAGTGATCAGTTGACTCAGGAATTCCGCGCAGCGGCAATGAAATCGATGCATGTTACGGTGCAAGCAGATGTGAGAATCGGTAATCATCTGGTGCAGCGCTGGACGTCGGAGCAAATCGTAGTGAAGCCGTATCAAAGACAGATCGAGGACTTCGAAGTGTTCACAGCTCCGCAGAATCGGGGCCATGGCGACTTTCTCGATCTAATCGGCGAACGTTATCATGAGATCGGCATTACCGGTTTGTTCCCGGGCAGCTCCAAAACACTCACAATGTCAGGGGCAGAAGGCCTTGGCGTGTACTGGTATCATCGAGGACCGTATGTGGAGAGGAAGGAACAATATTACCGGACGAAAGATAAACAATATCTCGTTCGCATTCCTTGTCTGAATGATCCGGCGTTCTGGCAAGGGCTGCAGCATAAAATCACCAGCAAGGTCGCGCAGTTCAAGCACTTCGGTCCCATTGCTTATTTCGCCAATGACGAAGGCTCACTCACCTGTTACACCGATGAGCTCGACCTCTGCTTCTGTTCTCACTGCATAGGAGAGATGAGAGAGTGGCTTAAGCAAGAATATGCAGGCGACATCGAAGCGCTCAACCTATCTTGGGGAACCGCATACAGCACGTGGAATGAGGCGTATCCGCTTACACGCGAGGAAGCGAGAAGACAAGCCAGCTATGCACCGTGGGCCGATCATCGCCGTTTCATGGAGAATACGTTTATTGAAGCCTACCGGCGAATCGCTTCCATCGTGAAGAGTGAAGACGAAGGCGGCGTCATTCGAATGTCCGGCTGCCAAGCGTCTACGGCCTATTCCGGTTATGATTATTACCGCTTGCATCAGCATGTTGGTTATTTTGAAGCCTATGGCGTCGGTAACCAATACGAGTTCCACCGTTCCTTCGCCAAGCCCGGAACCATTATTGGCGGCTGGTTCGGGTATGGGGTCGATGGCGCGACTGCGAAGCATGGCGTATGGCATGGCGTCTATCACGGGCTTACGTTATGCAATATTTTCTGGGAGTTCAGCATGCTGAACCCGGACTATTCACTCAGTAATAGTGCAAAGGACCTCAGCGTGCCGTTCAAAGAAATTCGTGAAGAGGGAATCGGCAAGCTGCTGCTTCATGTGGCTGAGCGGGATCATTGCGGCATCGCCATTCATTATTCAATGGCCTCCGTACGCGGGACAACGATAGCGGCGGACAGGGCTCGTTTCGAAAGCAACCGTCAAGGCTGGATCGACATGCTGGAAGATAGCGGTTA
Organism: Paenibacillus sp. J22FR21; assembly: GCF_056269135.1. Classification (NCBI taxonomy): domain Bacteria; kingdom Bacillati; phylum Bacillota; class Bacilli; order Caryophanales; family Paenibacillaceae; genus Paenibacillus; species Paenibacillus sp. J22FR21. The sequence continues at coordinate 904,114 of NZ_JBWDNJ010000001.1, forward strand.
TCAATATTCGTTTGTGGCTGCGCAGCAGATCGAAGCCGGTGAACTGCTAAGTAAGGACTACAAGCTTCTCGTGCTGCCTTATTCCATCGCGCTTAGCGCAGCGGAGGCGGCCGAAATCACTCGTTTCGTTCAGCAAGGCGGCGTCATAATCGGGGATATCCAAACGGGATTGATGGATAAGCATTGTACTCCACTGGCACAAGGACAGCTTGACGATCTGTTTGGGATCGAGAGGCTTTCGACTGAGGCGGAGCCGTTCTATAACAATGATGGCTTCGTGCCGAATGCCGATTTCTCTTACTTCACACCGGATGATTCGTTTCAGGATGTACGGATTGCGGAATTCGGTATCCGTTCAAGAGATGGACAGCCGGCTTTCCGCGACGACTTCATGCGGAAGATCGCAGCCGTGAACATTCGCCAATACGGCGAGGGGAAAGCCGTATATCTGAATCTCGCGTTGGCGGAGTATACGAAGCTTCGTCGTCAAACGAATGGAGGCTCGGCACTTCGTGAGCTGATCGGACACGTGATGGGGCTTTCGGCAGCCATCAAGTCAGCCGAGCTTACGCAGGTCGATGGCAAGGCCGTTCATGCCGGCTGCGAGAGCTTCTATTACACGAATGGGAACGCGGCGTATGTGGCCGTGCTCCGCAAACTAAGCGACGTGCAATCGCTGGGTCATGATGGTTTGGCGGTTGGAGGCGGGAAGAAGGAGGAGGTAGAGGCCTCGCTGCTTCGATTCCAGTTTGCCAGCTATGCACATGTCTACGACATCCGAGAGCGTCGTTATTTAGGCTATACAGATCACGCAGAATTCTCGCTTGCCGAAGGCGATACGAAGCTATTCTCCTTGCTGCCTTGTCAAGTTACCGACCTAGGCGTGACAGCCAATCGCGAATGGAAACGCGGAGCAACGGAACAAATCAGCTTCGCACTTGAAACGAATCCACTTGCAGAACCAGACTTTGAGAGTGTGATCAGCATTCATATTAGCGCGCCGGACGGATCGAGAGATTGGCTGTATTCCGATAATATTCGTTTGGCGCGGACCAATTACGTTCATGAGGTCGCAGTTCCTTACAACGCGCGCACAGGAATTTGGACCGTGACGGCGAAAGATACAGCGACTGGTATTTCCACCCAATTTGAAGTGACAATCGTATAGGGCATTCAACTCGGAATCCGGAGGTTGAGAGATGAACGATTATTTGACGGCGCATGCAGCTTGGGAGACGACAGGGAACTGGATCACGAAGGATACAGCCATCGAGTGCGAAACGCCATTCATGAAGGATATGCTGAGCAGCGTTGCAAGTAAGCAGACGAAAGATACGTGCTATAAACGGATCTCATTCCGGTATGGCGTGACGGCAGCTGTCCGTGCGATCATCCGCGAACAACTGAAATGCGAGTATGCAGAGCATGAAGAAGGTTACGTGATACATCTCGCAGCCGATGAAATTACGGTTTACGCGGAGCAAGAACGCGGTTTGATGTATGGAGCGGTAACCTTGTCCAAGTATGTGGATCGGAGCCATGGTTACGTCAATGAAGGCATCGTCTACAACATTCCGACCTGTCCGATTAGAGGGCTGAAGGTATATCTCCCAACGGAGGATGGCATCGCATATTTCAAGAAACTCGTCGACATGCTGGTTCACTTCAAATACAATACCGTTGTCATTGAAGTCGGCGGGGCAATGGAATATAAGAAGCATCCTGAGATTAACGAAGGCTGGGTTCGTTATTGCGAGGAAATGTACGAATACAGCGGCAAAACGATCGTGATCCAGGAGAAGACCTTCTCCTGGTACAAAAATTCAATCCATGCCGAGAACGGCGGAGGCCGCTTCTTATCGCAGAAACAAGTTCGTGAGCTCGTCGATTATTGCAAAGAACGTTGCTTAGACGTCATACCGGAAGTGCCATGTCTCAGCCATTGCGATTATTTGCTCATCAATCATCCCGAAATTCGCGAACGTCATAACGATCCTTATCCGGATACGTATTGTCCATCTGACGAACGCTCTTATGAGCTGCTGTTTGATGTGCTAAGCGAGGTGCTGGAGGTGTTTGAACCGAAGACGGTTCATATCGGACATGATGAGCTGTACTCCATCGGATTATGCGACAAATGCTCAACCAAACCGGCTGAGCAGCTATATGCCGACGACATTAAGCGCATCTATACCTACTTGCAAGAACGCGGCGCACAAACGATGATTTGGAGCGAGAAGCTGCTGAACGCCATTACGTCTGATGGCAAAACCTACGGCGGCTCCGAGCGAAGAATGGTCGATTATGAAACAGGCGTCTATATGGGGGAAACGATCCCTGCCACGTACAAAGCGATTGATCTGGTTCCGGGCGATATCATCATGATGCATTGGTATTGGGGCATTGAGCGGCATTTCGACCAACCGTTTATAGAGCGAGGGATGCCGGTTGTATTTGGTAACTTCGATGGGCCATCCTTTGCAGACTGGAGTACTCGGCTTAGCGATGGACCGCTCGGGGGTATTATTTCCAACTGGAGTGCCTTGAAGGAAGAGAATCTGCAGCGTAACGGCGTGCTGTTCTCGATGGCTTATGCAGCTTATCTGTTCTGGCGTGATTCGTACGACGATACGGTGCACGAGGAAACAGCGAGTTCTGCTTTTGAAGAGCTGTACCGCTACAGGTATCGTGAGGCGCTTCGAGAAGCGGGAACAAGTGCCGGAACTTCGTATGTGGAGGTTATTCATACGACCGATCATATTCGTGAGTACCATCAATTCATTGACGGCATCTATCTAGACAATAAGGAATATCGAATAGGCGAGTACGTGCTTGAGTACGAGGATGGAGCGCGGATTAGCGTACCGATTACGTATGGCTTCAATATCTCCAATAAGGATCGGTTCTGGGATCGAAAGCTGTCCAAAGGCAGCATTCACACAGCGGCTCAGTATAGCGTGGATGCGATTCTGTATGAAGCAGCTTTCACCTCTTTACCGGTGCAGATCGGCGAAGAAACCTATTATAAATGGCTGATCACCAATCCATTCACGGACAAAACGATTACTGCGGTTAGGTTGTTGGTCGATAATCCGGTATCCGGAAACATCTGGGTTCGAGCCATCAATCAAGTTCCCGATCTTGCTGATGCGTCGAAGGCACAGGTTCCGGAACCCATTCGTATCCTCGGAGAGGCGAATTTGGCATCCAATTAGTCACATTGTTGGAAAGCATGAAAACGATGAGAGACATAAAAAACCGACGATAGGCATTTCGTCGGTTTTTTTCTATAGTATGGACATTCTGAAATACGCGGAGGTGAAGAACAGCCGAATTGCATCCTGTAATACGCCCCAAAGGGCAGGCGGGTACATCCAAGGCGCAGTCATGACCCGGTGAACAAACCAAACAAGGAGGAAGAGGATGAGAAGAAAATCGTTGGTTGTGCTTTTTGCATTGTCGCTCGTCATGGGGGTATTCAGCTTCACGCCCCAGATCAAGAAAGCTTATGCTGCTACGATCTACGAGGTTGGCCCTGGCAAAACATATACCAATATCGGGGATGTTCCGTGGGAATCCCTGGTCGCAGGCGACACAGTCAAAATTTACTGGAGATCAACGCCTTACAAAGAGAAGATCGTCATCTCCAGAATGGGTTCGTCAACAGCTCCAATTACAGTAACCGGTATACCGAACGCCAGCGGCGTACGGCCGGTTATCGACGGAAACGGTGCAACGACACGCTCGGCGCTTGATTTCTGGAACGATAACCGTTCGGTCATCAAGATCGGCGGCGCCAGATTCGCAGGCAGTGCTTCCGATCCATCAACAGGCAACCTGCCGAAATACATCACGATCGAGAATTTAGAAATTCGCGGTGCTAAATTAGGCTACAACTACACCAATAATGCCGGCACATCTGTAGCTTATGTCAAAGCAGCTTCACCGATCTTCGTCGAGTACGGCGAGAACCTAACCTTCCGCAACAATATTATCACTGATGGCGGTAACGGATTGTTCGTTGCGAGCTCAGACGCCGGCGTTTCGCGGAATATCCTTGTCGAGAAGAACTATATCTACGGCAATGGCAACAGCGGCAGCGTCTACGAGCATAACATCTACACGGCTGCGATTGGCATCACGTTCCAGTACAACCGTTTAGGCGATCTATGCAGCGGCTGCACGGGAAACAATCTGAAGGACCGTTCAGCAGGTACGGTCGTTCGTTACAACTGGATCGAGGGCGGCAATCGTCAGATTGACTTGGTGGAGGGCGATGATGCGACTGCCATAACAAGCGATGCCAGTTACAATAAGACATTCGTCTATGGCAATGTACTTATTAAGCCCAATGATACTCGTAACCCGCAATTCATCCATTATGGCGGAGATAACGGCACAACGTCACTATACCGCAAAGGAACGCTGTATCTGTACAACAACACCATTATTTCGAATCGGACTACCAATTCTACCATGCTGCGGTTATCTACGAGCAGTGAAACAGCGGATGTGCGCAACAACGTGTACTATAAGAGCGTTTCGACGTCCTCGCTTCGCATCATCGACCAGACAGGAACGGCAAATCTGTACAACAACTGGATTAACACCGGCTATACGAATATCGCTGCAGGTACGGGCGGAACGGTGACTCATTCCGGCACGATAACGGGGACGTCACCGGGCTTCACGAATTTCTCGACGCTCAACTTGCGTCCTACTACGGGGTCTGCCCTTATTAATGCCGGCACCTCATTGCATGCAAACGCAAGTGCTTACCCGGTCGGCAACGAGTATGTGCAGCATCAATTATCCGTGGCTCGCGCAGTGAACGGAACACTGGATATCGGGGCTTTCGAGTATTAGAAATCCGCATCATGATCAGGGGAGGAGAACCGGTTGGTTCTTCTCTTTTTTTATGATTCAGGTCAGATTTTAAACTAGTCGAAGAAGGATGAAGGTTCGCAAAAGGCTACTGTAGTTTGCGAGGTCAATCTACGGTACGTTCAATGGGAAAGGTGACAATCAAATTTCGATTTCAGGAGGTTCGCAGTAATGGTTAATCAATTACCCAGAAGGGCTTTACTGATTACGATTATGGCTTCCATGTTGGTTTCGCTGCTCATGATCGGCAGCGTTCGTTCAGCGGACGGAGCGGCAGCGCCATTCAAGCTGAAGGCGTTATTTAACGTCGATGCAGAAAGCGGTGTCTATGACGCCGAAAAAAGCTTCGCATTCGAGGTGGATCAGAAGGATGGATTTCAAACGTTCAAGCTACCTGTCTCTGTATTCAAAACGCTGGTTGCAGACGGCAAGCTGGGCAGTATTGCTTTTGTACCCGCAGAGGCTTCGCTCAATGACGATGGTGAAGCGGTAGGTGGATGGCCGGCAGACAAGGATGCCGTTTACGTGGACAAGATTAACCTCGGCAGCACGTCCATCTACTCCAATCAAGCGGATAAGCCGTTTTACTTTCAGAACTTTGCCAGCGAAGAAGATCTGTACTATACCTATTCCATTAACGGGATTGAATCGAAGGATTGCGGGGTCAACGACTCCAAATGCGTGGCATTCTCAGTGGCCGGAAACGCCGGCACCTCTTGGATGATCTACAAGGAGCCGATCGATCTGGCAGGCTTAGCAGACTCGGATAAGCTGACGTTTCAATTCGATCTAAGCCGTGTGAAATACGACAACTGGGAGCCGGATTCCTCGAAGAAGCAGCCCGGCGTGAATGAAGCGCCGCCGGCTACAATCGAAATCGGTCCGGGCAAAACCTACGAGAACATCAATGATTTTGCATGGGAAACGCTCAAAGCAGGCGATGTTGTTTATGTGTATTACCGAGAAACGCCTTACAAAGAGAAAATAGGTATTTTCGCAGAAGGGACGAAGGAGCAGCCGATCATTATTCATGGCGTTCCCGGTCCAAACGGTGAACTTCCGAAGATTGACGGTAACGGCGCTGTGTTCAGAGCACAGAATCCGGTTCCGAATGCGAATCGCTCGTTGGTACGTATCGGCAAAGACAGCAGGCCGGCGAAGTATGTGACGTTCGAGAATTTTGAAGTCTTTAACGCGCACGCCACTAAGAAGTATGTGAACGCAAGCGGAGCCCTGGCCAGCTATGGATTCAATGCGTCCGGTATCTGGATCGACAACGGCGATCACGTCACGCTTCGCAACAATAAGATTCATGACAACGGAAACGGCATATTCGGGACATCCTCGATGTATGTATGGGAAGGAGCGGTAATCGACTATACCTCGAATAATCTGCTCATCCAAGGAAACTCCATCTATGGCAACGGAAACGTCGGCAGAATGTTTGAGCATAACAGCTATATCGCGGCAATCGGCACGGTATACGAGAATAATCATTACGGCGATTTGCTGCCGGGTTCACAAGGGTATGGCTTGAAGGACCGCGGAGCCGGAACGGTTGTGCGGTACAACTGGATCGAAGGCGGCAGAAGGCAAATTGCGCTTGATGATGCCGAGGATTCACCGCGCATCGTATTCGATCCTACCTACAATAACTCGTTCGTTTATGCCAACGTGCTGATCGAGCGTGATCACTTATTCGATACGTGGGGCGACGATGAGATCATTAACTTCGGCGGCGATAACGTAACGGTTCCGGATCGTCATGGAACGTTGAACTTCTTCAATAACACGGTAGTGACGTACAGACAGCAGCGTGTTTATGGACAAGATGGCGTGCCTGGATTGAAGGATCCGGGTCGAACCGAACGGACGGTTCTGTTCTATGCACCGGGCAAACATGTGGATGCGCGCAACAATGTTTTCCATCAAGCCGGCGCTAATCCGGCACCGATTGTTATTACGGATGATGATGGTTCAATCGAGCTGCGCAACAACTGGTTTACGGCAGGCTACTTTTACGATTTCAATGAGCCGTCTCGTGTGCCAGCTAAGAACATAGGCACGTTGACGGGAACGAATCCGGGATGGATCGATGGTTCGCTTAGCGGGCAGAACTACAAGCTCAGCGCAGGCTCTGCCCTCATTAATGCCGGAGCGGGATTGCCTGGGCAATATGATGATTTGATCGAGAAGCAATATGTGCTGCATCAGAATAGCGAGAAGCGACCGGAGAAGGGCATACTCGATATCGGCGCTTTCGAGTATGCGAAGAACGGCGGAAATTAACACGTTTATGGACTGGAGCGGGGCGTCGATTGCCGGCGCCCCATCTCACCTTAAACCAACATCTACTTAACGGAGGTACTACCAAATGACTACCCATACCATCGGCATTATTATGAATGGCGTTACAGGACGAATGGGCACGAATCAACACTTGATCCGATCCATTCTTGCCATTCGGAACCAAGGCGGTATCCAGCTTGCGAACGGGGATACGATTATGCCTGATCCCATACTGGTCGGGCGGCAAGCGCATAAGCTGCAGGCGTTAGCGCAGAAACACGGTGTTGCGAAGTGGAGCACGGACTTGGAAGCTTGCTTGGCTGATTCGAGTTATTCGATCTATTTCGATGCGCAGACCACGAATCGACGTGCTGAGAGCATTAAGCAGGCGATTACGGCAGGCAAACATATCTATTGCGAGAAACCGACGGCGGACAGCCTTGAACAATCGCTTGCGTTAGCGCGCTTAGCGAGAGAAGCCGGTGTCAAGAACGGCGTTGTGCAGGATAAATTGTTTCTGCCAGGCTTATTGAAGCTGAAGCGGCTCGTAGATTCGGGATATTTTGGCCAGATCCTGTCCGTACGGATGGAATTCGGTTATTGGGTATTTGAGGGAGATTGGCAGGCCGGGCAACGTCCATCGTGGAATTATCGCAAGGAGGATGGCGGCGGTATAATCGTCGATATGTTCGCGCATTGGCGTTATGTGCTAGACAATTTATTCGGGGAAGTGAAAGCGGTTTCGTGTCTTGGAGCGACTCACATCCCGCAGCGGGTGGATGAGCAAGGTGAGCGTTATGCCTGCACCGCCGATGATGCAGCGTATGCGACATTCCTTCTCGAGAATGGCATCGTCGTACAGGCGAATTCCTCTTGGGCGGTGCGGGTAGATCGTGATGACTTGCTTACGATACAGGTGGACGGAACGGAAGGCAGTGCCGTAGCCGGACTTAGGGACTGTAAGGTACAGCATCGCGTGAATACGCCGAAACCGGTGTGGAATCCGGACATCCCAAATCCGTTCCAGTTCACGCAGCAGTGGCAGGAGGTACCGGACAATCTAGTGTTCGAGAACGGCTTCAAGGTGCAGTGGGAGCTATTCCTGAAGCATGTCGTTGACGACGAGATGCCATTCCGATGGGATCTGTTCGAAGGCGCGAAAGGTACGCAGATGGCGGAGCTTGGACTGCAATCTTGGGCGGAGCGCCGCTGGGTTGACGTTCCGGCTTTGCAGCTGTAGGAGGTGCGATCTACGATGACAATGATGGGAAAAACGATCAGATTGCCTCGTGCCGGCGGCGAGTTATATGATTACAAGCTTGCAGGATCAGCGCCGATTGCCTCACCTTCCGTCCCTTTGCTGGGGCGGATTGCCTTCTCCGCCGTGCATGTCGTCTGTGATCCTTTTGCCGAAGCGGAGCCGCTGCTTGGTGCAGCCATTGATTGGCAGACCACGATGGCGTATCGCCATCACCTGTGGTCGCTCGGCCTTGGCGTAGCGGAAGCGATGGACACGGCCCAGCGGGGAATGGGGCTTGATTGGCTTCGCGCCAAAGAGCTGATCGGAATTTCCTTGAAGGAAGCAAGTTCGGTGCAGGGGAAAATCGCATGCGGTGCCGGAACAGACCAGCTGATGCCCGGACCGCAAGTTACGATTGATCAGGTCATACGCGCCTATGAAGAACAATGCGAATATATCGAGAGTCGAGGCGGGCAAGTCATTCTGATGGCAAGCCGGGCACTGGCTGCCGCTGCGAAGTCGCCGGAAGATTACGAGCGGGTGTACGGCACGATATTGCGCCAAGTTTCTCGCCCGGTTATTCTACACTGGCTCGGCGACATGTTCGATCCCGCGCTGGCCGGTTATTGGGGAGAGCGCGATGTTGACGCAGCGATGGACGTCTGTCTTCGCATCATCGATGCGCATCAAGATAAGGTGGATGGCATTAAGATATCGCTGCTCAATGCGGATAAAGAAGTGCGGATGCGGCGTAAGCTGCCAAGCGGTGTTCGTATGTACACGGGCGATGATTTCAATTATCCCGAGTTGATTCTTGGCGATGAGCAAGGGTATAGCCACGCATTGCTCGGCATATTCGATGCGATTGCGCCGGTAGCCGCAGCTGCGATTCATGCGCTGGATCAAGGGGATATTGCGCAGTATCATGCGTTGTTCGATCCGACTGTTCCGTTATCCCGGCATATATTCCAGCGTCCGACTTATGCGTATAAGACAGGCATTGTGTTTATGGCGTATCTGAACGGACATCAATCTCATTTCCGAATGCTGGGCGGTGCGGAAGGTGCCAGGTCTATCATTCATCTTTCGGAGCTGTTCGCGTTAGCTGATCAAGCAGGACTGCTTGCGAAGCCGGAGCTGGCAGTTCATCGCATGAAGCAAGTACTTGCACTGGCAGGCATAACGTAGATGGGAGTGACTGGCTTGGAACAACTGACAACCTTCAAGCGACTGAGCTTGAATCAAATTACGACAGATCGATTGTCGCTGCCAGAGGCCGTGGAGGCATGCGTACGTGCTCACATTCCATCGATTGCGCTGTGGCGGCATAAATTAGCACAGACCGGATTAACCGAAGCCAAGCGGCTGATTCGCAATGCCGGACTTCATGTTTCGAGTTTATGCCGAGGCGGCATGTTTCCGGCAGCTACTTCAGAAGAACGCCGGCAGCGGATGGAGGATAATCGGCGTGCGGTCGAAGAAGCGGCTGAGCTTGGAACGGATGTCCTTGTCCTTGTCTGCGGCCCAGCCCCGGATAAAGATATTGCCGCGGCCAGGCTCATGGTGGAGGAAGGGATCGCCGAGTTGGTCCCCTATGCGGAATCACACGGGATAAAGCTTGGCATTGAGCCGCTTCATCCGATGTATGCTGCTGAGCGTTCGGTGATCAATCTGTTGTCGCAGGCGAACGATATCGCCGAGAGGTACAGACCGGATCAAGTCGGCGTTGTCGTCGATGTTTTTCATGTGTGGTGGGATCCGGCTTTATATGAACAGATTGCAAGAGCCGCCGGTAGAATTGTCGGCTACCATGTGTCCGATTGGATTGTGCCGATTCCCGACCTCCTAATGGGGCGGGGGATGATGGGGGATGGGGTCATCGATCTGCGGCGCATAAGGGCAGCCGTTGAAGCGGCAGGTTATAATGGCCCGATCGAGGTGGAGATTTTCAACAAGGCGATCTGGGATTTAGATGGCGATGAGTCGCTTGCCTTAATCAAGAATCGTTACTTGGAGCATGTGTAATGATCGGAGGTAATGTCCATGAGAACCTATTATGACGCGGATAAAGTACGTAGCGAAATTCCATATGAACCGATCCCTGATGAAGTAAGGGCGATCTACTTACGTCCGGGGGAGCTGCTGTCTATTCAGAAGCAGTTCCCTGTTGCCTATCAGCCGCTCGGCACGTTGGAATGGCATGGGCGACATAATCCGCTTGGCGTCGATTCGCTCAAAGCCGAGCATTTATGCTTGGAAGCGGCGAAGCGGGCAGGTGGCGTCGTGATGCCTACGATTCATTTTGCAGCGGATGCTTATTGGGATGCTGGGTTTGGAATCGGCTATGGGATGGACGCGACTGCAGGCTACCAGCTGCCGGGTTCGTTCTATGCGATCGATACAGCACTATTCTCCGCGTTGTTACTTAACGCATGTCGAAACTACTTGAATCGGGGCTTTAAGCTCATCGTGCTCGTATCCGGTCACAACCCCTCCATTCAGCAAAATGTACTCGATGAAGTATGCTACCATTGCAAATCTCCCGAAGGCGTGGAGCCGGTCTGTTTTACGATGGATTATTTGCTCATGGATGCGGATGATCCGCGCCGTGCCAGTGATCATGCGGCAGGCATTGAAACGAGTATGATGCTGCACTTGAACAAGGACAGAGTCAACATGACGGCGAATCTGGGGCATGCTCGGGAGCATCTTGGTATCGGCGGTTCGATGCTGTATTCGGATGCTACAGCGGAAGAAGGCGAGCTTCGGTTCAATCGACAGGTCGCTGGTTTGGTCAAGTTTGCAGCAGAACGGCATAACCGTCTGCTTGGCGCAATCTAAGGAAGTCGCACATGATGGAATCATGGAGATGAAGCTGGGCATTAACACGCCCGGCTGTCCGGATTGGACCTGGGGGCGAAAGGGGATGAAGCGATGGCAGCGCAAGCCGTATGTTTTGTTGGCGCCTCTGTTTATACACCTAATGGCATCGTGGAGCAAGGCAAAGTAATCGTAGATGAACATGGCCTACTATCCGCTATTGGCGGATTTGAAATGAATGCGGAATCTGATGTGTTGATGCAAGACGTGAGTGGCTTGCTGCTTATTCCCGGCTTTGTAGATGTACATATCCATGGCGGAAACGGCTGCAGTGTGATGAGCGGGGAATATGAGCAGTTGGACGGAATCAGTCGATTCCATGCGGCGAACGGGACGACCTCGTTCCTGGCGACGACAACCACCGCTCCGCTTGAACGAATTGAATTTGCATTACGGAATATCGCGGCTGCTATTCGCGAAGGTGTCTCGGGGGCTGAGCTGATCGGTATCCATCTGGAAGGGCCCTATATTGATGAGAAGAGGCGAGGGGCACAAAGTAAAGCGGATATCCGTGAGCCTAATGGGTTGGAGATTGAACGGTTACTCGATGCAGCTGAACATCAGATTAAGTTGGTTACCCTAGCGCCTGAGGTGAACGGAGGACTTGAAGCGGTGAAGCAGCTGGCGAGTCTTGGCATTACCGTCTCGGCAGGACACTCGAATGCAACCTACGAGCAGGTAGGTGAGGCAGTTAGCTGCGGGCTTCGCCATACGACGCATCACTTTAATGGGATGAGTCCGTTACATCATCGCGAGCCTGGTTTAGCCGGGGCAGGACTGATGATGGATGAACTGACGACGGAGCTGATTTGCGATGGCATTCATGTTCATCCTGCTGTAGTTAAACTCTTGTTCGATACGAAAGGCCCGGATCATGTGTGTATGATTACGGATGCCGTCTCCTGCGCGGGACTCGCTGATGGAGATTACGGCGACGTTACGATGCGTGGGGGTCAGATCTTGTTGAAGGACGGCTCTAGTTTGGCTGGGAGCTCGCTAACAATGATACATGCCCTGCGCAATGCAATTCGGTTCACTGGTTATCCGCTAGAGAAGCTGTTGCCCTCGATGACAGCCGTGCCCGCACGTCAAGCAGGCGTTGCTGCTTCTAAAGGATCGCTTGAGCCGGGAAAAGATGCGGATTTCCTCTTGCTGGATCAGAATCTGGATATCGTAGCTACCTATGTTCGTGGAAAATCGGTCTATCGGAGGGAGACGGATGACTGATGCGGCGGATGCGGGAGCGGTAGCTTTGAAACAAGCGTATGTGGGCGTAGATATCGGCGGCACCAACACCGTTATTGGTATTTTCGATCATTCACGGCAATTGCTGAAGAAGAAGTCGATCCCAACCCTGCTGCCACATTTGCCGAAATCGACGGATCTCCCTGCAACTTTCTTCGATTTGCTTCGGGATGAAATCTTCCTGCTGGCGAAAGAAGCCGATTGTTCGGATGGCTTGGCGATATGCGGCATGGGAGTTCCGGGCATCGTTGACCCTGTTCGTGGCAGGGCAGAGGCGGCATCTAATCTGGGCTGGTTTGGCGTGCCATTCGCAGAACAGATGAGCAGTCGTTTGGGGGTTCCTGTGTGTATCGACAATGATGTGAGAATCTATGCGCTTGGCGAAGTCATCGCAGGTGCCGGGTATGGCTATCGAAACGTGCTTTGCTTGACAGTAGGTACCGGCATCGCGGCGGCTATATTTGCTGATGGACGTATCGTTATGGGCGGGGATCATTTTGCCGGGGAAATCGGACATGATCCGGTGGATGGGGCAGTTGGCGTCTGTATTTGCGGGCGGCAGGGCTGTGTGGAGAGCATCGTCTCCGCGAAAGGAATTTCTCGTATGGCGCGAGAGGCGGTTGAACGTGATGACGTACGTACCTCGTTGCGTTCACTAAACCGAGAACCTACTGCATTTGATGTCTACACTGCCGCTACGGAAGGCGATGTTGTTGCGCAAGGAATCTTCCGATACGTTGGCGAGGTGCTTGGCTCCAAATTGCTGACAGCCGTATGTTTACTGAATCCGGACGCCGTCATCATTGGAGGCGGCGTTGCCGAAGCAGGTGAGTTGCTGCTTGCACCGATCAGAGACAAAATTTATGAACGCTACGTCAATGCGAAGAAACCGGCTATTCTCAAGGCCAAATTAGGCGATTCCGCTGGATTAATCGGTGCCGTGTCGTTTGCACGGCAGCATTGCCGCGCAGAAAGGAAGGAATGCGAAACATGACTCAATTGGGTGTTACGAAGCTGGTGTTTCCCGGCCCTTATGCGCTTGAATATGAAGTAGGAGACCTTGATCTTGCGGCAGTGGAAGATAATCAGGTCGTGGTCAAAACCACATATAGCTTAATTAGTCCCGGGACAGAGCTTGCGCTGTATACGGGCACTCATATCGATATCGATAATCCGCGGAATCGCTTCGCGAAATTTCCTTTTTATCCGGGATATGCTGCTGTGGGGGAAGTGGTTGTCGCCGGTGCCGGGAGTGGATTCGAGGTGGGCGATCGTGTTTTTACGGTGGGGCATCATGCGAGTTATGGTGTGTTTGAAGCCACGGATGAAGAGATCGTTAAGCTTTCGGACGGCGTGGACCCCAAGCTTGCCTTGTTTGCCAGAATTGCCGAAATCTCGATGACTTCGGTTCTGCAGTCACGAATTAGAGAAGGTGATTATGTCGTTGTGCTTGGCATGGGGCTGGTCGGTAATTTAGCGGCGCAGCTGTATGCGGGGCAGGGAGCTATTCCCATCGGGGTCGATGTAGTAGCGGAGCGACTTGAGTTAGCTCGAAGAACGAATGTGCAGCAGGCCGTGCAGTCGGGGGCGGATCTTCGGGAAGCGATTCATCAGATTACAGGCGGCAAAGATCCTGATATCGTCGTCGAGGCAACAGGGGTTCCGGCACTGGTCAACTCGGCGCTCGAACTGTGCAGGGTACACGGACAGGTTATTTTGCTAGGATCTACGCGCGGATTGGTCACGATGAATGTGTACGACCATATTCATCGCAAAGGCGTCAGCTTAATCGGGGCACATGCCTCTGTGAAAGATATCGACGGGCTTCCGTCGTCAGGTACGCTTTATCGCGAAATGCTGCAGCTTATCGAAACCGGTGAGCTGGTCGTGGAGCCATTCATCACGCATAAGCTGCCGAGTTCACAAGCTAAGCAAGGGTATGAGCTTTTGTTGAATAGCAAGGATCAGGCGCTAGGAGTCTTATTGGACTGGCGTGATTGATTATATGGATGCAATCACCGCCTCATATATGGAGGCGGTGACATATGAATTTGAGCTTATTAGGCATTCAGTAATAGCGAGACGTATTGGATTTCCTTAATTTGTTAGCGACACACATAATGAGATGATAATATTCAGATATGTGGAAATTAAAGTTATAAGTAAATATAGAGAGCCCACTGGGTCCCGCTGTTCTTAAACACCTTTTATATAATCCACGTAGATCTTCGGTAAACTTTTCCGAATTTACTGGTACCGCAGTTGGTTGATGATCAAATGCTGCATAATTCGTTCTAAATAAACTTACTTGATTCAACGTAGTAAAAAATGGCGCCAATTTGGCCGCCATTTTTAGGTGCACTGCAACTTACAATTGGTGGTTAGGCTGACAGTTATCAGGGTCTGCAAAACAAGAAACTCCAATTATTGGAATCGACTCAGCTTACTCGTTACGATTTTTTAAATGGCGATTCTAATTCAATTATGCGTGAATCTTTTATCGAGATATCAAGTAACTTGCAGATTCGTTGTTTCTCCCTAAAATCCATATTGTACATATACATATTTTGAATTACAAATGTTCGAAGTAAGCAATATGCAGCGAAATTATCTTTTAGGTCATCTTTCAATTTGGTTAACTCATTAAATGGCAAAGAACGAGATTGGTCGAGCTTGATTGCTATTTCAATAAGTTTAATTGATGTATAAGGGTATTGTTCAGTTATTTTTTTGAAGATACTGTATAAGTTGTCTGAACCAACTGACACGGCGATTTTCTTCAAAGATTGAAAAGTTAATGCTGTCGTTAAACTGAAAAGTAAGCGCTGGACATCTTTTAAGAGATCAACTTTCTCTTGTTGCATTTTATTTTTTTGTTCTAACAACCCCTGCAGATGGGAAGCTAATGATTCCATATGTTCACCGATAAGTAAAAGAGATGAACTTAAGGTTCGAAGCCCAACCATATAGGCTTCTGTACACAAAAGAAGTTTTTCATCAGCACGTATAGATCCAAAATAATTTTTTAAAATTTGACCGATGATTTCAATGGTTTTATAGCCTAAATTAATCTGGAGGATCATATTTTCATCTGACTCTGTTTCGTCTCTTTTGCCTTGCGATGTTTTTTCCTCCTCAGAACTAAAATGGTTCCCAGCAGCTAATTCTTGTTTAGAGCGTTGATAATCATCCCTTAATTTTAACTGTTTTTCACGATGCTTTTTTACTTCAATATTTTCATAGACGAGTTGAGGGACCTCCTCTACCAATTTATTAATAATCTGAATATCATTCTCCAATTTAGCGGGTTCAACACCTACAAATATGTTTTGTGCCTGTGTATAGAGCTCGTTTAAAATAAATGGATCTTTCGATAAATGTGTCAAAAACATCAGAATGTTTGCCAGTTCCTCAAGATAAACGCGGTTGCACATATCAGATACAATCTCTCTCGTTTTTTTCTCAGAGATATAAACTGAAAGATAGCGAGCGACAAAGTAATAGTAAATGTATTTATATTTAAATCGGAAAATGTCATTAAAACGTTCAATAATCGAAGCTTGAAGCATATGGTTTATATTTTTTTCAAAATCATAAGGAACATCGTATTCTACTGAAAACCATTTAAAAAAATCCGTCAACTCATCTTCATTCATTTCATCAATATTTTCATCGTAAAAACGGAAGGCCAGTTGAGTGATAATATGATAAAAAGCATCGATATCCTCATTCTTAATTTTTATTTTCGTCATGGACTGAAGGATCAAAAGATCGTAATAATGGCCATAAGAACTGTCTCGCAATTTATGTTGAGTATTGCCTTCAATAGCTTGCATCATAACAATAATAAAGAAGGGGAATGAAGGTACAAATCCGTCACCAATCATTGTATTTATCGTGGCTATATCCCTATCATTTTTCTTTTGAAGTTCATTCTCAGTGATTGTTTCAAGTTGCCCTAAAAGGTTCCATTGTTCAACGAAATCTGTTCGTAACTTATACCCTAATTCCATCAATTCATATTTATCAAATTGGACATTGAAACTGTTTTTATCCTGTTCTTGATCATTAAAAATATCTGTAAATCGAAAGAGTTCGTCTCCAGTCAAAACAATATATTTATATATAGGCGTAATATTTTTAACTAGTTCATACGTGAACTTGTTATTTAATTTCGAATTATCTAAATCATCAATAATAATTACCTTTTGGTCATTAGGGAACTGTTTGAACTTTTCCAAATCTTCGGTTGAATATTGCTTAACGAACGTTTTATGTAGAACATTTTGAAAATCAAGTAATGAAGATCTCGTTAGATCACTACCGTTGAGCAACACAGGTATGAGCCCCTTTTTTAGCGCAGTGTTGAACAATACTCGGGTAAATGTCGTTTTTCCTGCTTTTTCTGGACCTACCAAAAGATACTTTTCGGACTTGGAAAAATCGACAAGATTCTTTGAATTTTCGTATTTAATTTTTTCTACTTTTTCAGTTAAATGAATGATCTTGGTGTCAGGAAATATATATATATCATCTAGCAGCACACTAGTCTTTCTCGGATGGTTAATTGTAATACCCGGATCACTAAGAATGCCTTTAAATTCTTTATTCACATGGAATTCATCAGTACCTTTCTCATTCGGCCTTTGATGGATATACCAATTGCTTTCAAATCCTGGAGCGTACAATGATAACTTTTTATTCCATGAATAACGACTAAATTTATGCTGCTTTTTGGTTAAGTTAAATTGGATAAAATTAAACTCACTTATATCGGGCTTATTTGTTTCTTGCAAGACAGCGCCTTCAATATAATTAACCGAATTTCCCTCGTAATCTTCTTTTCTGCTAAATGTGCTCACATGTTCATGACCTGTTAATATAATATCGGAACATTTTTCAAGCTGTTCTCTTATACTACGAGTATTAACAGGACGAAACCAGTTAAAAGGATGGTGAATCATTGAAACGATTAGGCTACCCCTATTTTGATCTAAAACATCCACGTATTTTTCAATTGGAAAGTACATTTCACCAGATTTTTCATGCCTCTCGGAAATCCAGGATGAATTAAAGCAATTGAAAATTATTGTGAAGGAATTGAAAGTAAAGGAATATATTTCGAGTAATTTACTCGTGAAAATTCTGTTTGCAACTTGTGTATAATTAGTAGCAAAATCAAAATAATTTTTCTGGAGTATACAAATTTGTTCAATTACTGAATCATCGATAGCATTTTGAGTATCTTCAGCTTTTATGTTTTTAAGAAGCATATTTCGTACTGCCTGATTCTCTTCAAAATCACAATCGTGATTTCCAGGAATGACCAAAATAGAAACAGAAACTTCTTTTATGGAATGAATTCCAGAAATGATCCTTTTAATGTAATCCCGCATCAATTGATATTCTTCCTGCTTGCCTGAATAGGCAGAGTCCCCAGTAATTAAAATGAAAAGGTGATTGACACCAAGTAATTCAACCTGCAATGCAGAATGAATATGATCAACTTTGTAATCAAAACTATTTTTTTGTTTTTTAATATGGATATCACTAAGTTGAAGTATTCCGATATTCATCGTAAAGCCTCCTTCTGCGTTAAAGCGATCATATACTTCATGCAATAAACCTTAATTCATCGTTATTACACAGTTCCATTCTATATCCTCCACATCAGTAATAAAATATTCGACACGTTTTTACTAATTCGTCCAAATAGTTCCACTTTCCTGCATGTATAGGAAAAAAGTCTACATTAACATGGTGATAAGACAGCAGAGCATGTTAAGTTTTATCATTACCTCTATTATCGCAAGAGACATCGGCAGGAAACTGATAAGTTGAATAAGATGGTCACTCGGGGACATAAGCGGGAAACTAGTGAAAGTCGCAAAAGAAGCTCCCACTGGAATCCAAATAAACGCAATCGCTGATTGCTCGCAAAATTAGTAGCTAGAAGAGTAGCCCATGTGCCTCAATCGCTTATTCCGCGAAAGTGTTGCTCGTGGCGCAACACATTCGTAGAAATGTGTTAGAAATAAAGAAAGAGTTGCTCTAGGAGCAACTCTTTCTTGGATTTTCCGTTCAGCGACTACATATCAAACGCTTGTAACCTGCACTCGTGGAAGCAGCTCCTCTACATCCGCCAAGCTTACTTGCCCGGTACCGGGAGTCACTGCATTGGCGGTGCCGACGGCGACTGCGAACTGCAAGGCCACCGCGATGTTCAAGCCGCGAGCGCATGCGACAGTCCAGCCGGCGACAAAGGAATCGCCGCATCCCACCGTATTAACGGGTTGGATGATCGGAGGGAGTGCCAGCCACAGCTGGCCGTCCGGTGTTGCGGCAAGGCAACCGTCAGCACCTAGTGAAACAATCAAGGTTTGAACGCCATACTCGCCGAGCTGCGCCGCCATTCGGCGAACGGCTTCATAATCTCGAGGATTGGAGCCGCACCACTGGCGAAATTCATCCTCGTTAGGCTTCACCGTATGAGGGCCGCTACGAGCGCCTGCCTCCAGCGGAGTACCGCTCGTATCCAGCACAACATTCGCTCCCGCCAGTTTTGCTTCTGTAATCAGCTCGGCATAGAAATGATCACCAAGTCCGCGCGGCAAACTGCCTGACAATGTCAGCCACCGTCCCGGCACACATAAGCTGCGCCATAAGGTTATAAAACGAACTTTCTCTTCGTGCGATATGCACGGTCCGGGTTCCAATAGCTCGGTCGAATGACGACCTCCTTCATCAATAATATTCAAACAGATGCGAGACTCTTGCTCAATGGAGACCATCTGCTGCTCAAGGCCAATTTCTTGCAGTTTGTTCATAATCCATGAGCCATTGCTGCCTCCGGCGAATCCGGTCGCCATGACCGGAGCGCCGATTGACTTCGCCACACGCGCAACATTCAGACCTTTGCCTCCGGCAGTTGCATCTACGTGCGATACCCGATTTACCTCCCCAAGATGCAAAGCAGGGAGAACAAGTCGTTTATCAATTGCAGTATTCAAGGATGCGCAAACGATCGGAAGTAAACGCCATGCTTCCGTCATATCGCCTGCAACCCTTCCGGCCATAGCTTCCATAAACCTTCACGGGAAACCGTCCCGGCTCCGCCAATCGCAAGCGTCGATAGGGCACCACAAGCATTTGCGAATGAGAGCGCCTCGGAATCGGATTTGCCTTCGAGCTTGGCTGTAATATATCCGGCATTAAACGAGTCGCCAGCTCCTGTCGTATCAACCGGATTCACTGCAAAGGAGGGAGCAAATTCAACAAGCCCGTCAGGGAACACGGCCATGGAGCCTTTACTGCCGCATTTCACCACGACAGCTCCGCGAGATTCCGGTAAGCAATCCGGTAATCCTACTAAGGTATCCGATTCAAAAATCCGCAACGCTTCCTCTTCACTAGGAATGAACCAATCGGTTAAAGCAAGCAGTGAGCGTACCCGCTCGCGATCCCATCCCTCTGACGGATCCCATCCGGAATCGAAAGAGGTCGTGAGGCCATTCGTCTTGGCCTGCTTGAACACCTCAAGCCAATGCGGCTTCATCTGCTCTTGCAGAAAATACGATCCGAAATGTACATGTGCAGCCTCGCGAAGTAGTCTATCCGGAATAATCGCCGGAGTAACAGCGCCAATTGCCCCCATATAGGTTAGCAGCGAACGATCGCTTCCATCTGATAGGGAAAGCGTAACTCCGGTGCGCACATTGCTGTCCATTACGACATGCGTAACGTCAACGCCAAGTCGCTCTAATTCCTTCACACAGAATCGGCCGAACTCGTCCGCGCCAACAATGGAAACAAATGAAACATCCATTCCCAGTCCAGCCAAGCCAGCCGCTGTTATAGCGGAAGAGGAGCCTAACGCAAGCCGAAAATCCCGTATTAGCTTCTCCCGATTCGGTTCAGGTTGGATATCGGAATCAGCGAAGATCAAATCCACATTCAACTCACCAATGACAATGACTTTCCTAGAATTAACGGACATGTACAAGACCTCGTTTCACAAAGGTTTGAACCCGTTTCATTTGATTTCTCTCAATTGAATTGCTCTCATCTCATCTCATCTGATTCCATCTCATATCGTCTCTATCATCGAAGCAACGATTAACTCCGCCGTTTTCCTCCGGTAGCTGTCCCAGTCACTCCCACATGCCGACCACGAAGCTTGCCCATCTGCAATTGTCTCATGCATCCCAGTCGGAACGGCTTCCTTGGCGATCGCATCCGCCGCCGCACGGCTGCCGCGCTGCGAGGCCAGCCACAAATATTCGTAATCCTGGATACCTCGGCGGAGATTCTTCATCCGAATGGAGCTAATCGGCCCATTGATCCCCCGATCCTGCTCGCGGAAGAACGGATCGCGTCCGGGATAGAATAATAGGCCGTCGCCATTACCGAAATGAACACCGTCTTCGCCGTAATAGGCGGATTCATTGTTCGACACATACATGAACGTAACCGGATATTGAAACACATTCTGATTCCAGCGACCGCGCGGACCTTGATGATTATGACGCCAGTGCGTGCCATGCCAGATGAAATACCCTTCAATGCCATATCGCCAGCGCAGCCAAGCATTCACGCGCATATCGACTGCCTCAGATTCCAGGATGATCGACCCATGATAGGGACGATAGCCATTGTAGAACCATAGTTTATCACCGGTTTCTGCACACTGTTCAACGGAAAGCGGATCCACTGTATGTGCGCACCAAATGTCGATGGCATCCTCAATTTCAGGCGTGAATTTGCGTGTCGTAAGTAGAGGAAGTTTGCTTCCTGAGCCTTCGGAGTCGCGTATAATCTTGGCGCGCTCTCGAATCCATTCGTATTTAGCCGGGAGCGGCTCATCAATTAAATAACAGAAATAAACGCCCGGCCATTTCATGCCTTCAAAATAATCCACCCATTTGTCCGCTTCGCGCTGAATCTCCGCCGGCTCACTTCCAAGCACTTTACCCCCGTACATCCCCACCGGAAATACGCCTTCACCAACATACTCGCCCGAGCCTTCATAACCGTTCTCTAAAGTAAAGAATGTCCCGTCCAAATAAGGCGCATACTGCTCCATCATCTCAACATCAAATCGATGATTATGGACATCCGAGCCGACCAAATCAAACCGATGACGATGCGCCATTCTACGAAGCCGATCCCGAATGTCCGGTGTATCCGGGAAATATTCGTCGATTTCGTTCGCATAAACGAAAGTGACCGAGTGATTCTCGTCCGGCAGCGCAAAATCATAGAGCTGCAGTTCGACCGGCAGCTTCGCGACCAGCTCATCGCCGCGCCGTACGGTCACCGCACCGAGGTAGATCCCCGGCTTTAACGACGCCTCGCGCGGAATATACACATCGATCCAGAAGCCTTGGTTGGAGCGGGGAGACATGTGCACGGGCTGACCGCCAAGCCGCGGTTTGGCATCTGCAGGGATAAGTGCATCCGGAATCCAGCCCGAGCGGTGAAGCGGCGGAGCGGATTCCGCATAGAACCATTGAGGCGCCGTTCCAAGATCGGGGGAGACGTATAAATAATGCTGCGTGAACACTTCGATACGACGGCCAACGTAATTGGAGGGATCTTCATCGAGTAAGGCGGCATTGTCGATTCTGCAATCTCCGAACTCCGCATGAACAAGCTCGGACATCTCGACATAGAGGCCGGTAACCTCTGTGTTTCCTGCTTCTACAATAACCTGGAACGCGACCGTCTCGTTCCTTGCCCCGAACAAACGAATCGTGCTGCCATCCCAAACGCTGTTTCCGTTTTTATTCGGATTGGCCAAATCTTCCTTCAATACCTTCTCGCCGTCATTCACGGCCCACACGGAAAGCACCATATCGGATCAACTCCTTCTATATAACCGCTATCCTCATTGTGCGCCTTCCAATGGCAATGGGAAACTGTAGGAATTTCGCATGGTTCACGAATTTACCGTATCTATACTAGTCGCTTTTTTAAGTTCTTCACGAATTTTAAGACTAGCACAAAATAAATGAACTAGTGAAAAAAGCAGCAATTTTCATAGGTATCCTGCGTCCGTTACATTGAAATCAGCGAAAGCGAGAAGATGGCGAAACGAATGGGAGGCTAGTCGATGAAATTGGCATTTTCCACGCTGGGCTGTCCGACTTGGAGCTGGGAGAAAATTTTGAAAGAAGCATCCGAGCTTGGGTTCGACGGCATTGAAATCCGCGGTATCGAAGAGGAAATGGCGCTTCATAAATGTACGCCGTTTCTGCCGGCAAATATCGAGCAGTCCATGAACCAACTAGAAGAACTCGGCTTGGAAATCATTTGCCTGGATACGTCCTGCGTCTTTCACGATTCGGCGAAGCTCGAAGCTTCTATTGAAGAAGGAAAAGCAGCCGTGGATTTGGCGGTCAAGCTAGGCGTGCCTTACATCCGAGTATTCGGGGATGCGATCCAAAGCAAAGACGCCCGCGAAGAAACGATTGCGCAGGTTGCCAGAGGCTGGCAGGCGGTTTGCCGCCATGCGGAAGGCAAGGGAGTCTACGTCTTAATCGAGACGCACGGCGATTTCTCGGATTCTCGCACTTTGCTGGAAGTGATCGATCAAGTAGACAGCAGCGCGCTCGGCGTGCTCTGGGATATTAACAATCCATATAAGTACGGAGATGGGGAACCGCTTGACGTCACCTATGAACGTTTAGGACGCTACATCAAGCATACGCATATCAAAGATACGAAAGGCTCGGACATGCACAGTCAAATTACGCTCGCCGGCGAAGGCGACGTACCGATTCGCGAATGCGTTCGGCTGCTTGCTGACAAAGGGTACGACGGCTGGCTGTCCTTCGAGTGGGAGAAACGGTGGGTGCCGGAGATCGAAGAACCGGAAATCGCGTTCCCGCAATTCATCGGTTATATCAAACAATAGATTCGAACGAATTCGAAGCAGGGAGGTAGAAGCAGCATGGCTACAACATCCGTGGAAGCCAGCACAACCGTTATTAAGAGCCAGAAGGCGCCGACAAAGTCGCTTGCCTCCCGTCTATTCCGAGAGCGCTACGGATTTCTGCTCTTGCTGCCGGGGCTCTTGTACTTCATCTGGTTCCGGTATGTCCCGATGTTAGGCAATATTATCGCGTTCGAGGATTACAGTCCGTTTAAAGGCTTTATCGATAGCGAATGGGTAGGGCTGAAGCATTTTAAACGCATTTTCGAGGATGCAGAAGTGATCCGGGTGCTGTGGAACACGCTCTGGCTTTCTTTTCTGCAAATCGCCTTTGCATTCCCTGTGCCGATTGTGCTCGCTTTGATGCTGAATGAGGTGAAGAACCAAAGGGTTAAGCGGATCATTCAATCCGTCGTCTATTTGCCTCACTTCCTGTCTTGGGTCGTCGTCGTAGGTATCGTGACGATCTTCCTGAAGACAGAAGGCATTGTCAACAAGGGGTTGAGCATGGCCTTCGGCATGGAGGCGATTCCGTTCCTGCAGCAACCGGGATGGTTTATGCCGCTCATCGTGCTCGAGGTCATCTGGAAGGAAGCGGGCTGGGGCACGATTATTTTCCTGGCTGCGCTATCCGGCGTAAACCCGACTTTATACGAGGCGGCGATTGTGGATGGCGCGAACAGGTGGCGTCAGCTATGGCATATTACGCTCCCGGCCATTCGAGGCACGATTATCATTCTGTTAATACTGCGGCTTGGCAGCGTGCTCGATTCCGGTTTTACGCAGATCTTCCTCATGCTGAATCCTTTCACGATGGACGTCGGCAACGTGCTGGACACGTTCGTCTATTTCAAAGGTATCCAGCAGTCGGATTTCAGTTTCGGTACAGCGGTCGGCTTGTTTAAAGGGCTTATCGGGCTAGTACTAATTCTAGCGGCCAATAAAATTGCCAAGAAGTTCGGCGAAGACGGCGTATTTTAATCTGAGGGAGGAGCTGCGAGCCATGCCGATCAAGCGAACGTTGTCGGATCGCATAACCGATGGCATCAATTTATTGCTGCTGGTGGTGCTGTCATTAGTGATGATATTTCCGTTCTATTACATTACCGCGGTTTCGTTCTCTTCCTACGAGGAGTTCATGAATACCGATCTACTGTTGTTCCCGAAAAATTGGGTGCTCGATGCGTATCGATTCATCTTCGACTCCAAAGAATTTATCCGGTCGATCGGCGTAACGGTGTACATTACGATCATCGGCTCGATCGTGAGCCTGCTCCTCACGTCCACGATGGCTTTCGCGTTAACCAGAAAGCTGTGGGGACAACGTTTCTATATGTTCCTTGTCCTGTTTACCTTCATCTTCGGCGCAGGCATGATCCCGACGTATTTGATCGTCAAAGCGACGGGGCTCATTGATTCCTACTGGTCGCTCATCATCCCGGACGCGATCAGCTCCTTTAACTTGATCGTCATGCGCCAATTCTTCTTGAGCATTCCGGAGGAACTGAACGAAGCCGCCGTCATCGACGGTGCGAACGACTGGCAAATTTATACGCGCATCATTCTCCCGCTTTCCAAACCAGCGCTCGCCGCTTTCGGCTTATTCTACGCGGTCGGTCAATGGAACACCTACTTCACGGCTATCTTGTATTTGAACGATCCGTCAAAATGGACCGTGCAGGTTATCTTGAGGCAAATCGTCATTCTCGACGACGCTGCCAACACCCTTGCCAGCGCTGCTCGCGAAGCCGCAAGATCCGCTCACTTGCCGCCGCCGGAGACGATCGGCATGGCCGCCATCATTTTGGCTACGGTTCCGATTCTGATCGTATATCCGTTTCTGCAAAAGCATTTTGCCAAGGGGGTGATGCTGGGCTCGGTGAAAGGTTAATAAGCAGGATTGTAATTGCGTCCAGATTCAGCATACCATTAAGAGGGATACTAGGGAGGGGCTTACACATGACAACGAAAAAGCTCGTGACGCTGCTCGCAGCCGTAAGTATCATTACCGGGCTAACCGGATGCAGCGGCTCAAACGACAATACGAACAAACCTGCAAATACCGCTGAACAGACCGATTCCAGCAATACGCCGGCTACGACAACAACCGAGAATGAGCCTGCATCAACGAACCAGCAGCCTGCTGCCGAAGAAAAGAAAAATTTCGAGATCAGCACCATTCAAGGTACTTGGGCCAGCCCGCTTCCTGACCCGAACGGCAACGGCGCCAAGATGATCAACGAGAAGTTCAGCATTGATCTGAAATCGCAATTCGTGCCGTATGACGAGTATGCGAACAAGCTGCCAGTCGTTATGGCGGCAGGCGACCTGCCTGATATTATCGGCATGGAAGGCGTTGACGCCAACTTCGTCAAATGGTCGAAGCAAGGCGCGTTCCTTCCGCTGAACGATTACATCGACAAATACGATGCGATCAAGAACATTCCTAAGAGCGTCTGGGATGCCGTGACGGTCGACGGCAAGATTTACGGTATTCCGAATTACTTCCCTGCCAAGTACGGCAAGAAACCAATCATCCGCCAAGACTGGCTGAACAATCTCGGTCTGTCGATGCCGACCACCTACGATGAACTGAAGAAAGTGGCGATCGCTTTCGCGAAGAACGATCCGGATAAGAACGGCAAGAACGATACGCTCGGTCTGGGCCTCGCCAAGTCCATCGTTTACGGCGCATGGATGGGCGCGGCGTGGGACAGCGGCTGGTATAACAAGAACGAGAGCGGCCAGTTGATTCCGGGCAATATCTCCGAAGGCTTCAAGAAGCAGGTTACGCTTCTGAACGATCTGTATAAAGAAGGCGCGATCAGCAAGGACTGGGCCGTTACGAAGTCGGCTGACGTTCGTAAAGATTTCTTCGCCGGCAAAGTCGGTATCTTCTACGAGCAGCCTTACGATATTTCCGAAACGCGTTTCAAAACGTTGAAGGATACGAACCCTACAGCGGAACTCGCGGTCATTCCTCCGTTTGCGCAGGAAGACGGCCAACAAGGGTTCATGGGCTTGCCGGGCTATTACGAGCTGCATAGCTTGAATGCGAAGCTGGCGGACGATCCGGAGAAGATCGATCGCATTCTCGAAATGATCAATTACTTCATGACGTTCGTTCCGGTCGATCAGCGCAACGATCAAAATCCGGAGTTTGACTGGCAGAACGGCGGCGTAGGCAAAGGCTATAATATGGAGAACGGCATTGCCCTCGACATCGACGGCGCGTTCAGCGAAATGCCTACGACATATTTGGGCATTCGCTACTGGGCACCGACGGATGAAGATACGCAGCCGGCGATGGTGCTGCAGGATCCGTTTACGAAAGGGTTCGTTCAGTCGGCGGTCGATATGCTGAAGACGACAAAGACGTATCTGGATCCGGTCAACCGCATTCACTCCGACTTGCTGTACGCGAAAGTATCCGAGCTGGATCAAGTCGTGGCCGAGCATACGACGAAGATGATCGTCGGCCAGGAATCGATCAATGACTGGGATAAAATGGTACAGGAATATTTGAACTCGGGCGGTAAGGAAATCATTGACGATGTTAATCGTCAGCTTGACGAGAACGGTATCACGGGCGAGTGGAAATAAGCCTTCCCAATGCGAGGGAGAGAGGAAACTCTCTCCCTCTTTATCATCCGGGGGCGACAATCGAAAGGCGAAAGGAGCTGGCTATGCGTACATACTCCTTGCAAGAACAACAAGCGAATCGCAGGCGGGAGCTGTCTTATATCGACGATTATCCGAATATCGAGCGGTTTCACAGCCATCCGTTCAGGCGATATTTGGATCGGTTAAACACGGATTATTTGGTCAGCAGAAAGTCCGCGCTTCAGCAAGTGACAGACAGAGAAGAGGCATCGGCCTATCGACAGCAGGTCCGGGAAGCTTTCCGTGCTACCGTCGGTCCGCTGCCACATGCTGCCGATTGCTCAACGGTAACGGGAACGCTGGATCAAGGCAGTTACTTCATTGACAAGGTCTGTATCGAAACGGTTCCAGGGATCTTCGCAACCGGAAGCTTCTACTATCCGAAGCAGAGCAGCGGTCCGCTGCCTGCGGTGCTGCTGTTTAACGGCCATGCGAACGAAGGAAAAGCATACGGTTCTTATGTTTCGTTCTGCGTCGAAGCGGTCATGAACGGCTTCTGCGTATTGACGTTCGACCCGATCGGGCAGGGGGAGAGGCGTGTGCCCCAAGCGGAAGGGACCACGGGCGGCGAGAAGTGGATGGACGCGGTCGCCGCCCACTGCTTCTTGGACGAGAAGCTTAGCTTGCTGGGCGAGCATCTCGGTACGTATATGATGCGCGACAATATAGCCGCGTTGACATACTTGCTGTCAAGGCCGGAAGTGGATGCGGAACGCATCGGCGTAACCGGCAATTCCGGCGGCGGCACGATGTCCGCTTATATGGGCGCTTACGATGACCGAATCAAGGCGGTTGCGCCGTGCTGTTACATTACGGAGCTGCGCTCGCTGCTGTACCGGATCATGGCGCAGGATGCGGAGCAATGCTTGCCCGGCATGATGGCGCGCGGACTTGACCATAGCGATCTCGTGACGGCTGCGGCGCCAAAACCGTACTTGATCGGCGCCGCCATGTTCGATTTCTTCCCAATCGACGGCGTGCGGGATGCGTTTATTGAATCGAAGAGGCTGTACCGGCTGCTCGAAGCGGAGGAGCAGTTGGAGCTGCACGTCACGATGAAAGGCCACGGATTCTGGCATGATATGCGAGAGCAGGTGCTCCGATTCTTCTGCCGCGTCTTTGAAGTCGACTTCGTGACCGAGAAGGGGATTGATTACGAGCGGTTGCCGGCGGAAGCGGATTTGTTGTGCTTGGAAGCCGGTGATGCTTCAGGCGGAGCCGCTTTCGGCGGGACGATGATGAGCATGATCAGGGAGCGGTTGCTGCAGCTCCCTATTGAGCGGCAGCTGCAGCTGCCAGAGGTTCGCGAGCAGCTGAGAGAACTGCTTCAGCTGCCGGCTGACAGCGCTTTGAAATCTGAGCCGTTAGCCATCGACGAGACAGGGGCAGTGGCATTCGAGTCCGAAGAAGGCATGCCGCTTGTAGGATCCGTGCACCTCTTCACGGATCGGAGGGATACGGCTCGCGTTTGCCTTGCGGTAGGCGGCATGATCGGCAGGCAGGGACTAGAGCGAGCCCGCGAGGCCGGATACGACGCGGTGATTGTGATCCATCCGCGAGGTACCGGACCTGCAGCGATGGAGCCCACATGCACCTTCGGCATGTTCGAGCCGGAGAAGGCGAGCGGCTATAATGCCAGAATGCTGGGCAGATCGCTGCAAGGGATGCGGGTCACGGACGTACTTGCCGCGATAAACGGCTTGAAGCGAACGCCTGGCTACGAACGGGCGGAGATTACGCTGTACGGGCAAGAAGAGCATGCGCTCACGGCCCTTTATGCTGCCGTGCTTAGCGGAGATTGCCATGGGCTGCATGCGTCAGGCTTGCTTGAAAGTTTCCGTGCGTTTGCGGAGGCGGATTCGCACCGGTACGAATCCGGCATCATCGTTCCGGGACTGCTGCTCGCATTCGATATTCCCGATCTGCTGCAAGTGCTGGAGCAGAGGGACTTCGTCGTCGCCCAGAGCCGGCAGGATCCTATGAAAAATCCACTCGATGGAGGTACTGCGAAGCGATGAGAGGACAACTGCTCAGCGGCGTTCATCAAGCGATCGGCAATACGCCGATGGTTCACCTATCGCGGCTGACAACCGGCTTCGAAGGGACGATCTATGCGAAGCTGGAGTATTTGAACCCCGGCTTCAGCAAGAAGGACCGGATCGCGCTGCAAATCATAGAGGAAGCCGAGCGGGACGGCAGCCTGCAGCCGGGACAGACCGTCGTCGAGCTAACCAGCGGAAATACGGGCACGGGGCTTGCTATCGTATGCGCGGTAAAGGGGTATCCATTTATCGCGGTCATGTCGCGAGGCAATTCCTACGAACGAGCTCGCATGATGATGGCGCTTGGCGCCGAGGTTGTATTAGTTGACCAGGCTCCGGGATCAGCTCCGGGGCAGGTTTCAGGTGAAAGCCTAGCCCTCGTGGAGGCAGAAGCACGAAGAATCGTAAGCGAGAAAGGTGCTTTTCGAGCGGATCAATTTGAACGCCTGGGAAATACACATGCTCACGAATTCCACACCGCTGCTGAAATGTGGGAACAAACAAACGGCGAAATCGATGTTTTCGTCGATTTCGCCGGGAGTGGCGGTACATTCGCAGGCTGCGCAAAGGCGCTCAAGCGTTATAAGCCGTCGATCCGATGTTACGTGGTTGAACCTCATCATGCACCGTACCTTGCGGGTCGAGCGATCAAGAATGCTAATCACCGAATCCAAGGCGGTGGATACAGCATGCATCTGCCTTTGCTGGATCGGGAACTTGTGACCGATTACTTGACCGTTACAGATGAGGATGCGATTGCCGCTGCCAGAGAGCTGGCTAAGAAGGAAGGGATCTTCGCAGGTTACTCCTCCGGTGCGAACATCGCTGCTGCCTTGCAGCTTCTGCAGGAAAGGGAACGCGGCGCTCGAATCGCGCTTACGATCAACGACTCCGGTTTAAAGTACTTAAGTACGGACTTGTTTGAATGAACATGGGGATGGCGCGAATCAAACGCGTTCTACCTTACGAAACTCACTTGGCGTGACACCTGTGAACTTCTTGAACATCCGATTGAACGAGTTAATATTCTGGTAGCCGACCCGGGCGGCGGCGTCCTGGATTTTGACATCCGAACGGGACAGCAGCTCTTTCGCCCGGCTCACCCGAATCAAGTTGACGTAATCCACGAAATAGGTACCGGTTTTCTCCTTGAAATAGGTAGAGAGATAGCTTCTTGTGATGTTGAGCTTATCGGCCATCATATCGAGCGTAATATCATGCGCGTAATGATTCTCCAAATAATCGAAAACGAAGCTCGTAATGTGATCCTTCTTCTCCTTCTTGCTCTTGATCAGATTGGTGATGGAAGGCAGCCATTCCTCAAACAACTGCTCTAATTCTTCGAATGTATGGCTGTGCTGCAAGCGCGTTTGTACGCTTTGAAGCAGCTCCGTATCCAGATGATTCACGTTATAGGCGCGTTTCGTTCTGTCCACCACAATGCTTATGAATGCTTTGACCTCATGCTCAGTCGCTTCTTTCTTCCGTAATCCGGCAATTTCGCGTTTCATGAACTGAACGAGCTGCGATTCATTGCCGTTGTTCAAGCTTGCAGTGATCTCTTCCTCTTGTGCCGACATGAGAAAATAGTTTACCAGTCTTGAATCCGTCTCCGCCCACAGCACTTGGTTCCGATCATTGAATTTACGATGCTGGAGCAGGGATTTGGTTTGTTCAAAAGAGAGATTGAAATCGTCGGCGTGTTCATAACGCTTACTCACAGCCATCGTGGAGAAACAGTAAGCTCGGTCCAGATCCAGCACGATACGAAACCCATCCAGTGTTTCGGCGAGCGTGTGTTCGGAATGATCAGAATAGATGACAGATAACAGCTGATCGCTTTCGAGCTGCAGCGTGAGGGAATCGGGATAACGCTCCGTTAAGATTTTATCGATATAGGCGCGTATAAATAAAGTCGCACGTTCCTCGTCATCGTCGATTTCCTCCAGCAGCTGCGGTCTAAAGGTCAGCTTGAACAAAACGACTCGGTAAGGCTGGTTGTTCTTGATGAGATCTTTTAAGAAGCTGGTGTTGTTCCGTATGTTCTTCAATTGATTGATGTAGGCATAGTGGCGAAGAAGGGAGTTCTTCTCCTCCAAGTTCTGGCTGATGTCAAAGTTTGAATCAAGCAGATGCCGGACTCTCTCCTGGATGAAGGCAAATTCCTTAATTCCGCTGTGCTTCTGCGATTGGAAGCCTGTTGTAAGCTGCTGGATCGATTGCACGAGCTGTTTGACCGGACGATTAAATCGCATGCTGAACAGGAAGGACACCAGCATACTAAATAAGATAGAGAGCACGAGCAGCATAACGAACGTAATATTCCATTTCATCTGCGATACGATGCTGTCATCCGGGATTACATTGACGTAGGTAAGTCCGGTTAGCTCGCCTTTCTTGTAGAAGTAATAATTGGAGTCCTTCTTCACATAACCCTGACTGCCTTCTAATACGGGGAACTGCAGTTGTTGATTATTGACGGTAGTGAAGAATGAGCGCTGCGTGTCGTCTAGGATGTAGAAATCGTTGGTAATGGATTGATGAAAGGCTTTGTACATTTTCTGTGCGTCGGCTAAAGCGATGATATAAACAGAGGGGTTGGTTTGGTTCTTAATGATGATTGGAATCAGCTTGCGTTCACTGACTCGTTTGGCATTGTATTCAAGTTCAGAGAATACGTCGTTTGGCAATATGCGAGTCACATAAAGGTTATCAAATTGCGATTGCCAGAACTCGTAGCCATAGGTCTTGCTCACATAATAACGCTTGAACATGACGTCTGCGTCTGCGCCGCGTGTTTTCTCAATGGCGACGTTGCTTTTCTTGAAGTAGACAATCATGTTCTCCAGGAAGAGCGATTGGTTAGCGAGGTAGATTTGGATTTCGTCGATCAGCTTGCTGCCTGCAGCATAATCGAATTTGGGTTTGTCGAGCGCAGCAATGTGATCATTGAGCGAGAAGGATAGAGCGGCGTTCTCGATGAGTTGGATTTTCGACTCATAATTCTCCATGGTGTTGTTCAGGTTCACATTATTATAGGCGATGACTTCTTCCTTTATCGTGCCTCTGTAGAAAAATACAGAGTAGAGAATGAACGATACGAGCAGGATCACAATCGTCATGTAGCTAATGAGCAGCCAGAAGAACAGAGAAGGGGACTTTATACGTATGTTGGGAAACCGAAGCAGCCTACCGATTATTTTCATGAAAACAACCCTCTCCCGTCATGGTCTGTTTTCAAGCCTGTTTCTCTTATATTAAAGAAAGAAAGCGGTTTGAACAATGGTCTTATTTTCATAACTTCACTGAATTTCTAGGTATTGCAAATAAAATGAATGATAACAAATACTGCTCGTTTCTAGCATAGAATCGATTCGTTATAGTTTGGTCAAGACCGGAAGAACGTCAACTAAAGGGGGAGCAGCATGATTAGAACCATCAGGCAAGATGAAGCAGGCCAGTCGCTTGCGCTAACCCAGGCTGCTTTTGCCGTCCGATTCTCGGAATCCGATGTGCAAGCGCGTCTTGCAAAAATGAACATGGAGCACTTTCTGGGCTACTTCGTGGAGGATCAGTTAGCTGCGCAGCTGGCAGTACTTCCGCTCTATATTTACGTGCAGGGTGAAGCGATGGCGATGGGCGGGATTGCCCATGTCGCTTCCTATCCGGAATTGCGCAGGCAAGGGATGGTCAGTAAATTGCTTGTCCGCAGTTTAGAGATGATGCGGGAGCGCGGCCAAACGGTCTCGATGCTGAACCCGTTCTCCTATTCGTTCTATCGCAAATATGGCTGGGAGTATTTCTCCACGCAAAGCGTTAACACGCTGGATATGTCGGTTGTCCCGAAGTTTGGTTCCGCCGCCGGAGCAGTCAAACGAATGTCGGCTGAGGAGTGGCACACGGCAGATCAAGTCTATGATCGATACGCCCGCTCAAGCTTCAACGGGATGCTGCGCCGTGATGAGAACTGGTGGCGGCAGCATGTATTCAATCGTAAGCTCGGCAGCTTGGCCGTCTATTACGACACGGACGGCGTAGCGAGCGGATATATGCTTTACGACATTAAAGATCGCTTCATGAACATTCATGAGCTTGTTCATCTCGATCAATCTGCTAGAAACGGGTTATGGCAGTTCATCGGCAATCATGACTCTATCGTGACAAGGCTGAAGTTTACCTCAGCTAACGACGATCCTTTCCTATTAACAATGGCCGAGCCTAAGCTCCAGCAAGAGATGGTTTCGAACTTTATGTTCCGCATCGTCGACGTTGAAGCGTTCATTCGGCAATACCGTTTCACCGCGGAGTCAGTGAAGCTAATTGTCCGAATTACCGACGAACACGCAGGCTGGAACCGTGGTTTATGGGAACTTACAGTAAATGACACCGGCCGTGCGGAGGCCGTCCGCCTAGAAGATAGCGACGGAGTTGGAGTCAGCTGCGACATCCAAACGCTCTCCACAATGTTGATCGGCTGCCAGCGACCAGTCCAGCTGAGCATGAACGGCCGACTAAGCGGCAGTCCATCCGTAATTGCGAGCTGGGAGCTCGCCATCCCGCGCCGCATTGCGTATATGACGGACTTTTTCTAGTGGTCGACCTTGGTTTAATCCATATATTAATCTTTCCAAAGCCTTAGCGGAGCAGGCGAAAACAGTCAAAGGAGGCGAACATTCTCGTGAAAAGCTACGCGCTCGTAGGCGCAGGCAACAGAGGCACCTATATGTTCGCGGTTCCGATTGCACGGGATTATGCCGATGTGGCGACCATTGTCGGTGTGTATGACACGAACGCGAAACGCTCGGAGCTGCTTCGGACGCGGACCGGCGGGCATTTTCCCGTGTACACAAGCTTCGAGACCATGTTAGCCGAAGCGAAGCCGGACGTGGTCATTGTCACTTCCATCGATAGCACGCATCACCTATATATCACGCAAGCGCTGCTTGCCGGCTGTGATGTCATCACCGAGAAGCCGCTCACGATTGATGAACATAAATGCAGCCTGATTCTAGAAACGGAGCGGCAAACAGGCAAGCAAGTTACCGTTACCTTCAACTTAAGATACATGCCGTTCATGAATCGGCTCAAAGAAATTTCCCGGGAAAATTCGCGTGGCACGTTGACACATGTCCATTTCGAATGGTTTCTGGATACGATGCATGGGGCGGATTATTTTCGCAGATGGCATCGGAAGAAAGCGAATTCCGGCGGGCTGCTCGTCCACAAATCGACGCATCACTTTGATATCGTGAACTGGCTGCTTGAGGATGAACCGACATCCGTTCATGCGCTCGGTTCTACGAGATTCTACGGTCCGACACGTAAAGAAAGAGGCACCAGATGCTCGGACTGTACCTATTCCAACACCTGCGAATTCTACATCGACCTCAATCAAGGCAACTATAGAGCGCTCTACTTGGATTGCGAAGACGAAGATCACTATTACCGCGATCAATGTGTTTTCGCAGATGAAATCGACATTGAGGATACACTCAGCGTCAATGTCAAGTATTCCAAAGGTGCGATGATGAGCTACTCCCTCACTGCTTATGCCCCTTATGAAGGTTTCCGGATGGTGCTGACGGGGACGAAAGGGCGACTGGAAGCGGAATATTTTGACGGCGCGATCGGCCCATATGCAGGTAACCCGGTTCAGCGCATTCGGTTATTCAACAGTATGCAAGAGATGATCGAGATTCCGCTGCAGGAAGAAACCGGTGATCATGGCGGAGGCGATGGTCGGTTGCTCCGCGCGCTTATGATAGGATCGGATCCGAGCGATTCCAGACAGGCGTCCAGCCGAGACGGCGCAATGTCTTGCGCAATCGGATTCGCAGCTAATCGTGCGATAAGAGAGGGCGCAGCGGTACGAATTGCTGACTTTTTTCAATCTAATCCAGAGGAGGATCAACATGAACATTAGAGTAGTGGAGACTGCACGGCAATTGGGAGAGGAAGCAGCCGAACATGCCTCGCGGATCTTGCAAGAAGTGATAGAACGTCAAGGGAGAGCAAGACTGCTGCTATCTACAGGCTCATCGCAATTTGAGTTTCTCAAAGCATTCGTCAAGCAGCCGGTTGAGTGGAGCAAGGTTGAAATGTTCCATCTGGACGAATATGCAGGCATCGATGGTACGCATCCTGCAAGCTTTCAAGCTTACCTTAAGGAACGTTTTATCAGTCATGTGAATCTGGCGAAGTTCCATCTCGTTAATGGAAATGGTGATATTCAGCAGACGATTGAGCGGCTGAACGATGCCATTCAAGAAGCTCCGATCGATCTTGCCATGATCGGAATCGGCGAGAATGCGCATATTGCCTTCAATGATCCGCCCGCGAATTTCGAGACGGAAGAGCCATACATAGTAGTGGAGCTGGACGATGCGTGCAAACGTCAGCAAGTCGGAGAAGGCTGGTTTGCGAGCATGGACGATGTGCCTGCTCAGGCGATCACGATGAGTGTTCGCCAGATTATGAAGAGCAAGGTTATTCTCTCTTGCGTACCCCATGCGGTCAAAGCGGATGCCATCAAACGTACGCTCGAGAACGACATTACTCCGATAGTGCCGGCTACGATGCTGCGCACTCATCCCAATTGGACGCTCTACTTGGATCAGCAATCGGCCGCAGAAGCTGTTCAGTCTGACACGGCAGTAAACGAGTGAACCTAATCGACCAGAAGCGGCGAGGAGGTGTTGCGTCATGCAATGGATAGGAAGACGGTATGATACGGGTGAATGGGTGCGGCTCGCAGCAGAAAACGGTGTCATTCAAGCCATCTCTCCTGTGCAGCCTGACAATGACGCCAGTGACTCCAGTGATACGTGGATATCACCGGGTTGGATTGACCTGCAGGTGAATGGTTTCGCCGGTTTCGATCTTAATGGCGATGTGACCACGGAGCATGATGTAGCGGAAGTGACGTTTTCCCTATTCCGGCACGGCGTCACCACCTATTGTCCAACGGTAATTACCGGAAGTTACGCCAGAATGAATCAAGCTTTTCGCGCGATTCACTCCGCTTGTGAGAATAACAAGCTGCTCCGTCGTGTTATTGCTGGTATTCATGTCGAAGGTCCTTACCTATCCGCTGAGGATG
This sequence comes from Paenibacillus sp. J22FR21, assembly GCF_056269135.1. NCBI lineage: Bacteria > Bacillati > Bacillota > Bacilli > Caryophanales > Paenibacillaceae > Paenibacillus > Paenibacillus sp. J22FR21. The sequence goes on from NZ_JBWDNJ010000001.1 coordinate 940,389, forward strand.
GGCCGCGCGGCGCTCATGATAAGGCTCATATCCGAGACCCTGCTATGGCTGAATTCGATGCTTGGCAGCATTCGGCCGGAGGCCGAATTGTACTCTGCACGATTGCTCCTGAACGTGAAGGCGCCGTCGAATTCATCAAGCATGCAATCGCAAGCGGAGGAGTTAAAGTAAGCATTGGCCACACGATGGCGAATGCGGAGCAGTTGAAGTCGGCTGTTGAAGCAGGTGCCACGCTGTCCACGCATCTTGGCAATGGCGCGCATCCGGTCATGGCCAGGCATCCGAATTACATATGGGATCAATTGGCTGAAGACGGCTTGTGTGCGATGTATATTGCGGACGGCCATCATTTGACCGCATCGGTGTTGAAATCCATGATCCGCGTTAAACGCGATCGCTTCATCCTCGTCAGTGACAGCGTCATGTTCGGCGGGATGCCCCCCGGGCGTTATCCGAGTATGATCGGGCAAGAGGTAGAGCTGCTTAGCAATGGCAGACTCCAGACGGCAGCTGATCCACGAATATTGGCAGGCTCCGCTCAAGCGCTTGACCGAGGTGTGGAGAATGCCATGCGACTTGCCGGAATCAGCTTACGAGAAGCGATCGATGCGGTGACGAAGCGACCTGCGGAAGTCATGGGATGGACGATGTTAGGGAAATTGGAAGTAGGCGCAAAAGCTAATTTGACTCTATTCCAGATAGATAACAGCGGCCGCATGGATGTCCAACAAACCATTGTGAACGGGGAAACCGTTTGGAACAGCAGACAGCAGTCATTGCTAGAAGAGAATGGGAGGCTGACATGATAGAGGATCGTTTAGGTGTTATAACGGATGAAGTCTCGCCGTCGGATCTCATTGAAGCGCTGAACTTTGCCGTATTAAATGGCTTGAAGCACGTAGAAATCCGTACGATCAATGGCCAGAATGTACTTTCGCTCCATAATCAGCAGCTTGCGATAATTCGTTCAGAGACGGAACGTCGGGGACTGTTCGTTTCATGTATTGCTTCTCCGATATTTAAATGTGCGCTGGGAACAGGCAGTCAGGTAGCGGAAGGCGATCGGTTTAATCAAGAAGAGCGTACGGTTTCCGAGCATTTCACGATGCTGGAACGCGCAATGGACATTGCTGATCAGCTGGGCACTAATCGGATTCGAATCTTCTCGTTCTGGCGTGAAGCAGAGCCGGAGCAGCACCATGACGAGATTGTGAAGCATTTGACTCAAGCTGCCTTGATGGCAGCCAACCGCAGCAAGCTGCTTTTGCTCGAAAATGAACCTTCCTGTAATGGCGGGTATGCCGCAGAAGTTGCTAAACTCGTCGGAGCCGTTAATTCCCCTGCACTGCGCGTCTTATGGGATCCGGGCAATGAGCAATACGGCAACCGTTCCAGCTATCCGGAAGGTTATTCCAGCATCCGCAATCTAATGGCCCATGTTCATTTGAAAGACGTACGGTTCGACGAGAGTGGTCATCCCAAAGCAACTCCGATTGGGTCTGGTATCGTTCCGTATGTGGCTCACTTTCAAGCTTTACTTCGAGATGGCTATACGGGACTGTTCACGCTAGAGACGCATTATATTCCCGAAGGCGGAACTGCGATGGAAGGCACAGCCCAGTCGCTCCAAGGATTGAAGGCTCTTCTTGCGAATATGCGAGCACCAATGGATGCCATTCATAAACCATCTAATTAGGGAAAAGGGGAATGTTAGCATGGAACAATCAATCGTAACAATCGGGATTATCGGGCAAGGCCGCAGTGGACGCGATATTCACGGGCAATTGCTCGCCAAGCTGCCTCACTATTTCCGAATCGCAGCGGTTGCGGATTCCATCCCGGAGCGACAGCAGCTGGCGCGCCAAGAATTCAATTGTAACGCCTATGCGACATGGCAGGAGATGGTGGAGAACGAGCAGCTTGATCTAGTCGTCAATGCATCTCCAAGCCATCAGCATGTTCCCATCTCCTTGGAGTTGTTGAATCGTGGCTTTGATGTGTTGTGCGAGAAGCCGCTGGCCAGAACTTCGGAAGAAGTGGATCAACTGATTGAAGCCTCGGAGCGATCCGGCAAACGATTAGCTGTATTCCAGCAGTCCCGCTACATGCCTGCCTATGTGCGTATTCGTGAAGTGATCGAAAGCGGCGTCTTGGGACGGATTGTACAAGTCGATTTCACCAGCAACCGGTTCGCCCGCAGATGGGATTGGCAAACGCTGCAAAGCAATAATGGCGGAAGCTTGTTGAATTTAGGCTCGCATACGCTGGATCAGGTGCTCCAGCTGTTCGGAACGGATGTGACTCCGGATATCACATGCATTATGGATCAAGCTAATACGTACGGGGATGCGGAGGATTATGTGAAGCTCCTGCTTCGTGGACCAGGTCGTCCGACGATTGATTTGGAAGTCTCCTCTTGCAGCGTTTTCCCTGGGGAATCGTTCGTAATTCAAGGGACAAATGGCGGGCTGCGCGGCAATAACGATCGGTTGGAATGGAGTTATTTCAAACCGGAAGAAGCTCCTGTACAGCAATTAACGACGGAGCCGCTGATGGACAAGAACGGCATGCCAAGCTACTGTCGCGAAACGCTCAACTGGTATAAAGAGAATTGGGAACTTCAATTGGCGGAAGGACAAGGCGAATTCGATTACATGACGGAGCAATTGTATATGATGCTGTACGGAACGCTTGTCCATGGCGATGAATTAGCGATTACGCCGCAGCAGGTTCGGCAGCAGCTAGTTGTCATGGAGGAGTGCCGCCGCCAAAATCCACAAATCTATCGCCCGGCACAAGAAAGCATTAGAGGTTAATCCGATGACGTTCATTCAAACGATTGCGGAGCTCGAAGCCAAATTGTCTGAACCTTCTGAGCAGCTCGTCACCGAGATGGCGTCTATTGAAGGGGATATCATCGTGTTAGGTGTAGGCGGGAAGATGGGGCCGAGCCTAGCCAAACTAGCCGTTCATGCACTGCGCCGTTCAGGCGCTCGCAATAGAGTCATAGGTGTGTCGAGATTCTCGAATGAGGAAACGCGCAGAGAATTGGAAGCCGCAGGCATTGAGACGATCTCGTGTGACCTTCTTGACGATCAGCAATTGCAGCAGCTGCCTGATGCACCTAACATCATCTATATGGCAGGCAATAAATTCGGCACGACAGGCAATGAGCATTTCACATGGGCGATGAACGCATATTTGCCCGGAAGAGTAGCTGAGAAATATCGGAATTCGCGGATAGTCGTATTCTCATCCGGGAATGTATATCCCTTCTCGCCGGCGGGACTCGGCGGCGTAACGGAATCATGCTCACCGGAGCCTAAAGGGGAGTACGCGCAGTCTTGTTTAGGACGCGAGCGCGTGTTTGAATACTTCTCTAAGCAAAACAATATGCCAATGGTTATTTTTCGCTTGAATTACGCGATCGATCTCCGTTACGGTGTCCTGCTCGAAATTGCCAAGTCGGTTATGAATGATCGACCGATTAAGCTCGAGATGGGGCATGCCAATGTAATTTGGCAAGGGGATGCCAACGAGATGGCGCTCCGCTGCTTGGCATTATGTGAATCGCCGCCGCGTACGATCAATATTACCGGGCCGGAGACCATGTCCATACGTTGGGCAGCCGAAGAGATGGGCAAGCGTCTCGGGAAAGAGGCGTTATTCGAAGGTACGGAGTCGGACACGGCACTGCTAAGTAATGCCGGTCAATCCTTTCAATTGTTCGGGTATCCGCGCGTTTCGCTGCTGCAGATGATCGATTGGGTTGCGGAATGGGTTCGAGCAGGCGGATATACGCTGAACAAGCCGACACATTTTCAAGAACGAAAGGGGAAGTTCTGATGCGAGGCAAGCAGCTGACACCGGAACAGCTTGGAGCCCTTCATGACGGTCTGGTTATTCCCGCTCATCCCCTCGCTTTGGATCAGTATCGCAAGCTTGATCCGCGTTATCAACGTGCGCTCACTCGATACTACATCGACTCTGGAGCAGGTGGAATTGCCGTTGGCGTTCATTCCACGCAATTTGAAATTCGCGATGCGGACATCGGATTATACGAACCGGTGCTGCGACTTGCGTCCGAGGAAGTGGAGCGAGCGAAGCTGGAACGCCCTTTCATTAAGGTGGCAGGCATATGCGGCGCTACTGATCAAGCATTGAACGAAGCTGTAATTGCCTTAAATCTCGGTTATGATGCAGGGTTGCTCAGCATGGGAGGTCTTGGAAGCTATAGTGAAAGCGATCTCTTGAAACGTACGGAGCAAATAGCAGAGTTGCTGCCGGTTATTGGGTTTTATTTGCAGCCGTCAGTTGGCGGAAGAGTGCTTAGCTATGCGTTCTGGCAGGCGTTCGCGGAAATTCCCAATGTAGTTGCGATCAAAATCGCCCCGTTTAATCGTTATCAAACGATCGATGTCGTCCGTGCCGTATGCAGCTCAAGCAGGCGTGATCAAATTGCGCTTTATACCGGCAATGACGATAACATCATCACTGACCTTCTGACCGCCTATCGTTTTACGATTGATGGAAATCCGGTGGAGAAAAGGATTGTTGGAGGTTTGCTCGGGCATTGGGCGGTCTGGACAAGAAGAGCCGTGGAACTGCTCGAAGAAGTAAAGCGAGTGCGAAGCGATGCCGCATTGTCATCCGAGTGGCTGACGCGGAACATCGAAGTGACGGATATGAACGCGGCACTCTTTGACGCTGCCAATCGGTATGCTGGTTGTATCGCCGGTATACACGAGGTGCTGCACAGACAAGGTTTGTTGCCGGGAATATGGTGCTTGAATCCTCACGAGACTCTATCGGATGGTCAAGCGGATGAGCTAACTCGAGTTAGCCGCGATTATCCGCTGCGGGTTGACGATGAATTCGTTGCTGAGCATCTAGCGAAGTGGCTGGAAGATTAATAGTGGCGGCGCAGCATGCAACTTCTGCGCCGCCTATTTGATTAACTATATTAAATATTACGAGCTGTGCTGTCTCTAATTATAAGCTCGGGTTTCTTAGGAGGCTCGAGCTTAATAGGTATGCCTTCGATCCGCTGCAGCAGCATATCGACCATTTTACCGCTGGCATGTGAAATATCGAAGCTGACGCTCGTTATGTTCGGCCGAAGACTGCGATATAGATCAGAAGGACCAAAGCCAATCATGGAGATGTCCTGCGGTACGCGATAGCCATAGTCGTAGAAATAGTTCAGCGCCGCCACCGTTGTAATCTCGTTCGAAATCATAAGCGCCGTAGGTCTCTGGGTTTGGAGAAGCTGGTGAATCCCATTGTAGCTCTCTTCCATTTGGCCGGGAATACGAACGATATCATCATCCTTAAACGGCAATCCGTACTCGTTATAAGCTTTCTTAACGCCATTAATTCTCTCGTTGTTGAAGGAAATAACATCACCTTTGATGCTGCCTACAATAAAGCGGATATCGGTATGATTCAAATCAAGCAGATACTTGGCCGCCATGTAGCCGGCTTCAAGATCGTCGGAAGATGTATAGTAAATATCCTCAGGATTATTCGAATATTTCATGTTAAATACATAAGGAATACCGGCTTCCTCCAGCATAGCGGCCAGGGATTCATTGTTAGAAGGGCTTAATATAATAAAGCCGTCCGCTACTTGACTCTTAATGACATTAAAGAAAGTTTCGGAATCCGGATCACTTGCAGTAATAATCAGGATATTGTAGCCTTCGCTGTGTGCCTTCTCGGTCAATGCTTTGAATAGAGCCTGGAAGCCGGCATTGAAAATCAACTCGCTGATATGCTGCGCGCTTACGACCAGCCCGAGTATGCCGCTTTTACCGGATTTAAACATACGCGCGGTTTTGCTGGGGATATAACCTAAACTCTTAACGGCCTCAAGAACCCGCTGCCTGGTGATCGGCTTTACGAGACTTGAACCGTTCATAACTCTGGATACGGTGGAGGGCGTCACTTTGGCTTTCTCGGCGACGTCGTGTATGGTTGGCTTCTTGATTTTACGTTCCTCCTAGCTAGTCCCACGAAATGATAACGATGCCATTCTATTTGGATTGTAAGGGTTTGCGAACTAAAACGCCAGCGGAAAGTGAATCATCCCATTTCTTGTATTGACAGCGTTCTGCAATCTAGGATAATATTGGCTCGAAAAGGCTTACAAATCCTTCTTGATCGCATAAACGTCAAGCGAAGGCAGTGTGAGTTTTTTATTTCAACATAATTGGCAACGTTGCCAATTATGAGGTCGAAAGTCGCACATAATCGCCTTGAAACGAAATTAATGGGCATCAAGTACTGTCACATCACTGCTTACCATTTATGGCAACGTTAACATTATTCCAAATCACTCCTTGAGTGAACCCAGGAGGCATACGAAATGAAACTATCATTAGGTTGCGATCATGCCGGATTCCATCTGAAGTCCGCGGTCTCCGCACATCTGGCATCTATCGGCTGTGAAGTAATTGATCATGGCTGTTACAGCGCCGACGCCGTTGATTTTCCCGATATTGCAAGATTGGTCTGCCAGTCCGTTCTTAAAGGTGAAGCTGAACGCGGAATCATGGTATGCGGAACAGGCGTTGGCGCAAGTATTGCCGCGAATAAGATTCCGGGTATTCGAGCCGCTGTCTGTCATGACTATCATTCCGCGCATCAAAGCGTTGAGCATGATGACGTTAATGTGATGTGCGTAGGCGCTCAAATCGTTGGGGAGTGGCTGGTCAAAGACTTGATTTCCTCCTACGTGTCAGCGACCTTCAGCACGGAAGAACATTTCCGCAGAAGAGTTGAGAAATTAGCCATTCTTGAACGTGAAGCAGCGATTAAACTACCTGAATAAATTGCGGGAGGTCTGTTCATGCAAAGCGTACTGAAATTATCCCCTACATCAGCTCCGGCATTGAAGTCACCTTATATTCAGATTACGAAACCCAAGCTGCTGCAAGAAGCAGGTAAGCTATCTTCCCAGGAACAAGCTTACGGGGTCGAGCTGGAGGAACTTTATCATTTCATCCATCAGTCGATATCGAGCGCGCTCCATGAAGCGAAGCAGCACACCGACTTTAACTACTGGTACAGCAAGGATCGGAATCAGCGAAAGGTGGAAGAGGCGTTGTCATATATTGATGAGCATTTCCATGAAGATTTTGGCTTAGAGCAGGTTACGGATATTATGCACTGTTCTTCGACCTATCTAAATCGGCTGCTGAAGCAGTACACGGGAAGTACCTTCTACAATCTGCTGACTCAGAAAAGAATCGAGCACTCTAAGCATCTGCTTGCAATGGATCATCAGACGGTATGGGAAATCAGCAGCGAGGTCGGCTACACCAATGTGCATAGCTTCATACGAGCTTTCAAGCGCAGTGTTGGAGTTACTCCCGGGCACTTCCGTGAAAGCTGTCTCGCACATTCAGGTTGAACCGGTTAAGCAACGGACAAAGGCCGATCCGAGCAATGACAACGAAGACTTGCCGGTTTCGCTCGCATCAGCCGTGCCGCTTGAAATTACTTATGTGTTGCTAGTTTGTTAAACATATCGATATAGACGAGGCTTCGGTCAATGTCGATCGCTTCTTTGTAGAAGTGTCTGTCATCATCGGTGGAATACGTGAAATTCGGATTCAGAATCGGTGTTCTTCGCACGACAGAGGGCACCCATTCCTCATTCAACAGCCATGCGATGGCCGAGACATCCCAGAGTACCTTCGACCAACCAGGGCGATTGAGGCCGAAACGTTCGAAGCGACCATGGAACAGATCGCTGAAATAGGTACCTAGCTTGTTGCGGTCTCGCAAGCAAGCGTCGATTTCGTAGGTAGAGGTCAGCAGATGGGATGCGACGCTGTGACATGGCAGCACGACTAGCGGAACGCCGCTGTCATAGATAATGCTCGAAGCGTGATAGTCTTGCGATACATTGAAAATATCTTGCGTAGGCCACCAGTAAGAGTTTGGTCCAAGCCAGACTACGACGATTTTCCGGATGATTTCGGGGCATTTGACGATAGCCGAAGCGACGTTCGTAATGGCACCTATAGCGACGACATAAAGTGGGTCATCCAGGTCAGCTTCAAGTGCCAATGCTATGATTTTATCTACAGCCTCACTTGGAACCGGTTCTTCGCGGCTGCTCATGAATTGTGCAGATCCTCTATAAACAGGGGGAGGTGACTGCAGGTCCATCAGCTTGTAGATGTTGAAAATCTCGTTATAGCTTTTCTCCATACCTTCACCTGGGCTCGTTGAATTCCAATTGAAGAATGGAGCAGCAGTGACTGCCAGTAGGTCGATCTTATCCGGCGATAGCAGCGTGTATGCCAGTGCAAATTGATCGTCCACTTCATTGAATGCATCCGTGTCCAGAATCATTTTCACTTTGCCTGTCGGATGGTTCAGCCGCTGCAGCATCGCTGCGTGATCGAGCTGATAGTTTGCCCAACTGCTCATTTGATGCACCTCTTTCATTCCATGTTCGGTAGTTTGTAAGCTTCGAATTCAGTATAGGGGAGCGACTCGGATTTCGAAATGTTCATATATCGAATGACGGAACGTTAGATTTCTGTACATCTTGTTCGATAATTGAGAGTGGCCGGTTGAGAACTGTTTATATAATCGGGCATCCCCCTTCATTACAATAAAACCATGGAACTACCAATTAGTTGTAGAGCACATTATGAATTTTGGGGAGCGAATTAGCCATGAGTGAGCAAGTCTCTTTATTTGACAAATTTTACGGATGCATCGCCGGCGTTCATATCGGTTCCGCAATGGGCGCGCCGGTAGAAGGCTGGGATTTCGATCGAATCGACGCACAGTATGGCATTCTTGAAGATTTGCTGCCCTACGAGCATTTCCATAACGGCTGGGTTCGCGAAGCAGGGACGACAGAGGATGGCGTAGAGCGCCAGAAGCTGATGATCTCCGCGATCATGGAGAAGCAGGACCGCGTCACGGCCGAGGATGTCCGCAATATGTGGATTTCGAGGATCAAGCCGGAATCGGCGGGAATGATCTCTGAGCCTTTCGAGGCCGTACTGCTAGCCATGGCCAAGAGCGGCATTCCAGCCAGGGACATCGGCAAATATTGCGATTATGCAGGGTTAAACAGCTTCTCGCGTTCTTGCCATCCCATCGGATTAATTAATGCCGGCGATATTCCTAATGCCATTCATGATGTGAATGAAGTCGGCCAGCTCTATCAAACAACGAACGGTCGCGGACTGAAATGGGCGACAGTTACAGCGGTTGCTATCGCATCCGGCACCAAAGCAGGTGCTACCGTTGACAGCGTACTTGGCGCGATCTTCGATCACTGCGATCCGGATGTGGTGGTAAGAGAACTGGAACGTGAGCTCAAACGGACCGCGAACATCGAGGACTATCGTGAATTTAGGAAGACGCTCTATGAGTCATACAACATTCGAGGCATTCCTTACGAGGTTAGTTATGCGAATGAAGTGGTGACCAAAGCGGTCTGTATCTTTAATAGGGCCCAAGGAAATGTCAAAGAAGCGATGGTTGCCGCTGTTAATATGGGACGCGATACCGACTGTGTGACTGCGGTTGCAGCCGGTATATCCGGTGCGTTAACCGGCACGACTACGATTCCGGAGTCCTGGATCAAACAAACGGACTATGCAACAACACTGCATGTCGTTACCAACTCCCAGCGCACGATCAAAGAGCACGCGGATGGCTTGTACCAAGCTTATCGTTCGCGATTACATAAGCTGAAGGCTTATACCGAGCTGATGGGTGCATTGTAGGTTGTCGTGATCACGAGAATGAGTTAAACAAAGAGGAGCGAGCGACGATGAGTGAAGTAGTCAGCTTACAAGATAAATTCTACGGTTGTATCGCAGGGGCACAAGTTGGAGCAGCTCTCGGCGCGCCTGCACAAGGGCTAACTTGGCAGGATAGCGAAGCCGAGTTCGGCGTCCTTGATCAGCTGAAGCCCTATGAGGATGGTTGGTTCCGCGAACCCGGAACGACCGGAAGCGGAATCGAGAGGCAGAAGCTGCTCATTACGGCGATCTTAGAGCGACAGGATCGGGTAACGGCCGAGGACGTTCGTGCGATCTGGGTGTCCGATATGCCAATGGAAGCAGCTGCAAAGATCATGGAATCTTATGATGTCAGTTTGCTGGCGGTTGCGAATAGCGGCATTCCGGCACGTGATCTCGGCAAATATTGCGATTATGCGGGACTCAATAGCTTCGCCGGATACTGTCAGCCCGTTGGGTTGATCAACGCAGGTGATGTAAAGAATGCGATCCGCGATGCATTCGAGCTCGGTCAGCTTTACCAAGCATCCAGAAGCTATGGCGTGAAGTGGTCGGGCGTAACCGCTGCCGCGATTGCCTCCGCTACGAAACCAGGCGCAACGATTGACAGCGTAATCCAAGATGTATTCTCCAACTGCGTTTATTCCGATGTAGGTGCTAAGATTGATGGCTACAAGTACGGTTACTTAAGAGATAACGTGGTCGATGAACTCGAATCCGGATTGAAGCTGACAGAAGGATGCCGTGATTTCCGTGAATTACGAGAAGCCTTCGATAAGAGCTACCGCGGCTGCGGCGTTCCATACGGCAATAGCTTTGCCAACGAAGTCGTGACTAAAGCCATTTGTATTGTAAGAATGGTAAACGCCAATGTGCATGATGCGATTATCGCCGGGGCTAACATGGGCCGAGACAGCGTAAGCGTTGCGGCGCTGGCTGGCGGACTTGCAGGTGCAATCAGCGGTGCAGCAACATTGCCGGATAACCTCATTCAGCAAGTGGATTATGCCGCCGGCATTAACAAATATACGTGCTCAAAACGGACGATTCGCGAACAAGCGGATGGCGTCTATCAAGCTTTTCAAAGCCGGCTGAGCATAATTAATAAATTAGTTGAAGAAATGCTCGTATAAGAGGTATAGGTTTTATGTTTAGCGGACATACTAGCAATTATTGCGTTCATACGGTCAGATGGAAGACATGTTTACCGGATAATTGAATCATTGGAGTGAAGTATTGCCTGCAATTTGGCTTTAATCGCCTCTGTATATACGCAGTATCAAGAAGCTGAGATCATCGCGATCCAGCTTCTTTTTGATGCTCTAAAGGTTGCCTAGGAACTAAGCTTCTGCTGCAGGAATGATGATAGGCGCTTCAATTAACAAGGGTGCTGCTTTGGATGCATGAGTTGGATGCAGATCAGGCTCTAGAAGTGGTCCATGCTCCTGCTGAGGAGCTCTTTTCCATTTCTTCACGACATGTTCCATCCCGATGGGGAAGATGGTTAAGTTTCCGCCTTTATCAATATGGATACGGATGAAGTTCTTCCAGTTGTCGATTTGCATCGCAGAGAAAGCTTCGCCGCTGTGACGACCGAAACCATTCAGCGATAGGAGCAAATACAGCCCCATGATGACCGATCCGATGATCCATCCGCCATATGCGATTAATAGGCCGGTCAATGCCCATGCACCGAGTCCCCAATGAAAATGGAATTCCGTACGGACCAGATAGACAGCCGCGCAGCCGATGAAGAATGCAGCTGCAACATGGGATAAACCATGCAGGCAGCCGGCGATCCATTTGTACGTGTGGGAATGCGTATCCGTAAACAGCCAGAATCCGCCGACTATGATGAACATCCATATAAACGCGCCGGGTGTATGAGCAATCTTGTTGAAGGAAGACGTTACGAGATCCAGATAGGTCGCAGCTGCAGGGGGTGCGGTGGTGACGGATAGCACGGAGTTGCACGCTAACAGATAGAGAATAGCCGTTACGACACCGAACATCTGGTTTTTCCAAACGAACAGCAGATTGCCCCAGGTCAGTCGTCTTGATGCGGCAACATTCGGGAAGTCCATTTTTCGTTTAAATTCGATTGGTTTCTCATCCTCGTTCTTGTGCGCATAGATGGCTTGATCTTTGAGATCGTGCGTAGGATGAAGGAAGGCGCCACCACCGCCGGCCGTGATTTTCTCTACTTTGCGGCTATGATCCGCTGAACCGTCGGCTTGGACAGGGATATGCTCGAATCTGCGATAATGATGAAGATCGCCGGCGATGAAAATTTGAATGTCGACCTTGTTCTTATTCAGCATATTTTCCAGGAAGGTTAGATTGTTCTCGTTGTAAATCGGATCGAACTTCCCATATTTATGCGCGGAAACCCAGTAAGGCTCAGCATTGCACAGAATAACGCGATCACCGGCTTGCATTTGCGCAGCGATATGCTCGAAATAGCGCACCTGCTGGCCGTCGATGTCCGAATTCAGCTGAACATCGGTGCCAAGAAGCCACCAGCCATGAGGAAGCTTCAAGGCAAAGTAACTCTTCTGCTGCGGTGCGTGCCAGCCATTGAACCATTTGCGCGAAGTAAATATACGTGAGAATGAAATTAAGCCGTCATACCAGTCATGGTTACCGGGTACGGCGAAAACTTGCGGATGCGGGTCAGCCGTATATCCTTGAGCGAGATAATAAGGTGTAATCAGCCTGTTCATATACTCATCTCGGTTTGCAGTAGGGTAAACTTGGTCACCGCCAAATATAAGGACATCTCCGCGTTTGGTCGCAACGGTCTTCCTTGTTTCAGGATCAACCAGCAGCAATTCCGGACGTGTGGCATGATACGCAATGGAATAAGTGGAATCAAACCCATCGCCGAGGTCACTGATGTAATCAATCCATATTTCATCACGTGGAAGGTCCGCATCCGTCAAGTAGAAGCCATCCTGATCCACCTTATAGTTCCCGGATTCATCGTGTACGAATTGCTTGGAGTAATCGTTCAGTTGTTCTTCCTTCTGGTTGAATGCCTCAATTAATCGAAAGTCTGAATAGAGCCCGAAGATGGTCGAGAGGACCGTCTTCATACCTGTAACGACTAATTGTTTCGGATTAAACCATTCGACCATTCTAGGTCGTGTATTGGGATCCGCAATCATTTTCTCTGCCAGCTGCTGAACCTTGCTCTTTCCCATATGCTTCTCCTTTCAGCATGCCTAAGTAGATATATTATTCCATAATTCTGCTGCAAATCACGTCGAATTGCGTCCGCAGCGGATACTCTTCCCCCACAACAAACAAGCCTGCCGAATGTACGGGCAGGCTTGTTCGATCATTAGCTGAAGCGTTGCAATACTAAATAACCACTGATACTCGATGTGCTTTTGCGAAACACGATTTTGAAGCCGATGTCGTTGTCCAATAAGCAGTTTAAGGCATTTATTAGCAACGCACCTTCCTGCAGATTAGCACGGCAGGGATAGGCAGAGCCAATTACACGAGAAGCGAGAATTCTACGTGGGGATCCGCTTACCAACGGGTTTCTCGACCAACTAATAAGAATTAAGTCAGGCTGTTGAGTAGCTTTTATACGAGCCATAATATTCACCTACTTCTCTTCTAGCGTTACTCTATTAGATGAGAATCAGCGTGAAATGGTGATAGATTAAGAGAAAGAATACGTGTAAGAGGCAGTATAAGACTAGCTAACCTAGATTAATGGAGGCAGCCTGACTGTAGAAACACCCAAGCCTTCCCCATCAATAATGAATACGGTGTAATACATTAATTCTACAACCTAAGGGGATGAATATGTCGCGATATGTAGGAAGCAAATGGACGAAGACAGTTGCTATACGCAAACAACCTTTTCTCGCTCAGTACGTGCCAGAGACCTCGAGAATGACTAAGCTATCGCTTAGAAGACAATTGCTAAAGTATCGCATGGTATACGTGAAACCTGAGTTTGGCATGCACGGTAATGGCGTTATGCGCGTAGAGATGGTGGAGCAGGGTTATCGCTGTCAGCTCGGCAACACGATCAGAACCTACAAGGAGTTTGACTCCTTATATAGAGGCATCACAGCAGCGAAACAAAGAGGGCGATATCTTGTTCAGAAGGGAATCCATCTATTAAAGCATAATGGAAGAAGATTCGATATTCGCGTTATGGCGCAATACACACCAAGGAGGCAATGGATTACTACGGGGATTATCGGCAGAGTTGCAGCCAAACACAAGATTGTCACCAATTATCACAGCGGCGGTCAAATTCTCACGGCTGAGAAACTACTCCATTCTCATACCGAGAAGGTGCAATCTAAGCTCGAACTGCTGTCGAAGCTAGGCGTAGTAGCTGGGCAGGCGATGGGCCGTTCATTTCCTGGTGTTCGTATGATTGGACTGGATGTTGCCCTAGATCAATCACTCAATCCGTGGGTGCTTGAAGTAAATACTTCTCCGGATCCTCATATTTTCAGAAAACATCCGAATCCGCAAATCTATCGAAGTATTATGAAGCTGATCAGAACGAATGCCAGATAATCGCTGTATTCAGAAGCCGCGGCAACGCGGCTTTTGTTGCCTCACAATTACCCAAAACAAACAAAAATCAAACATGTAATCCAAAACATTTTTAATACTTTGTTCTTATCATAAGATGTGTTGGAAAGAATAACGCAATACCAATATACTTATATAAACTTCACACATAACAGATTAAGTACCATTTCATCAGATAAGGTGAGATTCATAATGAAGCTTGGTCAAATGGAGAAGATCAATCTATTCGAAGCTACCAAAAACATGAGTGAATATACCAACTTTATTGTCGGCGAAGTCAACGATCATGTCTTAAGAGCAGCAAGGGGAAGTCTTCACCGTCCCGCAAAATGTGTTACATAGAACGCGTTCGAACGGACGGACGATAAAACTTTGTTTTGAGAAAAAAGAAGAAATGCTAGCTTTCGGTAATGAATAGAAAGTCACCATGGCAGGAGGATAAGACACTGAAAAAAATCGGATGTTTTCATGCACACTATTCCAATATCGCTCATATCGAGAAGGCACTTGAGCCTTATGCAGTGGAGCTGGTTCACTTCGTAGATCCCGGACTGGATCGCATCAAGAACGATGCTCATTTCACCAAACAGCTGGCTGAGAAGAAAGTGAGTGAAACGCTTGAGTGGATTTCCAACTGTCATGTGGATGCGATATTAATTACATGCACCTATTTTACTTCCATCATGCATGATGAGCTTAAGCGTTTGCCAATCCCGATTATCAAGATCGATGAACCGTTATACCGGGATCTCTCCAATCAGGACAAGCCGGTTGTATTCGTTTTTACGAATCCGAATACGATTGAGGGGACTATGAGTCAGTTCCGGCATTATACGGAGAGTAAGGGAATAAACATTCAGGCTGAATCCAGATTGATTTCAAACACCTTCGAGCTGATCATGCAGGGCAAAACAAAAGAATACATCTGCGAGGTTTCTACGGGTCTCCTCAACATCGCGAAGGAACAACCTGGTGCCAAGATTATAGCTGCACAACTCTCCATGGTACCTGCCGCGAGATATGCCGAGAGCTTACTGAATGCTGAGATTGGAAATGCACTGGCTTCATTGTCCGGCCATTTGGAGCAAATCCTCCAGTTAAATAAGCATGAATTGTGAAATGAGCGAAGGAAGATGTATCGTCATGATACATCTTTTTCACATGTAAGCAAACCAAACAAAATTCTAATACTTTTCTCAATAAAGGAGTGTCATTCGAGTGCTAAATTCCAACTCAGAGCTTCTAGACAACAGTTCGGATGAAGTATTAGTCGAGAATCAGAAGCAATACATAATTGAGCTGCGCGAACGATTGTTTGTCTTGAGAAATCTGTCCGAACTTGCGGATGATATGATTTGTTACGAGCAAGCCAGACAAATCTATCGAATCGTTCATTCGATCAAAGGAAGCGCTCCAATATTAGGTTTCGACAGAATCGGCAGCATGGCCGCGCATATGATCAGCGAATGGGAATGGACGCAAGAGGAAGCGAATGAGCCTGATCAGCGGGTTTCTCTTCAGCTTCAGTTCAAGGAAAGCGCACGTGCATTGGATAAACTTCTCCCGGAACTGGAACAAGAATTAGAGAGCCGTACAAGTGGTATCAAGCCAAGTAACGTCCAAGCAGCTAATCGAAACATGGACAGCGAAATGCAGCTGGGTAAACGCATCTTAATCATTGAGGATGATAATATTCTGCGCGGATATCTGGCTCGAAGACTCTTCTTGGATGGGTATCAGGTCGATGAAGCTTCTAACGTAGAAGATGCGATTACGCTGCTGCGAATCCATCACTATCAGCTCATTACGCTCGACTTAATGATGTATCCGAAGAGCGGCTACGAAATCTTTGAAATTCTTAAAGAAGATATGATGATCCGTTGGATTCCCATGATTGTATTATCCGGCCGTGATGATATTCGGGATAAGGTACGCTGTTTTCAAATGGGAGCGGATGATTATGTCGTCAAACCGTTTCATTATGATGAACTGTGTGCACGCGTTCGAAGATTGATTGAGCGCAACCAAGAGTATAACTTCATGGCCTTTCACGATCCGCTTACAGGACTCTTCAATCGGCGGTACATGGACAAACAAATTCAGCTCGAGCTCGCCCGGGTCAATCGCTATCCTTCACCAATTACAATGATCATCCTGGACATCGATTATTTCAAAGCGATTAACGATAATTTCGGCCATCAAATCGGTGATATGGTGCTTCAGAGCTTTAGCAATATTCTGACGAGCCAGCTCCGCAAATCAGATATGATTGCCAGGTGGGGCGGCGAAGAATTTATGATCCTTATGCCCGGCACGCGAGATACAGAAGCTGTAACCCTAGTAGAATCCGTACTTACACATGTCCGCGAGAATCCGATCTTTGTCGATAATACGAGGAATACCTTTATTACCTTCTCTGCAGGTGTTGTACAGTGGAGACCGCAGAGCAGCATCACCGTCTGGACCCGCCATGCTGACTTTGCTCTCTATAAAGCGAAGCGCACAGGAAGAAACCGCGTCGTTAAATCGTCCCTCCGGAAAACAGTCGCGAAGAAGATCCTGGTCGTGGAAGATGATCGCGTACTAAGACGAATGATCGTGGAATTGGTGAAGGGCTGCTCCGAGCAAGTGTTGGAAGCCACAAATGGACTCGAAGCCTATGAGTTGTTGACTAAAGAAGATATTGATTTATGTATATTGGATTTCAACATGCCGAACCTCGATGGTTTGGCGATGCTTAGACGAGTGAATCAAGAGGGGAATGTATCGAAGCGAACGAAATTTTTGATGGTTTCCGGCAACGAGAGCCATCATAATATAAAGACAGCCATAACATTAGGCGCTGATGGCTACATTACGAAGCCATTTACATTCCCTGAATTGAAGAAGAAGGTCCTATCCTTGTTACAGCTGCGATAAAAGATTATTCGGAGGATAACAGAATGAACACAGCAATTACCGTATTAAGAAGAGTGCCGACACTGGCTGAATTCAAGCATCTATGCCAGGGAGTAGGTTGGAACGACTACATGAACTTCGATGTAGCGGAAAAATCATTAAGCCGTTCCTTATTCGGCGTTGTCATAGAGGATCAGGGCAAACCTATTGGTATGGGAAGAGTGGTCGGAGATGGCCGCATTTATTTCTATATTCAAGATATTGTAGTGCTGCCTGGTTACCAGAACCAAGGAATCGGGAAGATGATTATGGAAACGATCAAACAATTTCTGGAGGACCATGCACCTGAGAAAGCGTTTGTCGGTTTGTTTGCTGCACAAGGCAAAGAATCGTTCTATACCAAATACGGATTTCAGAACCATGACGGGATGACCGGAATGTTCGGCGTCATTCATAATGGCGTATTGAGCTAGTCTTTGTAAATCGTACCGCTGCCCATGACTTTCGTTGTTTCATGGTTTCGTTGAACCCAGAACACGATCGAGAAAATAACGATACATACGAAGGTAAGCATAAAGTTGTATAGAAACATCTTACGCATGCCAACCGCTTCGCTCGCGATTCCGCCGGCCAAGCTTCCGATAATACGGGCAACGCCTAGCGTTAATAGTCCGTTCAAGGTTTGACCGCTCGCTTTGAGCTCATTCGGCACTTCTTTATTGATGACATTCGCCATGGTGACGGATAATACGATGAAGATCAATCCGTGAAGCGCTTGAGTCGGCAGCAGCCAGACAGGGTCGTGAATGGTCGAGAACAGATACCACCGAAGCGCGGCTGCTACGCCTGCCCCAAGCAATATGTGCGAGGTTTGAATACGCCGGAAGATTTGTTTAGACATTAACAGGAATGGCACTTCGCTTAAGGAAGAGATGACCATCGACCATCCAAGCCAGGCGCTGTCGCCGCCCATTTCCTTGAAATACAGCGGGAAGAACGCATAATAATAGCCGAGTGTAATTTGAAAAACAAAGTTAGCACTTAAGTACAGCATTAATTTCCGATTACGGAATAACACCCAGACCGGAACTTTGCGATTTCTGGCTTGATGGCCTTCAATCTTCGGGAAGCGCAGTGCGAGTAAGAAGCAACAGGCAAGGATAATCGCATAGACGCCAAACAGCCAGTCAATT
The DNA here is from genome assembly GCF_056269135.1 of Paenibacillus sp. J22FR21. NCBI lineage: Bacteria > Bacillati > Bacillota > Bacilli > Caryophanales > Paenibacillaceae > Paenibacillus > Paenibacillus sp. J22FR21. The sequence goes on from NZ_JBWDNJ010000001.1 coordinate 958,828, forward strand.
CGTTTCTGAGCGATGAGTCCAAATACAATCGACATGACTGCAAAGCCGAACGTCCCGCCCATGCGAATGAGGCTGAAATTCCCTTTACCACGCTTATCCAGTGTTTCTAATGTAACCGCGTCGGTTAACGCAAATATCGGGGATTGAAAGAACGTAAAGATACAGATAAATACAAGCAAAAATACAAAGTGATTGGATAACGGATAGAGCAATACGGTAAGACCGGTACCTACGATGAGAAATAGCAGAATGCTGTTCTTCGTCCTGGCGCGGTCGCTGACCAGCCCCCAGACGGGCTGTGCGAGGATGGCGACTAGCGGACCAAGCCCCAGCAAGGTACCAATCTGGGATTGCGTAAATCCGATGTGCTGGAAGTAAAGTGGAATAAATGTACCATACACGGCATTGGCCATGTAGAAGAATACATAGAAGAAGACGAAATAAGTAAGATTGATCGGCATGGTGTACCTTCCTTTGTTAACGGCTTTAAGTGGTATCGCACTTGTAGTAGTTCCTCGTTGGGCGGTCGATTCCTGCAAGCGAACTCTGCCGGACGATAACGAAAACCAAGGCTGCCGGAATGGCAGCCTTGGTTTATTTCGATTAGATATGCGAGAACTTTGCGAATTTCTTGCGATACAGCTTCTCCAGACCGACGGAGATGAGATGGAAGCCAAGTATATAGATGATGTAGAGGGCAAGCGGAATGAACAGAATCCATTGGTAAATAAATAGATTATTTCGGGCTTGACCGATTAGGCCGCTCCATTCATTCGTGCGGCTCACAAATTGAATAGGATCGAAATACTGGGTCGTACCTCCAACGAATATATTGAAGATAGCCAACTGCCCGAACAGTCCCAATATAAGCACAACTTCTTGTACGAACAAGATGACGAAGCTTTCCTTCATGTGAGGGAAGATGTGAGTGCGGATTATAGTCGCGTGACTTGCGCCGATTGACTTGGCCGACAGCACGAATTGGCGTTCTTTCACGATCATTGTTTTTTCTTTCATGGTTGAAGCTACTGATGGGATCCCAACAACGGTTAAGACGACGGCAATGATTAACGACATATAGAAGGGAGAGGTCGCCGGATTCATGGTAATGCCGATCATGATCATCCAAACGATGATGAAGATCGGAATCCCGTTCAATACATTCCAGATCGGAAACGATTTGGTGTCAGGCTCCTTCTCTTTTCCCATATAGCCAAGGAACAGTCCAATCAATCCGCCAAGGAACACACGAGCTATCGCCACTGCGAGTGAAATGAAGATCGTATATTTGGAGCCCGCAAGCAGTTTCGCCATCATATCGTAGCCGTCTTTATCGGTTCCGAAGAGAAAATTATCGTTTGGCGCAGCAGGAGGCACATAGAGCGTGCTGTTTCCATCGGCATCGACGACATAATCGGTTTCGAAATGATCATTAAGATCATGAGGCGCGAAATATTGTCCGAACAGCGAGGCAGCGATCATCATCAAGGTGATGAGCAGGCCGGCCAGTAATGTTTTATTCATCGTACAAACACCTTCTCCCATCCGAATACGACTACCTTGAGCAGCGCATAGATGATGGCATACAGCAGCAGAAGCGTGATTATTCCGTTCACGACAAGACTGTATTGGTAGCCTCCATATGCAAACGCGTTAGAGAAAACAAGCAGCGTAACGCCATTTAGATTGTATAAATATTCGAAGATGAATAGATTGCCGAATAAGATGCCCATGAACTTGTGCAAATCAGCTTTGACGAAAGGAAGTACATTCGGAAGGGCATGATAGAATACAATGTAGGTTTTCCCAAGTCCGCGTGCCTTTGCAAAATTAATATAATCTTCGGTCAGCGTGTGGCTCATATGCAATGCGACATTTCGAATCATATAAATGGCTGGTATAATGATCGTAGAAATCAAGGGTAGTGCAATCGCCGGATCATCGGTCGAGAAGCTTGCCACTTGGAAGATGACCAGTCCGGTTTCAGAAGCGATAAACACGATAAGAAATTGAAGCAGGAGCACGATGACGAAATCCGGAAATACACTCGTTAACTCCAAGATGCGTTTCAGCCAAACGACACGCGAGACTGCAAAATAAACGCCAAGAATGATGCCGAGCGTCATGCCGACAACAGCCCCGATAATCATGTACGTGAAGGTAACGGAGAAGCTGCTGCCGATCTGTTCCCAGAACGATAATTCGGTTTTGCCGGACAAGTATTGGAAGGAGTTTCCGCTCCAAAGGCCGTCAACGTAGCTGTGAATGCTGGAGAAACCTTTCGCCCAGTGGAATTGAAGCGAACTGTCCAAGCGGTCTGGCACAAGCACGGCAGGGAACATGGCGAAGAGAAGAACGAACAGCAAGATTCCGGGAATAACTAACGATAGTTGGATTGTTTTTGACATACAGTGATCGCTTCCTTTCTAATAGATTTCCAGTTGGGATCATTTTATAAAGTATAGCGGCTTGTGCAATAATTACAAGACTTGACGAAATGCGACAAATCTCAACGCCTTGATGCGTAAATGTTTACATATGATTGTTAATTTTAGGTGAAGACACCCGTGATTCGATTGGAGGGGAACTGATGAATTACGATTTCGATCAGGTCATTGCGCGCAGGAACAAATCCAGCTTAAAGTGGGATGCGGTCAAAAGGACTTCCGAACACCAAGAAATCATTCCGATGTGGGTGGCGGATATGGATTTCGCTTCACCGCCTGAAGTGATTGCTGCGCTTAAGGAGCGGGTGGAACATGGGGTATTCGGCTATTCGTTCCGTTCGGAATCTTATCTGGAGTCGATTGTTTCGTGGCTGAAGAACAGGCATCGGTGGACAGTGGCCGAAGAGTGGATTGCGCATAGTCCGGATGTGATTGCAGCTCTATCGTTGATTATGAGCACCTTTACTGAAGCGGGAGATAAGATTGTCGTGCAATCTCCGGTTTACAATTTTGCCCGAATGGTTGAGGCGCAAGGTCGCGAAATAGTCTATAATCCGTTGAAGTTTCATAATGGACGGTATGAAATGGATTATGAAGACTTGGAAGCGAAAATAGACAGCCATGTGAAGATGCTCATTCTCTGCAGCCCGCACAATCCGGTAGGTCGGGTATGGGAGCGAGAGGAATTGGTTCGTTTGGGGAATATTTGTAGGAAGAATCATATTCTTGTTGTATCGGATGAGATTCATTGCGATTTGGTTTACGGCGGACATCCGCATATTCCTTATGCTTCGTTATCGGAGGCGTTCGCGAATCATTCGTTCACCTGTATATCGCCGAGCAAAACATTCAATATACTGAGCTTTCATGCCTCAAGCGTTATTATTCCGAACCCGGCGCTGCGGGAGAAGTTCAATCAAGAGCTGAATGCCCGGGGCATCTCGTCACCTAATACGTTGGGCTTGGTTGCATTAGAGAGCGCTTATCGGTATGGTGAAGAATGGCTGAATCAATTGCTTCATTACTTGCAAGGCAATGCGCGGTTTCTGGCTCGATATGCAGAAGAGCATCTTCCGGAGATTCGCGTGAATGAATCAGAAGGCACCTATCTGGTCTGGCTCGATTGTCGCGCACTTCACTTATCGGTTAAGGAACTGGATGAACTGTTTTCGGAAGAAGCAGGTGTTGTTCTTAGTTCAGGGTCCCAGTTCGGACTCGAAGGCGAAGGGTTCATGAGGATGAATATCGCTTGTCCGAGAGCCGTGCTTGAGCAAGCGCTGGAACAGATTGCAGGTGCTATCCGATCTTTGCGTACAATTAAGGGTAAGTAATTATAGAAGATAAGTATCGTTGGTTCGATGGCGAACTTAAGATGGAGGAAATAAGATGACTGAACCTACAGCAACACCGCAAGCGGGATGGAACTTTGACAATAGCTATGCTAATTTGCCGGAGTCTTTCTTTAAGCGGCATAGTCCAACCCATGTACATGATCCGGAGTTGTTTATTCTGAATAAGCGGCTGGCGGCCTCGCTTGGACTGAATGTTGAAGCGCTGCAAACAGCTGACAGTATCGCCGTATTTGGCGGCAACGAGATTCCGAAAGGCGCAATGCCGCTGGCGCAAGCCTATGCCGGTCATCAGTTCGGGCATTTCACGATGCTCGGTGACGGGCGGGCTATTCTGCTCGGCGAACAAATCACCCCTTCGGGCGATCGTGTCGATATTCAATTGAAAGGACCGGGCAGAACGCCGTATTCCCGCCGAGGGGATGGACGGGCGGCTCTTGGTCCGATGCTGCGCGAATATATCATTAGTGAAGCGATGCATGCGCTCGGTATTCCAACTACGCGCAGCCTTGCTGTCGTAACAACCGGAGAGCCCGTTTACCGCGAAACGGAGCTGCCAGGGGCTGTTCTAACCCGCGTGGCTGCGAGTCATATTCGTGTAGGTACGTTCCAATATGGAGCGAATTGGTGCACGCTTGATGATTTATGCACGCTTGCGGATTATACGCTCGAGCGTCATTACCCGGAAGCCGCCGACGCCGATAACCGCTATCTCGCTCTGCTGAAAGCCGTTATTTCGAAGCAGGCTGACCTAATAGCGAAGTGGCAGCTCGTAGGCTTCATTCACGGCGTCATGAACACGGACAACATGGCATTAAGCGGAGAAACCATCGATTATGGCCCTTGTGCATTCATGGATGCGTACGACCCGTCGACGGTATTCAGCTCGATCGATTCACAGGGACGTTATGCCTATGGGAATCAGCCGAAGATTGCGGCATGGAATCTGGCTCGTTTCGCGGAAACACTATTGCCACTCCTTCATGAGACGGAATCAGAAGCCGTTAATTTGGCAGAAGATGCAATTGCGGAATTCGCACCGTTATTTCACTCGCATTGGCTATCGGGGATGAGAGCGAAGCTCGGGATCGTCAACGAAGAGCCGGAGGATGAGGCACTTATTGAAGAGTTATTGACCATGATGCATATGCATCATGCCGATTATACGAACACGTTCCGTGCTTTAACGGACGACAAGCCGGATGAGATCGCGATGTATGAAACTACGGGATTTACAGAGTGGCTTGAGAAATGGCAAACTAGACTGGGACGGCAATCCATAACCAAGGATGAATCGAAGCAGGTGATGCGGAGCAGGAATCCGGTCATTATACCCCGTAACCACCGAGTCGAGGAGGCGCTGGATGCTGCCGTGAATCAAGGCGATTACAATGTCCTGGAGCGATTGCTGGAAGCAATTAATCACCCGTTCGAGCAAATAGCCGAGCATGCTGATTATTGCGCAGTGCCTGCGTTATCCTCGCAACCTTACCGCACTTATTGCGGGACTTAACCGTCGAAGAGGCCGAGAACACCGAAATGGAACAAACAGCGGACCCCTGAGGTTCGCTGTCTGAGGTCGAAACTAATCAGTCGGAGGCGATGTATGGTGAACAATAAGGAACGTTATTTATTTGATCTACAGGGATACTTGGTCGTGGAGAACGTATTATCCGCTGAGCAGCTTGAGCGGATGAATCGAATTGTCGAGGAGCGCCAATCGCAGCCGGAAGATTCTATCCTGCAGTGGGGCGAGGATTTCCGTGCATTGATAGATGACGCAAAGCTTAACGCGCATTTAAATGAAATCTTAGGCGAGAATTACAGACTTGATCACGAATATGCCATCATACATCGTAAAGGAGCGCCGCAGCTTGGACTTCATGGCGGAGCTACACCGTATGATCCGGGCCAATACTACACCTTCCGCAATAATCAAATGTATAGCGGTCTCACCGTTGTTTCCTATGCATTGACAGATATCGGTGAAGATGATGGTGGATTCAGCTGTATCCCGGGAAGTCATAAATCCAATTACCGTACACCGAAGGAATATCTGGATTATTCGGAAATCGGGCCGACCGTACATATTCCTCAGAAGGCGGGCGACGTTCTGATCTTTACGGAAGCGCTTACGCACGGGACATTCGCATGGAAAGCGGAGCATGAGCGCAGATCGTTGCTGTTTAAGTTCGCACCGGAGATGATTTCTTGGAGTGAGCATAATCGCGACCAGGACTTCATGGATTCATTGCCTGAAGCACAGCGGAAACGATTGCTGCCGCCGGCATCGCCCGGCCATCGTCATTTTGGCTATTGATTTGCAGGGATTAATAGAATGGATCGATAGAGAGGATGAATCGATTGACAGCTGTCGCAACATCATTACCTAGGTGGAAGAGTATTCCTTTTACAAGTGTAGAGATTAAGGATGCTTTCTGGCGTCCCCGTCTGGAAGTATTGAAGAACGTGACTGTTCGTACCTGCTTAGATCAATGTGAAGCAACTGGGCGCATCTCTAATTTCGCTAAAGCAGGCAACCTGATGGAAGGCGAGCACGAAGGCATGTATTACAACGATTCTGACTTGTACAAAGTGATTGAAGGGGCCGCTTACGCGTTGATGCTGGAGCGGGACCCTGCATTGGAAGCCGAGCTTGATCGTATTATTGCTCTCATTCAAGCAGCTCAGGAGCCGGATGGTTATTTAACGACCTATTATACGCTGCGTACTTCAGAGCGCAAATGGTCCGATATGGAGAAGCACGAAATGTATAACGGCGGGCATCTGATTGAAGCTGCAGTCGCATATTACGAATCGACAGGCAAACGAGAGCTGCTCGATGTTGCCTGCCGTATGGTGGATCATTACGATAGCCTGTTTGGTCCAGGTAAACGGCATTGGGTAGAAGGGCATGAGGAAATTGAGCTTGCCCTCGTGAAGTTATATCGCGTTACGCAAGAAGAGCGTTACTGGAAGCTTGCTCTTTGGTTGTTAGAAGAGCGGGGACACGGACATGGGTTCGGGGCGATTTGGGACAAAGAGGATTGGGGACCTGCTTACTGCCAAGACGACGTTCCGGTGCGCGCTATTGAGAAGGTAACCGGACATGCTGTTCGCGCGATGTATCTGTATACGGCGATGGCGGATGTCGTACATGCTTCAGGCGATCCTGCTTATGTAGGCGCGCTGCACCGGGTTTGGTCACATACCGTGGATCGTAATTTGTATCTGACCGGAGGCATCGGGCCATCGGTACATAACGAAGGTTTCACGCATGATTATGATCTTCCGAATGAATCGGCTTATTGCGAGACTTGTGCGGCCATTGCAATGGCTTTCTGGAATAATCGAATGAATTTGCTATTCGGCGATGCCAAATATGCGGATGTGGTAGAGAGGGAATTGTATAACGGCGCATTGTCCGGCATATCGCTCTCCGGCGATAAGTTCTTCTACGTGAATCCGTTAGCCTCCAAAGGCGAACATCACCGCGTAGAATGGTTTCACACTTCCTGCTGTCCGACGAACCTTGTTCGTTTCCTGCCTTCAATTGGGCAGTATACGTATGCGAGCACAGGTGAAGGAATTGTAGTGAATCAATATATGAGCGGCGATGCGGTGATCGCCTATGGTGATGGCGAGGGGCATCAAGTGAAGCTCCAACAAACAACGAACTATCCATGGGATGGGTCCATTGCGATTACGGTGGAACCGAAGCAAGAAGCGGAGTTTGTCATTCGTCTTCGCTTGCCTGACTGGTGTAGAGGCTACAGCTTGCGTATAGGCGGTGAGAACGTGTTGGCGCTGCCTGTTCGAGGATATCTGGAGGTACAACGGAATTGGTCTGCCGGAGATAGCATTGAACTGGAACTGGATATGCCGGTTGAAATCGTGCGAGCGCGAAACGAAGTCGAGGCTAATCGAGGCCGGGTTGCCTTGCAACGAGGGCCGATTGTATACTGTTTGGAAGAAGCAGACAATTCGAAACTGGCTTATGACGATAGTATGATTACCGATCGGGATTCCATCTACGTCGATTACGAGCCTGAGCTGCTCGGTGGTATTACGGTACTGACCGTAAGCAATAGAGAAGCCGGAAGTATACCGCTTCGCTTCATCCCTTATTATGCTTGGGACAACCGTGAGCCTGGCTATATGCAGGTCTGGATTCGCGAGAAGCATACTACGCATCTCTATCGTTATTAAAGGATTATGGAGGGACTTATTCTAATGACTACTACAGGCAGCACATCTGCAAATGAAGGCAAGAAGTTATCCGGTAATCCAATCGTGCCAGGCTGGTATGCGGATCCGGAAGCTAGAATTTTTGAAGGCCGCTATTGGATTTATCCGACGTATTCAGCTCCGTATGATGAACAGCTGCATTTGGATGCCTTCCATTCTTCCGATTTGGTAGAGTGGACTAAGGTGACGAATATTCTTGAAATGAGCAGCATTTCTTGGGGGAATCGCGCGCTGTGGGCTCCATCTCCGATTGAGCGGGGTGGCAAGTACTATCTCTATTTTGCAGCGAATGATATTCAGAGCAACGATGAGCTTGGCGGTATCGGAGTAGCCGTTTCCGATCGCCCGGAAGGCCCATTCCGTGATGCGATCGGCAAGCCGCTGATCGATAAATTCTATCATGGAGCCCAACCTATCGATCCGCATGTATTCATTGACGATGACGGGGCTGCTTATTTGTATTATGGCGGCTGGGGACATTGCAATGTCGTGAAGCTGAATGAAGATATGATAAGCTTGGATTCATTCGAGGATGGGTCCACTTACGTAGAAATAACACCTGATCATTTCGTAGAAGGTCCTTGTATGATTAAACGCAATGGTCACTATTATTTCATGTGGGCAGAAGGCGGCTGGGGAGAGCCGGATTATTCCGTCGCCTATGCCGTCTCATCCTCGCCAATGGGTCCGTTCGAACGAGTCGGCAAAATTTTGCAGCAAAATGCTGAGATCGCCACAAGCGCCGGTCATCACGGCATCATCGAGGTTCCGGGTGCCGACGAATGGTATATCGTGTATCACCGCAGGCCATTGACTGAAACGGATCGTAATCATCGTGAACTATGTATCGATCGCATGAATTTTACAGAAGATGGCAGCATTGAGCCGGTGCGGATTACGTTCGAGGGTGTAAGTGAGCGATTGCTATAAGTTCAGATCAAAGTATGCATGGAATCCGCGGATTGTCGCGGATTCTTTTTATTTGGCGATGGCTCGAAATTAGCTATACAAAAGTTGGTGAATCGTTTAACCTAAATAGAAATGACATCAACAGAGGGACGACTCATGACTTGGAAATTGCCTTTCTTTCGGAATCGCAAAGATTCAGATCAACGCAAGTACTTGAAGATTATTACAAACGAAGGCATTTCAGGCGTTCTGCTGGCCAGCTTAATTGGAGGGCCATTCCTAACCGGATATATGCTCCATATGGGTGCATCGGCCGCACAGATCGGATTCGCACTGGCCATTCCGGCCTTTGCCAACTTGGCTCAGATCTTCACCGCGATCGTTACGCATAACGTTGATAATCGCAGAGCGTATGTATTGGGGTATGGTGTATTGTATCGATTATTGTGGGTGCTGACGGGACTTATTCCGTTTGTGCTTCCGCAAAGTTACTGGGTATATACGTTTATTATCCTGTATTTGCTCTCGTATCTATGCTCTAACATTGCAGGTGTCATATGGGCGTCGCTGATCGGGGATATGGTTCCCGCTAAGGTTCGGGGACGTTATATGGGCATTCGAAATACAATCGTAGGCGGCCTTGCAGCAGCGGCCGTATTGTTTGGCGGACAGTTGCTGGAGCATTATTCGCAGGAGAAAGGCTTTATCATCCTCTACTCCATAGCAGCGGTTTGTATGGTGTGGAATGGGTATCATTTGTGCCGCTATCCGAATATTCCATTCGAGAAATCAAAGGAATCGCAGAAACTGAAGCTGTTGCTTAAACCACTTCAGGATCGTTCCTTTATGCGAGCCACCTTGTTTCTGGCTGCTTGGATCTTTATTCAGAATGTAGCGGTACCGCTATTCTCTTATGCGATGCTCGACGTCATTAAAGTGAGTATTCAATGGGTGTCGATCATTACGACAGTTCAGATGATTGTCATGATGATCAGCTATTATGTATGGGGTAATTTGAATGCAAAGTATGGCACGAAGAAAACATTGATGTGGACGCTTCCGATTATTGCGGCCTCCTGCATCATATGGGGCGGGATTGCGTGGTTGCCCGCGATTCCGGTGTTGTTTATCGTGCATGTATTGTTGGGGATTGGCACAGGCGGTTTTACTCAACTGACATTTAACTTTACCATTGAGGATTCGCCGAGCGCTGAGCGTACCATCTATGTGGCGGTTTACGCGATGCTTACCGGTTTTACCGGATTTATTGGACCAATACTTGGCGGTGAAATCTATCATCAGCTGCGAACTATGCCTACATGGATGGAACAGTACGGATTCAGCGCAATGATGGGGCTTGTACTGCTGGCCATTGCCATGACGGTGGGTCGTGCGATGTTATTGAGCAGTAACCCTGCTGGTAAGCCGGAGCTAACGACAATGGTGCGCAACAAGAAGAAAGAGCTGCTCGGTTAACGGCCATCGAAGCATAATATGAGCTGTCGCGGAAGAAACCCAACGTTATATAACGTTGGGTTTCTTTGTGGCATTCGGTTTGTTTGAGCTTCACAGCCGCGCTGTTCTTGAGTGCATGTTTGGTTGATTTTCGTTCTTCATGTATCTGTTTAAACTCTAACGGTTGCCAGCGTGGCTATTTCATGAAAGGAGCAACTTTTTAAATTCTAACGGTTGTGAGCCGCGTTATTCGCTGCCATTTAGTAGATTTCTTTCCGAAAATGACGCAAAAAGCTCGGTGGCAACCGTTAGAAAAAATAGGAGCATTTTAGCTTCAACAAGCCCTGTCACAACCGTTACGGATTAGAAATTGACTCTAATAAAGGAATAACTAGCTTGTGTCTCGAAATCCCACTATTAATAGTCGATCGAAAGTGGGGTAATTTCATTGCAAACAACGATTTATCTGACAAGGCATGGCGAAACCGAATGGAATGTTGAAGGTAGACTGCAAGGTCACATGGATTCTGACCTCACGGAGTTAGGCGTGCTACAAGCAGGTTGGTTAGGAAAATCATTGCAGGACGTTCCTTTCGATGCGATCTATACGAGTATAAGTCCTAGAGCACAACGTACTGCTGAGATTATTAAAGGCACTCGCAGCATGGATTTGATCCCTTGCGCAGAGTTGAAGGAAATTTATTTAGGCACTTGGGAAGGACGGAAATTTACGGAGCTTGAACAAACGTTTCCAGACGAACATGTCGCCTTTTGGAATACCCCGCATCGGTATCGGCCAAGCAATGGCGGCGAATCATTCGTGCAATTGCGGGAAAGAGTCCTTCCGAAAGTAAAAGCATTAGAAGCTGTGCATCAGGGCGGAACGATTCTGATCGTTACGCATGCCGTTACATTGAAAACAATCATGACGCATTTCAAAGGGGATCCTCTGGAGCAACTGTGGTCGCTGCCTCATATTCATCCTACTTCGTTGAATAAAGTGGTTACAACAAAGAAGGGGTATCAGATCGAGCTCCATGGCGATGTCTCTCATTATCAAGCTTAGCTCGCCGGAGCTCCGGCTAACCTCTGCTCGAAGAGGTCTATGAGATGCAAGAACCGCTCCGCCTCACGATAAACGTGATCAGCAAGGAGGGGGTGGATAATGCTTTTGATCCGGCAAGCTTCTATGAGATCGCGAGCCGTTTTCTTGAAATCTCGCAGACTGGCAACCGATACCCGGTTCTGATCCAGAAACTGCGTTAACAGCGGCGTCGTTTGAGACTGCGGACGCATCGAGCTTAGATCCTGTGCTTGAAACAGCAGCTGATCGAAATCATGGCTGAAATCTCTCGCTTGCTCCACCAGCTTGCGCTCAGACGGATCCAGCAGATGTCCAATAAACTTGGCGTGATCCGCCATAATCTTGAGAAAAAATACGTTCTCATCAATAATGGCATCCGGCAGCGGCTCCAGCTGACCGTCGTTTAATTCATGAAGACGGTTTCGAAAATAATTCGCTTCCCGGCTTACATGATCCACTAAGAGAGGAAAATTGTTGCCGCCTGGGAGTTTGCATGTAAGGATCAGCCCTAATATTTTGCGTTTGTATACCCAAATATGAGATGCTGCCGTACAAACCTCGGTGTTAAACGCTCTGATTACCTGAGGATCTGTTGTAAGAGGGAATGCATTCGCTTTGGCCTCAATCTGTTCGAAGACGGAATAGAATCCGTTCGCTTCTTGTATGAGCTGTGTATCTTCACAACGAAATCCAAGCTTAAGGAATAAAGAATGCTCCTTCATGATGCGTGACCAGAAACGGATCTCTTCCAGTGATTGCGTGACAAAGCTATCTGCCATGTTATAACCTCCTTTGTTCGTCTGCCATTAATACCATATGGGCAGATGTCGGAGGTTAAATGTTGTCCGCTGCAACTTACTGAAAAAGGAATTATTGAGGAGGTTTTGGATATTGCAATTATAATATTTTTCTTTATGTTTATTGTCGTTATGGGTTTAATTAGCTTAGATAAAAGCTTTAAACGCAAATGAGCAACTTATAGAAAGGCCGCCTTCGACTGCTGCTTAGTAGCAGAATCGAAGGCGGCCTTTTGCCATCCTACATTAGATGATGATTCATGATTTATTGTCCGTAACGTCTTCTCTGGTGTCAGAGACAAGCTCCTTCGCCGAGGTCTTGAATTCATGCAAGGTACGGCCGACGGCGCGACCAAGCTCAGGCAGCTTGGATGGCCCGAAGATAATGAGAACAACAACTAAGATCATCATAAGCCCCGGCAAACCAATATTTTGCAACATGCGAATCATCTCCTATCGAATAGTTGTAGTGGCTTAGTCTTGATTATGATTGCTCGGATATGCGGCTACCGCTTCGATCTCAATCAGCCAGTCGGCATTCACGAGGCCGGCGACTCCGACAGTGGAACGCGCAGTTTTGGTCGGGTTCGTCTTGGTGTTGAAATATTTGGCGTACGCCTTAAACCAGCCATCAAAGTCGAATTTGCCTTCCTTGGCAGCATCTGGGGCGATATACACGCGCAGATAAGTTACATCCTTCATCGTCAGCCCTTGCTCCTTCAATTGTTTCTCGATATTTTGGAGAATGCTGGTTCCTTGCGCTTCCGTGTCCCCGTATCGTTCGTAGATGGTTTTACCATCCTTGTTGATGACTGCCGGCGTAGTGCCGCTAGTCTCGAAGGTAGCCGTTCCGGCTGGCATGGCTACCGCGCTTGAGATAGAGGATTGCGGGCTGCCATAGAATTCAGGCTCATGAATAGGTGTGAGTGGATATTTGTGCGGCGTAATAGCGGCATATACACTTGCGGTAGCTGCCAAGGAAGAGATAACGACGGTGAAGACGGCGATTTTGACCTTGCGTTTCAATTTCATGGTTCTTCCCTCCCGAATGTGTGGTCTATTCTTTCATAACACGCTCATGGATGTCGGTGACAACTTCCCGTGCGGACTCAATGCCTCCTGCCATCCAAGCCGTAATGTAGCTGATATGCTCTCCTGCGAGATAGACGCGGCGATCAGGCTTACAGAGTACGGGATAGTTGGTTTTTCGTTCCTCGGAGGAATAGGAAACCCAGCTTCCCATGTTATATTTGATTGTTTTCCAGTTCACGGAGAACGAAGACTCGAATTCGCTGTAATATTGCGGATGAATCTTAGCGCCTTGTTCCAGTGCAAGCGCTTCGCGCTGCTGGAAGTTGAGCGCTCCGAACTTGTCAGCACTTCCGCCGAAAGCGTAGTAGCCGAGCAGTACCCCTTTCTTGGCAAAATAGTTCGTAGGCGGGTAATAGATGGAGGAGATATCCAAGTTCGTCAGCGTGTTACCTCCATAGATTTGATCGTCTTCTTCCCAGAATCTGCGCTTGAACTGCAGTCCGATCTTGCCGGCGTTCGCGTAACTGGTGTTATTGATCGCTTTGGTCATCTCGGAAGAGAGGTCATGTTTGATCGTCTTCAGCACGGACAAGGGGATCGTGCAGATGCAGAAGTCGCCTTCGATTTGCTTAGCCTCTCCACTTAACAGGTCGGTGTAGGACACTTGGACTTTCTCCCCGACATGCTTGATCTCGGTTACCTCCATATTGTGCTTGATCCGATTGCCAAGCCGCTTCTCAAAAGCCTTCGGAATGGCGTCTATGCCGCCAACTGGGTGGAACATCATCATCTGCTGATCATAGCTGTACTCGCTGCTGAAATAATTGGCGAAACCGGAATTAATGATGGCTTTCATATCGAATGGATCGCGGATGACGCCGGCATCGAGCCTTGAACCAGGCTCGTCTTTGTAGCCGCCGCGTGACGACCCCTTATAGAACAAATCCGCATCCAAGTTGCCTTCGGAGCGAAGGTAAGCGACGACTTTCTCTTTCTCTTCCGGTGAAATCGGTAAATCAAGGCCGGGCTGATTGACGGCTTTGGCGAGCAGCTCGCTGATGTAGCCTCTCGCATCGGCTTTCGCGGCGCGTTTACGGACCCGAGTGCCGGATAAGGCACCGACCTTCTCATTGTAATAATACGCACTATCGTTTACGTTATTGAAGGGCTCCATCGGAATGCCGAATTCCCGGCAATAGTCCATCGTGACATGAAATTGCGGGATACGCATGGGACCTGCATTCAAGTAATGACCATCATCGAATCGCGCGACCTGCTTCTGACCGCCGACTTCTGTCACCGTGGTGCCTCGTCGAACGGACCAGTTTCGACCGCCTGAACGAGCGCGAGCTTCGAGAATGGTGCAATCATAACCGGCTTTGCCCAGCTCGTAAGCGGCTGTTAAGCCGGCAACGCCAGCGCCAAGAATGACGATTTTCTTGCCGGAGCGGTTCGTCCCCTTCAGATCCCAGCTGGTGGGAGGCGTGTATTCAGCCGCTTTCATCGTTTGCGGCGTGAAGAGGCCCATCGTACCCATGACGCTGAATACGGCAGCAGCACCGCCGATCTTGCCGACTGTCGTCAGAAATTGTCTGCGCGACACTTCGTTTGGAGATTCTTTCGTTTCCATGTGCTTCAGCTCCTTTGGTAGATCGTCTGTTCGACTCTGCGAGAAATGTATCATGGATTTTTTCGGAAGCGCCAATATTTTGTTAGAAAATCTAACATCAATAAAATTTATATGGATGATAGAATAAATGAATCGAATTACAATTCCCTTACAGTAAATGTTGATTTAATGCGGGTTTCAATTGAAGTTTGCGAGAGTGGACAAGGTAGTATTTACCAGTTAAACCGTTATGTTGGGTAATCCGTCCCATTGAACATTCCAAGAGATGGTGTTAACATTTCGACCCAAGAAGGTTTATGTAATGTTTTCTAACATTCGAAGTTGTCAGAAGCACTTTCGACGATCAAATACTTGAAGTCTAGGGAGGCTGCCAGCAATGAATGACAAGGTAATGAGCATTGGTACTGTGTGCGACTTGACAGGATTGACGGAAAGACAGATTCGCTATTACGAGGAGAAGCAGTTGATTTTCCCTGTACGGACTAAAGGCGGGGCACGCAAATTTTCATTCGACGATGTGGAAAGAGTGAAGGAGATCAACATGAAGCTCAGGGATGGATTTCATACGATTGAGCTTAGAAAAGCCGGAAGGGCGTGCGGGGAATGAGGAGCGGCGGAGAGACGATGACAATAATGTCGCACATTATTGAGCTGAGAAGACGAATATGGCGGATACTCGCTGTCGTGCTGCTATCACTTGGAGTCGGATTATATGTATCGCCTAAAGTGCTTCGGTATTTAAAAAGCGTGCCGCCGGGCTCGGACATCACCTGGAACGTGTTCTCGCCATGGGATGGCATTCGGATGTACATGACAATTGCGTTTGTCTTCGCACTGGCGATATCCCTTCCCTTTATTCTGTATCAGCTGTGGAGCTTCGTGAGGAAGGGGCTGCATCCTGAAGAACGTTCGGCAGCACTTCGTTATGTCCCTTACAGCGTGGTCTGTTTCTTGATTGGGCTGGCATTCGGGTATATGATCGTATTTCCGATGAGCTTCGACTTCACTTCCAAGATCACGACAAGTATGGAGCTGGTGGAGACTTACGGCGTCGCGCAATATTTCGGTTTCATGTTCAATATCGTCATTCCGCTTGGCGTAGCCTTCGAGCTTCCGGTCGTTGTGATGTTCTTGACGAAGATCGGCGTGCTGACGCCGCAGGTGCTGCACAAGATGCGGAGGTATGCGTATTTGGTGCTTGTTATCGTGGCCAGTCTGATCTCGCCTCCAGAGCTCATCTCGCACTTGATGGTTTTCATCCCGCTTGTCATTCTCTATGAAATCAGTGTTGTGCTCTCACGCATCGTCTACGGGAGAAGAAGAATAAATGCCGGAGCTGAGGTTTCCGGCTCGTTATAAGAAGAGCGCCCCGCATTAATGACGGGGCGCTCATTGTTTATTCACGAATAATGTCCTGCTTCTTCCGCTGTTTCCGATACGCAGAGGGGTTGATCTTGAACAAGCGAGTGAAAGCGGATGAGAAGTAGTTGATGTTATTAAAGCCAATTGAGTAGGCAATATGCTCAATGGACAAATTAGTTTTGTCCAGCAGCTCGGCTGCCTTATTCATGCGTACCTGTATCAGAAACGCATGAGGCGATACCCCCGCGTGCCCTCTGAACATTTTCGTAAAATAACTGCGTTCCAAACCGAGCTGTGCTGCAATGATCGGGACAGATAATGGTTCAGCATAATTATCGGTGATGAATTGTATTGCCTTGGCGATATACACATCTGCAGTAGAGGTGCTCCGGGAGATCGGTTCGCGATACGCCGTGTCTTTCATGACAGTAGCAAACAATTGATAGATAAGTCCAGTTACCAGAAATTCAGTATAGGCTGGACTTCCTTGGATGTCGAATAACTGCTGGAAGAGAGAAGTGATAGCAGCTGGAGATTCATGCGTAATGACGGGGGCTTCCGGCGTAATGCCTGCAAACTGCGCTAACGAATCACGCTGGCTGACGTTGAAACCGATCCACATGTAACTCCACGGATCTTGCTGGTCCGCTTGATAGAATCCTATTTGCTGCGGATACAGGAGGAAGCTATCGTTCGCTTTCAATTCGTAGTTCGTATCATTCGAACGGTAGACGCCTTTGCCATGCTTCACGAAGACATACAAGTAGTGATCTCGTATAGCCGGTCCATACGAATGTCCGGGCAAGCAATCCGATTGTCCGTAGAAATGCAGATGAATGGGAGGAGCATGATGATTAAACACATATTGAGAAGCTTGGATGCGAATCACGCCCTCTTCGAGTAGGTAATCTTAGATTACCACACAAAAGTGTAAATTCACCACGCAATTGTTCATATACGGTTCCATCGATTCTGCATAAAATCAAGCTATAAACCGCACAAACGAGGAGAATCGCGATGACGAATTTATCGATGGGCAAACAAAAGCTGGAGTGGAACAGCAAGTATCTGACTGAGCTTCGTGACTCCAATGCATTGCTTGGAAATATCGATGCCCTAAAAAACAGATTGCATGAGGACGGCTATTTGCTGCTGCGCTCATTTCACGACCGTGATGCTGTTATGAGAGGCCGAATGGATATCCTGCAGCAGTTGTCAGAGGCAGGGTGCTTGAATCCTCATTCGCCAATGGAGGAAGGCAGGATTGGGCCGGAGAATCGCGCTTTGGGGCTGGATTATAAGCGGATGCCTGCGTTTCTCGATGTCGTCAACTCACCTAAACTGATGACGTTCTTCAATGAATTTCTGGGAGGAGAGTCGATCACTTATGATCATAAGTGGATTCGAGCCATTCAACGCGGAGCTAATACAGGCGCACATTATGATCGGGTGTACATGGGGAGAGGAACACAAAATCTGTATACGGTATGGACTGCGTTCGGTGATATAGCGAAGGAGCAAGGGACGCTGGCGATCGCGCTCGGGTCACAGCATTGGGACAAGGTGAAGAACACTTACGGGCAGGTTGACTCTGATTCAGGACCGGTTAAGGATTCGTTGTTCAGCCGCGATCCTTATGAGATTGTGGACAAATTTGGCGGTCGCTGGGGAACGACTGATTTTGAGGCCGGTGACATTATCATGTTCGGCATGTTTACGATGCATGCATCGCTCGATAATAATACAGATCGTTATCGGTTAAGCTCAGACACGCGCTATCAATTAGAATCTGATCCGAAGGATATGCGGTGGATTGGGAAAGATCCCATTGGTCACAAAGGTGCCGATTCATCGAATGAACGTAAGAAAACGATGGCTGAAGCACGTAAGGGCTGGGGGCTTGAGTAACAATGCTTGGTTATTGACCATGCACTTCGTTTATAATGAAAGAAGCGCCAATAGACGATGAGCAAGGTGAAGGAGAGACTCCGTTCATGTACGAAACAAAGACGAAGGAAACGGACAGCAGCGTTCTGGAGTTTATTGAGAATGTGGAGAGTGCAGCAAAACGCGAAGATGCCTATAGGCTGCTGGATATTTTTGCGGAAGAATCCGGATTTGAAGCGAAGATGTGGGGACCGAGCATTATCGGATTTGGTTCGTATCACTACAAATATGAATCCGGTCATGAGGGTGATGCGCCGTATGTGGGTTATTCGCCGCGTAAAGCCAAGATCAGCTTGTATTTTGCTCCGGATGACCCCCAGCGGGAAGAATTACTGCAGCGATTGGGCAAACATACGTCAGGCAAATCATGTGTCTACATCAATAAAATAGCCGATATTGATGTTCAGGTCATGAGAGAGCTTATCCAAAATACGCTCGCATATGTTCGTGAGAAGTACGAATGAATGAAGCGCCAGTAGTATCGCAATCCAACCTCCCATGCCGGTTAAGAGCCGCATGTGGAGGTTTTTTGCGCATCGTACCGATCTAACATGTCCCATAATTGCTCGGCAACAGTGCGCGGTGGCAGGGGCATCTTGTTTTTGATCCACCATTCCACTACTCCGACGTAGGCAGATAACAGAAACTGAGTGGCAACCTCTTTGTCACCTTCCTCGTAATTCCCATTTACTTTCAATCGTTCCACGATTCCGTCTTTGATCAGTTGAATCAATTGCTCTTGAAAACTTGTGATCCCTTTGTGCGTTAGGATGGTGTAATAGAAAGAAAAATGTGCTTCAAAGTAAAGAAACATCTGCAGAAGGGAACGATCAAGTTCTAATTTCTCTTCCGGTAGTTTGGATAGAATGCAAAATTTCATCATATTACCCAAATGAGCTTTGATCACTTTGTCGAGCAAATCAAATTTGTCCGAATAATGAAGATAGACGGTACCTCTGTGAATGTCGGCTTTAGTCGAGATATCGTTAATCGTTATTGCATCGAAGTCTTTCTCGGTCATCAATTCTATCAGCGCTTGATAAATGGCTTCCCTAGTCTTCATCGATCTTCTGTCTATTTTGGTCACTGTCACGTTAGAATGACCTCCCCTCACCTTAAGTTTCTGAACAAAATAGAACAAAGCGTCCATTACATGACACAATCAACTTGTTTGACGATTGAGATCGAGTGTGGACTCTTTATAATGTAAATCAATACATGCGAGTTAATCAACGGTTATCGTCTAATCATGTTGAAAGATAAACATGTATGTCAATACAAAATAGGGAAAGAGGCGGAGAAATGATGAAAATAGAAGTTTGGTCGGATATCATGTGCCCATTGTGCTATATCGGCAAAACGAATTTAGATAAAGCTTTAGAACAATTCAGTAAGAAGGATCAAGTAGAAGTCATTTATAGACCGTTCCAGCTATTTCCCGATGCTCCCAGCAATACGGGCCAAAATTATTATGAATGGACAGCCGAGATTCATGGCGGCGGAATGTCTTCGGACTTTGTAAAAGAAAGTAATCGAGCTGTGGTCCAAATGGGCAAAAATATTGGCCTGACTTATAATCTTGACACATTAATTCCGTCCAATACGACAGATGGACTGCGTGTGGCGATTTATGCACAGGAACAGGGAAAAGCAGTGGAATGGATGGCTGCCGTTTATAAGGCTTATTTTACGGATGCAATGAATATAAGCGACCATGAGACACTTGCCAAGTTAGCCGGGGAGAGCGGTCTTGATACCCGTGCAGTTCTTGCCATGTTATCGAGTGATCGATACAAGGAGACGGTTATACAAGAACGTCAAAACGGTTCCAGAAGGGGAATTACCGGAACACCGTTCTATATCTTTAATGATAAATATGCGATTTCGGGAGTAAGGAGCAGCGATAAATTCCTCGAAGTAATGGAACAAGTCTGGGAAGAGGAACATCCTCTGCAGCTGATTGACAATGGGGCAAACGGCAATTCGGGTGGCGGTATTTGCGGGGAAGATGGCGTGTGCAGCATCTAATATGGAACTGTTGGTATTATTCCCTCTATGCGACGTTCAATTCAGCGATGCATGGAGGGATCAAGGAGGATGAAGAGGATGAAGAAAACGGGATGGCAAAAAATTAGGCTGGCTATCGTTGTTCTCACACTAATCTTTGGTCTCACTGCTTGTACTAACGGCGCTGGGGAGAAGGGAACGAACGGAACGAACGGAACGCCATCCTCAAAACCGGATAACAGCAGCCCCGCAGCTTCGAATGATGAAACAGCAGTTGCAGATCCTGAGAAGCCGATTCCCATTCCCGACCCGAACAAACGCAGCACCGTTGTCTTCTCTATGTACGACTATGACCCCTATTATGAAGATGCGAAGAAAGCTTATGAGCATGAGCATCCCAATACGACAATCGATCTGCGTTACGTAACCAAAGAGTTTGATCCTTCCGGATTGCTGGTGGAGAAATTCAGAACCAAGACCGCGGCCGAATTCCTAAACGGTAAAGGTGCCGACCTGATTGTAATGGACGACCTGCCTGTCGACCATTATATAGGCAAGAATCTGTTAATGAATTTAAGCGAATGGATAGAGGGCGATCCCGCGTACCGGAAAACCGATTATTATCAAAACCTGCTTGATCATGTGAAGGAAAGCGATGGCAGCGTGTATGCCGTTCCTCTATCGTTTTATTTAACCGGGGTAATGGCGGATGAGAATGTACTTCGCGATACGGGCCTGCAGTTTGACGACAGCAGCTGGACTTGGGAGCAATTCGGCGGCCTCGTGCAGAAGCTGCCGCTTGCAAGTCAACATAAGTACGGCTACTTCGAGAAAGCCAAGACTTCTATGTTATGGCGTTTAGTCACATCTTCTTACTCGCAATATGTAGATCAGGTTAATCGGAAGGCCAACTTCGAATCCGATGCATTCATCGCGCTGTTGAACCAGATCAATCAACTGGAAGAGGATAAGGCGGTAACATTTGACGGCAAGGATTTAATCAAGGGGAATGTGTACTTTCAACCAACAGAAATTTATACCCTGTCGGATTATCGCGGGCGTCTGAATGAAAGCAAATTGGCAAATCCGAGGTTGTATCAATTGCCTAAATCCGAGGGACAGCAGGCTGGTGGTTTCTACGCACCGCTCGCCAATATTGCGATCAATGAGAACTCCGGCGTTAAACCTGAGGCGTGGGACTTCCTGAAGTTTCTGATGTCGGGCAAAGGGAGAACGTCGGCTAAGGAATTAACAGACTCTTCCTGGTACAGTGTGTTCCCCATATCCAAATCGGCATTTGAGGCACGGGCGTTGGAGGCGAAGAAGGAAGGACGTATCGAAGACGGGGAGATTCAGTTGTTAACCGAATTGATTGTAAAAGCTGCCAATCCGATTGTCATGCTTCCAGGCGAGATTGAACTTCTTCTCTTCCAAGAAGCACCGGCATTCTTCAGCGGTCAGAAGTCGGCACAAGCCGTAGCTGAATTGCTTCAGAACAAAGCGACGACTTACCTCAATGAATAGGCTTCGGTTTCGTCGTGGCTGGACAAGAGGAGACGGACCGGCAGCCTTGTTATTTCTGGCACCAAGCCTGCTTGGTTTCTCTATGTTCTATGTCATACCGTTTGTGCTCGGTGTCGGATATTCCTTCATGAACAAACCGGCCGGCGGGGTCTTCGTAGGTTTCGCCAATTATAAGGAGCTGCTCGTTAGCAGTTCCTTCCGCCGAGCAGTTATCAATACTCTGACGTTCACCGGAATTGGCGTTCCCACCTTAATCATACTATCGCTGCTATTGGCCATTCTGTTGAATCGGCGGCTATGGCTAAGGAACAGTTTGCAGACCGCATTCGTACTGCCCCTGGTCGTGCCAGTTGCTTCTATAGTAATGATTTGGCAGATATTCGTGGATTGGAACGGTACGTTGAACGCCTTGCTGCACGGCTTGGGCATACCGCGCATCGATTGGATGAACTCGAAAAGTTCCATGACGGTTTTAGTGTTTATCTTTATTTGGAAGAATATAGGATACAATATGATTCTCTTTCTTGCCGGGCTGCAATCCATTCCGCAGAGTTATTACGAAACAGCGCGTATCGAAGGGGCGAATAGGAGCCGACAGATGTTCTCCATCACCCTCGTGTATTTAACACCTACGATGTTCTTCGTCATTCTGATATCCATCATCAATTCCTTCAAAATATTTAGGGAAACGTACTTGCTCGCAGGCGATTACCCGTTCGATCGCATTTATATGATGCAGCACTACATGAACAACATGTTTTTCTCCTTGGACATCCAAAAGTTGACCGCGGCGGCGACACTTATGTTCGGCTGTATTTTCCTGCTGGTCTCCGGTTTGCTGGCGATCGAACGCCGCTTTCAGGATCATTTGGAGTAAGCGGGAGGGAAAGCACATGCGTACGATTCGCGGGCTTACAAATATTGCATTATTTATGTGGCTAGCATCCATGTCGACGATTCTGCTCATACCGATTGTACTGACAGTTGCAAATTCGCTGATGACGCCAAGTGAAATTGCTTTGAATTACGATTTGCTTGGGAAGATGACCGAGGCTTCAAGCCATCAGCGCGCCTTCGTCAATTTGAAAATCATACCGGATCAAGTTAGCTTTGAGCAGTATAAGACATTGCTCATCGAATCGCCAAGGTTTCTGCATATGTTTTGGAACTCGGCTGGCCTTGTCGCTCCGATCGTGTTTGGACAGACATTGTTCGCATCGCTAGCAGCTTATGCGTTTGCTAAGCTTCGGTTTCGTGGACGAGACGCACTGTTCCTGGTCTACTTGATGACGATGCTTATGCCGTTTCAGGTAACGCTTGTGCCTAATTATCTGGTTATCTATCGGCTTGGCCTCTTGAATACGTCGGCAGCGATTATCCTGCCAGGCATCTTCGGCGCGTTTGGCGTCTTCATGCTTCGTCAATTCATGGCGCAGATTCCATCCGCTTACATTGAAGCGGCCAAGATTGATGGTGCCGGACATGGCGCAATTTATGTCCGTATTTTTCTTCCTCTGGTTAAGCCGGGATTGGCTGCGCTGACGGTCCTGCTTTTCGTCGATTACTGGAACATGGTCGAGCAGCCGCTGATCTTTCTGGAGGATGCGTTCAAACAACCTTTATCCCTTTATTTGCTTCAAATCAGAAAGCAGGAGGTCGATGTAATCTTCGCCGCTTCTGTGCTGTATATGAGCCCGATGGTATTGCTATTCTTGTATGCCGAAACGTATTTTATCGCGGGTATCCAGCATTCGGGAATTAAAGGATAATCCGGTGGAGGTGGTCTGAGAATGGATTCAACAGCAGAGAGAACCTCCGCGGGGAGACGTAAGCGATTAATCCAGCTTATAGCATGTATTAGCGTTGTATCGCTTGTCTTATTGACCCTCTTCAGCAATACGCTTTACGGACTGACGCTGCCCAAAGTAACGACAGAGCAGCCTGTAGACGATAGGCTCGAGCCGGCCTTCGAGGGGGAGGCGGTTGTACGTTATGCCGTAAAGCTGGAACTTTCCAACCCGGGAGGCAGCAACGTTAAGGAAGTACTCATCAAGGAAGGCGATGTGGTGACGAAAGGGCAAGGTCTTGTGCGTTACGAGAATGACGAAGCTATGCGGCAGATCGAGGCTGGACAAGCTGCGCTGGACAAGCTGAAACTTGCGCTGCCGGCATTGCGTCGAATCTATATAGAAGCAACTCGGGCATCAGATTTGGCAGTGTTGGAAGATGCTCGCATCGCCTTGGAAAGCGCGAATATCGACATCGCCGCTCAGGAGAAAAGCATTCGAGCACTGCAGCATCAAGCAGAGAAACTAGAAGTGCTAAGAGCACCATTCGACGGTGTCATTATGGCCGTTCATGCCATTGCGGGTCTGCCCTCCGGAGTTGAAGCCGCGTCGGACATTCAGCTTGCCGATCTTGGTAAAGGGCTGCAGATCGAGACACAGGTTCCCACGTATCTAACGCTTTCACTCAAGATTGGTGATCCCATTGCGATGTCAGTCGGTGAAGGTGGACGCACCGTACAAGGAGAACTCGTTGACATCGGCGCATCCAGCTTCGCAGACAGCGGAAGGGCTGAAGTTCTTGCGCCGGGCGACGTGGTTGCTCCTGTCGATGATGCTCCCCCAACCATAAGTGTGCTCATCGGCTTAAAGGATACGAAACTTAGGGATGGCGAACAGATAACGTTTAAGCTGACGACTGAACATAAAGAAGATGGGGTAATCGTGTCAAGCGCGGCCGTACATTATGACATGGACGGTGCTTATGTCTTCATCGTTCAAAGGAGAGAAGGACCTCTCGGAAATGCCGCATATGTCCGCAAAGTTGCTGTCACTGTGGTTGCAGTAAACGGACATAGAACAGCGGTCTCAGAGGGATTATCGGGGGACGAAACCGTCATCCTGGATAGCAGCGAACCGCTTGCGGACGGGGTTCAAGTCCGCCCTTAGTGCCGACAGCGTCAATGTCGGCTCAAGCGGAGTTGGACGGCTAAACGTATAGTGATGATGACAAATTTAACCACATGACGATGTCATGTGGTATTCTTTTGTCTATATGATGTCTTTGGTTGTTAAATACGAAGTTCGAGGAATGATGGAGAGGAGTAATGGATATGACGAAATTCGGACTAATCAGACATGGAGAAACGGACTGGAATATCGAAGGACGAGCACAAGGTCAGAGTGATATCGCACTCAATGATGCCGGCAGACTGCAAGCGCATGCGTTAGCCGATCGATTGCGGAATGAATCGTGGGATGTGATTTTCTCCAGTGATCTGTCACGCGCCAAGGAAACAGCTGATATAGTGGCTAGGTTAATGGGGTTAACTGTTCTAACTGATAGTCGCTTAAGGGAAATGTATAAAGGTGAGATGGAAGGCACGACATTGAAGGAACGTATACAGAAATGGGGAGAACAGTGGGAGCGACTAGCCCCAGGATTAGAATCAGAAGACTCCATTGTAAGTAGAGGAACTTCGTTTATCATAGATACTGCCGATACCTATAAAGGTAAAAATATGCTGGTAATCAGTCATGGCGTATTGATTGGTTCAATTTTAAAGCATTTAATCCCTTCCATGGATACGAAGGTACATATTGATAACACCTCAGTTACGACGATTACTCGAAGTGGTTCGAAGTGGGAATGTGAATTGTTTAACTGCTCCAAGCACGTAGTTTAATAAAAAAATTATTGTAAATTATTGGAGGGATCCAGATGAAACCATTCCAAACATCGAAACGGGCCATTAGGCGATTCTTGCTGGAGAAGCAGCTGTTGCTTCAATCGTCTCAGCCATCACTAAACTCGAATGAATCGATGAAACAGCAGGTGCTTGATGTAATCAAACAATTAGAATGCGTACAGATCGACCCTGTAGCGGCGGTACGTGCGAATCAGCACCTCGCTTTGGCTGCGAGAATTCCCGGATATGAGCCTCGCTTCTTGAATGAACTGCTTAGCAGCAATGAGGTTTTCGAATATATGGCGAACGCGGCTTGTATTATTCCGATGACTGATTATCCGATCTTTGAACCTACAAGGCTGCGACTACGGGAGAATATTCAGCCTCGTATCGATCAAATCGCGCCTGTCATTGAACAGGTGCTGCAACGATTGGAACAAGAAGGACCGCTGTCTGCAAAATCATTCGAATCGAGCGAACGGGTACAAGGGTATTGGGATAAAGTCAACTCGAGCACGAAAGCAACCTCGCACGCATTGAATTTATTAACCGATGCTGCTCAGATTCGCATTGTGGGCCGTGAAGGGAACCAGCGCAAGTTCCATACCACCAGTCATAGTGTTCCTGCTCCGCTGATTCGGCAGGCGGAGGAGATGGACGAGCAGGAAGCGCTCGAAGCGATGATGATGAAGTATTTCCGCGCTTATCGCGTGTTTGAACCAAGCGATCCTCGGTTGGGTTGGCAGAAGCTGTACGCAAGCGAAAGAAGAGAAACGATCGAATCTCACATTAGAGATGGAATTGTATCGGCGGTTGAAGTCGAGGGATTGGACAAGCCCTATTACATCCTAACTGAAGATATGGAGCTTCTTGTTGCGCACGATGAAGCAGCTCGGAATCTGCCGCCGATTCAAGATGAAACTGATCTCGCTGTACACTTCTTGCCGCCGCTTGATAACCTATTGTGGAGCCGTAAACGGTTAACCGATCTGTTCGAATTTGAATATCGTTGGGAAATTTACACGCCAGCAGTTAAACGTACTTATGGGTATTATGCGATGCCGATCTTAGTGGGCGATCGGTTAATCGGCCGCATGGACCCGCGATTGGATAAGAAGCAGGGCCAT
Organism: Paenibacillus sp. J22FR21; assembly: GCF_056269135.1. NCBI lineage: Bacteria > Bacillati > Bacillota > Bacilli > Caryophanales > Paenibacillaceae > Paenibacillus > Paenibacillus sp. J22FR21. The sequence goes on from NZ_JBWDNJ010000001.1 coordinate 985,440, forward strand.
TTGAAGGTGGAGTATCTTCAAATCGACGCAGAAATCGAATTCACGACTAAGCTTCGCGATCAAGTGTATGGTGCACTTGATACTTTCGCTAAGGCTCATGGAGCGACTACGGTATCCGTGGTCCGCACTTCTTTTGAATAGTTGCATTTTATTTAAAATTTTTTTGAAAATATAGTTTACCTTGCTACGGTTATTTGATACTATAAACGAAATGTTAAAATGCGATGAAGAGACGAGTAAATAAATGAAACCTTTCACAGAGAGCTCCGGCAGCTGCAAAGGAGCAAGGGTTCATTATTGAAGAAAGACTCTGAGCAGCACATCGGCAACCTACTGTAGGGGATGGTGTGACAGGAGCTCCTGTTACAGAGCTAGAGTATAAACATGACAGGTCATGTCGTACTCGAAGAGGCTGATTTGGCGACATGTCAGCGAATTTGGAGTGGTACCACGAGCGGACTAATCTCGTCTCCAAGACTTATTAAAGTCTTGGAGGTGGGATTTTTTTTATTGTTTCAGTGGAAACACCGCTCGTTCGAACGCATAAGGTACACCAAATCATACTTTAACGGATTATGAGAAACCATTCTGAAGGGGATTGAATTGCTAATGACTAACAAACTTAGAGTTGGTATTGTCGGAGGAACAGGCATGGTTGGCCAGCGTTTCGTACAGCTGCTGGATCAGCATCCATGGTTTGAAGTAACAGCAATTGCTGCCAGCAGCAGTTCGGCTGGTAAAACATATGAAGCAGCTGTACAAGGCAGATGGAAGCTGTCCGGTTCCATTCCGGATGCAGTGAAACAAATCGTCGTTCAAGACGCTTCACAAGTAGAAGAAGTCTCCGCTCAAGTTGATTTTGTATTCTGTGCCGTGGATATGAAGAAAGATGAAATTAAAGCGCTGGAAGAAGCATACGCACGTACAGGTACGCCGGTTGTTTCCAATAACTCCGCACATCGCTGGACGCCGGATGTTCCGATGGTCATCCCGGAAATTAACCCAAGTCATCTTGAGGTCATCGCAGCACAAAGAAAGCGTCTGGGCACTTCGACAGGTTTCATTGCGGTTAAACCAAACTGCTCGATCCAAAGCTATGTACCGGCGCTTCACGCATTGCTCGATTTCAAGCCTACTCAAGTAGTGGCTTCGACTTATCAAGCCATCTCTGGTGCGGGCAAGAACTTCACGGACTGGCCGGATATGTTAGATAATGTGATTCCGTATATTGGCGGCGAGGAAGAGAAAAGCGAACAAGAGCCGCTTCGCATCTGGGGAAGCGTTGAGAATGGTGAAATCGTGAAAGCGAGTGCTCCGCACATCACAACGCAATGTATCCGCGTTCCGGTAACGGATGGTCATCTGGCTACTGTATTCGCATCGTTCGAGGTTAAACCGGCCAAGGAAGAAATTCTTGCGCGTTGGAAGGAATATCAAGGACGTCCGCAAGAGCTCGGCTTGCCTAGTGCACCGAAGCAGTTCATCACGTATTTCGAAGAAGAGAACAGACCGCAAACGAAGCTGGACCGTGATATCGAGAACGGTATGGGCGTTTCGGTTGGCAGATTGCGCGAGGATTCCCTCTACGATTATAAATTCGTAGGTTTGTCGCATAATACGCTGCGCGGTGCAGCAGGCGGAGCGGTGTTAATCGCTGAATTGCTGAAAGCAGAAGGATATATTCAAGCAAAATAAGCAGCATAGCCATAAAGTAGAAACAGCAAGCACGCTAATGTGCTTGCTGTTTCTGCATGTATAGGACAATGATCAGTTGTAGCTCATCAGTACGAACATGGGTTGGTTATTGGAATCAACATCAATGGTCATTGCCTCATAATAGCCGTCTGTTATCGATCGCTGTACCGCTTGTGTGCGAAGATCAATCTTTACGACTTCGGTAACATACGATTTATTCCCATCTGGATTGTCCTGATTATGCGAGTAGCGGTCATTTTGGTTATTATGCAGTAAGAAATATAGATTCCCATCAAACATGCTGAGTTCTCCGAGATCGGCGTAATTTTGCCTGAAGAGAGTCGTTACGGATTCGCTTCTCAAATGAATCTTCAGAATGCGGTATCCTTGCAAGAGGTAGAGGTTATCGGATGGACTATCCAGGATATATGAATTCTCCCCTTGTGTCGTACGATCATAAATGCCATCTGGCGTAGAGCGCGGAAATGCAATCGTGCCCAGCCGTTTGCCTTGTCGGTCGAAACGTTCGAGGCGTCGGTCAAGCAGCACAATGACCTCATCATGGTACGGAATAATCCGCACATGGGCTTGCATGTTCTCATTCTCGCTCAAGTAGAAGGAGCGATATTGTTTCTTCTTTTCTTGGATCTGATACAACGAACCCAAGAGATAATACCAGGTGATCCCGGTATTCTTATCGTAATACCACTCTTGCTCATGAAAGTAAGGGTAGTCGACTTTGCCCATCTGTGCAGTGGACTGAAGGCCCTGTGACTTGACGTTGATCCGCTTCAAATCTTGATCAACGATCCAGGTTAACCCAGTGGAAGCGATCTGCAGCTGTTGTCCTTTGATCGTCAGCTTATAGGGAGTGGGTACATAGATGACAGCTGTTATCTCCAGCTTGTCATTCAGCTTTAATACCCGAGATGCTTCCGTATCCGTAACGATCCAACTGCCTTGCCATCGCATGAAATCTCTTGCACCGATGCCGCCGGCCGCTTCTCCAATCTTAACGGTCACCGTAATAGGCAGCTCTCCGATTTCGGTAAGCGCTCCTGATCGGTATTCATAGAAATGACGATCAATCAACACAAACCAAGTCGAACCCATCTTACGGAATGTTTTGGCATAGCTATAATCTTCTTCGCGGTAGATCTTATCTATGGCTTCATGAAGTTCCTGTGGAATTGCAGCGTTTGTGTTGTTTTCCTCGAAATGCCATTCCAGAATCGAATGACTAAACGTTGTGTAGGGTTTGCGATTCTCGTTCTTAATGGTGAAATTCTGTAGTGGGGACGACCTGATTGAACCCAGCTCAGCCTCCTCGGTATTAATAATATCGGGCCATGACAGGGAAATGATCTTGCCATTGTCCTCATACTCCACTTGCGAACCTCGAGATGCGATCCACGTGAGCCCGTTTGTCGGGAACTGCGTGAATTTAGGCGGGTATTTGGCAGTGACTGCGGTTACAGATACAGCTCCTGCTTCGAATTCGGAATCGGTTCGCACCTCATCTTGATACTGAAGAATTTCCAGTTTGTCAGGCGCTACATGAGTGAAGGTACGATTGTTGAATGCTTGCCATTCCTCCTGCCACAGCCTCGGTTCAACCGGAAGCATGCTGAGTTCATAGTTAAGGAATGACATGAATTCTTCACCGGCTTGGTTGCGAAATAATCCGATCAGCTGCGGAGAATCTTCTAAGAATGAGATCCGTTTCACTTGCATTAATTCATACCCGACATACCTTCTCACGAGATAATGGGGGTCTTTGAAGTAGACGATGCTGCTTCCTTCATCGAGGAATGTGTAAACCGTTGGTCCTTCCGGCAATAGAAAAACGCGATTATTCGTTAATACCTGTGTATCCGGTGATTTAGTCGAGATTTCGGGTGCTGTGGATTCCGTTGTTCCTCTATCGATGGTTTCCCAGCCATCGTGGGAAGGATCAAATGCTTCCTCAGAGAATCCTGATCCATTGCGTACTTTCAGAAGGAAGAGCCGTGGTTCTTCGGTAAGTCGAATCGACATTACTTCATGAGGTCCGAAGAAGAGATTCGTGTCCTCAATCACCACCGGGGCCGGTTCAATCCGAATGGCAAGCCATGCTCCGCTTGCGCTTGAAACTTCATCTTGTGCGTTATCTTCTGTCAGTTGAGCCCCAATAAGCAAAAAATCTCCGTTCAACCACGCTTCAAGCGGAACGGGAGTTTTCCATTCGTAAATAAGCTGCTTATTTGTGCCATCAGTTGAGTAGTAGAGTTGGAGGTTTTGCACGTAAATCATAGCTTGCTCATGCTTCCAGAGCACACGGGCATCCTTCGAGTCCGCCATAAATTCGCCTTCAAGAGGCTTCCAATCCGAGTTTATAGCAGGAGATGGTGATTGGATTTCGGCAGAGGTTGAAGTTGGATCTGTGATTGTTGTTTTCTCAGTAGTAGTGCGCTCGGTGATGGGGGGATTATCTTCGGACATCCCGTGAAAATAGAAGAATACGATTGTAAGGAAGGAAAGTGCGATGAAGGTGATAATGATGAGCATACGACTTTGTGGTTTCATAGGGCCACTCCTCAATGCTACCAAATAATCTCAATCATTAGACGTTATTTGGCCGGAAAAGTTGCTGGTTGACATGATCATATTGCAGTTATGCGATTATATCCAATAGCTAATGAAGGAGAGTCAAATTGACTCTCCTTGGAGGAAACTATTTTAGGGTCTCGTGAATAATTGATTAACGGTGTCCATCGCCAAATTCACATTCACTAAAGCTTGTTGAATCATCGCCTCATCCATCACGGCTGATTGATTACCTTGCCAAATCGGCTGCTTATAGGCGATTTGTTCCATTAGAACGTTATTTTCTTCGATTCTGTCATCGGTTATCGCATTCAGCGATTTCAGATGCTGTTCGTATTGTTCCCGTTCATCGGACTTGTAAGGTGTACCAGAATCTAACGAAATCAAGGCATCCTCGAAGAAATATTTCATATAAATGACTATAGGGCCTGCCAACAAGTCTTTCATCGTTGCCAATTCTTCCTCTGTTGCTCCAACCTCATCCACCAGTTCCCAGAATTGTCGATGTGTTTCAGGCGTCAGATTGTTGCGATTGCGTAGAACCCGTGCGAGAATTTCTTGAAAAATGTCCTTCTGATGAGCGGTCATGTTCTTAGCGAGGGTTGTCGTCTGTTCTTCTGTAGTTGAAGCCGTTTGATTTGCATTCGTGTTGTCACAGCCAATAAGCAGTAGAAGTGCAAGTAAGGAAAGAATCAGTCTTGTCAGATTAATCAACACTCCCATCGGGCAAATGATGCTGTGGAAATACATACGTTGAATTATATGCATAAAAATCCGCGAAATCACAGGAATATTCACCGATGTATGACATGTTTTAGAAAGGCGGAAGGGACATGAAAGCTAAATATGTACTCCTTACAGGGATGATGTTCGTAACTGTTCTTGCACTGTCGGGGTGTGTACCCGGAGATGGAACGAATAATGTAGCCCATCCCGCAGGTTTTTTCTGGGGAATCTGGCATGGCTGGATCGCGCCGATCTCGCTCATTATTGGTATCTTCAAGCCCCATATTCGAGTCTATGAAGCTCTCAACACAGGCTGGTGGTACGATGCCGGATTCTATATCGCTGTCATTTGTGGTTTTGGCGGAATTTCTTTCCGTCGACGGAAGAAAGGAAAGCGAGATTAGCTTGCCGAAGTAGCTGGGATAGTTGGGATACCCGACTATCCCATTATTTGTTATGATCAATGTAAAGAATAGTGATCCGTAACAAGACATTGAATATTTATGCATATATCAAGGTCTGTAAACAGAATAAACACGTATTTAAGATTACATATATATAGTTATGTAAACTAACTCATAGGAGACTAAACGACATGATGGAAACAAATCGATTAATCATAAGAGAATTTAAGGCTTCCGATTTGGAAGCTGTTCATGCGTATGCCTCAGATCCTTTGGTCTGTACCCATACGATTTGGGGGCCGAATACCATTGAAGACACACAGAACTACCTCCAAAGTGTCATTGAAATGCAGAACCAGCAGCCGCGCCTGGATTACGAGTTTGCTGTTGTATTGAAGGAAAGCGGGGAATTGATCGGCGGCTGTGGCCTTCACATCGGGACCCCTTTACAAGCGGAATTGGGTTATTGCTTCAATCGCGCATTCTGGGGCAATGGTTATGCAACTGAAGCGGCTGCTGCCTTACTGCAGTTAGGTTTTCGAGAGCATGGACTTCATCGCATGTATGCAACCTGTCGCCCGGATAACGTAGGTTCTTCCACGGTGTTGCAACGAATCGGAATGAAATTCGAAGGTCATTTGAGAGAACATATGCGGCATAAAGGAAAGTGGCATGACTCCTACCAATATTCTATTTTAGAAGATGAATTTCTGTAAGTTCGAACCCATCCTTGGACGGAGGTGATCATGATGATGATGAAAGCAATCGTGTACACATCATACGGGAATACAGAAGTTCTTTCACTTCAGGAGGTGCCTAAACCTACTCCCAAGGACAATGAAGTCCTTATTCAGGTACATGCGGCATCCGTGAATTCATGGGATTGGGACTTGCTAAGAGGAGTTCCATATCTGGTTCGACTTGGCGGGCTTCGGGGACCTAGATTCCCTATTCTCGGAGCTGACATCGCAGGGCGGGTAGCAGCAGTCGGTAAGGATGTAAAGCAGCTGCGAGCAGGGGATGAAGTGTTCGGAGATCTTTCGGGTTGTCACTGGGGCGGTTTTGCTGAATATGTATGTGCGCGGGAGACTGCGTTATCGTTGAAACCGGGAGGCATGTCATTCGAGGAAGCCGCAGCCATACCGCAAGCAGCTGTACTCGCTTTACAGGCTCTACGAATAAAAGGTGAGCTGCAGAAAGGGCACAAGATACTCATTAATGGTGCCGGTGGAGGAGTGGGGACGTTCGCGCTTCAGATTGCCAAGTCATACGGCGCAGAGGTGACAGCTGTAGACCACGGCAGTAAATTGGAGCTGTTACGTTCCATAGGCGCAGATAAGGTCATTGATTATACGTCTGAAGATTTTACAAGTAATGGTCAGCGTTATGATCTGATTCTGGATGTTGCAGGCTTTCGCTCCATGTTTGACTACAAACGCGCATTAACACCTACAGGAACATATGTCATGATTGGCGGTTCGACACCTCGAATTCTTCAGCTTATGGTTGTCGGAGCCTGGGTGAAACGAACCGGAAATAAGAGAATGAAACTCTTATTGCACAAAACAAGCAGAGATGATCAAGATATCATCAGGAAGCTCTATGAGACGGGCCAAATTACTCCCGTTATTGATCGGAAATACCTTTTAAGCCAAACAGCCGATGCACTAAAGCAGCTCGGGGACGGTAACGCAAAGGGGAAATTGATCATTCAGGTGAAAGGAAGCAATAACTAGCCATCATCGTAATTGAGCTGAATACATATCGACTTCACTTAGCCGGACTAGTATAATAGGTGGATTAAATCCAACAGACAGTGGAGTGTAGACCTATGGAAATCAGAATCGACGATTTAACCGGAAATCAAATCATTGCGCTAATAGCGGAACATGTTCGCAGCATGGCCGCGCAATCTCCTGAGGAAAGCATGCATGCGCTCGACCTTGACGGATTGAAGCAGCCTGAAATCACGTTCTGGAGTGCTTGGGAAGAGAATGAATTACTCGGCTGCGGCGCCATTAAGGAGCTGGATGCGGGGCATGGGGAGATCAAGTCGATGCGTACTTCGATGCAGCATTTAAGAAAAGGAGTTGCGAAGCGACTTCTTGTACATATGATCGAAGAAGCCAAGAAACGCGGGTATGTACGACTAAGTTTAGAAACGGGATCGCTGGAATCGTTCAAACCCGCCATGAAGCTGTATGAGAGTCTCGGCTTCGAAGAGTGCGAGCCTTTCTCGGATTACATTCTAGACCCATACAGTGTTTATATGACGAAGGCATTATAAAGTCATGACCTTACAGCAGTTAAAATATATTCTTGCCATCGTAAGCTGCGGCTCCATTAGCGAGGCAGCTAAGCAGCTTTTTATCTCTCAGCCCAGCTTGTCCAGTGCAGTTAAAGAATTGGAGCAGGAGATCGGCTTGGACATCTTTTTGCGGACCTCGAAGGGTATTGCGCTTTCCAACGAAGGAGCTGAATTTCTCTCCTACGCCAGGCAAGTAGTAGAGCAAGCTGAGTTGCTTGAGCAGAGGTACATGGATAAGAAACCCACGAAGAAGCTATGCTCCATATCCACGCAGCATTATGCTTTTGCCGTTCAAGCTTTCGTGAGCCTATTGAAAGATTTGAATACGAACGAATATGAATGTACGTTGCGTGAAACCAGGACTTACGAAATTATCGAAGACGTACGAAACATGCGCAGCGAGATCGGCATCCTGTATCTAAGTGACTTTAACCGGAAGGTTATCGAGAAAATAGTGAAAGAAAGCGGACTCCGATTCCATCCGCTCTTCGAAGCAGAACCGCATGTCTTTATTAGCACGGAACATCCGCTGGCCAATAAGACGATGTTAGAAATCGATGATCTGGACGAATTCCCTTGTCTTGCTTTCGAGCAGGGGGAGTATAATTCTTTCCATTTCTCCGAGGAGATTCTAAGTACCAGGTCCTACAAGAAGAAAATTATGGTGAGCGACCGGGCGACCTTATTCAATCTACTGATCGGTTTGAATGGTTATACGATCAGTTCCGGAGTTCTGAACGAGGACTTGAACGGGGAAAACATTAAATCGGTGCGGCTGCGAACAGTCGAGAAGATGCAGATCGGTTATATCACGAATAAGAAAACCAATCTGAGCCAGCTCGCCACCGATTATGTAGGGAAGCTGGAGAGCATCATCGCGGATTTCGGATACGCCATTCTAAGTCAAAAGGATGAACTCATTTGAGTTCATCCTTTTCTGATCCCAGTAATGTTACAAAGCTGCTCTGACTTCTTTCGCAGCTTGTACCAAGTGTCGCAGACTTTCCCATGTTTCGGTTACGCCTCGCGTCTTCAATCCGCAATCGGGATTGACCCACAGTTTGGCAGCATCGATTTTGTCCAGCATGCGATGGAGTCCTTGCTTGAGCTCGTCCACGGATGGAATACGAGGGGAGTGGATATCGTAAACGCCTGGTCCAACTTCGGTCCGGAAGCCGCAAGCATTGATGGCATCGATGATGGCAAGGTCCGACCTTGATGCTTCGAACGTAATGACGTCGGCATCCATGGCATCGATATCCCGGATGATATCGCTGAATTGGCTGTAGCACATATGGGTATGAATTTGAGTATCGGCCTGGACGCCGCTATGCACCAAGCGAAAAGCAGGGATGGCCCAGCTCAAGTATTCTGCTTGCCAATCCGATTGGCGCAAAGGCAGCTTCTCTCTCAGCGCGGCTTCGTCGATCTGAATGATTTCAATATGATTGGCTTCCAAATCGAGAACCTCGTCTCGGATTGCAAGCGCAATCTGAAGGGCACTATCCTTCAAGCTAATATCTTCGCGAGGGAAGGACCAGTTGAGAATGGTAACCGGACCGGTCAACATTCCTTTTACCGGTTTGCTCGTTAAGCTCTTGGCATACGCCGAATACTCGACAGTCATCGGTCTGGAACGGCTGATATCTCCCCATACGATTGGCGGTTTGACGCATCTTGTACCATAGGATTGAACCCAAGCGTTCTCTGTGAAAATAAATCCGTCTAAACACTCACCGAAGTATTCCACCATATCGTTACGCTCATATTCGCCATGGACCAGAACGTCCAAGCCAATCTCTTCTTGAAGTGCAATACATTCCGCAATCTTATCGAAATTGAACTGTTTGTATTGTTCTTCGGTAATGGCGCCTTTCTTGAAAGAGAAGCGGTTCGCTCTGACTTCAGCTGTCTGCGGGAACGATCCGATGGTAGTCGTAGGAAGCGGAGGCAGCTTGAACTTGTCATTCTGAATCGCTTCACGTTCGGCGAAAGCAGGCAGTCTCGTGAAGTCAGCGTCCGTTAACGCTGACGTTCTGGTTTGTACAGCTTCGTTACCTGCGAAACGAGTGCCATTGAAGAGCTCTTCGTTCTGTAGGTAAAGGTCGGCTGCATATGGATTCGCATGCGCCAAAATCGCTTTAAGGTCAGCAAATTCACGAAGCTTCTCTTCAGCGAATGCGAAATAGTGTTTATGATGGTCAGACAGCTTTGTTTCGTTCTGCAAGGAGTATGGTACGTGCAGCAGCGAACAAGAGGAGCTAAGCACCAGCTGCTTCGCGAGTCCTTTCAACTCTTGCACGGTTGCAAGTGTGTGTTTATAGTTGTTCCTCCAAATATTCTTCCCGTTTACGACACCGGCGAACAGGACTTTATCAGCCGAGAATCCATTCTGGCGCACGAGCTCCAGAGATTGTTTGCCTTCAACAAAGTCAATTCCGATGCCATCGAAGGGGAGGGCTTGAAGGGCTTGATAACAGTCACGAATATCACCGAAGTAGGTTTGAATCAGAACCTTGACGTTGCCTTTCGCAGCTAGAATTTGGTCATACAACTTCGAGAAGAGGGCTAGATCCTCCCCGGTTAGGTCTGTTACCAGTGCCGGCTCGTCAATCTGAATCCACTCGGCGCCAAGTTCGTTTAGTTGCCGTAGGACGTTCGCATAGGCCGCGGCTGTTTCTTGTATGAAGTCGCCCGCTTGCTTGACGCCGGTATATTTGGCAAGCTTGAGCAGCGTGAAAGCACCGATTAATACCGGTTTCGTTGGGATATGAAGCCGTTTAGCCTCCAAGAACTCATCGAACAGCTTCGTGCCGGCCAATTGAATCGCAGTGGAATCGTCAATGATAGGAACCATATAGTGGTAGTTCGTGTTGAACCATTTTTTCATGGCCAGCGCTTTCACGTCGCCTTGCTCGCCTTGGTAACCCCTTGCCATAGCAAAATACGTTTCCAGCGGGCTAAGACCCAGCGATTGATAGCGCTCCGGAATGATATTGAACAAGCATGCCGTATCAAGCAGGCCGTCATAGAATGAGAAATCGTTGGAAGGTATAAAATCAATCCCATTCTCTTGCTGTCTTCTCCAGTGGTTGGCTCGAAGGTCCACACCGGTCTGATGGAGCTCGTCGATCGTAATGTCTCCTTTGAAATATTTCTCGGAAGCAAATTTCAGCTCTCGTAATGATCCTACTCTAGGATAGCCAATAAGTGATGTTTTCAATGTCAATCTCTCCCTACGCTTTGTGTTGAGCTTATTATAGTGCGGAGAGCTTGCTATCGGAAAACACAAAAATACTATGTCAAGGTATAGCTTTTTACTATGGGTTTAGAAGGCGAGTCGCTAATATCATAGACAAAAGCAGCAACATTCTATATTATGAATAGCAATTGAATAGAACTAGTCAAGGCGCACGCTTAGTCCATAAGCGCTGCTTAATAGGGAAGACCGGTGAAAATCCGGCGCGGTCCCGCCACTGTAAATGAAGAGCTGATCTGGGAATTGCCACTGGCCGTCAGGCTGGGAAGGTATAGAGAGGCATTGACGCATAGCCAGGAGACCTGCCTTGATTGGATTTCACACACTCTACGGATGATGGAGGCGGTGCTTTTTTTGTTGTCTTTCCTAGTAGTTGACGACGCGGGCAGCCCTTGATTCTTTCATGAATCAGGGGCATTTTTTGTTATGGTTGATATAGAATGCAACAATATACTTAGAGAGAAGGCAAGACTATGCGTTCAAAGGCACTCCAATCATTAGCTATTATCGTTTCATCCATTATGTTGTTATTGTCGATCACTGCCGGATTCGGTCCGGTGAAGACCGTTCGCGCTGAGGCGGCTTTCGATCTCGAAGCTACAATCGAAGCTGCATCGAGTTACTTCCAGAAAAGCTCATCAGGAGTTGGCTCCGATTGGGGGGCAATCGGACTGACAAAGGCGGGTAAGAAGATACCCGATACCTATGTACAATCATTAGTTAACCGCGTTAAGTATAGCGGCGGTGAATTCGATCGCGTTACCGAGTTAGAACGTACGATTATGGCTCTATCGGCTGCAGGTCAAGATGCAACGAATATCGCCGGCTTTAATTTGATCGAGAAGCTTTATACAAGCGACTACATGATTAGCCAAGGTATCAATGGCCCTATATTTGCATTGATTGCAATGGATTCAGGCCACTATGAGGTTCCGGCTGACGCGAAATGGACTAGAGAAACTCTTATTGACGAAATAGCCTCCCGCCAAAACGAAGACGGGGGATACTCGCTCGGCGTTGGCAACGATAGCGACCCGGATCTTACGGCCATGTCGTTAATCGCTCTTACGCCTTACGCTGACAATGCAACGGTTAAGAGTATGGATTTGATTTCAGATTTAACACAATGGCTTTCCGTAAAACAATCGCCGAATGGCGGTTACATCATTACGTCTTGGGGGAGTACCGTCGATTCCAGCGAAAGTGTATCGCAGGCGATTATCGGTTTAACTGCTTACGGTGTCGACCCAACCGGTCCGGATTATACCAAGAACGGAATTACACTGATCGACAAGCTCATGCAATTCCGAATGGAAGACGGTACATTCACTCATACGATGGATTGGCCAATGTCGAATGGCATGGCTACGGAGCAAGCACTTCAAGCACTTGATGCTTACAAGCTATTCTTGGAAGGTCATGGTGAGCGGCTATATGACTTTAGCGGCACATTGCCCGGACTCGAGCTAATTCCGGCTGCACCTGTAAAGATCCGAGTCGAAGGACCGGAACCTAATCAAGCCTTCTTCGAAGGAACGGTAAATGCAGCAACGCCTTTGGAAGCTTTAAAGTCGGTGTCAACCACTGGCAGCATTCAGCTGGGAATCACTTCAATGTGGGGCATGGTGTTTGTTGCCATTAACGATATTGCATACAATCATTATGATGATGATTATGGAAGCTGGAGTTTTTCAATCCAAAGAGGCAACAAATGGTTGACTTCATCGGATGGAGCTATGGATGAGATTCCATTGAAGCCAGCGGATAAACTTGTATTTTATTACAAAACTGATAACACTGAGATGATAGACACCATTAAGATGTTGCCAGAATCAGGTACATCGCTGAATGAAGATCGTGCATTCGACATCGTAGTCAATAAGATGACTATGGATTGGAGCACCTTTAAACTGGTTTCAGCTCCAGCAGAAGGCGTGAAAGTCGATGTCGTCCACGAGGGTGAAACGATTTCCACGCAGACGACTAATGTGCAAGGTACGGCGCGATTTGACGGGTTGACTGCTGGAAGTTACACCGTTTCCGTATCTAAATACGTCCCTAAGAGCGGGCCTGATGTCGTACATAAGTCCATGCCGCTGGAAGTGAGAAGCGGTATACCGCCGATTGAGCTGCAGCTACCAAATGAAGATCAGCCAACGATTACGATTCCTTCGGATGATCGCCCGTATATAATCGGCATTGCCGATTCGGATTCGAGGAAGCAAATTGCCATCACGATTCCGGAACAGAATCCGTCGTTGTTGATGTTGCACTTGCCGCTTGCCACCGCTCTCCCCGCCATAGAGGCGAAGAAGGGGAATCTAACGTTCAGCATAGCGCAAGGCACGCAACTCGTTAACGGTGATGGTTCTTCTATAGAACTGTTAACCTCCAAGAATAAGTCGGATTCCGTACTGGTAAGTCGCGTTCAATCCTTGATCTCGAGTGGTTCAATTCTTGAGAATGTGAGCGAAGCGATTACAATCGGTGGTGGAGCCGGCAGAATCGAATTTGATTCGTTTCTTACTCTGACTTTTGCAGGATTGAAGGGCAACCAGGCTGCCTATATCGAGAATGGATCTCCTCATGTGATCCAGCGATTCGCGAACGATGCCGAGGGACTGGCTAGCGGGAAAGAAGAGTATGCGTTCGACAGCGGCGATGATCTGATTGTGAAGACGAAGCATTTTACTGACTATGTGGCCTATACGACCAAAGCAGTGACAATTCCGTCAGTACCAACACCTCATGCGACGTTATCCGTTGATAAACTCACGATTAATAAAGGGTATGTGCTGCAAAACACAAGTATTGACTTGCAGCCGGGCGATACCGCATGGAGCGTGCTCAAGCGATCGCTTGACGCGAAAGGAATCGGCTATAAATCCAAATATTATGCTTCGTTCGGAAGTGTCTATGTACAAGCGATCGACGGTGACGGGGAATTCGATCATGGTCCAAACAGCGGCTGGATGTATAACGTAAACGGCAATTACCCTGGTTACGGCTCTAGCAGCTATACGCTCAAAGACGGCGACAAAGTGGAATGGAGATATACGACCAATCTCGGTAAAGACTTGGGGGCACCAACCAGCCAGTGGCCGGATTTGTCGGATGACACAACAGTTATCGAAGTGCCAGCGAATAATCAGCAAGATCAAAGCATCTCCATTACGCAGGCTATGAAAGAAAAGGGTAAAGTCGTCATTCATATGCCGGATAACACTTCCAAAGTGTATTTGGACTTGAACGAGGTGCGCAGCAGCATTCCTTCGATCCTTGCGGAGAGAGGGGACATTACATTCACCATGGACATAGGAACGGCCATCCAATCCGGTAACGCGAAGTTTGAATTGTTATCGAAATACGCTGCGGATGATTTCGGCGTGATGAAGCTTGTGAAAGACAGTCTCGCAAGCGAGAATAAGAAGCTAACGGCTCTTAGTCATGTAATCGGGCTGGGCGGCGAGAAGCAGTCCACCGTCTTCGATCGTCCGGTCACGATTGTAATCAAGAATGGTAAAGGTCAAGCAGCCGGTTATATTGACAATGGGAAGTTTACGCCGATTACGAACTACGATGCCGAGGAGCAAGGCGTTAAAGCAACGAAAGATCGTAAGCAAATCACTTATGCTTTCGTAGCAGGCAATGATCTGGTAATCAAGACAAACCATTTCACCGCATTCGTCACGTACACCGTTGCAGACTCGGATTCAAGCGGTAGCGTGAAAGTGGATCTGAGCAAACAATATTCGGATGCGAAGCAAATTGCAGCATGGGCAACCAGCGCCATCGAAGCGGCTACGAGCAAAGGCTTCGTTCAAGGCACATCAGGCAAGCTGAATCCGAAAACGAAGATTACAAGAGCTGAGTTTGCCAAGCTCATGGTGGAGGTACTCGGATTGAAGGTGACATCCGGTGCAACAAGCCAGTTCACTGATGTACCGCAGAACAAATGGTTTGCAGCCTATATTAATACGGCCTACAACTCGAGGATCATTATGGGCTTCGAGAATCGATTTAATCCGAATGAGACGATTACGAGAGAGCAAATGGCAGCCATTGTGGTGCGGGCCTTAAAACTTAAGCAGACTTCCTCATCCGTACCGCTTCAAGATCGGGATCAAGTATTGAAGTGGGCGCAAGCCGACGTTCAGACCGTTAGCGCGCTGCAAATCATGCAGGGATCGGATAACCGCTTTAACCCGGCCGATTCGGTTACACGCGAGATGGCTATAGTCGTCGCTATGCGGGCTTATACGTACAAGTTGGATCACAATTCATAATCACTGATAAAGCAAGAGCGATTCGATCGCTCTTGCTTTTATTTTACCAATATTGCATTTTGGGCCTATGGCGAGTACGATTTAGGTTATGCGAAGAAAAGGACGTGACGACACTATGAATAACTTCGAGAATATTAAATTAACTTCACTGTCCAGTAAAGGTGGCTGCGGTTGCAAAATAGGGCCGGCCGATCTGTCGGAGGTGCTGAGCAATCTCCCGGCTGCTGAGCCTAATCCCAATTTGCTGGTTGGATTAGATACGAGTGACGATGCCGGTGTATACCGTTTAAGCAATGAACTGGCACTGGTGCAAACGCTCGATTTCTTCACCCCGATTGTGGATGACCCGTACGATTTTGGACAAATTGCCGCGGCGAACGCAATCAGCGATATTTATGCGATGGGCGGTAAACCTTTAACAGTATTAAATATCGTCGCATTTCCGATCTCTACGCTAGACAAAAGCATTCTCTCCGAAATTTTGCGTGGCGCTGCTGATAAAGTACAGGAAGCCGGTGCAACACTGGTCGGTGGACATTCCATCGATGACAAAGAGCCTAAATTCGGTCTTGCCGTTACAGGTCTCGTGCATCCGGAGAAGGTACGGACCAATGCGGGAGCTAAGCCCGGAGATCGCTTAATTCTAACAAAGCCCATTGGAGTAGGCATCTTAACCACTTCGATTAAGAAAGATCAACTATCGATCGAAGAGACGAAACGATTGACCCAAGTAATGGCCACGTTGAACAAAACAGCAGCAGAGGTTATGGAGCCGTACCAGGTAAATGCGTGTACCGACGTGACAGGATTCGGACTAATCGGACATGCTCTTGAGCTGGCTAAAGGCAGCCTGATGACTGTTAAGCTTCATCATAACGATGTTCCTCTGCTTCCGAGAGTGCGAGAACTGGCGGATAGCGGATTTGTACCTGGCGGTACGAAGAATAACTTCGTTCACGTTCAGCATGATGTAACGTTCCCGGATGAGCTTGATCAGGTCGGCCGCTGGATTCTATGTGATGCGGTTACTTCTGGTGGGCTGCTTATATCCGTAGCAGGCGAGCAAGCGGAATCCCTCTTGCGGCAATTGCTGCAAGCTGGGGTAGAAGCAAGTATAATCGGTGAAATCACGGACGAGAAACCAGGACATATTATTGTAGATTAGAAGGGGAAGCCGATATGTTTCAGGACCTAAAACTTCAAGAATTGCTTGCACTGCGAGAGCAGAAGAATATGGTAACGATTGATGTAAGGTCGCCTTCCGAGTTTGAGGATGCCACCATTCCGGGCAGCTTGAATATCCCTTTCTTCGACGATAACGAACGAGCAGAGATCGGTACGATATATAAGCAAGTTAGCATCCAAGCGGCCAAAGAACGAGGCCTTGAGATTTTTTCCGCCAAGCTTCCTTCTTTCATTAAACAATTCTCCCTCATCCCCGGCAAAAAGGCTGTCTTCTGCTGGAGAGGGGGCATGCGCAGCAAAACTACAGCAACGGTCTTGTCTCTCATGGACATTCATGTTAGCCGGTTGGAAGGCGGCTATCGCACTTTTCGACAAGGCGTGGTCCAAACGCTTGATGAACTTGACGTGTTACCTCCTGCATATGTGCTGCATGGCAACACAGGCAGTGGGAAAACAGCAATTCTGCGTCAATTGCAAGAACGGGGCTATCCCGTGTTGAATTTCGAAGAGCTGGCTGGGCATCGCGGCTCCGTGTTCGGTAATATTGGGGTAAAGGCACATAATCAGAAGAAATTCGATGCATTATTAGTAGATGAGCTGGTGGGCATTCAGCAAGCCTCTTATCTGCTTTTTGAGGCGGAGAGTAAACGGATTGGCAAAGTCGTCATCCCAGATCAGCTGCTGCAGAAGAAAGAGGCGGGGCATCAAATATGGCTGGAGGTCCCGCTCGAAACGCGTGTTCAGCATATTTTGGAGGATTATCGTCCTTGGGAGCATCAAGAGGCTTGCTTGAAGTCCTTCCTTCAAATCAAACCGCGCATCCATACTCCGATCGCGGCTGAGATCGAACAGTGTTTGAAAGAAGAGAAGTATGACCGTGCTGTGGAGCTGCTGCTTGTCTATTATTATGATCAGCGTTATGCCCACACTTCGTCGGGATACAGCTCGGAGAACAAGACAGTCATTGCTGCGCAATCTACCGAAGAGGCAGTTGAAGCCGTCGAGCAGATGTTGCGTTCGCTGAAGCCTACATCTATATAGCTGAATGTCGTTAATGAATCCGCTCTAGTGGCGGATTCATTTTTTTTGCCTATGGACGAACATTTTTCGTGAGGGCAACTCTATTTACTCGTCCCACTTTTGTGAGCCGAATGACAAAACGTTTCTCTAGACCCACATCGTTATTGGCTGGTACGATAAGGCAACAAAGCATTAAAGGAAGGGATTTTTGCCGCAATGGAACAGCAGAAGTATGATCAACTCAAAATCGGAGAACGCGGTGCACTCATAAGTATAATTGCGTATATCCTTCTATCTTCATTAAAGCTTGTGGTTGGGTATATGACCGGATCTGAAGCGTTGCAGGCGGACGGTCTGAACAATGCAACCGACATCGCGGCTTCGATCGCCGTACTTATTGGACTGCGGCTGGCTCGTAAACCGGCAGATGATGATCATCCATATGGTCATTGGAAATCAGAAACGATCTCTTCCATGCTCGCTTCCTTTATTATGATGGTTGTCGGCTTGCAAGTTCTTTACCAATCCATCACTTCGATCTTTCAAGGTGAAGAGAAGTCCCCGGACCTGCTCGCGGCATGGGTGGGCATCTTCTCTGCAGTCGTCATGTATGGTGTGTATCGCTATAACAAGAGATTGGCTGCGCAGATTAACAGTCAAGCGGTCATGGCTGCAGCCAAAGATAATCTCTCGGATGCTTTCGTAAGCCTGGGCACATTCGTAGGCATCATCGGTTCGCAATTTCATCTGGCATGGCTCGACCCGTTTACCGCCATCGTCGTCGGATTAATCATCTGCAGGACGGCATGGGTGATTTTCCGTGAGGCTTCACATCATCTCTCGGATGGGTTTAATGAAGAGACGATCCTCTCCTTCAAAGAAATTGTCTTGAATGTGCAAGGCGTAGAAGACGTTCGAGATATTCGAGCAAGAAATTACGGCAGCAGTGCAGTGGTTGACGTGACCTTATTGATTAAGGGAGATATGGAATTTCAAGAAGCGCATGATGTCGCGACAAGAGTAGAGACGGAGTTGAAAAATTCGTCGAACGACGTTTACGAAGTCCATGTGCATTATGAGCCGATTGATTAAGAATCGGTAGGCTTACTCACTTGACCCGCAGACGGCTGCGGGTTTCTTTGTGGAATCAACTGAACTGGAATAATCTTGTATCCATACAGAGGTGATCATAGGCGAGATGTAGAATGCTTGAGGTGGACATTAACCCACTCACAAAGGAGAAATAAGGGTATGGATGCAGCGAAAACTAGTGTATTTAATGAGCTTAATCAATATGTACTGGATATTCGAAATCAAATTTCAGCCTCTGCAGCAACTGTTATTGTGATCCAGAATGATCAGATCGTAAACGAATATTATGCGGGTTACCATGATAAATCGCCTAACAGTCGAATGATCGATGAGCAATCACAGTTCAATGTAGCATCCATCCGCAAAACCTATTTGGGATTCGCAATTAGTCTGGCACTGTATGAAGGGAGAATTAAGGACATTAATGATTCTGTGTCCGACTATCTCGATGACCTGAACGAGAGCATTATCGCGCAGACTACGATTAGGCATCTGTTTACTCATACTCACGGATTACAGGGTCCAATGAAGAGGTTATTTCCTCCGGGAACGGATTGGAAATACAATAATGCCGGTGTGAATATGCTGATTCGCATCGTTCAACAGGTCTTTAATCAGACCCTCGCAGAGGTAATAAACGAACGAGTTTTTGAACCGTATGGGTTTACAGAGACAGGCTGGAGACGCGAAAAGAATGATAACTTGGTGTGGCTTGGTGAGGAGTATCTAAGCGATCAAGGCGGTGAGGCGAATCTCTTCGTGAGCACAAGAGAGCTAGGCTACTGGGGACAGATCCATCTGGCAAGAGGCATGTATAAGGGGAAGCAAATCCTTCCGGCTGCACTGTTTGATCGAGTAGTTTCGATTGCAACGCCGAGCCGCCTTGATGAATCATTACCTCGAAATGCTTTCTTCTGGTGGGTGAAGGACAAGTTCCGCCCGTTATCCGAACTCGGGAATGAGCTTCCGAATGGTTCCTATCAATCGCTCGGATTCTACGGTAATGCGGTATTGGTTATTCCCGCGTATAACGCTGTGGCGGTTCGAATGTTAAATCAATTAGAACCGAATCCAATCGGATATGATTATTTGCAGGATATTCAAGGCTTTGGGAATCTGGTTGCGAAATGTTTGAGTGAGCAATGAATACACAACCTATTCCAGATAATATCGACGCAGAACGAGTTCGAGCAGTCTCTAATCACTGCTTACAACTCGATCACGGATCTCTGATTGAGTGGCATTGCGAAACAATCAAATCGGCCAGACCTAATTTCGTGACAGGCGGCGTGTATCGGATTTCCGGAAGCACATATCTTGAAGATGGAACACCCCAATCATGGTCACTGATTCTAAAAGTCATCCTAGTTGACCCCAATCGAGATGATCCGACGCATTACAATTATTGGCGCCGAGAAATTGACGCTTATGAATCAGGTTATCTTCGCCATTTACCGGCGGGGTTGAAGGCTCCGGAATGCTATGCAATCGACGAAAATGTCGACGGCACCGTATGGCTCTGGCTGGAGGATTTAAGTCAGGAATCACGATCCTGGCAATGGAACGATTATGCCTATGCTGAGGAGAAGCTTGGCGAGTTTCAGTCCGCCTACTTAGCAGGCAGCCCGTTCCCGGATTTACCTTGGGCGAATCGTCACTGGATGCGCTCTTGGATTCATGAATGTCAGACCTATAGGACGACGAATGCCAAGACAGCAACCATAATTGATAACGAATCCAAGCACAGAGTGACCGCCATCATCGACCGCTTCCATTCATTTGAATTATTTATTAACGATTGGCTAATCCAGTTAGAGCAATTACCGCGAACCTTTGCACACCAGGATTTCTATGAGCTTAACATTATGTTGCATGCAGAGCATTCTCAAGTCCGGCAGCTTGCCGTGATTGATTGGCAGTTTGCCAGTATTTCCGGAATAGGGGAGGATTTGGGCCGATTCTTAGGTTTATCGCTTAGCCGCGGAAACGTGCCTATGGATCAATTTCGAGCTTATAGGGAGCATTTACTATCCTCATACCTTGAGGGGATGAAGCGAACGGGTTGGAATGGAGACAAGTCCATTCCACGATTCGGTTATCTTGCCTCTTTCGCCTTACGTGCCGTTTGGGAAGTTCCGAAGCTGCTCCGCAAATGGGAACAAGATGCCGAATCGGCAGAGTGCCAACGTTTGCTGCTCATTACAGAACTACAGATGGAAACCGTGATCGAAGCTGAACGACTGAGAACGTTTCACTTAAGGTGATCCGCATAAATGATAACAAAGAAGAAGCTCTGACGTAACTTACGCGCAGGGCTTCTTTTCATTTCTTGAATAAGGACATCCAAATGCTCACATGATAAAACGAAGCTGTTGGAAGGAGGTGGAAATGACTTGGAGCCAAACTTTCCAGTCGATGTGAACGAAAGTGTGAAAATCAATCATGATGCATTACGCCATATTTTTGATAACTGTGCGGATATCGTATTTAGACCCTTAAAACTCACTGATCAATCCGAAGTTTTACTTGTTTATATAGAAGAGTTTACAGATTCGACTAGACTGGAACAAATCATTTCGGCATGCATGATTAGTCGCGATGTTGAACGGCTGATGCAATATCATATGATTACTCGGTTCTCGGAGGTTATAGCCAACGTTCTCAAAGGCTGTACCGTTATTTTTATAGATGGCAAGCCTTGTGCTTATTTGGCCGAAATGACCGTTTACAAACAACGTGCAATCTCTGAGCCATCGAATGAGGCATCCATTCGCGGGCCGCGTGAAGGATTTACGGAAGATCTCAAAACGAACTTAAGTTTGATTCGAAGAAGAATCAGTCATTCGTCCTTAAAGTTCGAAATGCATCAGGCAGGCGAATTAACCAATACGGATTTTGTCGTGGCGTATATCGAAGAAAAGGTTAAACCAGAGTTGCTCCAAGAAGTCAGAAACCGACTTCAATCTTTTCGCACGAATCAACTGACGGACTCCAGCTATATTGAAGAGTATATCGAGGACAAGACCTTCTCCCTATTTCCACAAATCCAAAATACGGAACGTCCGGACACGGTATCTTCGAGTTTGTTATCCGGCAGGGTAGCCATTATTGTGGACGGCTCTCCAAACGCATTGCTGCTGCCTATGACGTTCTGGTCAGGCTTTCAAGCAGCGGAAGACCACTATGAACGATTTATCTACGTTTCGGCGGTCAGAATATTACGAATCATATTTGTCATTTTGTCATGCCTTCTGCCATCCGTATATGTTGCGCTCACGACGTTCCATCCACAGATGATTCCACTTGCAGTGATGCTCAGTATCTCGGCTTCGAGAGAAGGAATTCCGTTTCCAACCGTTATCGAAACCTTGTTAATGGAATTGATGTTCGAAGGATTGCGGGAAGCCGGTCTTCGATTACCTAAAGCCATTGGTTCGGCAGTGAGTATAGTTGGCGCGTTGGTAATTGGAGAAGCAGCTGTTCAAGCTGGATTTATATCTGCCCCTATAGTGATGATCGTAGCAGGTACCGGGATTGCATCCTTTGCTTTTCCAAGCTATAGCTTGGCCTTGCCGTTTCGAATGCTGCGGTTTCCACTTCTAATCGTAGGCGGTTTCCTTGGTTTATATGGTGTCGCGATCGGAGTCATCTTCATTATGATTCATCTCGTAACGTTAAAGTCGTTCGGGGTTCCTTATTTAAAGCCTGTAGCTCCTATAGGGAAAAATATCTGGAAGGATACGCTTATACGATTTAATAAACGATACGTATCGGCGCATCGAAAATAATGAGGAAAATAGGTTTCATGTCTTGTTTGATCTTGACGCTGTTCATTTCCGGATGTTGGGACAGAAATGAAATAAACGAATACGCGTTTTGGATAGGAACCGCACTGGATTTATCCGAGGAGGGGACGCTGCAGAAAAGTGCTCAGATCGCCGTTCCTGCTGATTTCAAGGCGAGAAGTGGCGGTCAGCAAAGGGCAAACATCGTTCTAACAACGACTGGTACTTCCATCGTAGATTTGGAACAAGAAATTCAAGACAAACTGCCCCGTAAGGTTTTTCTGGGACATCGAAGGTCCATATTCATCGGAGAGAAGCTTGCGCGTAAAGGCTTAACCCAAATCATGGATCAATTCTCACGGAATACCGATACACGTATGCGCACGGATATATTCGTCGTGGATGGTGGAAAAGGAAGCGACGTCCTGAAAATCAACAGTCCCTTTAATCAATTTTCCGCAATCGTTGCCGTAGATCAAGACCGCTTCTGTCGTTTAGGTGACTCTGCCTTACGGGATGTCTTACTTGATGTAGGACGTGATGGCATTCGGCCGTCTATGCCAATGGTTGAGACATCACCTAATAATGTGCTTGAGAAACATAAGATCATCGAAGTGAAATCCGTTGCAATCTTTAATCGACACTTGCAAATGGTCGGTAAGGTGACGGGTAGAGAATCGCTGGAAATGTTCTGGGTGAAAGGCGTATTAAAAAATCAGTTCATTTCGTTGGAAACGGAAGGAGGCGCCGTATCATTATTTGAAACCAACTTGAAGAAAAGCGTTCATACCGAATTTGAAGGAAATAAAATCAAAGCGTACATCAAGCTGGTGGGGACCGGAAGGGTCCTTGAAAACAATACGAATATCGATATCTCAGTAACCTCGGAACGTATTCCGTTAGAACGCAAGCTAAATGAAATGAAAGCCAAGCAAGTAGAGGCAACAATCAAGAAAGTGCAGCTTCAGTATGGACAAGATGTGTTTGGAATCGGAGAAGAGTTTCACAGAGAACATCCGTACAAGTGGAAAGAAATCAAGAGCAGATGGGATCAACTGTTTCCGGCAGTAGAGGTATCGGTTACTGTAAAATTGAGAATTCAGAATACGGGGGCAATTGGAAGACGCATCCCAGGAATAGGAGACAGGAAGTGAAAATTTCTCCTTGGCAATTGTTTTGGATGTTCACCACATTAGAAATTTCAATGAGTATCTGGCTCACGGTGTCTCCTTCAATCGAGATTGCCAGACAGGACGCCTGGATATCCCTATTAGTGGCGGGGGTCATTGGATTATTCGTGACCCTGATTTGTATTCGAGTTTCGCAAAGGCATTCTTCGCTTACCTTGGTGGAGTTTGCTCAGAAGCTGTTTGGGAAGTGGATCGGGAAGCTGATAGGCGTGTTGTATATCATCATGTGGTTTTCAGTTGCGTCAGATATCTTGCGCATTTTCTCCTTGTTCATTAAGCAATTTTTATTTCACAATACGCCGATTTGGGTTATCGCATCGCTAATGGTCGCAGCTATGGTCTATATCAATTTCGCCGGAAGCATCGAAGCGATCGCTCGTTTTAGCGAAATGGCCGGCCCACTTCTTCTGGTGGGCATCTTAGTTACATTCGGATTAAACTTAACTAATTTGCATCCATCGCTAATTTTACCTGTCTACGCAGATACCGGGTTTCAGCTTATAGTGAAAGGGTCTTTTGTGAACGCGTCATTTCTAGGGGAGTCCATGATGATCATGATGTTGACGCCTTTTATCGCAAACTCGCAAAAGTTGGTTAAGCCGACGCTGCTTGCGATATGCGTCCCATCCATAATAGCCGTACTTACAGCAATTATGGTTATTATGACATTCGGAGCCAATATCGGTTCAACCTTAATTTTCCCGTATTTCAGCATGGTTCGATTTATTAACTATTTGGAGTTTGTTCAAAATATGGATGTCTGGATTATGTTCATCTGGATCTTCAGCGTTTTCGTAAAGTTGGCGATCTATTTGTTCATTAACAGCTATGGAACCGCACAATTGCTTGGCATCAAGAACTGGCGAAGAGTTATCCTATTTGCTGCAGCCGTCATTTTCTCGGTCTCACTCGTGCCCGCAAATATAATAGGCATGCTGGATTACGCGAACTTTGTATGGATTCTGTACATATTCCCTATATTCATCGTCGGATTGCCGTTACTTCTATTGATCGTTAGTTTAATTAGAGGGCAATCTCTTATGCATGAATCCAAATAGCTGCGTTGAACTTGACATGAAAAAAAGCCGCGTAAACGCGGCTTATTCTCGAATCCAGACCAGCATTTCCCCCGGCTTACGATTACCCCACTGCGTATAAGGAACCGCATAGATGCTCTGTTTCTCTAGCTTCAGTGATGAGGTTCTATAGAGCGACGAGTTCTCCGCGTCCACATCTTCTTGGCGATATCCTTCAGCGTGCAGCGCTACGGAATTCCCATTATGAACAAGTCGAATTTCAGCATCCGCTGGGAGAATGAGATTCGGAAGGTCAGCACCATTGTCCATTTCCTCGAAGCAGTATACCAGAGGTCCGCGCTGCAAAGCTACGCGACCTGCATTGGCGCGAACGTTAGGATGAGCATAAATACGCTTAGGTTCCATATCTAGCTCGAGAGTGATGACATCGCCTTCTTGCCAGTCACGGGTCAAATAGGCAAAACCTTGACGGATTTCAGGCTCCACAACACTACCATTCAGGGTAAAGTTGGATTGCTCGGACCAAGCTGGAATACGCATCGCGATGGTAAATTCACCGGTTCCCGCCGCAGATGCAACGTGAATACGAACATGGCCATTCCAAGGTAAGCCGCTCTCGAGCTTAAGGTTTACTTGTCGTCCGGCTATTGTATGCGTCGTTTCTGTTCCGATATACAGATGCGTGTAGAGAACATCTGAACTTGCTGTGAACATGTACTGGCCGAGAGAAGAGAGCAGCCTCGAAATATTCGGCGGGCAGCAAGCGCATGCGAACCATTGTTGCCGGGTTGACTTGATGTGATGTTTGCCTGGATTGCCTCTGCCTGCTGCGGGCCACACCTCGAGCGGATTGACGTAGAAGAAGCTTTGTCCATCGCTGGCCAATGCTGCCGTTACCGTATTATATAGCGCGCGTTCCATCACATCCCCGTATTCGCCGTTCGGCTCCAGCTGCAGCATTCGTCTGGCGAAGAAGATCAAACCAATCGATGCACAGGTTTCGGAATAGTTCGTATCATTGGGCAAATCGTAGTCAAATGTGAATGCTTCGCCGTGATGCGTAGAACCGATACTTCCGGTTACATACATCTGCTTGTTCACTACATTACTCCATAACCGCTGGCATGCGGCCAGTAAACTTGCATCCCCCAGATGAAGAGCAAGATCAGCCATAGCGGTGTACATATAGACAGCTCTTACGGCATGTCCGGTTGCTACCTCTTGATTGCGTACCGGCTTATGGGCTTGCAGATAACGTAGATCCTGATGTTCCTTCTGAACGACCCCAGGCGTCCAATAGGTGATACGACCGCGTTTCTCCCATTCTTGGGCCAAGTAATTCGGCTGCTGACCGCGCTCATCAATGAAGAAACTCGCCAGCTTCAAGTATCTCTCTTCTCCAGTGACTTCATAAAGTTTGACTAGAGCTAATTCGATTTCCTGATGTCCGTCGTATCCACGCAGTTTGCCCGGTTCATCCCCGAAGTGAGTATCGATATGATCGGCCAATCGTCTAGCTACGCTCAGCAGGGTCGCCTTGCCGGTTCCTTGATGATAGGCTACAGCTGCTTCGATCAGATGGCCCGCCGTATACATCTCGTGGCAGTCCATCAAGTTCGTAAAGCGAGTACCCGGCTCGGCAATGGAGAAATAGGTGTTCAAATAACCGTCTTCCTGCTGAGCAGAGGCAATTAGGTTAATCGCTTCGTCAGCGAGTTGCTCCAAATCTGCATCCGGTGTAGCGGCAAGGGAGTAGCCGACGGCCTCCAGCCATTTGTACATATCGGTATCCTGAAAAACAAAACCTCCGAAATTCCCTTCTTCCAGTCCTGCTGCAATACGAAAGTTACGTATAACGTGGCTGGGCTCCGCCGATTCTATACGATCGTTCATCGCTTCCCATTGATAGGGAATGACTGTCTCGCGAATCAGATTTACAAATGAAGACCAATAGCTATCTTGGACTTGAACGGCACGAAGGTCGAGTGGGGAGGAGAGGGCTAGTCTATTATCTGTTTTCATGTGTGGTTTCGCTCCTTTGGTTGAACTTGCAAATCTATCATAAATGAAGAGGGAATAGGCTGTCGGTAGGCGAACTAGTAGATTAGGTGTCAAAAACTGACTTCATTCCGAAGAATTCGCCAAGACAGGAGCTGTTGCTGGATTGCTTCCTCTATATGTGCATGAACCTTATCGACTTGTAATGGCCGGTCAGTTTATGTCCGATGAAACGTGGTCACATACGGATCGTACGATTTATGACTACGAGCTTATTATTGGCGTTTCAGGTGTTGTATTCATGGAAACAGATGGCCTTATGTACGAGGTGAAAGCAGGAGATATCCTATTTCTGATGCCCGGTGAACGACATCGCGGATACAGGCTTTCTTCGCCGGGCGTGTCCTTTTATTGGTTTCATTTTCATCTGCCTGAAACACTGGGAAGTGACCCTCTGGGCCAAGTGCCGCGATATGCGGAATGCTCGAATCAGAGCAGAGTCCATATATTAGCTCGTCAATTATTGCATGCAGCCAATGGCGGTTACCGGATTCCGCGAGCGGGGGACTATTATCTGACCTGTCTGTTGATTGAGCTGGCGGAGCAGCTTGAACATTCGAATGAGCTGGAAGCGATGGATCCAAGGCTGCCGCAATTACTGGAATGGACGCGTCTTCATGCACTTGATCGCGATATTTCCGTAGAACGGATAGCCGCCCATCTGGGCTATAACAGGGATTATCTCTCTCGGATGTTCAAGCAGAAATTCGGTTCCGGCCTCCTCAATTATATCCACCATATCAAGCTTGAGACGGCGAAGGAGATCCTTGCGGATTCGAAGCTTCACGTTAAAGAAGTGGCTGTACAGGTAGGTATCGCCGATGACAAGCAGTTTGCCAAGTGGTTCAAGCGATTATCCGGCGTAACGCCGACGGCCTATCGCGAGGCTTTCGCGCGGACAAGGTTGAACAAAGATTAGCGATCAGCTTCTTGGGTGTAGATCGCACTAACCGTATGATGAGAAGGGTGATTAGATGCTTATTGTAAGGCCAATGGAACAAGATGATTTTGATTTTCTGATGGATATGCATTACGAGTCGATTCATATTCTAGAAGACAAACCGCCTAAAGACGAGCTTCTGAATGCACCTGCAATCAAGAAATATAGCGAGGGTTGGGGCAGAAGCGGTGATCAGGCGTTAATCGCATGGCTTGATGCCAAATCGGTAGGGGCTGTTTGGTATCGCTTATTCGATGAATCGGACAAAGGTTACGGATTCGTGGATCGCGAAACACCGGAGCTTGGAATTGCCATACTTCCTGATGCCAGAGGACAGGGAATAGGCAGCGTGCTAATGAACGAGATCATGCTGCAAGCTAGATCTGACGGTTACAAATCTCTATCATTGAGCGTTGATCCTACCAATACTGCAGCAGTTCGGTTGTATGAGAGGCTTGGATTTGAATATTGCGGGATGTGTGGAACTTCATGGACGATGAAGGTAGACCTCTAGAACTTGGAAAACCGTTTTCTAACACTGCCAATCATCCATAGCAGCAGCGGGATCCCGATGAGGAATATGGGGAAAATGACATTTTCCCAGAAAGCAGTGAAGTCTACTTGGGATTCGTCCACATTACGGGGGAACAGAGCGATTGCGAAGATGAGTACGCCGGTGATCCAAAGCAAATGCCGCCATTTGCGGATATGAAACAATTGAGCGGAGCCGTAGCTGGCCATGAACATATAGAGGCATACTTTGATGAATACGGTAAAGCTCATCCCAACAACCAAAAAAATATCGAGATTTTGTATGAACTCCATAACGGATATGTATTGGCTGATGGAATATACGGGGTACACCAGTTTACCCGGAACGGTACTGCCCATCATCATCAACGTGTCGATGATACCGTTTAATAGAATGACCCCGGCAATTCCCACGCTCCATAAACCAGAGGATACCGCCTTTTTCTTATCGGCAAGAAAAGCGACCAGCATCACGATCATAACCGATTCGCTCATGAAAGAAGCCGCAGGTACGCTTCCTGTTATCACAGGCAGCCAGCCCTCTGTGGGCTTGAGTGGGAGCAGACTCTCCAGGTTTAAGTCTTTAAGAGATAGAACTCGGAATAATAAGATGTTAAAGATGATGATAGGTCCGATGATTTCGCTGCAGCGTCCGACGATATGGATGCCTCCGTGTACCGCATATACGATGACCAACAAGATAAACAAGATGATGACCCATAAAGGAGTCAGCACGAATAAGGTCATATGAACAAAGTCCGCAAACTGGCGCAGAATGATGCCGGCTATGACAATCCAAATAAGCAGGTACACGAAGATGATCGCGTTACCTAACCATTTTCCTATTATCTTCGGGACATATTCGACGAACGTGTTCTCTGGATAGAGAAGGCTTAGCTTTATCGCGATATAAGTAACCAGCAAGGATGCCACGCCAGCTAAGACCATGGCGAGTGGTGCACCTTGCTTGGCCTCTTTGAACGTTGGGCCGAGCGCCAGCATGATTGTCATGCCGATCTGCATCGTAAACATCAGCCAGAACAATTGATATTTCGTCAGCTTCATCATAGGGCTCCTTACGGATTATTCCATCGTATTGGGCGGCGGACCTTGAAGTCCGATTCGCCTGATTCTCACGTGAGATTTAACGGTAATTTCAGCATCGGAAAACGCTTGCTCCCATCTGGCGTTCAATGCAGCCCAGTCTTCGGGATGCTGTCGATTTAGTGCTTTTCCAAAGTGGAATACATCGACTTTGAACTGCTTTTGCGCTTTATGAACCACATGTATTACACCTGTCTCGATATGACGGTTCAGCTCGGCTTCGTATAGGCGCAGATGATCGGGATTACGAAGATCTATTGCCGGAATACTCTCGAGAACGACGCCGTTGCCTTTCAAATCGACTTCGATTGTAACTAGACCGCCTTTCACGGATGTGCGCACTTTGCAATTCGGGTTTCGGACACTCACATTGAACGTTCCTTTTCCATTCGGCAAGGCTACCGTGATCGGAACGCTATCCGTTTGATCAGTCACCCATAACCGATACGCACCTTCAAGCCTATCGAAATAACCGACTAATTGCTCCTTCCGATTAAAAACCGCACGACCATATAATTGTATCGTTTTTTTTCGGAGTTTCGTGTCATAGATGATTTCTACGGCAGGAAGCGTCGGACCGCTTCCTTCAACGTTTTGTTCCACTAATAGCTCCAGTAACGAATTGCCGGTTCTCTTGCCAAGACTATGTCTTAATTTAGAAAGGGCTATAGCAGGCATTTTCTCAAGAGGATAGGACATTTGCATAAACGCAAGGGCAGTTCCCCCCTTCACGACCCAAATATCCGATTTAAGCCGGCTATCGGGATCTCGGGTTACAGAGTCCATGAGATTCGTGATGCCGGACACTGCCATCTCTTCTCCAATGTAGATGTTATTGCGATGCCCGCGGGTTATTCTTCGCGACAACTTTAACTGCAAATCTAAGAGACAATCAGACACAGTCGATCCCATTCCCGTTTCGATTAAGTAGCTTTGTTTCTCGCCACCGCCGGCTTCTCCGGATTTTAATGGAATCATGAATTGTCCGATCAACAGAAGCTTTCCATTCTCAAGCAGATCGACGCCGGAACCAAGCTCGAATAAGCGGTCGTTCAATTCGCGGCGATCCCAGCATCCGGTTAACAGAAGCAGAAGAAGGAGAGACGTTAACAAGCCAGGCCGTTTGCTCCGCATATTACCTCCGTGTAGGCTTTCTAATTATTGAGGCCTTTAGTGAAAACTTTTTCCACCAGGGAACGCGTATAAGAACGTCCTTGATTTGATCCGGTTGAAAGGGAGCGATCGGGGATAAGTAGGGGACACCGAATGACTCTAACCTCGCCATATGAATGATGATAATGAGTGTTCCCATAGCGATTCCGTACAAGCCAAGCGCCCCAGAGATAAGAAGAAGGGGAAATCGCAGAATACGGAAAGGAATGCTCATGTTATAACGGGGAATGGCGAAGGACGCGATTCCGGTTAAGGACACGATGATCACCATCGGCGCTGACACGATTCCCGCCTGAACTGCAGCTTCCCCGATAACTAAGGCACCGACGATACTGACAGCGGAGCCAACGGCTTTGGGCAGGCGTACCCCCGCCTCGCGTAAGCCCTCGAAAAGGAATTCCATGAGAAGCGCTTCAATGACGCCCGGGAACGGGACGCCCTCGCGAGCTGACGTGATACTCAGCAAGAAGTTCGTCGGAAGCAGCTGCGGATGAAACGTTGTAATCGCGACGTACATGGAGGGCAGGTACAAGGAAATGGTGAACAGAATAAAACGGGTCCACCTCACCAGCGTGGCATAGATGAACCGTTCGTAATAATCCTCGACAGCTTGAAATGCCGTCCAGAACGTGATCGGAACGATTAGGGCTAGAGGAGTTCCATCGGTTAGAATCGCGACTCTTCCTTCCATCAGGCTCGCTGCCACGATATCCGGACGTTCGGTATTCATGACTTGTGGGAAAGGACTGAATGATGTATCTTCGATAAATTCTTCGATATAACCAGACTCCAGCACGATATCCATTTGGATGTCGGACATGCGCTGTTTGACGAGCTCCACTAAATCCGGGCGTGCTTTTCCCTCTAAATAGGCGATGATGACTTTAGTCTTGGAAAACGTTCCAAGTGTGACGGATACAAACTTAAGTTGTGGCGATTGAATTCTTCGACGCAGGAGACTTGTATTGGTTTGAAGCGTCTCGGTAAAGCTTTCTCTTGGTCCTCGAATAGCCACCTCATTGGCAGGTTCATCGACTCCTCGGTGCTCCGAGGCGGACATATCCAGAATAATCGCTTCCGGTTCGCCGTCTACGAAGACAACAAGGCAAGCTCGCAAGACCGATTCGACAATGATTTGAAGAGAGCTTTCGTTCTGGATCGGCCGTACGATAGCAAAGTGCTCTTTCAAGATGGGGAAGTCGACTGTTTCTTTGCCGACAGTGGTGCCGCTTTTCTCTAATAGCCAGGCTTGAAAGAGCGGCGATTTAATTTCGTTCTTATCGATCATGCCGTCGACGTAGACCATTAGAATCGTACAGCTGTCGGACAACGCAACCCGTTGAAAGATGATGTCAAAGCAATGCTCGAATAGTTGTCGTAGCAGCGCTTCATTTTCGGTCAAATCGGCGCTGATCGTTTCCCGGGGAAATGCTACAGGATTTCGAGAGGAGATCAAGTCGTCACAGCTCCCTCAGTTTTTCCATATTATGCTACGCCAATGGATCCTTTATACCTGTAGGTGACAATAGAAAAAGGCTACCGATTGTAATCGGTAGCCTGCTATTAAAGGAAAGGTAACCCGTATACATCATTTATTTGGGATTGGTAATATCGAATATTTTACCGATCATTCCGGCTGAGCCCAGCGCATTCACGGCGTCGGTTGGGATAAAGATGGTTGTTGCTCGGCCATCTGCCATTTGACCGAGTGCTTCGAAGGATTTATAGGCAAGGATTTGCGCATCCAAGCCTGCTGCTTTAATGGCTTCGATTCTCGCACGCTCCGCATTAGCCACATGTTTAATCGCTTCTGCTTTACCGATCGCTTCCAGTTCCTGTGCTTTTTGCTTAGCTTCCGCATCCAAGATTTGGCGCCGCTTCTCTGCTTCAGCAGCTAGGACAACTGCAGATTGCTGCGCTTCTGCACGCAGTACGGTCGATTGTTTTTCACCTTCAGCCTGCAGAATAATGGCGCGTTTCTCGCGTTCGGCTCGCATTTGTTTCTCCATCGAATTCTGAATATCGGCAGGAATGGCTAATTGCAGCACTTCAACGCGGTCGATACGAACACCCCAATTCTCCGATGCCTGATCGAGTACCAGTCGTAGATCCGTTTGGATGCGGTCGCGGTTGGAGAGGATTTCGTCCAATTCCATTTTGCCAATCGTCGCCCGAAGAGCAGAAGCCACAATATTATGTATGCCTCCAACATAGTTCGCAATTCCGTAAGTCGCGAGCTTAGGATCCACTACACTGAAGAACGTCGCAAGCTCTATACCGATCGCGACATTATCCTTCGTAATGACGGATTGTGAAGGTACCGTTTCCTGATGAATTCGAAGATCGTGACGACCCCGAATCTTATCAATGACCGGTATGATCAAATTCACCCCGGCATGTAGCGTTTTGTTGTATTTTCCAAGCCTCTCCACAATAGCTACGGTTTGCTGGGGAATGATGCGAATCCCTTTGATGACAATAGCAACAACTACGGCCAAAATAACGATAAATACGATTATGCCAACCAAACTGCATCTACTCCTTTGTAACGAATAGTTTAGTTACACTAACCTGGGCGATGGTGACTTTACTTCCTTCCTCGATTCTCTCGTTCGCAACAGCGGACCAAATTTCACCATGCACCTTGACCAAACCGGCCTCATCCGGAGAAATGGTCTGAACGACAAACGCTTCTTGCCCTACCAAATAGTCTGAGAGTTGCGGTATCGTTGATGATTTGGATGAAGAGGGCATTAATTTGCGAAGGAGCGGCAGCAGGAAGATATACATAAGAGCAATCGCGACGACAAACGTGAAGCATTGAACCATAATCGGGAGTCCGGCAAGTGCGGTAATCATAGTGAGGATGGATGCGGCAGCAAGGAGTAGAAAATAGAACGTTCCCGTGTGCAGCTCAATTAATACGAGCACGGCAGTCAGAATCAGCCAAGCTAAGGCGAACATGAATCTCCTCCTTCACGAAGCGTCCATTTCTATAACTATGTTTCTATCTCTTATTCAGAACATTTGAAGGTGTTATATTCCAATAAAATCCTGCAAAAGCAACTCTGATCCCCTATACTAATAGAGTGAAATATAGAAGAAGTGTGAAGTGGGATACGATTAAATGAAATTTGGAGTAATCGTGTTTCGCAGCGTCGTTTCCGTGAATAATGAGAGGATATGGATTGAATTAGGATTCTTTTTGACATTTAATTATTCTAGGAGGGAACAACATGGAAGTATTTGCAGACTATTTGAATGGGATTGATAACCCGCAGCATCGCGCTCGCACGGAAGAAGTTTTGCTGTGGGTAGCGGAGAAATTTCAAGATCTAGAGCCTAAGTTTGCGTGGAAACAGCCGATGTATACCGATCACGGAACCTTTATTATTGGTTTCAGTATATCCAAACAACATTTGGCTGTTGCTCCTGAGAAGGCAGGGATGAATCAGTTCGCAGCTCAGATTAAACAGGCTGGGTATGATCAAACTAAGCTGTTATTCCGTATTCAGTGGGATCAATCGGTAGATTACGATCTACTGGAGCAAATGATCATGTTTAATATTATAGATAAAGCAGACTGTTCGACATTCTGGCGGGTATAAGGAGGCGCGATGATGAAGAAGCTTCGCTGTGCAATACTGGACGACTACCAGCAAGTGGCTTTGACTGCTGCTGACTGGTCACCGGTTCTGGATCGGGTGGAGGTTAAGAGCATCACTCGGCATATCGATCAGCAGGATGAGCTGGTCGAGTTAATAGCGGATTGTGAGATCGTCGTCATTATGCGTGAGAGAACTCCGTTCCGCGCGTCTCTTCTTGACAAGCTTCCCCAATTGAAGCTGCTTATTACGACAGGTATGCGCAATGCGTCGGTTGATCTTGAAGCTGCCGCATCCAAAGGCATCATCGTTTGTGGAACAGGTGGCGCCGGCAATGCAACCGCCGAGCTCACATGGGCGTTATTGCTCGGCTTATCCCGACATATCGTGCAGGAACATAACGCCATCCGAAGCGGTCAGTGGCAAAGCACCATCGGCATAGATTTGTACGGTAAGACCCTTGGTGTTCTTGGACTTGGTAAACTGGGCAGCCAGATCGCGAAATTCGGACAAGCGTTCGGCATGAATGTTCTGGCGTGGAGCCAGAATTTGACGCAGCAGCGAGCGGACGAGGAAGGGGTTAGATTAGCTGCTACGAAGGAAGAGCTTCTGGAAAACAGCGATTTTGTGTCGATCCATCTCGTATTGAGCGACCGCACAAGAGGATTGATTGGTGCCGCGGACCTTAAGCGTATGCGTCCTACTGCATTTCTGATCAATACTTCCCGAGCACCGATCGTTGATCAAATAGCACTTGCGGAAGCTTTACAGAGCGGCTGGATTGCCGGTGCTGCAGTAGATGTATTCGAGGTGGAACCGTTGCCGAAGGAAGATCCGTACCGATCGCTTCCGAATTTGTTAACTACGCCGCATATCGGTTATGTTTCAGAAGCCAGTTATGAGGCATTTTATAGAGACATCGTTCAAGATATAGAAGCCTATTTATCCGGAGAACCGATTCGAATAATGGCCAAGTAGTTGCCGAAACAAATTGGTTGATTGCCACGAAGCACAATGTTCAGGGAATCCATACTATAAAGGTGGTATTGAATAAGGAGGTGCTCCATTGGACTTCAATAAGCTGCTGAACTTGAACATGGGCACGTACACACGCAACATCCCCCTGAAGAATTCATTTGGCAACGTGTTCCCCGTTCTAAATGATGAACTCCTTGCGCAACTGCTTGAGATACAACCCGGAGAGTTAATCCTCGACATAGGCGGCGGTTCGAATCCGTTCACTCGCGCGAATACAGTGACTGAGCCTTATTTGACCCATAATTCTCATCGTTCCGGGACTGGTATTGATACTCGATTTGAATACGTGGAATGTTTTGCGGAGAATATGCCGTTTCGGGATAAAAGCTTCGATTTTGCTCTATCCCGCCAAGTGTTTGAACACACCAACTCTCCCAAAGACGCATGTGAGGAAATGATGCGAGTCGCCAAGCGAGGATTCATTGAAACTCCCCAGAAAATATTTGAGTTGTTGCTAGGTCCTAATCCGTCCCATAATTGGTTTGTATCTCTACAGGGGGATACGATTATCTTCGAGCGGCGGCAGTTTATTCGTCACCCGTTGGGTCATCTCTCTCTAAGTGCCGTACCTTCCTCGCCAGAGCTTCAAGTACTCACACATTGGGAACTCAAAAACCTCAGCAATGTGCAATACTACTGGGTAGGCGCTATCTCATACGAGGTGTTTGATGATCCGAAGGGATTTGATTATAACAACCCGGACCATGCCTCCCAGTCGCATCTTGATGTTGCGCTATGTGCACTCCAGCAAGGTGGTCATTATCTGGATCACCGAGAAGCGGACGCCAGGGAAGCCGTGCGACTTAAGCCCGATTGGTCCCTAGCCCGCAACACACTGGGCATTATCCTGTGGAACCAAGGGAAGAAGCTCGAATCAGTAGCTGAGTTCGCTCGCGCATTTCAATTAGATCCGCGCGAGGAATATGCCCACAATGCTCATCTATCCGAGGATGATGCGCCTGTGCTTGTACGCTTCGAAGATACACTCGCAATGGATGAGGCATTCTACAAGCGATATAGTCAAAGCAGCTATTTTGATATGAATGCGTATTTACATCGACCACATGTGAATCGTTGATGAGGAAAGCGATAACTCGCTTTTCTTTTTTTATGTCGTTTACATTTAAAGGGAAAAGAAGCTTCAATAACGAATTGTAGGAATAGTTCAACTACATATATGAATGACTAACGGCAGGAGGTCCTATGAGAACTTATATTTACATGGTAAGGCATGCGGAATCACCCAGAACGGATCCCAATGAGCGAACACGAGGGCTTACGGACAAAGGTTGGGCTGATTCGCGCAAAATAACTGAAATGCTCAAGAATGAAGGTATTGATAGTTTCATTTCTAGTCCCTATCGCAGAGCGGTACTGACAATCGAAGAAGTGGCTGGTTGCTACGATAAAGAAATAATCGCATTTGAAGATTTGCGAGAAATGACGTTTTCCAAAGATGATGGGCTGTTGTCGGATAAGGATTTTTTCCTGTTCATGGAGAATATGTTCCAAGACCCTGATCTATCATTACCTGGCGGCGAATCATGCCGAGCTTGTACGGATCGTGCTATAGGCGTATTGGCGGGGATTATGGAGAGCCATAAAGGGCAGAAAGTGGTTATCGGCACGCATGGCATGGTGATGACGCTAATGATGCGGTATTTTGACAGTAAATACGATTATGAATTTCTAGTACAGACTTCAAAACCTGATATTTATATTATGGAGTTTGATGAGGGAGTACTGCTTGGCGTACAGAGAATGCAATTTCTATAATCAGAGGAAGTGGAACAACTTTGAGTACACCAGAGTACATTTACAGTCGAATCGTAACAAATGAAAATAGTTTAACTGAATTATTATGTAGTTACATGTCATATAAACCAATTCGCGATCTATTTTTAGGATTGTTTTTAGATCAGTCAGAAATAAATAAATTCAACTATAGTGATTTTACAACACAGTATTCATTAGGTGAAAATGAATGTCGCCCGGACATCGTTATATCTAATGATGAGTACGAAATATTCGTTGAAGTTAAAACTTCGGATTCAGGATTAACTGCAAACCAACCAACTACATACTTGGCATTACTAAATGAGAGTTCAACCACCAAGCAAAAAATGCTAATATTCCTCATTCCAACGAAATACCAACATCTGTCTACATGGGAAACCAAAGTGATAGAGTATGTTCAGGCAGTTCCAAGCCATTTGCGAACAAAGACTGTATACTGGACAGATTTAATAGAAGTTATTAAACAAAGTGAATTGTATTTATTAAGCAATAAAGTAAATGGCTTATTCGGTTTACTAAAATCTTATTTCCTGACTGAACAGGTCACGTTTAATAGTGAGCAAGTTGATTTGATCTACAATAAAGATATTCCGAGCACAATGCTTAAATTATTTGCATTGATTGATTGTGTGAAAGACTATTGCGATCCGGATTTTAATTGTAAAATTCGGACTGATTCTGCAGAGACTTCACTTATAATCAAAAGTAAAGATGGTAATTTCCTATTATGTTTTGGAGTTTGGTATGATTTATGGATAGAACATGGCATTCCTTTATACTACGGTGTAGACGATGATTGTATGGAAAAAAGGGTTGTACAGAATTTTTGTGAGAGAAATGAAAAACTTACTGTAAAGAAGCTAAATCGCACGAAATTCTATCTACAAACCATTCCGCCAGATGTGATAAAGAGTGCTGATTGTTCAGAAACAATATCCAAGATCATTTATACAGAATTAATGGAATTACAAAGATCAAGTCACTCGAGAATAAAAGCGTATTGATCGAAGAGTAACACATACGCACAAAAAGACAGGCAGCCGAAACGGCAGCCTGTCTTTTTATACTCGCTTATTTGAAAAAGAGAAAATGAGTCGGTACCGGCCGAAGTTGACCGTCAGATGGGTGATTCACGATGCGGCCATTGAAAACGAGTGACGATGAGCCTCCGCCGTCTAGGTTATAGCCATCGATCGCGCCGAAGCGCTGAAGGAGCAGCTGCGCTTCTTCAAGTGTCGCGCCTGAACTGCCATTCTCGTTGCGTCCGTCGATAACGAGGAAGAGAAGCTGATTATCCTTGTAATTAGCGACAATCGTTCGTGGTGCACGCAATGGGCTGGTTCGCCATTTGTCGGGTATCGGCTGTGCGTTGCCATTATGTAAGAGCACCGGTACAAACGATGCACCAAACCTCGGATTTTCGCTGTCCAGATGCGATTTGCTCGTATATTTGCCTCCGATGAGCTCTAACTTATCGTTTAGCCCAACGAAGAACAGATCTTTGTAAGTTGGGGAAAAGCCGTTCAAATAATTACCGTTCATCACGGTGGTACCGAGCGGATAGCGCTTGCTGCCGTCATCTGCGAAGCCGCCGGCATTTACACCGGCAATGGCGCGGTAACGATTAACGGCCGCGAGAGTCGTTTCAGCTCCGCCATTCTTGTCTTGACCCAGCACCATTTTCATCGCTTTGGGCGATTTCAGCTTGACCTTCAGCGCATAACCGTTAAAGTGCTGCGCATGAATCACAAACAGCTGTGCGCGGACATTGTCCGAATCAATCTGCTGCGTTGGTGCGCCAATCTTCCGCGTAATGCGCCGATCATAAATGCGAAAGGGCCTGTTAGCTTGTGAGACGGCGAGTGCGACAATGGCGTTCATGTTTTTGCCCGTCGTCGTATAGAGTTGGATCGATTTCTTGAGTGACTTCGCTGTGACGAGTGCCGTTCTCTTCGCTTCGTCTAAACCGGCAGTCAGCTTCGCGGTATCCGCCGGCACGGTTGCCTGTGTTAAGGCAGGCTTCGGGAATGTACTGTCCGGAAGTGTGATCGACAGATCCGAGGCCATCAGCCAAATGACCAGTCCGATGAACGGGGCACATGCCATAAGAAAGAACCTATTGATTTGCTTAACATTCAACGTCATTTCAGCACATCCAAACTTTTCTGCAGTTCGGCCAGTTTTTTCTTAACCTCATTCAGCTGCGTGAATAGTTTGTTGCTGTTGTCGGTTTTTGAATTCGTATTATCTTTCGTGAACTCCAAGAGTTCGTTAAGTGCGTCTACTTTGCCCTGCACCTTACTCAGTTCGCCCGAGAAATCAGTCTGCATTTGCTTCAGCTGTGCATCGTAATTTTGCTGCATCGTCGTAATTTGCTGCGCCGTTTGAGCGCTAATATCTTGCGTCAGTTTGTCTTTCACTTGGCCGGTATACCAGACAGTGCCTATAACGCCACAGCTGATCAACAGCGCCCAGGCTGCAAGAAACATCGGAACAGATGGTTTTGATTTACGGGAAGTTCTCTCGACGGAACGGCTTGCCGACGTCGGGACGTTCGTTTCCATGCTATGAATCGCTCCTCTTACTATCATTCAGAACCTCTATTCTACCACAAAAGTAGTAGGGGAAAAAGAAACGCCGGTGCTAGAGAATAACTTGAAACCTTTTTGTCTTCTGCTTGAAGGGGTTTAACCCGACCTATCGAATATTCACAATATTAAAGTCAGAAGATGGAGTGAGTATGAGGAAAAAGTAGAGGAGAGGCTCCAGAATGAAAGAGAAATCGTTTATTCCTTTCGGTTTTCAATACTACCGCTCACCAACCCCGTACCGCGATCAGTGGGCGATGGATCTGGAAAGGATTTCGTCGAATGGCTTTAATTGCATCAAGCTCTGGGTACAATGGAGGGATTGCCATCCTTCCGAGGACACATTTATTTTCGACGATATCGCGGATTTGATGGATTTAGCGGAAAGCCATCGGTTGAAAGTCGTACTTAACGTCATCTTCGATGTTGCACCGGTTTGGTTTTACAAGAAATATCCTGATTCCCTGATGGTAACGGCTGAAGGTATGGTACTGAAACCGCAGGCGCTTAGCTACCGACAAATCGGTGGTGCTCCGGGTCCATGCTATCATCACGAGCCGGCACAACGAGAGAAGGATCGTTTTCTAATGGAAGCCGTTAAGAAGTTAGGCAGCCACTCGGCACTCTGGGTATGGGATCTATGGAATGAGCCGGAGTTGACGACCGGAATTAAGCGAAAGCTTTCGTTCGAGAACCAGGTTTGCTATTGCGATCATTCGCTGCAAGCCTTCGCTGTCTGGTTACACAAGAAATACGAATCCATAGACGCTCTAAATCTGAAATGGCAGCGCAGGTATGGCGGTTGGTCCGAAGTCGAACCGCCGAGAGGACAAGCGATTTATAACGATATGGTGGACTGGCGGTTGTTCATGTCGGATGCGCTTACCGAGGACTTAAAGCGAAGAATCCAGGTTGTCAAGGCGCTGGATACGGAGCATCCTGTCATGGTCCATACTGTACCTTCGCCAATCTTTAACTTGATTACGGCTGGTTCGGACGATTTCATGCTTGCCGAGCCTTGCGATCTGTTCGGTAACAGCCTTGGTTCCTCCGCTTGGTCCGCAGATCTGTTATTGTCCGCAGCAGGAGGAAAGCCCGTTATCAACTCCGAGATTCATGCTCTCCCCGGCACTACCGCGCTGAAGCCTCGGAAGCTCAATTGGACAGAATTGAAACGGCATGTTCTCATTCCACTTTCTCGGGGCATACTTGGCTATTTGTTCTGGCAGTATCGTCCGGAAACACTGGGACATGAGGCTCCTGCTTGGGGGAGTACCTATATGGATGGTAGTGAAACGCCTTGGTTGAAGGAAATGGCAGTATTGAACGCGACTATTCAATTTCACGGCGACAGACTTTCTGAATCAACTCGCCCCTCAGACGGTATTGCAATCCTGTTCAGCTCGGAGAACCAAATCGCCAATTTCGCCGCTTATGCGCACTTGGACACCTATAACGATTCCGTGCAAGGCATGCATCATCTGCTCCACGATCTTAACTACAAAGTCGAATTTGTCCACGATAGAATGCTAAACAAGGAAACATTAGCTCGATTCCGATGCTTATGGATGCCTTATCCTCTATATTTAAACCGGGACTTGAGTAATTTAATCCGTGAGTGGGTGGCAGACGGCGGCATTCTTCTGGCTGAGAATTCCTTCGGAGCGCTTCAGGCAGAAGACGGGACGCATAGCCCTATCGTTCCCGGTTACGGCTTCGACGAAATATTCGGTGTCCGTGAGACTTGGATTCACTCGGTCGAGCACCTGGACCACAGTTATAATGAAGTTATCGCGGAATCCCGAATTGCAATTCCGATTGCCCCGATTGACACGCTTTCAGCGTCCGTTAATTCGGAAGAAGCGAGTACCGCGAATGAAACTTTGGAAGGTTCTTACTATAAAACGGACATTGTTGTCCGTCCGGATGTCGACGTATTAGCCGCATTTGCGGAAGATGGCATGGCAGCCATCACTTGTGCCGATTATGGTCGCGGCAAAGCAGTGTGGATGGGCACATTGCTGGCGGCTGCTTATGAACGGAATCCCCTTAGCGGAACGAGAGCTTTTTTCAGAGAATTGCTTCAAACTAAATTCGGTTTAATGCCATATGTGATGATAGAGGGTGAGGACGGCGTTCGCTGTGATGCGCTTTCTTGGGAAACGGAAGGAAAAAGCGGTTGTTTCGTGTTTGCAACCAATTGGAGCCATTCTGATAAGGAAGTCTGCATCCGGCTGCCGAAGCCATATTCGCTAGTAGAGTGCTGGTTTGCAGATGGTGAAGGTACATTGGAGTCAAGCGGGGATGCGGCCTCATGTCTTCGTTTCCGACTTGCCCCCGGAGATATTCAGGTCTTTACAATGCGTGCGGGAATTGAAGAATAGGAAATGGGGTCGAATGCGGATGATGACAACGGACTGGACGAAGAAAATTACCGAAATCACATTGTTTGTGGAAGATTTGAATCGGTCGAAGGCTTTCTATCAGGAGACGTTTAAACTTGCGATCCTATTTGAAGATGACGCTTGCGCAGTGTTTGATTATGGTAATACCTATATCAATCTGTTAAATCAGTCGAATGCCAATGAGTTAGTTGAGCCGGCGCCTGTTGGTCGCAGCGGTGATGGAGCACGGTTTCAGTTCACGATCCAAGTACCAGACGTTGATAGGGTATGCGATGAGCTGAAGGAACGTGGCGTTCAATTATTGAATGGACCAATAACTCGCCCTTGGGGGCGGCGAACGGCTTGTTTTGCCGATCCGGATGGGCATGTGTGGGAAATTGCGCAGGTTCTGTAATCAATCTTCACATTAGTTAGTAGACCTAGACAGCCAACGATAGATGATCCCTGTGTTGCTCACTGCGCAGGGGTCATCTTTTTTGAATCTCGTATCAGGCTATTAAATATGCTACTATTTTCAATATAGAGTGTTGAGGAGGAGTCCATTTGTCAGATCATGATGAATTATCGGAAAGACGAAAGAATAAATTAAAGCTTATTCAATTCAACAAGGATGACCAATCGCTCATTGAATCCGATAAACCGAAAGAAACCTTTGAAGATGTCGGTGGTCTTGAAGATGTTAAGAAGAAGATTCGGATGAACTTCATACTTCCTCTTAAGCAACCGGAAATCTTCAAAGCCTATGGCAAAGAAGCCGGCGGAAGTCTGCTGTTATTTGGTCCTCCCGGTTGTGGGAAGACTTTCCTCGCACGTGCAGTTGCCGGTGAGATTGATGCGAATTTTATTCATATCGAGCTGCAGGCCATTCTGTCCATGTATGTGGGGCAGAGTGAGCATAATTTGCATGATATATTTCAGAAAGCACGCGAAAATAAACCTTGTGTCATCTTTATTGATGAGCTGGATGCCATGGGCGGGAGTCGACATCAGATGCGGCAGCATCATGAGCGTATGCTTGTCAATCAGCTGTTGACTGAGCTTGACGGATTGCAAGCCGGTAATGATCAGGTTTTCGTCATTGGTGCAACGAATACGCCATGGTATCTGGATTCTGCATTGCGCAGACCGGGGCGGTTCAACCACCTTGTATTCGTTCCGCCGCCGGAGGAAGAAGAGCGGAGTACGATTCTCAAACTGAAACTTGCAGACAAGCCGACATCTTCACTGAATTTGTCCAAGCTGGCAGCAGAAGCGAAGTTGTTCTCAGGTGCGGATCTGGAACAAGTCGTCAAGGATGCTGTGGATTACGCTATGGAGAGGACGTTTGAGACGGGGGAAATCCAGCCGATTATGCAGGAGGACCTCCGTAAATCCCTGAAGGCGCGGAAGGCTACGACCATTGAATGGTTCTCTACCGCAAGAAACTATGCCACCTTCAGCGATGTGAACGGTGATTACCAGATCGTTCTGGACTATGTGAAGAAGCATGGTATCAAATAGCCGAAGGAGCAGGAGGATATTTCTATGGTAGAAACAATAAACCCTGCAACTTCTTCAGCCTACAGTGCCGTCTATCAGCTGATTGCCTGGAAAAGGTATAAGGAAGCATTGGTTGAAACGGACAAGCTGCTGCGGGAGGATCCACATGACCCGGATCCGTATGCCATAAATGCTCAAATCTTTGTGTTAATGGGAGATTATGAGAAAGCCCAGCATTGGGCGAAAGAAGCATTAAGTCGGGATCCTGAACATCATTTAGGCTGGTATGTACGTGTTTCGGTTTATTATGAAACCGGCAATGAGAAAGCCTTTCATGAAGCACTCCAAGAAGCGCTGCGGATTAACCCGTACGAATCCCATTATTATTATTTAGCGGCGAATCAATTGAACAAGAAGGGCAAGTTCAAGGAAGCGAAGGGACAAATCGAGACGGCCCTAGAGCTGGACTCCGAGAACCCTCAATATCTGGCTGTTCTTAGTTATATCGAATCGCTTCTTGGTAATGTTGTCGAATCCAGAAGGTTGGACCGTGAAGCAATCCGTTATGGAGCCGAAGAGCCTGTCGTATTGATGTATCTTGCTTGGGCAGCGGCGAGCCGTAATGAGCATAAACTGCAAGAAACGTATATGCGCAGTGCGATCCGTCTAAATCCGGATGAGAAGCAGTACCAAGACGAATATTTGGAATCGCTTCGGCATCACTATTTAATCTATCGAATCTTTATGTGGCCTAATAAAGTATTAAGCAAAATGAAGCCTTGGCAAATCCTACTGGTGTGGGCAGCCAGCTGGATCTTATTCAAGCCACTCGTGCTGCTGTTTATTGTTCTACATATACTGGCTCATTGGTCGACAAGAGCGATTGTCCACATCAGTGTATTCGGCTGGCGTAGACGGCGGATCTAAGTTTGTTTATAAGCAAGGCAGGTTCACGCAAAAAGTGGATTGAAAACTCAGGGAACAGAGCATACTTAATTAATCGCAATGAGACTATTCGATGC
The DNA here is from genome assembly GCF_056269135.1 of Paenibacillus sp. J22FR21. Lineage (NCBI taxonomy): Bacteria > Bacillati > Bacillota > Bacilli > Caryophanales > Paenibacillaceae > Paenibacillus > Paenibacillus sp. J22FR21. Next base: position 1,029,753 of record NZ_JBWDNJ010000001.1, read on the forward strand.
AATTTTGACGAAGGTTTACTCCAAAAATAGATAGACTATGAGGTTTGCTGGGAATACCGGCAAACCTTTTGTTATGTTCAATTTCTATAGTAAATATGCTTTATATATTTATAAACGTGCGGACCGATTTCACGATCGGCCTAAAACATGCTATAATAAGTGCGCAAAACACATATTTTGCGCACTTTCGTCTCAGATCGACAAAAGATGGCAAAGTCAGCCTATCATAGAGGTGAATCCATGACCCAAAACTACGAAATTGATGAACATTACGAGGAAGAGCTGCGTGCTTTTCATATATGGATGAAGCAAGCTGGATACACATCGACTACACAGAGAGAGTATAAGAGAGAAGCGTACTCCTATCTTCAATCGCTGGACGGGTTATCGGCCCAGAAAGCCGGCAAGATGGATGTGATCGGGTATCTGGTATCCAAACAGGATTCCACCGGAGATCGCACGAGGAACAGAACGCTTTCGGCGATACGCTCCTTTTATGTGTCATTGATTGATTTTGAAATGGCAACGAGGAATCCAGCCATGGAAGTGAAGAAATCCAAGACAGAGAAAAACAAGAAACCGGTTTACCTCGAGGAAGAGGAGCTTGTTCAGAGTCTGGCATTCGTAGACGGTCGGTACCGGGATCGCAATCTGGCGATTTTCTTGCTGATGAGCTATTGCGGCTTGCGCGTTGGAGAAGTCCATCGGTTGAATCTCAAAGATTTCAAGAAAGCGAAGGGAACGATCGAAGTATTCGGTAAAGGGAGAAAATGGAACGAGATTCCCGTACCCGAAATGTTGAGCTCGATTCTGGCGAAAGTGGAGCACGAGAGAATTGCGCCCTATCGCGAGAAAGAAGAAGCATTCTTCGTCTCTCAGAAGGGGAAGAGGCTGTCCATTCGGCAAATTCAGAAAATCGCGGAACAGACCTTTACCGCGTTCAAAGCGGACAAGCCGGGGCTGAGCGATATGAAGCTGTCTTGTCATAAATTGCGACATACATTTGCGACGATGCTGCTTCGTAACGGCGTCGATATTCGGATTGTGAAGGAACTGCTCGGCCATTCCTCGATTGAAACCACGATGATTTATACGCATGTTAATGACGATCAGAAGAAACAAGCCATGTCGACCATTAACATTCCGGTACTGATCTAAATTCATATCCTTTTATTCAAGAGCAGCCGCGAGGCGGCTCTTTTTCTTAATGGTTAGGATAGTTCATCCTTCAGCTGAATAAATATTAGCATAGCTGCTTCGACAACGTCCGCAGGTGCTGAATAAGATAACGGCAAGAGGAAACGGCATTCGCCGTGAGAAAAAGGGTGACACATCATGAGAAAACAACGACGGATCAACAATCAACCATCGGATTTGTTTCCGGTCAGAGGAATCGACTTTCTCGAAATTTATGTCGGTAACGCCAAACAAGCTGCACATTATTTAAGTAAAGGGTTCGGCTTTAAGGTGGTGGCTTACGCGGGCTTAGAAACAGGGGAATCCGGTAAAGTCTCGTATCTGCTGGAGCAGAATCAAGCGCGTTTTGTACTCAGTGGAGCGTTATCGCCGGACCACCCGATTGCAGAGTTTGTCATCAAGCACGGTGATGGCGTAAAAGACATTGCCATGCGAATCGACGATGTGGAGAAAGCTTACCAGGACGCTGTCGCACGCGGCGGCATCCCCATTATGGAACCAAGGGAATATAAGGATTCGAATGGAACAGTGACGACAGCCGCCATCGGGACTTACGGGGATACCATCCATACGTTAATAAATCGCAGTAACTATAAGGGTGTGTTTCTACCCCATTATGAGGCATGTGAGCTGAACATCCCGCATCAATCGACCGGGTTAATCGGGATCGATCATGTTGTCGGCAATGTGGAGCAGATGGAGGAATGGGTATCGTATTACGAGAAGGTCATGGGCTTCAAGCAAATGATTCATTTCGATGATAAGGATATCTCGACCGAATATTCAGCGCTGATGTCGAAGGTGATGTTTGGCGGCGGACGGATCAAGTTCCCCATTAATGAGCCTGCGACAGGCAAACGTAAATCACAGATCCAAGAATTTCTCGACTATTACCACGGGGCAGGCGTCCAGCATATAGCCATTCTGTCGAATGACATCATCGCAACTGTAACGGCATTAAAGAATAACGGAATTGAGTTCCTGAGCACACCGGACAGCTATTATGAAATGTTAACCGAGCGAGTCGGTACAATCGATGAGGAGATTGCGAAGCTTCAAGAGCTGAACATCCTTGTAGACCGCGACGATGAAGGCTATCTGCTGCAGATTTTCACCAAACCGATCGTGGATCGTCCTACTTTGTTCATGGAAATCATTCAGCGTAAAGGCGCCGTTGGATTCGGGGAAGGCAACTTTAAAGCGTTGTTTGAATCGATTGAAAGGGAACAAGCGCGAAGAGGAAATTTGTAAGGAATTACGACAAACCTGAGGAGTTGATACGATGAAAGTGGATCCTGGCACACTGTCGTGGAGGGATGCCTACAAGCTGCTGATCGGCTCCGTCCTGCCTCGTCCTATCGCATTTGTCTCCACGGTTGATCTACAAGGTAATAGTAATTTAGCTCCTTTCAGCTTCTTTACCGGCATCTGCGCGAAACCGATGATGGTGTGTTTTGCGCCGATGATTCGTGGATCGGATGGGAAGAAGAAGGATACGCTTGCCAATATTGAAGCGACCAAGCAGTTCGTCATCAACATTGTGGGAGAGCAAATCGCTGCACAAATGAATGATTGCGCCATTGAATTCCCGCCTGAGGTAGACGAATTCGCTTATACGGGTCTGACGAAAGTGCCGAGTCACAGTGTGCTGCCTCCGAGAGTACAAGAAAGTGATGTCCAGCTTGAATGTACGTTGCATCAAATCGTAACACTAGGCGAGTTGCCCGGCGCGGGCAGCCTTGTGATCGGCCAGGTCGTTTGCGTTCATGTGCAGGATGAATTATTCGAAGGCGGCAGGATCAACAGTGAATTGCTGCGACCGATCGGCAGAATGGCGGGGCAAACCTACACGAGGGCGATTTCCGACACCTTTGAACTGGAAAGGAAGTAAAGCCTGGAAGTGAAGGGGGGAGAACGAATATGGCGTTCTATCATCGGATGGGGGAGATTCCGCCGAAGCGACACACGCAATTTCGCCAGCCCGACGGTACACTGTACCGTGAACAAGTGATGGGAACCAAAGGTTTCTCGGGCATCCAATCGATTCTCTATCATCACCACGCGCCGACTGCAATCACGAAAGCGCAATTGCTGTCAGCGAGCAAACCGCAATTTGAGACGCAAGGAGCGCTCCGTCATCGGCATTTTCGCACCAATCGATTGGTCTTGAAGGGGGATGCCATCTACGGCAGGCAATACATGTTCGGCAACGACGATCTCTTAATCGCTGTCGCACATCCTACAGAAGCGATGGACTATTACTATCGTAACGGGGATGGCGATGAATTGATTTTCGTCCATAAAGGGTCTGGTAAAGTGGAAACGATGTTCGGCACCTTGCGCTATCGGCCCGGCGATTATATCGTGATTCCAATCGGAACGATCTACCGGGTAGTACCGGATTCCGGTAAAACAAAGCTACTCATCGTGGAAACGAACAGTTGGATCACGACACCGAAACGATACCGCAATGAACAGGGCCAGCTGCTGGAGCACAGCCCGTACTGCGAGCGGGATATACGGCTTCCGGAAGTATTGGAAACGTTTACAGACATGGGCGAATTCGAAGTTCGCACTCGAAAAGGAGGCTATCTGCATGCTCATATTTTCACCCATCATCCGTTGAATGTTGTCGGCTGGGATGGCTATTTATATCCATGGATATTGAATATTCGCGATTTCGAACCGATTACGGGACGGATTCATATGCCTCCGCCGATTCATCAAACCTTCGAAGGCAACCAATTTGTTATCTGCTCATTCTGTCCTAGGCTCTACGATTATCATCCGGATTCGATTCCTGCGCCCTATTATCACAGTAATGTCGATAGTGATGAGGTGCTTTATTATGTAAAAGGGAATTTTGGCAGCCGCAAAGGGATTGAAGAAGGTTCGATGACTTTGCATCCATCAGGCATCCCGCATGGACCCCATCCCGGCAAAGTAGAGGAGAGCATCGGCAAGAAGGAAACCAATGAGCTGGCGGTTATGATCGATACGTTCCGTCCCTTGCAAGTCGTCGAGCATCTGCAGTCGATCGAGGATATGAATTACGTATACAGCTGGGTATCGCGTCCGGTGGATCCATAATCCGGCTAGGTACTGAAGGAGATGCTGGTTATGCGGCAACGAGCAGTATGGTTTCCGAAGCGGTCGGAACAGGAGCAAACACGATTATATCAATTCATGCACAAGCATGGATTCACGGATTATGAGGCTTTCTATACCAAATCGATTGAAGACATCAGCTGGTTCTGGGATGCGGTCGTGCAAGACATGGGGATTGAATGGGCGATTCCCTATGATCAAGTCGTAGATTTCGCAGCTGGCATTCAGTGGCCTTCTTGGTTTACGCAGGGACAGTTGAATATCGCTGTAAATGCGGTCGATAAATGGTTGTCGGACCCTCAGGCAGCGGCCAGAAAAGCAATTATTTGGGAAGGCGAGGATCATCAAACGCTTAGCTTCACCTATGCCGAGCTTGCTGAGCAAGTGAATCGTGCAGCGCATGGGTTGCGGCAGCAATTCGGATTATCGGCCGGGGAACGTGTTGCTCTCTATATGCCGATGATCCCGGAAACCGTGATAGCGATGCTTGCATTAGCCAAACTCGGCGCTGTTGCTGTTCCCATCTATTCCGGTTACAGTGCCGAAGCGGTGACTAAACGAATAGATGGATCCGGCTGTACCTTACTGATCACGGCAGACGGTTATTACCGGCGTGGAAAACAAATTCATATGAAGGAAGAAGCCGACAAGGCGACTAATAAGGCAGCTTCCAATGTTAAGCTGGTAGTTGTTCGCCGGTTGGGCATTCCGATCACTAAGCGGCAACTGGCAGGCGATATCGACTGGTTGGAGCTCATTGGCTCTGAGAATAGTGAAGATTCGAAACCATTCCCAGCAGCAGCGATGAACAGCAGCGATCCTTTAATGCTCCTCTATACCTCCGGAACAACCGGTTCGCCCAAAGGTATCATTCATACACACAGCGGATTCCCGATCAAAGCCGCATTCGATGCCGGCTATGTGATGGATTGTCGGCCGGGGGACACGATGTTATGGAATACCGATATGGGATGGATGATGGGGCCATTTATGGTTTATGGCACCTTATTAAGCGGCGGTACGATGGTGCTGTACGATGGTGCACCGGATTTTCCCGGCCCTAGTCGCATATTTAACCTCGTTAATAAACATAAAGTGACTCATCTTGGCATTTCGCCTACACTGATTCGGAGCATAATGAAGCACGGTGAAGCATGTTACAAGGAATGTGATCTGTCCTCGCTAAGGGTCATCGGTTCGTCCGGCGAGCCTTGGAATCCGGAGCCGTGGCAATGGTTATTCCATGACGTCGGTCAAGGCAGGATACCGATTGTAAATTATTCAGGAGGCACCGAGATTTCAGGGGGCATTCTGGGGAATGTGCTGCTTAAACCGATCGCCCCCGCAGGTTTTAACACTGTGATTCCAGGCATGCATGCGGATGTATTCTCACAGGACGGGAAGCCGGTTCGCGGCGAGGTTGGGGAACTGGTGCTGAAGAACGTTTGGCTCGGCATGGCAGGCGGCTTCTGGCAAGAACCGGAACGATACGAGAAAACCTATTGGTCGCGATGGTCGGGTATTTGGGTGCACGGCGATTGGGTGGAGCTGGACGATGATGGCTTCTGGATGATCACAGGACGATCTGACGACACGCTTAACGTGGCCGGAAAGCGGCTTGGTCCCACGGAAATCGAGTCGTTGCTCGTCGACCATCCTCGCGTAGTGGAAGCAGCGGCAGTTGGCGTACCCGACGATCTGAAAGGAGAAGCCGCGGTTTGTTTCGTCGTTCTGGATCATCCGCTGCTCAGTCTCCAGGAATCAACAGCGTTAACATCCGAGTTATTCGTATGGGTGGCCAGCCGACTTGGCAAAGCATTCAAACCTTCGGGGATTCATATCGTAGACGCATTACCTAAGACAAGAAATGCAAAGGTGATGCGCAGAGTCATACGATCCGCCTATTTAGCAATTGATCCCGGCGACCTGTCAGCACTTGAAAACCCTGATTCATTAGAAACAATTAGGAGATTAAGAGGGCAGGGGAATTCACAAAACGATAGCAGTTAACCACCATGTGAAGCAAAGGAGATCATCCGATGGCGTGTTCGTTTATTCATGTTGATGCGGAATCGCATTTTCCAATACAGAATTTGCCCTATGGCGTCTTCCGCCCACTGCATTTCAGTGGTTGCATGCCTCGAGTTGGTGTGGCAATTGGGGACAATGTGCTGGATCTAGCCGTGTTGGATGAAGCAGGCTGCTTCAATAACACCTCTGTTTCAGGGAAAGGCATCTTCGCTCAACCTTCGCTCAATGCATTCATGGCGATGGGAAATCAGGTGTGGAAAGAGGTTCGTTCCATCCTTACGCGGCTGCTTGATTCGGAAGAGCCGGCTCTTCGAGATAACCTCCCGCTCCGATCATCGGCATTTCACCGACAACATGATGTCGAGATGCTTCTGCCAGCGGAAATCGGTGATTACACCGATTTCTATGCATCCAAGTCACATGCTGTTAACGTCGGTACTTTATTCCGAGGCAAGGAACAGGCTTTGATGCCGAATTGGCTTCATCTGCCTGTCGGATATCATGGCAGGGCAAGCTCGATTGTCGTCAGCGGAACGGATGTTCAGCGTCCCTGCGGACAGATCAAACCTCCCGATTCCGCTCTGCCTGTCTACGGCGTGAGCGGTCAGCTTGATTTTGAGTTGGAGGTGGGGTGGTTGATTGGTACAGGGAATAAACTTGGGCAGCCCATCCCAATTGACGAAGCGAAGGAGCATTTATTCGGACTTGTGCTCGTTAACGATTGGAGTGCTCGCGACATCCAAGCCTGGGAGTACCAGCCGCTTGGACCTTTTCTCGGTAAAAATTTCGCTACCTCCATCGCTCCCTGGGTTGTCCCGCTAGAGGCGCTCGCACCATTTCGCATTACGGCAGCTATTCAACAAGAGCCTGCCCCGCTTCCTTATCTGCAACGGAATGATGTAAATTCCTTCGATATTCAACTAGAGGTTTATTGGCAAAGTGAAGCCAATGCCGGCCGTGAACGCATCGCCGTCAGCAATTACAGCAATCTCTATTGGACGATTGAGCAGCAGGTCGCACATCATACGGTTGGCGGATGTAATTTGCGGCCTGGCGACCTGCTCGCTTCCGGAACGATTAGCGGTTCCACGAAGGAATCGCGAGGCTGCATGCTGGAGCTTACTTGGCGAGGATCGGAACCGCTTCAGTTGAATAGCGGCCAAGAGGAACGCTCATGGCTTGGCGATGGCGACCGAATTACGATGACCGGCTGGTGCCAAGGCGATGGCTACAAAGTCGGCTTCGGAGAGGTTTCAGGGAAAGTACTACCGGCAACTAGATAGCAAGCGCAAATTGCAGAGGGAGTGGAAGACATGAGAATGATTCCGCCTCATTTGTCCCCTTATATATCCGAGCAAGATTATGATCAGTATACGCCTATCGATCACGCCGTCTGGCGGTATGTAATGCGCCAGAATCACCATGCCCTGCGAGATACCGCACATGCCGCTTTTGTTAGTGGACTGCAGCAGTCAGGCATTCAGAAGGAAAGTATTCCCCGCGTATCCGAGATGAACGCATGCCTTGCCCGAATCGGATGGGGGGCCGTAATCGTCAATGGGCTCATTCCCGGTGCTGTCTTCTACGAGCTGCTTGCGAATGGGATTCTGCCCATTGCCGCTGAAATCCGTAAGTTATCCAATATCGAGTACACCCCGGCTCCTGATATTATTCACGAAGCTGCCGGGCATGCACCGATCTTGTTTGATCCGGAATATAGGACCTATGTGCAAACGATAGGGTCCATTGGTACAAAGGCCTTCTCTATGAAAGAAAGAGGAGAAGCCTTCGAGGCGCTGCGCCTATTAACGATCGTCATGGAGGATCCGAAATCGACAGCGGAAGAGAAGGCTGCTGCTCAGAAGCTGGTAGAGGAGAAACAACAAGCCATAACTGAACTAACGGAAGCGGAGAAAGTGTCCCGACTCTTCTGGGCAACCGTCGAATACGGGCTGATTGGGGAGCCGGATGATCCGAAAATATACGGCGCAGGGTTGCTGTCCTCCGTCGGAGAGAGCAAACATTGTTTCACAGATGCAGTAATGAAGCTACCGTATTCCGTTGATGCTTGTGCCGCCAGCCCTAAGGTCGTAACGGAGATGCAGTCACGTCTCTTCGTATGTCATAGCTTTGAGCAATTACTAGAAGGTGTAGAAGCATTGGCGAACACCATGGCATTTCGAATCGGCGGCACGGAGAGCTTGGAGAAGGCGCTGCGTTCGCGTAATGTGGCGACTATTGCGTTCAACTCGGGTATTTGTGTTACGGGGATCATCCAGAGCATCGAGAAAGACTCGAATGGCGAAGCCATCTATGTGAACACGACAGGCGGAACAGCGTTGTCGATTGACCATCAGCAATTAAGCGGGCATGGCAAAGATTATCATGCCAAGGGATATGGCAGTCCCATTGGCAAGCTGCAAGGCGGGATTGCATTAGAAGAATGCGATGATCAAGCACTTGCCGGGTTAGGCATATGCCAAGGAAGTCACACGGAGCTGCTATTCGAAAGTGGAATCCACGTTTCAGGACGGATCAAGAGAATCCATAGAAATGCTCATCACGTCGTGCTCCTATCCTTCGAGGACTGTTCGGTCACCTGCAATGACAAGTTGCTATTCAAGAAAGAGTGGGGCACATACGATATGGCGGTCGGGTCAAGTATCGTTTCCGCGTATCCGGGTGCGGCTGACCCCGGAGCCTACTACAGTGCAGTTGTGCCACTCGCAATAGAAGCAGAAGTAGGAGATGAACCTACCCAATCCGCTCCACTTACAGAGCTTGAAACCCTCTATCAACAAGTAAGAGCAATAAGAGAGGCTAGCAGTTTCACAGCCCAGTCTCTCCAAGCGCTCAATGAGATCCATGACAGACTCAACCAAACTTATTCGAACGACTGGTTACTGCGATTAGAGATAATCGAATTAGCCGCTGCCAACCGGGAATTGCAACTACTAGAGCACCCGCTGCAAGAAGAACTGCAAGAATTGAGCAAGGCAGCCGCCATTCGCAATCTCATCCTTAATGGTTTAGCTATACTAAAGTTCCACTAAAGTTTAGAAAAAGCAGTGGTGCAGAGGAGCTCTCGTTCATACATTGATATGTATATCAATATTTGAATAAGAGGGTGTCTTTCTTGGGTCGAAATCGGTTGAGAATCGTTGTCCTCACTTTCATAGTTTCGCTGCTGCTGAGTGTGTTCCCGCTTGCCACTGCAAGCGCTAAAGCAAGTAATAACCAACTGATTGTGATAAATAAAAGCACGAACAAATTGGCGTATTTCAATAACGGCGAGCTGATTAAGACCTTTTCCGTTGCGACCGGCAGAACGCGTACATTAACACCGGAAGGCAGCTTCAAAATCGTCAACAAAATCAAGAACAGACCTTATTACAAAGAGAAAATTCCCGGAGGCGATCCTCGGAATCCGCTTGGTGACCGTTGGTTAGGCCTTGAGGTTGACGGAACAGAAGGCACCACGTATGCGATTCACGGCAATAATAATAGCAAATCGATTGGCAAGTATGTGAGCGCAGGCTGCATCCGGATGAAGAATGATGAAATTCATTGGTTATTTCCGCAAATTGAAATCGGGACGCTCGTTATCATTACGTCGTCGGAGCATACTTTAACTGAAATCGCTGAGGCACATGATTATCCAGTCATGAAGAACTATGAAGGGAAGCTGTTCGTAAACGGGGAACCGAAGGCATTGGATAACGACTTGTTCTTAGCCGATTCACGCGTGTTTATTCCGATGCGAGAAGTCTTTGAATTATTGGGAGCAGAGGTAACGTGGGATGATGCAACGAAGACGGTGACTGCGGTCATCGGTGATCGAACACTCACCCATACGATACAGTCGAATACCGTCGATGTGAATGGAGAGTCCGTAACCATAACCGCATCTAAACTTGTAGCGGATAAGGTGCTGCTCCCGCTGCGGAATATATCGGAGCTGATTGGTTATACCGTAGAGTGGGACAGCAGTACAGGAGAAATCCGAATTACCAAGTAATCCCGAGAACGTGCAACCCTTGTTTCTAATTAGGGTTTGCACGTTTTTCAATTTGCATCCGTCTCTCGACCGATTCCGTTCAGCGGCGAAAACGGTTAGAATATACAAATATGAATGAAACGGAAAGGGGGGATATCATTGTTCGAGCCTTATGATGCGCTTCTATATGCGATGTCCATTTGCACACTTGTTTCATTGGCTTACTTATGTTTCGTTTGGATTCCGACCGCTGCTAATGACGCCAGATGGACGAGAATCCGCGAAGCGGATGCGCCGCATTCGACATTGAAGAAACAACCTGGCGCTGTACTAACCCAGCGGCAGCGGCTAACTCGGCATACGAAACGCAAAGAAGCGCCTGACGATGATTCATCCCCGTGCACGACCCTGTTGATTGCCGCAGCATAACAACAACAGGGAGGATCATTAATTATGTTAAATATGTACGCTCAAGTCGGTTTTTTTCATCAATATTTTGTCTCGCCGTTCTCTTGGATGATTGATCATTTTGCAGGATGGTTTGGAGGCAGCTTCGGTCTTGCTGTTATTGCAATCACAGTAATCGTAAGGCTGGCGCTAATGCCATTCATGATTAATCAATATAAGCAGCAGCAGAAGATGAGACGCAAGATGACGGCCATGCAGCCTGAGCTCGATGCCATTAAGCAGAAATACGTGAATAATACGGATGCGGATAAGCAGCGTAAGCAAACAGAGGAAACGATGGCGGTATACAGCAAGCATGGGTACAACCCTCTGAACATAGGCTGTCTGCCGATGCTCTTACAAATTCCAATCTTATCCGGCATGTATTATGCCATTCGGTCAAACCCGGAGCTTGCTCATCATACGTTTCTATGGTTCCAGCTTGGGAAACCGGATCTTATCCTGCCGTTCCTGGCTGCCGGCGTGTACTTGGCTCAAGCTCTGATTTCGAAGAGTGCGGCACCTCAGATGAATGCAGCCAAAGGAATGGGCTGGATTGTATATCTTTCCCCGGTCATGATGGGCATATTCTCATTCTCCGCGCCGGCTGCGATGCCGCTCTATTGGTGCATTGGCGGGATGATCATCATCCTGCAGACGCTGATTTCCAAATGGATGTATCCACTAGTGGAGACTACAACGCTTCCGGTTAAGACAGCCCATTCGTAGATCAATAAAGAACCGAAGGATCATTGATTCTTCGGTTTTTCTTTATTTAGCGGCATTAATTCATTTGATTTCAGCGTCGGAAAGAGAGATAATGTCCATGCAGTACGAGAAAGTTTATCAAACTTAAGAGGAGTACCACATGACACCCATTCTACTCATACCTGTCGCCATTATGATTCCTGTTATCCTATTCATCGTTTTCATCATTATCTACAACAAGCGGCAAAAGGAAAATAAAACAGAATAAATTGGAGAGTCAAAGCAACTTAAGCAAAGTGCCGCCAACCATCCCGGCAATGACTATCGTCCAAGGCGGTAATTTCCAGAAAACCAGCATTAGAAACAGGATGGACGCCAGTGCAAAATCGGCCGAGTCGATAATTGCCGTTGTCCATAGCGGATTATACAAGGCAGCCAATAGTATACCGACCACCGCCGCGTTTATACCTGCCAGTGCAGCTCCAATGCGCCTGTTATTTCGAAGAACGCTCCAGAAGGGCAAGGTTCCGACGATCAATAAGTAAGCCGGCAGGAAGATCGCAACGGTCGCAACAATGGCCCCGGAAACGCCTTTAGTCATTGCGCCTAAGTAAGCTGCGAAAGTAAATAGCGGTCCAGGTACAGCCTGCGCCGCACCATACCCTGCAAGAAAATCTTCTTTGCTAACCCAACCCGCAGGTACCACTTCCTGTTCCAATAACGGCAGTACAACATGGCCACCACCAAATACAATCGAACCCGATCGGTAGAAACTATCGAATAAAGACAGCCATTCGGAAGACAAGGCATGTCTTAGGACAGGCAGCACAATCAATAGACCGAAGAACAACGTCAGACACAAGGCAGCAAACGTACGAGTAATTGGAACATTGAGCGCGGGAGCATCCGGCACTTTCGTAGATCGAAAAATAATTAACCCCGTTAATCCAGTTACGATAATGAGCAAGGCTTGGCTAAATACAGACTGCCACAATAGCGAAATGACAGCGACTATGATAGCAATGGAGGCTCGGATTTTATCCGGTGCGAGCTTCTGTCCCATACTCAGGATAGCTTGAGCAACAATGGCTACCGCTACGATCTTCAAACCATGAATCCAACCCACATGACTAATATCCAATCCATTTAGAAGGTAAGCGAATACCACCAACGCAATTACCGATGGCAGCGTAAATCCTAGCCAGGCTATCAAGCCGCCAATTAAGCCGGCACGAATAGTACCGATACCGATGCCGACCTGACTGCTGGCTGGGCCGGGTATGAACTGGCATAGAGCAACGAGATCGGCATAGCTCCGTTCATCCATCCACTGTCTTTTGCGTATGTACTCATTGTGAAAGTAGCCCAGATGGGCAATGGGGCCGCCGAAAGAAGTCAATCCCAGCTTGGCTGAAACAATGAATACCTCCATATAGGCTTGTAAATTTCGTTTGGGTAACTCGTTATTCGGATAGTTTGGTTTCACATCTGCAACATCCTTCTACCATAAGATGGATTGAATTTCAACGAACAGCAATGCCATTCCATGTTTTAACTGTAGCAAATGACGGGAAGTCGTTCAAATGTTTTTCTCCCCGGGGCAATACTCAATATTATGGAGACAAAGAATTCTAAAGTGGTGGTGCATATATAATGAATAACACATTTCGAAGGACAGAGATCGCTACATTCGCAGGAGGCTGTTTCTGGTGTATGGTTCAGCCGTTCGACACACTTCCCGGAATTGATTCTGTTATTTCAGGCTATACCGGCGGCCATACCGTAAATCCGACCTACCAAACAGTCGGTACGGAAACGACAGGTCATGCTGAAGCCGTTCAAATTACATTTCAGCCGGATTTGTTTCCCTATGAGCGTTTGCTCGACATCTATTGGCAGCTGATTGATCCAACGGATCGTGACGGACAATTCGGTGACCGCGGTTCGTCTTACCGAACCATAATATTCGTACATAATGAGGAGCAGCGCAAGAAGGCAGAAGCCTCCAAGCAAGCGCTGCAGAAGAGCAAACGATTCAAGAAGCCGATTGTGACCGAGATCGTACCTGCCGTACAATTCTATCCTGCGGAGGACGAGCATCAGGATTACTACAATACACATCGAAGATCCTATAATTTGTATAAAGAAGGCAGCGGTCGTGATGAATTCGCGGAACGAAGTTGGAACAGCAAGAAAGATAAAGATCGTCTGCGTCAGCAGTTAACGGAGCTGCAATACAACGTCACCCAGAACAAGGAGTCAGAGCCTGCTTTTCAGAACGAGTATTGGAATAACGAACGGGAGGGGCTTTATGTCGATATCATTAATGGCGACCCTCTGTTCAGCTCTAGGGACAAGTATGATGCGGGGACAGGGTGGCCAACCTTCTCCAAGCCGATCGAGGAGGGCTGGATCCGTAAAGAATCCGATCTAAGCGATGGTCAGGTACGAACGGCGCTGCGAGCTCGCATCTCCAAATCGCATTTGGGCCACTTAGTTCAAGAAAATAACAAGCCTCAATATCGCGTCAATTCCGCATCCTTGCGTTTTGTTCCTGTAGAACAATTAGAGACGGAGGGGTACGGTCGCTATAAGCAGCGTTTTGCATAATTCTGGGTTTACAGGAGAATACTTTCTTTGATTCTATTCTATTGTTGATCCTGGAGAACAGAAATGATAATCGATCCTTCCGTTGCAAACAACATAAGCAAATTGGAGCAGCTGTATGCGGATAACAACTACTTTTGCTTCCAGAACTTCGAATCGAAACAAGGAAAACCACTGGCTGCGGTTGCCTATTTAAGTGTGATTATCAATCAGCAAACCTTGAACAAACAATTCGTAAGGAAGATCAACGAAGATATTCACGGTCATGAGAATCCTACGGCTGAGACGATTCTCGAATCCATTCGTTCGTTAGGTATCGTCACCGAAATCCCCTTATTGGACAAGGTTACTGGGATGATCGCTGATGCCGGAATCGTCATTTTCGTCGAAGGCTTAACGGTGTGTTATGGGATCGGGATCCCCGGATATGAGACGCGCGCAGTCGATCAACCAACATCGGAAATCAACGTGCGCGGCCCTCGTGAAGGATTCACAGAGGACTTGAAAGTGAATATGGGATTGGTTTATCGCAGGATGAAATCCACCAAATTGAAATCCAAAATCGTTGTTCTGGGACGTGAAAGCCAGACGAATGTGATGATCGTATATCTCGAAGATCAAGTAGAAGCTTCCGTTCTGCGCGAGGTTGAAGAGAGAATAGACTCGGTCAAGCTGAATATCGTCGTAGACAGCGCTCAAATCGAAGAATGGATTCAAGACAGCCCTTATTCGCCGTTTCCTCAGATCATGAATACGGAGAGACCTGACCGTGTAGTTAACGCTTTAAATCTGGGGAAAGTGGTTATTTTCACGGACGGAAGCCCGAATGCGCTTATTGCACCCTCCACCTTTACGGATTTCTTGCACCCCAGCGAGGATCTCTACGAGAAGTTTTATTTTGCCAATTTCCTACGTCTATTACGTATGCTCACATTGCTTATTTCACTCTGCGGACCTTCCTTATACATCGCGTTAACGACATTCCATTTGGAGATGATTCCGACTCCGTTAATGCTCACGTTCCTGTCGACCAAATCAGGAATTCCGTTCCCGACTTTTCTGGAGGCTCTTATCATGGAGGTAGCTTTCGAGATTCTAAGGGAAGCAAGCATTAGACTGCCTCGAACGGTTGGTCAATCTGTAAGCATCGTCGGCGCGCTTATTATTGGCGAAGCTGCTGTTCAATCAGGCATTATCTCGAGACCGATGGTCATTGTCGTCGCGATGACAGGCATTGCCTCCTTTACGATTCCGGCATTTAACACTGCGATTACGCTCCGTTTGCTGCGATTTCCACTAATCTTCATATCTGCATGGACTGGCGTTCTCGGCTTGGCTCTTGGCTTGTTTGCGATTGTCCTGCATTTATGTTCGTTGCGGTCATTCGGGAAGCTGTATTTGCCTACGTTTAATTCGTATCGCTTGAAGGACGTAACCGAGCATTATCTGCTTCTCCCCATTAAGCACCGAAGACAGTCCAAGAATGACACCTCCTATGCATCCATGGAAGGGCAGGTTAGGGAACATGAGGATCATTAAACTGCTCTTATTGGGGTTCATTCCCTTGTCACTTCTTGCGGGGTGCTCACCTGATGTTAGAGAAATTAACAGTATCGCACTTGTTACGATTACAGGGGTTGATTACGATGAGCAATCCAAGAAATTCATCATTACGTTGTATTGCAATTACACCCCCTCGGCCAGTAAGGATATGCCGGATAAGACGTTAGAGTGGATCGCAAGTTCATCCGGTGAATCGATTCTTGATGCTGCGCGGAATATAAGAAGCCGTGCAGGCAAACAATTGATCTGGCAGCATGACAAATTTTTCATCGTGGGGGAAAGTGCAGCCCGGCATAAGTTCTATGAAATTATCGATTATTTTAATCGATCCCGCGAAATCCGGATGTCCGGTTATTTGGCGATCAGCAAAGGAAAAGCATCGGATATTCTTCATTTGAAGTCGGAAACCGGGGATTTGATCACCAATGAAATCGAAGGCAAGGTGAAGAACGAACATCTATGGGGCAAGAGCATCAACATCGAACTTAAGGACATCGTCAATTATTACACAGATCCGTATCGTGGCTTTGTTCTTGGGAAATTGTTTATTTCGAAGCCGATAAACAGTGATCGTGAGGTCATGATATTGAGCGGCGGTTCTGTCATCAATAAGGGTAAACTCGTTGGTTGGATGAATGCCGATGATGTGCTGAGCATTCATATGCTCATGGCGAAGAAGAAATGGAGATACCTTGAATTTGTTCAATCTGTTCCGTATAAATCCAAGAAGGTATCGCTGATGATGAAGATCGTAAAAAGTAAAATACATTACCAAGCCATCAATGGAATGCCGGCAATCACGATCGACGTGAAATTAAGAGGTACTTTAATTGATACCAGCGGACCTATTCAATTAACGGCTAACAATGCGCTGGAACAGCTGGAGCGTTCCGCAGAGGCGACAATAAAGAAGCAGCTCACTGTAAGTTTAACTCACTTCCAGCGTGATATGCAGGTTGATGTTCTTGGCATATCCGATTACCTAAGGCAATATCACCCGAATGTATGGAAGAGAACGAAACCGAATTGGACAGAGGTGTATCCCACTTTACCGGTAACGGTTAATGTCACCGCCAGTATTCCGAATCTCGGAATGAGCCAAGTCTTAGGAGGACCATGAAATGCTAATCTTTACGATCCTAGTGCTTTTCCTCGTTTACGTAATTACGGCGTACGTCAAGCTTAGGAAACAAGGGAATAGAAAAGAAGCCATCGTGCTGTTGCTCTTTAGTCTGTTTATTACCTGTTACTTCATTCCGGTAATCGAGGATTGGATGCCAACCTCTGAATCCCTGAATATGTATTTATACAAGCCTATTTCTGTGTATGTGAGAAATGCGTTGAATATACAGTTGGGGGTCGATTGAACGTGAAACAGGAGAAAATATCGAGTTTCCAGCTGGGCTGCCTTTGTTTTGCGTTTATGTCGGGATTCTCGACTTTATATTTGCTCGAAGCCAAATGTCTTACTCAGGATGTATGGATCTCGAATATGTTAGCAACGATTGCAGTTATCCTTACGTTAGTCATGACTTCCTATATTCAGAAACAATTTCCTAAGCTCAACATGAGCGATATTATCATCATCCTATTAGGGAAGTGGATAGGGAAGCTGATTCTGACGATTTTCATGGTGGACTTGATTGGGCTTGGTGTGTTGTCGGTTCGATCCATAGCGCTGTTTTATACAAGTGCAATCCTGCCCAATACCTCACCGAATTTAATTATGCTCATTGTGATAACCGTGACGATATATGCCGTTTCTCTCGGTATTGGAACGATCGTTCGGAGCGTTCTTGTCATTCTTCCGTTCTTTATTGTCTCCATGGTGGTGATCTGCATATTTATTTATCGGGATGTGGAATACAATCCTTTTCTTCCTCAATTTCAACATCCTCTACCTATGTATGTCTACGGCACGATGGTCTCCTTCGGATTTCCTTTTGGAAAATCAGGCGTGATGGCCTTTCTGTATTCGGATGTGAATAATCCTAGGAAAGTATTGTTAAGCTGCAGCGTAGGTGTCTCCTTCTCTTGCCTATATCTATTGACTGCGACGTATATTGCATTCGGCTGTTTAGGCGTAAATATGTTCCAGACGGCATCATTCCCCTTCTTCTCGGCAATTCAGTTGGTTAAATTCGGCGAGTACTTAGAACGGATCGAGATTCTGATTATCGGGATTTGGACGATCTTTACGTTATTTGAGATCATCATTGTTCAGTATGTGTTTGTGAACATATTAGGCAAAGTTGTCGGGCTCAAGAATACGAAGGCATTCATTGTGCCGGTGGGAACCTTATTGTTCGCTATTGCGATAAAAAGCTTTCTATTGCCAACCGATTTAATTGCATATGATATCAATATACTGCCATTCACTATTATTCTACCGGTTGTGTTCGTTCCCATTGTGCTCCTGTTATTAACGTGGTTGAAGATGCGAAGGTCAGGGATACGTCCTGAATAATCGTTAACAAATTCGATGCTTGCGAATAAAAAACAGCGGATTGCAAGTGTGCTTGCAGCTCCGCTGTTTTTTGTTTGCCTTCGTACCTTAACCCGTCGAAGGGCTGTTCGGTACATTTCCCTTCTGATTGCGGTTACGATCCGTAGAACCGGCTACATTATTCTCGGCTTGACGGGAATCCGCCTGCAAGGCGTTCATTTTGTCTTGCAGTGTTTTGTTCTTATTTCTGGACAATGCTCATCCTCCTCGACGATATGTAGTTGCCTTGAGGGAGGCGCTCATAGGTTGCCCAAACCGCGTGTCAGCGATTCTTCATCCAAATGGCTATCACTTATGTCCTGATCGCAACAGTTATTGTCCAGATCGACCATGATTCCATGCTTTAGGTTGATTATGATGAGGGAAGTAATCGTTTTCATGGTCAGTAAACAAGTGAAGGAGAGAATGAACCCAATGATTGGAGTTGGAATCCTCGGATTTGCCCACGGACATGTCAATGCTTATTGTGACGAATGGAGAACGGCTGATTACGGCGTGAAGGTGCTTGCCGCCTGGGATCATGATGCACAGCGATTGGAGACGGCCTGCAAGACGTATGACCTTCAAGGGTATGCGGATGCGGTCAATGTAGTCGAACGAAGCGATATTCAGGCGGTAGTGATTGCTTCCGAAACATCGCGACATGCTGAATTGGCAGAGCTCGCAGCCAGCTACGGCAAGGCGATTATCTTGCAGAAGCCGATGGCGCTCACAATGGCGGAAGCAGATCGAATTGTAGAAGCCGTGCAGAAGCATCAAGTACCATTCACGCTCGCTTGGCAGATGAGAACGGACCCCCAGAACATCCAGATGAAGCAGTGGATCGAGAGCGGAGAGCTCGGTCAAATCTTTATGGTTAGGCGCAGACATGGACTACCGGTAGGCTTGAATGCTGATTTTGCCAACAGCTGGCATGTCGATCCGGCAGCGAACCGCGATATTTGGGCGGACGATTCCGCGCATCCGACTGATTTTATTCACTGGCTGCTTGGGGCGCCGGAAAGTGTCACGGCCGAGATCAGTTCCATGTATAACCCGCGCATCCCGATGGATAACGGAATTGCCGTGTATCGTTATGCTGACGGTCCCATGGCTGAGGTAAGCTGTTCCTTCACATGTACTTCAGGTCAGAATACGACTGAAATTATCGGCGAGCTTGGCACGATTGTTCAGAACTACGGGGACGCCACAAGCTGCAATGTGCCTCGTCCTGACGATGGCGCAGGGCTCATGAAATATACGACAGCAACAGGTGCTTGGACCCCTAGCGACATCGCAACACCGGCGAATCATGGCGTCCGTATCCGCGGACTTGCGAAGCCGCTGGCTGAATTCCTTCGCGGTGAGCGTGAGCCGATTGCTACCGCTGAGGAAGGACGCACATCGCTAAGAATGGTTCTTGCTTCGTACGTTTCCAGCGGCGAAGGACGGCGTGTATTGCTCAGTGATCCGAAGATCGAGAACGTTTAATAGACAATCCAATTACTATAAAACCATTTCAGGAGGACTCAATCATGGCAGTGAAAATCGGAATCGTAGGTATGAACGGAATCGGCAATTTACATGCAGTGTGTCACAAAGAAGATGAGCTCGCTGATCTCGTTGCTGTCTGCGATATCGTCAAGGAACGTGCGGACGCCGCAGCGGAGAAGTATGGCGTGAAAGCTTACTACAGCTTGAAAGACATGATTGAGAACGAGCCGGACATCGAAGTCATCGACGTCACGACGGGTGGAATCGACAACGGAAGCTGGCATTTCGAGCCTGCGATGGAGGCCATCAGCTACGGGAAGCATGTCCTGGTCGAGAAGCCGCTTTGCCATGATATTCGCGAAGCGCGCGAGCTGGTTGCTTATGCAGAGAAACAGAAGGTCTACCTCGGCTGTAACCTGAACCATTATTTCACCGAACCGGCTGCCAAAGGCAAGCAATACATCGAGAATGGCGAAATCGGCGAGCTGGTGTACTGCTTGGCGAAGATGGGCTTTAACGGCGGAGAAGCCAATTATGGTCCAGCCGGATCGGGCAAAGTGAAAGGTCATCCTTATTTCCACATGAAGGCGTTTCTTACGCACCCACTTAGTGTAATGAGACATTTCTGTGGTGATATCACACATATTCAGACGTTCTCGGATCGTCCTGGCTTCCGCAGAAGCGCAGGCGATGTGATGGCATCGATCAACAGCATCCATCTGAAATTCGCCAATGGCGGCGTTGGTTACTTGCTTAGCCAGCGCGGCGATGCAGTCTACGGTCTTGGCGGCTGGTGGAGTCTGGAGATGGCCGGAACGAAAGGGACTTTCTGCATCGAGAACTGCGTGGAGAAAATCTCGTACTGGAAAGCAGAGAAGGGCATTCCTGCAATCAGCGTACAGCCTGAGCCTGAAGTGACGGACTATGGCACCAACGACTTTAATACGACGTTTAATCACAGGCTGCACGCATTCTTGGAGGATGTATCGAATAAGGTTCCGTTCGAGGAGCTGCGTGCCAATGGCCGCGATGCGCTTGCTGTATTGGAATATACTTTCGCGGTTATCGAGTCGTTCGAGCGTGGCGGAGAAATGGTTAGACCGAATCCGCTGCCGCCGCTTCATGGCGATCCGTTGTTCTTGAAATAGAAACTAACATTAATCAGAAACTTGAGGAGGATATAACAAATGATTCAAATTGGCGTGAACTCGGTATTATTCAAATCCTATGATTTCGCTCAAGCAGCTAAATTAATTGCACAATGCGGGTATGACGGCGTGGAAATTTCGGCGATTCAAGGCATGTGCGAGCATCTGGACCTCAGCCGCTGGCAGGAGCAGAAGGATGAGCTGCAGGCGATTGTCCAAGAGAACGGCTTGAAGTTTCTCTCGATGGAAGTCGCATCGCTGAACGAAGAACGTCTGTTGCTTGCGTTCGAAGCGGCACAAGCCATCGGAATTCCGATTATTAATGTCGGCCCTGGCGGCAAATCCGGCGTGGATGAGGACTTGGCGGCATCGATCGCAACGCTGAGCCGCTTGTCAGAGATTGCTGGCACCTACGGCGTTACACTTTGCGTGAAGGCACATGTCGGCAGCTCCATCTACAACACGCCGACTACACTCGCGGCAATGGAGCAAATCGCATCGTCATCCTTCGGTATCGATATGGACCCAAGCCATATTCATCGCTCCGGCGAGAACGCAGAAGAAGCGCTGCCTGCCGTGATCAGCCGCGTGAAGCATATCCATATCCGCGACTGCAAAGGCCGCGAGCAAGGCCCGGGTTCCATCGAGCTGCAAGCGTGCGGCCGTGGGGAGATCGATCTGTTCGGCTATTGCGAAGCACTTGTAGCGGGAGCTTATGATGGTCCGGTTGTGCTTGAAGTTATCGGCGCGCAGCCAACGCATACGATTGAGCAAGTGACCGCTGTTGCGGCGGAGTCTTATGGTTATCTGAATGCGATCTTCAAGAAATTAGACGCTCGTTAATCATTTCATTCCTCGTCGGATCAAACAATTACGCTTAGGAGGCTACTGCCATGTCCGCAAAAAAACCTAATATTCTATTCTTCGGCATCGACAGCTTGCGCCGCGACCATATGAGCGGCTATGGTTATTCGCGTCTAACGACGCCATATATTGATAAACTTGCTTCACAAGGTGTAACGTTCGAGCAGCATTTTAGCCCGAGCATTCCGACTACGCCTGCCTATGCTTCCATGCTTACGGGAATGGACGTGTTCGGCACAGACGTTGTCGCGCTCCGACATGAAGGCCCGCTTGGCGGACATGTGGACACGCTCGCAGAAGTGCTGGAGGCGAATGGGTACAACACGACTTGTATCGGATTTACGGGCAATCCATCGGCACGCGGCTTCCAGAACTACCTGAACTACGAGTCTTGGCTTCCGAATGAAGAGAGCGGTCGCGCTCCGAAAGCGGAGAACCTGAACGATGTTGCGATTCCGGAACTGGAACGCCTCGCGGCAGAGGATAAACCGTTCTTCCTGTTCCTGCGTCATATGGATCCCCATTCGCCGTATTTGCCTCCGCAGCCGTTCGAGCGGATGTTCTATGGCAAAGACGAGAAGGATCCGTCGAATACGTCGATGGAGCCGGTATATGATTTCAAGCCGTTCGGCGATTATTTGAAATCGTGGATCGGGGAAGACGTAACCGACCATGAGTATGTAACCGCTCAGTACGATGGTTCTATTGCGTATATGGACATTGCGATCCAAACGTTATTCACGAAACTTGCCGATATGGGTATTGAGGAAGATACGCTAATCGTCATTACGTCCGATCATGGCGAAACGCTGTATGAGCATGATTGTTATTTTGACCATCACGGTCTCTATGACTGTACGCTCGTCGTACCGCTTATTATCAAGTTCCCTGGACGGGTGCCAGCCGGCAAGCGAGTATCGAGCGTCAGCGTCATTTCAGACATTATGCCAACGGTTCTGGACCTGCTTCAAATCGACTCCGGCACCTCCTATGACGGGCGCAGCCTAAATGCCTTCATCAAAGGCGAAGCCGATAGCAGCCTGGAGAAAAGCGAGCTCTATATTACGGAGTGCACCTGGATGCGCAAACACGGCTGGCGCACGCCGGAGTGGAAGCTGATCTGCTCGCTGGAACCCGATTTCCATCATAAACCGGAGATCGAACTGTACAATCTGATTCGCGATCCGCAAGAGAATGTGAACGTAGCCGATCAAGAGCCGGAAGTCGTAGCTTTCCTTCAGCAGCGGATGAACGAATACATCGCTAAGCGCGAAGAAGAAGTAAACCGGACTAATCCGATCTACACGAACACCAACTGGCATGGTCAGAACAAAATTTTCACCTCCTCGCAGGAAGCGTATGACTCGCTTTATATCGGGTCGATCAACAATGCACGCAAGCTGCAGCAGAAGGAGAAGGAACAAGAAGAAGCCAAAGAGACGGTAGAGAGCAATGATTAAGGTAGCTGTCGTAGGCGTTAACCATATTGGCAAAATCCACTGTCATGCTTACAAGCAACACAAGGATACAGAGCTGACAGCGGTATGCGATCTCATGCAAGAACGTGCAGAAGCAGCGGGTAAGCTGCATGGCGTTCCGTTCTATACGGATTTGCGTGAGCTTCTTCTGAAGGAAGACGTCGATGTTGTCGTTGTGGCAACAGCCGGCGTCGAGAAGGGCAGCCATCACTTTGCTCCGACGATGATTGCGATCGAGGCCGGCAAGAGTGTTTTCGTCGAGAAGCCGATTTCGAACAACATCGAAGAGGCTCGTGCGATGGTGGCAGCAGCAAGAGAGCAAGGCGTTCGGCTTGCTTGCAACCTGAATCATCGGTTCACGCCTGCCGCCTATAAAGCCAAGGAGCTTGTCACTTCCGGCAAGCTCGGCTCCTTGCTTTTCCTGAATATGCGCCTTACGATCCGCAATCCGCAGGAGGATACGGAATGGCTGCATATGCGTGCGCTGCATCCGCATTCCATCGATGTTATGCGTTATTTTGCTGGGGATATCAAGCGGGTGCAATCCTTTATGACCAAAGCTCCCAACCGCGATTCGTGGTCAACCGTATCGATCAATATGGAATTCGAATCCGGTGCGGTAGGCCATTTGACCGGCAGCTACGATATGTCGATGCGGCACCCGATCGAATATTGCGAAGTAGCAGGGAATGAAGGCCGGATTGTCGTAGATAACGTATATGAAAGTATGACGTATTATCCGCATGAATCCGATGAGCTGACGGTCGTTCGAAACCCACTGTTCGGAGGAATGAAAGGCTTCGACGATACGTTTGAACAACGCATCAATTGTTATATTGAAGAATTGAAATCAGGCGTTACGCCTGAACAGATAACGGCATCAGGAGCAGACGCGCTTGCAGCCCAAGAAGTCATTGAAGCGGCCATTAAGTCGCATCAGCTTGGAGGAGCTCCGGTTACAGTCCTTACTTAAAGGATGCTGCAGGAGATACGGAGGGAAACACGCATGAAGAACGACGGTTATGGCTCGGTACTTTGGTTTACCGGACTATCCGGAGCAGGCAAAACAACGACAGCCAAAGCCGTAGAGAAGAAGCTCCTAGAGCGCGGAAGACGCGTAGAGCTGCTGGATGGCGATGAGCTGCGAGCTACAATATGCAAAGGGCTGGGCTTTAGTATGGAGGATCGGTTCGAGAACATTCGAAGAATCTCCTACATCGCCAATTTGCTCTCCCGCAACGGGGTTGATGTGCTGGTCTCAGCCATCAGCCCTTACAAAGCAATGCGAGATTACGCGAAAGAGCAAATGCCATCGTTTGTGGAAATTTACGTGAAATGCCCGCTCCATGTGTGCGAAATGCGCGATGTGAAAGGGTTGTACGCGAAGGCGAGATCCGGGGAGATTACACGTTTCACCGGCGTATCCGATCCTTATGAGGAACCGGAGAATCCCGCTATTACGCTGTGCACCTCCACTTCGACGCCTGAGCAGAATGTGGATCAGGTTCTGGCCTGGATCGATTTGAATACGTCGACGTTATACAATGACAACCAGAAAGGACTAAGTGGGCTATGAAAATCATTCTAATCTCGCTGGATACGCTTCGGGCATCCCGTTTAAGCAGCTATGGCTATGCGAAGCGAACAAGTCCCCATTTGGATCAAATCGCGCGTGACGGCGTACTCTTCGAACAGGCTTACGCAGCCGATATTCCGACAGAGGTAGCCCATACGGGCGTCTTTACCGGCAAAATCGGTCTCACTACCGGCGCCGTCTCCCATGGCTCTGAATTGACGCAGCTCCCGAAATCGGTCGAGTGGCTGCCAAATTTGCTGCGCTCAGCCGGGTTTACCACGGCGGCTGTCGATAATATGTATCAGTTGAAGGAATGGTTCGCCCGCGGCTATAACTACTACATCAACAGCGTAGGCGGCAACCGCTGGATCGATGGCAGCACAGTGAACAAGCTGGCTCTGCCTTGGATCGATCAGCATAAGGATGAATCTTTCTTCTTGTTTCTGCATTATTGGGATGCGCATACGCCGTACTTGCCGCCTGAGTCATACATTCCGGAGTTCTATGATTCGGCGAAGGATCCGTTTGATCCACGAAATAAAAGCATGGAGCCCGCTTATAATCACTCGGCCTATCCGTTCTTCAAACACCATCATTATGATCTTGTCGGCCAAGTGACGGACACCGATTATTATGATGCGCTCTATGACGCGGAAATCCGCTACTTGGACGATCGCTTGAAGGAACTGGACGATCATTTGGCGAAGCTAGGTATTCAAGAAGATACGCTGCTCGTCTTATTCGGCGATCATGGCGAGAGTTTGACTGAGCACGACATTTATTGGGATCATTGCGGCTTATACGAGCCAACCGTTCATGTACCTATCATTATGAGATGGCCGGGGCGTATGTCGGAAGGAAGACGCGCGTCAGGACTTGTGCAGCAAGTTGACCTGCTTCCTACTTTGCTTGAAGCGATTCGCAAGGAAGCGCCGGATGGAATCGATTTATCCAAGCTGAAGGAACCGGCAGGACTTGACGGCAAGAGCTTATGGCCAACGATTGCCGGTCAATCAGAAGGGACACATGATACGGTCTACTTGAGCGAATGTGCGTGGCAAGCAGCAAGAGGAATTAGGACGGATCGTTACAAGTTTATCCGTACCTATGATGCCGGACCTTTCACTAGGCCGCCGCGCGAATTATATGATTTATCCGTTGATCCTGAGGAGAAAGTGAATCTGGCAGCTACGGAGTCCGCGCTTGCTGAAGCGTTCGAGCATGAGCTGGAAGAATGGGTTCGGCAGAAGCTGAACGGACGACCGGATCCGATGGTTGTGCAGCTTGAGGAGAAAGGCCTGCCTTTCCGCAGACGGATCGAACAGATCTTGGCGGGAGCGGGTATGACGTGGGATGAATGGAAGAGCAATCCGGATCGTACGAAGTTTGATGAAGCAGCCAGTAAACATTCACACAGTAAATAGCCAGACGCGCAAGTCAGAATGGTTGGTGAAGGAGGGCGTGTATGAAGGATATCTTAAGCAGCACCGGATTTATGAAAGTCGAATTTCCTTTCTGGATTACACGCACGGTTCAAGGCTCGATTCGCGAGCATGGGCATGAATTCGTTGAGCTTGTGTATGTCGTTCGGGGGAAAGGGATGCATGTCTTCGAAGGCACTCATTATGCCGTTCACGCAGGCGACGTGTTCATTATCAATCCCGGCGAAACCCATGCCTACGAAGTGGAGAGAGGCGAGCAGATGGAAATTATCAACTGTTTGTTTATGCCTTCCTTCATCCCGGATGCCCTGCTTGCCGAGCTGGAGATCACCGGATCCATGGATTATTTCTACGTGCATCCCTTCCTGAAGCAGGATGTCCGGTTCAATCACCGCCTGAATTTGCATGGGCAGGATGCCGCTCATGTACTGATGTTGCTCGAAAATATGCTGCGCGAGATGAATGGACGGTCAATCGGTCACACGACGCTAATTCGGCTCCAGCTTATTGAGCTGCTTGTCTTGCTGTCTCGCTATTATACGTTGATGCAGCAGCAACGCGCCCATCCTTCGCCGCGCCAGATGGAGCGTGAAATGACGGCGAAACGCATTTATGGTTATCTGGAACGCAATTATGAGAAGAAGATTACACTTCAATCTTTGTCCTACTTGTTTAGCTCCAGCATTAGACAGCTTAATCGGTTGATGCAGGAGGAATACAATCGGAGCGTATTCGAAGCACTCCATGAGGTGCGGATTGAACGGGCTAAACATCTGCTAATGGAATCCGATGAGAAGGTGATTGTCATCGCGACGATGGTCGGCTATGAAGATCAATCCTTCTTCAATCGATTGTTCCTTAGACATGTAGGCTGCTCACCGAGCCAATATCGTGTAAGCGGCTAAACCGAGAGGAGACAACAACCGTAATGGTACAGCGCCCTCCTAATATATTGTTAATAACAGCCGACCAATTGCGTTATGATTGTGTCGGCTACAGCCGCGTCTATCCCGTCCAAACGCCAAACCTGGATCGCCTTGCGGCGCAAAGCACCGTGTTTCACCATGCCTACTCGCACATTCCGGTATGCAGTCCTGCCAGGCAGTCGATGCTTCATGGCAGAAGGGCCGAAACGATCGGCGCTCTGTGGAATTATAATGCGTTTCTGCCGGTTGGCAGCTTGCAGCCGGAGCAGTATACTTGGAGCGCGGCTCTTGCGCAGAAGGGTTATCGATCAGCTTTTATGGGTAAATGGGGCGTTAATCCAAGCGAAGACCCTACAGCATTTGGGTATGACTCCTACGTGAGTGAAAACAATTACAGAGAGTTTCGGAAGAATCGCTACCCTGATCTAACCTACGCGAACGGCTATTTCGGAGAGACCAATCCGATTCCACTTGAGGATTCGGAGACGCATTGGTTCGCGGATCGAGCCATTGAAGCGATCGATCAACTGAACACCGGAGAAGAGCCTTGGCATGTGGCCGTTCATTTCGCTGAACCGCATCTGCCATGCCGCCCAGCTGGCAAGTTTGCTGACATGTATGATCCGGAATTGATACCGGAATGGCACGGATTTCGTGAAACGTTCGAGGGGAAACCCTATATCCAGCAGCAACAGCTGGTAAGCTGGGGAGTGGAGAACTATACGTGGGCCGATTGGGCGCCGGTAGTTGCCCGTTATTACGGGATCATCAGCCAGCTGGACGAGGCTATTGGCCGGATACTCGTTGCACTTGAGCAGAAGGGAGCTGCCGAGAATACCGTCGTTATTTTCACTGCTGATCATGGCGATATGTGCGGTTCACATCGGATGATGGATAAGCATTACATCCTCTACGATGATGTGGTGCGTGTACCGCTGATGATTTCTTGGCCGGGTCACTTGCAATTCGGTGCGGTAAGCGAAGATTTCGTCTATAACTTACTCGATTTGGGTCCGACCGTATTGGAGCTTGCCGGCGTTGCCGATGAACCGCCTATAAAGTTTCATGGTCAATCCCTCATACCTCTGTTGAATGACAGCGCACCAACGAAAGACTTCGATGAACGGGATGAAATAGTGGCTTCCTACAACGGTCAGCAATTTGGACTGTATACGCAGCGTATGATTCGAACTCGGGCTTGGAAATACGTTTGGAATTTAACCGATACGGATGAGCTCTATGATTTGCGGTCTGACCCTGCAGAATTGGCCAATGTAATTGGAGAAGCAGAGAACGCAGAAGTGGTGGCAGATTTGAGACAACGGTTATACGATCGTCTTGCAGCAGACGAAGACCCGGTCGTCACCAACGAATGGACACGCAGACAACTTCTAAATGGAGCGAAACTGCATAAATAAGAAAGACGCGAATTGGAGTGCGATCCGGGCTGTCGACAGTTTGGGCACTCCTTTTGTTCGTTTTTTGTATAGCTTTTCCAAAGCGTTCCTTTTATAATGAATTCACAAACTGTTGTTAGATTATCTGACATGGGAAAGTGGAGGGAAGACGAATGCATGAACTTTGGAAACAGCGTAAAACTTGGGCAGGCTACATAATCGTCGTCTTGGCTCTGCATGTCTTGGGTTTCATCGGGTTAATGGTGGCCGTTCGTGCGGATGCAGGCTTCTGGAGCCTCGGATTATTGGCGTATACGCTTGGTATGCGTCACGCGTTCGACGTGGATCATATTGCGGCTATCGATAACACGGTGCGAAAGCTGGTTCAACAGAAACGTAATCCGCTGGGGGTAGGTTTTTATTTCTCGTTAGGTCATTCGTCGGTTGTCTTCTTAATGGTTCTTGCGATCGCCTTATCGGTCAAGTGGATTCAGAATGAAATGCCATTCTTGCAGCATACAGGGAAGCTGATCGGCACATCGGTTTCGGGAATTTTCTTGCTTCTGATCGGTATTATCAATTTACTCATCCTCATTAACTTGTTTCAGCTGTTTCGTCGTATGCGCAGCGGCAATCACAATCAGAATGAACTGGAAAAGCTCTTGGAAGCACGTGGGTTATTCTCCAGGCTGTTCAAACCGTTGTTCCGTCTGATTAACCGCAGCTGGCATGTGTATCCGCTTGGATTTCTGTTCGGACTTGGCTTCGACACCGCAACAGAGGTAGGGTTGATGGCGATTTCGGCAGGTGCTGCGCAGAGCTCCGTGTCGATCTTAGGCATTCTTGCTCTACCGCTGCTGTTCGCTTCCGGCATGAGTCTCCTGGATACGGCGGATGGCATGTTTATGACCAAAGCGTATCGCTGGGCATTCCATACCCCGCTTCGCAAAATGTTCTATAACGTAACCGTCACAAGTGTATCTGTCATATCCGCGCTGTTGATCGGCATGGTGGAGCTGCTGCAGATTTTGACGGAGAGAATGAACCTGCAGGCTCCGTTTCTGCAATGGGTGAGCAGCCTTGATTTAGGAGATCTCGGTTATTTCTTGGTTGCCCTATTCGTCATAGCCTGGCTCGTGTCCGTGGTAGTCTGGAAGACGATGAAGCTGGAAGAACGTTACTAGTCGCACCGCTCTCGCATAGGTACTGGCAACGCAGTGGTCTGAATTGCTATAATGATCGCAGGTAGGTGATCACGATGGCTAAGAAAGACAAGTTTAGACCCGCTTCTCATTCGCAGCAGCAGCAAAGGCAATCCACAGAGGATAAGCCTGCGACACTGAAGGATCTATTGCGACCGGAAGTGCTGGATAAGCTCAAAGGCGCTGCTCAGGAAATGAAGGATGCGGAAGAGAAGCGTAAGGCAGATCTTCGCAAGCAGGAGGAAGAAGCACGCGCGGCCGAGAAGAAACGGCAAGAGAATGACTTCGAGTATCTGCTGAATAACAGCAAGATGGACTGGCGGAATAACAAAAGCTAAGCATTATGAAAGCTCCTGTCTAGCAAGTAGACGGGAGCTTTTTATGTCCGATGGAATTATTTGGATCACACTACCACCTGTCCAATCTTTCTCCTTCTATTTTACATATGAATAGATAAAGGAGGTGATGTATTATGGCTGCTATTTTGCTAGATTCGAAAACATCACAGAATGCGAGTTATGCTAACTCCATTGCGATTCCAATCTTGGTTATTAACACGCCGAACCTTATTGCTCAGCAAACACTCGATTTATCCGCAGGTGTAGCTGGACAAACACGGGTCGAATTTACAGGCGTTGCAGCGGTTCAATTGCCGCTTATTCCGCTTCTGACGACGGTTACGGTCTTTGTTACAAGAGGTCTGACAGCAGGAGATGTCAACGTGTTCTCCGCTGCGTTAAACCTTTCACTCAGCGTCCTCGGACCACAGTTGGTCTCGTTCTCCGGCTCTGATTTCAACGCGCCTAATATTGCGAACCAGGCTTACTCTGTGTGGATCCAGACGTCTGCAATTGGTACAATTCGTGTTGGACCAGAGAGCTTCAACTTCACCGCTTTCACGAACTAAACTAATTTTTATGGAAATAGAGAGGTGCAAGCGCGACATCGCCATGCTATAATGGGGTATCTTGAAAGTTGTAGGAGGTATCCAATTAGACATCATGTGGACCTAATTTTCTGTCGATCATGATTTTCGAAAATGACGATAAGAGATGAGCTCAGCCTGTGCGCGGAGCGGAATAGGTTACGTGTGTCTATAGGAGACGACTCCTTCTGCCTGGATTGATGCCAATTGTTGGCCTCTATTTAAGGTGTGTTCACGCTATCTCTATATCCGCATATCCTTAGCCGCAGGCGTGCCTTGCGGTTTTTTTGTTGTCTTCGACAATCATCGCCCATGTCAGTTGTTCAACTAAACTAAAAGTGGTGATTGGTATGACATTATTAACATTACGCGGAATTAAGAAGAGCTTCGGAGACACGAATGTGCTCGTGAAAGTAGACGCCGATCTGGCAAACCGAGAACGAGTCGGCTTGGTCGGGATGAATGGCGCAGGTAAAACAACATTGGCCAATATGATATTCGGCAGCATACAGCCTGATGAAGGCAAGCTAACGTTTCATAAGGATCAGCTGCGTATCGGGTATTTGCTGCAATCGACCTCCTATACGGTCAGTACGTTCAGCCAGATGATGGACCCCGCAGTTGAGTCGCGTGAAACCGAGCAATTCCTGCAAACGGCAAGTCACTTGGGCTTGCAGAAGGTGAAGGAATGGGACGGTGAGCGTCTTGCCGGACTAAGCGGAGGCGAGAAGACGAAGCTTGCCATCGCCCATATCTGGGCTTCCAAGCCGGATATCCTGCTGCTCGATGAACCGACGAATCACTTGGATTTTGACGGCGTCGATTGGCTTGTTCAGGAGCTGAGACGGTATAGCGGTACAACGATTGTCATCTCGCATGACCGGTATTTCCTCGATCAGACCGTTGACCGGATTATAGAGCTGCAAGATGGCGTTTCTACATCCTTTCCCGGCAACTATACGTTCTATCGGGAGGAGAAAGCGCGCCGTTTCCAAAGCCAGCTGCATCATTTTGAAGAGCAGCAGAAATACGAACAGAAGATTGAAGCGGAAATCACGCGGCTGAAGAACTGGTCGGACAAAGCACACCGAGAAGCCGGCAAGGTCGGGAAAATGGCTGAAATGCGCACTGGTGTGAAAGAGTTTTATCGCAGCAAGGCCAAAGCTATGGATAAGCAGATCAAGTCACGGTTACACCGACTGGAGAAGATCGATCTGGAAGGTGTGAAGAAGCCGGTAGAGGAAGCCAAGGTATCATTCGGCTGGGATCAGCCGGAGAAACGCGGTCGCCGCATCGTGGAAGCGCAGCGAATCGGCAAAGCATACGGCGGGAGATCGCTGTTTGCAGATAGCTCGTTCTATCTGCAGCGGGGAGAGAAAGTTGGTTTGCTTGGACCTAACGGCAGCGGGAAGACGACCCTCATTCAAATGCTGCTCGGTCAGAAACCGGTCGATGCCGGTCAGCTATGGATCAGTCCGACAGCCAAGGTCGCTTATTTAACGCAGGATGTGTCCGATCTGGATCAACGGCGAACGGTCCTCGAGCTGCTTCAAGACAGCCATGAAATTCGCAGTGATGTCGGGAAAGCGCGAACTTTGCTGGCTAATATGGGCTTTGATTCCTCCATGCTCCAGAAGCCGATTGCGCATTTAAGTCTTGGGGAACGAACGCGTATTAAGCTCTCGCAGCTCATGATGCGCGAGCAGGACCTGCTGATTCTGGATGAGCCGACGAATCATCTGGATTTGACTAGCCGTGAGCAGCTGGAAGAAACGTTAGCGGACTATCGCGGAACGCTGATTGTCGTCTCCCATGACCGGTATCTGATGGATAAGATTTGCACGAAGCTGCTCGTATTCCAAGATGGCGGGATCAAGCGAATCGAATCCGGCTACGAGGCGTTTCGTGAGAAGCCACACGCTTCGCAGGCTGCTGAATCAAGCGAGAATAGGGATGCACAGCAGGAGCTCGAGGAAGAGAAGATGGTTATCGCGAACCGGATCGCATTTCTATTAGGCGAATTCAGTTTGCTGAAGCCAACCGACAGCCGTTATACGGAGCTTGACGCTGAGTATAAGCAGCTCCTAGCCCAGAGGAAACAGCTGAATACACGATAACACAATCCAAGAGTTATGTCGGTATGCTATTGCTGCCGCATAACTCTTTTTATGGTCAAACAGCCATCGTACAAGTGCTTCAATTGCATGAAAATGAGAAACGGCTTTACGATTTCTGAATATAATAATGTAACGTTTGCAGCAGTGAATGACAACGTATTCACCGCCGCATACTAAGTGCTGAAGGTCGAACTAACTTAATTGGCCAACACAACAGGGCGGTGACAACAGCATGCAGGCAGATGTTACCTTGGATTGGGATGTCTACTTATTGGCGGGCGTAGGCTCGAGTCGTACGATTTTTGCGGAATGTGTAAAGGAACTGAAGCGTAAATATGCCGAAGCCGGCAAAGCGTCGAGCATCAGGGAACTCTTCCCGTATGGCGATCATACACACAATTTCTTTCATCAGCTGCTGCGGGTGCGCAAGGATCTATACCGGTTTCGACGTGCTGTTCAGTTTGGTGCTCGTGCCGTAGCGGGACAGGTGCGCATGCAATCCGCAGGCAAACCGGTGCTGTTCATCGGGCATAGCGGGGGAGGCGTAGCCGCTTACCAAGCAGCTGTCATGCTGCATAAAGAAGGCATTATTCCGGATTGGCGAGTTGTGCAGGTTGGCTCACCTAAGATGCCGATTGCAGCGGACTACATCAGTAAAGTACATTATGTCGTGGCGGTAAACGAGAAAGGTGCGTGTGCCGATTTAATAACGCGGCTGGGCAGTTGGGGCGGAATTAGCAGAAACCGGTATGGCATGTGGTACTGGAATCGTGTAAAATATGCTCCGAAACATATTATTCCACTTCCGTTAATCGGGGGGCATCAACACTATTTCCGCAAAGAAGCGCCATACGTTCATCCCGAGAGAGGCCCTAACCTAGTCGTTATGATCGATATGATCTGGGAGCGGGTAGCCAGGGAACTGGCTCTTGCAGCTTCGAGTTTAATGTAAGTGCGCGGATTTGCAGGCAAGAAGGGGAAAATAGGCCATGATTCGTACCATTCATACGTACCAAGCCACGATGCAAGACCTTCCTGAGCTGGCGATTATGTTTGATCAATACCGGCAATTCTACGGCCAGCCTGCTGATCGAGAAGGCGCTCTGCAGTTTCTGAGGGAGCGATTCATTCATCGGCAATCGGTCGTATTTGTCGCGAAGTGTGACGAACAATTGATCGGATTTACACAGCTTTACCCGACCTTCTCCTCAATCTCTATGCAGGGGTCGTGGATTCTCAACGATCTGTATGTCCTGGAAGCTTATCGAAGTGTTGGCGCCGGACAGATGCTGCTTGATGCCGCGAAGCAGTACGGTGAGCAGACAGAAGCGAAGGGGATCGAATTGTCTACCGCTGTTGACAATAGGGTCGCGCAGCGACTTTATGAGCGCAATGGCTATGAGAAGGACGATACTTACTTGCACTATTACCGTAAATTATAAGAAAAAAAGCTTGGTGAGCAGCGCATGATCATGCATTGCGCGCACCAAGCTTTTTTCTATGTTCCGACTGTTATACTTCCGATGTGGATTCGCTCGTTTCCGTGTTGTTCGAGCTGCGGGTTTTACGCGGTCCTTTGGCCATTTCAGCATCGAAATAAGCTTCAAGCTCGGCAACTTTACGCGGGTCCTCTAGTGTAACCTTGCCGCTAAGTACATGCTCAACGATCATCGCCCAGGACGGCGTTACTTTCTGCGATGCGATAATGCGGATCGCGTTCTTGACGATTTTGCGTTCCTTAGCATTGGAATAGACGTCCTTGAATTGCTGAATCCGCTCGAAATCCATATGTTCAAACACAGCTCGGAAGATATCCGCCGTCATCCGTGCATCCTCTAAGGCGCGATGGGCATTGTTCTCTTCGCCGCCAAGTCCAAGCTCATTCAGGGCCGTTTCGACGCTTACATCGTTCGTGACATCCTTATAACGGATATAGCCTTTCAACAAATCGAAATAATTGACCGCAAGCCAATACGCATCGTCTATATTATGCATGCGCGTATCGAATACGATCCGTTTCATATCTTCGCCGCCCCAAGTGACGAACAGGAAGTTCTCATTAGAGCCAAGCCAATTCATAAATTCATGAATGACGGCCGGGAATCCTTCAGCCGCATCGATGCCCTCTTGCGGGATGCCGGTTTTCTTCTTAATGAATTCGTTAAGTTTGGCAAAATAGACCGGCTTGACTAAAGCGGAGAATTCAGCAATCGGCTGCAATTCCGCATTCAATCTGACCGCTCCGATTTCGATAACCTCCATCGGCAATTCGCTTGCGAATTTGCGCCCGTTAAACTCGATATCTAAAATAATGT
The DNA here is from genome assembly GCF_056269135.1 of Paenibacillus sp. J22FR21. Classification (NCBI taxonomy): domain Bacteria; kingdom Bacillati; phylum Bacillota; class Bacilli; order Caryophanales; family Paenibacillaceae; genus Paenibacillus; species Paenibacillus sp. J22FR21. The sequence continues at coordinate 1,064,780 of NZ_JBWDNJ010000001.1, forward strand.
AGTCCAATGATGAAACCTCCGCCGCATTGTTGTCGTCCTTCATTGTAACAGAATAGGGCCGGGCTGTCTTGCGTAGTCCAAAGTCGCAGCTTTTATCGTTAATCTAGCATTTTCAGCCGGATTGATAGATAATGGAGTCCGAATAACCGATCGTTCGGGACATAGCAGGAGGTGCCTGTGGTTACTTTTCTACAACTCAATACGATCTTTCTAAGCATGATCATGGAAGCGATTCCTTTTATCCTGCTCGGCGTTATCATTTCCGGTCTAATCCAAACGTTTCTGTCTGAACGATGGATCGCAGCGATCCTTCCGCGCAACCGATACTTGGCATCGTTATTCGGCTGTGGCGTGGGACTGTTCTTCCCGGCATGTGAATGCGGCATTGTGCCGATCACGAGGCGATTAATTCGCAAAGGTGTACCGCTGCACGCGGGCATTGCGTTCATGCTAACCGGTCCAATCATCAATCCAATCGTATTGTTCGCGACCTACATCGCATTCGGCAACAATTGGACGATGGTGCTTATTCGTGGTGGGATGGCAATCGTCGTCGCTTATGTTACGGCAATCGTCATTTCGTACCTTTATCCGAAGCTGCCGCTCAGGGGGATGAAGGTAGCGGATGCTGAAATCGCAGCAGGTGCTGAATCAATGTCAGCTGAGCCTATTCGACTGCCGCTTCGTTCACGCTTATATGAAGTGATGCAGCACGCCATTGACGAGTTCTTCTCCGTCGGCAAATATTTGGTGCTCGGGGCATTCATCGCAGCTTCGATGCAAACGTTCATACCAACGTCGACGCTCATGCATATCGGCAGCACGCCAATTACAGCCTCAGTGGTGATGATTGGATTAGCGTTTATCATGTCGCTGTGCTCGGAAGCTGACGCGTTCATTGCTTCTTCTTTTCGCAGCACGTTCTCCGTCGGTTCATTATCTGCGTTTCTCGTATTCGGTCCTATGATTGACATTAAGAACACGCTAATGCTGTTGGCTGTTTTCCGCGGGAAATTTGTGCTTGTACTCATTGCACTGGTGGCGGCATGCACGCTGGCTTCGTCACTGCTTGTGGGGAGGTTGATGGGATGATTCGTCTCTATATGCTTGCCGGTTTCGCGTGTTTGTTTATTATGATGCACCTAGGCGGTAATTTAAATAAATACATTAATCTGAAATACGCGTATTTGACGCAAAGCGCGATCGTCATGTTAATCATTCTGTTTCTATTCGAATTCGTGCGGCTGTACAGGAAGGAACGGGACGAGCGGAAGTCGAAGGAGCGGCACGACCATGAGCACCACGAGCACCATAAACATCCTGAGCACCATGAACATCATGAACATCATGAACATCATGAACATCATGAACATCATGAACATCATGAACATCATGGCCATAATCATGAACATGAACACCATGCGCATCATAATCATTACGGACACTCGCATGAACAGCCCATTCGCTGGAAGCGAATTGTCTCGTACAGTATATTGATTTTCCCGCTGCTTACCGGCTTCTTCTTGCCCGTTCAGACGCTGGATTCCAGTTTCGTAAAGGCCAAAGGTTTCTCGTTCCCGAATTTCGATGCTTCTGCGGATAATCCAGGATTTCACCAGTTTCTAAAACCAGACTCCAGCGTGTTCTATGGCAAACAAGGCTATGCGAAAGTGTCGCGCCAAGAGCTTCAGGAGTTTCTGCCTATGAAGGAGGTTGGGCTGTCGGATACCAACTACTTGAAGGGGCTAGAGGCCATTTATAACTTCCCGGATGCGTTTATCGGCCGGAAGGTCAGCTTTGACGGATTCGTCTATGCGGGGGAGCAGACGGAAGCGAATCATTATTTTGTATTTCGCTTCGGGTTCATTCATTGTGTGGCGGATTCTGGCGTCTTCGGTATGCTCGCAGACTTCCCTGCAGGCACGGCTGCCTTCCATAACGATGAGTGGGTAAGAGTAACCGGCACCTTGACATGGTCGTTCTATCAGCCATTCAAGCAAACGATTCCGATGCTGAAAGTGACCGAGTGGAAATCGATTCCGAAGCCGAAAGATCCTTATGTATACCGTGCTTAACAACAAGAAAGGCTCTCCGCTCAGATTTCGAATGAGCAGAGAGCCTTTATTTCCATTTCTGGTTTACCACCACTTTCCCAAAGTTACTCCTCATAGGTTTCAATCACAATCGTAACCTCATTGGAATAAACCGAGTAGGTGAACAACTCGCCGTCCACTTCATAGCTAAATTGTGCTAAAACACGGAACCGCAGGTGATTTTGGAGCGGGTGAGCAGACAATCGCAGGCGATAGGTGACGATTATGGTCTGATTAGGTGCCAGTATGCCAATCGGGAGCCCTTCTCCCGGCGTAAAAGGAACCTCGACGCCATTCACCCGGATACTTGTAATTTCGATGCTGGTTTCATCAGGAATGAGCGCGAACAGAGTTACGGCGGCGGCATAATTACCGGTATTCGTGATTGCCACTGTAACCGCAATCCATTCTCCCGGTCCGCTGATTGGCGGCGCTGCGCTCAGTTCCGCTCGAATAATAGGCACAACAACGGAAGTAACAACATCATTGGTCACAACCGCATCCGTAACGACGACGCCACTCGGAAGACGGAATGAATATTCTACGTTTGCCCTGTTAATCAGCTCCGATTGATTGCCTGAGCGGGTAACGGTAACCAGAAAGGAAAGCACATACTGCAAACCCGGCTGCAGAAAGCCAAGATGGATGCCAGCATCGGGATTGGCACCGGGAAGCGGCCGACCGTTTACTTCAGCGCTGCCCTTCGCGAAGAGTGCGCCAGCAGGGATGGCATCGCGTACGGTAACATCAGCACCGGTTGTGCCGCTGTTATAGATGGTAATCGTGTAACGAATGGACTGTCCCACGGTAGCTTGTGATAGACTCGCGGATTTATTGACCGCCAATGCAGGACCGGACACAAGTGAAGAAACCGTATTGGAGGTAACGGATTGATCGAAAGTGCCGAATTGAAACCTCAACTCGGCACTGTTCGATAATTGCGTGTGGACGGGAACATCCAAGACGATGACACTGAATGTCACCGGGATGGATATACCCGGCTGAATAATTCCAAGCGTAATGCCGGCAATAGGTGAAGCAGATGGAGAGCGAACACCATTAATGGTGACGCTCCCCTGAACAAACAAAGTTCCTTGCGGTAGCGAGTCATAGAGCACACTTTGCCGCATCGGCTCCGTTCCTTCATTCGCAGCTATGACGGTGTAGACCAGCATATCGCCGGTGTACGTATAAGCGGTATTCACGCCTTTATGCAGACTAACCTGCTGCACGGTAACGGGCAGACTCACGATATTCGAGTTTTCCGAGCCCGTAATCGTACGACCATCTGTTGTTACAAAATAATAGTCTGCCGTCGCTTGATTATCAAGCTGACCGGAAGGCGGGGCGGAAACTAGCAGCAGTTGAAAATAAATCGTGACCGTACTGCCAGGTGCAACATCTCCAATGGGAATACCGCCATCCGGCGTTACGCCGGGGACAGGTGAACCACCTACGATGACACTGTTCGCAACAAACACGGTACCCGGCGGCAATACATCAAAGACCGTTACATTTGCGGAACGATTCCCGCTATTGGTGACCGTTATCTGATACGTAACCGGTAGAGTCAAGCCAGCTTGCGTAGAAGTCGTAGACAACGCAATGGAAATGACCGGCCCATTCACAGTGGTATTGACGATATTCGAGTACGAGAAGCTTGTTGCGCCGGCGGAAGAGAAGGACACGACGGACTGGTTGCGAATCGTCTGCGGCGGGTCCGGAACTGCCATCATACTACCAGCACCTGGAATTGTACGGTAGAAACCGCGCCGACCGCGATTGTGCCAACATGGATACCTGTATTCGGGCTATCACCCGGCATCGGTACACCATTGATGGTGACTGTTCCTGCAATGAAGCTTGCACTAGGCGGAAGCGGGTCAACGAGGGTGACATTGTTAACCGGCGACAGACCATTATTCGTAACTGTGATCGTATAGGTAATCGTATCGCCCACTACCGCATCGATTGCATTGCTGCTCTTCACGACGGACACATCCGGTGAGGAAACCGGAATGATGACGGTATTCGAGTTCACCGTTGCATCGATGATTCGGCCATCCGGCGGCGAGAAGGAATAGGCGGCCGTCGCTTGGTTGGCAAGCTGCTGTGGAGAAGGAAGCGCCTCGACCGTAACCTGTAAGGTGACAAGCACGTGAACAGATGCACCGGCTGGTACAACCCCGATATTAATGCCTGTAACGGGATCAGCGCCTGGTTGAGGAACGCCGCCGATTGCAACGCTGTTCGGTATAAATTCGGCACCGGTTGGAATGGTATCGTACAAGATAACGGTAGCTTCAAGATTTCCGGTATTCGATATGAGCAAGGAATAGGTGATCGTATCACCGACAGTAGCATTCGCCGTACTTGCGCTCTTCACGACAGACATGATCGGGTTGTAGACAGGTGTCGTCAATACATTCGATAATCCCGTGCCAGAGAAGACGCCTGATGTGAAGGACACTGTAGATTGGTTATTTAACTGACCGCTCGCCGGAAGTGAATTCACCGTAATTTCAAAGGTAACGGTAACTGAGGATGACGGTGTTATGACGCCAAGCGCGATACCCGATGCCGGGTTGGCATTCGGAAACGGCACGCCGTTTACGAGCACCGAACCAGGTACGAAGGTCGTGCCGGCAGGTATCGGATCGGAGAGAACTGCACTGTTCAAATTCGCGATGCCTGTATTCGTGACGACGTTCGAATATGTGATGACATCACCGAGAATAGCATCCGTGGACAGTGTGCTCTTCACGATACTGATGTTAGGCGAAGTGACCGGAATTGAAAGCGTATTGGACGACGCGGAACGAATGAATGATCTTGAATCCGGCAATGTAAAGGCATAGCTGGCCGACGCTTGGTTTGTTAATTGCTGCGAAGGCGGCATCGTGTTAATGACGTATTCGAACGTTGTAAGCACGGTTACTCCCGGTGCAACTACACCGATGCTGTAACCAACTGCCGGGTCTGCACCAGCTTGAGGAGACCCGCTTACAATGACGCTGTTCGGTACCAATGCAGTGCCGGTTGGCGTAGGATCTGTAATCGTGACAGTAGTCGGATAGTTGCCGCTATTGGTCACGTTGACCCGATATACGATGGTGTTTCCGACGCTGGCCAAGGAGCTGTTTGCTGTTTTAACCAGCGTAATGACCGGCTGATAAACTGGCGTTGTTACGGTATTGGAGAACGTAACCGCCGAGAATACACCGGAGGTGAAGCTTACCGATGAACGATTGCTGACAAGTTCGCCGACCGGAACTGCGGTTACGGTTACGCTGAAGGCTACTGTGACCGAAGAGCCTGCCAGTATCGGATCGAGTGAGAAGCCTGCTGCCGGATTCGCATTCGGAAGCGGTACTCCATTAATGGTGACGCTGCCTGATAAGAAGGAGGTACCTGCCGGGATCGGGTCAGCGAAGATAATATTATCAACTGTGGCAATCCCGCTATTGGTCACAAGAATGCTGTACGTCTGAATATCGCCAACCGTGAGTGCAGTCTGTGTAGCACTCTTATCGACATCCACATCCGGAGAGGAGACCGGATAGGACAGCGTGTTGGACAAGGAAGAACCGTTAAGCGTGCGGGTGTCGGGCAGCGTGTAGCTATAGGCAGCAGTCGCTTGGTTCGACAATTGCTGCGTTGGCGGCAAGGAGGTAATCACCGCAGTAAAGGTAACATTTACGGTAGCGCCCGGCTGAAGGACACCGACGGGAATGCCTGTAATCGGATCTACGCCTGCCTGCGGCGAACCGCCGACAATGACGCTGTTTGGAACGAACGACAGCTCAGGCGCAAGCGTTGGATCTGACAGAGTAACGGTTGCGGCATAGTTCCCGGAGTTGGTAACGGCCATCGTATAGATGACGGTTTGGCCAACGGACGCATTTGTCGTGCTGGCGCTCTTCACGACACTGATCACGGGTTGATAGACCGGGATGTCTACGCCGTTGGAGAAGGAAGAGCTGGCGAATGCGCCGGATGTATACGTTACGGTAGCTTGGTTAGAAATCAGCGCAGGCGTCGGAACTGAAACGACGAGCAGGTTGAAGGTTACGGTAGCTGAGCCGCCGGCTGGTATCGTGCCTACATTTACACCGAGCGCCGGATTCGCGTTAGGTACGGGGACACTATTGATGGCTACACTGCCAGATACAAACGTAGTACCGCTTGGAATGCCATCAATAAATACCGTATTTGTAATCGGTGAAATCCCGTTATTCGATACCAGCACGACATAAGGGATGATATCTCCAATGGAGACAGCAGTTGATGTCGAAGTCTTAAGTGCCGTCACATTAGGTGAAGACACGGAGATGGACAGCGAATTGGATAACTTCGTCAGTGTGATCAGACGCCCGTCAGGCGGGGTAAATTGATACGTTGCTGTCGCTTGGTTGATGATCTGCTGCGGATTAGGGAGTGTATCGATTACGACCGAGAACATGACGTAGACGGTTTGGTTCACGTTAACCGTACCGGCATTGATCCCTCCGGAAGGCGTGGCGCTTGGCTGAGGGACCCCGTCGACGATGACGCTGTTGGATACGAACGACGTATTCGGCGGAATCGTATCCGTTACGATTGCGGTGGCAGGAAGATTACCGGTATTGCTGACCGCAATCGTGTAAACGACGGTATCGCCTACTTGGGCATTGCTTATGCCCGAAGATTTAACCACGTTAATTATCGGCTGCGTAATCGGTGTAGTAACGACGTTGGACGATGATGTACTCGAGAAGCTGCCGGACGTGAAGCTTACTGTCGACTGGTTAACAATTTGATCGGACACAGGCATGATTAGTTTCACCTCATAGGTCACGGTTGCGAAGGCACTCGGTGCCAAGGAACCGATCGGAATACCGGCGGTCTCATCCGCCTGGGGAAGTGCAATACCGTTCACTTTAACACTGCCTGGAACAAAGGTTGTGCCTGGGATGGCAGATCCGACATAGATGATATTATTGACATTAGTAATCCCATTGTTCGTGATAACAGCCGTGTACAGAATGGTATCGCCGGTAGTGATATCTGTAGCAGCCGTGCTGAGCACAACCGATACATTCGGTGCGGATACAGGAATGGATACCGTATTGGAGTTTGCGGAGCCATTAACCAACCGTCCACCTGGAAGGGTGAAGGTGTACGCGGCTGTTCCTTGATCCACGAGCTGCTGTGGGCTGGGAAGCGAATCCACGGATACTTGAAACGTAACCGTCGAGGTCTGAAGCGGCGGGACAATGACGCTTGGAATACCTGTAACCGGATTAACGCCTGGCTGAGGAGTCCCATTAACAAGGACTGAGTTCACAACAAACGTCGACCCTGCCGGAATGTTATCCGTCAACGTCACATCTGCGCTGATATTACCGCTGTTGTTGATTTGCAGCGTATATACGACGGCATCTCCGAGTGTGGCAGCTGAAGAATTGGCGCTCTTGGAAACGGCGAGTATCGGGGAATAAACAGGTATATTCACCGTATCGGAGAATGATGTTCCCATAAAGGCGCCTGAGGTATAGTTGACTGCTGCCCGATTCGATAAGACAGCAGATGCCGTAAGTGACGTTACGCGAACCCGGAAGCTGATGATCGTAATCGCAGAAGGCGCCAGCGTTCCGATCAGAATGCCTGCCGCGGGATCTGCGCTTGGAGCCGGAATCCCGCCTACGGTCACGCTGCCTGTAATAAATTGTGATCCGTCCGGAATCGGGTCGGAGACGAATACTTGATTGACAGGTACAATGCCGTTGTTAGAGACGATGATGGTATACGTAATTTCATCGTTCAGGGTCGCTTCCGAGAAATCGGCGCCTTTACTGATGCTGACATTAGGTGCGGAAGCGGGAATAGACACGGTGTTAGAGCTGCCGCTTCCGTTCATCACACGACTGTCCGGCAACGTGTAGGTATACGTATATGTTCCGAAATTGGTAAGGGTAGGCGGGTTCGGCAAGGATTGAAGCAGGACTTGAAACACGACATTCACTGTACTTCCCGCAGGAACAGAACCGACAGGGATACCGGTTTGCGGTGTAGAACCCGGCCTAGGAGAACCGTCTACTGTAATACTATTGGCGACGTACGTTGTACCGGATGGAAGTGTATCGGTCAATGTGAGCTGCGCTCCGAAATTCCCTGTATTTTGCACGGCAAAGGTGTACGTTAACGTATCGCCTACCGTCGCGCGAGTAGAATTTACGGATTTCAAAGCGGCGATGATCGGTTGATAGACCGGAACGGATATGGTATTGGACAGGGAAGAACCGTTAAATGTGCCTGAGCTATAGGATACGGTTGCACGGTTGTCAATTTGGGCAGGTGACGGAAGCGATGTGACATTGAGCTGAAATACGACGTTTACGGATGCGCCGGAGGCAATGGTGCCGATCGAGATACCGGCAGCAGGATTGGCAGTCGGCCTAGCTACGCCGCCAACTGTGACCGATCCGTCGATGAAGCTCGTTCCCGCAGGAATCGGATCACTGAATACGACATTCGATACGGCGGCTACCCCATTGTTGGAAATTAAAGTTGAGAATGTAACCGTATCGCCGACGGTCGTTGCGGTGCGGTTCGAGCTCTTCACCACGTTCACATTCGGCAATGAAACCGGAATGACAAGCGTGTTCGACGAGGCGGATCCGCTAAGCGTTCTGCCGCTTCCATCAGGCGGCGCGTAGGTATAAGCCGCCCCTGCCTGATTCGAAATTTGCGGCTGAACCGGGGTCGGCAGTGAATTCACGATGACTTGAAAGGTCACCGTCGTTGATCCGCCGGCAGGTACTAAACCTATGGGAACGCCGGAAACGGGATTCGCTCCGGTTTGGGTGACCCCGTTTACTTTGACGCTGTTCGGGACAAAGGTCGTGCTTCCCGGAATATTATCCGTGAACGTGGTTGTCGCGCCAATACTGCCGGAATTGCTGATCAGCACCGAGTACGTAACGGTAGTACCTACTGCTGCGTTTGCGGTATCCGCGCTTTTGACCAACGTAAGTACAGGTGAATAAACCGGCGTAGAAACCGTATTCGAAGGGATGACACCGCTAATAACGTCTCCGCCGGCAACACTCTGGAAGGTGAAAGCGGCTTTGGCGACGTTTGGAATTTGAGGCGGATTGGGTAGAGAGGTGACCTTTGCCTTGTATGTAATGGTTACGGAGCTGTTCAGGGCAAGGGAGCCTATCGGCACGCCGGCAATGATATCGAAAGTCGGTTTGGCAACACCTGCTACGACGACGCTGCCGGCTACAAAAGTGGATCCGGTCGGTATCGCGTCTGACACGACAACGCTTGCTGCGTTCGCGTTACCTGTATTACTTACTGTGACCGTATACGTAATCGTATCGCCAATGACGGTTCCGGGAACGTTCGCGCTCTTGGTCGTTGAGATGATCGGCGCATTGATATTGATCTGTAAAGCATTTGCATTGACGACATAGGCATCCCCTGAAGTGGTTAACGTCAATACGGCCGATGATTGATTGTTGACTAGGTTGGCTGACACATTCACATTCGTGATATCCCAGCCTTGCCGGCCACCTATGATATTTGAGCCAGGTGCTCCGTTGGTCTGATTTCGCGTCCCGAATGTTCCGGTCGTATTCAATGCTCCGCTATCATCGTTGATCTGCGAAGCGAAGAAATTATTGGCGAAATTGTTTGTTCCGGACAGAGCAACCTGTGTGCCGGTTGTCGGACCGAATAGCGCCTGGTCGCCTGTGCGATTCGCATCGCCTTCCTGGGCGCTGAATAGTGCTCTGCCGCCAAGCGCCCCGGAGACAGGCGTGGCGAATCCGGTTATGGTCGTAACAACCGGGGCAGAGGTGGATTGAACAAGCACGGCTCCTACGCGCAGCGACATATTCCGGAAGGGCAGCGTAGGATTCTGATAGATGACTGCGAGTGTCCAGCCTGCATGGTTGGCCGTCGGATCCGTAACCGTAATGGTTCCGACAACGGCTCCTACTGTATACGTGCCGGCACCGCCATTCGTGATCTGAGAGGTTACGTTAGCTGATCGCGTATAACCGAAAGCGCCGCTGCCGAGATCGAATGTATTTGCGGTTGCCGGGTCCGGCGTGACGCTGAAGTTCGTCGAATTTGGCAAAGTGAGTGTAACGGGATTGTTGATGGCAGCTGATAAATTGACGCCGGGCACGATATACGTACCGCCCCAGATCAATTCCGCATACAGCACAGTGCTGCCAGCAGGTATCACTAGAATGGCCGATGCATTGTTTAGCAGATAATTGCTGGTCGTTCCGAAGGGATAGGTACCATACCGAACTGCTGTATTGATCGTTGAGAATGCGCCGATACTGTCTTGGGTACCGGGAACCCCTTCTACCGTGGAACGGCTTAGCCCAAGCGTATTACCGGTGAAGGTAATTGCGCCGGTTGCATTAAGGGTAGCCCGAACTACTAGTGCAATGCTCCTCGCCCCCCTTAAGTTCCTCTCCGAATATGATGCATAGTGCACACTAACTCAAACATATGCACCTCAATAAGGGGCTATGCTACGGAGCATCGTTACGGCATGCGGCTCTGGGTGAACTTCATTACACATCGCTAACCATTCCTCTTCAGGCAAAGGCGCTTTCACGACGACAAAATAATACAAAATCTCATCTACAACGTTTGCTTGAAGCTCCTTGAGTACTTCGAGCTCATCAGGTTCATAGAGATCCGTCAAATAAGGGGCTTGATAGAAAAGCTCCATACGAAGCAATCTGAAATCATAAGGCGGAGGCGTCACATAGCTGTAAGGGGAAAGGGGAGGGCAGATCGGATTTCCGGGAGGTTGTCTGAAAGATGCCGTCATATAACGAGGCGTGTGTTCATCGAAGCGGTGTTTTAAGAACGGATTCGAGCTATGGCGAAAGTTGTGCGCATACGGGCATAGCAAACAAACGACTGTCTTGTGAACGCTGACCCGATATAACTCGCGCAGCGCGAAGGTTAAGTCGCTTACGTAAGGCAGCATGCGGCTCACGGCAATGAAATCGATGGAGTTATCGGGAAACGGAATTTCACTATTCAGATCACTGACCAGATTGACGCCCGGCAGTGCATAACGGTCAATCCCGTAGCAATCAGGGAGCTTATTGGCACCGCAGCCGATATCCAGCTTCATTGTTCGCACCTCCTTACACGCGAATACTCTACTAGCTTCTAGTGTATGGAGTCCAAGGCTAGCCTGTATATACGCTTGCCCACCGAAACGAAAAACGTGCAGAGCACCTAGGTGCCCTGCACGATATGAAGACTAAATGACGTCGCGAGCGGTTACGAATGTTTTGTCCCAGATGCTTCCTTTGAAGGTTGAGATCGTAACACCGATTCCTACGCGGTACGTTTGAAGGACTTTGCCATTGCCGATATAGATGCTGACATGATTGATTTTGCCGTCACGATTCGTATCCGAGAAAATAAGGTCGCCCTTTTTCAAGTTGCTCTTCAGCACCCTAGTTCCTTTAACGGCTTGCTGTCTCGACGAACGCGGAAGGCTGATGCCATTCTTCTTATAAATGTATTGCACGAATGAAGAACAATCAAATGCGCTAGTAATGCCGGATTTGGCGCCGAATTTGTAAGGCACGCCCATATATTGTTTGCCCTTATTAATGATGTTACTCGCTACGACTGAATCGGATGCTGCGTGAGTCGTCTTCGGCGTAAGAAGCATGCTTCCGGCAAAAGCGATAGATAGGCTGAGTGCTACACCTGCTAATTTTCTACCTATACGCTTGTTTGTTGTGTTATTCATGTCTTCCTCCTATTAATTGAGAGTATAGTGTGATTACTGGTTGTCGCTATCACCTGGTGACCACTATACCACAGCAGAAAAACCCACTACTTACCAATGTGGAGGAAAACTCTTCATTACGAACGCTTTCACTGACATTGTTAGAATACGATTAGAAAACATTCATGGAATTCCCATTGACAATGAGAAAAGGCCAATCAGGATAGTCCTGATTGGCCTTTTCTCTAATAAGGTATGGTTTAAGTGCGTTTTATGAGGGTGAAATCATCATAATGAAAGCCCGGAGCTACAACACAAGAAACAAATACAGGCTCATCGCCGAGCGGCTTGGCCATCTGCCAAACATTCGCCGGTACCAGCGCTTGCGGCCGTTGACCTTTGGCGATATCCGGTCCAATGATAATCTCTTCGGTCGTCTCCGGATTCTCTCCAGTACCGCCTAAGCGGAGCAGAAGCGGGCTGCCGGAGTGCCAGAGCCATAATTCATCGGACAATACGGTATGCCAGTCTGAGGTTTCTTCCGGGTGCAGGACGAAGTAAATCGATGTAGCCGCAAATCGTGCACCGGAATAGCGTTCGCCCAGTATCTCTTGCGGAATCTCGAAAGAAGCCTTCCACAATTCTTTGTACCAGCCGCCTTCCGGATGCGGTTTGAGGTCTAAAGCTTGTACAAGGGGTGATAATTCTTTTGTTAGCATCAGTTTGGTGTGCTCCTTTAATTTCTCTGTGTTTAATCGATAAGCCCATCTCCATGTTTCAATTTAACGTAAGACTCCTCCAGTTGTAAATGGCCATGAACCTCCCTTAAGAGATCCATGGCCGATTTCGACGCTTATTGGTTTACATTTCGTTATTGGGCGATTACCCCGCATACAATGCGGTTCCCTGAATTTCCGGACGGGTCAGTCGCATAATCATCGGCTTTCTCATGAATCACAAGCGCAGTGCCGCCTGTCTTCCGGAGCGAATTAGGCTGGTTAGGCGCTAAAGTGATGATTCGTGTCTCGATATCTACTTTAACCGAGCCATCTGCTGCTACCGTGATGTTCGGTAAATCCCCTACATGAAATCCCTTCGGGTTGTTAAAGCCATGCTGTTTGGTTTGCGGATTGAAATGCGCGCCTGCTGTCTTAAAGTCAGGTGCTTCGCATTTCCCGGTCTCATGAAAATGGATGCCATGTACGCCGGCCGGCAAGTTCTTGGCTTCAACATGAAGCACGACGGCATCGTTCTTCTGTGTCAGTGTCGCCATGCCGACTTCGGTACCGGCTGCACCAACCAGTTTCACTTGAACAACGGTTGGCGTCGTTTCTTGGACGGGGTGCGCGCCGGCAGGACCGCCAATCGTTGCAGCCAGCAAGACGAAGCAAACGGCTGTTCGCGTTGTGTGTAGCAAAGTTCTTCTCATTGCGCTGTGTCTTCCTCCTGTGCATTGATCTCTTAGCTCTTGCTTATCATTGCCTACTTTGTAATTGTCCAAACGTGGATATGGCTTAGCATATCTTGTCGCATATTTGGATTGGTAGCAGCCTTGATTTGTGTTAGCTTAAGGTGGAGATGTCTGATTTATCCAAATGTCTTATCTATTCCAAGCATAAGCGGGAGGCGAATTAATTGAGCTTGATTCGAGTTGGAATGATCGGAACCGGCGGCATTGCGGGTTGGCACGCGCGTCAGCTGTCGGAGTTATCGGAGGTACAGATTGCAGCAATAGCGGATCCCCATGCAGCTGGCAGAGAGCAGTTTGCTGCGCAAAATCAATTAGGTGATATTCCGGCATTCGCGGATTACACCGACATGCTGGATGAAGTAGAGCTGGATGCGGTCGTCATTTGTTCGCCGCATACGCTGCACTTTGAACAGGCCAGCGCTGTATTGCGCAAAGGCCTGCATGTATTAATCGAGAAACCGATGACTTGCTCCTCCGAGGAAGCGAAAGAGCTAATCGAGCTTGCCAATGACGCCGGCAAAATCATGCAGGTGTCCTATCAGCGCCATTTTCAGCCCGAATTTCTATACATCCGAGATGCCATTGCAAGAGGCGAGATTGGCAAGCTGACTTCGATTACCGCATCCCTATATCAAGAGTGGAGGCAGGGGACACCTGGCTCCTGGCGCCAAGACCCTGCCTTATCCGGCGGCGGTTTCTTGATGGATTCCGGCAGCCATATCATTGATGTTCTCCTATGGACGACAGGGCTGACACCGATTGAAGTCAAACCACAGCTGCATATGCATGGCACGCCCGTTGAAATCGACACCTTCACTTCGATACGATTTGCCGAAGGTGCTGTTGCGGGTCTTAATCTGGTTGGTTACTCGCCTTGCTGGCATGAGACTTTTGTATTCTGCGGAGAAGAAGGCGGGATCTTCTACGATAACGGCCGAATCACGCTTCGCCGATTGAGACAAGAGCCGATTGTTCCTGAGCTTCCGGCTGCATCAACCAATCAAGACAAGAGCTTTATTGATGCTATATTAGGTCGCCACGATGTGCTTGTACCAGGTGAGTACGCGCTCAAAGTAGTTCAATTATCGGAGATGATTTATCAAGCGGCCGGTTATTCGCCAGTAGGTGATTTGAAATCAGAGGAGGCAAGCTAAGATGACCTATTCAATCGGCATGCGAATACCGCCCATTATTGGCCGCGCAGGGATTAGACAAACTGCCGCTTGGGCAGCGGAAATCGGACTCGACATCTTAGATGTCTCCGAGCTGACTCCTGAAGTGAAGCAAGCCTGCAGTGAGTTCGGAATCGGCATCGGCTCTGTGGATGCTCGGCATACAGCGCAGCTGCTTAGCCGAGACGATGCACGCCGCTCCGATGCGGTTGAGGCGACTAAACGCCAAATGGACACCATGGCTGAGCTCGGCGGAAACGTCATGTTCATGTGTTTGGTGCCGGAAGATCTCACGCTTCCTCGCTCGGAAGGCTTTGCTATTTGGAAGGATTCTTTCCCGGAAGTCGTTCGCCATGCTGAGCAGCGCGGCATTTATATCGCCATCGAAGGCTGGCCAGGACCGGCGCCTCATTATCCAACGCTGGGCTGTACACCGGAGATGTGGCGAGCTATGTTTGAGGCAATCCCTTCGAAACATTTCGGCCTCAACTATGATCCTTCCCATCTTGTGCGACTAGGCATCGATTACTTACGCGCGTTATCGGAGTTCGGGGAACGGGTTAACCATTGTCATGGCAAGGATACGGAGCTTCTTAATGAAGAACTGTATGAATCCGGCGTGCTGCAGGCAACATTCGGAGCGAAATACGGATTCTCGGAAGGCTCGTGGCGTTACACGATTCCCGGGCATGGCGCTGTTGAATGGAGCAAGGTGGCCGTGCGATTGGATCGCCTAGGATATAAAGGGGCGGTCAGCATCGAGCTGGAGGACCATCGTTTCTGGGGAACCTTAGAGCAAGAACGGCAGGGGATCATGAAAGCGGCGGAACATCTGCGAACTTATTTTAAATAACAGGGAGGAACGAGAATTGAAGTGTCGATAGCGGACACGGGGTTCTCGTTTTTTCATTTCGAATGGAATAATCGCTAAGCTCCGTTTGACCTTGTTCGTTTGATTCTAGTACACTTAATGTAAGGAGTGGATACGAAAGTGGACCCAATTCATTTTACATTAAGCGAAGCGAATGCACTTTTACCGCAGCTGCAGGAAGATCTGCTTAAACTGCAGCTACTGACGCAGCAATTCGAAGAGAAGTTTGATGAGCTGCAAGTATTGAAGGCAACTACAGATAGAGGAAGCGATGATCCGTTCTTTGAGGTGGAGAGTCAGCTCGAGTTCATGCGGATGGATATTGAGCTGCACATCGGAAATTTTGATCGTAAGGGCGTTTTACTCAAAATGATCAACCCGGGATTGATTGATTTCCCCTCCATTCTCGATGGTGAGGAAATTCTAATCTGTTGGAAGCAAGGCGAGGATCGAATCTCTCACTATCACGGCTGGAATGACGGTTTTATGGGGCGCAAGGCGTTTCCGGAAGCGTGAAAAAAGATTAAAAAACACTCATAAAGGAGCCTGATTCACTCAGGCTTCTTTTTTGTTCGCCATAGAAGGAATGTCCGTCGACAAAAGTACATATTTTTCTTACAGAAGGTTTGACATGCTTTTCAGAAGATAGCATTTACAATCTAACCTATATCGGAAAGGCCCTTAAATCCAAGGAAGAGGTGTTTCAATGACTAGAACCATCCAGTGGAATGTAGTGGCTTATATGATTTGTGCGTTGTTTGTAACTACGGTTATTCTATCCTTTACCTTTACGAATGCACTGTGGAATTCCCAAATAGCAGGTTTATCTGCTCCGCATTGGCTCCAAAACAAAGCGGTATCATCACCATCGTCGCTATCACCTGCCACAGAAGCCATGCATCTTCCGAAATCATTGTTCCAGCCCGCGACCGTCATCCCCAAAGCATCAGCCGCCGAATCCCCAGAGCTGATTCGTACTATCCCCGTACCTGCTGTTCCTGCCACCGTCGTTCCGATGGCAAATCCTATCCATACATATAAAGTAACGGCTTTCTACCTCAATGTACGTTCCATGCCGGATGCAAGCTCGACAATCATGACAGAAGTGAAGCAAGGCGAAATGCTTCAAGTTGTGAGCGTAACTGAATCCGGTTGGTTATCACTCCAGGACGGCGGATATGTCCATGGCGGTTATGCTGAGGAAGTGCCGCAGTTATCGCAATCAATATCGGTAACGCCAGCAGTACCTGTTAATCAAGTGAAAGCCGCTAAAGTTGAAGTGTCCACCGCATCTGTGACCCATCAGACGGTCAAGAAGGTGAATGCCCCAACGGCTGTTATTGATAATTTACCCATCAAGAAGAAACTTGTAACGCCGATTGAGACACTGGCTAAACCAACATCCAAGGTGATGTCAGACTCGGGTCTAAACAAAGAACAAATCGCGACAATACTGAAAGGAACGAAGCTTGCCGGTCATGGACTGGAAGCAGCCGTTCTCGCCATTGAAGATAAATATGGCATTAACGCATTCTTTACCATCGCCGTCATGAAGCTTGAAAGCGGTAACGGATCGAGCCGACTGGCGCAAACGAAAAATAATCTGTTCGGCTTGAATGCCGTCACAGGCAAAAACGCCTACAAAAAAGCCTTTTCCTTCGCCACCAAGGGGGAGAGCGTGAGGAAATTCGGACAACTCTTATCGGCCAATTACGTCGAGCGCGGCTATACGACGATCGAGAAGGTCGCGAAGAAATATTGTCCCGCCAACGGCCGATGGGCAGGGCATGTCCGAAGTATTATGCGAAGTGACTTTCTGAAATTAGCTTAATTCCCGTCAATCACCTGTTGACAGAAACTAACGAGTCATGTTACATTTCCATGAGTGATCACAAGCAGTTCCAACGGAAAACATACTTAACTTCATAATAAATTCGTATAACCTCACGAACAAACAGGGTGAGGGTATCTACAGGAAGCCTTAACTTCCTTACTACGAATACGGAATGATCAGTTGATGATTCTGTATTTGTGGTAAGGAAGTTTTTTGTATTTGTTTACCGATCATACGCAAGTTTCGAAGGGGGCATCTTAGATATGAAATATATGCTGTCTGTATTTCTAGGCGCGGTCAGTTACGGCATTCTGTCGACGATCGTAGTGAAAGCTTATGGACAAGGCTACAGCTTAGGTGAGGTAGTAGGTACGCAGCTGTTAACAGGATTTATCCTATCTTGGCTGCTCGTCATTATGCTTAAAGTGCGCAACAAACGTCAGGCTGCAAAGGCAAATGAGCCGATTCAGCAGTCGCTCAGCTTAACTTGGAAACAACGACTCTTGCTGATGTCTGCAGGTATTCCAACGGCGCTGACAGGTCTGCTGTATTATCAGTCTCTGCGATATATTCCGAACTCACTTGCGATCGTACTGTTGTTCCAATTTACGTGGATGGGCGTTCTTATCCATGCGATCAGTACGCGTAAACGTCCGAACGGAATTATGCTGCTAACGCTTAGCATCTTATTCGGCGGAACATTGCTCGCTGCCGGCATTATGGAACAAGGGATTTCTGAGTTTAATTGGGCTGGCATTGTACTTGGTTTGCTCGCTGCAGTAAGCTATTCGCTCTTTATTATTTTCAGTGGAAAAGCTGTACCAGCTGTTCATCCCGCTCAGCGAAGCTTATGGATGATTACGGGCGGAATGATCTTCGTGTTTATTCTGTTCCCGCCGGTTTATCTGTTTAACGGCGTGATCTGGAGCAGCTTGCTGTTATTTGGTTTCTTGCTTGGGCTGTTCGGTGCCTTTATTCCTCCTGTGCTGTTCGCGGCAGGCGTTCCGCATATCGGCGGAGGAATGGCTGGTATTCTAGGTGCATCGGAGCTGCCTGTAGCAGTTATGCTCTCAGCGGTTGTGCTGCATGAACAAGTGAGCGGGCTGCAGTGGGCCGGCGTCGTACTCGTATTACTGGGTGTTGCACTGCCTGAGCTGGTTAAGGGATCTAGAAATAAAGGCAATAACAATAACACGCGCAAGAAGCTTGAATATTCCGCTTAAAATAAGTGAAGCCCGATTCCATTAGGAACGGGCTTCATGTTTTGTTAAGTATCCGATTAGAGGTTACTCTTCGTCTTCAGCTTCATTAGCTGCAACATTAGCCGCAGTTTGGTTCGAAGCAGGGTTGTGCTGGAATACTTCAGCCGCTTCTTCTGCGGAGAACTCGGTGTCTGCTGCACCTGCAACCGGAAGCTTGTTTAATGCCACGGATTGCACATCTGCTTTAGAAACTTGATTTTGTCCGTTTGCCATGTGTGTGATCCTCCTCATTCATTGTGTATTGCAACAGACATTAATGTACCCAAGCAGGTATTGATCTTATGCATGACGAAATGAAAATTAAACTTTATATCGATTTAAGCCGTTATTAAGATTAGCTTCATTTCAATTTTAAGTCGAGCTGATACGCTAGTGGAACATCAAGCAGCACACCGTAAGGAGGAAGTTTCTGAAATGAAAAGGAGAAAGAAGAAATACCCCGGCACGGCCTTGCTTGCCTTAATCGTCTTTGCCGCGGCTTTATTCATATTCCAAGCTCATAATCGAGCCAATGGGTCCAGTGACGATGACGCATCCGCAGGGGTGCCGATCGTCGCAAGCGAGAACCTGCTTCTTGCCGGCAAAACGATTGTACTGGATGCCGGACACGGTGGGAAAGACGCCGGATCGATCGGACAACAAGGGACTTTCGAGAAGGATGTCACCTTGCAGACGGTGCAGCACATTCGGGACGAGCTGGTGAAGAGAACGGGAGCTCAAGTGATTCTGACTCGATCGGATGACGAAACCGTATCGCTGGACGAACGTGTGGCAATCGCGAATGAATCGAAAGCAGATGTGTTTATCAGCATTCATTACGATGCTTTCGAATCCAATGATGTTGCAGGAATGACGACGTACTACTACAACGAAACGGATAACGGACTTGCCGAGCTTATGCATAGCGAGCTTGCTCAATCGATCGACGCCAAAGATCGTGGTGTGAAGGTGGGCAATTATCAAGTCATACGTGAGAATACCAGACCGGCGCTGCTGCTTGAGCTCGGATATATTTCGAATCACGCGGAAGAAGAGCGGATGAAGTCGGCAGCATTCCAGGAAACCGTATCGAGTGCGATCGTATCGGGTATTATAGATTTTCTATCTTAAATAATAAAGCGGCACAAGTGATGAGCACTTGTGCCGCTTTATTATTTACATTAAGAACGTACCGATCACAATCGACGATCCGAGAATAATGGCGCGAAGCAGTTGTGCAACGGATTTGTTGCCTTTGGCAATCTCTTCGCAAACATTGAGCTTAGGGGTAAGGAAATCAAATACAACATAGACAAGGCAGAGTAGCAGAATGCCTATTCCGGACCAGATCAGCATAGCCTCCCAATCATGGGAACTGTACGATACCATCGCTACGATGATGCCAAGACCAAGCAGCTTGCTGCCCATATAAATGCCTGCGGCCTCGTTACCTCGCCTAATTTCCTCCCAATCATTGAAACGCGTAAGCTTGCTAAATACGAAAGAACCAACTAGCAGTGCTACTAGCAAAATAACGATTCCAATTCCTACATTCAACAGATCATTACCAAAGTTATTCACGCTTTGATCCTCCTTGGGTTGTGTATGTAATTGCAGCAGGGCAGTAGTAAGCCATATCTCCGGTAATTTTGCCGCCTATACGAGGCAGCAGGCCGGCGTAATGTCCGCCTATTATATAAGCGCCTGTTAAGAGATAGCCCTCGAAAGGACCTTCTTCCGTTTCAACACGAGCTTCTTGCATAGGGAACAGCTGCTGGTAAACCTTCGGCTGGTTGTCATAATAGTCTTGAACCTCGATGACATCTGCTTCCTCATGACCCCACTCGGCTTGCTGGAATTGTCCTGCGCCATCATAGAGGGAAGTACCTTTGCCTTCGCGTCCCCAGTATCCTTTGGCTACATAAGGAGTACCGGTTTGCACGAACGGTGCCGCTTCATAATAAGTCGGGAGCAGGTAACGTTCTATGTCTGCGATATCAGCTTCATCGAAGAGGGTGAACCCGACAAAAGCCTCGGTTTGATCTCGACGCTCGTAGAGCGACCAAATTAACGCCATAAACCCTTTGCTCTGAGTAATGATGCTCTGTGCCGGATTGATCAGTCCAAGCTTGCCTAAGGCAACAAGCTGAATCAGTGCCTCGCCAATCGGCATGCTCTCTTGTTCATCGTCTGTATCGTGAATCAGATATTCAAGCGGATACAGGCGATATAACACGGCAATACGCTGCCCACCGGCATAGAGTCCGTCACCGGGGATAATTTCCAGTTCTTCGAGGGGAACATAGAGGGTCTCGTAACCCAGCTCGTTGACGGCCTTCATGATATACTCCGTGTTCGTGCGATCCTCAAGATGCCAGCCATAACTGGAAAATACAATCGGACCCGTGAGACCTTGATTGGCATAATGCCGAATCAATTGGTCGAAGGCGCCCTGAATCTCATGGCGCATCCCGATTGAAGCAGCCGTATACGTTGAGAAATGATGAATAAGCTGCTCTGCCAGGTAGGCGGTTTCGGGTATGCCTGTTGGCGTATCCGTGTTATTTTCGATACATTTCATGCCATGTTCGCCCATGATCCAATCCTGTCTGGATACACCGTGATACGGAACTTCCATTCGTGCTGCCGATAAGAGAGCGGGATGAAGTCCTAATTGCTGAACGAGAAACTCATCAGGCAAATATTGTTGAGCGAAACGCAGTACTTTCCAGTAAATGCGGTCAACGGATTCAGAAGCGGCTTGAAGTGCGGCAGCTTCTTCGGGTTGGAACAGCGTCAAGGCAGGAAGACAGTACTGTTTGCCATTCATCCGATGGTAGGGGATATTCTGAGCAATCTCACCGCTAAATATTGCATCATGGTTCCCATCGAGCTGCACGATCCGGTTTATCATGCGTTAACCTCCGCTGCTTCTGCTGCCGCTGCTGCCGAACCCTTTGAATGAACCAGAGCTGCTGTTAGAGCCTTTAACGGCACCGGAGCTGCTGCTTGAACCGTTAGCGTTGACCGCTGGATTCTTGGTCGCGGAACCGCCGCTAGAATAGTAGGTTCCGCCGGTTCCGCCGTAATAACCATCATCACAATTCTCGTAGTTCGGGTCGCAGTCATAGCTGGAGCTGGTGTTGCAGCCGCTTAGCGCGACAGGCACAGCGAGCAACAGCGCGAATTTCAGCACTTTGGCGGACTTCATGTCGTCTTTCATTTAAACGTGAACCTCCTTCATGTACAATACAACTTTGTTGCGGTCATCATCGAGCACGGAGTATAAGGACTCGAAGGTGCGGGTTTGCTTCACCAAATAATGATCAAGGAGCAATCTGGCGATGTCTTGCGACCCTTGCGTACGAATCAGCCCCTCGCCTAATTCGAACGTCCGTCCGTTCCAATAGAGAAACTCGGTTTCCAGAAACACAGATCGGTCACAACGCTCAAGCAGCGCCGGCTTGATATCATCCCCATAGAGATCGAGATCGCTGGGTTGAAAAGACGCCGCATAGATATGATGGACTCCGCTATCCTCGGACTCATGCGAGCTGTGGTGGAGCAGCCTGTTCTGGATGACCGTTGCATTGACGAGCTTGCGGACGAATAGTTCATCGGTATCAACCGAATATTGTTTGAGCGTTCGTACTATTCGCCGCGCCGACTCATCCCAATCTTGATAACAAATCGTATGCATTAAACACGCACTCCTTTGGTAATAGTCTGATAGACTTCGACATCACAGACGACGAAGAGCTTGGCGTCCGCGGGAATGGGAGCGTTCAGCTTCGTGTTGATGGACATGTCTCCGCGATCTGAGATCAAAGTCGCTCCTTGTTTCAATAGGGAGAGAAAAGCATCCTCATAGGTCTTCCAATCCGGTGAGACGGAAACTTGGAACACATCAGAGCCGTGCTGACGACTAAGCAGCTGGGTGAAGATTTCTACGCTGCCATCGTTCAGTGCCGATCGAACCGCGAGCCTTGCAACGGCATCATGAGAGAGTACAAATTCATTCACTTTGACATGTTTGAAATTATGGATATGCTTCTCGAGCATAATTTCTACGGTCGTATGAACCTGCGGGGCGATGCTTTCAATGCTGGAGGCGATCAACAGCGATTTGCCGTCGACCAGCGATGATTCATCGATGCGATAATCGGCGAAGATGATGGCTGCTTTCGCGCTGGCAATGCCGGCTTTCTCCAAGATGTCGCTGGAGCTGGGATCGCCGCTCACAAAGTGAACATTGTGATGCTCGTAGGGATGTTGATCGATGGCATCGATAATCACGATATGAGTAGCAGGAGAGATGGATAGCAGCTCTTCCACTGCATATCTGGCTTTCTTACTCCAATTAATAAAGATGACATGCTGTTTCCCGGAATAGTTCAACTTACCAGCTCTCCTTTGTCGATGATACTGTGAGACCGAATCAATGATTTTGCCGATAATCAAACTCAATAAGCCGATGCCAAACACATAAATAAAGAGCGTTAGCACCTTACCTGCGAACGTGTGGGCGAAATAATCGCCGTATCCGACGGTTGCCATCGTGGTCATGACCCAGTACAGAGCATTGAACCAAGATTCGAATGTGTCCGGCTCCAGCCAATAGGCCAACGTAGAGAGGATCAGCAGGAAGGCAATGAAAAGAATGGCGACAGCTGAGTTCTTAAGCCGAAGCAGCTTTAAGGACAGCGTGTGCAGAAACAGTGGCATGCAGGGGATCCTCCTTCTGAATTCAGGCTGCGCAGTGCACTGTTAACCCGCGAAGCCCTTTACAATCGTACACTATTTCAGTTCATACGAGAACCATATCCATAGGTGTCAATTTCTTGTAAAATGAACAAAAGGATACAGTTCAATAGTAGGTGATTTTCGGTACACATGAGCATAAATGTTTATTGTTTATTCAGGTTGTTATCCTATATAATCAAGTTTAGTACACGAATGGAGGCGAAGCTTAATGCTAATCAGACAACAAGGTCTAGGTGAACGTGATGCTTCAACAGCCATTCCAATTTCATATGTGATCCGTAAACACTAAGGCATTTGCTTTAGTGTTTTATTTTTGTCCAAGGAGGATTGTAATGAGCACATACAAGAGGGTACTGATCAAGTTAAGCGGTGGAGCCGTTGCGGGAAACAGCGAATTTGGGTTTGATCCGGACAGACTGGAGCATATCGCAGGCGAGATTTTGTCGGTGGTGAGCAAAGGTGTGGAAGTATCCTTGGTTATTGGCGGAGGCAATATCTTCAGAGGGAATATGGCGGAGAGCTGGGGAATTGAACGAGCGGAAGCCGATAACATCGGCACGCTTGCAACTGTAGTGAACAGTTTGATGTTAAGAGGCGTGTTGAAGGCAAAATGCAGCAATGAAGTGCGTGTAATGACTGCCATCCCGCTCACCTCTGTGGCGGAGCCTTATATTCGACTGCGAGCCATTCATCATCTGGAGAAAGGGTATATCGTGATCTTCGCAGGCGGTAATGGCCAGCCCTATGTGACAACGGACTATCCTTCTGTCCAGCGGGCTATTGAAGTAAATTGTGATGCGCTGTTTGTGGCGAAGCAAGGGGTAGACGGCGTATATGAAGCTGACCCGAAGAAGAACAGGGACGCGAGGAAATTCCAATCCCTGCACTATAACGATGTCATCAAGCATGACTTGCGGGTAATGGATCAGTCCGCGTTCCTGCTCGCACGAGATTATAAACTCCCGATTCATGTGTTTAATTTCGACGAGCCGGGCTCGATGGCGGCCATATGTGAAGGTGAGTCGATCGGCACCACCATTACCGGTGAATCCATGATGACATTTGCTTGATCCGGCGTTGTGATGGTCCGGACACAATAAAAGGCTGTCTCAGGCGTGCGAAATTGCACGTTTGTGACAGCCTTCTCTAATTCAATGACTCAGCAGCTGTTACCTTGAGACTTGTTGTCGCTCTCTTCCGAGAGCTTCTCTCCGTATTGATCCAGGCGTCCCGGATGGGATGCCGGACCTTTCTTCTTCGGTTTGCTGTTTCGACCTGTCATGGTAATGCTCACCTCCGTCATCCATAAGATGAGCGGAGGGAGCTGAAATCATACACATTATAACTATTTATGAGTCGCTGGCGATGATTAACCCATATCTACAGCATGAGCGGGAGCTTGAGCGCCATTTGGTTGAGGACGCTTCAAGGTGACAGCGAGCAGCAGACCGAAGATAGCCAGCCCGGCAAGGGCTAGGTAAGTATCATGGAACCCGTGTGCCATCGCATCGGGCATTGGTTTCTCGCCTTCCCCAACGTGATGCGTTGTACGGCTGACGATTAATGTCGTTAATCCTGCAACCGCAAACGAGGTAACGACTTGCTGAGCTGCGCTTGTAAGAGATGTAACCCTGCTGACCAAGTGGCTTGGCGCTGATTGAATGAGATGCGTATTCAGTGCCAGGAAAGACAAACCCATTCCCATTCCGAGCATGGCGCGGGGAAGAAGGAACATGACTGCACTGTCAGATGGATCGATGCGTGAGATGAGGAATGCGCCGACCGCAACAATCGTCAAGCCGGTGACAACCAGCGGGCGAGCGCCGATTTTGTCATACAAGCGGCCTCCGATAGGCATAAACAGCCCTGCGGCAATCGCTTGAGGCAATGTCCACATGCCGGCATGGAAGGCGCTCATTCCCATCAGCTCTTGCATAAAATAGGGTACGGTGAAGATGATCCCGAACATGACGAACTGTAGGACCCACTGGACGATAATTCCTCGTGTAAATAAGGGAGAGCGGAATACTCGCAGCTCCAGGAGCGGTTCTTTCTTGCGCTTCAATTCAACGATGATAAAGAGGATGAGCGATACGGAACCAATCACCAGACCGATAATCGTTTTATCTGACGACCAGCTAGCAGATCCCTCGCTAAGTCCATAGGACAAGCCGGCGAATGCAAGAGGACCCAGTATAATGCCTAACATATCAAGTGAGGTGAAGGCCTTCTTGGGCAGCTTCGGCAGTAAGGTCACACACAGGATGACGCCTAGGATGCCAATCGGGACGTTGATGAAGAAGATCCATTCCCAGGCGACATAGTCGACCAGATATCCGGAAACAATGGGGCCGAGTGCAGGTGCCAGCAGAATAGGCATGCCCATAAGTCCCATAATAGAGCCGGCTTTCTCAGGCGGACTGAGCTGGTAAGTCATCGCGAATGCGATCGGAAGCACCATACCGCCGCCGAGTCCTTGCAGTACGCGGTACATAATAAGCTGCTCTGCCGTCGTCGCGAGCGCGCAGAGCACTGAACCGACAGTAAACAAGATGAGCGAAATGATGAAGATTTGTTTCGAGCCGAACCGATCTGTCATCCAACCGGCTAGCGGAATGACGGCTGCTTGAGCAAGCGCATAACCGGTTACGGTCCACTGCACGATGCTGAGCGTGCTGTCAAAGTCTTTCACAAGAACAGGGATAGCTACATTGACAGCGGTACTGTCAAGGATAACCATGAAGATGCCGACAATGATGGCGAGCAGCGGCCCTACAAGTTGTCGCATAGAGGTAAAAGGGATAACAGGTGAATCCTTACGTGCAGCGCTCATGGCAGCCTCCTTGAATACATTTCTAACCTACTTTTACCACTTTACTTTCCCGTACAAGGGTTGTCAAAAAGGGACTGAAAATAACAAAAGAGAGGCCAATATCGCCTCTCCGCGTCTACTTATTCGATTTCGGACTTCATTTCGCTATCCGGTTCAACCTCGCGGAACGCTTGATTGTAACAGCGTCTGCAAACCGGCTTGTAATCTTCATTGCCGCCGATTTGGATTTGTGCGCCGGCATTAACGGGCTGACCGTCACGGAAGCGGATAACCATTGTTGCTTTGCGATCGCAGAACCAGCAGATGGTCTTGATCTCTTCAATCTTATCAGCCTGCACCAGCAGGTTGTAACTGCCTTCAAACAGTTGATTCTGGAAGTCGTTCTTCAGCCCGAATGCCATAACCGGGATATTCAGCTCGTCAACTACTTGCGTGAGCTCTAGGATATGGTGTTTCTTCAGAAACTGAGCTTCATCGATGAGTACGCAATAAATTTTGTTAGGACCGGATGGTGTAGATAAATGCGATTTGACGCTCTCATACAGGTTCGTATGCTCGTCGACCGGAATGGCAGCACGCTCGAAGCCGACTCGTGAGCCGACCAGCTCTGCGCCGTCTCTTGCACTGAAAGAAGGGGAATAGATGAGGACCTGCTTGCCTTGCTCCTCGTAGTTGTGGGCAACTTTAATAATTTCAAATGATTTCCCGCTATTCATCGTGCCGTATTTATAATAGAGCTGTGCCATCTGAATCTCTCCTAAGCAATATCGTCCTTTACTTATTTAACATATTTAAATGAAAGTGACAAGCCTGTTTTTGCAAATGAAACAGGCTGCCGTTGGTGCCGGCAGCCTGCAAGTAATGCGGGCAATGGAGCTACGCTGTAGCGATTACATTTTGCCTTTGAGGTCCATCAGATACTTGAATACAACTCCGAATGCACCGACGTAGTAAGCGGTCAACATCATCCAGCCCCAGTGATCGAGAGACTGCATGTTCGCAAACATGAATAATGGTAATACAAAGTAAACCATGTCTTTGAGATACCCTAGTACAAAATCGGTGGAAAATGTGCCTGATTTCATCATTTTGAACATATCCATTAAGAAGTTCAGACCCATGAATCCAAGTACTGCCCACATCGAGTAGAGCATCCAATCTGTGAGTGCAAATGTCATAAGAATCACCTCCCCTAAGAAAGAAGAGCTCTTGCATACGTTATCATATGAAGCATGGACGACATGCGTACTGGGACAACGCTCATTTTTGGGGCGAGCAATGTTCGGAAAGCTTGAAGAGGAACCGCCTAAACAAGTACAATATGGCGATAGAACTTGAAGGAGATGGATGATCGGTATGACAGCACTACCACTACTGGAGGCTTTTAACCAAACGACCTACCCGGTTACCGGGCACAGCAAGTATACGGTGCAGATTTTATTGGATGCATTTCGCGATATAGACGGCAGCGTGGAAAGCGATATTTACGGAAACGGGAAACTGATTGAGGACTTTCAGCGCAAGATGGCCGACTTTCTAGGCAAGGAAACCGCCGTATTCTTCCCGAGCGGAACGATGGCTCAGCAAATTGCGCTGCGCATATGGAGTGATGAGCTGGGCAGCAAGAAGGTGGCCTATCATCCGTTATGCCATTTGGAAATTCACGAGAAGGATGGGCTGAAGGAGCTGCATCGTCTGGAACCGATTCTGCTCTCGGACAAAGATCGGTTGATAGCACTGGAAGATGTAGTGAGCATGAAAGAGCGCATTTCTTGTTTGCTTCTCGAACTGCCGCAGCGCGAGATTGGCGGACAGCTGCCTTCCTTCGAAGAGCTTGAAGCCATAGCTGCACACTGCCGTGAACGTGGAATTAAGCTGCATTTGGACGGAGCGAGATTGTTTGAAATTTTACCGTACTACGGCAAATCGGCAGCTGAAGTCTGCGCATTGTTCGATAGTGTATATGTATCGTTCTATAAAGGGATCGGCGGCATAGCAGGGGCGATCTTAGCCGGCGGAGAGGCTTTCACCGAACAGTCCAAAATATGGAAGAGACGCCATGGCGGCGATCTGATCAGCCTGTATCCCTATATCGTAAGCAGCGATTATTATTTCGATCAGCGAGTGCGGAAGATGGGGCAATATTACGAGTCGGCTGTTGAACTGGCGAAGCTGTATAACGAATGTGAAGGGCTGAGGACGAACCCGCAATTACCGGTGTCGAATATGTTCCATGTTCACGCAGCGATCTCTAAAGACAAATTAGAATCGATTTTCTTAGCGCTCTACAAGGAGACGGGAATTGGACTAACGCGTTATATTAATGTCGTTAATGAATCGGCTTGCTCGTATGAAGTCAGTCTCGGTGACCGTTATAGCAAGATTCCCGCGTCGCAGTTGAAAGAAGCCTTTGCTTTGCTGCAACAGAAGCTGAAAGCTATCATCGTATAACGCTCAAAGTTATGCGTCTGTAGATAGGTTGTCCTTATAGGGCAGCCTGTCTTTGTTATTGGCTTTGTTATTGGGTATCTTGGAATAATTGCTGTCAGGGTATGGCAAAATATGAAATACGATGAAGTCAGAAGAGAACGATGAGGTGTGCTGTGGAGTTTTTCCTTCGATTAATCAAATTTCTTAATCGTCACCATATTCAATCCTACAAGCCAATGAAAGAAGACCACACACCTGAACGCGATCAGCTGCATACCGACTTAAAGGTGAATGTCGATTCGATCAGCGCGATTTTCAGCAAAGCGCCCGACCTTGTTATTCGTTCGTTTTACTATAAACAGACAGGGAGCCAGGCTATACTTGTCTACTTGTCAGGATTGGCGGATAAGAACTCGATCAATAATAACGTGTTGAATCAACTGATGTTTGAATCCGTTGAAATAAGCAATGGGATGAGCGGAAAAGGAGTTCTTCCGGTACTTCCCGTCACGCTTGGCGATATACGCACACTGACCTCCCTAAAGCATGTCGAGCTATCGGTCCTGGAGGGTCAAAGCGTCTTTATCATGGATGGTCAACAGCATGCGTATGCATTTGACACGCAAGGATGGCCGCAGCGAGCGATTACCGATTCTCAGATCGAAGCTTCTCTTAAAGGGGCCCACCAAGGTTTTATAGAGACGGCGGGATTAAACATCGCGCTGATCCGCAGGTACATTAGCAGCAGAGAGCTGAAGATTAAAGAGCTGAACATCGGTGCCAGAGTCCCCTGCAAAATATCGATTCTCTATCTGGAGGATGTTACCCATCCCGATTTAATCCAGGAAATGGAGAGACGATTAACCTCATTAAATGTAGACTGTATCTTGAATACCGGTGAGTTGGCCGAGTTAATCGAAGATAACCCATTCTCGCTGCTACCGCAATTTATTACGACAGAACGGCCGGATACTGCTGCCTCGCAAATTCTACAGGGCCGCATCTGCGTTGTCGTCGACCGCTCATCAAGTGTATTAATAGCTCCGGCCAGTATTGCCGCATTCTTTCAAGGCATTGATGATTACAGTACGCGCTGGCCGATTGCCACGTTTCTGCGTCTGTTGCGGTTTTTTGCTTGTATCATTGCAGCCTTCCTGCCGGGTATCTATATTGCCTGTATCTCGTTTAATCATGAAGTCATCCCGCTTGACTTGATCCTATCGATCGGTCAATTTAGAGCAGCAGTACCGTTTCCGCCTTTTATCGAAGCGTTTATGATGGAGATTATGCTTGAGATGCTTCGAGAAGCCGGTGTTCGTCTGCCCGCACCGGTTGGTCAAACGGTAGGCATTGTAGGCGGTATCGTTATCGGACAAGGAGCTGTACAAGCCGGGATCGTAAGTAATCTGATGGTAGTCGTCGTCGCGTCGACCGCTGTTGCTTCGTTTATTTTACCCAATTACGATATGGCGGCTTCAATTAGGCTCATCCGATTTCCAGTGATGATCATCGCCTCCATATTCGGCATAATTGGTATTATTGCTGCATTTATGGTGCTCGTCGCACACCTAATTACCTTGAAATCACTTGGTGAACCTTACACTACACCTTTAGCTCCGATGCGTATCGGGGATTGGAAGGATGTGTTTATTCGGCTTCCCTTATGGAATATGCTGAAGCGTCCGACGAGCGTGCGATCCCTGCAGAAGAACAGAATGGGTTTAAACCGCCTTGAAGGTGATGAGGAATGACTGGAATGAGCTTGAAACCTAGCAAAGCAAACTCCATAACGCTGCTGCAGTTTATTCTGATCATCCACAGCATGCAGCTTGGCATAGGCGTCATATCAATGCCTCGCGACCTTGCATTGACCGGAGGAACGGATGGTTGGATCGCCTTATTGATCGGATATGCCGTGTCGCTAATCGCCAGCATCCTGATCGTTCAGATTATGAAGATGTATCCCAACGGGACGATCATCGATCTGATCACGCACTATTTTGGCAGATTTGTCGGACATGTGATATCACTCGTATTTGGCGTATACATGTGCTTGTTTGCTTATTTAATTCTTGATCGTATGGTGCTGCTGATTCGCAGCTGGATCATGCAGCAGTCGCAAGATTACGTACTGATGCTTCTCTTTGTCGTCCCTGCCTATATGATCGTGAAAGGCGGCGTTCGTACTATAGGCAGATATGCGGAGATCGTGGTCATGTGTTCCTTATGGATGCCGCTCGTCTTATTAAGTCTGTTAAACGATGCGCATTGGCTTAATCTGCTTCCTGTTCTTAAAGAAGGGTGGATACCGGTGCTGCGGACCGTGAATACGACCATCATTTCTTTCATGGGATTTGAGGCAACGTTCTTTATCTATCCGCATCTGGAGAATAAGAAGAAAGCCATAGTGGGTGTCTTGATCGCGAATACGTTAACCTTACTTGTTTATTTGTACGTGACGATTCTTTGCTTCATTGTTTATAGTCCCGATGAAATTCAATTCTTTAACGATACGATGCTTACCGTCGTTAAAGTCATCGAATACCGCTTTCTGGAGCGATTTGATATCGTGATGTTGACTTGTTACTTGCTCGTGATATCCAAAACTTGGATTCCTGCGCTTTATATGGCGATGTACTGTACGAAACGGCTGTTTCATATCGGCAAAGTGAGTAAGCATATTATCATTCTTCTTACCGGTATGGTAGTGATTACCTACATCTGGGAACCGGGCTGGAATGCCAGTACGAAG
Organism: Paenibacillus sp. J22FR21; assembly: GCF_056269135.1. NCBI lineage: Bacteria > Bacillati > Bacillota > Bacilli > Caryophanales > Paenibacillaceae > Paenibacillus > Paenibacillus sp. J22FR21. The sequence goes on from NZ_JBWDNJ010000001.1 coordinate 1,096,007, forward strand.
GCGATTCATTATTTCAGTTATTTCGGGATGGTCATGGTGTATCTCTTCCCGCTGGGATTATGGGCAGTTTTGTCTGTGATGACGAGTTTCCCGCGGTGGCAAAAATGAGCCGGTTCTATCGCATTACATTACTGTTCCTCATGCTGACAGTCTTGTTAACTGGTTGCAAAGATCGCGTTGATCTGGAGAATATTACGCTCGTACTCATGATGGGCATCGATTTAGACAAGGACAACAATCTCCTGCTTTTCTCCTCTTCACCCGTCTTCAGCAAGGAAGCGAAGAAGAAGAATGAGACGACGAAAGTAAAAGCGATCACCAGCCGTCAGGCTAGAGGCGAATTGGAAGCCCGCGTGTCTGCACTCGTCAGTAATGGGAAACTGCAGAATATCCTAGTCGGCAAAAAGGTGCTCCAGCACGAGGGATGGATGAATCTGCTCGATGTTTTCTTTCGTGATTCCAAATCCAGAATCAATGCAAGATTAATTGCGGTGGATGGACCGGTGGAGGAGGTTATGTTCTTTACGCCGGAAGACAAGCGCAGGCTCCCGCTCCATATTGCCAAGCTAGTCGATACCGCGCACATGCGTAACCTCGTTGAAATGACGACTCTCTTTGATTATATTCGGCTTGTCTTCGAGAAGGGGGTCACGCCGTACATGACGGAGCTGCACAAAACACCAAAAGAGGTAGTCGTAACCGGAACGGCGCTGCTGGACGACAAAGGGATCTATCGAGGATCGCTCGATCTTATGGAGAATGAACTGCTGCAGATTTTACAGGATGAGAAGCTCGCGGATTTAACGCTGACCGTTATTTTGCCTGATGTAAAGCATAAGAAATCACTTTTCGAGACAAGAGCAATAAGCTTTTATATTACGAAAGTAATGCGGAAAATGAAGGTTTCTTATACGGACAATCATTTTCGTTTCGATATTCGATTAAAGCTGCCTATTCATTTAACGGAACAAATGTTTCGGCTTAGTGCGGAGAAGAATTCGAAAGAACTAGAAGCCATGATTGATAAGCAGCTTGAGCTGGAAATGTACAAGTTGGTGAAGAAAATTCAAAAAAACAAGTTGGATCCAATTGGACTAGGGCTAAATGCAAGAGCTTTTCAATACTCGGCATGGAAAAAAGTGCAAAACGACTGGGGCGGCGCTTTCGCAAAAGCAGAGGTCAACATTCATGTCGATACAACCATTAAAGATCATGGAGAAATCAATTAGTTGAAGAGATGCCCAAGCGGGAAGGCTGCGGTGCCGGCGCGTCCATAACTTGCTTGGGTATTTGCGTGAAATGATTGAGTTGTGGGGCGTCTAACGCTATAATATAACGAGAAAAAAGTCTAACAGAAAAGGTGTCATTCATGAGCATATTAAACGTAGAACGGCTGAGCCACGGTTTCGGAGACCGTGCGATCTTCAACGATGTATCCTTCCGCTTGCTTAGGGGAGAGCACATCGGACTTATCGGCGCGAACGGCGAAGGTAAATCCACTTTCATGAACATCATTACCGGCAAACTGCAGCCCGATGACGGGAAAGTCGAATGGTCCAAGCGGATGCGCGTTGGCTATCTCGACCAGCACGCGGTACTGAACAAAGGCATGACGATCCGTGACGTGCTGAAGGGCGCTTTCCAATACTTGTTCGACATGGAACAAGAAATGAACGACATGTACGGAAGAATGGGCGATGTCACGCCGGAAGAGCTGGACCAAATGCTTGAGGATGTCGGAACCATTCAAGACACCCTCACGAATCAGGATTTCTACATGATCGATGCCAAGATTGAAGAGACTGCACGTGGACTCGGTCTGACGGATATCGGTCTGGACAAAGACGTAAACGATCTAAGCGGCGGTCAGCGTACGAAAGTCCTGCTTTCGAAACTGCTTCTGGAGAAACCGGATATTCTGCTGCTGGATGAGCCGACGAACTATCTCGACGAACAGCATATCGAATGGCTGAAGCGTTACCTGCAAGAGTATGAGAATGCCTTCATCCTCATCTCCCATGATATCCCATTCTTAGATAGCGTCATCAACTTGATCTATCACATGGAGAATCAAGAGCTAAATCGTTATGTCGGCGACTACTCGCATTTCCAGCAAGTACACGAGATGAAGAAACAGCAGCTGGAGTCCGCATTCAAACGTCAGCAGCAAGAAATCTCTGAATTGAAGGATTTCGTCGCACGCAATAAAGCTAGTGTCGCTACTCGTAATATGGCCATGTCCAGACAGAAGAAGCTGGACAAGATGGACGTGATTGAGCTGGCGAAGGAGAAGCCGAAGCCGCAATTTAATTTCAAGGATGCAAGAACTTCAAGCAAGCTGATCTTCGAAGCGAAGAATCTCGTCATCGGATACGACGCGCCGCTCTCCAGACCGCTTGATCTGCTGATGGAACGTGGTCAGAAGATTGCGCTTGTCGGTGCGAACGGGATTGGTAAGACAACGCTGCTGCGCAGTATTCTTGGTGAAATCACACCGATCTCCGGTACGGTACAACGTGGCGAAATCTTGTCGATCGGTTACTTCGAGCAAGAAGCGAAGGATGCCAATTACAACACTTGTATTGATGAGATATGGAATGAGTTCCCATCGCTGAATCAATTCGAGGTGCGTGCTGCACTGGCGAAATGCGGGTTGACCACGAAGCATATCGAGAGCAAAATCGCGGTATTGAGCGGCGGCGAGAAAGCGAAGGTACGTCTATGCAAACTGATCAACCGCGAGACGAACCTGCTCGTGCTCGATGAGCCTACGAACCACTTGGACGTAGACGCGAAGGAAGAGCTCAAACGTGCGCTTAGAGCCTACAAAGGCAGCATTCTGCTAATCTCCCATGAACCTGAGTTTTACCGCGATGTCGTGACAGAGACGTGGAACTGTGAATCGTGGACGACGAAGGTATTCTAATTGGAGTTGCCTGTATAGAGAAGTGAAAAGTCGCTCGGAACAGTCATTATTGGCTGCTCTGAGCGGCTTTTCTTCTGTTCGGTTGGGCTGCTTATTCCGGCAGTCTGGTGAACCAGAGGTCGCGGAAGTGTACCCAGCCGAGCGATTCCAGCGATATTCCCCGAATCGAAGGATGGAAGGCGGTTTTGAGATGTTTGCGATAGAGAAACATGAGGCTGTGAGCTGCTGCAAGCTGCTGCTCGATCTGTCGGAATTGATCCGATCTGCGCTTGGGATCGGACTCGGACAACAAGTCGTTCAGCTGCTGCTCCAGGATCACTTGCATATCCGGCCGCATGTGCAGCTGCATGCTCTTGAACAAATCGATGAGGCGCAGCTCTCGGTGCTCGTCCAGCATAATGGCAAACAGCAGCAAATCCGCATGCAAACGTTCTTCGCCTTTGAATTGTTCAGCGGGAATGAACTTGATCATTAGCGTGATGCCGGCAAGTGCGCAAACCTGCTGTACTATTCGCGCATCGGCTTCATATTGCGGAATGGTCGCAAGAATGATCGGTTCGCCGTTGTAGCCAGCTTCCATAAGACATTGCTCCACATTGTCGGCAGCTGCTGATTTGTTTGCATGACTGCTTGTCGAATGCGGAGTCCAGAAGCTGTCGGCAGGCTCGATGACATCTCCGGATAGGCGTTCAATGATTTCAGCGCGATTCAGTGCCAGATCGAACGCCTCGCGAACCGCTGCATTGGCAAGCGGACCTTCTCGCAGCTCGTTAACGGTCAGAAACTTGCAGGTCGTCCCGGATTGGCGAACCTGCTGCCATTGTTCTGTTGCGGTCTCGGATATACGTACGTTATGCATGACCTGGAAGGCCGGCTGCTCGGCTTGTCCGTCGACCTCTTGCTCCAGCGGTTGTGTCCATACCTCAACACGGTCCAGAAAACCTCGTCCTTGAAAATAAGCAGGGAATGCTTCAAGTACCATGACGCTATGCTCCCGATCCACGAGACGAAACGGGCCGGTCCCGATCGGCTGCAGTCCGAATTCCGCGTAGGTGAACCGGTCCGAGCTGCTGGTAATCTTCTTCGTTGAAGGCGACACTTCCGGAGCCGGAACGATCGATGCTCGGTTAGTAGCCAAGAAGGGGAGGAGGGCTTCATTGCGCTGCTCCAGTACAAATCGAACAGAGCGCTCATCCGGCATCTCGATGGAGACGATACCCATGTACACCCAATTATACAATCCTCGCGGTGCAAGAGCCTTCAGTCGCTCGAAAGTGAATAGGACATCGGCAGCTACCATCTCCCGGCCGTGATGGAAGAGGACTCCTTTACGTAGGAAGAAGGTCCAACTGGTGCGCGTAGCATCGACATCCCATGTATGTGCAAGATGCGGAAGAATGGTATCGCCTGAAGGGCTCATTCTTACGAGCCCGTCGAAGAGCTGGTTGACCAAATGCGATTCACCGGAATAGTGGATGGAGGCAGGGTCCAAGGAATGGATGGTTTGCGGCAGCGGAAATCGTAAAATGTCCAATCGACGCTCACCTAATACCTCGGAATGAAAGCCGAACCGTTTCGAGAGCCAATCCTGAAACTGCGAGCGCAGCCCCCATGTGCCCTCACTGTCCATCGTTTGCAGATAGGAGATTGCCAGTTGCAGGTCCTGCTTCTGTGCGATTTCTTGCGCTTCCAGCAGCACGAGCTCTTCTTTCTTCGCCAGAAAGTTCAAGACGGAGCGATTGCCGCGGCCGCGCCGCGGCTCCCAGCTTAACCAGCCTTCTCGCTGCATGCGCTGCAGCAGAAGGACCATATTGCGATGCGTACAATCCAGCGCTGACGCCAGTTCAAGTGTCGTGACTTCGTACGGTTCATGCTCTTGCAGCTGTGGCAGAGCGCTCCGAAGAGCGATGTAATGCTGCCTCATTTTCATCGTGAGCTCGTCTCCCGACATAAAATATGAAATTTATTTATCAAATCTTACACTTTTTCTTCTTATTTTATAGGCTACAATAAAATAGGAGAAAAGTACAATCGTTGCTAATGTAGTCTACATGTCGGGAGTGAGCCCTTTGAGAGATCCAGCACCATGGCAAAGAAGATATGAGCTAATCGCGCTTTGGTCATTAGGATTTGGTGTATTCAGTCAATATTTATTCGTTGGTAATAGCTTGGGGATATCGGTAGCGTTGTTTACCTGTGCTTTCTATGCTTTGTTCTTCTATGCGATAAAAGGGAGAATTGGCGGGTTCGATCAATGGCGAGGTCAGTCAAAGTCAGGGTGGCTGCTCTGTTTGCCTGTTGCGCTTCTGTCGCTCAGCTACATGCTCTTTAATAATGAGTTATTTCACATGCTCAATATCGTTGTAATACCAGCACTTGTCGCGGCCCAAACAGTATTGCTCTCAAGGAGCAGTACGAAACCTTGGTTTCGGACCGCTTTCTACCAGGATGTGCTTTACTTAAGTCTCATCAAGCCGTTTTCCTACTTTACAGTCCCTTTCGGATTGCTCGCGAATCGCGTTTCTCCACAGCAGCATAGTGGGGGGAAAGCTGGCGGCGGAAAGGTTCGCCGGATCTTGCTTGGACTCCTTCTCGCGTCACCGCTTCTGATTGTAGTGATCTTGCTGCTGGCTTCGGCAGATCGGATCTTTATGGATCTGTTAAACCGATTGCCTGAGATGTTCGGCGATTACTCGATTCGCACTTTGTTTACCAGAACCGTGTTAGCCGTGTTCATTTCAGTCTTTACGTTCAGCTATTTATGGACATTGTTATTCCGCAGAACCGATGACCAATGGAGGGATGGCAGTGAAGGCGGCTCCAATAACGCATTCTCTGCCGCTGCATCTGCTGCTTCGAGACAGCAAGCACCGCTTTCACTCGATGCGCTTACCGCCGGAACATTGCTCATCAGCTTCAACATCGTATATATTATTTTCGCGGCGATTCAATTCTCGTATCTGTTCGGAGCTGCGAATGGCTTGCTGCCCAAGGGTGTTGCATATGCGGAGTATGCGAGGCAGGGCTTCGCACAACTAGTCGTTGTTGCGCTCATTAATCTGGTCTTACTGCTGAGCGGCCTTCATTTCATACGCAGAGAAGGGGTAGTGGCCGAGTGGGTCCGTAAGCTCTCCCTCAGCATGCTGGTTGGTTGCACGGTTGTGATGCTGGTATCGGCTTACAGCAGGCTGTCGCTCTATGAGTCGGCTTACGGTTATACGCAAACGAGAATACTCGTTCAAGGCTTTATGCTGTTTCTGGGCCTCATTCTCATCGCGTCCTTCATGCGGATATGGAGTGAGCATTTCTCATTGGCGAAGGCTTACATAGGGCTTGCGGTAGCTGCCTATATCGTCATTAATTATGTGAACGTAGATGCGATTATCGCCAAGCAGAACATGATTCGTTATCAGGATACCGGCAAGATCGATATGGAGTATTTAGGATCGCTCTCCACAGATGCATTTCCTACTCTTATTAAGCTGCAGAAAGACGAGCCCACTCTGGCCGATGCAATTGAGAACGCGAAGAAAAGTTTAAAGGATGATGCTCTTCAACGTGGTGGTTGGCCCGCTTGGAATTTGTCGGTGGCGAGAGTTTTGAATGAGGAATAATCTGACTATTAATGCGGCTAATTATTTAGTTAACGGCATGAATTAAGTTGTTCGATATAGCTATTCGACGAGAAGTCCGCGTAATCGCGGACTTTTTTATTTTGTGGTGAAGAAATTTATGGTTTACAAACACAGACGTTCAGCATATATTTAAGTCATTCGAGTTTTGCTCTAGGGAAACATTTTGTCCCTTGTCCACATTAATATTTTTTTGATTATTTTTTTGCACTCGGAAAACTTAATTTACTTTATGCAAAATAGGAGGTGGCATCATGGCATTTAATCTCAAACGCCCTGTCTCCAGGCGGGATGTGTTGAAATGGGGAGCCGCAGGTGTCTTAGGGGCTTTCAGCGGAGGCTTATTCAGCCCGGGCTCGTTATTGGGGAAACCGGTTAAGGCGATGACCAAGCATGAGGTGCACTCGGCATTGAAACAGCATAAACATCAAACGATGGCACATGGTTACGACCCCGGGAAAGATCAAACATTCGGACTCCAAGCCGCAATCAAATCGCTGACTGAGTTTGATTACGGGAAAGTAAGTACCCGTGCGGACGGCAAGACTGTACGCGAATATAACATGGTCGCTTCGGATTCAACTGTCGAAATCGCGAAGGGCATCACGTTTCCGGGTTGGACCTATAACGGGACCATTCCGGGACCTACGATCCGCTGCACGGAAGGAGATATCGTTCGAGTGAAGTTCTGGAACGGCTCCTCGCACCCGCATTCGATCCATTTTCACGGCGTTCATCCAACCCGAATGGATGGTATTGAACCGGTACCGACAGGAACGGAATTTATTTATGAGTTTGAAGCGAAACCCGCGGGCATGCATGTGTACCATTGTCATATTCCGCCTTTATCCAAACACATTCACAAAGGACTCTACGGGAATTTCATCGTCGATCCGAAGGTGCCAAGGAAGAAGGCCCGTGAGCTTAATATGGTCATGAACGGCTTTGATCTGGACTTAGACGGTGAGAATGAAATCTACACCGTTAACGGCTATGCATTCGCATTCCAAGCTTGGCCGATTCCCGTGAAGGCCGGCGAGCTTGTCCGAGTTTATCTAAGCAATTTAACCGAATTCGATCTCATTAACTCTTTCCATCTTCATGCGAACTTCTTCAACTACTACGAGGTAGGCGCAGATCCGGATGCCAGACCGGTCATGACCGATACCATCATGCAGTGCCAAGGACAGCGCGGCATTCTGGAGATGGTATTTCCAGAACCGGGACAGTACATGTTCCACGCTCATCAGAGTGAATTTGCAGAGCTGGGCTGGATGGGATTCTTCGAGGTCAAAGCGTAAGGAGGAGGGGGTTACATGGAGGTGAAAGTCGTGAATACCACGAAACAAAAGCCAAGAAGTAAGCTGCTCTGGATATGGGGAGGCGCTCCTCTCATTCTCCTTATTCTGATTATCTACTTCATATCTAATTTAGGAACCGGCATTAAGGATGAACCGGTCGCGCCGATCGAAGCCCTTGATGTTCAGAAGATCGTACTTACCCATGAGGGTTTTACGATGCATGTACTTAACACAGGGCCGGAGAAAGTCACAATCGCACAGGTGCTTGTGAATGACGCATTCTGGAATGCAGATTTTCATCCCAGTGCGACGATTGGAAGACTCGCTCAGACCGAAATTTTCATTCCGTACGGCTGGGTTGAGGGAGATCCTTACGAGATAAAACTGATTACGACGAACGGATTGATTTTCGCAGGCGAGGTGCCAGTTGCCGCGTTGACGCCGGTGCCGGATGTCACTCGCGTTGCCCAGTTCGCCTTGATCGGGTTCTATGTAGGTGTAGTTCCGGTAGGGTTAGGGTTGCTGTGGTTCCCGTTCTTACGACGCTTCTCGCAGCGTGGCATGCAGGCTGTGCTGGCTCTAACGGTAGGGTTGCTGTTCTTTCTTGTCATAGATACGTTCGAAGAAGGGTTTGAGTTAGGAGCAGAAGCAGCCGGCATCTTCCAAGGCAACGGTTTAGTGTGGTTCGGCGCACTTCTCAGTTTCTTGTTCCTGGTTGCCATTGATCAGGCCAACGAGCGTAAAGGTGCGGTAAGCGGCAAGCAGGTCGCTTTCAAGATCGCCGGAGGCATAGGACTCCATAATCTCGGCGAAGGTCTCGCCATCGGTGCTGCATTCGCAGCCGGCGAAGCGGCACTCGGAACCTTCCTCATTATCGGATTTACGCTTCACAACATCACGGAAGGCGTCGGTATTGCCGCTCCGCTTCTGCAAGAACGTCCAACTTGGCGAACTTTCGTCGGTTTGGCTTTCCTCGGTGGAGGTCCGGCAATTATCGGAACGTGGACCGGGGGATTCATTTTCAATGAAGCCTTCGCCGCCTTGTTCTTCGGCATTGGCGCAGGTGCGATTCTGCAGGTCATTTACGTGATCAGTAAGATGGTGGTCAGAGAGGCAGGGAAAAGCGATCGAGCAGTCGTGTCCTGGAGCAATCTGGGCAGCTTGTTTCTGGGGATTCTGATTATGTATGTGACGGCATTGTTTGTTAATGTTTGATTGTGCGAATAAATTAGCGACATAATTTTAGTTATGTAAACCGTATTGAGTGGCTGTAACACTGCTAAGAATAAAATGATGAAGGAGAGGCCGCCGGCCTCTCCTTTTGTGTATCGAGAAACCCATGTTCAATACAACATGGGTTATTAGCTTCCGTTGTACGGGACGAAGGTAACCCTTTATTTCTGTACCTCCTGGATGAGAGTATACGTTGTCGCATGCCAACTCTAACGGTTGTGACAGTGGCTATTTGGCTTCAAATAACCACTTTTATTTTCTAACGGTTGCCAGCGAACCTATTTGAACGTTCTCCGCTAGGAATCGACCGATTTGCTGCAAATAACGTCTGTCACAACCGTTAGCGTTTCAAACAGGCTATTTTTGATGAAATAGCCACGCTGACAACCGTTAAACTTTTATTCATGCTGTATAGACAAGGAGAGGCCGCCGGCCTCTCCTTTTGTCATCTCCTAGAACACCTGAATGCCATTCGTAGGATCCCATGTCATGTATCCGCCTTGGAAGTTTTGTCTCGTACCGGCTCCAAATGCGAATTCATCACTGGTCGGAAATTGGAGGTAGGTATGGTTAGTGCCTTGAAGGTACGTTTGCCAGAAGCCGTTGCGGACTTGGAACGTCCCGCTGCCGGATGTCATAATGGCGCTTGGCCCGATGCTGCCGCCGTCGAAATCCTGTACATATCCGTAGTCCCAATAGTGGACGAACGCGCTGCCGCCATTGTCATAAGGGGACCCGTTCGTTGCCATCCCGCCGTGGCTGTTGAAATAATTAAGGATGTTCGTATTCGTTGTTCCGCCAGACAACTTGCCTTCGTAGGCTGTGGCATTGCGGAAATTAGTCCAGCCTGTTTTCTTGTCTGTTGAACCGAGTCCACTGGATTTGAAAATCCCATAGCTCAGCGATGGCTCATCTTGGAGGTAGAACCATACGCCGCTCTGTATATACGGGGAGGCTTTCATGACGTTGTAAGCTGCCGTAATATTGGAGGCTTGCACGGCTTCGCTGACGGCATCTGTCGTCCAGCCGATCTCTGTCATGAAGATTTTCTTGGTTGTACCTGATCCCTCATAGGCTGCGTATGCGCTATGTACGTAGTTGATGTAATTATTCAGTTGGGTGGTGGATACGCTGCCGCCTTGATCGATATAGATATGCTGTCCGATATGATCGAGAGGGTAGGACCCTGCATTGGATTGGATCCAATTCCAGCTCCCCACGGTCGTGCCTTCAGCATACGTATCACTAAGATAGTCGGCACCTGAGCCGCCGGAGGAGTAACCTGCAATATCGTGTCCGAAGATTCCGCCGCTGATGACTTCCACATCGTAGTTGTTATAGTATTTCATCTGCGTGTACACGTGGCCCAGCATTGCGGCAAAATTGGAAGGGTAGATGAACGAGCATCCGGTGTAGACGCCGGGAGACGGGTTCGATCCCCAGCAGTTCGGCTCATTCCATACTTCCCAATACTTGATGACGCCGTCATAATGGCCTGCCATCCGTCCGGCTAAGTAGCCGAATTGGTCGATAAAACTGTTGTAGCCGTCCCCTCCGGAGGTATTCTCTGCATTATTGTCCGTCCAATCCGACTGTGTGCCTGGCCAGGATTCGTTAGAAATCAGACCGATAACTTGAAGTCCTTTGCTCCGCAGCCGATTCACGATCGTATCGTAAGTGCTGTAAAATGCCGCTGTATCCGAGGTATAAGGGCCGAGGCGGAAGTTAAGCCGGACAAATCCCGCTCCACTGTCGGCAAGTGCCTGTGCAACTTGATTCGTAATCAGAATGTTCCCGGAATCGTCGATTGGGCGACCGAATTGAATGCCTTGCGGACCGGCTGCCGCTGCTTCGCGGACTCCAATAAAGTTAAATCCAGTGAACACAAGGGCAGCAGTCATCAGAGCAGCCACCCATCTTGATACTCGGTTCATCACGAAACCTCCTTAAGTTTGAAATCGCTTACACTATAAATGGTATGCGGGCTGTTTGGAGATCCCTCCTCTACATTCCGGACCTCGTTTAAGTGGAAGATTTTGGGCCGCATGTGATATGTAGAAGGCGAAATTGTTACTGCATGAGGTAGATTTTCGCGGTGATGAAGACTTATGGCTTATAATTTTGGGACGAAATACGGTGTTAGATGCTCTAGGTGGCACTCGTGCGTTGCTCACTTGGAGAATGACCATAGACACGACGGAACAGTTGACTCAGGTAGCTGCCATTCGCAAATCCAATTTCTTGTGCGATTCGATCTAAGGAATAGTCGGACTGTCGAAGCAGGTGCAAGGCACGGTTTAAGCGGATTTCGGTGAGGTATCGATTCATCGTTTTGTCAGTGACAAGCTTGAACATGCGGCCGAGATGCCGTGGGCTGAAATGTACATGATCGGCGACTTGTTCGAGCGTTATCGGGTTCTGATAATTATCTTCCAGGAACAGAATCGTTTCGAGGATGACTTCGTAGCCTTCGCGTTTGGCGGGGACGGAATAGTTAGCCATCTGGTGGTCCTTGCCTGCAAGCATTCTGGCCGTGGAAATAATGACGCTGGCAAGCCGGCTTTGAATGGCTGAATAATAGCCTGCGAATTGATGATTTGCTTCTTCGGCACAGGACATGAACTGTGGAATGGCCCCAAGGACATCAGGGATACTGCTGTAAACGGGTGTGTTGAAAATATCGAGCAGCTGCTTTGCTTCTTCGAAGAGGTGACGATCCGCGTTATTCTTCATCGTGAATTGGCATTGCAGGCACAATTCAGCCATCGGCTCATGCTGATCCGAGTATTGTGCATGGACGATTTCAGGACCGGTCAAGTAGAACTGGTTCGTCTCGACATGGAAAGGGATCTGTTCCATACGAATATGTCCCTTACCCGATGTGATGAAGTGAAATTCATAGGAGGAATGCTTATGCTCGGGTACATGCCAGCCCGGACCGGGAGGAACATAGTTGATTTTGATCACGTCGACTTGTAAGGCACCGATCTCAAGCCGAATAGGCATCCGCTCCAAATGGCGATAATGTCGTTTGATGGGGTCTAGATCGAGCAAGCTGAGCCACCTGCTTTCTTCATGGTTCTAGTACTAGCCTATTCTTGTTTGCCGGTTGACTTGCCGGTTAACTTGTTGTACCTTTAGAATCACATTAAATGAAACGACCGTGATCAAGGAAATGCTTGCTTGGTATTCTGTGCCCAGAGAGGGAGCCCGCCGGCTGAGAGGCTTCCCGCAGATCCAAGTGCTGCCCGGCCTTGTAGTCGCTGCAAGGAACCTAGCTTTCCGTATTTGCAGCCGGGAACGCCCCGTTATCCGTACAAGAGAGCCGTCTGCCGGACGGTTGAATTTTGGGTGGTACCACGAGCACGCACTCGTCCCTTAACCAGGGATGGGTGCGTGTTTTTTGTATGCTGATGTTTACGGAGAGGGTGGTTATTCAATGAGACAGAAGTCCGTATTCCTACCAACAATGAGAGAAGTTCCTGCAGATGCAGAAGCCGTGAGCCATAAGTGGCTGGTCAAAGGCGGATTTATTCGTCAGCTCTCCGCAGGAGTCTATTCCTTCCTGCCTGCAGGTCGCCGCGTGCTGCGTAAGGTAGAAGCTATTGTTCGGCACGAAATGGAGCAGACCGGAGCGCAAGAAGTGCTGCTGCCTGCTTTCCAGCCGGCTGATCTATGGCAGCAATCCGGGAGATATGATGTTTATGGGCCGGAGCTGGTACGGCTTCAGGATCGTAACGGTCGCGAATTCGTGCTCGGTCCTACGCATGAAGAAGTCATTACGCAGCTTGTCGGTCAGGAGATATCTACTTACCGGAAGCTGCCTGTCACGCTGTTCCAGCTGCAGACGAAGTTCCGCGATGAACGTCGACCGCGCTTTGGGTTGCTCCGGTGCAGAGAGTTCGTCATGAAGGATGCATATTCGTTTGACAGCGATTGGGAGGGCCTGGATCGGACATATCAGTCGATGTACGAGGCTTATCATCGTATATTCGAGCGCTGCGGGCTGGAGTTCCGCGCTGTTCAAGCCGATGCCGGGGCGATTGGCGGCGAAGGCGGAACCCATGAATTCATGGCGATTGCTGAATCCGGCGAGGATGATGTGGTGATTTGCGGCACCTGCGATTATGCTGCGAACATGGAGAAAGCGCAAAGTCTTGAAGCTGCGTTGGTCGAAGCGGACAAAAGTCGGCTAACCAGGGACCAGGATGCAGATGGATTGCAAGCGGCGACGGAGCAATTCCACACCCCTGGAATGAGAACGATTGACGAGCTGGTTACAGGACTCGGCATCGGTCATGATGAACTGATTAAGACGTTTATTTATTTAGCTGATGGTAAACCAGTCGCAATACTTGTGCGCGGTGACCATAGCATTAACGAAACCAAAGTGCTCAATGCCCTCCAAGCTGTTACGCTTACGCTTGCTGATACGGATACGGTCAGAAGTGTTACCGGTGCAGGTACCGGCTTCGCGGGTCCAATAGGACTGGCGATTCCTCTGTTGGTTGATTTGGAAGTCGGATTGATGAAGGCGGGAATCGCCGGTGCTAACGAAACGGATTATCATGTTCGTCATGTTGTGCCGGGGAGAGATTTCTCGCTTGAGCGGATCGGAGATTTCCGTAATGTGGAGGTAGGCGATCGTTGTCCTAGCTGCGAGCATGGTGAACTGCGTACGATTCGCGGGATCGAGATTGGTCATGTGTTCAAGCTTGGGACCAAATACAGCGAGAAGCTTGGCGCGCAGTTCGTGGATTCCAACGGTGAAACGAAGCCGATCATTATGGGCTGTTACGGAATCGGGATATCGCGGTTGCTTTCGGCCATCATTGAGCAGCATCATGACGAGAACGGCATGATATGGCCAAGCGCTGTGTCACCGTATCATGTACACCTCATTCCGGTTTCAACGCAGGATACGTTGCAAATGGACGCAGCTGAAAATCTGTATGCACAATTACAGGCAGCAGGAATCGACGTTCTGCTGGATGATCGGGATGAGCGATTAGGCGTGAAGCTCAAAGACAGCGATCTGATCGGAATTCCAATCCGTATTGTCGTTGGTAAAGGCGTTGCTGAAGGCCAGGTGGAATGGAAGCTACGGAGTGCGAGTGGAGCTGCTGATCGTATGGCTATTGCAGATGTGCTTGCTGCTGTACAACATACGATTCATTGACAAAGTCGAAGATTCAAAAAGAAAGCCCCATACCAACACGGTATGGGGCTTTCCTTATGGTTATTTCGGGCGGTCGATAGCTTCGGCCATTGTTTTGTCCGTTAGGTGCGCGTAAATTTGCGTTGTTTCCGGCGAGGCGTGACCGAGCTGCTCCTGCGTCTTGTATAGGTCGTTGCGCAGATAATAGTCGGTCGCGAAGGAATGACGCAGCTTATGTACAGAGAGGTATGGTTTGCCGAATCGCTTGGCATATTTGATGACCATCTCTTGTATGGCTCGCTTCGTCATGCGAGAGCCTTCCTTCTTGCCATTCGGAATGGCGAGAAATAGCGCTTTCTCTCGTTTCGGTGCTTTGTACTGGGAATCCCGTTGCGACATATACAGCTGAAGATCACGCATCGCCTCCTGACGGAAATAAACCGGCGTCTTAAACGTGTCGTCATTCTTACCTTTACGATACACATAGAGCAGTCGCTTCTTCAAATCAATATCATCGACGTTCATATTGAACACTTCAGATACGCGCAGGCCGGAGTTGAGGATAAGACTCACAATGGAAGTATCGCGTGTGCGGTTGTTCGTATACGAGTATAGCGCTTGTTTGTTCGTGGCGATCTCCATGCCGTAATCCTCATTGATGTAGCGGATAAATTCATCAATCTCCTGCTCCTGCAGCAGCTTGCCTTCGAGCTTAGCTGCTGTATCCTTTGGTTTCGATGTTCGTTTGATCGATACCTTCGCCATCACGTTGCGTTTCAACAGCGGATAGAATTGTTCATCCTCGGCAATTTGGCTCAAATAATGAAAGAGCGAGCGAAGGGAGGAAAGCTTGCGGGATATGGTCGTTCTGCTGTTGGCTTGCTGTTGGCGGGTGGCCAGGAACATTTTGAAATGATCGATACTGTCCATATGCAGTCGTTCCAGCTCAATCAGCTCTACATCCCGCAGCGTCGGTCCGGCAGCCAATCCTTCCGCAAGCAACCAAGATAGAAACGCATCATAATCCCGTACATATTCAAGGAGCGAAGAGGGCGAGAGGTCAGGAAGTTTATAGTTAATGAATTTCTCAATATACCAGGGCATTGATGGCGTCCTGCGGTCAAGCTCCTGTCGATCTTTGATTTTGATAATATTCATGCGCAGCCACCTCCATTATTTCTCATTTTAAAGCAGTAGGTGGTCAAAGTAAACCGCGCATTGGAACGAATGTTCGCACTGGGCGAAAGCGGAAATTCATAACGCCTACTTGACGAATCAGTTCATTGCTTATATAGTTAGTTACATGAGTAACTAACCGATGTGGTGGTGTAGCGATGAGTATCAAAATCGATGACAGCCGTCCCATATTCGTCC
Organism: Paenibacillus sp. J22FR21; assembly: GCF_056269135.1. Classification (NCBI taxonomy): domain Bacteria; kingdom Bacillati; phylum Bacillota; class Bacilli; order Caryophanales; family Paenibacillaceae; genus Paenibacillus; species Paenibacillus sp. J22FR21. The sequence continues at coordinate 1,111,631 of NZ_JBWDNJ010000001.1, forward strand.
AGATTGCAGAACGAATTGAGGATGACATTATTGGAGGCGGAATGCCGGAGGAGTCCCAAGTACCTTCGACGAATCAGTTTGCAGCCTTCTACGGTATTAATCCGGCCACAGCAGCTAAAGGCGTGAATCTGCTTGTCGATGAAGAGATTCTATATAAGAAACGGGGAATTGGCATGTTTGTCGCGACCGGCGCTAAAGCGAAGCTGATGGAGAAGCGGAAAGAGCAATTTTTCGAGCAATATGTCGTAACGATGATTCAAGAAGCAGAGAAGCTTGGCATTACGATCGAACAATTAACGGATATGATCCGCAGGAGAGGATGAGTCTGACTTATGAAGACAGTTATTGATGCAAAGCACTTAACGAAGATGTTCGGGAACGATAAGGCAATCGATGATATCAGCTTCCATATTGAAGAGAACAAGATTTATGGGCTGCTCGGACGCAATGGTGCAGGCAAAACTACCATCATGCATATGATAACCGCGCAATTGTTCCAAACCAGCGGTGAGCTTAAAGTGTTCGGTGAAGAGCCGTACGAGAACAATCGCGTGCTGCGTCAAATTTGCTTTATTAAAGAGAGTCAGAAGTACCCGGATAACTTCAAAGTGGTGGATGTATTAGAGACGGCTGCTTTATTTTTCCCCCTATGGGATGGTGCCTATGCGCGTGAGCTGGTTGCGGAATTCAAGCTTCCCATGAAGCGCAGAGTGAAGAAATTATCCCGAGGCATGCTGTCGGCCGTCGGTATTATTGTTGGTCTTGCAAGCCGCGCGCCGATCACGATATTCGATGAGCCTTACTTGGGACTGGACGCCGTTGCTCGGACGATTTTCTATGATCGGCTTATGGAGGACTACGCGCTCCATCCGCGCACAATCATTCTGTCGACACATCTCATTGATGAAGTCAGCCGATTGCTGGAGCATATCATTGTCATCAATGAAGGCAAATTGCTGCTCAATGAAGAAGCCGATTCGCTTCGAGGCCGTGCTTATACGGTTACCGGTCCTATCGCCAAGATCGAATCCTATACCGCGAATAAGAAAGTCATTCACAGTGAGGGAATAGGCGGTTATCGTTCTGCAACGATCTATGGCAGCTTGGTAGCGAGTGATCAGAAGGCTGCAGAAGCATTGGGATTGGACATTACAACGGTGACCATTCAGCAGTTGATTGTCTATCTGACGAGCGATCAATCGCGTAAAGAGGTGAAGCTAGGATGAACATGGTACAAAACGTAGTCAAAATGTATGCAAGAGACAAGTGGGGCTGGTTTATTCTGCCTTGGGTCATTCTGTTTTCCAGTTTTCTTGTAAACCTGTTTATTGCCGCATTCCTTCCGGTGGATGAGCAAATCGTTACCGGCGGACTGATGTCGATCTTTATCTATATGATGGTAATTGGCATTGTTTCGTTGTCACAGACGTTCCCATTCGCGCTGGGGCTAAGCGTCAGAAGGCGGGACTTCTTCTTAGGCTCGATGCTTATGATTTCATTGCTTAGCGCTGCGATTTCTATCATCTTGTGCATGCTTTCTTATATTGAAGGAAGTGTCATTGATGGCTGGGGAGTACGGTTGTCTTTCTTCCATCTGCCCTACATTTCGGACGGTAACGTCCTTGCGCAGTTCGTCATCTTCTTCTCGTGTATGATCTCGCTTTATATGACGGGTTTCCTATGTGCCAGCGTTCATCGTCGTTTCGGACGAAATGGGATGTACGTATTCTCGATCGTTTCAGTTCTTGTGATAACCGTAATTCTTTATGTCATTAAATACTTGGAGTGGTGGTCTGCGATCTTCGATTTCCTCGGTGATCATTCAGCAGTTCAGTTTGCCGTTATGCTCTTACCATTAGCGGTTTGCCTGTCATGCGTGTCGTACTTACTGCTGCGAAGAGCGACAGTGTGAGCTAGTCGTCGGTTGTAATCCGTATAGGATGAGAGATTTTTAAGTTCATTAGAAATTCCCCTTAATCCGTATGGCAGGTGTTGATTCATGTTACAATCAGCCTCATACCAAACGATATGGAGGGGTTTCTACACCATGGTAAGTCACAAAAGAATCGCGGCAGCGCTAGTGTTCTTCGTGCTTCTATCGGTAGGCTCGTTATACAGCACCCAAGCACATGCTGCAGCAGCGCCAACACTCAAAGCAGGAAGTCAGGGCGGAGATGTATCGGATCTACAGTTCCGATTGCAGGCACTCGGCTACTACAAAGACAAAATCACGACCACATACGGCATGTCGACGCGCAATGCAGTTGCAAACTTTCAGCGTGCTAATGGCATTACCAGTGATGGAATCGCCGGTCCCCAGACATGGGCGAAGCTGAAGAAGCTTTCGGTTAACAAGCCTGAGCTATCAAAGCTTGCCCGTATTATTTACTCGGAAGCGCGTGGTGAGGTGTATAAAGGTCAGGTTGCCGTAGGCGCAGTCGTCATGAATCGGTTGAAATCGCCGCTGTTTCCGAAGAACTTAACCGAAGTGATCATGCAGCCCTATGCCTTCACCGCTGTAGCAGATGGTCAGTATTGGCTGTTGCCGAACAACACCGCATTCCTAGCCGCTAAGGACGCAGTTCGAGGATGGGATCCGACAAAAGAAGCGCTGTATTACTACAATCCGATTACAGCCAAATCGAAATGGATTCTCACTCGTAAAGTGACAACGAAGATTGGAAGCCATGTTTTCGCGATTTAATCGAAGCAAACCGCCCTTTGTAGGCGGTTTTTTTATCCCCATTTTGCCTGCAACAAATGGTGAAGATCAACCGTCTGAAGGTTAGATGAAAACGACGGAGTCGCAAATGCGCCATTTCCATACAGTTAACGACAGTAAATGAAATTTATTCCTAAACGGCCCCCGCAAACATACCCATGGCGACGAAATGTATCTGTAGTGAGCGTTTTCACTAATTTATGGTGTAGGGAGAGAGGTTCATGAAGAAGTGGACAGTAATCATGCTTGTCCTTTCCATGTGTCTACTTGGCAGCAGCACCGCACTCGCACATGGGAATAGCCACGACAGTGGCAACGATAGTCGCCAGCAGCAATTGCAGTCTTGTAAAGATGCTGTGAATCGCCTGAATGCAGTTCTGGTTAAAGTAAAGAATGAGCGTACACGTGCAATCCTCAAGCGAATGATTGCAAGTTTCAAAGCGGAATGTGAGTCCGGCACTAATGGCGACAGTACGTATCAGAAAGATCTAGCGAAAGTGAATGCCGACAAGAACGCACTGTCCATTCAATTCATTGGTAATGACAATGCTAAATCCGTAACACTGCCGGTCATTCTTAGTTCCAAAGGTAAGAACGGTTCTGCTATTACTTGGACTTCCAGCAATACTTCAATCCTAGCGAGTAATGGATTACTGCTTAATCGACCAGATAGTAACGATGTTGCGATCGATCTAACGGCAACTATTCGCTCTGGTAACGCCCAAGCAACCAAGACGTTCCGCATCATTATCAAATCTACTGCTCCCGAAATGTCCGATATCGATCGAGTGAAGAAGGATTATGCAGCATTGTCGATCGTATTCGGCGGTTCTGACACCATCGATAGTGTTACTCAACCGTTCAAAGAACTTCCGAGTAAAGGTGTGAACGGCTCTACAGTGACTTGGGAATCGACGTTGCCTTCCGTTATTTCCAATGATGGTAAGAAAGTAGTTCGACCGCCGACCGGCTCAGGCAGCACAATAGTCATTTTTACGGCACAAATTAGATCCGGCAGCTACAAAGAGACGAAGGTATTTATCGTCAAGGTCAAAGAACAAATGCCTGATGCACAACGAGTTGCGGCGGATAAAGCAGCGCTTCAAATTGATTTTGGCGGATCGGACTCTGCAGGCCGTGTAACCCGTCCGGTCGATGCATTTCCAGCTTACGGCGTGAATGGTTCTTCGATTAAATGGATGTCGAGTTCAACTGCCGTATTGTCCGATGACGGCAAAACGCTTCACCGGCCGGCGGCGAGTACAGGAGATACCTTCGTTCTTGTGTCTGCGGTCATCACAAGCGGATCTGCGGTCGATGTGAAACAGTTTACGTTGACCGTGAAGGCTGAGTATACAAGTACGGAGAAGGTCGCTGCAGATAAAGCTGATCTTGCAATTACTTATAAAGATTCCGACAATGCCGGATATGTCACAAAGCCTCTCGGACTTCCTTCTAAGGGCTACTACGGCAGCTCAATCATTTGGTATTCGAGCAACACCTCGGTATTGTCAGACAACGGAACCGTATTGCACCGTCCCGCACATGGTCAAGGTGATATTACCGTGAATTTGACCGCTTTTGTAAGCAATAACGGCATTGGCGATGTTAAAGTGTTCACGGTAACTGTAAAGCAGCAATAATAGGAGTTAGACTTTCGAATTGATCCTCTTGCAACTATTGAACTCTTGACCGACTGGCGCTATGATTAACGAAGCTGAATGGGGATATGAACGTCTCTCTGCAGCTCGAATGATGGCAATTCAATATCGGACAATTCGGGAGAGTTCATTAATGGGGATTAATTATTGTTTAACTTGTGGGGCTCCGCTTGAAGTCAGAGATGTAGATGGTACGTCTCGTAAAGCATGCACGGCTGATGGATGCAATTTCGTGCATTGGGGTAATTACAGTGTCGGTGTCGGCGCATTGGTTGTGCGAAACGAGAAGGTACTTCTTGTTCGCCGGGCTCAAGAACCGGGTAAAGGGTATTGGACGAATCCCGGCGGCTATATCGAACAGCATGAGCTCATTCATGAAACGATTAAGCGCGAAGTAATGGAAGAAGCCGGCGTGGAAGCAGAGGTTCGTAATATCGTTGCCGTCCGCGATCATCCGAGAAAAATTCATAATGTCTATCTTGCATTTGCAATGGATTATATTTCCGGTGAGCCGGTTCCGGATGGTGTCGAAGTCGATGCTGCAGGCTTCTACAGCTTGCAAGAGATGGAAACGATGAATGTGGCTGGGTTCACGAAGTGGTTGGTCGATGTGGCGCTGCATGGTCAAGGCGAAGGTTTGAAGGAAGACAAAGAACCGATCGTGCAATTCGACGGTTATGGGTTGTTCCGAGTTTAAATCGGTCTCGGTCTAGTGAGAATGAAAAAGAGCCTGATAAGAGGAGATGCGGACCGATTCCGTATACCATCTTAACAGGCTCTTTGTTTGATTAACTGAGGACGCGTCTTGCCGTAACGAATGATTTCTTCCAATAGCCTGTCGACATATCAGAGATCTTCACACTTTTACCGGCACTATGCAAAATCTTATTATCTCCGGCATAAATCGCGACGTGGCTAATACCGATTCCATTGGTGTTGAAGAAGACCAGGTCTCCTACACTTAAGTAGCCTTTGGCGATTTTCTTGCCTTTGGCTGATTGATCGGAAGATGAGCGAGGAAGAGAAATATCGAAATTATCATATACATACTGGGTAAACGACGAGCAATCGAATGCATTGGTCATATATGGGATCGCACCGTATAGATAGGGAGTACCTATGTATGTCTCACCGTAAGTGATCAATTCTTTCGACTTCTCCGTTGCAGCGCTTGCTTGTGTTGCCGTGCTTAGCGAAAGTGCAGTAAATCCAACCGTGGCGCAAAGGCTCACACTTAGGATGCTCTTGAGTAAACGTTTGTTAGTTGCTATCATCTGTTTATTCCCTCCAGCTCTTCAAGGTGCCATTTGTCTTTACACACTATAACACACTTCCAAAACACCCTTTTTACACCATTAGGAGTCAACTGTGAGTGTTCTATAGGGATATTCGTCTTTATGAGAATTACGTGAGAAATTTCTCATGTTTGAAGGCGAATAAATGAGAACGGCGTCGTTTGGAATGAAGGCCCGGCTTTGATATGATAGAAACAGAGTAAAATCGACAATGTGAAAGGGGATTCCTGGCCATGGCAGATCAAGTGAATACGACGAATAACGAGTCTTCGAGCAATGTGGAACAAGCGACCTTCGCCGGTGGCTGTTTCTGGTGTATGGTGACTCCTTTCGAGGAGCAGCCCGGTATTATCAGTGTGATTTCCGGTTATATGGGCGGTCATACGAAGAACCCAACCTATGAAGAAGTGTGTTCAGAAACGACAGGACACGCTGAAGTGGTTCAGATTACATTCGATTCCTCGATTTATCCTTATGAGAAATTGCTTGATGTTTACTGGAGACAAATCGACCCGACAGATGCCGGAGGTCAATTCCATGATCGCGGCAATTCGTACCGGACTACGATCTTCTACCATAGTGAAGAACAGCGTGTGATTGCGGAGCGTTCCAAGGTTGAATTAGGACAAAGCGGTCGATTCGATAAGCCGATTGCAACGTTAATCGTTGCGGCAACGCCATTCTATCCGGCAGAGGATTATCACCAAGGCTATCATCATAAGAATCCGCTTCGTTACCGGATGTACCGTGAAGGGTCAGGACGTGATTCGTTTATTAAGAGTCACTGGAATACGAAGGAAGATCGTGAAGCAAGACGCGAGAAGCTGACGCCGATTCAGTATGAAGTCACTCAGAATAACGGGACTGAAGCGCCTTTCGAGAATGAATATTGGGATTTTAACGGGGAAGGTATTTACGTGGATATCGTATCCGGAGAACCGTTGTTCAGTTCAGCGGATAAATTCGATGCACACTGCGGATGGCCTAGCTTCACCAAACCACTAGTAGGCGGCAATGTGAAGGAAAAGCAGGATTTGAGCCACCGCATGATTCGTACGGAAGTACGAAGCGTGAACGCGGATTCGCATTTGGGTCATGTGTTCAATGACGGTCCGGGGCCAACGAAGCTGCGGTATTGCATCAATTCTGCGTCGCTGCGGTTTGTTCCGAAGGAAGACATGGAGCAAGAAGGTTACGGGTATTTGTTGAATTCGGTATAAGTGGCGTTGTGAATGGTTTACATAACTATTGTTAAGTAAACAAAGTGGTAAGGCAGAAAAAAACTCTCGATCGAAGCAGCGGTTAACGCGCGCTTGTAGTCGAGAGTTTTTTTGTTGTCCCAATCAAGATTTGGACTTGGTTTCGGTTAAGAAATAAAGGAAAGCTAGTACAGGCATCGCTCCGCCTACACATGTACTCCATACCCAACCGCCATGCGCATAGGATAATCCTCCTAAGAACGAACCAAATGCTCCGCCAATGAAGAAAATGGCCATAAACAACCCGTTTAATCTTCCTCGAGCTTCATTCCCAAGTGAGTAGATGATTCTCTGACTGGTGACCAGATTGGCGGAAACCGCCATATCCAGCGTAATCGCCACAAGGAAAAGCAGTGCTAGCGATAAGTGCGACTTGTCATGAAATATGGCAATGAGCAGGTAAGATACAATCGCAGTCACGATGGCTGTAATGGTAATGGTTTTGGTGAACCCTCTGTCAGCCCATCTACCACCGATCGGTGCAGCGATGGCTCCAGCCACTCCGACCAAGGCGAACAATGCGATCCCTTGTTGGGACATACCATACTCATCTGCCAGTCGAAGGGGAACCGTCGTCCAGAAGAGGCTGAAAGATCCGAACAGGCAGGCTTGGTAAATGGCTCGACGCCGTAAGATCGGATACTGCTTCAAAAGTTGGATTAAGGAAGCAACAAGCCGACTGTAGCTTAATTTACTTTCTGGGTTTCTCGTTGGCAATGCACGTGCCAGCATGATTGCTAACAATGCCATGAGAACAGCTGAAAGAACAAATATCGTCCGCCATCCCCAAAGTCCGGCCACAAGACTGGAAATCGGTCGAGCCAGCATGATACCAAGTAATAATCCACTCATGACGTTGCCGACAACTCGGCCGCGCTGCTGTTCGCTCGACATGGATGCAGCAAGCGGGACTAGAATTTGAGCAACAACCGAACCAGATCCGATTAATAAGGCAGCAGTCAGGAAAAGAACGGCACCGGGAGAAACAGCGGCCAGAATCAAAGCCAAGACGACAACGAGTAATGAACTGACGATGAGCCGACGATTCTCAAGCTTATCGCTCAGTGGAACGATAAAGAGTAGACCAGACACATAGCCGATTTGTGTAAATGTAACGATTAAGCCGGCTACACCAGACGGTAATCCAAGCGCTTTGCTAATGGGACCAACAAGAGTCTGAGAATAGTAAAGATTAGCGACGACAAGACCACATGCGACAGCTAAGATAATCATCATGGCTGATGAGATATTGTTCGGTTGTTTTGAAGCAGCCTTACTGTTACTCATGATAATGGATGTTCCTCTCTAAAAGATGCATAATTTTGTATTAAGTGAACGTATCGTTTACTTATTATGTGGATATCAATATATACTGAACGGAGCGTTTTGTAAATACGTCGAATTCCTATATACTGAAGTCAAAGGATTGAAAGAGGGATCGAAATGGCTCAAAAAGGACGCCCCAGAGACGTAAAGCTTCAGCATGCAATATTATCCGTTGCTTATGAGCTGCTTCTCGAAATGGGCTATGAAGCTGTAACCGTAGAGAAAATCGCTGAAAAGGCCGGCGTAAGCAAAGCGACCATTTATAAATGGTGGCCGAACAAAGCAGCTGTTGTTGCGGACGGTTTCTTGGAAGCTGCAACAAGTCATTTGCCGGTTCCAGATACGGGATCCGTCATGGAAGATATCATCATTCATGCGACAAATTTAGCTTTATTTATGGAAAGCAAAGAAGGAAACATCATTGCTGAATTGATTGGTCAAGGCCAGATGGATCAGACATTAATGCAAGTGTTTCGAGAATACTATATCAAGCCAAGACGATTGGAATCAGCGATGATTATATCCAGAGGCATTAATCGCGGCGAACTCAGCAACAACCTGGATGTCAATTCCAGTATAAATTTGCTGTACGGACCGTTATTTTATTGTTTGTTAGTTACGGGCGAATCATTTACGGCGGACAAAGTTAAAGCGTTAATATTGATGGCGTTTAATGGATTGAGGAGTTTGGAGGATTAAGGTTTGTGGAGATAAAAAAGAATGTATTTAATTAAGAAGAAGTCAGACACGTGAACAATTAATATTCATTACTGTATTACTACTTCACAAAACCCGTATTTTATACATATGTCACAATCTTCGCAGCTGAAACTTCATTTATCTACTTACTAGTAGGTAGATGTTGTACAGGATTCCCAGAACAATTCCCTTTAGCGTGTAAAACTTTTGCGGGATCTATCTCCTTTCGTCCCCGCAGGAATTAATGTCAAAAGTCCTAATATTTTCTTTGCGAATTCTGAAATGATTATATATTTACTCAATTGTATGAGTCAATCGATTTATTTTTTTACTTTTCAATAATTCCTATAACTTTAAAAAAAAGTTTACGTCAGACGTATTCAAGCCGCCAATCATGCCGGCAGCTTCGTCATATGTGTATATTGAGCTATTCTGCCCGTTAGTTCAGCCATTTAAGTGAGTTGTATTTGCAAAATCAACTAATTCAAAACCCCCATTACCATAAATCACCTTCGTTATCGAACACTCTGCGACCAAATTGCTTTGTTCTTTTAAAAAGTTCGGGTTCCGCTCAATTAGTTCTAATTCGCAAAATACATTTACCATGAAGTCTGTTATCAAACCACCATGAGTAACGATAATGATACTTTCTTGCGGATGTTGAAATGATAGTTCTTTAAGGCATGATGCCAACCGCTCACCTGCATTTCTCGCTGAATCTCCAACTAGAGGAGTATACTCTCGCTCCTTTGTGCACCGGTTCCACATTTCCACGAACTCCTGAAATGTTTGTCCAGGTAAGTCTCCCCAGTTGGCACGTTCTCGCAGCCTGAAATCCTCTGATGTTTCTGTCTTTATTGTTTCTGCAATAATCTGAGCTGTCTGCTTAGCTCTATTGAGTGGGCTACATACGATTTTTGTTAGTAGCACTTTATGAAGATGGCTTGCAGTCTTACGGGCTTCAGATAACCCTTCAAGAGATATGGAGACGTCTCCAATCCCCTTTTCTTTTTTTGCATGTCTAACAAGGTAAAAAGCTGTACTCATTTCACCATTCCCTTTAAATTAAATAGTAATCTAATTAGACAAATATCTAATCAGATGATACCATCTATTTCTTTTTTAGGGAAGAAGAATGTAACTATATTCTGCCCGTTACTTCAACGGAAAACGGCAACCGAACTTAGAGCCGACTGCCGTCGTTGCTTTATTGAACTATCGTGTCCCGTTAGTTTAACATGGCACAATTATTTTTGGATTCTTCCATGATAGTATTTTCCATCATATACTCCATCTTTCCATACTATTATAGGATAAATGTTATAAGAGATGGAAATGCGATTTGGATATCATGCAAGGAGGGTTCAGACTTTCTCAAAAAAGGATTATGAGATTAAACCGTGAATGTATGTAGATAGGTAGGAACAGCATGTATCCAGTAAAGGAGCTATAGCGGACATGAACAAATACATTCGCGCAGTGAAAGCATTAGATGTCAAGGTCATCGAAGAGCTGCTTCAAAAGGATTCAAAGTGTCTGCAATGGTCGGAGGAAGATGGCAAAAACGCGCTCCATTATATATGCGGGCTGGATATTTCAGATGATCCGCGGAAAGTGGATTCGAGTCTTCAAATTGTCAAGCTGCTCCTATCAAGCGGCATGGACCTAAACAGCGTCCAACGAATTCCGGATGACAAGTGCGGCTTCTTCAACGCTACCCCGCTCTGGTACGCGTACACGCGCGGCAGAAACGAGAAGCTTTACACCTATCTGCTGAATGAAGGCGCCAACCCCAATGGCTGCATGTTTGCGATCGCATGGTATGACGATGTCAGAGCGGCTAGTCGCTTTAAAACACATGGAGCAGAAATTGAGGATGAAGCATTTCTATCTGCGTTTAATTGGAAGCGATTCGAGATCGCGGAATGGTTCTTAAACAACGGTTCGAATATTAACTTTGCCGATTCGGATGGCAATACGGCCCTTCATCTCGCATTGCAGCGTAAATATAAAGTGGATCAGATTGAGTGGCTACTGCGCTTCGGGGCAGATTGCAATCAAGCGAACTTGCTTGGAATTTCACCGAAAACCTGGGCGGAGAAGAATAACCGGACTAAAGTGCTGCGTCTATTTGAAGCGCATTAAATCGATCCTTTCACAGTTAAGCAACGCTTAATCATTTTTCGCTGTGAAACCTTTTAATTTCAGATAATTATCCATTGGAAAGTCAAAATTAGCCCCCTTTTCTTTGTATCCTTCCCGTCCATATTTTACCAATAACATGTCCAATGTTTGAGTTATTGTGCTAATAAACTCATGAATTGAACAGGTTTCATCCAGTTCAAAAACTTGATTTTTCTTGTTCCTTATATCCTCATAAGACTTAATTTGTACACGTAAGGAATTAACATTAATCTTCCTTAATGTCCACAAAGTTCCACCGGGCTCCTCATTCCATTCAAACTGCGCCATTGAGACAGGATATGGACCTACTTCTGGAACAAGTGAACTGACTGCTTTCAACATGTCGTAAAGAGCATCCGTTATATAGCTTGCTGCGAAGTGAGCGGTAGATGAGTTGATTTCAATGCAACCATCAGCCCAACCAATACCTGTTAGTTCATATTCAAACTTCATAACGCCCTCCGCTTAAGTATGGAATTTTCCCTTAAAAGGAGCAGCTGCCACCGGCAAACTGCTCCATTATTTTGTCCGACTAACTTATCCCGGTACTGTCGCTGCTGCTGAGTTAAAAAGAAGGGATCACCTGGGATCCCTTTTGAATGTTACGCTCGCCTCGTAAGCGAAACGGAGGACTTTAAAAGTCACACATTGACGAGCGCCTTTAGCATTTTAAGTATATTTTGATCAAGCTTCGTCTGTAAAGCTATTTCTTATTCACAAATCCCTCTATGTTGTTCAACGATTTTCTACAATGTCATCGTAAGCATCGCCAAGTGACTCCCAATCCTCTTCCAGCCAGTACCATCGTTCACCTCTGTTTTGTATTAATTGATTTATCAATTCAGTAAATGATTTAGCTATTACAGGACATTCCCCCACAATACCATGTCTATCCCAGAAACTATCGTAGCATTTCCCTAATCGATCTTGATGTAAATCTATAGAAATGTAGTCGCCATTTCCATCATTACCAATTATGTACCAATGTGACGAGAGGTCTTCGTAAACTTGTTCCCCAATGATGACTGGATTGGATAAAGTGAACTCTTCAGGTGGTATGATTTGGCAGCCATAATCTTTGTTTTCAAACAAAAATACCCCTCCGCAAAGTTCGTAAAACCGTTTCACATCTGGTGGAAGGCTATGCTGATCTGTTCGTGGCAATCCATTTGGCGGTCTCACTCTGCAGTCTGGTAGGCTCATTATCTGTTGTAATAATGCCTGTATATTGTTCAGTCTACATCGTTCCTCTCTGACTCTTGATTTCACTATTGTACCTCGTTAGTTGAATGTAAGGCAGCAGTTCATTTTTGGCTGCCGTTATCGCGATTACGATCCTTTTTGCCCATCACAGCAAACATTGAAGGTAAATTGTCTACTGCATTAGTGTCCCTTTCCAATTCATCGACTCGAGTTATTATGAATCCTGAAGTAAGAAAATCATTTAAGTATTGTGAAAGCGGTCGATGAAAAGCACCTAAAGTAGAGCGAATTGTTCCAACGCCTTCCGACTTCCAAAACTGCGAGTCATATCGAATAATCTTTCTAGAACCGTCACCTAGCGGATAACTAAATGGTGATTGAAAACAAGGGTGCATTATCACCCATATCATCATCCCATTTGGTTTTAAGACTCGATATACAGCATCAAACACCTTCTTATGGTCCTGAACATCCATCAGCATTACGCTAGATATTACATAATCAAAAGCACTATCTTCCAATTTATGTAGTGACATAGCATCATCTTGCACCCAAGTAACCTGATTTGTATGATTTTCTGCGTACTCCAGTAACTTTTCACTTAAATCGACACCAGTTACCTTTACTCCAAGCAGAGACAGTTGATAAGCTAATTCACCTTGGCCACAACCGATATCACATACATTTAGACCGGCAAGATCAGATTTATCTTTTAAGTGCTGCAAAATATATCTGTAGGAGACATTAGGTCCCCCGGAGGTCACCATGTCGTTATATTGCTTTGTAAAGTCATTATAGCTCCCCATCTTCGCCCTCCTTTTATACATGTTATGTATATCACAGTCCATTACCAATACAAGATATTCCACTGAATGTAGAATTATCCTGCCCGATAGCGTAACGAAGCTGCCTGTAGTGCCGGTAGCTTCATTGTAGATATTGAACTATAGTTCCCATTTCTATTCAATATGATCTTCTACTAGTTCAATAATTTCTAAAGAGTCGTACTTTTCTTTAATTTTTTCAGACAAGGATTTCACACCAAATATCTCTGTGAAAGTGTGACTTCCAACGATCAGGTTCATTTTAATGAACTTTGCATATTGGATTGTATATAAGATTTTCTCTCCAGTAATATAGACATCGCATTCTAAATAATGGGCATCACGAAGACTTTTTGTAGAGTTACCTGCACCTGTAATAATCCCCACTCTCTTTATTGGCTTTTCGGAGTTTTCCCACGATTTTACGGTTTCGTTTAGTACCGTACTAACTCGCTCACTTAATTCTTGAAAGCTAATAGGAATCTCGAACTCTCCAATACCGGGTAGGCTCCTGCCCTCGATTTCAATTGATTGTTGGATAACATTATTTATTCCTATTGCCTTGAATAATGAAGTACATGTGCCAAATTCAGCATAATCCAACGGCAAATGTATGAAAAAGTGACTGATTTCATAGGCATCCAGAAGTTTATGACACTCTTCTTTCATTCCAAAGACAAAATCCCATGCATCATGGTGGGTAACTATAAGATCAACATTCTTTTGTGCGGCTTGTTCAATAAGCTCGGGAGTAATATTTGTTGCATACCCAATTCTACGATATACATCGCGACCAAAGTCATATAATGCAAATTCGTCTCCATAATCAAATTGCTTTAGGAGTCCACCAAATAAGGATTCGATTAATTCAATAAATTGTTCTTTATTCACTCGCACTCCCCCAAGAATTAACATTTCAAACTAATACTTGTATTCGGTGAAACACTCAACAAACCTGCTCTTTAGTTCAACAAGTTACCGGCCAACCGGCTGCTTATCGGGAATCGGACAATGTTCTTGTCACTAATCGGGAATCGGATCAAGTTCTTGTCATCGCCAAATGACAAGAACTTGATCCGATAACTAAAAAAACCCGCGATTTACGCAGATTTCATTCGGATAATGTTCTTGTCAACCGACACAAGATGTGTCGCGACAAGAACTTGCTTGAATAACGGACAAGAACATACTTGAATTGAAAATGGACAGCTACGATTGTTCGTAGCTGTCCATCCCTATTGAACTGATATGTTTGAACTAACGTGCCCGTTAGCGTAACGAGGCTGCCATCTGTTTCAGCGGCAACCTCGTGATGTAATATATTCATTATCGTAATTGCTGCGGTAAGTGAGCCATAGAAGTTAATAACTATTGCTTACTACTTCCTCATCAATATCACTGGCGTTGCTATCTAGATTCGACGACAACTATTATAACTTTGATATGTCTAATGGAGGATCTGGAAGATAATATTGCTGTGCTACTCCTCCGAACCTTACATCAAATCCACCTCTGGTAAATTCAATTCCATTGTAATCTTCCCATATGTTTGGATCGTTCGGAATAATAAAATCTAGATCAAAATAACATGGGAAAGTTAAGGAATCCTCATTCCAATCATAAACACCGCCTTTTCCTTCGGTCGATGCTTTGTAAAGTTTAAGCTTAACTACTCTTTCAGCATTAAGTTTTAGATGAGTTGCAGTTAATGTGTTTCCAAAAGCGCTTATTTCTTGTGGAGCTTTAAAGACTACTTCCTTTGAATAATTACCAGCTTCAATAATAGGTTCTTCAAGACTATCGAGATGGTAAAGGAACCAATCTAGGAGGTTTTGGTTTTTTATATACATATCATTAATAGTAGTATTCGGATTAAAATTAAATGGACCATTTCCTAAAATACTTACAGTAAAGTTGGTCCAGTCGTAGAATCTCCCAAGTAATGCGAACTTCAAGTCAAATCCAAGTTTAACTTCATCACTTTGTAGTAGAGATTTTGCACCAATTCTGTTGACTTTGCATTTTTCGAGCGCACGTTTTGTAAAACCTGAATTTGAATAAATGATCCCAAAGTTGGCGAAAACATCATTCATCTTGGTTAAAAACCCGTCGACTACTTTTACATCAACTTTGCTTTTCCAATCCTTACATTCAATGACCCCAAGGATATCATGTCCTCCAAGTTTCCCTCTAATAACAACATCATATTGTCGAGGATGGCCATATCTATCGTTTATTTTCTCGTCGTGAGTAACGTTTGAATTCGGATCAAGTGTAGCTTGTATGCTCGCAACAGCAATTTCAAAAGAAGTTCCGGTCCGCTTCTCAGCCAAAATAGTAACAACCTTTCGAGTAATTTTATCCATATAACTCCACGAAATAAGAACGCAAGAAACCCGGTCCTGTCCCGGTTCTTAACCGCTCGAAAAAACATCTCAGTCCAATGATTATCACTTACTGATTCAAGATATTTTCACGATATCCTGCCCGTTACTTCAACAAACCAAAAAGGAGCTGCCCGTATGGCATGCTCCTTCAAGTAACGTTTCTCGTTAGCTCAACGCTTGTTTACAGTTAATGTTAGAAACCAAGGAGATGCTTCAGAACGAAATGATTTCCCATTTCAAACATGTGTAGCTGGTGGGTTCTTGGAGAGCCTTTGGTCAGATAATAACGTTCTTGGAGAACAGTATCTCCCTTGTATTCATAGCCTATTTCATTAAGAATCTGAATACACTCATTGGCATTACCCTGATATTTAATTTCAATAGCAATATCAATTATAGGTTTAGCGCTAAGATCCTTGACCGCGGTACTGCCAATATGATGAATGGCATAAACAAACTGTCCTATTTTTTTTTTCAATTTGTTGTTTTTCAAAATTGAACTCTTTTTCCCATTGTTGTGTCCAAGGCACAAGTATCACCTTATCACCTGGTACTCCAAGCATACTCCCACCTCCATGTTAATGCAGAACAGTATACAACTCTAAAGTGCCCGTTAGCTTAATCATAATATAATTTAGATAAGGTTTAGATTAAGTGTATGGTAAAGCATATTGATACAAGTGACCTTCTGGAAGAAATAGAGGGGAGTCAGGATCGTCTTGGAAAGCGCCATGGATTTTATTCTCGCCTTCATTAGCTACGATTACGTAGGTCGTTTCATCTCCCCTCTTTTTAACCCAATCTCCTATCTTTAAGGTGGACAAATTAGGGTCGGTAACAGCTATGTTTACTAATTCATCTGTCCAAGTTTCCCCTTGATCCCTACTAACCATAAATAATATCATACGCGGCTCGTGACGACGGTCATTTATATAGGAGAACACTGCGTCCAGAATGACTTGTGCATCACTTTTGTCTACTTCGTAACTATTACTGAGAGCCGCCCTCCGTTTTTGCCTGCGTACTTTCCTTCTATCTATTTTGTCTTTACTCATCTCGGTCTCAACTCCAATAAATTCATAAATGTTATTAAGCCAGCCACTCCATTTACAGGCAGCCTCGGCTTGTGGTGTGATTGAGCTATCGTACCCTTTAGCATAAAGCTTATCGGCAATCTAAATCTTTAATTACCTGTCTCATTGCTCACAATAACCCTTCTCAGTCATTATTTAATTTTCCATTGTACGTGTAATCATCTTCCAGCATGATCTCGATTCTACTGCTCCCGAGCTTTTTCATATCCTTGTAGGCGGTTATCTCAAGTATACTTTCGGTTGCCACAGATTGTGACGGGTCGCCTTCTACCATTGGAGACCAATAGATCGTATCGCCTGACTTTACGGTCGCTTCTTTCCCCTGATGTTTCACAGTGGGATCCGTCGGTTTCCACAATAATAGCTGCCCCTCTGAGGTTCGTACTTCAATTTTGTCTGCATCCTTAGAACCAATTGTTATAGGAAAGCCTGGTACACTGCTCATATACATTGCGTATTGACCTAGCGGGAAGCTTACATCGGGTTTTACCACTAGGGGGACACCGTCTGACGCATAAGCAGTGATAATGAACCCCTTGAACATTGTAGATGGACCGCTATTGGCTTGATCCCCATTATGAAATATAAGCGGTCCTCCAATGGCAAGAAGGAATACAATCACACAAGCAGCGGAAATCATCGCGACCTTACTGCGAAATGAACGAACTCCTATTTGAGGAACAGAAATACTCGAACCAATCTTACTAATGATGGACTGTTTGAGCTCATCGTCCGCTTTAATTTCGTTCATCCCGTTTACATACTTAGATCTCATCGTCATCATCCAAGCCTCCCGTCATTTTCACCTTCAAAAGCTCCTTTGCTCGTTTCAACTGCGTCCGAATCGTGCCCTCGTTGCGGTTCAGAAGCTCGGCAATCTCTGCTGTTTTATAGCCTTCATAATAGTAGAGATGAATAACCATTCGGTATTTCCGAGGGAGCTTGAGAACAAAAGACACGACCTCCATATTCTCAGTATGCTGAATAGGCAAAGGTATCTCCTCAATTGGTGAGAACCATTTCTTCCACGGACTTCTGATCACGTCTTTACACGTATTTATCGTCACTCGAATGATCCAAGCCTTCTCGTGCTCGGCATCGTTAAAGGGGCGTTGGTGCTTTAAAAGCTTGATATATACCTCCTGACACACATCCTGCGCATCAGCTAGGTTTCCGAGGTGAGTTAAAGCCAATCGCAGCACCATATCGGCGTATTTGTTCACCAAGATTGCTAAGTATTCATCATTGTTCATGTTACTTCCCAATGTCTCTCCTCCTTCTGCCCATAACACGATCGAACATGGGGAAATGTTTCATTGAATTAATAAAAATTAAATGTAATGTCTGGAGTAGAGTCAATCAGTATTAAGCTACCGTTAGCGCAACGAAGGCTGCCAATTGTTTTGGCAGCCTTCAGTATTGAATTATCGTGTTCCATTTGTAAGTTTCTCCATTATTCTGCCCCGCTAACGTAACGAAGCTGCCGGAACGAACGGCAGCTTCGACATAAGTGTATATTGAGCTATCGTTTCCCGTTAGTTCAATAACTCTAATAGTCGTTTTCTAACCAGGTCTCCCAGAAATCCATTTCAATAAGTTTATTTGACTCTGATATTATTTGTAATACCCGAACCTGTTCGTCAGTTGGTATTGGTTTTTCTTCCAATGCAACGGGGTTTTCCCGACCAGCAGAAAGTTCTTTTATATAACCTAACGCAAGAATAAAGCCTTTTAGGGACACTGCGATTTTATGAGGTTCCCAATCACCTGCACCGTGCATAGCAGTATAAACAGGGTATTGGTCATCCTCAATATCTATGAAAATGGGGTCTCCTGTTTCATCTTCATAACCAATGACAAGCCATGATTGGAGCCAATCCCCATGACCAATACCAGTAAGGGATTGTCCGTTTTTATCAATGCTATATCCAATTTGTGCTTTTTCTAATTCGTCAGATGAAAATAATATTACTCTTCGGTAACCGATAGAAACCTCTCTAAATGGAAATGAGTTCACCGTATCCAATATAACGTTTCTCAATTGTACAACCCCTTTTTACGTAATACCCCTAAATATTTCTGAAGTAATACATTCTCTTGTCCATTTAGAAATCCTGCTCGTTAGCGGAACAGGCCGCCGAATAAGTCGGCGGCCTGTTATCGTTGCGCTATGGTGCCCGCTAGCTCAACGAATATTAATTTTGTAATACAACAACTTCAACTGCTTCAATGTACCAATTATTCTTCTTAAAGGGTGTTATCCAGACTTCTAATTTCTGATACCGGGTGTCAGGAGAACGGGGGATTTCTAAAGTAGTTGTATATTCAGCTAAATCCGAAGGTTTAATTAGAGTTTTTCTGTTCCCTTTACGAAGATATATTTTTGTACGATCAGTAAAGTTCACATGACGAGTTCCTTCATACGCCTCAGGATAAGTAGAATTAGCTTTATCAAATTCATCTTCGGTCGGATGAAAGTGATCCATGGTCATCGTATACGTGATCCCTTCCTCCTTGTTAACTGTTTCCTCTCTTTGATCGACTAAACCAATCAATTCGCCTGTATAATAGAACAGAATTTCACCACGCTGCTCATCGGTATCCTTACTGCAACTCGATAGAAATAAAGCTACAAATAATATAAGTAGCGATTTTCTTACCATTTTCTCCTCTTTTCCGGAACCGCTTATCCTCAACCATTGGTAATGTGCCAGTTAGTTTACTGTCTGGCGAACAGTCTCTATCTCCATCCTAGCCCCCTATAAATCTCTTTTTTAACTCATGACGAGCTGCTGTTTCCATATGCCGTCATTGATTTTGAAGTAATGTGCCCGTTAGTGTAATTACCAATTTACTTGAGCATTCTCAACTGTGTATCGAATAAAATTAATTGTTTCGTCCATATCACGCTCTGTAATATTACTATTCTCGTCTTTCGATGATAAAGAACGCGTAATCAGCGAGTCCCAAGGCTTGCCCAGTTCGTGTCGAGCCCAATTTATAGCTAGAGGCTTTGAAGCTACAGAACCCGTATGCAGTGAGTAAAGCATTCGGCAAAGAGTTTGTATAACAAAAACCTGCCATTTCCTAATTCGAACCCAGTCCTGCCAAGAAGAATCGCGTTGGGAGCATTCGAGCCACAATCCTGCAATAGCCTTTACTGAAGGTATCATTTCTTTAGGGTCAATAGGGTTAATAAAGGAGCATGGTTCAGCACCAAAAACGACAATCCCATTTTCACGTAATGTGTATGTCTGAAAAATCCAGCCATCTTCAAGAGAATTTTTGAATAACTCAGTCCCATGTTCTACTTGAGGATACTGTGTTGAGGGCGAGTTGTCATTACGAAAGGCTTTTAAAGTAATGTATACCGCATCTATCTTATTAGCCCAGGGCGAACTACTGGAAGCAAACTCAGCATGTATATCTTTCATTCTTTTGAAGAGAGTGTCGTCAATATCAATATCAGTCACAATGACAAAGTCAATATCACTGCTAACTGGGTTGAAATCTCCAAGTGCAAGTGAGCCAATTACATACATGCCAACAAAATTTTCTGCTGTAATGCCCTGAATATTCGTTAGGAAATAATTAAGGACTTCGTTTACATCATCATAGTCTGTTGGTTTGATATTACCATTCATTAATCTATCCCCCTTTTGTTAATAGTAACTTCAAACGTATTGATTGAATTAAACTGCCCATTTGCTTAATGGAAGAGGAGCAGCTGCCATCGGCAAGCTGCTCCTTAGTTTATTGAACTAACGTTTCCCGTTAGTTCAATAAATCCACCACTTTTAATAACCGCATTAAAAGCTCTTCAAAGACTATTACGCGTGACATCAAGGTGCATTCGCAGCTGTGGTTCGCCCACTGAGTTGACGACACTAACTACAACGAACCCCGCTGATTCGTAAAATGCCTTCGCATGCTGATTAGCGGATACCTCTATACGCAAACCGCGCCGTGCGATGTCGTCAATCAGCGCACTCGCAACACCTTGGCGCATCAAGTCAGGATCAGTGAACAGATCCTCGAGTTCGAGAAAGTCATGGCCCGGAAGCGCCGTTGCGAAGCCGACGACCCTCCCGTCAATTACAGCAACAAGCACAAAAGGCAGCAACGCGTCGTCCCATACGAGCCACTCGGGATGAGCGGCAATGAGATCGAGGTCGCCTTTGTTAGTCAGCGAAGCTCGGCGTCTTATGTCATACAACCTGTCAATGTCGCTTGCAGCCGCGTTACGTATGACGAGTTCAGTCAATATGGATGATCGAGTCTTCGGCGTCACATCGTCAAACTGGTGAATCCAAGTTCCTTCTCGCTTAAGGTTTTCGATCCTGTCTCGTACTAAAGAGGCAAAATGGCTCTCACCCTCACCATCAACTAATGTTTTTTCTAGTGCTTTAATCTCGATTGAAATGATAAATCGTTTAAGCTCAGCTATATTCATAAAGTTCCAACGCTCCTCGACTGACGGTAAAACCGTCATCTTATACAGGATGTATATTATGGCTGAGTAAGTCTTAGTCTATCAAGCTGGCGATCTCGGACCGTCTTTTGCTGACTTCGTGTCATGACTACACTATCGTTTCCCGTTAGCCATCACGCTTAATAAGCCACTATAAGGGTGGCTTATAATGACGGTTTCAGTTGTACTACACCTCAGTTAATGGGTTGCCTTATAACATCGTTATGTACTGCTTTTGTAAATGTATTTACGAACAATCTGCATGAATAATTGAGGACTCTCTAATGGTTCAAAACCATATTGCGAATATAAAGAATGTGCGTCATTAGTTGCTAACAAAAACCTGCGAACTCTTTGTAGTTCAGCATGTTCACTAATGGTACTAATAAGCCATTTAGATAACCCTAATCCCCTGTAAGGTTCTAGAATAAATACATCAGCAAGATATGCGAATGTAGCTAAATCAGAAATAACCCTTGCAAAGCCAATTAGTTGTGCTTGTTCAACTTTTGGGTTGCCCTTATAAACTCCAAAAGATAAGGCAGTATTTTCAATGGATTTGGTTACAGTTTCTTTAGGTATTCCGTTTGCCCAATAAGATTCGTTATTCAAATAGTTAAAAACTACTTCTGTGTCCAAGTAACTTTTATCAGTTGAAATCGTAAAGCCATCTCTCTCCCAAAAATCCATTCTCCCCACCACTTTCGTATTTTTTGCTAATTCTAAGATCAAATTAAGTAATCTTCAATCAGTTGATTGATTGAAGAAAGATGTTTTTTCAGCCATTCATTCCTTGTTTGAAATTGACTTAGGATGTAATTAAAGTTCTGCTCGACATTTTTTCCAGAATAATGCTGACCGATGTAAATATGAAGTACAGCAATATGGTAAATTCGAGTCAACAACTCCAGTTGATTCATTTCTCGATATGTACATTTTCGAAATTTAGAGTAGCCTCTGATAAATGCTTCCGTCATATCCCATGATCCGTTTGTCAAATGTAGGATGTGATTAAGAGAAATAGTAAATTCCATAAAGCTAATATCAAGTGAGGTAAAATCAAAATCCAATACACCGTTAATTTTGTTCTCTTTTGAGAGTAAGTTGTAGATCAATACATCATGATGAACTAATTGCTTCGGCAATTCTATCCATTCATTTTTATATTGTTCCACAAAGCAGATCATATCTTTATAAAAGTTAAGTGCTGTTTGAGGAATTTCAAAGGGTGGAGCCTTGATAAAAGATGCAACAGCATCATAATCGGCTAATGGATGCAGTCCATAAATTTCTGTGAAGGGAACGCCTTCAAATATAAACTCTGCTGCACATTGATTAAGTGCTAAGCTGATTTCACCTACAACAGAACCAAACTCTGTGGCTTGATTAACACTAGATATCTCCGGAACTGCCCCTTCAACAAACGAAACGATCGCACCTAATGTTCCATCGGACAAGTGCACGTATTGTTCGTCCTCATTCGTATTTAAAAATACGGGCACCACAAATGAAAGATTCTGTTTACTCAAATACAATGTTAGTTGATCTTCAAATTTAATGCTTTCTACATTTTTAGTATGACGGTTGTAGATTCGAATGACATATTTTTGATCATTTATTGTTAAAATTCTCGTTAGGTTAGTCAGACCGAATGGTACCGGATCGATATGGTATGCAGAATCCTCAAAGTAATTACGAACGATCATATCAATTCTTTCTTGCATGATTATCCCCCAATCCTATATCCATTCATTTTCAAACCAGATTCTCCCAACAGGGTCACAATGAGAAAATTTAGAGAATATTCAATACTACCCGTTACTTCAACGAAACAAGGAGCAGCTGCCACCGGCAAACTGCTCCTTTGTCTTTTCAACTAACGTGCCCGTTAGCGTAATCAGAAATGCCTCGGGTGGTGGAAATATAAAATTATTCTATTAATGTTATATGAATTCGATTTCCATTCCAACCATCCATTTTAGAAAGATGTATTTCATATAAGGTTTGTATGTATTTAAATTGAAAATTGTTTTTGTCTTTTTCTTCAAATGATTCCGATATTACTTCATAGAATTTTTTTATTCTATCTTCTGTTTGATTGCAATAATATACAATTTCTCTTTCAGCGCCTTGAAATTGAAAAATTGTTTTATTGGGCAATATTAGCGCATTCCCATTCTTGTCTTTAATTTTACTTTCAGACTCGGTGGTCATAATTAAATCCATCTTCATTCTAAAATTAAAATTCGAGTAATAATTGTAGATAAAAACAGTAAATGAAGTGAAAATGAAAATCACTAACAAAAAAATAATATATATCTTTTTTGATTTCATTGTTTTATAAAAGGCATCTCCTTTTTTTCATGACTTTAAGCGGCTTCAGATACCACAATATCGTAACCGCATTACGCATTACCACCCCTTTGCGTTATAGGCTACCGATTCCTGCCAGCAGCCTGGTGTTGTTGTTGAACTATCGCTCCCCATTACTTCAACAACTTTGCCCATAACATCTTTCCATCACTAAAAGTTCCCGTCCAAACATTGTCAGTTCTAGTGTTCGAATCACCAAAGAAAATATAATGTTGATTTAGTTCATCTTCTTTTTGTCGCAGTAGTATGTATCGCAATGTTAAATTTTCAATTTTAGTCTGAGATATCCCCGTCTCTTCTTCTATTTCACGTAAACAAGAATCTTCGGGCGAGCCATGCTCGTGTGGCTCAACATGACCTCCGATACACGACCATAAGCCTGGGGCTATCTTTTTGTTTTTCGATCGTTTGAGCATTAACACATCATCATTATTAATAAGAAAAGCTCCAGTCATTGTCCGAACACTTATCATCGCATTAACCTCCGAATCCTGAATCAATCACTTTTCTGGATTTCTCTATAAGGTATTATACATCCTTTCTACATTTAGCCTACCTTATCATTCAACAGGACAACCAGTTGCTGGCTGCCTGTTCGTTTTCATAACTGCCAATGTCGCCACGCTAACCTGCCAATGTCGCCACGCTAACCTGCCCGTTAGCTTAATAGAACTTTAGAAATTTAAACGTTGGGAAACAGGACTTCATTCACTTTTACTTTAGTTTGAAATATTCGTTTTTAAGTTTTTCCTCATAACTCAATAATTCGTTGTACGTATTCCTCGCACTTTCAACTAAACCGTCCACTTCTTTTTTAATGGTATCAAAATTCGATGGAATTGAGGGTTTATCGGAATTAAGCGCACTTTCAAGGACGCTTATGAGGGGAGATGCAACTTTGTGCATATATAATTCCAGTTTTTCATTAACAGTCCAATCAATATTGAGTAACATTACTTCCTCGTGTTTTTGATACTCTTCAAGAAACGTCTTTACGTAGAGTAATTTTCGTTTCATGGTTACAGTTGACTCTTGCGTATCGCCGTTAATAATCAATAAGTACAGGTCAAGTGTCAATTTCGTTAATGGGATCAAGTTCTTGTCTTGTCATTTGCTTTTGACAAGTACTTGATCCCATAAATACAAAAAGCCGCGATTTTCGCGGTCATTAATGAGATGATGTTCTTGTCATCCGACAGTATTTCTAGTTTTTTCTGCCGGATGACAAGAACAATATTTCTGTCGTTCTTCAATCATGCAAAAGCATCCCTCCTCATACCTTTCTATATACCCAAAGGAGGTAGAGGGATGAACGAGAATAATGACCATCGCCCGGATAACAGGCCGGGCCAGACTCCGCCTGCCCAGCACTCGCAAACGGTCGGCGAACGAGGCCCCGTCCTCGAACAGGACAGCCTGCTGCATGAAACGCTGGAGACATTCGTACATTCAACCTTGCTGGAAAGGCCCGTGCATGTCAAAGGCTGCGGCGCGTTCGGCTACTTTCAGACGACGCATGCCATGTCGGCGCACACGAAGCTTTGTTTTCTGCAACAGCCGGGACAGCAAGTCCCTGTCACGGTGAGATTTTCGCTGGCCGTCAGCAACAAAGGCACGCCGGATACGTCCCGAAACATACGTGGCTTCGCCACAAAGTTCTATACGGATCATGGCGTGTTCGATTTGGTCTTCAATCATATCCCCGTGTTCCTAGTCAGGGACGCCGTCCGTTTCCCGGAAGCGGTTAAAGCGCTCTCGCCGTCGCCCGTCAACAACCTCATTAACCCGGAAATTTTCTGGAACTTCATCGCCCGGGCGCCGGAAGCGACCCATCTTATCCTCTGGCTCTTCTCCGACGCGGGCACGGCCAAGAGTCTGCGCCATATTCCGGGCCACAGCGTCAATACATACGTCTGGGTCAACGCGCAAGGTTTCCGAAGCTACGTCAAATATCATTGGCTGCCTCTCGCCGGCACGCAGTATATTGACAGCAGTGAAGCGGCCCGGCTCGCAGGTGAGAATCCGGATTATGCCGCGCAAGACTTGTATGACACGCTGCACGCCGGCAAGACGATTGAATACGGGCTCTACGTGCAGCTGATGAACCCCCAAGATGAGGTCGCCCTCCCTTATGATCCGCTAGACGATACGAAGCTGTGGGATGAACGGCAGTACCCGCTGCTCCCGGTCGGGAAGCTGGTCTTGAACCGCAATCCGAGCAATTATAGGGAGCAAGTGGAGAAACTCGCGTTCTCCCCATCCAACCTGCTGGAAGGCGCTGAACTATCCGACGATAAAATGCTGCAAGGCCGCGCCAATATTTACACGGATTCGCAGCGGCGGCGGCTTGGACCGGATTTCCGTAGCATTCCGATTAATCATCAGTTGAACTGGACGCCTGACTCGCAGATCACCAGCGGCAACGGGAGATTTGTTGAAGGACGCCTGACGC
Source organism: Paenibacillus sp. J22FR21 (assembly GCF_056269135.1). Lineage (NCBI taxonomy): Bacteria > Bacillati > Bacillota > Bacilli > Caryophanales > Paenibacillaceae > Paenibacillus > Paenibacillus sp. J22FR21. The sequence goes on from NZ_JBWDNJ010000001.1 coordinate 1,137,581, forward strand.
GATCCGATATCCCGAAGCAGGATGATTTTACGCAGGCCGGTCAGTATTATAGGGCGCTTCCGCCAATTCAGCAGGAGCATCTCGTCGATAACCTGGCTGCCAATCTGGCTGCTGTCTCTCCCGGCACGCAAACGTTCGTACTCGGCTACCTCACCCAAGCAGATGCCGGGCTCGGTCAGCGGGTCGCCCGCAAGATTCAGGCACAGCCTAAAGGCTAGGTTGCGTTACGAGGAATTACGGAAATGGGATCAAGTTCTTGTCATCTGGTTTTGACAAGAACCTGATCCCATAAATAAAATAGGCCCCGATATTGAGAGCCCTGCAAAAGCCTTGCATTTGATTAAAAATAAGCTATAAATTGAAACTCATTGAGAAACATTATCAATCACAGGTAACAATCCAAGTTCTTCTCCTAAGTCGGCTAACGATATATGCTCTTGTCACCAGTCAGCATCTCTTTTGCTGCACCAAAGCGTATGAAAGATAATCCATTCTTTCATGGTAGTTGAAACAACGCGACTATCTATTTTCTGTCTAGCGCGTGAAAGTTGTTATCCATGTACAGTCCTTCTTAACTTTCAAGTTTACAATATTCTCTTGTAAGACTCTTGGTAACACGTCATATCTTTTCATACTTTCCGAATTGAAATCAATCCAATAAAACTCAAGATGATCTTCAAGAGATTTTGGCGATGAATTGGAGTCTAATAATTCAGAAGTCACCTCAAAAAGATGGCTAATCTCATGTTGCAAAATACCATTTTCATCGACTCTGTGCGTCTCAAGTACACCAAGGAATCTATCTATCTTACATTCTATACCCATTTCTTCGTACAGCTCTCTTATTAACGCATTTTGATCTCCTTCGCCTAGTTCTACGCCTCCGCCAGGTAAAAATGAATGAGCACCCTTCATTCGAGCAATTAGTATTTTATTCTCATGTACTACTATCGCTCGAGCAATATGAAAATCAACTCATTGAAAAAATTACCGCTCACCATCTGGTGGTCGGGATCGACATCGCCCAGCAAACGCATGTCGCGCATGCTGTTAACTTTCGTGGCATTGTAATGGGTAATCCTCTCTCCTTCTCAAATGATGAAGAAGGATTTCAGAACCTTCAACGATGGATCCTTTCGCTTCAAGCCGCTCAGGGTCTAACAGCAGCCATTGTTGGCATGGAACCTACCGGTCATTACTGGCTCAACCTCTCGAAGTGGCTATCCGAGCGCCAGTATGAGGTCGTTCTTGTTAATCCTCACTTGGTTAAGAAGAACAAAGAGAACCGCGACAACACGCCATCCAAGAGCGACAAAAAGGATGCTCTCGTCATTGCGGACATGGTCAAAAACGGCTACTACTCGTTCATTCGTAACACTCCTGAGGCCTTTGAAGAGTTACGTGTCTTTCTCTCAAACCGAGACTCAGTTGTGACGCGACTCGTTAGTGCCAAGAACCAAATCTCGTCAAAGGCTGGAAATCTCTTATGAAACGGCATTCTGGGGAGCGAAAAGCTCGAGCACTGATCTCTCTTGCTAGCAACTCAGTTGGTTCGAAGCAAGCTATGCATGCCTACAAACTTCATTTAGAGCAGCTACTCGATGAGTACGATCTTGCCTGCATGCAGCTGAAAACGGTAGAAACCGAGGTTAAAGGGATTAGTGCCATTTCACTTGCCGGAATTTTAGGCGAGGCGGGGGATTTGAGCGGCTTTGTACACGGGAATGCTTTGCTTCGGCATGCTGACCTTAATCTCGCAGAAGCAAGTTCGGGCAAATGGACCGGACAAATGAAGATTAGCAAACGGGGACGTTCTCGTCTACGTAGGTTCATTTTCATGATGACCATGAGTTTGGTTGCAAACAATCCGGAATTCAAAGCTGTGCATGCAAATAACGTGAAGGTTAAGAAGATGAAGAAAATGAGGTCCATCATGAAACTATGTGGAAAGTTAGCTCGAATACTGGTTGGGATGGCTTCCCGTGGTGAAGCATACGACCCTCAAAAAATATTACCAATGCAACTAGCAGCATAGCTTTCACCATCGCTTCAATGCACGAGTTTTGGATTATTCGCGGGATTTCAAAGAAAGCACGGAGTACCGGATCCATTAAACCAAAGGGCACCGACCCGTACCGTTAGCATAAACGGCCTCCACCCCTTGGAAATGCGTAACGAAGGAATGAGAGGGCATAGACCCGTTGAGACATGGGAGTTAAAACCTCCAGGGGCGGCGTGGAGATTGCGTGCAGTATATGGAAGGATATGGGGTTACAACCTCCCCCTTTATTTCCTCAAGATCCCAAAAACTATGAACAATCGGATAGGACTACCAATTAGTTGATCAGCCGATCATCAAGATGTGCCGATCTGAATCGCATGGCGACCAGTTTCATCAGCTTCTCTTAGTTGACGGTGTCGAAGTAGCCTTGGATATCAACGTCGATCACCACATTCCCTTGGTGTGCCTCTGAGCATGCTTATAATGAAACAACCGCCAGAGAACAACTCTCTGACGGTCATAACAAGCGCTATTGCATTCCAAAAAATAGGCTACCGTGATACATTATCCAAGATGGACCAGCGATTCCTTAGGCTTCTCATACCATTCCTTTAAGATCTGCTCCGCCTTCTTGCCATAAATATCAAAGCCTACATTCGATTGCGCCTCTTCCTTGTCGTACAGCTTCACGCTCCAATCCCACCAGAAGAAACCGGCAAACCATGGCTCGTCCCAGAACACCTTTAAGACCGAGCTGTAGAAATTCGCCTGCTCTTCTTCACTAACGGGCAGCTCGGTATGCGTGAAATCCCAAGGCATCGTCGCGCAGCCAAGCGCGCTCCGGCAGCCGATTTCCATGAAGATAATCGGCTTGCCGAATTTTGCGTGAAGCGAAGCCATCTTCTCGCGCACCGGCAGCCAGTTGGCGATCATTTCCTCTTCACTGTCGCCAGGGTGATTCGCGACCGGATAATAAGCGCTCGTACCGATGAGATCCACTTGGTCGAACCATTTGATCCGTTCCTCCGACCCGTGATTGGCATTATAGACGATCGGCCCGTCATAGATGCTCCGGATTCGCGCGATTAGCCGCGTCCAATGCTCCTGCTTGGCTTCGGTCTTCACCATTTCGCAGCCGATGCAGAACATCTCGCAGCCTAATTCTTGAGCGAGCTCCGCATAGTGGCTAAGAAAATTGCCATAAGACTGGAACCATGCATCCCAGTAAGGCTCTGCACCGGACTCCTCCGGGAAGCCGATATGCGCGCGCCAGATCCCGTCCTTGGAGTTGACGACGGGCTTCAAGCATACTTTCATCCCCAGCGCCCTCGCTTCTTTTACGGAATGCTCGATATCCCGGTCGGTCATCGTCAATCCGTAATCGAACGGAATTTCTGTGGCATATACATTATTTTGCATCGTATAAAACGATAATGCGATCCATTCGCTGCCTGTCTCGCTCAGCTTGCGGAGAGAATCAACCGCATAAGGCTGCCTGTAAGAGCCTCGGGAACTATTCCATCCATACGTCATTCCTTTGATGAACAATTCGGTCGGCAACGCTTCTTCTCTCCTTTACGTTATTATTCTCGCACTGGCAATGGATAGCTTCTCAAGTCGGGAAGCTCCTCACGCGTCAGCGTGAATGGGTGATCGTAGAATTTCCGGAGCATGTCCCAGTCGGTAAACTGCTCGGACTTCACGAATTCGCCATACCACGTACAGTTCCACGCCCAAAGCGCTCCGTCCGCAAGCATGCTGGCAGGGTCGGGCAGCGGTCCGTTTTCCGAGAGGGCGATGATTTTGGCTTCCTTGGTATAATCGACTGCCTGATAGAATCTCTTAACGCTCGAAACGTAATTGCGATCTGGGACATAGACGTCTTCGCCAATGATGTCAACGTATTCATCACCGGGATACCAGTCTTTATGCTGACCGTTCCAAACCCAAATCAAGTTATGGAGTCCGTGCATATTGGTCATGCGTTCGAGCATGAGCTTCCACAGCCGGATGCACGGCTGAGGGCCTTTCGCCCCCCACCAAAACCAGCCGCCGGATGCTTCGTGAAGCGGCCTCCACAGTACAGGTACGCCGGCGTCCCGGAGCTTGGCCAGCAAGCCCGAAATGGCATCGATATCGCGCAGCAGCAGCTGATAATCCTTGGAATCAGGTTTCTCCATCGCTGCAGCCAAATCGAATGTCGTCGCCGACGTATAGAAACCGCGATGCCATCCGTTGTCGGGAGGCTGATCAATGAGGTCCTTCGGCGCATTCCAGTGCCAGCAGAAGGTGACAATGCCGCCTTCTTCCCACCACTTGAGCGCCAACGCCGTGTCCGTCCCAACCGCTCCACGCTCCAAGCGCGAAGGGGAATCGTTCATGAAATCGAATCCGCCAACAGCTGGATATTTGCCTGTTTCGCGATGGATGAAATCCATCTCAGGCGTCGTGTTAACGCCAATCTGCTGTCCTGTCAACATTTTTCGTCCGTAGGTATCGCATAAATATGCCATCAGCCGTTTGGCGCAATCATCGGCATTCGGATTGATTAATTTCGGCTGCACTTGAAATCGGCTGTGATCTCCAGCAATTGCTGACATACTCCGCCTCCCCATGCTTGATCGTCATGCTACTAGTTCCGCGTAATCGTAAACGCCAGATCGGATTGAGAGGTGTCCGGCGAGGCGAGAACGAGCTTGCCGTCCACTGCCTCTACAGGCACGCCGTCAAGCGAAGTACCTGTCCAAGGATCGTACCAAGTCAACGTGTACATGCCAGCCGGCCAATTCGGCAGCGTAACAGACTTGCCTTCGGCTCCACCGTTCTCCTTGAGCAGCCAGCCATAGGATTGACGTTCTCCTTGCATCGCCCAAGCTTGCGCCTGTCCGCCTTCATCACCTTCCGCACTGTTCACAGGAACGCGCTTCTCGCGAAAATCAATACCCGCCGTAAACGCGGCAAAATGCTTCATATGCAGAAACATCTCGTCGCTGACTTGTCCGAAATCCCACCAGAACGGCGAGGACGCCAAGCCGCTTGCGAGCGAAATCCAGATCGTTTGATGATACTTCAGCGTATCGGTCACATTGCCTGTTTCACCGATCATAAGCGGCTTCTCATAGCTGTCCCACCGTTTGCGGATATCTTGGGCATAGGCTTTGTAACTGAGATTGTAGTAGTTCTCTCGATCGGCAAGATCCAGCGTCCGATAGCCATAATCCCAATAATCCTGGCGATTCCCCGCCATCGAGCCCATCGTCGGATGCCCGTACGGATCATGCTCTTTGAAATAACTGTGCACCTTCGCCGTCCAAGCATCGGTATCTGTTGTGCTGCCGTGCACCCAGCCGTCCGTGCCGTTAATCTCGCATACCAAATCCCATATGCCGATTGCGCTGCTATATCCCCAGCGGGCAATGATGTACCTGTAGAGATGCTCCTGATACACCCACATCTCTTGACTCGTGAAGAAATCCTTCGCTTCGCCGAGTACCGCATAACCGCTCTTCTCCCAAGCTTTCGGCCACCCGTCCAAGGTGTCGGCCAGCGAGTCGTGCGGCCAAATGACGAAGTTCATGTGCAGTTCCCGCTGCTCGAATGATTCGATCAAGTCATCGATGCGCTTCGCCTTCAGCGGGTCGATCTTCTCGACTCCGAATGTGGAGGATTGCAGCTGATTGCTGCCGCCGCCGTTGCCGGAGCTGTCATAATTGCCGTTCCAGTAGGTAATGAGGTTGCCGCCGTGCTCTGCGATTTTATCAAGATTGACATCGGTAATTCCCCAAGGGTAGGCTACGCCTACACCGTAGAAGGAAGAGCCGTCCCTATATTCTAGATACCGCTTATTATCGTCCGAAACCTGAATCCAGCCACGACTCTTGGTAGGAGTCGCCTCGAACGAGCCTTGCGACCCTTCGCTCACATTCCCAGCTGTTACGGCATGCAGCCGGTAGCTCCACTTGCCGGCTTCATCAGGCGAGAACCGGATCTTCCAGGCAAATCCGGTACCGTCATAGAAGCCGTTAACCGACCACTTCTTCCCGCTTGGCGAAGTCAAATCCATGGAAAGGTCAATCTCACGCGGATCGTACGGATTCTTATAATCGGCGTCCATCTCCAGCGTGAGCTCGAATTTCGTATAGAGCTCGATGGCATCTGCATTCTCCACAACATTTTGAATGACCGGCACTTTCGCTGTTGGCGCCGCATCCGGCGCCGTCCCAGTATTAGCTGAAGATCCCGACTCCTTCTGCGACTGCGTCGTGCCTGCATCAGGAGCCGATCCCGACTCCTTCTGCGACTGCGTCGTGCCTGCATCAGGAGCCGATCCCGACTCCTTCTGCGACTGCCCGACTTGATTTGTGGGACCTTTACTCGCTGTCAGCGCCATAAAGCCGACGGCAGCCAACATGAGTAAACTTCCGCCTGCGAAGAGGGCTAGTTTACGATTGATCATGAGTGATGTCTCCTCTCACGCCTCCGGTTAGCCAACGACGCCTGTCCGCTCGACACTCTCTACAAAAAATCGTTGAACAAACAGATACATGACCACAAGCGGCGCGATGGCCAGCAGAACCCCCGTATCCACAATCATGGATACCAGGTTCGGATCAACCTTCACGTTCGAGCCCGCGCCGACGCCTAGAATGCCAGGCAAATATTGATTGGCATCAGCCGGCAAGGAAGCAACCTTGATTGCCATGAGATTGCTTTGGCTCATAAAGAGCGAGCTGTAGAAGGTATCGTTATACTGCCACACGAAAGCAAACAGCGTGACCGTGATCAAAGGAGGAATCGCATTCGGCAGCATGATCGTAAAGAACGTCCGGAAGCCTCCCGCTCCGTCGATGAGCGCTGCTTCCTCAATTTCCGCAGGCATGCCGCGGAAAAATTGACGGAAAATATAAATGTACAAGCCCGACTTCAAGCCATTGGCAAGAGCGGCCGTTATCAGGGAGGGGCCATACGTATTCAGCATGTTGATGCCCTCTTTGCCTGTAAACAGGTTCACCAAGCCCATGATGTCAAAGTTGCGGAAGTGCAAATACATCGGCACCATAAGCGTGCTCGAAGGAATGAGAATCGTCAAAATAACGAGCGTGAACAGAATATTGCGCCCCGGAAATGTGAACCTCGCAAAACCATAGCCTGCAAGGGCGCAAGACGCAGCTTGCAGTACCGTCGTCGAGACGACGAATAGCAGCGTATTCTTCAGCAGCGGCCAATAATTCAGCACACTCAATGCGAGCCGTAAATTCTCCGTCGTGAAATGAACGGGAATCATATAGATCGTCGGATTGTAAATATCGGTCTTATCTTTGATAGCGACCGAAAGCTGCTGAAGGAGTGGATAGATGATGACGAATGAGATGCCGATAATCAGAATGTAACGAAAAATCGACCACAGCAGCTCGATTGATTTGTTCTTCGCCTTTTGCATCCTCAAAACTACAATCTCGTTCTCCATAAGCGAACCTTTCAAGCTGTTCTCCTCCCTTCTGCATCAGTTATAGTAGAACACTTTCCTGGAAACCAGAATGCCGACGACTACGAGAATCAAACTGATGACAATGGTGTAGATCCAAGACATCGCGGCGCTCAGACCGAAATTTTGCGCTTGGAATGCCGTGGTGTAGATCGTTCTCGTTAACTGGCTTTCCGTAAAGGAGTCGATAATTGTATAGATGATGTTAGTTAGAATGAGCGGACTTACCATAGGGAACGTGATCTTCCAGAAGGTCTCATATGGCGTTGCGCCTTCCATCTTGGCGACCTCGTACATCGTGACCGGTACAGACTGAAGCGCTGCCAGAAAAATAAGAATTTGGACGCCGGAGCTGCTAATGATCTCATAGATCCTCTGTACGGCATCGATGATGTATTCGATGAAAATGGTCGGCATACCCGCATCGGCAAGCATAAAAGCGAGCATAAGCGGGTCGAAGCCGTTCTGTGCAAGTCCTAATTCCTGTGCAACCTCGGAGCTGCCCGTTAACTGAATCAATCCGGAGGATTGAGCTGCGGCTACGGCGCCTGAAGCGAGAATGACCGGTAGAAAGAATATCGCTCTCGCAATCGATCTGCCTCTAAACTTCGAGTTTAGCATGACAGCAGTAAATAAGCTGAAGAACAGGATCATAGGCACGTTCCAAGCCATTTCCGTTAACGATTCGGTCAGGATCCGGTTATAGTTCGGATCGACCGAGAGCGCATCGGTAAAGTTCTTCAGTCCGATGAAGTCCAGCGAATACCCGCCCGGAGCCACCTTCAGCTCGCTGAAGCTGAATCGGATGGATTGAATCAGCGGCGTCGCGAACAAGAACACGAAGCCAAGCAGCCAAGGCGTAATAAACGCGACTCCGAGAAATGCACGCTTCTGCGACAAGGTTAATCGTCTGAGGTTCACGAATTGTCACCGCCTACCGAGAAATTTTTGGCTGCGATTTGAATGCCATTGACCGTAACCGACTTATCCGTATAGTTCACATAAACGGAGGTACCGTTGTCATAACGCACCTGTACGACGCCGGGTTGATGCTGGACATGTTCTGCAATCGTTCTGTTCTGCAAACCGGCGAGGACATCGTTTACTTTGCCGTATAGACTGGAAGCGGCTTTGAGCCAATCGGTATAATGCGTCGAGAAAAACGATTCGTAAGCAGTCAATTTCAGCTTGGACGACGATTCATAAGACCAGAAGAAATGCGGCGCGGCTCCATACTCCAGCGAACGCAGCATATGGTAGGTCAAATCTTGGTTGTCATCCAGATTAAGGGCAGAGCCGGCATAATTCTTATAACCGTGTATGACCATTTCGTAGAATGGAATTTCCTGATCAGTGATGCCGAAACCGCTGGAGGCCATCGGTACGTCGATCAACTCATCCGCATATTTCAGCGCATATGCATTTCCGCCGGTCAACATCATATTGGGATTGCTCTTCTCTAGCTTTCCCAGCTGCTCCGTAACGATGTTCTTCGCGACATCGCGGAATATGACGCGGCTTACCCGGTAATCGGCCTGCAGCAAGTCTCCCAAATCGCGGAGCGAAACGGCATCGATTCCGTAGCCGTCATAGCTGTCGATGAATTGGTCAACGAAGTAAGGCAGTTTGGCCGGAGAAAGCAAGTAAAAGGAGCCAAGCGAAAGGTCCATCGCGTTGAACGCGCGATTGATTGGCGCAAGCATCGCTTGCTCGCGCGTTACGAAGCGCGCCGCATCCGAGGCGGGCTTAAAGTTGCGATTCTCGCGAAGCACATGCTGGAACGCGACATCCGGATATAAACGGCCGCCCATCGCCTCAAGCTTCTCAGACAGCTGCTTCAGCTCGGTTTTGCTGCCAAGTTCACTGTCCAATTTGACGTTCTTCGCGATTTTATGATCGACGCCTTCATTGAACCAGCCGACATAGCGCATTTGGATGTTGGAAACGCCGGCAGCCTTCAGCTGATCGGCCATTTGACCGGCTTGGTCGATCGTCGTCATCGGCATGAGCCCTTTATACGGAATGCCGAGGATCGACTTTTGTTTGTCCACGGCCCCCAGCACGTCGAGGTAGAACGGCAGTCCGCTTTGCGATTCGTTCGGCTGCAGCACTTTATCCTGAACCAGCTTCTCGCGATAGCGCTTTGCCATACCGGAGTAATTCGCCTCGCTCCCTGATAAAAAGCTGTAGCGGACCTGCAGATCGTCTTTGAAGGAATCCTCGGTCAGAAGCTGAATCTCGTCCACCTTATTGCCTTTGTAGATTTCGAGCTCATCCTCTCCGCGGATGGCGAAGCTCGCGTACGCATAGTTGTACGAATTTTTGCGGCCGCTAATATCGGCGTTGATGCTGGCGATGCCTTCGCCTTTCTCGATCGTGGCGAACCAGGCGTCATCGCCGGATTTCATGCCGAATACAGGCAGGCGCGCGGCTTCCGACAGCTGCCCCCGGCGGCGGGAGTTGTTGTTCTCGTCTTCGCCATAGACACGCTGGGCGTAGACCTCCTCGCCAATCTTGCCGTTATTCAGTTGAATCAAGCTCCCGGAGCCATCCGGAACAAGCATGTAGCCTTTCGCATCGGAACCGGCTGCACCGAAGAAATCGAGCAGCTCCACCGTGCGAATTTGATAGCCCTTGCTTTCCTGAATCTCTTGCACAGGAACGCGGACCGTCAGTTCATCACCGGCGAGCTGATACTCGATGGGAACCGTAAAGTTCGGCCGGCTCGCTCCGCCCTCGACAGCCAAGCCGTTCTCTTGATTATCAGCGGCTAAATCCTCTGCCGTGTAGCCTGCTTTCGCAAAAGCATCCAGCATTCTGCTGAGCACGAGCGCTCTGGATACCGCCGTATCGAGCCGCTCCAGCACCTCCGGATTGTTCTCGAGCGGGAAATACCGGTTGCCTACATATTTCGCCGTCGCTTCATCAAGCTTGCTGTATACCTTCTCTTCCATGCGCTTCTTGCTGATTCTCTTCGGCAGCGCATCGATGCCGAGCGATGTGTCCCCGATCGTATACGTAAGCCGGATGCCGTTCTCGATGCTCTCGGCCTTAAACTGCTTGCGTGCGATACTATCCGTGAAATTCGTGATCGTTCCAAGCGTACCGATTACATCCCTGTAATTGATCGTAACCTGGGCGGCCAGCCGGTCCTTCTCGAAAGGCGACGCTTTAGCGTCCGAGCTCAGATCCTCCGGATTGCTCCGCCATACTTTGCCGCTGATTCGGTTAAGCACCGCGATTTCGGTCGTGTCCGGATTGAAATACAGCGCCAGCGTATCCGATTGAGCCGCAAGCTGCATTCCTGGAACGGCAGGTGCGCGATCAGGCAAATACTTAAGCTCTGAGGCCGCGGCCGGTTTAACGTCCGGCTGCATATAGGTACTTACCTCGATCGCCGGCGCACCTTTAGTAGACTGGTAATAGGCGAGAGCCGAGATACCCGCTATCCCGATACAAGCCAGCGCCGCATACCATTTCATTCGGTTATTCAAGGGTGCGGCCTCCTTTACGTACGGAATATGATTTCACGATACACATCATAAACGAACCAATAAATTTGTAATCCCAAGCTGAATGCCAGCGTGCCGAGGAATACGACGAATCCCATTGCGATCACGGTCAGCCCTAACGTGAGAATGGCTTTAGCCGGCGTGTATTGATGGACCGTCATAATGCCGATAAACAGCAAGAGGAGGAACCAGATGCTCGCCACACTGTTTACCAGCCAATAGAATGGCGTCTCCTCCTGCGTCATGAACCGGCTTATAAACGTGATCGGCAGATTGAGCAGTACCATCGGCAGCAGCGCATAGCCGGTTGCCATAACGATTTCCTTGAACTTGCCTTCGCCCTCCATCAGTGTCGTAATGGACCAGTTCGCTATGCAGAACAGGAAGAACGGCAGCACCGTGAATTGCAAATCATCCAGACTGTTTAACGACCTCGGGTCCACGAAATTGACGAGAAAACCTGCGAATTGCTTCTGCAGGATGAGCGTCAGCACAAGCAGCAAGAGTATGGCCAAGGAAACTTTGACCTTCCCTTTGCTCTCGTATTTCATGTCCCAGAATCCGTCGAACGGATGCAAGATGAGATGGAGCGGAAATTTAATATAATCCTGCTTCACGTTTCACAGTCCTCCTTCTTATCACGTTCCTGGCGATGCGGAACGCGACGAATGCGGCAACGAGCGAGATCAGCACCGTCATGAATGGGCCGAAATTGTCCTTCATTACTTCCCGGCGATATCGTTTGTAGGCAACGGAGTAGTTTTTTCGACTCATGCCGAGCTTGAAATATTCCATGGCCTCTTCGTTCTTCTTCTCCATGAGCAGCGATTTGCCGATACCTAGGTATGCGATCTCATAGTTCGTATTCAGACGCAGCACTTGGCCCCATAATTTGACGGCCTCGTTATCGTTCCCGCTGTAATGCTGAATCGTTGCTTGACGAACCAGGCTGCCGAACTCCGTAGGACGGAAGACCGCGATATTGTTCTTGCCTCGATCGAGCACGGCGAGCTTATCGCCAATTTGTTCCACGGCCACTGGCGTATTAAATACGCCAAGCTGGTTGCCTCTGTCTCCGAAAACATAGAGCAAGTCGCCTTCGGCATTGTACGTGAACAGTCGCGCGCGATTCGAATCCAGTGCTACATACATGCCGCCGTCAAGCACCTTAATGTCAGTGAGCTTCGACGGACCCGAGTTATTGCCGAACCTCCGGAAGCGGATGTCGCCTTTGACCGGCCAGTAGCCGAATCGTTTTAGCACATCTTGGCCGGATGGATTAAGCCGTTTGATCGTTTCATCCGACGTGTTATCGATGGCAGTCGCATAAACGAACCCTTTGCTGTCAATATCGACGCTTGCGAATTCGGTCGGGATGAACAGCTCCATCTGCTGCTTCTGCGCTTTCGTGGACAATGATCTCCAGAGCCGGTCCCACAGGCTGGGCGATACGCTGATCGTGCCGACATATCCCATGAATACCTTCTTGTCGTCGAATTGCATGATGCCTTCAAAAACGCCGCGGGCGACTACGAATAATCGGTCCGCGCTGTCCACGGTTACCTTCAGCGGCACGAACTTAAAGTCTTTCGGCAAAATATCCGATTTCGGACTTTCCACGATCTTGATCAGCTTGCCATCGTTTGAAAGGACGACGACTCGATTATGCTCGGTATCGGCGACATAGACTTCATTCTTCTCCGAGACGAACAGCCCTTCCGGCGCTGCGAAGCCATCTTCCTTGCCGTTATTGTCAAACTTGGTGATGATCTGCTTGACGTTTAATTGACTATCAAGGATGACCACGCGCGCATTGCCGCTGTCCAAGATATATATAGTGCCGTCATGCGTCACGTACATATCTTTAGGCTGATTGAAATCGCCGACACCCAAGCTGCTCCCGGTAATCGCATAGTCCGGCAAGTAGGGCGCGGGCAGCGGCACTGCATCCCCGTAGAAATCGTAATTGTAAGCTTCATAAGGCGCAGCAGCCGAAGCCGGCGGCGGCACAACGATCGTCATCACCAGCGCTATAATCGCAGCAACCAGGAACACTCTCTTTATTTGCACGCTTCCACCCCCTCTAGTCCTTCATGCCGGACGTCGTCATCGTTTCGATAATGCGGCTTTGCGAGAATACGAACAGGGCAATCGGTACGCTCATGAGAATCAATGCGACAGCCGAGCCAACGCCGGCACGGGCAATCCCGCCGAAAATAATTTGATTGGATGCATAGTGAAGCGTTTTCAACTGTTCGCTATAGATAAATCCGTTGCCGTCCGTACCCCAAAGCATCTGGAACAAGAGAATGACAAGCGTCAACCAAGCCGGCTTTACGTTCGGCATGACGATTTGCCAGAAAATACGGTATTCGTTTGCCCCGTCGATCTTCGCCGATTCGAGAAGCGCGTCGGGAATTTGCTCCATGAACTGCTTCATCAAGTAGAGGCCGAGCGAGAACGCGAAGGCTGGCACGATGACCGCCCAGTACGTGTCGATTAATCCGATCCAAGACATGACCATATAGTTCGGGATTGCCGTAACCTGCGGCGTAAACATCAGCGACAGTACGACGATCGTAAAGATGATCTTGCTGCCCGGAAAACGATGCTTCGCCAGCGGATAAGCTGCGGCGGAAGCCAGCAATACGTGACCGACTACTCCCATCCCGGTAATGAAGAACGTATTGAAAATATATCGCGAAAACGGTACCCACGATTGACCGAGCAGCGTCATCAGATCAATGAAATTGCTCGTGGTCGGATGCCTGACAAACAAGGTTGGCGGGAACAAGAAAATTTCATCCAGCGGCTTGAACGCCGCGTTAAGCGCATAAACGAGCGGCAGCGCCATAAAAGAAGCAACGAGAGCCAGAAATACCGTAAGCCAGAATGTCCCGGCAAAGGAACGGTTTACGCGTTTTTTACGAAGCGTTAGCGCAAGCTTCATGCGGTTAATTCCCCACCTTCCTGAGAAGTCGTTGAACCGCCAAATTCGCGCCAAGCATCAAGAGGAACAAGACGGTCGCGATTGCGGAAGCGTAACCCATTTCGAATCGGATCGTACCGAAATCGATCAGATGCGTGACGATCGTTTCCGCGGCATAGTTCACGCTTGGGAAGCCGGCCAAGTAGATGGAAACGTCCGCGATGGCTAGTGACGCCGTTATCTGGATGACGGCGCCGAACATCAGCTGAGGTTTCATCGACGGCAACGTAATATACCATAGCTCTTGCCAACGGTTCTTTACGCCATCGACGGCCCCGGCTTCATAGAGCGTCTTATCGACGGTCTGCAAACCTGCTATGAAGGCAAGGAAGCCGGTACCCAAACTAAGCCATAATTGAACGAGGATGACGATCGGCATAATGTACTTTTCCGTCTTCAGCCATAGAATCGGGTCCAGAATAACCCCCATCTTAATCAAGAAACCGTTCGCGATGCCGTAACGGTCACCCGAGAAGATCATCTGCCACAGGAAATACACGTTTCCCGAGATTGATGGCGCATAGAACACGAGCGTCATGAATGCGCGCAGCTTCGGCCGTAGATCATTAATGAGCCATGCAAACACAAAGCAGGCGATGTAGCTGAGTGGTCCCGTAATAACCGCGAAGAGGATCGTATTCTTGACCGCAATTAAGAACACGTCGTCTTCCAGAAACAAGCGGCCATAATTTTGCCAGCCGATAAAACGCGGAAATTCCAGCATATTGAAGTAAGTGAAACTAATAACGATAGACATAATGACAGGCAGTACTGTAAATACGGCAAAGAGCAGCAAATATGGCGACATTAGGATATAAGAATGCTTGTGCCCCTTCATGATCTCCCATTTGACAGCCCACCAGCTCGGAGTGTTCGTCGGCGTTTTTCCTGCCCTTGTCTTTGTTCGTTGATTCGGGATATCGATATTTGACATTTGGACCTCTCCTTTATTCCGGCAGGCCGAATTCTTTGCGTTTCGCGCGAATTTCATCTTGGATATATTGCGCGTAGTCGAGGATCGCTTCGCGCGCCTCCGTATCCGCACCGACGACGACTTTCAAGAATGCGTTCTGCAAATGCCGTCCGGTGAAGTAACCGCCCGGAACCTCCGGAATGCCGCGGACCCACTCAAATTCCTCTTTCAAGCTTTCATAATCGGCCATTGGCCAAGGCAAGCTGTCAAGCGCTTTGACGTTCGCGGTCGGATAACGGGCAGATGCGCCCATAAGCGCCTCCATCTCGCGGCCGTATTTCGTCTGCGCTTCCTCGCCGGTCCACCATTTCATAAACTGCCATGCGGCATCCTTATCCTTCGCGCCGCTTAGCATGAGCGTACCGCTTCCATTGCTTGGCGTCTCTCTTCGGATCGTGCCGTCCGGCTGTATCGTGCCCGGAATTGGAACGAATCCCCACATGCCGCGAATTTCCGGCGCGAATACAGACAGCTGGTTGTAAGTCGTATAATCGACGATACCGATCGGCATTTCACCGGTTCTGAAGCGGTTCGCGAAATCGAATTCGCGCTCGAGCTTATAATCGCTGTAGAGGTCTGTCCAGGTTTTGAACGTTTCGACCCCGATTCTGGAATCCAAATCGGATTCCTTTCCTTCATTCCGGTAAAATTGTCCGCCATTCTGCATGAGCAGTGTAGCAAAGATGGCATTAGGAGGAATGTTCTGGCCTGGAATAGGCACGGAGGTCGCAGGTGTCGTAATCGGCATGCCAAGCTGCATCCGGTTCTTGTTCAGCACTGCAAGCAGCTTATACATATCGTCCCAAGTTTGAGGCACTTCTAGGCCCAGCTCCTTCAGAACATCCTTCCGATAAAAAAGCATATTGAAGGTTTGGGTTTCAGGCAGCGCATAGACACCCTTCTGATACGTGAACGGAACTAGCGCGCTTGGACGGAACCAATTGGCCACTTCTTGGTAATCCTGGAATTGCGACAGATCGGCTGCAGCTTTGCGCATCGCATAGTTCACCGGAATATCGTTGCTGATTTGCATCGCGACATCCGGCCCTTGACCTGCAAGCGTAGCCGGCAGCAGCGTATTCATTTGTACCAACTTCAGATTCACGTTAATGCCGGTCTCCGGAGTGAATGTTTCATCGATCATCGCCTTCAGCGTATTCGCCTGGTCGCGGCCGCTTCCGATCCACACAGTGATGGAACGCGGATTCTTCTCATCGGATGCATTGCCGATCTGGTTGTAGTCGATGAAGAAGGAATAAGCGAACGTTGAGATTTCATGGATAAGCCTCGTAAAAAATCCGTCACCGGCGGAAGGAAACTTCTTATTCGGCGAAGCGACATAGATTTCATCGATTTGCAGCGGCATTTCGAGCGCCTTCTGCAGCCAAGTGCCCAGACCGCCGGTGTTGCTCTTGTAGGCGGCAAGACGGCGAGGAATCGTGTCCGGATTATCGATGAGCTCGCCAAGCTGCAGCGCCATCGTCTTGAGAAGCGCTTCGGAATCGCTGCTTCCGCCCGACAGTCTCTTCAATTCTTTGCTGACGGCCGTCAGTCTTTCTTCCTCCGATTTGAACGTCTTCAGCAAGTTCGGCACCTGCTCATCCACCCGGTAGTCGCGGAATTTATCCGGTGATGCGCCTGTAATCATAATGATCTTGCGGTACATCTCGTTGAGGTTAAATAAGCTGTCTTTCACTTCGCGGATGAGCGGCGCAAATTCGCCGAGCGTATCTTCAAGGCGGATGATGTTCTTGCCCTTCTTTAGCTCGAACAAATACGGCTCATCGTCTCCCATGACGTCGATGCGGTATCCACTCTTATAGCGGAACGGAATTCGCTCTGCTTCCCTGAACGGAACTTCTCCGTTTATGTATAGTGTTCGCGTCGAGTAGATGCCGCGAACGAATTGTTGTTTGGCCTTAAGAGCGATCTTATAAAGTCCGGCTTCCGGAGCATTAACCTCCCACTCGATCCACTGACCGGGCATGCGCCAATTGTAGCCGCCGATCGTATTCACCCGAACGAGCTCCGGACTATACGGCTTCACGGCTGCGCTAGCTCGTTCAGTCTGCGGATAAAGCGTCGGAGACGACTTAACGCGCGCGTCCTCGCCTTGAACCGTAATGATCATTCCGTCTGTTTCCTTCAAGCCCTCCTGTTCGTATCGCTTGACCGTTTCTTCATATAGCGCAGGATGCTTGTCTTGATATAAGCGCAGCTGCCGAATGACCATCGGCTCGCGCTGCGATACGAAGGAGAGCGTGTGCGTTCCTGAGGTCAAGTAGAACCGGAAAGGATCCGCGTAGTAGCCGTTCGAATCCTTAAGCAGTGCTTTCCGCCATTCCGGCCGCTCAAACTGCTGCGGACGCAGGTCGTTGCCGCGGTTATCCCGCTTCACCTGATCCAGCTCATTGTCCCAAATGCGGTCGAACTGCAAATAATCCGCTTCCTCGAACGGCAGCTCGCCATCGATCAACAACGACCGTTCAATACTCGAGCTTTTGCCTTGTATCGGATAATACTGCACCGAAATATTGTAAAAGCCCGCTTCAGGGACATTCACCGACCAGTCGACTCGCCCTTGCTCGCCGGTCTTCAGCGAAGTTCCGCTCATTCCCTCGTAATTGTCGAGCTGCTCGATGTCATCGCCTTCCGCATTCGCATAGTCGGAAGCATTGATGATTACTTCGCGATCAGGAAACCCGGCACTTTGATTCTTAGCCAGGTACGATGTGTAGTCTCCTCGTTCTTGCTGCAGCGAGGTCCACGAACCGCTGACGAACGACGACTTCTCGCCAGCACCGCTAACGTTGTCTGCCCCAAGCTGAGACCAGAGCACAATTAGTCCGGCCGCTCCAATGATGCCGATCGACCATAAAGTCAACTTCTTCCTTCGAACAGTTCCTTTCAATGTCAGCCCTCCTATGCGGCGACTTGATCTGCGGTCAACCTCATATTTTTTCACCTAACGAACTAACTGGACAGTTAGGTTGTTATGATCGCATGATAAGTTGAAGTAGCATCGGGAATTTGTGAAACAAAAGGGGCTGTACCGATTAGTCGGCAGCCCCTCTCCTTAGTTGCCAGTACAGCTCCAATCAGCTTATTTCAGCTTATCCAGCGCAGCTTGGCCGTTTGCCTTATACTTCTCAAGCGTTGCCGCTACGGATTGATTTTTTATGATAATGTCATCCATGATCGTGAAGAACGGGAAGTCTGCTACGCCTTCTTCAATCGAAAGGCGACCAGTACCGTTTACATGCTCGATCGCCATCTTGATATCAGCTTCGTTCTTGAAGCGGGACTCAAGCCAGTCTTGACCAAGGTACTCTTCTGTCGCAGGGATATCTTGCAATTCTTCGAAAATTTGGTACACGATTTCCGGGTCCTTCGTTCCTTTTGGAATAAAGTAACCATTTTGCGCCGTGTTCGCGAATGTGTATTTCCCGTCGCTTTGCGGACCTGCCGGGTTAGGCACGATACCAACCTCGAAGGTCAGATCACCCATGTTCCAGTCATAGTTGATCGACATGGCGACATCGCCGTCTTTAAACGTATTTGTTTCGTTCCAGTCCATTTTATTGCCTGATTTCACTTTCACGACATTCTCCACACTGTAGAGACGGTTAACGAATTCAAGCGCTTCAGACATCTTCGGATCTGTAAAACCTAGCGTTAAGTCCGTATCGGTAACGAACAGCGCGCCGTTCGTCACGCCAATGTGACGAGCCGCGTCAGCTGCCCAGCCTGCGTAGCCCCATGTATCTTTCTTGCCATCGTTGTTAGAGTCAGTCGTTGCTTGCTTCGCGATTTCCATGAACTTCTCCCAAGTCCATTCGCCGTTGTTGTACAGATCCTGCGGATCCTGCAAGCCAAGCTTCTTGATTAGATCGCGGTTATAGTACAATCCCACTGCCGAAATGCCGGGCGTGTTGAACGAATATTCCGTTCCGCCGATTGCTGGCAGCTTCTGAACGTGCTTCTGTTCTTTGTTGATGTCGTTATCAGCCGTTGTGAAGTCTGTAAGCGGAAGTACCAAGCCTTGTTTAATTGGCGCGATCGCGCGTTTGAACTCCATGATCGAAATGTCGGCCATCGGCTCACCCGCAAGCACTGCGGTCGTGAACTTGTCCATGTATTGATCGAACGGAATGTTCACGAATTCGAGCTTCATGTTATATTTTTCTTCGAGCTCTGCAATCTTCGCGAGGGAGGCTTTCTCGCCAGCCGTTTCACCTTTTGGCTTGCCATCCCACCACATGGAGATTTTGACTGTGCGGCCGCCTAAATCGATGGCTTCCGCCACAGGCTCGTTCGCTGCGGCATTTTCTTCGGTTGCGGCATTGTTTGCGGCAGGTTCAGTAGTTGTGTTGGAAGCAGTGTTGCTTTCGGTTGTGTTTGAGCCATTGCTGCTGTTATTGCTGTTGCCTCCTCCACATGCACTTAGAGTAAGCATTAAAGCGACAGACAAGATTGTAAGTGCTTTCATTTTTCTCATTGCAAAACAACCTCCTATTTGTTTGTCTTGCCGTACTTCGGAGCAATAGCCAATCCGCCCTCGAACTGCATTTCTTTACCAGATTCCCCAACGTAAACGTTTACATTTCACCGTTTAATGTTTTCTCACCACCACCGTTAGGCTAACTTTCACAAAACTACATGCCGATCATAGCACCCACTACCAAAAACAGTCAATTAAATTTTGGTTAAAATAACAAATTAAATTATCTTTAGTTTTTAAACTGTTATGTATTTGTTATTTTGTTAGGTCATAAGACATTCCAAAACGGCATATAAATAGCCCGCCTGAGCGCTTCGACGCATTCAGGCGGGCTTAAAGGCTCCCGAATTCAGATAACGGATTCCATGCTCGCAACGGGATGAGCATGGGCATCTCGAATAATAATATCGCCGTAAATCAACTTTTTCTCATAGGACGAGCTCGGATTAAGGATCCGCCACAGTATCTGATCGACTGCTCTCATTCCAAGCAATTCCTTGTTCACATTGACCGTTGCAAGAATCGGATAATTGTCGCAGGTGTTGTCGTAGCCGGTAACGGCGCATTGTTCTGGCACCTGGATCTGAAGCTTATTCAGCTCTTCGATCAAATACCTTGCATTCACGTCGTGCGCGCAGACGAAAACCTCAGGCAGCTCTCCCAGCTTGATCTTGGAGAATAACAGATACATATCTTGTGCGTCGGGACCGATCAGCTGCGGGTCTTGATTTAATTCGATCTGGTAGCTTTCCAACGTCGTACGGAAGGCAAGCCATCTCTCGAAATAGCTAGGCGCATCCTTGATGCTCCCAACATACTGGAACTTCCGGTATCCCTTGCTGATTAATTTCGTCATGAGCTCCTGCATACAGCTGAAATTGTCGGAGAATACCGTGTCGCAATGGAGTGCCGGATCACTGTGGTCGATCATAACGACAGGGATATTCATTCGTTTAATATCGAGCAGAATCTGAGTCGAAACAGAGCCGATCGTAATGACGCCTTGAATGGCTTCTGGCTTGAGAAGAGAAAATACATGTTCGCCAGACGGTTCGGTCAGTGTAATAATGTCCATGCCCCGTTGGCTCAATCTCGCGTTGACGCCGTCAAATACAGGACCCCAGTAAACGGAATCCCGATTCTGATAACGCACGTTCGGAAACAGTACGACAATGGTTCCGCTCCGCTTCACGTCCTCATGCTCGTTCAGCTCTCCCGTAAACCGGGAGGGCTCATTATTTTTGAAGTATCCGAGCTGGCCTGCCGCTTTCATGATCATTTCTCTCGTTCGCTCGCTCACGCCATTCTTGCCTGATAGCGCGCGCGACACAGCAAACTTTGAAACGCCAGCAAAATCGGCGATTTCTTGGATTTTCACTTTCCCTCTCATTCGGACCAGTCCATTCTGTGCACAATTTAGGTATCTCAGCCTATTGATCGGTCTTTGACCGCATATCGATGAATGAGTCCAAATTTGCAGCTTGTTGTAAACTAATCATAGCAAACCGTTTGCCAAAGGTAAATCAGATGTTGCAATTTGTTATGTATTTGTTTGGTCGAATGGCTAATTATTAACGAAATCTCCATTTGGACATACAAAGAACGACCTTGCAGACTTCAAAGCCGCAGGTCGTCCCTTATCGTTTCAATCTGGTGCGCAAAGCGCCTTGGGATGCGCCTTCAATCCACGTTCAGTGGTTTGGAGGCATTTTTGCATTATCATATATAATCATTACACAAATCAGCCCGTTAGCTGAATAGGCTGCCGGTCGATCTGCCGACAGTAATCGGGTGTCGTTGAACTATCGTACCCGTTTCTTGTCCTCCGACAAGCGCTCCACCCAATTGAACTAATTATGTATTCAATAGGCCTTGCTATTCCTTATGAGGTATAAGTGCTTCCAGCAATTCCTTCCGATACCGATTAGCTATTGGGTCATATACGCCGAAGCCCGAGCAATATTCCCAATAAGCCCAGCTGAAACCGCGCTTCTCCGCTTCCTCTCGCACAAAGGTCGTCCAACGTGCTCGTGAAGGCATATCGGCTTTGCTGTACGCGCCGAACTCGCCAAGATAGATCGGGCGATGGTGCTCCTTTGCCCAATTGCTCACCTTATCAAAGGCTTCCACAATTGAATTGGGACCTGCCGGATTCGTTTCCACCGGTTTCGTATTGTAATCTTGTAACCAATCGTCCACCCACTTCACCTGCTTTGCGGCAGTGATCGGTTCCACCTTCTGCGCCGGAGGACCTGGCCAAATGATGCCGATGGTTGCGATTTCCGGCCCTCCCCATTCTGCCCCCTGGTGGGTGAAGAGAAAAGGATCGTAATAATGGAACGTAACGATCACGTTTTGTTCGTTAACCGGAATGTCGAGCGACACAAGTTCAGCATAATTGCTCCAGTTGACGGAGCCGATAATGACCGTATGCCACTGATCCTCGCTCCGAATCGTATCGAGCGCTTTCTTCATCATTCTATTCCATTTTGACCAGGTCAGAGAACCGTTTGGTTCATTGAGCAGCTCAAAATACACATTGCTGGGAAGCTCCTTGTACCGTGCCGAGATTTGCTTCCATAGCGCCAGAAAACGAGCCTCTTGCTCATCTGGATTCAGATAGATCTCATCGAAATGGTGCATGTCAAGAACGACGTTCAGCTCCTGCTTCAGCCCCTGGTCGACGACCCAATCAATGCGTTCGAAAAACTTAGCGTCAATAGCGTAAGGAGCTTTCGCGTCCGCATGCGCCGACCACTTGATCGGAACGCGGACCGTTTCGAAGCCTGCATCCTTGATCGTCTTGAAGTAGCTTTCCTGTAAAATGATTCCCCATTGCCCTTCAATCGGCGCCTCAAGCGCGTTGCCAAGATTGACTCCTCTCCCGAGCTGTTTCGCCTGTTGAAATACGTCAAGCGGCGCCGACTGCGGGTCACGCTTCGGCAGTTTCGCGTCCGGCGTAGTCGCGGGCAAAGCAGCCGGAGTCGGGTCGGGAGACAGTGTATTCTCCTCCGCTATGCTGGCCGCCGGCGTGGCATTCTCCGTCTTGTTCGATACCTCCTTTCCTAGGTTTTGCGTGCTACCCTTACACCCCGTTGCCAAAACAAACATGAGCAGCAAGACAGTGATCGCAATACTCCATATTTTCAATGTCACGGACCCCCTTGAAGTCATTCATTCTAAAACCTTTTCTAAAACGAAGATCACTTCTCTTGAATTGTATTTACATCTTAGTTCTTCTCTTCGTAAAATCCCGCTTTCATAGTCATCTACTCGGACTCTCTCCATTTCCTCCAGAGTTGAATCTTTGACTACCAATCCCGTTGGTTTAAATCCATTTTTTAAATAAAAAGCTTCTACTTTTGGATCGTCCGCTGAACCTACACCAATTTTATAATAGCTTCTTTTCTTCACCGCTGTTTCAAAGATCCGCAGCATGTTTGTTCCCAGCCCAACTCTAGCATATTTCTTTGTAACATCCAGATTAACCGCGATCCCATTCAAATTAATGACTGAATCATTTCTCTTAGACGGACTTCCATAGCAAATACCAACCACTTCACTACCATCCACTGTTACGAAGTACAAGTCAGGATTACTTTTCACCCTTTGCATAAAATCCTCAAAGTTCTCTATATCCAAATACTCGCACTGAAATGCATACGCTTTTTCATAATCACTTTCCTCGATTAATCGTATCTCTTTCTCCACCAGGCAACCCTCCGTATTAATAAATACGATTTCCGATAATCTAAAAGTCTAAGGCTCGGAATCCGGGTCTTAGACGCATTTTAGCTATAAACGGAAGCCCTGATGCTTCGCTCGAGCGGCGAGTAGCTATCGTATCCTTCTCGCTGCAGCGATAGTAACAGCGCCATATTTTAAACGTCGAAAACGGCGTGGCAGTAATTTTCGCGGATGTCGAGGGATTCTCGTGCACGACGCCGACCTTCTCTTCCAGCTTGCCCCACAGGAACGACTGCGCCTCCAGAGCTTTGTCGATGATCTGGTCGATTTGTTCTGCCGTCTGTAAGCCAGTTTAATTGCATAATTTCATGAATGTTTTGAACTAACTTTTGTACTACTTGTGTCACAACACCACACCATAACGTGCTTAATTCCACAAAGACCCCAGAAATCCTTGTTTTGATTGAACTAATCTGCCGTTACTTCAACGAAACAAGGAGCAGCTGCCGCTGGCAAACTGCTCCTTGTTCGTTTAGCTATTTTTCTCCGTTAGTTTAATCATTTACCTTTGTAATTCCAATGAAGTCCCCAGTTTCGGCAGCCAAATGATAAAGGTTGTCCCTTTTCCATGCTCACTTTCTACTTTAATTCTTCCTTTATGCCACTCGATAATACTATAGCTCATCGATAAGCCTAGACCTAATCCGTATTTTTTCGTTGAATGAAAAGGAGTAGATAGCTTCTCCAGCGTATCTTTATCCATTCCATATCCATCGTCTCTGATTACAATTTCAATCCCATTATCAAATTGGCTCTGTTGGATTACAACGGATATGTTCCCATCAAAGTCGATGGCATCAAAGGAATTTTGCAACATATTTAGAATGACCTGTTTTATTTTGTCCTTATCGATGTGAATCTCATCTTTATAACATGGTTGATACTGAATCTTTATGTTTTTACTATGGAAGTCACTTTCCATTAATGCCAAAGTATCTTCAATAAGTTCATGTAGGCTTACACCAGTTTTTAAGATTTCTTTTTGATCAGGTTTAGCCATCATTACGAATTGCTGAACAAGATTTTTGATTCTTTCTAATTCACTAAAGATGATTCTAAAATAGTCTTTTTGCTTATGGTCAGCTGTTTTGAAATTTTCTTTAAGGAGCGCTAATAAGCCTATGATTGACGTAAGCGGATTTCTGATCTCATGCGCAAGTCCTGCGCCGATTTTGCCGATAGCTGACAATTTCTCGCTTAGCATGAGTTGTCTTTCTAAGACTAGTCTTTCTGTAATATCTCTAAACTGGCCAAAGGCACCGATTATTTGATTGGATTCATCGTAAATTGGAAAGGAGTCAAATAAAAAAGTTTTATTCGATATCGATATTTCGATATCTTCATACTTTTCACTGCCTCTCAACACATTTTCCATGTATTCTCCGATAATGGCTACTTCTGCAATTTGACGATTGCATAGTTCATCATTTTTACTAGCCAACACTTTCTCGGCATAAGGATTGATTTCAACTATTTTGCCGTCTTCATTGGTCATAATGACCCCGTTTCGACTGGTTTCCATTAGCACTTGATTCAAGACTAGCAATTTCTTATTCTGTTTCTTGGTTATTACCTCTCGTTCAATAGAATCTACTGCAGACTGGAGCAATCCTAGATGGTATGGACTTACATGATTAGCAGCCATCATCATAGTAATGGTCCCGCTTATCTTGCCTGAAGCATGGAATGGCACGGAGAAACAAGCACTTTCATGCAAACAACGGAAGAAATGGTCTGATCCGATGAGTTGGGCTGATTGTCCCATTCTTAAGGCCATTTCAATACTATTCGTGCCTACTTTCTCTTCCTCTAATCTGATTCCGGTGGATAAACCTAATGATTCAATTTGCCACTTTATCATTTCATCCCCGTACAATTCCAAAATATACCCTTCATGATCCGTGATACAGATCAAAACGGCTGTCCCATCCAAATCAGATATTAACCTCGTCATAAACTTTCTTGCTACGGAAATGGTATCATCAAGATTTCTCTTCTTTTGATCCAACACACTTTCCGGCAATTTGTCTTTAGGAGACGGCAAATCATTTGGATTTAAATTTTTATCGAAACATATTTGGTGCGAATTATTAATATATGTGTTTCTTAGTTCCGTTATCATTAGAGTCACCAACCGAAAAATATTGTGTAAGCCATTTAATCCAATTCCCTATGCGATGACGCTTCTATCGACGCAAGATGTGGCTGACCTCAATTATAGCCCATTAAAAAGAGGTTAACCATTAGTTAAGTGACTAACTATTTCAAAACCTAATTTACTTATTAAGTATTGTTCAATAATCTATGATTAATCAAACCTGCCCGTTAACGTACTGAAGCCACCGTTGATGCCGGCACCTTCGTCAGAGTTGTGTATTGAGCTAACATCCCGTTAGCCATTCATGCAGCGCAAGAAACAGCGCTGCACCACAGAGGATGAAAATAGAAATGCCGTCAATAATGCTACTACGGCTGGGAGATGAAGGTCGATCAACTATGGTGCGTTAGAGCCCATCCGATAGTCTGACTCCGACGACCACGGTGCATCACAGAATGTCGCTCCCCTTTGGGGAAGCACTCATGGTAGATTAATCCTATTTGGTTTGTTGCACCAGCTCCAATTACAGAGCCGTAGAAAGGAACCTATCAATGGATATTCTCATTGAACGCGCATGTGGTATGGATGTTCATAAAGACTCTATTACTGCATGTGTAATGACACCTGAAGGAAAGGAGATTTGTACGTTCCCTACTAAAACAGTCTTTCTGTTGCGGCTGATCGACTGGATTAAAAACCATGGATGTTCTCATGTCGCAATGGAAAGTACAGGCGTATTTTGGAAGCCAATTGTTAACCTCTTAGAAGCTGAAGACATTGAGTTTTTAGTCGTGAATGCCCAGCACTTTGGTTTTGACAAGAACTTGATCCAATAAATACAAAAAGCCGCAATTATCGCGGCCTTTAATGAGATAATGTTCTTGTCACCCGACATCTCCTTAAAAAAAAACTTATAACATAACCAATAATAGCACCTACAATAATACCTGTAATCCCTAAGTTAAGTACATTGAAAATACCAATAATTATTATATATATTTGCTCTATTCTTAATACATGAGTCTGAATGAGAAAATTGAATCATTTCGAGGAAGCGTAACAAAAACAGCAGCCGATATCGGCTGCTGTTTGCTATTCCTAGGCGGTTTTTAATTCCCTCTACACCTTGAATACTTTCTTCGTCCTCAGTCGGGCTTGATCATCTCCACCGGCTATTAATATGTGATGCGAGTCCGTACCTGCCGGGAACGAGATCATTTTATAATCACCCTCCAATTAGATACGTTTCCACTTCTTTTCCGAATCAATTGCTTGCCGATTTTTCAATTCGAATGATTTACCAAGCAGTCGCACCGCCGTCGACGGCGTAGTTAACTCCCGTGATGTACGCGGCTCGATCAGAAGCGAGGAATGCAGCGAGTTCTACAAGCTCCTCGGGTTGTCCGAACCGCTTAAGAAGCGTCTTCTTCGTAACGGCGTCCCGCGCCTCCTGATTGTCTCCTAAATCGCGATCGCTGGCCGGAGTGAGAAACGGTCCAGGACTGATAGCCACCGCGCGGATTCCATGCCGTGCACCTTCCAAAGCTAGCTGCCGGGTCATGGAGATAACGCCTCCTTTCGCCGCCGCATGCCCCACCATCGGAGGAACATCGCCGGCGATAATACCGGAAATGGAAGCGACGTTTAGTATGACGCCACCGCCTCTTTTCACCAAGTGCGGCCAGGCGTACTTCGATACGAAAAAGGGAATGTCGAGTTCTCCGGCAATCGTCCTCCGCCAATCCTCGATCGAGAAGTCCGGCATCGGTCCGAATTTCTGTATGGCCGCATTATTGTAAATCACATCAAGTCCGCCGTAAGCTTGAGCGGCTTCCTCTACCAGCTTCTTTACTTGTTCGTGATCGGTGAGGTCGATCGGTGCGATGCCTGTCATTTCGCCTCCGGCGCTTCGCACGAGTTCGACCGTCTCGTTATTTGCCTCTACGTTTATATCGCTGCCGACTACTTTAGCTCCTTCGCGGGCGAAGGTCAATGCCGCGACGCGACCCAGTCCTCCGGCGGTTCCCGTTATAAGTACAACTTTATTATCAAGAAATCTCATGATTTTTCCTCCTGGTATTCAAATTGTCATCTGAATTTAGTTATTATACAGAAAGAGAATATGGTAAAAACAAGAAAATATCCTGTACCATAAATGCAGGCACCAGTAGCAATGCTTTCTCTTAATGTTTACTACACGAACTAACTCAAATATTATTGACGAAGTTTTTTTAGTGCCCCACTCCAGGCAAGCACTTGATCGATCATACCATTAATATTCGTCAGATGAAGATCGGCTGGTTTAAATGCACCATCTTTAAAGTCGGTGAACAAAGACAACGCCGGATGTACGCGAACATCCGCTACGGACAACTCACCTAGAATGCCCCTAAGAACTGGCAAGTTTAGAATTCCACGATTACTTGCCGTTTAGAGGTGTCGAGATTTCTTGTAGGAAACGGCCGAAGTTCCCTTCCGACCAGTGCTCGACGGATTTGCCGTTCTCAATGCGGTCGATGGAAATGCCGCTGAGGTGGACTTCACGGCCGGATGCTGGGATTCCTAAAATCGTGCCGGTATGGACGCCTCCCAGGGTCCAACGCGTAACGACTTTGTTGCCCTCTACGATTTGATCGAGCACTTCCAATTTATAACCTTTGAGCGCTCCTTTTAGCTCGAGGTCGCTAGCAAGCCAAACTCCACGGTCCATGGGACCGTCGAATCCGTGAAGCAACAGGTCCTTCGAGATATACTTATCGAAGCCGGCAGCGAGATCCCCGTTGTAGCTAGCGTAGAACGCCGCGGCTACTTGTTTTGGATCCTGTTGGTTGTTTAGAGGTGTCGAGATTTCCTGCAGGAAACGACCAAAGTTTCCTTCCGACCAGTGCTCGACGGATTTGCCGTTCTCAATGCGGTCGATGGAAATACCGCTGAGGTGGACTTCACGGCCGGATGCTGGGATTCCTAAAATCGTGCCGGTATGGACGCCTCCCAGGGTCCAACGCGTAACGACTTTGTTGCCCTCTACGATTTGATCGAGAACTTGCAGTTTATAACCTTTGAGCGCCCCTTTTAGCTCGAGGTCGCTAGCGAGCCAAACTCCGCGATCCATGGGACCGTCGAACCCGTGAAGCACCAATTTCTTTGAAATATATTTCTCGAAGCCGGCAGCGAGATCCCCGTTGTAGCTAGCGTAGAACGCCGTGGCGACCTGTTTTGGCTTCAGTAGGTGATTGGCCGAGACTTCGCTTGATACTTGGACTTTATTGTTTTTAATGTATTGAGTTACTTGATTGGTTGGGGGAGCCTGGAGCTCCTGCAAGAATCGTCCGAAGTTCCCTTCCGACCAGTGCTCGACGGATTTGCCGTTCTCAATGCGGTCGATGGAAATACCGCTGAGGTGGACTTCGCGGCCGGACGCTGGAATTCCCAGAATCGTGCCGGTTTGGACGCCGCCCAGTGTCCAACGCGTGACGACCTTGTTGCCTTCCGCTATTTGATCGAGAACTTGCAGTTTATAACCTTTGAGCGCCCCTTTTAGTTCGAGGTCGCTAGCGAGCCAAACTCCGCGGTCCATGGGACCGTCGAACCCGTGAAGCACCAATTTCTTTGAAATATATTTCTCGAAGCCAGCGGCGAGATCCCCGTTGTAGCTGGCGTAGAACGCAGCGGCTACCTGTTTTGGCTTCAGTTGATGACTAGACGATGCACCCTGGTTGGATTTTTCAACTTTGTTCGCTCTTACAACAGTAGCTGCGTAAGAATGCGAATTATTCGAGAACGATACTGTTCCGACTGTACCAAGTGTCATCGTTAGAGCAAGACTTAATACCTTTAATTTATTATGGAATTTCTTCATCGCAAATTATCTCTCCCTTAGCATCATTTAGTTAAGTCTTTAAGGTATTCGGCTTAAAGAGACTCTTAGCACTTGTCTACTCGAAGTGGTTACTATCCGAGTAAGGTCATGCGTTCAGAACATCCCCCCGCCTGCGCCGATTGTTTGACCGGTGATCCATCGGGCTTGATCTGATACCAAGATGTCAGCCCCCACAGCGATAGCCTTACCACCGGCTTTGTACGATGCATTGCACGACCTCTTCGGCGTCTTGACGGGCACTGGGGTAGTAGTTGACTACCACGTTGACACCGTCCTTACTAAGACGCTCGCCGAGCCCTACCAATCCCACCCGACCCTCCGGTCACGAACACTACTTCGACCTGAAGAGATAATCTGTCCATGTAAATTCCTCCCTCCTTAATTTCTAGACTTAATTGATAAATTGGGGTTAACTTATCTAAGCTCCCTAGGCTTATCGGAACGCACGAATATTATAAGCTGCCCTACTATGATGCCGGCTTTCGATACGCTGTGAGAATAAATTGTTCCGCCCCTGTACAAGTACTACTTTACATCGATAATTACCGCATGATAAACACTATATCAATGTACATTAACATTAAATCTATATATAATAGTCGCTGAAGCATGATCAAACATGGAGGGTTTTCATGGAACTGCGACAATTGCGCTATTTTATGAAGGTAGCCGAGACCTTACACTTCGGACGTGCGGCCGAGCAATTGCATATGGCCCAACAACCGCTCAGTTATCAAATAAAGCGGCTTGAGGATGAGTTAGGCGTTGAACTGTTGAAGCGAACGACCCGTACGGTCGCGCTAACGTCCGCTGGCGAGGCGCTGCTGGCCGATGTTCAGGCCGGTCTTGGGCGAATTGACCGAGGGGTGGAAATAGCGCAGCGAATCGCGCGCGGTGAAGGCGGCAAGTTGATTATTGGTTACTCAAGTTACAGTTTATACAGCGTTCTGCCACCCATTGTGCGCGTGTTTCGAGAACGGTTCCCGCATTTTGAGATCGTGCTTCTCGAGTTAGTTTCTCCTGAATTGGAGCTTAAGGTTCTAAACGAAGAAGTGGACATTGGCTTCTTGATGTTCCCCGGCGCCAAAATGTCTGGATTGGCGTATGAAACGATCTATCAGGAGCCAGCCGCGATCGCGCTCCCCAAGAATCATCCCCTAGCCGAGCGACAATCACTTTCGCTCCGGGAACTAGAAAACGAGAAGTTCGTGATGTACTCACGCAGCGCAAATCGCATGATCTTCGACGATTTCATTTCGTTATGCCATTTGGCTGGATTTAGCCCCGTCATTAATCAAGAGGCGGCAACCGAGTCTGCTATCATTAGTCTTGTGGCAGCCGGAGTTGGGGTGTCTCTAGTAGCGAGCAGCATTAGCAGAGTTCGACCGGATGAAGTCGCCTATCGACGACTTATCGATCCCCCGCTGATCTCGGAGGCGGCAGTGCTATGGAAGGAGGAAAAACAACTACCGATTCTGCAAGAAATACGTCAGATCGCGCGAGAGGTAACACAAAGAGAAGGTTCTGATTAAAGTAAAAGTCCACCAGGTTTTTCACTCGGTGGACTTTTATTGTCTTGCGCAATTTATGTTTGCTATTTGACAATCACCTCTTGAGCGCCTCTTGAAATTTCCGCCTACGTGAACCCAGCAGCCCAATTACGTAATGTCAATTACTATTGTTATAGCCCTTTAGCCATCCGTTCACCTTGAAACAGCCAGCTCATTTGCTGCGTTAATCTGCCCGTTAGCGTAAAGGCATCTTCCCCGCATTGCATCGGCTGAGAATATGGTATGCCACGAGTATACGATCCGTGGTTATTTTCGTGATGTAACCCATGTACGTAGCGCTTGCAGGCTTCGATTCGACGACATACCGCGGATTCTAATGCATATATGTTCTTGTCCTCTTACAATTAAGAACTTTGGTATACGCTTCGCCATAGCACTTCCTCAGAACTGAAGAACCGTACTTGGTGGCTCTAGCGGTTACCCAGCTCCGCGGATTACTTTTGCGCTTTGGCTAAATCTATATAGGTTGAGTGACCTTCATTCTTTCGAAGATTTCCAATCGTTTGTTTAAAACTCGATCAAGAATAGCATAATAAAGGAAAACTTAGCGCGCTGATTCAGGGGATGAAAAATGACAGCAATCTCTTTAGAAGCTTTAAAGCAGAAACTCGCCCTAATTGAGGATGCGGAGATAATTGATCGAGATACTACCGACGGACTTCGTTTGACATTTATTTATCTTGAAACCTTAATCGATCAGGAGCGTCTTAACGAATCGATTCTTGAGCCCCTCGTTCGATCATTCCAAAGTTCGGTGGAAAGAAGCCTGACTACCGCCAAAATTGCACGTTTATCCAATTTGGAGCAAGCCCTCCAGAATCTCATGAAGGGCTCAGTGCTAGTTTACGACTCATCCAGCGGGCGATGGAACGCTATTATGCTCCCCAACTCGCTCGGCCGGTCCATCGAAACCTCAGAGACGGAAACAATAATGTTCGGCCCGAAAGACAGTTTCAGCGAGCAGCTGGAGCAAAACATCTTGCTGATTAGAAGAAGGCTTCCTTTAACAGCGCTCAAAACAGAGAGATACTCCGTCGGCTCCTTAACCCAAACAACCGTAGTCCTTATGTACATCGACGGGCTAATCAATCCGGAATTTGTAGCGGTCGCGAAAAAAAAGCTTTCCAGCATCGACTTCGATATGTTTTTGGATTCTTCACATGTTGCAGCGTTTATGGAAGACCATTATCACAGCATCTTTCCTCAATATCTCCAGACCGATCGACCGGATTCTTGCGCGTATGCACTAGGCATCGGAAAATTGGTCATTTTAGTGAATAACACTCCTTTTGCTTTAGTCGCTCCGATTACGCTGTTTCACTTGTTTCAGTCGCCGGAGGATTATATTAACCGATGGTTGGTAGCTAGCTTCTTGAGGCCGTTACGCTATCTCAGTTTCCTTCTTTCCATTACTCTAATTCCACTTTACGTGGCATTAACGACTCATCATTATCAAATGCTTCCCCTGCAAATTTTATATGTAATCATCGAGTCTCGTAGCAAACTGCCACTATCCCCCTTCTGGGAAGCGTTAATTATTCTTGTTACGCTAGAAATTATAAAGGAAGCCAGCCTAAGAATGCCGACCAAAACGAGCCAAAACTTGGGGGTTATTGGTGGAATCGTTATTGGACAAGCTGCGGTAGCAGCCGGATTCGCAAGCAAAGTACTAATTGTATTGGCAGGCATTTCGGCGATTTCCACTTTTCTCGTTCCAAACTATCTGGTCACCAAATCCAGTTTACTGCTTCAATTCATGTTCTTGATTCTCGCGTCCTATTTGGGCGTTCCCGGTATCTTGCTTGGACTTGTCGGCATGCTTGCCCATCTGAACGGGCTTACGTCCTTGAACCAGCCCTACTTGGCGCCGGTATCTCCGTTTTATTGGAGAGATTGGGTCGATCTCTTCGTCCGAGGGCCGCTACACGCTATGCGCAATCGTCCTGAAGCATTGCGTCCTTTGAACAAGTATCGTATGAACCGAAGGAGTAAATGAACCTATGCAAGCTATATCGCTGTTTCGAAAAACCTCACATCAAGAAGGCGGTTTTTACGCGCTCTTCCTCACCAATAGGATTCAAATGCTTTATTACATGATTGTCATGCCCTCAACCCTTGTTCAACCGTATATGTTGTTGGCGATTGTAGCAATGGGCATAGCCTCCCAATGTTGCCTATATATGCTGTCCAAGTGGTTCGCAACCCCCTACTCTGCCCAAGGGTACCAGGGTTTTGAAAGATTATTCGGAAAAACAGGTATCAAAATTTTAGCTTTGGCAAGCTTGCCTCTCCTTTTGCTCAAGATCTCTTTCATTTCAATCAGTTATGCCGAAATCATGCAGCAATTTGTTTTTCCCTCTATGGACCGAGAATGGCACATTGTGTTTCCTTTTATCCTTAGCTGCTATTTGGCGCTGTTTGGAATGGAAAACATGGTAAGGTTCGTAACGGTCGTGTTCATTGGAACGATATGGATCTTCTTTTTGTATATTCCGTTTTTTTCCGTGCAATCAAATTCAATTCACGATCTATACCCTCTCATCCCCATTGGCCCAGAGCCGTTTGCATGGAAATCCCTACTGCTCGTTTTTTCGTCGTTTTCCGGTCCTGAATTATTAATCGCTATTTCATACTGGCTGAATCCGCAACGGAAAATGCTCAAATATTTGACGATCGCTAACGCCATCTCGGTCGGCGAGTATCTCATTATTTCCATTGCGTCCTTGCTCTTCTACGGCTCCAAATACTTACCAACCATCAAATACCCGAACGTGGAGATGGGGCGCTACCTGCAATCTCCTGTATTCGAAAGGGTCGATATTATCCTGATCTCGGCATATTCGTTCAGCTTCCTTTACTCAGGCGCTTTGTTCGTGTTAATGATATATGGCGCATCTCGTTTGCTAGGCAAGACGAAGACAAGCACTACTCGTATTGGGCTGATAGTTAGCGGCTGTGCGGCGATGGCCGTCACTCTTCCGATCAGTAAATGGTTTTGGAAGCCCGGGCTCGAACAGGCCTTTTGGCTCGACCTGCAGATGTGGGCAGGATCCGCCACTTATTTGTTATCACCTCTCCTCATCTGGATCGCGATCAAGCGCAAAGCCAGGACAACGTCATGAAACGCTTCGTACGAGCAACGCTTGTGCTGCTATCATTTTCTTTGTTGACATTCGCATGCGGTTGCGTCCCCATTCCAGAGAACAATATAATCGAAGAAATCACGCCGATCATTTTCTGGTCCGTACAGGGTGGAGGAGAAAAAGACGGAAAGATAACAATCAGCACGCTCGTCCCCCCTCTTATCAAGGAGAAGAAGCGAGTCCTTGCCCTTAAGGTCTCTCTATTGAATGAAGGCAATAAGGGGTTTAATTTGACCTATTATAACGAACTGAAAGCCGGTCAAATCCGCTTGCTGTTCGTGGACGAAGCTTATGCGAAACGGGGACTGACCCGTCTTATCAATACCGTCCTGACCGATCCGAACATTTCGCAACGGTTGTACTTAGTCATTACGAAAGGCAACTTTAATGAATTCCTCGCCAAACACTTGGATGAAACAGACAATATCGATTATTACCTTTATCGCATGTTCAAACATTACGAGAAGAAAAAACAAGGCGAAATTACCGTCGTCAATTTGCACCAGTTTATGAAAATGCTGTATTCTCAGGTTTCCGATCCCCAGCTACCCGTATTTCGCGCGAAAGGCGAACAGTTCCTGTACGAAGGCACAGCATTTTTCGACCGGGACAGTATGGTTGCGGAGATACGTGGAAAGGACGATCAAATCAATCAATTGCTGTATAGGGACAGATTCGTACGATATTTAGTCCTTCCTGACCTCTCGGTTACGCTAGGGCATATTCGCGCGCATACCCGAAAGAAACTAACCCCGGATTTATCATCCCTGTCCATCGAAATCGACGTGAAGGGAAGAATTGATGAATTGGATTCGCTCGCAACAATCGAAGATAACTTCCAATATGCCGCTCTCACACAAAAAATCGAACGGTACTTGGAGGAGAATGTCATCCGTTTGTTCTCCCAAATGCAAAAATTGCAGATTGACCCCCTTCAAATCGGGGCGTTGACTGCTAAACCGTTCTCCAAACCAATAACCAGAGATACATGGGATCGGCATTGGTCTACTATGAAGATTAATGTAAAAGTGCGGCTGCATTTAGAGCCTCTGACGAAGGTGAAATAGGAAGTTGGAATCTTGTTCAAAGACTGTTGCTGTCTTATTGAATTCAGAGGGAGATCACAATAGTTTTAAATTCTAATCCCTTTTGAGGAATGACGAGTAGATGGGTAAAATCACGTCAACAATGGTTCCTTCGTTGACCGTGCTTTCGATGTGAATACTCCCTCCGTGTTCCGGGCCAGACTCCGCCTGGGCCTGCTGCATGAAACGCTGGAGACATTCGTGCATTCGACCTTGCTGGAAAGGCCCGTGCACGTCAAAGGCTGCGGCGCGTTCGGCTACGTTCAGACGACGCATGCCATGTCGGCGCACACGAAGCTTTGTTTTCTGCAGCAGCCGGGACAGCAAGTCCCTGTCACGGTGAGATTTTCGCTGGCCGTCAGCAACAAAGGCACGCCGGATACGTCCTCGTTTTGGGGGGTCATCAGTTGCACGTAGAGCCCGTATTCAATCGTCTTGCCAGCGTGCAGCGTGTCATACAAGTCTTGCTCGGCATAATCCGAATTCTCACCTGCGAGCCGGGCCGCCCGCAAGATTCAGGCACAGCCTAAAGGCTAGGTTGCGTTACGAGGAATTACGGAAATGGGTTTGACTATTAAACCAATTATTTTTCTGCAATCACATATTCTCCCGTCGAAGGAAAGGAAGAGCTCCGCATCGTTAAAGTCAATACGATTGATGACAAGGGCTCAAGCCTGGCGACCTTTACGGCGACATGGGATAAACGGTTAACCTCACGAGGATTGCTTCAGACTGCAGAACGGACAGCATTCAAAGCGGATGCGGCTGTTCATGTATGGGGCATACAGGCCAAGAGCACTACGGTATCAACGGCGATCATCACTTCTATCTGACGGCCTCCGCGGTCATCCGAACTATAGAACAAATCCCCGATGGAGCCGGCTGATGAAAAAAAGGAAGCGCATCTGCGCTTCCTTCTCTCCTTGCCAAGCTGCTTATTCGGTTAACCCTAAATCCAAGCTCGTATTCAGCGCACGCAGGATGAGGACAACAGCCTCTTCGCGCGTTGCATTCGCGTTCGGTGCAAAGGTATGTTCCCCTCTGCCTTTCACGACGCCTGCTTCAGTCAATGCATCAATCGCTTTCGCTGCCCAATGATTATTCAAATCGGTAAACGTGCTGGTATGAGTGGCTTTGCCAAAGTCGATGACCTTAGCAAGAATCGTTACCATTTCTGCACGCGTAATCTGCTGGTTCAGCTTAAAGGTGCCGTCGCCGTAGCCCTTAATGAAGCCCAAGGCTTCCAATGCGCTGATCGCGCCATGTGCCCAGTGGTCGTCTTTCACATCTGTGAACGAGACCTTGGCCGATCCAGTCAGGCCAAACGCATTCGCAAGCATCGAAGCAAATTCGGCGCGCGTCACGTTCTTCTTCGGCAGGAACGAGTCGTCCGCATAACCTTGGACAAACCCGGCTTTCGAAGCCAATTCGATGGACGAAGCGCTCCAAGAAGTAGACGGAACGTCGCTGAACGTAACGGACGTCGCATCGGCCTTTGCTTTGCCGATCCGATCTTTCACCGCCGCACCATCCACGGAAGCGTTCAATACAGGCGTTTCTGGCGTCGGCGTAACCGGCGTCGGATCCGTTACTGGAGGCGACGGAGGCGTTACAATCGGGCCCGAACCGCCCGTATTAGCTTGCGTAACCGTAATCGTCAGGTTTTCATTGAAGCCCCAATAGTAAACGCGCAGCTTCGCCGTACCCGGCTTAACGGCGGTTACGAGACCATCTTTGCTGACGGTAACCACGTCCGGATTTTTCGATTCGAACATCGCGAGATCCGTCACAACAGGTTCGCTTAGATCGCTCATCGTTGCCGTTGCCTTCAACTGTTGCGTTCCGCCGACCGTCATCGAATTCAAGTCAGGCGTAATTGTCAAGCCTGTAGCCACCGGCGTCGCATCCGCATACGTCGCTATTACCGGTATTCTGACTCCGATACCCTTGTATTGGCCAACGACGTTGGTTCCGCCTTTACGGTTCGTCCGCGTAATTTTGCCGTCCTCCGTAAGATCGGCAATCGTCGGCTCGCCGCTGAACCATGTCAGATCCGCATTGTTCAGTGTCTGAACGGTCGCGTCACTATAGATGGCTTTGACCACCGGAACAACCGGCTGATCGTCGGCATCATCGAACACGTAATACGTTGGATCTGCGACAAGCGTCATGATTTTCGGCTTGATCGGGTTCTTCGTCACCGTAACGTCGAATGCGATGGTATGGCCGAAGTACTCCCCAGTCACCCGCGTCGTGCCCTCTTTCGTCCCAGCGACAAAACGAACATAAGGCTGCTCGTTGTAAACTGCGACGAGATCAGGATCATCGATCTGCCAATCGACGAACCCGGATAGAGGGTCGGTATACGATTGCCCGTCTTTATCCGTATACGTTTCATTCAAGCCGACGAGCGAGGAACCTTGCGGATGAACGTCGACAGAATAGACGCCAGCCGCTTCGTCCGCATCGGCTGCGATGCCTTCCAGGTCGACAACCTCGAAGTGTAGCGTACGCTTATAGGTCACGCCGTAATGCTCGTACGTGAACACAGCATCCGTCTCCCCGGTTCCTACTGCCTCAAAACCGTTGTCCGTGTTGACGTTCACGACGCCCGGCTGCGAGAATGTCCACGCACCGTCTTCCACCGGGTAGGTATCACCCGTCGTATCCAAAGCGAATGGCTTCAGCTCGTATGGCGATTGTCCGTTGTACAATCTGAAGGACGCGCCGTCAAAGTACCACGAATACTCGGAAGTTCGGAAGCCGATGTCGAGCACGTCGGGCTGATTCGGCTGCTCGCTAACGGACACGTTCACGATCGTCGGCGTAAAATCGCCGTATCCGACGGTAAGCGTCGTTCTGCCCAACTTCTGATAGCCCGGATCTGGATTAACGTCACCCGTCGATTTTCCGAGGATGCTGACTGCGCCGTTATCCTTCACCACGTCGGCAATTTCGGTATCATAGACCGACCATGCTGCTTGGTCGCTCACGTCCTCCGTCGTGCCGTCACTCTTGACAGCGAGCAGCTGGACGGGGAATTTAGCCCCTTTTTGCACCAAAATCTTTGTGGTCGACAGAAGCAGCGCGTCAACCGTCGGTTCCGCTGCCGCGCCTTCGTCTGCCACTCTGACGTTGGAGGAGTAGTCGCCTTCCTTAACGGTGACGCGAACTGCGATGACCGCGCCGTCCAGTACCAGATGCACGCGGGTAGAGCCCGGAGCCACCGGCGTCAAGACGCCGTCCTTAACCGTAACCACGCCGGCATCCTGCGTCGACCACTTGCCTTGCGCGGTTACGTCCGCACTCGTGCCGTCACTGTAGACAGCCTGCACGGTAACCGGGCGAGGGCCAGCCGTAACATCCAGCGTTATTTTCGGATCACTTACAGTAATACCGGTAATCTGCTTCGGTGTCTCTGCAACCGGCGGCAATCCCTCGGAAGCAGCAACCTCAATCGTGACCGATTGCTTCTGTCCGCCGTACGACACTTCGATAGCTGCCGTTCCTTTGCCGACAGCTGTGATCTCTCCCTTGCGGTTAACGGAGACCACCTGCAGGTTGGCCGAGCGATAGACAGCTGCCTGTGTTTTATTCAGCGTCTCGCCGCCGGACATGACCGCTTCGACTGACAACGCTTCACGCTTGCCGAGCTGCAAGTTCAGCGAATCTGGCGTAACGGAAAGGGAGACCGCCGTCTTCGGATCTGCTTGCTTCACGATAACAGGTATAATGGCAACTTCATTCTTGTAGATCGCGCCGAGAACGGCCGAGCCGACGGATTCAGCAACGATCGTACCGTTGTCGCTGTGGTACGCTACCGATGCATCGGAAGCGAGCCAATCGCTGTCGGCGATTTTGGACGTGACGTCTTCAACTGTGCCGTCATTGTAAATGGCTTTGATGATTGGCGGCTGAACAGGTTTGCCATCCTTAATTTCCACGAAGGTCGGCTCAGCTACCAAATTCAGCACCTTGTTTGCAGCAGCGGCCTTCGTCACCGTCACGTTGAACGTGAACGGTTCGAGCGCTAAATAATGGCCCGTAATGGTCGTCGTGCCTTCCTTGCCGCCTGCAAAGATACGGCCGGAATCGTTGATGGTCACGATGGATTTATCCGCGACAGTCCATTCGATATCGCCCGTGACGTCATCTTCGTTATAGTTCTGGCCAGTCCGAGGATCCTCGGAGTAAACGCCCATGATCGTAATTTCCTGATAGCTCCGCGGCGGGAGCGAGATAGGCGTGTCCAGCTCCAGCTGCGCCATCATGTCCGGCGTATAGCGCTCCAGCTTGAACGGTCCGCCGACGAACACCTGCACGGAATTGACAAGCAGGCCGTCGTCATAGCCTTCTTCGCCTTCCGTGCCGGACGGCGCCGTATACTTATATTCGAAGTAAATATAGGCCATGCCTTTGCCGACCGGCGTAATGACGCCGTTCTGGTCGACAGTGGCTATGGATTCATTAGACGAATACCATTTGCCAAGATTCGTCACCTCGTAAAGATCCTGATCGGGATATTCCAGGTCCGCATAGATTTTATGTGGCGCGTCGGTCTCCATGATCTTCAGTACGCTTTCCGACATCATAAGACCGAACAACTGAAACGGAATCGGATCCTTCTGAACGGTGACCGCGATCGACAGTGTCGGCATGCTGCCGTATTTTACACGGATAAACGTCGAAGCCCCGCCCTTGATGCCCTTGATCATGCCGTGCGAAACGGTCGCAACCGCGGCATCGTCCGTGCTCCAGACGGCATCGGCTGTAATATCCCGCGTCGACCCGTCCGTGAACGTCCCATGCAAATGAAGCGGATAGTTCGTATCCGCCTCGACGAACACGTTCAGCGTGGACAGCAGGTATGTGACAAGCGTCGGCTCCGAAGGCTCTGCCGCTTCCGGCGCTCCGGCGCCTGCGGTGATCGTAACAGGAACGTTGACGACGGCGTCGCCGAGATTGAGGCGCACTTCCGTCGTTCCGGCCGCTTTGGCCGTAATGACGCCCCGGTCGACGACGGCGACGGCTGGATTCATGGACATCCAAGCGCCTTGCGTCGTCACGTCTTTCGCCGATCCGTCCTTATACTTCGCTTCGACCGTCACCGGATGGCTTCCCTCCGACAAGGCGAAGACAAGCTTCGACTCGCTTGGCGTCAGCGTGTCGAACTGCGCGGACGCGGCATCCTGAACGGCCGGTTGTTCATTCGCGGTTCCCGGCTCGACGCCGATACTCGTGCTTGGCGAGGCAAAAGCCATACTGCCGAACAACGAACCAATGAGTACTGTTAATACGAGCGATAATGATAGAGCTTTTCTGAAAACCTTCCGATGATGCATGACTTTCCTCCTAAATCAATTTTATATGTAACCCTTTTCAAAGAAAGGTTCATATACAACTAAAAAACTGTTATCCTATCTACTAGTAGATAGATTTATTAAATTAAACAAGACATAAAACACTTAATTTTCTGATATATTGTCAGGTTCATAATACCCGAACATTTTCCATTTATCAATCATTTCTTTGCTGAAACTTATCATTTAACTGCCATAGAACTAGTTTTACGCTCCTTTTAGGTATTTCGATGCAATATTGTGTCATATTTTATCACATATTGACGTTAGGTTATTTACCTGCGCAGTTTACTTAGTAATTATTTGTTCCCTTAGCATTAGGAACCCTATAATAAAAAAAACAACTACAGACCAGTACCTAAAATGCGGTCCAGGCTGTCGCTGTTTATTATGATATTTTATGGCATCGCCGATTTGTTCCCGTATTCTTAAGGGAACTCGAATGATGTTCTTGTCACCTAAACAATTAAAGACATCACGAGTCGTTGTTGTAACAATGTCTAGTGTAATTGAGCTGAAATGTACTGATTTGCTGTCAATAATCGTAATCGATTACCATAGCACGTGTCGCCTCGAGTTTCCAACGATTAACCTCAAAATCATCATGCAACGCGTGCCTTGTGTATGCAGCATAGTCCTCTTTGGTGCCGAAAACCATAGAAATCCCGTAATCAAAAGGGTTATTTGAATATAGCCGGAACGCACGGAACTGCTTCACGCCCGGGATCTTAGTCAACTGACTCTCGGCATCTCGCATGAAGGTTTCTGCAGCCTCCGAACCTGCCTCATGTTTCAGGTTAAAGATAACCTTATGATGAATACTTGGTTTGTACATAACGTTTTCTCCTCAATATAGATTGGATATTAAAAACGGTTCTTTAACAAGTACCACCACCGCAAATCTCTGTATCATAATCATCTTGAGTTTTAACTTCGTTCAATGCAGACTCAAGAACTTCAGTAAAAGCACCGATCGATTGGGCACCAGAGATGGCGTACTTGCCGTCAATCAAGAAGAAAGGAACGCCTTGTACACCTAATCTAGCGGCCTCTATTTGCTCTTCTCTTACGTCGCTCCCGTAACTTGTGCTACGGAGTATTTCCGTTGCTTGTTGTTGATCCAGCCCTGCTTGTTCGGCTAGTGACAGAAGCGTTTCGTGTTGCCCGATTGGCAGTGAATCCGTGAAGTAAGCTTTATATAATAATTCGAGAAGTTCTTGTTCTTTGCCGAATTCCCTCGCGAAATGAAGTAAGCGATGCGCGTCATTTGTATTAGCATTTTTCACGGTATCATAATTCAGAATCAATCCATCTTGTTGTGCCCTTTCAGTAATCGAACGGCTTTGCTTCGCGACACTTTCTATCGTAGTGCCGTACTTGGCGGCTGCATATTCTAAATAATTCTGATCGGTATGCTTCGTAGAATTAGGATCCAATTCATAACTGCGATGAACAACTTCCACTTGATCGCGGTTTTCGAACACTTGCAATGCTGCTTCCAAACGACGTTTTCCAATATAACAATAAGGACACATAATATCCGACCAAACTTCCACTTTCATGATTATCCTCCTTATACCACGCTCTTAGAGCTATACAATCGTTCTACTCTATTGATTATTTCTTTTTTGTGTCATGAGTAAGTAAAGACCCTCTTTTTGAATGTGGATACGATGAAATACAATTTGCACTAACTGGTGTTGGGAAAACTATATCAGATATTCGAAATTAAGATAAGAAGGCTATTTTTTTAAATAAGCTTTAGAAAATTAAAGTGGAGGTAAGTCCTACAAAGTAGCCATGATTGGCTATTGGTTTGTAGCATGCTTTGGAATTACTCCAATTAGCTGAAGAACGAACTTTAAGC
Organism: Paenibacillus sp. J22FR21; assembly: GCF_056269135.1. NCBI lineage: Bacteria > Bacillati > Bacillota > Bacilli > Caryophanales > Paenibacillaceae > Paenibacillus > Paenibacillus sp. J22FR21. Next base: position 1,179,794 of record NZ_JBWDNJ010000001.1, read on the forward strand.
TCCTTACTCATGAGTGCTATTCGGCTGCAGCAACTCAGCAATAATTTCAAAATTGCGTAGTCGATCTGTATGTCTGTACATTTGTGTCGTAAGAATGATCTCATTGGCTGACGTTTCCTGCAATAATTTCTCCATGCGATTCCTTATCGTATCTCGATCTCCAATGACGAGTGTGCGGAATAATGGACTATACTCGATCATTTGAATCTCATCCTTGGTAGCGACCTGGTTCATATCTTGAACCGGTGGCTGTATTGGAGCCATTCGTCCTTTGTAGGAACTCAAAAACAGCTGCTTTTGCGTTGAAGACAAGTATTGTGCCTGATCAATCGTATCCGCAATTGTGACATTCATGCTTACCATTACGTAAGGTTCACTTAGGACGCTTGAAGGTTGGAACAACTCCCGGTACAATTTTACTGCTTCTACAGTGTAGTCAGATGAGAAATGACCTGCGAAAGAAAACGGCAAGCCTAACTTCGCGGCAAGCCGGGCATTATAATCGCTGGAGCCTAATAGCCAGATGGGAACTTCAAGTCCATCACCAGGGTATGCGCGAACTTTCGCCGAATCATCGTCATCATTAAAATATCCTCTTAGTTCTTGTAGCATTTTTGAAAAGTCATCTCCGTGTTTTGAGAGTCGTCGAACGGCAGCGAATGCCGCCGAGTCCCCACCAGGCCCGCGTCCGAGGCCGAGATCAATGCGGCCGGGATACATCGACTCTAATGTCCCGAACTGCTCGGCAACCATTAATGGAGCATGGTTGTTCAGCATAATGCCCCCGGATCCGACTCGAATTCGTTTGGTTGCAGCCGCGATATGGCCGATTACTAGAGATGTCGCCGCGCTTGCCACGGAAGGCATATTGTGGTGCTCAGTAAACCAGATTCGGTTATAACCCCAATCTTCGGCCTTTTGCGCCAATTCAACGCTTTCTAAGAATGATTTTCGTGCTGTTCCGCCGGCTGAAATGTTGCTCGTGTCAAGGATGGATAATGGAACACCTTGAAACATTTTAACAGCTGTCATTAGAACCCTCTCCTTTTTATACATGCGCCGCTTGATGAGCTGTATCGGTATTTTTGTTTTTACCTTTGCTGCTCACGAAACCTAAGATCATTGCGGCAATTGCGAAAAAGCCGCTTACGATTAGTGCCGTATGGAACCCAGCTATCATGGATTGACTAGCCGATGCATGATGCGATGCGGTAACCGAAGTCGCGATGCTAGCCAGAATGGACAAGCCTAGACTGCCCCCCAACTGAATGAACGTATTTACAATTCCGCCTGCAATACCATGTTCTTCAGGTTTAACATCCTGAACCGAACCAACGATTACGGCCGTATACGACGCCCCGATCGACAAACCGAGTACAATAAACGCAGGAAGAATAAATGACCCATAATGTTTATCCATGCTCATCGTACTGAGCCAAAACATCCCGATCGCATTAATGGCCTGAGTGACGATCAACACTTTTTTCGCACCGAATTTACGCAAGAAAATCGGTGTAATTTGTGTGACGATAATCGATGTCAAACCGAGTGGCAAGAAAGCCAAACCGTTTTCCAATGCCGAAAAGCCGAGCGCATGGAAGTACAACGTAGAGAAATAGTTGAACCCCGTCAAATACGAAAACATCAAAAACCCGATAATATTGGATATGGCCAGCGAACGGAATTTGAAAAGACGAAGCGGCATCAATGGATTTTTTACGATTTTTTCGATCAAAATAAACAATACCAGTACCGCTAACCCGATAATCAACATGGTGATTTTCGCTGCGGACCAACTACCGCCGACGTCAGGCATCGAAATGCCATAGACCAGAATGAAGATCCCTGCCAATACCATAAGCAAACCGAGCCAATCCATCGATTGTTTTGCCGACTTAGGCGAAGGAGTCACTTTAACGAAAAGCAAACCTAGAATGAGCAAAATTCCCATCGGAACGTTCAGGTAGAATAAAGATCTCCAGCCTGCCGTTTCAGTCAATAAACCGCCTAAAATCGATCCGGAAGCCGCCCCAGCAGATGCTAATGCGCCGAAAATCCCGAAGGCTTTGTTACGCTGTGGTCCGGCCGGCAAATTGTTACTGATGAGCGACATCGCCGCCGGAATCGATAGCGCCGATCCAATGCCTTGAATCGCTCTGCTTGTAATCAGCCAAATCGGATTCATTGTCAAGGCTCCTGCGAGCGAAGCAAGTGCGAAGATGGAGAGACCGATCATCAACATTCGTTTTCTCCCAAACAAATCGCTCGCGCGCCCGCCAATCATCAAGAAAGTTGCAAAGGTAAGCACGTACGAAGTGACAATCCATTGTAAATCGTTGGCATTCATATGAAGAGCGGTTTGGATGGCCGGCAGCGCTACGGTTACGGTAGTTCCATTCATTACTTCGATAAATTGCGCTAAGCTGACAACGATAAGCAAAAACATATTTGCTTTTGAAATGCGATCATTCATTATATTTTTCACTCCATAATTTCATTTTTTTGAAAGCATCTTTTTCCCAATCTTCATGAATTTTTTTGTTGAATGTATAAGGATCGTAGCTATTTTTTTCTATTATTGAATGGATACATGATGCTCCCCCTCATTTTTTCCTGCATGATTTCAACCCCACTTCCTACTGCTTGATTGACCTTTGAATTGTGGAGAGTTACTATAAAAATCAAGCAGCGCACATGCGGACTGTGATCCGCTTCGAACAATAACAATATAACCGGACCGCAGTCCGGTTGTCAATATCATTTTGAAGGAGGTTTTTTGTGTTGGAGCGCAATCTACGGAAGGATGCCGAAGAGCGTAGACTGACGATAATTGATACGGCGGCTAAGTTGTTCGCTGAGTATGGTGTCGAGAACGTTAGTATGCGGCAAATCGCGAGAGAAGCTGGCGTCGGGCAAGGAACCTTGTACAGAAGCTACACGAATAAGAGTGATTTATGTTGGGATTTGATTGGGGAAAGCTGTATTCAAAGTCGAAAAAAAATAGAACAATATCTTTCAAGGAATGCATCGAGTTCTTTAAAAGAACGTCTAATTAACGTGCTCGACTTGCACTTGGAATTGTTGGATACCCACTCTGACATCCTTGCTATTATTCAAAACAATCACAATACAGAGACAGGTAGAAATACATCCTCTAAAGAGGATTATGACTCCATTCATTCCATCCTAGTTAAACTGCTCCAGGAGTACAACGAATTGAATGTCTATCATTCCATAGATCCAATTTTTAGTGCGGATGCGATGTTGTCAACGATTAGTGCGGAGGTTTACCTGTTTTTTAAAGAACAACGTGGTTATTCATCCGAGGAAATTAAATCAAACTTTTTCAAGACTTATATTGAAACGTTATTCTCAAAGCAAACGATTTAATTAGAGTAAGCACGTCCTAGCTACAGTCAGAAACTAAATACCCGAAGGCACATATCGTCTCGGAAATTATAAAAGTTACCCCTAAAGCGCTATATTAGAGCGACTTAAGGGGTAACTTTTTTAAAGCTGAAGTATAACTACCATAATACCTATGAGACATTAACCTCAAACTGAATTCATCAATTCCAAGCAATCCTTTGTCGAGCAATTTATTACAGTATCCAAAGGGATAACTTTCTCGATCGATGGAATACTGATGGAATGCTGATACGATAACCCAAACTATTGTTTACTTTTCTAAAGTTACTTTAAATAATTAGCCTTCTTACAATAATAATAATGAACTGCTATAGTTGTGTCCAAGGGAGCGATACTCCACTCCCACATCTTGAATGAAAAGAGAGGTTTTCCTTATGTAGCGCAGAAAAAACTTCATTCACATTTGGATTTGATCCATATGAATATATATTTTAGGCTTAGATCATTTAGTGAAGTGAAAGCTTAATAAGTAAATTTCGATCATTTAATCGACTTAGCTGGAAGAGAAATCATTGCAATACTATACAAACTAATAATAAAAAAGGACGTGGATTATATGACAACTCAAGAACTAGTAGTAAAAATTGAAGAACTAGAAGCGAAACTCCAAATGCTGGAGGATAATGAACAAATAAAACAACTCAAAGCGCGGTTTTTCCGGTTTGTTGATGAAAAAAAATGGAAAGAATTTGGTGAGCTCTTTACATCAGACGCTCAATTAGTTTCACAAGGCCAAGATTTCTCTCAGCTCGGAGGTGCAGGTTACGGAAAAATGATTGATGACGTTGTCGGTAAAGCACCAACGGTTCACCACGGCCATATGCCTGAAATTCAAATTGTTGATAAGGAAAATGCGAATGGGGTTTGGGCTATGGAGGATTTATTGACTTTCCCTGACGCGGAGAACGCATATCCGGGGCATAACGGGTATGGCCAATACCGTGAAACTTATCGCAAAGAAAATGGTGTTTGGAAAATCAGTAGCACGGTATTAACTCGCTTCCGTATGGACCCTCTAAAAAATTGGGATCCGAATACAGATCCTGTGACCGGACAGCCTGTAACTAATAATTAAATTGTCTTCTTAACCGTTTGCGGTCTGCTCAAAAACGATGTCATCGGGATTGTCTCGAAAGAAATGATCAATTTAAATCCAGCCCGTTACTTGAGAAACGGCAGCCTTTACCGGCTGCCGTTTCATTTTGTTTAGGTCAAGGATTAGAAACAAATCGGTTTATCCCTAGAAGCTCAGGACGATAATCTCGCGGCTTGCCGCTGGAAATCCAAACATTAGTACGCCCTTCTTAAGTTTTTCACACTGTGCTGTAATTTCTGTTATCATTTCACTCACTTAATCAATCACTCCTCTCGTTGGGCCTGAGCAATCTGTTCATTGATGATCTTTACATAATCAGCTTTGCCAGCGGTCACATCTTTCATTAACGAATCATAGTAGTCAATAGCCTATTTTTATTGATTTTTTGATTTATTGGAGGTGATTGTTCAGCCTCGAATTAAAATTTAGAGAACGGAATGACGAATTCAAGCATCCCTTGCGCATTTGGCAAGATTTCGCCTGGAGTGAAGTAAATGACAACGCCGTTGTGGCTTAAGAAGAAATCACGATTAGCTTCGATCGTTTGGAAAGGCGTCAGCAAAGTTAGCTTACGATCTTTGATTTGATAGCCCATCCGTTCTAAGACGAAACGAAGCGGAAGGTACGTCGTATTGTCTTGCATGATAACGCGAGTGCCGTCAATGATTTGCCCATTTAGAGTAACGGTACTTTTCTTAAAGGCAAAGCCCTTGTGTTGAATATTCACTCAAGTTAAATGACGATACAACGTGTTGAAAGGTTACATTCGTTCTCTTTACAAGTCCTCGATGAGTTTCTTAAAAAAGAAAACGAGCCATTCTCGGACACCTGATGCCCGGAATGACTCGGTTTCTGGACAGAAAGTAGTTTCTCATTGTTTCCCATTTGCTCGAATATCGGTGAGGAAGAACCGATTACTTCCTCGTATTCGTCGGTTACATCGCAAACTTTGAACCAATAAGTTGTTCGCTTAACTGCCATAAACGTTCAGCTGCTTCGGGAGCCATTGCCCACTCAAACACGCCGGGAGTATGTGGCGTATCTGTCATAACCGCTATGTCTCCGTTCTCGCAGTAAACGCCTCCTTTTCCTTCAAGCTGAGGATGGACTGCGCACCATACTAATGTGGCTGCTCCTTCTTGTATCGTTTTAATTTCATCGTTATATTCGCTAAAAGCACGTTCGCCGTGTTCGTTTATCGCACCCATTGCACGTAATTCATCATCCGTTAAATGACGGGCCAAATCCGTCACGATCGTCCCCGGATGAACAGAAAAAGCGCGTACTCCATGAGGTTCTCCGCGCTTGTCCATCGCAACAGCAAATAATGCGTTCGCTGTCTTGGATTTAGCATACGCTAGCCATTTGTCATACTCACGAGTATTGAAGTTAGGATCTTCGAAATCAAAGCTGCTGAGCTGCAGGGCACGAGACGATACAGAAACGATCCTTGCGCCTCTGGCCTTCTTAAGTGCCGGCCATAACCTTAACACAAGCTGAAAATGTCCCAAATGATTGGTAGCCAGCTGGGACTCGAACCCCCGCGCATCGCGAACAAGCGGAGCAGCCATTATGCCTGCTGCATTAATAAGTATGTGCAAGGACCGGTCGGAAGTAAGAAAACGTTTTGCAAACCCATCGATAGACTCCGGATCCATAAGGTCTACGCGTTCCAGCTCCACACCTGGCACTCCTTCAAGTGCCGTCCTGGCTTTTTCCGGTGAGCGAGCGGGTACGATTACCTTTGCCCCTGCGGTTGCAAGGGCTTTGACTGCTTCAAGGCCAAGTCCTGAATAACCCCCAGTTACAATAGCAATCTTACCAGTCAGATCCTGTCCTTTAATTACCATCTGGGCAGTCGTTCTTGGCCCGAAGCCGGAGAATAGAGGTGTTTGAAGCTCGGAGTGCTTTTGAATCGTCATAGGTGTAACCTCCATGTTCTTAGAATTTAAGGGATAATCTAGGGCTATTCGTGCCTCAAGGACAACTATAACAGCTCTGTTTTTATTTCATAAGAAGGCACTTTTTTTAAATATGCTTTATAAAAATAAACTGCGTTTTAATGTTCGAATAAGGTATTCAATCGGCGTCAGCTTTTTTAATTTAATTTGAGTTCTAGTCTCGTTGTAAAATATAATGCACGATTCGCCTTTGTGCCTCTTCAATACTTCGTAAATTATTCGTTTGTTGTGCCACCTCCATCATTCGTACCCGTGCCGTCAAGCGGACCGGTCGGGTTCGTTTTAATTTGCTGCAGGAGAACATCACCTTGTGTTTGCCACGATTTGAGTGCCTCTTCGACGGATTTCTTCTTCTCTAGCACATCCAGAATCAACGGCTGCGCCAGCTGACGAACCTGGCAGCACAGTCGACAGCGCCATCGCCGATGCCTTCAATACCTGTTTCTTCTTTGATCTTACTTGTTTCTTCATATTATTAATCCTCCAATAATATGCGCGGTTCGATGATGACTAGCGTATCCGGTTCAAATTAAGATGCCATTGCTTTGGCTAGCAAGGAATGCTTGATATGGTTTATTTTATTTTTTGTTTCTGAAGATGTTGGGTTTGCAGAAAAAATGCATTATTTTGAATAATTCAATTAGAGTTTGAGTAGCTGCTTGCTGGGCCAAAGTTTTATTTTCCAGCTCTCCATCATCCCAAAAGAGCTTCCTCCTATTGGATTCCTTTCTTACTATGATTTCAATAGCTGTATTTAATCAGCGAACCAGGCCCGCGCTAATGACAAATTCACTTATGGCACCGGAAAACGATTCCGGCTTCTCCACATGTCCCATATGCCCGCATTCACTGATGACTACAAGCTGCGATTCTGGAATTGCTGCCGACATCTCGTTGGCCCATCTTGTCCCACAGATGAAGTCATGTTCTCCGACCAAGATGAGCGTTGGTGTCTTGATCGTATTCATGACATCACGCACATCCCAATTCGTTGGTTTTCGATTTGGATCAATGGTTGCGTCTATAGAAGCTTTCCAGTCATCGAAATGCTGAGGCATGTTCCAATAGTCGCCGAAGTAAGCGGGCAGCAGTCTTTGCATGACGCCAAGGAATGAATCTCTGTCATGGATGGATATTGCGCCAGTCCCCATTTCCGCCCAAGCCTGCTTTGCTTCCTGGGCTTCCGGCTGGTTCAACCACCGCTGTGCAAAGAGATCCATTTGCTTGGTCGCTTCAATACCCAAATCTTTCCCATTGCAAGGCGCTCCGTCATAAACGATCAGCCTTGAGAGCTCATTCGGATAATCGATCGCATATTGAAGCCCAACAAAACCGCCATGCGAATGCCCTAGAAAATAACCATCCAGTGCCCCTGCATGCTCGAGCACCTTTCGGGAGAAATAAGCATATTTGGACATACTGTATTCTCCATCCGGCAGCATTCCGGATTGACCTGTTCCGATCGGCTCTATATAAATAGTCGTCATAGACTTCTCCAGCAGAGGCATGCGTAAATAGTTCCAATGGAAACCGGGTCCTCCGGGATGTACAAGACAAATAGGTCCACTGCCTGCAACGTGGTAGGTCTGCCGTATTCCATCGATCATGATTTCGTGCGTACCGGGTGTTAGTGCATCGTTAATTGCCGAATTTAAAGGACTGCTATCTGAATTGTCCATGAACGTACCTTCTCTCTATTGTTTATGGAATACTTTTCTCATGTTCTATTGAACAGGGTCTACTATATCAGGTATAAATGTTCCTCATAAGAGGGCAATTTTTTTAAATATGCTTTATAAAAATAAAGTGGTGCTCTTTGATTCACTAAGTGCATTTGCTTTATTTACAATAATAATTGAGCATGTTATGTTTGCATGGAAGTATCATTTATTGAAACTTTGTTTTATACAATGAAACAAAAGGAGTGATGGTATGGATAAGAAGGAACGGGTGAAAGCCCAATTTGGAGCTAACGCTTCTAAGTATGTCGCGAGCTCACGCCATGCATCAGGCCAAGATTTGAACCTGCTACTCGAGTGGTCCCGAGAAGAAAATGCCGTGCAGGCGCTCGATATCGCGACCGGAGGCGGACATTGCGCCCTCGCACTGGCCTCCGTCGTCGGTGAAGTGACCACCCTGGATATTACGACCGAGATGCTGGAAGAAGCAGAAGCTTTTCTTACCGGGAAAGGATGCACGAATATCAAGTACGTTGTCGGGGACGCGGAGAACCTTCCTTTTGTCCAGGAACACTTCGATTTAATCGCCTGCCGCATCGCCGCTCATCACTTTCCTGACCCCGACAAGTTCGTTCAGGAAGCATGGCGCGTATTGAAGCGTGGAGGAAGCTTCATTCTGATGGACAACATCGCTCCGGAAGCGGATCGGATCGACATCCTCTATAATGATATTGAACAGCGACGGGATCCCAGCCACTTCCGCGCTTGGAAGAAAACAGAGTGGATCCGTCGCATCGAGCTGACCGGTTTCCAGGTGGAACAACTGTTGCAGACAGGCAAGCCGTTCGAATTCGCTGCCTGGTGCGCTCGAATGAATGTCTCTGAGCAGGTGCAGCAAGCGTTGCAATCGGATATGCTGAACTGGTCAGATTCTGATCAGCAGCAGCTTAAAGTCCGTAGCGAGAACGGCAAGCTGCTCAGCTTCGAGGGCAGCTACATGATGTTGAAGGCGCGGAAAAGATAAAGCACATTCAACTTGGAGCTATTCGCAGTTCCGTCCGAGCTAAACCTCACTGGCTCTCCTGCTTCAAAGCATCGATGATATTGACCTTCTTGACCTTGGAACTTGCGTACAACATCGCTGTACTGATGAGGACAAACACTGCAGCGATCATATAAAGCATGCTAATCCATGGAAGGTTAAAACCATAATGGAAACGGTTCATGAATGCTCTATAAATGAGGTACATCAGAGAAATTCCAAGCGGCAACCCGTAAGCCAGCGATTTGATTCCATAAAAAATGCTTTCGGAATGAATCATCTTATTGATGCCCTTGGACGTCATGCCCATCGATCTAAGCATGGCGATTTCTCTTGTCCTCAGAATCAGGCTGGTCGATATCGTATTAAATATCGTTGCGACTGAAATAATCGTGATTAATGTGACAAACCCGTAAGCGAATACTTTAAACAGCAACATAAGCTGTTCATCTCGCTGCCTGGCCTGATATTCATTACGTACGAAAACATGGCTAGCCATCTTTTCGATTTGGTGCTGGGTAACCAGCGGATCTTTACTGTCGAGGAACAGGCTCATGGATTGAACACCGCCGGGACCCTTGAGATGAAGGGATTCTAAGACGACCTCCGACATGACCAGCTTAAGTTTGACGGTGTTCCATGGCAGTGAGACGCCCATCGGCACTTGATCCGTCAAGGCTGCAAACCGCACGCTTGAAAGCTTATCGAATCCGAGTGTAATAGAATCACCCTTCTGAATATCTAGGACCCTAGACGCAATGAATTTATTAGATACACGATCCTCGAACGAGGACGTATTAATAACGATAGCGGATACCTTGTCGGGATTCCGCAAGGATCGAATATCCGCTCCCGTCCTTTTCGCAAAAGCTTGCAGTTGTTCGTCGCTCAAGCCATTCACTTCCACCGCATATGAATAGTTTCCCGATTGGGCAGGAAAGCCGTTATCGTCGAACCACTTTCGAACGGCTTCCGGCACGAGCGAGGAAGGAATCAAGCTATTGAAGGTATACCGGTGGATGAGACTGAATGCTGTCACATCGCGAAGTGAAACGAACGACTGGACTTGTCTCTTATCCAACGCCGGTCTCTCGACGGAGGGCTCAACCTGTATGTCATAATTGAGGCCTACTTTCGACAGCCGGAATGACTTCTCCAAATTAGCAGTGAAGAACGATACAGATAAGAAGAGCACAATGCTGATCATGAGAGACATGACCACGGTTCGGTAGCGACGATTGTTTCTTTTCAGGTTTTTCAACCCCAATTGAGCTTCAATGCCAAGCAAGTTTCTTACGAGTTTGGAGATTCTGACATCTTCGCCCTTTAGTTTAATATCCTTGGTCTGCCGAAGGGCATCGATGGCGGATATTCTGGATGCTCTTCGTGCGGGAAGATACATCGATATCCCGATCGTTAGTAGGGAGACCGCAACCGTAATCATGACGGATATTGGCGTAACCACAATCGTTAGGTCCTCATTAATGCCGAACACGCCTCGCATGCTTGCATTCACGCCTCTAAACGTAATCGCCATGCCCGCCAACCCGCACAGGAAGCCCAAAGGAATACTGATTAACCCCATAATTGTACCTTCAAAGAAAACAGCGTTCCTCTTCTGCCTCTTCGTCGCTCCTACGCTGGATAGCAGGCCCAAATAGCGGGAACGCTCAGAGACTGAAATTGCGAATGCGTTATAAATCAAAGTAATGGAACCTGCCATGATAATCCCGATGATAATCACGCTTAATGCTAGCAAGGTTGAGTTGGTTTGCGTATTACTAGTCACGCCTGAATATTGAAGCAATGGATCGTTAAAACCCACAAGGTCAACGTGAATTTGCTTCGCCAACGCTGCGGCATGTCCATATAAGGAACGGTCGAGCTTCGTTAGTACTACACTCGCATCCACAGTTTCCGCAGGCCTGAGCGTGTTCTCATCCAAATAAGTGAGAATCGTATACCCGGGAGCTTCTGCGGGCTCTAAGGCAGGACGGTCTATGATGCCCACTATGTTAAAGGTTTCCTGCTTCATGTGGACGAGAGTCTCTACCGATTTTCCATCTTCCATCCGTAACCGGGTGTTTTGCTTCAATACTTCGTGGAGCGAGTTTTCCTTGCTTATATCTTCCCTTTCCCCGACTTGAAGAGAAAGCCTTTCCCCTATCTTGAACGCAACCCCCGCTTTAGTAATAATTTCATTGGAAATGACTACCTCGTTAGGATGCAGGGGAAAGCGGCCTTGCTTGAGCTCCATAGGGAAGTTGCTAAAACCTACCTTATTATAGGCTTCGATGTACAAGTAAGGCTTATAAGCATTTTGCGATTCAGACAACGCAGTATAACCGAGGCTTTCGGTCAGAATGACTTCTTTCGTCTTGTTGTCCTTCTCGATAGCCCTTAGTTGATTCCGGGTTACATCATGATACCGCACATGCCACAAACCGTTGTTATCGATCGCTTGCTTCTTCATCAGTTCCTGAAAGGAAAAAAACAAGGTCGCTACCGCAGTTACCATCGCTACGGAGATCATCACGCCTATGACGGTAACCATAGTTCTCCGCTTATTCTGACGGAAGTGTCTTAAGGTTAATTTACTAACAATATTCATCGCCGGAGAACCTCGTCTTTCGCGATCTTCCCGTCTTCGATGGCAATAATGCGATCTGCCTGTAGGGCAATCCGTTCATCGTGCGTGATAACGATCAAGGTCTGTTTATACGTTCTATTCAGCATTTTCAGCAAATCGACAATTTCACCGCTGTTTTTGCTATCTAGGTTGCCCGTCGGTTCATCAGCCAAAATAATTGTCGGATTATTCATAAGCGCCCTGCCGATGGATACGCGCTGCTGCTGACCTCCGGACAGCTGGTTTGGCAGATGGCCCAGTCGCTGTCCAAGCCCTAATAAGCTCACCAATTCGTCGAATTTACGCTTATCGACTTTCTGCTCGTCCAACAGAAGCGGCAGCTGCATGTTTTCCTCCACGGTCAAAACAGGAAGCAGATTATAGAACTGGTAAATCAATCCGATCTGTCTGCGTCTGAAGATTGCCAATTGTGTCTCGTTCAATGTGTATATATCGATATCATCAATGAGCACCTTCCCGCCGGTTGGGCTGTCGACGCCTCCCAGCATATGCATCAATGTGGATTTGCCCGATCCGGACGGACCAACGATGGCGACGAACTCTCCTTTCTCAACTGACAAGGATATATCATCAAGCGCCTTAACGGAGGTATCCCCTCTTCCATATACTTTGGACAGTTGTTCTATTTTCAATATAGGCATGTAAGCTCCTCCAATCATGAATGAATAGATTCAGTATAGCTGTCCAAAGTGACGGTGGAGTGACTACGAAAGTGACGACTTGGTCACTTAAACCGCCACTAAGTGATTCGCTTGTAGAACCGGATACGGAACCGGGTTCCCTGACCCGGTTCGCTTGTTACGTAGATGTCGCCATTTTGATTCGATATGATGCTGTGAGCCAGTGACAATCCGATCCCTGCGCTGCTTTCCCCCGCGTCCTTCCCTTTATAGAACCGCTTGAAGATAAGCGGAAGTTCTTCCTTTACTATCCCCTTGCCTTGATCTGCGATGACAATCTCCGTGTACAGCGCGTTCTCTGAATAATGAATCATCAGTTCGCCACCTTCCGGCGTATGTTCCACGCAGTTTTTCAAAATATTGATCAACGCTTCCGACGTCCAGTTCAAATCGCCTGTGAAGGATACGCCATCCTCACCGGTTATGGATAAGACTTGTCCCTTGATGTCGATCGGAATCAGGACTGGCTGAATGGCTTTCAGGATCAATTCGCTTGCGCTGATACGGTCTGTTCTGAATCCCACGGTGCCTGCATCGATTTTGGATAGTTTTAGCAGAGAGGACACTAACCAGTCTATCCGTTCCAGTTGAACGCTGATTTTGCGGGTGAACTCGATTCGCCTCTCCTCCGGCATATTACGATCATTCAACAAATCGGTCATAGCCGTCATTGAAGTCAATGGCGTCTTGACCTGATGGGAAATATCCGAAATGGCATTCTTGAGGTAATCTTTATCTTTCAACAACAAAGCGTTCTGTTCGGATAGTCTGACAGTGACTTTGTAAATGTCGTTCTTTAGCAAGCTAAGCTCGCCTTCCTGATTATCTCGAACGTCCAACCCGTAATCGCCATTGCTGATTTGCTGCAAGTAGCTCGCCAATCCTGCGAGCTGCTTATATCTCCATTTCGTAAATATGAGGGAGTAGAAAATAAGAAGCGCAGCGGCCAAGAGAACGATCACCGAAGCTACAGTAGACAACAAAGCTGCTACTGCAGCTAAACTAAGACCGGTCAACGACATCGCCATCACCAAAATGCGAATTTCACGGTTTCGAAGTATCTCAATCACCTGCCTTATAACCTAAACCCCGAATCGTTCTTATGATTACAGGCTCTTTAGGGTCATCTTCGAGCTTCTCCCGCAGGCGCTTGATATAGACGGTTAACGTATTGTCGTTCACGAATTCCCCCGCAATGTCCCAGATCTGTTCCAGTAGTTGATTCCTGGAAAGCACTTGCCCTGAATGGTTTACGAAAATGAGCAGCAACCGATACTCCAGCGCCGTTAATTGAATTTCCCCGCCTTGTTTATATACTTTACCCTCCAAGGTATTTACTCGAATGTCGCCAAGTTCAATAACACTTTTACTTTGAGGAAGCTTCTGGTATCGGCGCATCACGGTCTTGATCCTCGAGATGAGTTCCCTTACCCGGAATGGCTTGGTGATATAATCGTCCCCTCCCATATCAAGCCCCATGACCACGTTCACTTCATCGTCTAAGGCTGTTAGGAAGATCACCGGAATATCCCGCTCCGCCTTGACTATTCGGCATAGCTCATAGCCGTTTCCATCAGGAAGCGTCACATCGAACAAACAGAGTGCCAACTCTCCGGCATGTTGCCTTATTGCTTCCTTAGCCGAAGCGACGTCAAAGCAAAGCACGGTTTGGAAATGCTCCTGCTGAAGGGAATATTCCAAGGCGGTGGTAATCGTCTTATCATCTTCAACCACTAAAATTTTCATGATTTGCACCTATCTCCTTTTGTAGCCTCGATAAATGAAAAGAAGGCCTTGAGGTTAAATCTCTTGGCCTTATTGTCATATTTGGTGAAAATTATACACGAGCCGGGATCTGGCAATAAAATGCGTGCTCGAGATCGTTGATATAGCCTTTGAATTCATACACTGGCTGATAAAATCCTTTGGTATCGTACACATAGGTCAGTCCGTACCCATTCACGACAAGCTTGTCACCTTTGTGAAATGACGCGTACATATAGAAATTACCGGATAGAATTTGCTCAAACGCCTGTTTAGGGGAGATGATCTCCAACTTGCGTTCAAATTTGTTCCAAATCATTTGATTAAATAAATCACTCAAAGTACCATCCTTAGCGAACTGCTCCATAATCATGCCAGAAACAAAATCGTTTTCCTTATGAGCGAGATCGTCAGGTGCCTTCGCGTCCCACCGCAAAATGTTCTTGTCTTGCACACTGAATATAGCCTTGGCAGGCAACAGACCGTTATGTGAAAACCATTGTTCCATGTCTTCCTTTAGTAGGGTTACCTGTTTTTCCGAGAGATTTACTCCATCGTCTCCAGTACTGAAGTGCCACCCGCCATCCTTAATCCCATAATTCAAGTCGGCTTGCCGGCCGTTTGATGTTGTGCCCATAAATATACGGTTGTCGTCGCCTCCTCGGCGAATTGCTTGGGAGAATTTCACAGCAAATTTCTCCGAAAGCTGCTCTGCAATATCTTTGCCTCGTTGCAAATGATTGGCATAGATATTCCGGTAAACCGATGCCATGCCTGTGTCCTCAGGCAAGAGCAGTTTATTTTCAATTGTCACTGCATGCATATCCTGCTTCGTTCCGGGAAGGATTGGCATGTTCCCAAATTCCTGCAATTGATACTTCATTAATGCTCCGCCAATCAAAGCACCGAACAAGGCGGGAATCATTACACTAAGCAGAATTGATTTGATCACAACGCGCTTCTGCCTAATACATTCCAGGATCGCCATGACGAAGAAGTACCCGGCCAGACCTCCGACCAAATTATGAAAAATGTCATCCAGTTCAAAAATGCCTTTCCCTGTAATGAGCTGAATAATCTCAATGCTGGCAGTCGTTAACAGAGTAACAAGGCAAGTCATCCAAAATGCCTGCGCTTTGCGCATGAGGATCGGCAGCAGCAAGCCCAAAGGAACGAACATTAGCATATTGAATAGAATCAACTGAAGTTCACTAATGGACCATTTATTCCATGCATTCACATAGCCGCTGAGTAAATCGGCGTTGATATCGCCAGTGAAGCTTGCGCCACGGCTGATTGTAGTTAAGCCCAATACAACTAAAAACCAGCCGACAAGGAGAGTGAGCACGACCCATTGGTTTTTGGTCATACTTCTTTTTCCCCTCAAGACTTTTTTATAGATCAAATAGCTGCCGACCAGCAGCACAAGGATACCTAGGCATCCAATCGTGGCGATGAATGCCCATTTGAGTAGTTCAGAAGAGATCGTAATTAAGTCCATATAGTCATCATTCTCCCTATTCTTTTTGACTTGCTCTTTTCTTGTCATTACTGAGAATTATACGTTCCGACAGTGACTATTGAGTGACTTCTATGTTACTAATTAGTCACTTCAATAGATTGAAGTGAAACTATATGGACTCCACTCTTTCCGATAAATAAAATAACCCCCGTCAAGGGGGGAGAATTTTGATTGTGCTCATGAGTGAGGTCAATAATCGTAATCGATCACCATGGCACGCGTCGCCTCCCGTTTCCAACGATTCTCCTCAAAATCGTCATGCATCGGATGCGCCGCATACGCCGCATACTCCTCCTGGCTGTCGAATACCATAGAAATTCCGTAATCCATATGGTTATTTGCTTTTAGCTTGAAAGCACGGAATTGCTTTACGCCTGGGATCATAGTCAGTTGCTGCTCTGCATCGCGCATGAATGCCTCGGCAGCATGCTTTGATTTGTAAGAACCGAGAATTCGATTAAGAAGCGGACTGCAATGCGCTCATTCGTATTGCGAATGCGAATCCGTGCCATGTGCATTTCCTTCCCCCTTTAGAGTTTTAAACATGCACTTCCTGAGGAACGGCATCTGTAATCTCGCTCTTGCCGCCGTTCATGAACGCAAGAATCAACGCAGCGATCGCAAAACATCCGCTTACGATTAATGCTGTATGGAAGCCCGATAATATGGCCTGATTTGCAGATTCATTTATTGCCGAAGCGGTAACCGTCGTCGCGATGGTCGCCAAAATAGACAAGCCCAAACTCCCCCCGAGCTGCAGGAACGTGTTCACGATACCGCCGGCAATTCCGTGCTCTTTAGGTTTTACATCCTGCAAGGAACCCGTGATAACGGCTGTAAAGGACGCGCCAATCGACAAACCGAGCACGATAAAGGCCGGGAGAATAAACGAGACGTAACTTTTATCCATATCCATAGTGCTTAGCCAGAACATTCCAATCGCGTTGATCAATTGCGTGACGATCAGGAGTCTTTGTGCCCCGAACTTACGCATGAAGAACGGCGTGATTTGCGTGACTATGATCGATGCCAAACCAAGTGGCAAGAAAGCCATGCCGGTAGCTAAAGACGAATAACCAAGCTCGTGGAAATACAGCGTCGAGAAATACATGAAGCCGGTCAAATAAGAATACATCAGAAATCCAATGATATTGGACGTGACAAGCGAGCGAAACTTGAACAGACGAAGCGGCATTAACGGATTCTTGGCGTAATTTTCAACCATTATGAACACGCCTACCAGCAATACTCCTGCAATCAACATGGTAATCTTCGCAGCCGACCAGCTGCCATCGACGTCCGGCATGGAGATGCCATAGACCAGAACGAAGATACCAGCCAGTACGGAAATCAATCCGAACCAGTCGATGGATTGTTTTTCGCCCTTTACGGCAGGACTTACTTTCACGAACATTAATCCGATGATGAGCAAGGTTCCGAGCGGCACATTCAAATAGAACAACGATCTCCAGCCAACTGAATCCGTTAGCAATCCGCCGACAATCGATCCGCCCGCAGCTCCCGCTGACCCTAAGGCGCCGAAAATCCCGAACGCTTTGTTGCGCTGCGGTCCGACCGGGAAATTGTTACTTATGAGTGACATCGCCGCGGGAATGGAAAGAGCCGCCCCGATTCCTTGAATCGCCCTACTGGCAATCAGCCAGACCGGACCAGTCGCCAATGCGCCAGCCAAAGAAGATAACGCAAAGATTGACAAACCCATGATTAAAACGCGTTTTCTTCCAAGCAAATCGCTTGCCCGTCCTCCAATCATCAGAAAACAAGCGAACGTCAGCACATAAGAAGTGACGATCCATTGCAAATCGTTCGCCTGCATGTGAAGCGCCGTTTGAATGGAAGGCAGCGCGACGGTTACGGTCGAACCATTCATAACCTCGATAAATTGGGCAAAACAAACAATAATCAACAACAACATATTCGCTTTCGATATACGATCACTCACTATTTCTCCACTCCTATAGTTATCTATTTATCTATGATGAATCTGAGGAACGTTACATCCGCTCGTCCTGTTTAACCTTGATCATGTAAATTGCATAGCCGATCTTAGGATCCGATGCATGATAAGGGAATGCCCTGAAACGATTTTGCGCAAGATATATCCATAATAAATTATCCTCAATTTGTTGAACGCTTTGGTTAATCTGCAAACGGGAAGAAGTGTTCAATCATTTCCCATAAGGTGTTGGGAAGCTATAACTCCTGTCGGTCGCTGCGGGCGGTTCGAAAATAAATTTGTAAACTTTTGTCATTTCTAATTCCCCCAATAGTACTGAATAATTGCACGAACTAGGATTTCTGACAGGCTGCAATGCACCTTTTGAATACGGAATGGATAAAAAATTCATTTGGTTAGTACTACCAGTGACATTAAAAATGTTATTTAATATACTTAATCTTAGTAAGTTTATTTTTTAGTCCAATGCTATAAAAGAAAGCGAGTCGATAACATTGAAATGTTCAAATTTTGATATGCCTTGCATTGAATCGATTTCCGAAGTACTGCAATTTCTTTCAGGAAAATGGACTTTTCTAGTCATTACAGAGCTTCTAAAGGAGCCTCAGCGTTTTAATCAATTGAGAAGAAATTTAGGCAACGTGAATACGAAAGGTTTAACAGATACATTACGGAATTTGGAAGAACATCAAATGATCAGACGGAAAGTATTTCCCTCCGTTCCAGTGACAGTCGAATATTCAATTACGGAAAAGGGAGAGTCCTTCTCGAGCGTATTTACTGAAATTAATCGCTGGAAAACGGAATGGGAATCTTCTGTTCAACCTCAAACGATTGAGGGGTAATGAATCTGTTCGTATTTTGTAATCCGCCGACTCATCCACCCCCTCCTCATTACAGAATCTATCGCTTTCTCCAGTTGCCTCCTGCTTAACAGCAACCTTTCCATATACATCTCCGAGTGATTCTCTTCCATTAGCGAATCATGCTCGAATTTCGATAAAAGTTGTTTGCCTACATATGCAACCTTCTTCTAATTAGGATTGTAAGTGAGCTTCACTTGCTTCGGGATCAACTATAACAGGCCTTCTTACTTTTCGTAAGAAGGCTATTATTTTAAGTATGCTTTAGAAAAGTAAAGTCCTCCTTTCCGGTTTTTGTTGAAGGTTCATAGTCTCTTTCCTTGCAAACGTTGCGTTGGCCCTACTCCATATCTAACTTAACTTCTTTTTCGCCATTCGGACTCTTGACTTTAAATTTCTAAAGCATATTTAAAAAAAGTACGTTCTTATGAAGAATAAGATTACCTGTTATAGTTGACCCCGAGGCAATTGAAGCACAATTACCATCCCAAATGAGAAGAGGTTTTCACACATGTAGGGGAGCGCACAATATACGAATAAACATACCTGTCGGAGGAAAGATACACTTGGGGAGCGATTAATTTAAGGAGTAATTCTGACGGAACTCGTTTTTTAGCTGCAATCAGGAAAAATGAATAAACAAAACCCTTACAAAGGACATGATCATATGTTGAAGAAGAAGAAGTTTTTTTTTATCAGCCTTATTTTAGGTGTCGTCTTTCTAACAACTATACTCGCGGGATGCTCGTCGCAAAATAATACAAACAAGCAAGCTGCTCAGGCAGGTTTGCAAAATGTTCAAGCGCATCAAGTAGCGAATATCACTGAGCTTGAAGACAAATATCAACGCTTGGAGGATATTGAGCAAATCAAACAATTAAAAGCCCGTTATTTCCGTTTTGTCGACGAGAAGAAATGGACCGAGTTTGGGGAACTGTTTACTTCGGATGCCAAAATCATGTCGGAAGGCGTAGACTATTCCAAAGGCGGGGGAGCAGCATACGGGAAGATGATCGGGGATCTTGTAGGTAAAGCGCCTACGGTTCACCATGGCTATATGCCCGAAATTGAGATGATTGATAAGGAGAATGCCAAGGGTGTTTGGGCGATGGAGGATCTGTTAACCTTCCCTGACGCGAAGGGCGCTTATCCTGGACATCACGGATATGGCCAATATCACGAAACGTATAAAAAAGTAAATGGAGTTTGGAAAATCAGCAGCACGGAACTAACGCGCTTCCGCATGGATCCTCTTAAGAACTGGGATCCGAATACAGACCCTATAACCGGAAGGTAACCGGCGCCTCTATATAAGCGATGAAAAATTACCCCTCTAGACGCTCCAATCGAGCGCTAAAGGGGTATTTTGCATGGCTCCGTCTTGACAAGGACGATTGCTTTTAATGCACTAGAGGCGCCAAGTAAATGACCGGTCATCGACATATTAGAACCCGTAATGACGACCCTTTCCAATTCTGTACTCTCATAAAGGCGCACTCATTTGTTCTCCCATTCAATCAGCATAATAACGCTATGTAAACACGATTATTTCACATCAATCGTTGCATCGAACAAACCGATAAAAAAGCGGGACAAAGCGAAAATAATCCCGCTCTGTCCCGCTCCCCTTAGATTGCTATTTGATGAATTCGCGCTTGATTATTTCAACATCATCGGCGGTCCGATAATTACGGTATCGTTATTCGCCGCAATTTGAACAATTTCTTCAAGAGAATGACGACCGATTTCAGGGAAGAAATCGTCGATCCCACCCGGCGTGAAGATGAACAGCATCCGCCCCGTGTCAGGACCTACGTTAGCCCATGCGTGAGGTACGCCGCGAGGAACCCACACACTTGTTCCAGCGGTAGCATCGAATTCTTCGTCGCCAACTTGGAAACGAAAAGTGCCCTCAAGAATTTCAAACGTTTCCTCGCGTTCGTTATGGATATGCTTCGGCGGGCCCATCAGAGACGGTACACGTGCTTCAATAATCGTCATTGATCCTCCAACCTGATTACTGTGAAGGCGTACGGTCATCTTCTCTCCTGGCATTGTGTCGAACCATTCGAGATCTTTAGCGTAATTAACGACTGTTTTATTCATTTTGTCATTCTCCTTTTTTTCTAATGTGGATAATTGTTAGGTTAGCTTCAGAAGATTAACCGCCAATTCTTCGCTGTGCGAATAGAATGGCGAGTGGTCCGTGTCCATGGTAATGATTCGTTCACAAGGCGTTCGAGTGTGCATCGCGCGCTGTAATTGGATTGGAATTGCTTTATCTTTCAGCCCTTCAATATATACACGGGGGACAGAACCGAATTTCTCGTCCGACAGCTGTACTGGCGTAACCAACGGTACCAACGGGTCTAGACAAAGCTTTTCTTTTGCAGTCCTGAAGTCCAATTCAGAACATTCGGCAAATAGGTGACTCCGGATCGCTTCATCTCTAAGACCCATATAGGTTTGATCTTCGTCTATGAAGACTGCCGTAGGAGCGTCTTCTCCTAGATCAACGGTTGCGAATACTTGAAACATGGACTGTCCATTCCCCGGAAGAAACGCGCACAAATAAACAAGTTTCTCGATTTTTTCGGGGAAGTATTCGGCTGTCTGGCTGATGACCATCCCTGCCATACTGTGCCCCACTAGAATGACCTTTTCGGATTCCTTATCCAGAATAGCGCCAAGACGATCCGTGTAGCTTGTAAAGTTAATATCGGACATCGGCGTATGATCTTGGCCGTGCCCAGGTAAGTCAAATGCGATTACCCGGTGTCCCGCTTCTTCGAGCATGGGCATTATTTTTTCCCAGCACCAAGCTCCATGCCACGACCCGTGTACCAGTACGAACGTACTCATCACTATCACTCCAATTAGCCTTTATTTCTCTCGAACTCTGCATCGTTATATGGTGAAGCAATCCAACCTTCAGTCTCAACGCACTCGATCTTCAGCTTCAATACGTTCATTGGTATTTCGAATTCTTATTTGAGCCATGTTTATTCCTTCTCTCTTACATCACAGTATTATACGAATTGAACGAGGTCTTCCATATGCCGCCTTGTTTTAGCGCGCCTAGGCTCTTTGGATCGGTAGCCGAATGTCGTCATCACGCTCAAACCGTTTTTTGCTTCGATATCCATCGATAAAGTTCACCTCGCAAGTCGATTTTTGTGTTAATAGGCTGTTAATTGATCTTCAATTGCTGTGGGGTCAACTATAACAGGTATTCATTATTTTCATAAGGAGGCTATTTTTTTTAATTTGCTTTAGAAAAGTAAAGTCACGCTTCATGGCTTGTCGTATCCTGCTGCTTAAGCGAGGTCACTTGGTAATGGGAGAACTTCGGGAGAAGTAGAAGAGAATTTTCTTTGTTCCAAGAACACGAACAAGACAATTTATTAATGCACGTATTATTTGCGGAAAGACAAGTACTTCTTCTGGTCACGGAATATCGATGGTACACCGTCGTTGCTGGCAACACGGTCGATACCCTGGAGACATAAACGACGGTTAGAAGAAACACCATTCCACCGGGTCCTCCTTATCGGGAAGTGTCTTGTCATATGGTTTTGACAAGAACTTTATCCCATAAATGCAAAAAGCCGCGATTTTCGCGGCATTTAATGAGAAAATATTCTTGTCACCTGACAGTCCTCGCGGGTCGACATGACAAGGTGCATCATAAAAGGAAGATGATCAAGCAGGAAGCACATGGCATCGGAGACCGGTTTTCGCCGCGTGAAAATCGCCAAGAACAAGTATGAAAGGAGTCGGAATGGCTGCGATCTCATTAAGAAAGAGTAGTCAAGATCGACTCAGTCGATGGCAGTTGAGGTAGTTGAAGCATAGCAAGTACGCATATTCCTATATTCTCTTCAATTGACTTTAGAGCGGAGATCATGCAGGTTAAAAAGCGCATAAATTCGTCCGTTAATTCAACGCCCATAGCACGTGAGTTTTTTGGTACCGAACCCAGAATCTAATCTGCTAATTGAAAGCTCTTATCTGGATCAACTCGTTACTAGTTGCG
This sequence comes from Paenibacillus sp. J22FR21, assembly GCF_056269135.1. Taxonomy (NCBI): domain Bacteria; kingdom Bacillati; phylum Bacillota; class Bacilli; order Caryophanales; family Paenibacillaceae; genus Paenibacillus; species Paenibacillus sp. J22FR21. Next base: position 1,202,494 of record NZ_JBWDNJ010000001.1, read on the forward strand.
ATTGGCGATTTTTCCGGCGAATTGACCATGAAGGGCTTGTTTAAACTGATCCGCTCCCAGAAAGTCATGGGGGAATCCCAGAGGGATGCTACTGGCTTTGGTTAACAAATCCATCTGTTCAGGTGTCAGCTCGAAGGTTAGGCAGTTTAAATTATCTTTGATCTGCTTTTCCGTTCTTGCTCCGATAATCGGGATCGTCGTCCCTTCCTGCTGCCTGATCCAGTTGAGGGCTACTTGTGCAGGTGTTCTGCCGATGTCTTGAGCAATGCTTTCAACCGTATCCATTATGGAGCGGTTACTTTCCGAAACACTTTCCCCGGTAAAATCAACCCGTTTCGAGTCCTCTGGTCGGCCTCCTTTGTATTTGCCGGACAACAAGCCACCACCCAACGGAGCCCAGGCGGTTACCCCAATGTCCAACGCTTTTGCCATGGGGATTAAGTCGCGTTCTGCCTCCCTTTGGACCAAGCTGTACGACACCTGCAAACCGGTAAATGGAGTCCATCCCCGCAGTTCCGCCATTGTATTGGCTTTTGCGACAATCCACGCCGGAGTGTCGGATATGCCGATGTACAGAATTTTTCCAGCCCGAACCTGGTCGTCCAAAGCCCGCATTACCTCTTCGACCGGCGTCATAAAATCCCATGCATGCAGCCAATACATATCGATATAATCGGTTTTCAGCCTTTTCAAGCTTGCATCTAGGGACTGAACCAGGTTTTTGCGGTGATTCCCCCCGGCGTTCGGGTCATTTGGATTCATGGTCAGTGAATATTTCGTGGCGATGACAAATTTCTCCCGTTCCGATGCGATAAATTCCCCAACGAATTCTTCGCTATCTCCTCCTGTATATTGGTTGGCTGTATCAATCAGATTTCCTCCTGCATCAACATAAGAGTCTAAGATTTTGCGACTTTCCGTTTTATCCGCTCCCCATCCCCAGCGATCCCCGAATGTCATCGTACCCAAAGCGATGTCCGATACTCTCAATCCACTTTTGCCAAGTAATTTGTATTTCAATTGACTTCACGCTCCCTTTAAATTTAAAAACCAAGTTTTCGTTCCGAGTCGGTAATTTACCGATTGAATAGGACTGCAAGAAACTGAACAAGTTCGATCCCCTTTCATAAACCGCAAGTATTGCCATACGGTTGTATGTTGTTTCGTACAATTCAAATCCTACACCCTAGAGTTCACTCTAGATCAAGAGGTTAATTTTTGAACTCTGTTTTCGATGTTCCTGTGAAGGACACTTAATATCTTGGTTTATCGTTTACAATCGAGTATATTCTAAATGATAAAGAACAACATAAACGATTAGCGGAAGGTGGATCATAATCAGAATGAACGAGGAATTTACAATCGGCCAGGTTGCAGAAAAGACGGGGTTGTCCATCCATACCATAAGATATTATGAAAAAGAAGGTATTCTGCCGATCATCAATAGAAACGAAAGTGGAATACGTATTTTTGAATATGAGGATATCCAGTGGATCAATCTTCTAAACTGTCTTCGCAATACCGGTATGCCAATTGCTCAGCTTAAAGACTATGCTGATCTCACTTTAAAAGGCGACCAAACCGGTGAAAAACGTTTGGAAATTCTTGAGAAACAAAAGGAAAAGATAGAAGAACAAGCGAATACTTTGAAGTCTCACATCGACCTGCTCAATCTTCATATGGAGTGGTACCCCAGATTGAAAAAAGAAAATATTCTATTTGATCATGCAATGAAAACGTGGTTGAAGGATGGTAAATTACCTCCTGAACTATAGTGAACTCAAGCGAATTTTATGGTAGTTTAATGCGCTGCTCTCCCAGTCTAATACTTTATTTTCTGAGTCTAGAACTTTATTTTCTCAGTTTATCAAGACCTAGATTTAGGAAAGTCAGATATAATTAAGGGTGGCACAAACATCAAACTCGGGTCCGTTGTTTCCGATATTATGGGCGTCTCATCTAAAGATATGCTTCGTGCAATCAAGTTCTTGTCATCTCCAAATGACAAGAACTTGATTCGATAACTAAAAAAAACCCGCGATTTACGCGGATTTCATTCGGATAATGTTCTTGTCAACCGACACCCCCGTCGTCGTTACTTCAACGGTCACCATATTCGTGGCAACCTCGTCAGTTTCCAGTTAAAGAATGAAATAAATGGTGCCGACATGTGCCGGCACCATTTATTTACTGATCATTTTCAGGCATCCGGTGGATTCTTTTTTATTCTAAATCCACCGAATACTACGCTAAACGCTATTCCAAGACCGATACCAACAGAGATATTATCCATTGCCACGCCAATGGCTACACCAAGGCCGATTCCTAATGCAAGCGCATTTTATGTGACTCCAGTTGTACCCAATGTAACATTCTGGGGAAATTATTCACGCTTCATATTCTTGTCACTCGAACATATATTATTCTTTTCGTTTTTTAAAAATAGTTTATTTTTCTACACTCCACTTCTGCTAGCGCAATGCCGACAGCTGATCGCTAGTTTTTCCTGTAAATATACCGCTTCCCAGAGTACTTTCGGGAATTTATGGCGACGAGCACAGGTTTTAATTAAGAGTAAATATAAATACTATTTTGAGGCTTGCGAAACAAAATCAATCACTGCTTTTACAAACTCTTCGGGCATCTCCACATGGTTCATATGTCCACCTTGTTCGAACATTACGAGCTGCGAAGCTGGGATTTTCTCATCCATCTCTTTAGCCCAACGCGGTCCGCAGTTAAAATCGTACTCTCCGACTAAAATCAGGGCTCTGGTTTGAATTGTTTCTAACGTATCACGAACATCCCACATATACGGCTTGCGATTCGGATCAACGGAGAAATCCAAACATGCTTGCCACTCGTTAATATATCCTGAATATTTCCAATAATTACCGAAGAAAGCAGGCATCAAGCGTCCCAAAACCTTCAGGATTGCTTCTCTATCCTGCGCTTTTCCCGTAATCATGTCCATCCATGCCCGCTTCGCATCCTGAGCTTCCGGAAGGTCCGCCCAACGATGGGTGAAAATTTCGAGTTGTTGAACCTGCTCCATTCCAAGATCATGATTCATACACGGAGCCGAGCTGTAAAGGATGAGGCCGCCGAGTTCGTCCGGATAATCAAGTGCATATTGTAAGCCTACGAAACCGCCATGCGAGTGACCTAGAAAAAATGGCTGATGCGCTCCAATATGTTCTGCTACTTTATGAGCGAAGTAGGCGTATTTGGACATCGTGTAATCTCCGTCTGGAAGGTTATCGGAATTTCCTGTGCCCACTGCCTCCAAATAGATAACGGTCATGGATTTTTCTAGCAACGGCATACGCATATAGCCCCAATGAAAACCAGGGCCTCCTGCATGCACAAGACAAAACGGACCTTCTCCCGCAACATGATAAACTTGTCGTATACCATTAATGACGAGCTCGTGCATAGCTGGTGTACCAATTGAAGCTTGAAAGTTAGATAAGGACATGTATATTCCCTCTTTAAGTTCATTTTTAAAAACAAAACAGCCGTACGTAATTCGTATTACATTTGTTCTTTATACACATCTTCGTATAGAAAGTACTGGACTCTTAAACACCGGCCTGTAGCCTATTGTTCCACTAAAGAACCAATAGCCTCCCAGGCCGATTTCATTTTATTTACGGTTATAGGCTGTAAAATTGCCTTTAATTTGGGGTATTATCCCAAAAATTAAAGACCGGGATAAGTAATATGATACTTTTTGGAAACTGATAACAAATTTTGCATGGCCTCAGGAGTAGGTGGCTCTATATGAGTCTCCATCCCTTCTACATAAGGAACGCCTAGTTCCTTCACAAAAGAATCAAATCCTGCAGGGTACGCGGTCACCAGAAACTTAGCTGTATCTGATTTTACTTTGAAAGTGTGTGGAATTCCGCGCGGTGCAAACACATATTCTCCACTTTTCACCAAAATAGTCTCCGTACCTAACGTCATCTCTATTTCTCCATCCAGAACGTAAAAAGATTCATCTTCTTTTTCATGCAAATGCAGTGGAGGTCCATCATCTTTCTTGACGGCACAATGCACCACGCAAAACTCTCCGTTCGTATCGTCCCCGCTTACCAATATTGAATTTACGTCACTAAGAAATAGGAATGTATTTTCTTTATTATTATTTCTATACATCACATTTGCTTTGATTTGATTACTCATCTTTTGCAGGCTCCTTCTTGGTGAGAATTCTTAATGAATCGTATCTTACTAGCCGGCTGATAAGTTCTTACCCGGGGATGTCGACTTGGTCGGTTTATGGCAAGTTTTGTCCGTAATATGTTTCGCGTGACATGGCAATAATGGTTATGTCTGAAAGAGGAGGTTTGAATCACCTTTTATATCGAGCATATCGCATCTCCATCTCTGGTTAGACAAAATATGGATAATGACTTTGGAATAGCCGCATGACTAATAACTTGATGTGCTCACCTCCTTAATGATTAATCTTTAATAATATCAATGATAACGCTAGCCAATGAGTATGGTATATAACTTGATGAATGTATTTAAACGGGTTTACTTACACTTTGAAAGGAGAAGAGCCGAATGGCCAACCAAGCTATAGATGATATTGATCTGAGGATTCTGTATGCGCTCCTCGACAATGCTCTCCTTACCCACAAGGAGATTGGAGAGTTCGTCCATCTCACAGGGCAGGCGGTTGGTGCGCGAATTCGCAAACTGCAAGACTTCGGAGTTATCGAGGGATATACGCTTCGTTGGAATCCTGAAAAGATCGGACTTATCAATCACGCCTTTTTAACCGTGTTCATTTACTCAAATCAATCGCATCAAGCCTTCCGGAGCTTCGTCCAGTTGACTGAGTCTGTGAAAGAAGTGCATCGCGTAGGCGGAGAAGGATGCTATTGGTTGCGCATTCTGACAAACAACAGTTCTGAGCTGAACAAGCTGTTGGAGGAAGTGCTGAGATACGGCAACTATAGGCTGAGTCTATCGATCGAACACGTCAAGTAATCTACTTTCTAGCTTCAGCCCCATCGTACATAACGACGCCAGGCAGCCTTCCAACTTCCTCAGAACTAGTAGGAGAGCCGGCTTTTACTATAATAATTGTTTTTGATTCATGGCAAGCGAGTGCCTCCCGCATTAATATTCCATTCATCACCTTACTTTAATGCCAGAACTATTTTTTTTGTTGTACGCTTAGCTTGGCGAAAAGCAGCGAGAATTACGATGCAACTCGAGTTTTCCCACAAGCAGTTTAAGATCGGTCGACCCTCACCAAACTCAAGCATTCGCAGGATGACAAGAAGCAGTGAGTATCGGGATATGTTGCGCAAAATGACTCGGACCCGTTCCGTTAGAAAGACCGACCTCCACCCCATCAATTCGTAGTCATGTCTATTTATAATGGTCAATTACAACCCCTCCTTTAATCCCAATTATAAATAAGACATATGAGGCTTATTAAGCAAAACAGCAGCCGATTATGCGCCGGCTGCTGTCATTCATGTTGGTATTGAACTATCGTTCCTCGTTAGCTCAATTACCTTTGTTAACGTGACTTAATCTAATTAGATTTATTAAGCTGTATATGAAGATAAATAAAGACCCCCAAATAATATAAGGACCAATACTAAAAAGTCCGAGCACTGATAAAGCTGTACAAAGGAAACCAATTGTAAGGCAGCTTCCTTAGCGTAACCCTTACCTCTTACGAACATTGGCTTCAAATGCAACCTCCTTCTCTATTTCCCAGGCTGCATTCTCACTAATCTCTACTCGCACCACCTAATTTATTTACACCATCGTTTCCTTATGTCTTCGATCTTTCAAAGGCAATACCTGCTCTTACACAATACTGCCGTTAATTCAATCACAGCTAAAGAAGCATCAACCAAAAAAAAGGCTGTTACCGAAAAATGCTACAAGTTCTTCCCGTCCTTCGTGCCCAGCATCCTCCCCATCGAATAACGAAATGTTGCAGAACAGTATGCCGGCTGCCTTAAATATGCGACTTCTTTTCATTCGTTTTTGACAGAAACTAGATCCCATTCCATCAATAGAAGGAGCAGCTGCCGTTGCAGACTGCCCCTCTATTTGGCGCTAGCTTCTATTTCTTGGCGTTCATTGGAATTGAAATCGTCTTCTTATATGGCTTAATATAGTGGAAGCCGGTTAACAGAAGAAATTCCGGCTTATCCCACGTTTTCACGGAATACGTCTGCTCCCAGAACACGTTATTGTTCCCCAAATCCCATGGACGCGCCTTCGAAATTGCAGCGATCGGTATGCGCTTGCCTCCGGCTTGCACGAATAGCTGGTCGGTGTCGAACTGCGTAAACTGCGCCCTTGCAATGACGATATCATAACCCGACGCAGTCTTGGTCACGCTTCGAATGAATAACTTCTCCGTGTTTATTCGGATCGATCGATCAGAAGGCGAATTAAGCGAGATCGGTTCCATCACCTTCTGAAATCCTGTGAAACTTTCAAGTACGATATCCATCGTTTCGATTTTATCGGTCGGCAACACGTCATATCCCAGCTCGAAATTTGTAATGCCCTTCTTGCGCGATGCGCTTGATCTCATTCCCCATGAATGTACTTCAACCCCATTCACCATAAGCTTCATCGTGCCCGGATATCTCGGAGGTTCACCATCGTTCATCTCGTAGTGCCCTTTAATCACCGTTGATGTCGGTGAAGCCGTAATCGAATCGTAAACTACCATCCCTTCATCGACGGGCACGGATTTCGCTATTTCCGCTCGAAGGATGCTCTTCATCGCTTTATTCGCCTCGAATTTGAACGAAATTGGATACACCTTCGTATTGCCAACATCCAACCAC
>NZ_JBWDNJ010000020.1:0-14582 GCF_056269135.1 Paenibacillus sp. J22FR21
TAGTAAACAATTCTAAGCCTAGATTTTCCTTCGGGCCAGAGATAAGCGAAGAATCGGTAGGTATTCAATCAGACGCAATATTCACGATGATTAAGGGCATGGTTGGTTCCGTTTCGCCGACCGCAGAAGCCCGAATAACCAGTTTACTTAACGATCCAAACAAGGGACCGAGACGTGTTTTCGCGGCATTAGGCCGAACTGCAAATAATTACGATGTAAGCCTAGCCGTTGTCAAACAAATCGAATACAACATAATGATGATGTACAATGAACACAAATAGACAGCGCCCAAAGTCGGGGGAATCCCGGCTTTTTTTATTTGTCAGCCGAACGTCAACTTCAGCGGATCGAGCAGGGGATGTACAGGGGAAGGGGCTGCATGATACATTAAAATCGACAATTGATACAATTCGTATCAAAAACCATCTTGATGATAATGTAGCTATTCCACATTGAAGGGAAGTGGTTGGGTGACACCTGAAGAAGAGAAACGATTCAAAGCGAGGTTACAACAGCTTGAATCTAAGAACGAGACACAAAAGGTAGTTATGATCATTGTTGGTGTAGTAATAGCTATCTTTATACTCTACAAGATACTAGCATCGCAAACAGCATATGAACGTAGAGATTGTGATCCAAATGCATCATTGCAGAAATGCTATGATGATGGAAAAATGCACGAATAAGTGAGGTGCATAAATGGACAAAGATGACTACATTACTCTTTTATTTATGTTAATAGCACTTGGAGTAGGATTACTTTTACTGACTGGTTTATATGCTATCATTCGACCTTTACTATAAGGCAAGATGAGTAAATGAAACGTTTGGCCGCACTTTCTTCATTGGGAGCGCGGCCACTTTTTTTGTCCAAAGGTCAGCTGCCGGATCAGTTCCTGTTATTCATCGGATGTCAGAACACGACCAAGACCCTGATATTCCGTCTTGAACAACAACTGAAGAGGGAAGTGAAGATTCATGGACAACAACGACAGAAACTTTAACATTGATCTGGAAGGCCTTCGTGAAGAACTCATGGAAATGGACAAATATGCAGTAATCCATAATTTTTTGAGATTTGCAGAAAGCACCAAAGCACTTAATGAAGAAGTTATAATGGCTGCTCAGGGACATCGGGAACTTCAAGAAAGAGTGAGTAAAGTAGAGGCTACCGTATTAGGGCCATCGGATCATCCTGAGAATAAAACTGGCACCAAAGAATATAAGGGACTTTGCTGCTCTTGCTATAAACCCATTCATCGTAAAGAACGGAGCTGGGCACAATGCGGAGATTTGTGGCACTATAATTGCCTGATGAACGACGACAAGAAAGAAAATAGCTTTATACGTCAAAACGCCATAGCAAAGGCCGAGATTGGAACGCGCTTTAAAAGCAGGCGAGAAACACTGAAGCTGAGCCAGAGTGATGTAGCGAAAAAGCTAGGCGTATCGCCGCAAACTTTGGGCCGGTTCGAAAACGGTGGTAACCTCCGCAAACTTACTGCCAAATTAATTGAGCATGCATACCTTCTATTGCTTGAAAACGAGCAAGCGTAGAAGGCAGGGGATGCTTATGCTTAGCTCACTTGCCCACACCCCGTTGTGGTCGCTGAGATGCTTTCCATAACTTTATAGCGTCATTATAGCGGTCATGAAAGAAGCCTGTTGGATTGGATACAATGATGTTCTGGCTACGATCGTAATATAGTTGACAAGCGATTCGAACGACATCAGGGGATAGGCGATTCTCAAACTGATTGATGAGCATCAGATAAATTGCAGCAATGTCCGAGAATCCTAATGGAAGCCCATCTATGAAGCAGTTTTTCGGCACATGGTTTACAAGGGCTTCATAAATTTCGTCAGATTCTGGTACAGAAGATTCAAAAGCGGCGGCGATTTCTGCCGATGCTCCAATCATCCAATCATCTTTTCTATGGTCCTTTTTCTTTTTTCTTTTAGTGCGTACCTCAGGTACCGAACCCATGCGTACCTCAGGTACCGAACCCATGCGTACCTCAGGTACGTGTGGATCATCATCCCATATCACTTCATACTCGATCTGTAAGGATGGAAGAGGCTTTTCCCCAACCAAACGATAGACAGCATCAAGCAGCGGCTTGAAATTGTAGACGGTATTGTCCCATTGTTTATTATGTATGTTCCGGCGGCGACCCGTTCGCAGTAACTCTTTGTTACGTAACGATTTGACCCACTTATCAATCTGGCGTTCGGAACAGCACATGTTTGCGGCTAGCAGTTCACGGCTAGGGAATGGATCGCGGCTATCATGCTTATAAGAGAGTAGCTGATTCAAAAATCCGTATTCACCGTGCTCGATGCCTAGCTTACGATAATTGCGAATAATGAGATTGGGAATCGAAGTAAACCCTTCGTCTAGTAGGGCAACGCCCCACATGACTTCCATACGATTTTCTGACATGCCAAAAAGCCTCCTCAGATTTAGGCACAAACACGCTTGCCTACCCGATGGAAGCCGTGATAAAATGGCATCAATCGAATAAGCACGGGCTTGCCCGTGGATAGAAGGACACCTGTAACCGGCCAAAGTTGAAGGTGTCTTTCGCATTTATTGGGGTTAATATATTAGGGTAATTCTACCACGAAAATTGCTAGAATCTCAATCCCCCTTTGAAAACGTGAAACCCGCGTCGTTATTGACATTTACAGCATATCTGTCAACACAATTTGGGCACACAGTGACATTTCGTCAACTTCTAGGTTGTATATATCTACTTTACTTGGGTAATAAGTAGAGCCGAATCTTGGTTCTACCTAAATGAAAGGCCGTCCTGAAAATGGGCGGCCTTTTCCTATTCTCAGGCAAAGGAAGCGTGAATCCCATCAACGGCAACACACTCAGATTATTACGGGCTGTCTTGGACCTTAGTCAGCTGGAACTGGGAGAGCTGCTAGATTGTAGCGCTCAGTATGTATCAGCCATGGAACGTGGAGTAAAGCCGGTGACGGTCAGTATACAGCGCAAGTTGGCGTTCCAGATCGATATGGATCGCACTTTAGGCGAACTCATTTGCGAGGTGAAGAACTGTGCGCGTTAGTATTGAACGCCAAGGCAATAACCGTCCGTGTGTAGCCATGATTAAGCTGCCGAACGGTCAGGGACATGTTCTCTATTTTGCGCCAGGCACAACAGTGCAACGAATCATTCAGCTGATCCCACAGCTAATAGCACGGCAATACGAAGGAAAGAGCACTAGAGGAAGGAAGGCGGTACCGAAATGAGCCAAATTGTTCGCTATACGAAAGGTGAGTTGTCGGCTACACAGATGGCCGTTGCGGAAATCTTGGCGACTCCAGGAAGAAACGGGATGAGTTACGAGCAACTTGGTGACATGTATGACGTGTCAGTGCGAACAATTTTTGACTGGCGGCGTGATCCGCACTTCGCGGATTATACAAAGCAGCGCACAATCTCCTTGGTTTCTGAAGGGTTGCCCGAAGTCCTTTCGGTATTAATGCGAAAATGCATGGAAGGCGGCAGTATCAAAAGTATCGAGGTCATGCTGAAGGCCATGAACGTTTTGAATAATCAGGATATTACGTTGAGGCCAGCACCGCTGCAGGAACAGCAAACACTCCAAGCAGTTAATGATGAGATCGAGCAGCTGAAGATCCAGCTTGGCATGACAGACAATGATGACGACAACAAAGGGGATACCGACAATGACAAAGCTTAAAGAAGCCCGTGGATTTATTGATAAAGCATATGAGATCGAGGAGACAGCTACAGCTGCCTTCAGGAAACAGATAGAGGGGCTCGCTGTCAGCCGCCATAAGATCAGTCAAACATTCCAAGGCAACGCAAGGGATGCCGCGCTAGAAACGTTTGAAGGGCGTTCACGCCGGGAATTGATGCACCACCTACGTAAACAGGTGACTGAATACCGAGAAGCAGCAGGGAAGGCACGCAAGCTGTCTGACGACCTTGTTCACGCTGCTGTACCGAAGCCGGACGCAGTTACGATCGATAGATTAAACAGGCAGCTGATAGATTTGCGGAGCGACATCTTATTATCGCCGGCACATCGTTCTGCTGAGCTATTACGTGAATTCATTAACGGCATAAGTACGCCATACGCTGCTGAAATGGTTCGAGCTGAATTTACGTCCTTGGTACAGCCAATCCTCACAGCTGCAGGAACCGAAGCACCAAAGTACCGCACGATGCTCGTCCAAGCACTGGGTGAGGTTCGCGATCGATCTTTAACTCCTGAAGCTCGCGAAGCTGTTCAATTAAGGGATACGGCAAACTCTCTTCTCCAAAATTCATTGTATGGGCTTGCCGTTAAAAATAAGGTTTCAGAGATGTTTGGACAGCGGGTATCGCAGTTCGTGGGTGATCCTGAAGAATGGTTCACGATGAATCCTGATGCGGCTACTGTTGCTTCAGGTCAATTGACAGCAGAGGAACGGAAGTTGGAAATAGCTTTGACGGTGTAATTATCGTGGGCGGTTACGGCATTCGAATGTGCCGTGATCGTCCACTTTTTTTGATTAAGGGCATGAAGGTTAATCACGTTAATTACCTCGAATTCGGCGTAACCACGCACTTTCGCCGCCAATTCAATTTTTCATATTTGCTCTTCTGTCAGTATCCATGAGAATTGCTGATATTTTGTTTAGATGGTCAGCAGCCGGGCAGATTTCTGTTATAGGATGCTGAAAGCAACATAGGAGGAGTAAACATGTCACATTTGTATCAGCACACTTACACTAACGATCGAGGAGAAATCGTTAAACAATATGTAGATGAGGATGGCGTAATCATTGATGAACTGACGTTGCAGCAAAGATGGATTCGCCCAGGGCAATCTGTCTTTGTGCGAGATCGCAGCAAGGAAGAAGAGTTCGGGAAAGAAACAGCACTAGGTCGTAAGCCGCACCATATCAAGATTTACCGCACTAACATTCAGTACATCCTTCAGGAAGTTAAGTTGTCGGACAGTGCACGCGCTGCCTTCCTGTCTTGCATTGCTTACTTGGATTGGAACAGTAACTTTGTTGTGAACGATGGCAAGCCATTAAGCGGACGCGAAATTGCTGCGCTGACGAACATGAACAAGGATACTATGAGTCGAGGGTTACGAGAGTTGCAGAACGCTGGGATCGTGGCAATGTTGTCATCTGGACAAGGGAAGGCACAGCATTACGTGGTGAATCCTTCACTAGCGTGGAAGGGCAAGCAGATCGCGAAAGACATGGCTCAAGTGGAGCACTTCAAGGAAAATGGATTGAAGCTGCCGCGCACAGTGAAGTATTCAAAGGGGATTACCAGAAGTTAGGTGTATCAAATTCAAGACAAAGTGTATCACCACAGATACACTACGAAAGTGAGTCGAACGCAGTGGTACCAAGGGCTTCAGCCCTTTTTCAAAAGTATTATTTCTTTATCTGTTATAAAGATAGTTGAACCGTTATCAATCAAACCCACTCCCTGCGGCTTCACCTTGGGGTCTCGCTACCGCTCGTCACATTCTTCAAGACACTGAGATCTGAACGTTAAACCCTAACGAGGAAGAACATTGGCAGCCCGACAGGGTGCACCGGAGTGAAACGGAGGTTAAGGCCGCTGATCGCTCCGACTGCTGCCGATCTCAGGAATTCCAACAGCCTTCCTCAAAAATAAGAAAAGCCCCCGTTATGATAACGAGGGCTTCTGCAATGTATAATTGCGGTGACTTGGCGACGGACGACTACACTGCTTATCTTGTTGTTGGCAAACTAACTGCGGCAGTGTTCGGAGACAACGGAACCGCTACGCATTGGATTGTACGCTATGTACCTTCCGCCACGGTAGTGGGCACGCACTGGGTGCGGCCTACGGTCGTGTTGTCTCACATGGGTGCTTCTTGGGTAAAAGCAAGCCTTCATGTGAATGACCTCCTTGTTTGTACTCGGAGATCAGCACACCTATTCGATTTTCAGCCCCTTAATTGGGACTCTTTTTGATTTGCATTTGGTCGATGATACACAGTTAACTCCAACCATTATTATGTACGAACAGTGATGCGAACACCACGTAGTATACGAACGAGTATACGAAAACCGCTTGCAAAAGCCGATTCTCTCGTGTTATAGTAGTGCCTGAAGTCGTTTTGTAGAGTGTACGCATCGCAATTCTGGTGTTGGTAGCATCAGAATCCCGAATGGAAGAGTCCATAGAAATAGGCACACTATCTCCTAATCCTTATACTAAGGATTTATTTGTCGTTTGTCAAGTAGTAATGATAGGTAGATTTGTTGAAATATGAGAGTCAAGCGCGCAGCTTGGCTCTTTTTGTTGTTTAATTATTGAACGTACGATTATACTTAAAATCGTACGTTCATTTCCTTGAAGGGGCTCACATTTCCCGGTAAATGTGCTACGATAGATTCAAGTCAAAAATATCGTACGTTCAGAACACCGATTTTACTGGGGGAATTGGAAATGGAATTAAAGATCAAGGACGTACAGCCGATTCGAAGCAAACAGCAGATCGATGATATGAAGTGGGCGCTGCATCGCCACTGTAGCGAACGTGATTACATACTGTTCCTGATTGGGATCAATACGGGATTGCGTGTTGGTGACCTCGTAAAGCTAAAGGTTAAGGATCTGCGCGGTAAGAAGCGTGTCGTGGTCAAGGAAGGTAAGACCGGGAAAACACGGGAATTACAGCTGGGGAACATCTACGAAGAGCTGAATGCTTATCTGGGCACCGTAGACAGCGAATGGGCATTCCCTTCACGCAAAGGTGATGGGGCTATCACGCCTACACAATCCTACCGACAGCTTAAGAAGGCAGCTGACTTTGCAAACGTGGAAAGCGTGGGAAATCATACGCTCAGGAAGACGTTTGGGTATTGGCTCTACAAGCAGACAAAGGACGTAGCGAAACTTCAGAAGCTTCTGAACCATAGCCATCCTGCAATAACACTGACTTACATAGGCATTACCAGTGAAGAAATTGAGGACGACTTAGAAAGATTTGTACTTTAGGGGAAAGCAGGATTTACGAAACCACTTATGGAATACATGTAGCTCATACTAGGAGGACATATTCATGACAAAATCTTCAGTAGAATTATTCGTTGGTGGGGGTGGACTAGCTTTAGGCATATCTGCAGCAGGCTTTCAGCCAAAGCTGTTAGTTGAGTGGGACAAGGATGCCTGCAATACCATTGCCCATAATAAAAAAAGTTGGAACATCATCCAGAGTGACGTAAGAGAAGTTTCATTTGAACAGCATGAAGGAATTGATCTCTTGGCCGGTGGACCGCCATGCCAACCTTTCTCACTTGGCGGACGACACAAAGGGGATAATGATCAGCGGAACATGTTTCCTGAGATGATCCGTGCCGTAAGAGAGACAAAACCTAAAGTGGTCATAATTGAGAACGTTAAGGGACTTCTAAGGCAGAAGTTCAGTAGTTATTTTGAATACATTCTTCTACAACTTCAATACCCTGAGGTTGTTCAAAAGCCTAACGAAGAGTGGTACGAGCACTTAGCACGTCTAGAGAAATATCATACAAAGGGTAACTATAAGGGACTTACGTATAGGACGGTCTTTAGATTAGTTAATGCTGCTGACTATGGTGTTCCACAAAAGCGTGAACGGGTCATTATCGTTGCATTCCGATCGGACATGAACGAAGAGTGGGCGTTCCCAAGTGCCACTCATTCTCACAATTCTTTGCTTGTTAGCCAGTGGGTAACGGGTGAATACTGGGATTTACATCAGATTGCAAAGAAACACCGTCCTGAAATGCCTGCTAGAATGACAAATACAATTAACAAACTTAAGCAGTTGGAACTGCTGACTACAGCACCGTGGAAGACTGTCCGTGATGCAATATCCGACCTGCCTGATCCGGAGTTTGAAGCATCCAATATTATGGATCATTCATTCAACCCTGGGGCCCGAGTATACCCCGGCCATACAGGAAGTCCGCTAGATGCACCTGCCAAAACAATTAAAGCAGGAGATCATGGTGTTCCAGGTGGGGAAAACATGCTTGTTCGCCTAGATGGTAGTGTGCGCTATTTCTCAGTCAGGGAAAGCGCTAGGATTCAGACATTCCCTGATAACTATCAATTCTTCGGATCTTGGACAGAAAGCATGCGACAGCTCGGCAACGCTGTTCCAGTCCAACTAGCTAACATTGTGGCCAGCAGCATCCACAAGTATCTGGATAGCTCAACTGGCTGATGGAGGCCGATGATGTCGGAAACACCGTATAACCCGTTAGATAAGAGAAGCCTAGCTGACAGTGTCATGAAGGCAATGCTAGAACGCCCTGTCAGCCCGTTACCACCAGTTAACACTTTCATAGGGGCTGGTATTTATGCGATCTACTATACAGGAAATGATCCCCTATATTCCTACATAGCGGACCAAAACAAAGATGGACAGTTTAACAAACCAATTTACGTAGGTAAGGCTGTTCCCGCTGGTGCAAGAAAAGGGGGATTCGGCCTAGATCTGTTATCCGGGCCAGTTTTGTATAAAAGGCTTACTGAGCATGCTGAATCCATTAAACAGGCCACTAACTTGGATATAGAGGATTTCCATTGCCGTTACTTGGTCGTAGATGACATATGGATTCCCCTAGGTGAGTCTTTGTTGATTGAAATGTTCCAGCCTATATGGAACAAAGCTATCGACGGATTTGGTAATCATGATCCGGGAAGTGGAAGGTACAATCAGCAAAAATCGAGATGGGATGTCTTACATCCGGGAAGAAGCTGGGCAACACGTCTGAAGGACCGTAATGAAGATTTGGAAGTAATGATGTCAAGAATTCAACTTTTCATTGAAGGATCAGAAGTTGAGCAATAAAAAGAAGAGGGGTAGTGGGACAAAATCCTACTACCCTTTTGTGTTGCTGGTCCCCAGCACTTCAAGAACAACAAAAGTCCAGGAGGCACGCACGCCCCTTGGACTTTGTTTCACGTTTGTTTACTTCAACATCTCTTGCAGTTAATTGAATCCCTTGGAGTCTCAGCTATGGTAGGCCAAGAGTGTTCCTTGAGTTTGCTCAACAACGCAAAGGGTGCGTCCCGTGCTTCTGTGGGAGTGACCATGACTTAAGCAGCCGTGACCTGCAGTGTTTAAACCCCTAATAGCTCATGGTATAAAGGGCAGAACCGGGTCCGTTTCATTTAATTGCCCACCCAATGGCAGACAATGAGGGAAGGCATCAGCCCCTCTTTACGCCCTGATTCGATTATCCGTGTCTGTTACCTTTCTTTGAAGAACAAGGGGATAATATAAAGTCGCCGATCACAATCAGCACTCCTTTCATCTCCCCTCATAAGAGGGCTATGCCTAATTATACGGCATGTCTGCCTATAGGTCTCAAATTTTTCCAAATAATCTGCTAGTCTTCGGGTATGTTTGAAGCACCCTGATCCAATACCCCTCCCCCAAGGGGGGCTGGGGGCCTTTCAGCCATCTTCAAGCACCTTCTGCAAACATACTATGTTGCAAAACTCGAGGGCAGCCATCCATGCCAGCCGCCAGAACTACAGAACGTGCGTAAATCCGATTTTGAATCCGCAAAAGTCCCTGGCCGACAACGACCAGGGACTTTGTATTACACCAATGGGTTTCGCGAGAGACCTCTATAGTAGTCGTACCATCCGTTTTGAACTAGAACTTCCTTCATATCGTCTTTCGAGATCTCGTTGTCTTTCACGGCGTTATGCATCTCCCAAATCGATTTCATATCACTGCCCTGACCGTGTTTCGTAACCTGACGATGAGGCGGGAGAATCCGATTCACTCGATCGTACTTCGCGTCTGAAGCCGTCTTGTAAGCAAGAATCACTTCGGTCTTCCAAATCGGTCCGACACCCAACTCGATATACGGCTGCGGAAAGGACTGATCGTCCTTCTGCAGAGTCTTGATTCTACGTTGCGTCACGTTCAGCAGTTGTGCCGTTTCTACAACAGAAGCGAATTCAAGTTCATGGACTTTCATAATTTCATCATCCTCCTAGAGTGGGTTACATTTATACAATATCCTAGGTAATGCAAAATTGTCAACATACCCTTGTGTAATGATAATTTTACGCATGTCCTTTGAGTTCCACAGGAGGATGTCTGCAATTCTATCAGCATGGACACAATGTTACTAGATTCATAGTTTCCTAAATTTAAGGAGGAACCTTGACATGACAGTGACATATGATCCATTTGATCCGTTCTTTAATCCAATTGCTTTGTATTCCAATTTTATTAAGCAACAACTCAATATCACTACAGAACTTGCGGATCACCTAATTAGGGAATGGTTAGTGGACTATTATTCATTTTCTTTTCCTGCATATACGGAGCTAGGTTACATAAATATGCGTGCTGCAAATGTACGCCTTATGTTTGAACAGGAACATTGGCATCCAGCTATCAAATATCCCTCTGAACAACGTGATTACAATGCATTCAAGAAGCTAGGAATTGATAAAGATCTTGATGTCGACATCATTCCCCAGTACTGGGTTACGGGAGGTCACGGTGTGAGACAATATTGCATTGACTTTGGTTTTGTAGATCGCAAAAGTCGGGAACCATTACTTTTCGCTGAACATGATGGAAGGGTGTGCCACACTGACAAGGGAAAAAGGATAGCCCGGATTAGGGATATGGATCATAACAAGAAAGTATTAGTGCTTTCAGGAGGGGATTACGATGACCATGCCTTAACAGTCGGCATGGAATTGTATGACATTCGAATGGCACCCATGCAGGCAATTCGTCGGGCGTGATCACCGACATCTGTCATCGGTCTGAATCGTGACAGTGGCTACCACGCAGTCTTGACGGTAACCTTTTATTGACAATAGTCAACGCAAGTAATACTCTAGGGGTGTAGTGGGTAATATCACAATTTTCCCACTGCAATTTTCTAGTGAGGGAGGCGAAACTATTACCATGTCGGAAATCCTGTGTCACGTGCACGCAATATCCATCGATCTAAGCTCCGAAAAGGGCAATCCGACACTATTTGGTAAATAGTGCCTCGGGAACCGGGTATGCGCTAGTACGGAACTAGCCAACCCAAAAACCTCATCTAGACAAATATGCGTCCTATATTGCTCGAGCGACCCCGCTGGTAAATGTGCTGGTAATGAAAAAAGGCCCGTCTTGGTCGACAGGGTCTTTTTTCTTTGTTGCCAACTAGCTTCAGTAACGAACCAACGCGGGCCAGTAGCTCCCCTTGGTCTAGGAGCAGATAGGCTCATTACGTTCCCTAGCTGTTATTCGGTTAAGTAAAGATGTGCATTGTAAAGATGAACTTTATCCAGGCTAAGTAAACTGAGCCTTCCAGTATAAGATGATGAATCATTCGTAATGTTATAAAAATTGCGCTCATCCATACTGTATACCGCTTTAGTACACGGTAGTTTGTAAATCTTTGTCTTGCCGATACTGCCCTCATCCAAACTTGTCCTACTGCTTTAAGCAGCTTTTTCATTGCTACCACGACCCTTTTCTAGTTAATGTGCTGTGCCCACGCACCCTAGAAAAAGAGTCTCCATCTATAATCTATCACGTAATGGAAGAAGTTTCTAGGCAGATTACTGCTATTACCTTGGATCCCAAGGATCTTCTAGCCGTAGAAACACAGACAAGTTTACAACGTCTATGAGGGAATCCAGTCAACCCCATTGTCATGCTGCAGCTTGACGCGCAGGTCTTCTGTAACGGCTTCGCCAGATCCTGAAGCTTGGTTGCCATCGATCAGAGTTAGTGTTACCTCTCGGTGCTTCTCATTTGCCTTCCGCAGCGCCCCTATTATTTCCGCCAAGTTCACGCAAGCGCCCTCCCTTCTACAATGACTTTACCGCCGAACATCGTGTCGTGGTAATTCGTATCAAACTAAAAAAACCGCAGGACGAATCCAACGGCTTCCTTGAGTTTGGACGAGTATTCTCGTTTAGTTCCGTTTCCACGTTACCGTAGTTTCACGTTTAAATCCACTATCTCCGCCCAATGTTGTCGTCGAGGTCCAAGTACCCTCATTAGTATCCCCCATAGTAGCAGCCACCGCTTTATCTTGCGAAAGAGCGTAAATAAGTGCCGCAGCCCCCATAATTAAGGGACCGACTTGCATTGCATTTCTCTTAATGCGATTCCACCGCTCTTCTTTCTTCTTCCATTTTGCGGCTTGCTCTTCTTGTTTCCGGACATACTCAGCGACCCGTTTCCGTAGTTCCTTATCCTTATCGACTGGACTGTACTCCATATCCTGCATCCTCCCACACAATTGGTATAATGTGTATATTACGGAAGGATTAACATGGAAGTTTCATAGAAAAATTACTCATCCTTCATGAACTTCCAGTAAGTCAGTGCAGCTTGATCCGGTCGTAGTTCACTCGCCGCTTTCTTATTCTCTTCCAGGACTCGAGCGATCTGCTCGCGACTCAGGCCGACCCGCTGCAGTGCGACGATTAAAGCACCTAAATCACATTCCCAGTTCCATACATCGTGATATTGCCTCGGCTCAATCTCGACGATTGGCGGTCGTCCTCCGAACGTCTCAAGGACAAGATTCCCATCTTCGTCCAGCTCACGGATCATAACGCGACCATCCTCCAGCTCTATGACCTCGACGTTGGGTATCTCGAAGTCAGCCGGAATAAGCATCTCACTTATCTCCTTTGCTAAAGCATCCAAATCCAAAAGAGGTGGATTCTCCAGCTGCTCGCGCGAGCGATCCTGAGCGCGGCGCTGGCGTTCATTTTTAGGCTCTTCGCCGATCATTCCGCATCATCCCCCACTTCATACCCAGCCGATTCTTTCAATTCAGCGTACCGTTCTTCCTTGCCAATGAATGCGCGCTGGATAAGAAGATGATTCGTAACGATCTTAGTCATCTTATCGTAATCAGCTTCGGCCATTACACGAATAGCAATGTTCATCTTCTCTACAGCCTTGTGATCCGAAACAATCTCTGATTCTTCGGCCACTAGTTGCAGCCCTCTGCTTAGGATGTACATTGTGTAGCCCTGATCCCATGCCTTCAGCTCTTCTTCTGTTTTTGCTACAGGCAGCTGCGCTTGCATCCGTGGTTTGAACTGGAGTACGTTTTGATTATCGCTCATCCGAGTTATACGCCTCCTGTATCCGCTGTTCTAGTCGATCGTCGACGTAATTCTGAACAAAATCGTTACGAGCTTCGACGTTCTCCTCCTTCTTCCAGAGCACCCCGACCTTTCTCATACGTTCAACTTCAGGCTTCTCTTTCCACGCTTTCAATGCTTCAGCTCGCAGCTGCTTCTCAAGCCGTCTCTCCGTCAATCGTTCCGTCATTTGTCGGCTACGCTCTTCCTGAATATTAGCGGCAAGATCTTGGTTTCCTGCCCTCATCTGTTGCGACAACTCCCAACGAGTCTCAGCAAGATCCTGCCGCAGGCCATCATTTTCGACCTTTGTTTGCTGCTGCCCCTTCATAATTTCCTCTCGAATCTCGCCCGTTACATTCACAATCCGTTCAGACATCTGCTCAGTCGTAGCCGATACTTCGTAATGAACGTTCATGACCTGTTCATGGATTATCTGCACTTCTTCCTTCATGGCAGCACGATCCTGTTCACCTGCATTCAAACGTTCATGCACGTTCATGAGCATGGCTGCAATTGCATTCATCTTAGAATCCAGTGCTACTAAGGCCTCCACCACGTTTACGTTCACGGATTCACCGGATTCATTCACGGTCACAATAGTTGGACGGCCGGCTTTAACTAGGGCTGATTCTACTTCATCAGCCTGTTTACCTTCCTTGTAAAGATCCCTGATCTGAATAAACACCGACACGCAGCTCTCTGCAATCTGATACGATTTATGCCCTTTCTTAATCTGCAAATGCAGACTGTGCCGGGTTATGTACCGGCGAACCGTCTCCGGCGGTATCTCTGTACGTTCAGCTACCTGCAGAACCGTCAGCCATTCCATTTGTTCACGCCTCCATTCATGCTCAATTCGCGCGTTCATTCATTCACGTTCACACATTCACCATGCATTCATCATGAAAAACCCCTTCATAAATATGGCTTTATCCGTGAATGCAAAACAAATTCATTCATACTACATTCACCAAAGACACACCACATTCCTGTCAGATGCCCCTCAGATCAATCAGATTCGAAGCAGCAAGGGGGTAGGGCATGCCGATTGATCTGAGACGAATTCATTAGGGAAATTTTCTTTAGTGATTAGGGAAGCGTTGGTTATATCGAGGAATACGCGCGAATATAAATTAACTAGGCGTGGTCTGTGCCATTCTCCAGGGGAATATACTGTATTATACCCCCTAAGGAGAGGATGATCGGACCATGATAGACTACGACAAACCTGAGACAGTAAAGGAGCCCCAAGAGCGAGTAATCCAAACAAGAAATAAGAAAGCATTAGCGCAGATGAGCAAACGTAATGCGGTGGTAGTAAACAATTCTAAGCCTAGATTTTCCTTCGGGCCAGAGATAAGCGAAGAATCGGTAGGTATTCAATCAGACGCAATATTCACGATGATTAAGGGCATGGTTGGTTCCG
>NZ_JBWDNJ010000019.1:0-15167 GCF_056269135.1 Paenibacillus sp. J22FR21
TCCGTGAAAACGTGGGATAAGCCGGAATTTCTTCTGTTAACCGGCTTCCACTATATTAAGCCATATAAGAAGACGATTTCAATTCCAATGAACGCCAAGAAATAGAAGCTAACGCCAAATAGAGGGGCAGTAGAAAACAAACAGTAAGAAATGTAGGAGGACAAGAACATATTTGCATTAAAATCCGCGTTCTACGCGGTTTTTTTGTTTTATGGATACAACTTTTTGTTCTTTTCAAAAGACAAGAAGTTGTATTGTTTTCCAATAAAGGACACAAAGTCGTTTGGCTGCCTTCATTGAACTAACGGGCAATTTATAACTTGTTTGATTATGGTGTTTAACGTTCATGATTTAACATAATAAATAGTATGCCAAGTTGGAACATGGGAACTTATTGGACTGTTCAAAATTGGCATTACGTTAGCAACTAATTCTGTGAAAAGGTGGATAGGAACTATGAGGGATTTAGATTCACAGAAATTAACCGAAATCGATCGCTTGGAGCAGCGTTTTCTCGTAGGCAGGGAAAGGGAAGTCCGCCAGTTCCAAGATCGGCTGAATACGGATCAGATTTCCGGAGGAATCATTAATATTTACGGAACTAGTGGAGTCGGGAAAAGTTATCTGTTGAACGAGTTTCGAAGAATCTCCATATCTGCACGAGCTAAATACCTTATTGTCGACTGTCGCGTCCTGCCGAGAAATTCATATGACGTCTGCATGCACTTGCTTAATGTATTTCATTACCCCATCGATCAATTGGAGCCGAAGACTTCCCTTGATCAATTAACGGATATCTGTGTTCATGCGATAAAATTCTACGCAAAAGACGACAAACTAGTCTTAGTTCTAGATACATTCGAAGCCATCGGAGAAACGGAGCGCTGGCTAAGAGTATCGTTGATGCCTCGATTGGTGCCGGATATCCTTGTGATAATATCCGGCAGATTTCCTATGCAAGGCTCTTGGCTAGCTTCTCCTGGTTGGCGGCACCTTATTAGCAGAATGCCGCTTTCGGAGCTTGACTTCGACGCGGTTAAGAAGTATCTGGAGCTTTCCGGCATCACGCAACCTAACGGTGTGCATCAGATCTGGGCAAGAACCAAGGGGCATCCATTGACGCTTTCGCTTCTCGTCTCGACGATGCAGACCGAGCCGTCATCTTCAACAGCGGTTCCCGATGATAGCGATGTATTTTCTCACGTTGTCGCTTCTTGGCTTCAAGAAGTCCCCGATCCGGATATGAGAGAAATCGTGGAAACGATATCCGTATTGCGCCATTTTAACCACGATCTGCTGACGTATGCCCTTGGCAAGACCGTCTCACCCCAGCAATTCCGCAACTTAATTTCTTATTCTTTCATTCAACGCGTCGACCGTGGATGGATATTGCATGATCTACTTCGCGATGCCATCGGATTCGAGTTCCGTCAACGAACACCGGACTTTTATAATCAGCTCTGGTTGCGTTCTATATCCTACTATTCCGACAAAATCGAACGTAATAACAAAAAAGGCGCCGCGGCGTGGGAAAACTCCGAAATACTCTTCTATCTCGGAAACCACTTTATCCAGTTCATGTCTAATCGGCAGTCGATTTCCTACAGTATGGAACAGCTGCATCCCGCGAACTGGGCGGAAGCAGAAGATTATATGAAACAAAGGCAAATTGAGGTCAAAGACGGCGACGTCATATACGTGGATAGGCAAACAAATGAGCAAGCCACCTATCTAATGACGGAAAAAGAAAGCATTAGCATACTAAATCAGATCCGATTAAAAGAGCTGTATGAGCTGGAGCCCTCTTGCGTTATGATCATACGGAATGAAAAAGGCAACGTTTACGGTCTCATCGTGAGCATCCCCATTAACGAGCTTACCATGAATGAGCTAAGAACCCGTCCCGTCTCAGCCATCTATTTCAACAACCTCTCAGAAGCCGAGAGAAAAGAATTGAGTGTTCCTGGGCATACGAAGTCCGGTTATTTTGTCCAAACCGTCGATGTATACGATTACTTCGATCCAAATGTGATGCAAGCCGCGATATCTACGTTTATCACCTATATATTGACATCAGGTTATGTCGTTGCTTCCCCTACGGCCAATCCTGTGTCTGATTCGATTCTATTGGGCCTAGGGATGGAAAAAAGGAACGATATCCTGCACTACGACTATGATGGAGAGACACCGACTCCTTATTATGTTATGGATGCGAGAGGCGAAAAAATTTTACCCTACATAGAAAAAATGATCTATTCCTTTGGTCTTTCCTTATCATCCTTACAAGAACATCCGAACGTTATGGGTCGGCTTTCTCCTCGAGAAAGAGAGGTCGTAAAAAGCTTAGTAAACGGCAACTCAAACAAGGATATTGCTCGCGAGCTGTATCTTAGCGAAGAAACCGTCAAAAAGCACCTATCCAATATTTTTGAGAAGCTAGACATTAAAAACAGAGTACAGCTAATCAACCTCTTCAAGGAAGAATCACGAAATTAACACTGCTCTTGGAGTCGTGAGAGTGCGTAATTTGTTACTTCGCTAATACAACTTTCGGGTAATTCCCATGCTACAGCGCCAATCCTATACTGATATTGAGGGATGACGGATTGATTGTGCATCCCCGATATCAAAAAGGGATTGGAGCTGTGATCGGATGCAACATGCAGACCAGCAACAAGGGGTATCCCCTATACCCCTTGCGCAAATGATATTTGGGGGTTGGGTTCAGCAATGCATAACCGTGGCCGCAAAGCTCGGTATCGCGGATTTGTTGAAGGAGGGTCCTTTGAGCCATGAGCGGCTTGCCGAGCTGACCGACACGCACCCTGAGACCTTATACCGGCTAATGCGGGCGCTTTCCAGCGTAGAATTATTCAAAGAGTTGGATGATAGAATGTTTGACCTTCAGCCGCTAGGTACTTTTTTGCAGTCGGAAACGCCAGGTTCGATAAAAGATTTGGCCATTTTATTCGGAGAGAAGTGGCATCGGGAATCCTGGAGCAATCTCATCTATTCAGTGAGAACGGGGAAAAATGCCTTTCAAGAGGTTCACGGCCGAAGTTTTTTCGATTATATGGTGGAAAATCGGGAAGCAGGCGAAGTGTTCAATAATGCGATGATCGCCATTTCCAATATGCTTGTACCTTATCTAAGCAGTTATGATTTTTCCGACTGTAATCAAATTATCGATGTTGGCGGTGGGTATGGCGGAATTATGACCACGATTTTAAACCAGAACCCTCACTTGAAAGGCACCGTCTACGACCTTCCGGCTGTTATCGAAGGTACGAAACAAAATATGCGGTCGGCCGGCCTTGAGGACCGCTGCGTTTGCTTAGCCGGAAACTTCTTTAACTCGGTCCCGCCCGGCGGCGACGTTTATTTAATGAAACACATCGTTCATGATTGGGACGACGATGAAGCCGTGACCATCCTTCGTAATTGTCGGCAGCAGATGCATGATAATGGTAAGCTCATTCTACTTGAAGCGGTAATCGAGCCTGGGGACGCCCCTCATCCGAGCAAGTTTATGGATTTGGAAATGATTGTTTCGGTCGTTGGTAAAGAGCGAACGGAGAGTGAATTGAAAGCATTGCTAAAGGCATCCGGCTTTAAACTATCTCGAATTATACCGACTCCTACACCTGTTTCCATTATTGAAGGTATTCCAATTTAAGTTGTAACTCGCAATTATCTACTTTCGATTAATTCAAAACTCAAGAAGAAGGTGCTGCCTATGGAACAACAAAAACTTCGCATCGGTATAATTGGAGCGGGGTTTTGGACAGCGTTTATTCACATACCCGCTTTGCAGGCGTCAGAGAATGCCGAGATCGTTGCGATTTCGCGGCGAAATTCCGATCTGCTCGAGAAGATCAAGAAGGGTGCGGGAGTCCGGAGTGCTTATACAGATTGGCGAGAGATGATAGAGAAAGAACAGTTAGACGCAGTGATTGTCGCCACGTCTCATGCCTCTCATGCTGAACCTGCAATCGCATCTTTGAACAAAGGGCTGCATGTACTGGTCGAGAAGCCTATCGCTTCAACTTCAAGGATGCTTGGGCTATGGCAGCGGCGCAAAAGGAATCCGGTAAAGTATTGATGGTTGCGTATCAGAGCCGTTATCAAGCTGTTTATCAAGTTGTCAAAAGAGCATTGGACGCGGGGGAGATCGGAACGGTTCGCCAGGTTCAAGCGACATGTTCGCAAAACGCGGGGGCATTTCTAAGCGCTACCCCGCCACAGGAACTTGAAAAACTCATGCAAAGTTTTGGGCCAGAGTGGTTCAGAAATGCTGGAATAACACCTGGTGATTGGAGAAACAACCCGGAAGAAATGGGCGGCGGCATGTTCGCAGATACGGGTTCACACTTTACGGACCTTGCTTTGTGGTTTGCGGGTTCGCAACCGAAAAGTGTCATCGCGTTTTCAGAGCCTCCTGAAAAACCACAAGAAGCATACCTGAATGTGCAAGTCCGAATGACAAACGGGGCACTGATCTCCTTGTCCTCCAATTCGATCACGCCTGGAGACATGTTCGCTGCAAAAAATCACTTTCGCATTTTAGGCGACCTGGGCACCTTGACATGCGACGGTGAACGTGTGTCGGTGGACAGAGTACGAGATCGTGAGGAGCTGCCAGTTGATGGCCAGAGTATAACTACGGTTCAAGCATTTCTGTCTGCCATTAGGGATGGAGGAATCAACTTGACGCCCGCTGAAGAGGCCGCCCGTGTTGTAGAGGTGACAGAGGCAGGGTACATCTCAGCAAAGGAAGGTAGAATCGTTCAACTTTAGTAGTCAATATTCGATCCCCTTAAGGTCATCAACGAGGCTGCCGGCAAATGAATCCGGCAGCTTTCTTTGTGCTAAGACAAGAAGTTATATTGTACATTTTCAAAAGGAAAAACTTTACATGAGAACAAATGTTCCATATACTAAGAGGGAATCATACAGTTCAGTTTTATACCGATATAGGCTTTAATTATGAAGTGATCGGTGCCAAAGTACCTCAGTTGAAAATAAAGAACTTATCTCGTATTAAATTCGGAGGTCATGATGAACAAAGAACCAGTCACACTAAACCTTTTAATTTACGATTGGATGGTGCACGGCTTTCAGAAATACCTGGACAAGTTCAATGAAAGATATCCATGGATTACGATCAATCCTATTGATTCCGCGGGACGCGAAGCTCTGAGTTTAATCGAGTGGCAAAATAATTTACAAAAAGAGGGCAAGTCTGCGGATTTAGCAATAACGTACGATTGCTTTTATTGGATTGTAAAAGGTTTGCTTGAGGATTTAACGCCTTATATTAGGAACGATAATACGATAAATAGCTCAACTATTGTTGAAGGAACGCTGGACGCCTACAAAACTGGCGATCACACTTATGCTGTTCCCGTATTTACAAACACATTTTGGTTTTATGTCAATAAAGATTTGTTGAAAAGCTTAAATCTAGAGATGCCGCCGAACGATTGGACATATGATGATTTCTTTGAACTCGCAATAAAGGCCACCAACCTTTCGATACATCAATATGGTCTTGACTTTACTCCATGTATCACGTGGTATGTTAAATCGTTATATTCGATTGCGAACGGACATGCAGATCATTTATTTTTCATGAACAGTGATTTGACGGAAAGTGTTATTGATACACCCGAGGTCATTGCGGACATTCAATGGATGTACGATCTCTTCAACAAACATCAAGTGATCGTTAATGGAAATGTACTACGCACTGTTGGGGAGCGCTTTCCACAAGGAAAAGCATTATTTGTAATCGGAGATTTCCCGCCTGACCCTCATTGGAGCTTCGATTGGGACGTATTGCCGATGCCGAGAGGTACAAAGAAGCAAGTTACGACGCATATGGTTACATCTATGGGAGTACTTTCAGCCTCAGAGCACAAGGAGGAAGCGTATCAATTTATTAGCTTTTTCTACGAACTAGAAACACAAAAGTTATTAGCGGATGATTCAAAAGTGACAGCCATTCTGCACCCTGAGCTAGATCATTATTACGATGAAATCGACCACTGGAAGGGAAAAAATGTCGATGCCATTAAACTTTCAAATCTAATTGGCAGTCAAGATCCAGTCCTGATGGACCCGGCGTATAATACAGAATATTTACCGCTTCATCATGATAGTAACTGGAAAATAGAGTCTGGTGAATGTAGTTTTAGTGACATCACAAAAGAAATTGATAGCTGGAGTAGAAGAAAAATTAAGTTTAATCCTAATAAATAAGAAAGTCGGGCAGACCACGAGCCGAAAGAAGTTCTTACATGTTCAGGAGGAGTCTATATGATATTAGAGAAAGTTATAAATAGAATTGAAATACAAAGTGAATATAAGGATTTTGTTGAGAAGTATATAGATAATTTACTTACCGAATTTAAAGGTAAGATTCATAGCATTTATATGTGTGGCTCGATTCCAAAAGGAACAGCTAAACCTTTTAAGTCAGATGCAGACTTTACTATTGTATGTGTAAATCCCGAAGATATTGATTACGAAAGAGTGTCAACTATTAAAGACAGGCTTTTGGAAGAATATCCAGTAGTAACTAAGATTGATACGATAATTTGCTCGATTGACGATGTATTAAGTAAACCGAATGAGTGGGGTTTTTGGATTAAGATCATTTGCGTGTGCTTATATGGTGATGACGTTGGTGAAAAAGTGCCACCGATAATTGCTTCTCCAGCGTTCATTTTAGACTTAAATACAGAGACCAAGGAGGAAGTAGCTCGTATACATAGTTCACTTTCTAATGCTAGTGATAACACAATGAAAACTAGATATATTAAAGGTTATTCTAAGAGATTAATTCGTGCATTATACTCTTTGGTTTTAGAAGATACAGGTGTATGGCAAGATGACATTATTAAGATGAAGGATGCCATATTAGACTATTGCGAGATTGACTCCGCTTTAGTTGATTATCTGTATGCTTGTTACTTGGATAGTCATGTACTTGTTGAAGAGTTTCTGGGAATAGCAGATGAAGTATATAGCTATTTTGAGAACGCCTTAAATACAATGGCTGCTTCCAGAACTTCCTTCGGGTAACACCATATTGACGCTCGGGGTCACTCTGAGAAGCGGGTGACCACATCCAGCAGCGGCTCTAAGGGGCCAAGACGTCGTCAATACAAAATGTTAGCCTAAACATACTAGGTCAAGCGACGGCAGCCGGTCAGCAATCGGCTGCTGTTTTTCATTGAAGTAACGGGCATTTTAGTTAAAAGGAAAATATTTACACAAGACCACTTGTACGATAATATTTGAGTGTTGGAATCCGCAACTATGTTTTTTAGGAGGAAGTTAATAATATGCTAACAGCTCCAGTGAAAAACGTAATTAATTGTTGTATTCCTGTTATGAATGTCAAAGAATCAGCAGATTGGTATGTGAAACATCTTGGCTGTAGATACGAAGGAGAAATAAGAGAGGGAGATACGTTTTTAAGATTATCGAGTGGACCTGACATCAATTTACTAAAAGTAGACGAAACCGTCCAATGGAAGCTAAATGGTTTTGTAATTCCAATTATCCAAATCCATACAGATGATGCCAATGCATTGCACCAGTATTTAAAGTTAAATGGAGTATCAGTCGAAGATGTTTTTGACCATTCATGGATTGGTTATAGTTTTGCAATGTATGACCCCGATGGAAATAAGATATTAATATGGCAAGCAAATGATTTGCTAGAATCATAAATTCAGTCGTTAAACTAAGGGAGAACATTTGCTGAATAAGAATATCGAGTCACCTAGAGTCGCAGGCTTCCCTATGGGAGAGGAGCATAAACAGATGGTGGAACAAGAAATTCAAATGATCTCAGATGTAATCTATGGGGAAGCGGACGGCAAGCCGCTGCTGCTCGACATCGCTATGCCATCGCAGCAGATAGGTAAACTTCCGATTGCCTTGTATATTCATGGAGGCGCGTGGTTATGGGGTGACAAGGCTGAACCTTCGGAGAGCGGGATGTTTGTTCGTCACTTTGCAGCCCAGGGCTACTTCTCCGTTAGCATCAATTATCGATTCAGCAACGAAGCAATTTATCCTGCACAGTTGCATGATGCGAAGGCAGCTGTTCGTTGGCTTCGAGCGAACGCAGAATCTTTCGGTGCCGATCCGGCACGGATTGGTGTGTTCGGGCATTCCGCCGGCGGGCATCTGGCGGCATTGCTAGGTACGACTGGACAGGTAGAAGAAATGGAAGGCCGTAGTGGGAATCCCGGTATTTCCAGCTCCGTGCAGGCGGTTGCCGCCTGGTCGGCCCCAGTCGATTTCCTGCAGATGTTGGACGGCTTTCATGACTCACCTGAGTCGTTAGAATCTCGACTAATCGGCGGATACGTGAGAGAGCATCCGGAAAGGGCAAAGATGGCCAGCCCGATTACATTTATAACAGATGCCGCGCCACCATTCTTGATCATTCACGGTACTGAAGATGAGATTATTCCATTCAATCAGGCGGAAATTTTACACGAAGCGCTTCATAACTCCAGTATTCTGGCAATCAAAGGAGCCAATCATAGTCTTCAAGGCGGCAATCTTGGCTGGGAAGATGTTCTCCAGACGACTCAAATTTTCTTTAATCGACATATTCGGATCTAGCCCGTAGGCTAGCAAAAGATGAGGAGGATTAAGATGAGTAAGTCTATTAGTCACGTACAGATTCCAGTTAGAAACTTGGGCGAGGCAATTACTTGGTATACTACCTATTTGGATTGTAAGTTACATGCTAATTTCAGTGAATTTTCAATCATTAGTTTTGCTGAGGATAAAACACATATTTTTTTATGGCAAACTTCCGACGAAACTACCTCAACATTCTCTGTTAACGGAGAACCCATTCCTACGATTGGATTTCAAGTTGATGACATGGATGAATTATGTAAGAAGGTATCTGAAGGTGCCATAAAAGTACATGGGGATCCAAAAGCATCACCAGTAGAGGAAGGCAGAAGGTTTCTTAAAATATTCGATTTAGACGGAAATTTGCTAGTCGCACATACTGCCTAACGTTAATGGTCGTTACTTTGGTAACTTGGAATAATATTCGAGTAGTACAATTGCAATGAGGCTCCCGGCATTGATGACGTACATAGATTCGGGCTAAGGGTGATGATGTGTGTTCGTGGAATTGGAGAGAATTACTGAAGGTGGATTAGATACATTAGAAAATCTCTTTGAATTTGTTGCGTATGACTTGTCTGAACTGAGTGGTTCAGATATTAGTGAAGAGGGCTCATTTATTCGTAGTCTTAATCATAGAGATTGGTATGAAAGTCAGAATTATGACTTGTTTTTTATAAGAGTTGATAGTAAATTAGCTGGTTTTGTTATCATAAAAAAACTTATAGAAGAAGGTACTTACTACCTCAATCATTTTTTTATCTTAAAGAAATTTAGGAATAAGAACGTAGGAAAAGAAGCTGCATATAAGGCATTCAATTTGTATTTGGGCAACTGGAAAGTTAGTGAATTTGATTGGAATATTCCTGCTCAGATATTCTGGAGAAAAGTAGTAAACGAATATACAAATGGTCAGTTCACCGAAACTAGGCGCAAAGACAACAAAGGACCAGCACAAGAGTTTAAAAATTTTTTTAATGATGGAGCTTTAAGCTTACGGGCACTTTAGTGTAACAAACAGGAGAAGCAGTCTGCGGGCGGCAGCTGCTCCTTTGTTATTAAGCGAATGGGCAGGATAGCTCCATGACATGACGAATTATTCGAGTAATAAAACTAGGGGGCATAGAATGGATAAAGAGACAGTCTGGCAAAATATCTGGCAGAAAGTCGAAAATGATGGACAATCTAGTTTGAATAAATATGAAAAAATTTGGTTAAACGTTGATGGATTAATCGGTGATGTGAGCGGAGGCGGCTTGATTAGTTTCTTTTATAATCATGGTGCAGACAATTATAAGGAAACTATCGAAGACCTTGAAACAATCGGGGCAGAATCTGCAATTACATTAGTAAACAATATTGGTTCTATGTTCCCTGGTGGAGTACCTCCTGAAAATATAGAAGAACGGAATGAGATTATCGATTCATGGGACCACGATGAACTAAATGAGTTCTTCGAAAATTTGGATGAACAGTTTTATGCAATTATGGATGACCTGGAAAATAAGCTAGATCCAGTCATTGAAAAAGCAATAAAGCTAGCTGACGAGTAACATTATATATGCCATTCAACGATAGCTCAATCACGATATACGGCAGCTGGTCAAACGATCAGCTGCCGTGTCCATTGAAGTAACGGCAGTATAGCGCAATGATTATCCTCATTTAGAGAAACCCAATTACAATCAAGAATTACAAATGAAGTATAATATTCCTTATGAAAGGAGGGCGTGTGATGAGGATAAACTTATGGATGATCAGTGTAATCGCGTTGTTCGCGATCAGCGGCTGTCGGGGGCAAAAGACTTCGTTTCAGGCGGATACTTTCTCGGATAAAGATAAGTGCATTGTTAGCATACAAAATAGCAAGGCCTTGTGTTATGGCGATTCGAGAGCGGATATCGAGGCGATCATTCAGGACGGTGGCGATAGTGGGCATCCCTTTGTAATGTATCATTCGGGTGTGCGCGTAGCGTATCGCGGCGATGTCGCCGTGGGCTTTCAACTTTTGGAGGGTTCCGAAGACGTGTATCAAACGGCTCGCGGAGCACGCGTCGGGATGAGCAAAGCCGAAGTCATGAATCTCTATGGGCTCAAATATGCGCATGAAGCAACGCCGAATAATCTCGATTATGCCTACGACATGAAGATGGGTAAGTTTGTCGAAAAGACGCAAGTATTCTCTGTTGCGGTTCAGGAGAAGCGAGAGCAGATTTTCCTAGTCTCCGCGATGTTCGATGGCAACCAGGGAGGCGCGGCCTCTCAGATTGGACTGATAGATCAGAAGATGGCGATTTTTTTAGAGTAGTCTAACGGGACACTATAACACAACAAACAAGAAGAAACGGCAGCCAGAATAATGGTGCCAGTTTCTCATCTTACGGGCTAGTATAGCTACTTTTGCCTTACTAATTCGTCAATATGTTGTCTGAAGAAAACGGTAAGGCAGGTGGGTACAATTCTAAGAAGCAGCTTCCTCGTTGTGATATTAATTTTGGTCCTTGGTATTACTGGGTGTGTAAACGATGTTCTGGATGGAAAAGAGATTGTCAGCATTAAACTCGAATGTGCAGACGGATGTAAGAAAATGCAGACAGCAGCATTTGTAGATGACAGCGTGACTTATGAGAAAATTGATGAAATAAGGATATTCCAGAGAGCAATCAGTAAAGCGATAATAATGAAAGGTGACATAGATTATAGTGCAATGTTGTTCATGTACCTTACGTTCGAAGATGGCACAGAAAAGAAATACGTGTTAAACGTTGCTGACGAAGATGGAAGTACCGCCTTACTCGTCGATATAGCGGATAGAGTGCAAGGATACGAAATACCAAAAGATCAGACTGCTGAACTAAGAAAGATTATTTATCAGGCTAAATCATAGCACGTACGCCGCCGCGGTCGACGAGTCCGTCCAGCTGCGATATCTGGCCGGACCGGATGTGGAAGAGATGGCGAAGCTGCGCTGGTCGGCATCGGAAGACCGCTATCTGGGCGCCATACGGGATCTGATGGGACAGACGGTTTGGCGGAATCAGCAGCAACCTAACACTTCGTGAGCGACCGGACTGGGTGGTTCTTTCCGTTTCGCAAAATAGGTAAGGAAGGTTTCGCGTCCCGCATCCTTCCTAGTCATTGGGGTACCTCGGACTCAAGCAACGTTGGGTCTGGGGTACCCTTTTCTGTTTTAAGGTAAATTATGTAAAGTAATTCTAAGCATATCCGTTGCAAGAGACGATACAGGAAGAAAGGAGGTTGGTACTGATGAAGAACGGGGTAATAATGTATGCAAGAAGTGTGTTGGCGTTCCTAATGGCAATGACCGCCTTGGCGGCATTTATTCCAAACGGTCATGCTCGAGGTGAAGGAACGATGCTCAAAACGGGCAATTATGTCTATAGTGTCTCTCCGGATGGAGGCAATTCACCGGATCTGCTATCGACCGGTCTGATGGCGGCGGCGAAAAGCGTATTGTATGACGGTACAACCGCCTATGCAGGCTGGATGGGGAAAGCGAAATCGCCGATGACGGTGCATGTGGTGATCGACTTGCTCAGGGATTATCCCCTTGATCAATTGCGTGTGGTGATGAACTCACCGAACAAATACTGGGGCTTCAAAGATATGACCGTCAAATACCGCCCGGAAGCGGCCACAGGTTATTACATCGCAACCAGGCATATCAGACAAGGCACCGAGCTGAACTATACGGTCAACGTGCCGATGGCAGGCGTGACGGCCAGGTTCATCGTGCTGGACATCACACGCACGCAAGCCTTTCAGCATATCCCTCTGACGGAAGTTGAAATCACGCAAGGCAGCGGCACGCCGGGGCAAAATCCGAAGCCCTCGTTCACCGCGGAGCAGCTAAAGGCCGAGCTGAACAAGGACGCCTTGCTGGTGGACCGTTACGGCCAATGGATGAACGATGCTTGGTCGGGTAAAATCACCTCCGACGCGCAGCTGCGTCAGAACTATACGGACGAAGCCGCCGCCTTGGCGAACGTCGCATATGACCCGGAAATCTACGATTCTTACGGCGGCATCAAGCGTATTGGGAAATACGAGAGTACCGGCTATTTCAGGCTGGAGCAGGTCAACGGCAAATGGTGGTTCATTACGCCGGACGGGTATCCTTTCTTATTGAAAGGGGTGGATGCCGCAAGTTTATGGGAAGCCGGCTACAAGACGCCGACGCAGAAGCCGGACGGCACGCCAAGGCAAATTTTCGAGCTGCTGCCCGACCGGACGCTATACGCGCCGGCTTATACCAAGGACGAGAAAGGCGAGTACGTCACCTTCATTGTCTCGAATGTAATGAAGAAGTACGGCAGCGATTACGAGGCGAAATGGGGGGATATCACGCGCAAACGCCTGATACAGTGGGGGTTCAATGCCTTCAGCAAGTGGACCAAGCCGAAGGGCGTCGTTTTTCCGTACGTTCAGGTGCTGCAGGACCCTGCTAACTTGCGAAGAATCCTATGGTCGTACGACGTGTTCGATCCTCAGACCGCGCCGATCATCGAGAATACGCTAAAGACGCAGCTGAAAAACGCGCGCAACAGCAAGTGGTTAATCGGCTACACCTACGATAACGAAGCAGGCTGGACAACCGATATCGTCAAAGAGCTGCTGACGTACGGGGCGGATTCTCCGGCGAAAGGCGCCTTCGTCGATTATTATGCCACGCGGCACGGCAGTCTCGATAACGTCAATATGCTGCTCGGCATGAACGCCGTTTCGTTCAACGCGCTCAAGGACACTCCGATCGCAATCACCAAGGTATCCTCTGCGGACGTATCCGGCTTTATCACCTTGGCATCCGAGACGTATTACGCTATGATCCGCGACATCCTGAAGCGGAATGACCCGAATCATTTGTTTCTCGGCTCCACTATCGTCCCTACTTGGCGAACGAGCTTGGATTGGGATCGGGGGGCGATGCCGTATGTCGATGCCTTCTCGGTGGACAGTTATACGAGGGATGGCAGCTGGATGGACGAATATGAGGCTTTCGGGAAGCCGCTGCTCAATCTCGAGCATTCCTTCGGCTCGTCCGACCGCGGTTTGTCATATATCAGCGCCCCTACGAAGACGACCAGTACCCTTGAGCGGGGAGTAGCCTACCGGGCATTCGCGGAAAGCCAGGCACAGAATCCGCTGTTCGTCGGCTCAGGCTGGTATGCCTATTTCGATCAGGCCGTCACCGGACGCGTGGACGGAGAAAGCTACAATATCGGACTCGTAGATCAGCAGGATCAGCCATACACGGAAATGGTCAGCATTATGAAGATGGCTCACGCGGGATTGGAAAACATACATCTGTACGGCATTAACCTCGCCGCCGGTGCTGCAGTCGCGGCCAGCTCGACCCATGTTGCAACGCTTGCGCCCGCTAACGCGGTCGACGGTGACGGGACGACGCGCTGGGGCTCGAACTATACCGACAACGAGTGGATCTATGCCGATCTCGGCGCGGTCAAGACGGTGAACCGGGTTTATCTGAGCTGGGAGGCAGCCTATGCGAAAGCCTACAAGATCCAAGTATCGAATGATGCCAAGACCTGGACGGATGTATTCGCGACCACTTCCGGGGACGGGGGGATCGACGATATCTCGTTCTCAGCCAAGAGCGCAAGATATGTACGGATGCTGGGTCTGAAGCGGGGGTCGGCTTACGGGTACTCGTTATGGAGGTTTGAGGTATTTGCTTCGACTTCTGGCCTGTCATTTTTGGAGGATTAATAATCGTACTCGGGCTAATCATTTTTGCAATTGTTATTAATAATTGGACAAAGAAATACCTTTAGAGCGCCGACGCTTATTGAACTAACGGACACATTTGCTGAGCTGAATAAGAATATCGTGTCAACCAGGAATCGCAGGCTTAACTATGGGAGAGGAGTAATAATAGATGTTCGAACAAGAAATTCAAATGATCTCAGATGTAATCTATGGGGAAGCGGACGGCAAGCCGCTGTTGCTCGACATCGCTATGCCATCGCATGTGAGAGAGCATCCGGAAAGGGCAAAGATGGCCAGCCCGATTACATTTGTAACAGATGCCGCGCCACCATTCTTGATCATTCACGGTACTGAAGATGAGATTATTCCATTCAAACAGGCAGAAATATTACACGAAGCGCTTCATAACTCCAGTTTTCTGGAAATCAAAGGAGCAAATCATAGTCTTCAAGGCGGCAATCTTGGCTGGGAAGATGTTCTCCAGACGACTCAAATTTTCTTTTATCGACATATTCGGATTTAGCCCATATAAATCCGAATATATTACTCTGATGGAGAGGCGCATCTTACCAGTATTCTGCTAACGTGCACGTTAACACACCGCTGAACAGGCCACCTATCGATCGGTGGCCTGTTCAGCTAAACCAGCTAATATCTTGTCAACATTTTTCATTAGAAGCTTGAAAAAATACTGCTATACTAGAATCTAAGCATTACAAATAACCCTCCGAATTTATATTGGAAGGTTTTTC